>CAWHIK010000001.1:0-127962 GCA_963829485.1 uncultured Chloroflexia bacterium
CTGCTCTACTCTCCGGTGCTGGTCGCCGTCCTGGTCATGCTGCCGCGCCTGCTCTCGCCGCAATTTGGTCTGTTTGATGATGGAAAATCCATCATTACCGCGCAGGATATTGTTAAAGGTGATTGGGGTTTTCGTTTTGACGTCACGGATGCCAGGTTCAGGCCGCTTTACTGGCTTTCTTTTGCCTTTCTTTATTATTTAGTTGGCGAACAACCGGTATGGTTTTTCTTGCTGAACACTCTCGTATTGTGCCTGACGGTGGCGGCATTGATTGCGTTTTTACGAAAGCAAGGCGCAAACCCTTGGCAAGTATGGCTGGCCGGGCTGTTATTTGTTGTTTCTGGTGCTACTGTTGAGAATTTTTTCACTCTATCAAAGGGTGAATGGCTACAGGTGATGTTTATCGCATCGTCTCTTTTTGTTGTAACAGTCTATTCCCCCACGTCCGTGCTGTGGTACAAAGTTTTGGTGGTATCAAGCGCGTCTTTACTGCTGTTATGCGGTATGCTATCAAAAGAAACAAGCGTTGTGATGCTGCCCGTGAGCGCTACCTGGGTCGCCTTTGGGTGGTTGTGGGCGAAGCGCACAAGCATTAGTTTGTTGACTTGGCGGATCCCTTACCTGATTTCATCGGCTGTTGCAGTCAGCGTTTATTTCCTGTCCCGTTTTATTTTTATTTCGAGTGCAGCATCAACCAGCGGATATACCGAAAGGTACCATTTTACGGTATCGCAATTTGTCTCATCTGCAATACGATGGTCGGGTTGGCTTGTCCGTGATCATTCCTACGTGTTCGTCATGATGCTTTTGTTAATAATTCTATTGATCTCTCGACGAAGTTTTTCCCAAATGCAATTAGCTGTCGATATGTTTGTTTGGATGGCGGTCTGGATAGTGGTCTATCTGCCATGGAATTTCATGACGGAATATTACATGCTTCCATTTGCGTTTGGCGCAGCTATCTTTGCGGGTCTTGTATTGGGGGAAAACGTTGTCTGGCGCACGCCAGTAACAAAAATTCTCGCAGCATTATCGGTATTACTCATTGCTGTCTCCATTATCAATAACGTTACAACAGCGAGGATTCAGCTCGCGGTAGATAACTCTAACGCTCGGTTAATGAGTGCTCTTGCGGCACTCCCAGCCGGAAGCGGTGTCTACCTCAATATTCAATCTGCAAATGAATACACTGACCAAATAAAAATGCAATTGACGACGAGGTTTGGTCGAGAGGATATTGTGGTCGATTTGTTTCAGCCCGGAATGGGTGGTGATAAAGCATGCCCAAAGAATGCTTGTTACATTGTGTCCCCATGGGTACATAACCAGCCATTGCTTACCGTCCGTATGGGAGTCCATGAGCCAACCCAGGTTGAATGGAACAAAACATTACAAGATTATATGGGAGAGTCGGCCGGGTGGTCAGAAGTTCAGAGTATTTCACGCTCCTTTCCGATGCTAGCTGTTGATTTTCCGCGTCTATTCTGTGCGCTTATTGAGACCCGTGCATTTTGTTCCACCCCTTCCCCGTTTATTGATACTCGATCATTTCAATATGGATGGACAATATATGAAATGGAACGCCCATGACTAAAGTTGCATCCCTCGTTCCCATGCGTCACCACTCACAGCGTGTGTCTGGAAAGAATTACCGTCTCCTGGCGGGAAAACCACTCTATCATCATATAATCACTACGCTGTTGGCTGTTCCGGAGATTAGCCAAGTGGTTGTAGATACTGATTCGCAAGAGATCATGGATGGTTTAGTTCAGGGTTTTCCTGATGTTGCCATCCTGCCCCGACCAGATCAATTACGTGCTGATACGATCCCAATGAACGAAATCCTTCTATATGATACATCCCAGGTGGCGGCAGATTTCTATCTGCAAACTCACAGCACCAATCCGCTGCTTAAGCCGGAGACAATTTCACGGGCAATTCAAGCCTTCTTATCAGATTATCCTGGACACAATTCGCTATTTTCGGTCACGCGGATGCAGACCCGCTTATGGGACCAAAATGGGCGCCCGATGAACCATGACCCTGCCATACTTCTTCAAACGCAGGACCTTCCGCCGGTTTTTGAAGAAAACTCTTGTATTTACATATTTACCCGCGAAAACCTATTGAAGCGTCGGAACCGACTTGGCGAGAGGCCATTAATGTTTGAAGTTGGAGCAGATGAAGCCTGGGATATCGATGATGAGATGGATTTCGAGATAACAGATTTTCTGATGCGGAAAAACAGGTGAACAACCGACGGACTCCGTTTTCAAAAGTCGCCATGCCCGTCCTTGTCAGTTGATGTTGTCTAAAGTTAATGTTGGCCAGGATGTAAAAATTCCATCTGCGCTGATAAAATACTTACGCCTAAATCATACCTAAGAGGTCGACCTTGCTTACTGTATTATTTTCCGCCCCCTATATGCTCCCTTTCGTCGAACGTTTTCGCCCGGTACTCGAACAACATGGGATTTCCCTGATCATAGCCGATGTGCAGGAACGGCTCGAGGAGGCTGATATCCTGAAGTATGCGGGTCTATTTGACGGGGTTATTTGCGGCGACGATTACTATACGGCGCGCGCCATTGAGGCTTGTGCCCCACGGCTGAAAGTGATTTCCAAATGGGGGACCGGTATCGACTCGATCGACCAAGTAGCCGCAGCCCGTTTCGGCGTCAAAATCGGTCGCACGCTCAATGCTTTCACCTTGCCTGTGGCGGACACCGTGATGGGATATATCCTTGCCTTCTCGCGCCGCCATCCCACCATGGACAGAGAAATGAAATCCGGTAAGTGGGATAAGATCCCCGGTAAAGCCCTGCACGAATCCACGCTGGGTGTGATCGGGGTAGGCAACATTGGTAAAGCCGTCACCCGCCGCGCGCGTGCCTTCGGGATGCCTGTGTTGGGAACAGATATCATTGAGATCGACCATGTGTTCATCGCCGAAACGGGCATCCGGATGACCGATCTTCATACGTTAATGTCCCAGTCGGATTTCATTAGCGTCAACTGTGATCTTAATCCTACCAGTCATCACCTCGTAAATCCGGATACTTTGTCTCTGGCAAAACCGAATGCGGTTATCATAAACACGGCGCGTGGTCCAATCGTTGATGAGGCGGCATTGATTACCGCTTTACAATCAGGGAAAATTTTCGGAGCAGCATTGGATGTGTTCGAGAAGGAACCTCTTCCGTTTGAAAGCCCATTACTGAAAATGGACAATGTGATGCTCGCTCCACACAATGCCAATTCCAGCCCGGCTGCCTGGGAGCGGGTACATTGGAACACCATCAAGAACCTGCTCGACGGGTTGGGAATAGCCTATGATGAACAGGAGCTTTGTCATGCCTGAAAAGAATTCTAAGACAGTCCTTAATCACCGGCGCGGCAGGAGGCATCGGTCGTGCGACCGTCGCGCTGTTTGCCGGTTCTGGCTGGCAGGTCATCGGCGTGGACCGCAATCCGTTTGGCGGCGATTTCCCTGCTCGAGGGTTGTTTATCCAATCGGATATTTCACATCCCGAAGAAGTAGCCGCCATCTTCGGCAAATCCCAGTCTTTTTCGCCGACCCTCGATGCGCTCGTCAACAATGCAGCCATGCAGATTGCCAAACCGCTGTTGGATACCTCGATTGAGGAATGGGACGCAGTCATCGCATCCAACCTGCGCTCCGCTTTCCTGGGAGTCAAGCTGGCACACCCGTTGATGAAAGCTGCAGGCGGAGGCGCGGTGGTCAATGTGTCTTCGGTCCATGCCGTCCAGACGTCGGCTAATATCTCAGCCTATGCTGCCAGTAAAGGGGGGCTGCTTGCCCTCACCCGGGCGATGGCGATCGAGTTTGCCGCAGACAACATCCGGGTGAACGCGATCCTGCCGGGGGCGGTGGATACGCCCATGCTGCGCGCCGGCTTGGGGCGCGGACATGTCTCCGGCGGCGACATCCAAACTCGGCTCGATAACCTAGCCCGCAAAACTGTCAACGGACGCGTCGGCAAGCCAGAGGAAATTGCCCATGCCATATACTTTTTAGCAGATGAGACTCAGTCGTCGTTTATGACCGGTCAGGCCATGATCGTGGATGGCGGAGCGACGGCGAGGCTGAGTACAGAGTAACAATGTTGGTCATTCTTCCTTTGCTTGCATTTGTAGTGCTGGTGTTTCTGGCGGCATCCCTTTTTCCGGAGTTGGGCTGGCGACGGAACTTTATACGTGCAGCTATTTCATGGGGCATATGGCTTGTTATTCAGTACCGAAGTGCTCAGCCTTGGAAAAGCACTAACACCCATGGGCTTGTCCATAACGTGGTTGACGTTAACCCTTTTATGCGCGGGTTGGTTGGTGCAGCGCCTTGGAAAAGGTTTTACGTTGCGACGCCCTGTACTGGAAGGGTTAAAAAACCCGTCAATGCGATAATGGTGAGGTGTGATCATCATCGTTTTTGTTCTTACCATGATAGTTGCCAGGTTTGCGCCTCCCAACACGTTTGATTCGCTAAATTACCACATGTCACGTGTAGCTCATTGGGCGCAAAATCATTCCGTTGCGCATTATCCTAGCGGTATGGAACTACAGAATTCCTATGCTCCTATTGCTGAATATTCAGTTCTGAATTTTTACATATTGAGTGGAGGCGACCATCTGGCTAATTTTAGCGAATGGTCTGCAATGGTTGGCAGTGTGGTGGGTGTATCGTTGTTGGCAGCTTTGCTCGGCGCAGCACTCGCCGGTCAATTGTTGGCGGCAGTGTTTGTTGCCAGTTTGCCGATGGGTATTGTCCAGGCATCCAGTACGATGACCGATTACATCACAGGATTTTGGCTGGTTTGCCTTACAGTGGAGTTTCTGGCATTGTGGCAGGGTATGGAAAAGCCACAATGGGTAATTTTATTCCTCTCAGCATCAGCTGGCTTGGCGACTACGACCAAACCTACGGCATTCGCATTCATGCTTCCATTTGCACTGGCAGCGCCAATTATATTATTCCGGCAGGTGAAATTCACAATTTTTGCCCGGTTGGCAGTACTTGCAATTGTCATATTTTCAATAATAAATGCAGGTTATCTGGCGCGCAACCTGCGGACGTATGGTGTACCTTTCGACCCCGATAACACGGCATCCTTCCGCAACGAGATGATGAATGTCGGTGGACTTACGTCCAACATATTGCGCAATGCGAGCCTGCAACTGCATACACCATGGCCTGAAGTTAATCATCAATTAACGCGCCTTGTTATCGGTATCCATTTCAAGCTAGGGTTAAATGTCAATGATTCGCGAACAACAGCTCAAGGTGAATTCAGAATTGGCAATTTGACCACAAGCGAGGATGTTACTTTTAATCCGTTTCATGCATTGATAATCGGTGTGGTTTTCGTGGCTTCTCTCGTTTTGTTCAAACGTATGGACAGAAAGTTGATGATTTATCAGGTCTTGGTTATTCTTGGATTTGTAGCGTTTAGCTTTGTATTTAAATGGCAGATTTTTGGAAGCCGCCTGCTGTTGCCATTCTTTCTTCTGTATGCCCCAGTAGTTGGAACATTTTTTAGTCTTCTTGTCTCGACTTGGTTGATATCGATTGTGGGAGTTTGCCTTGCTGTATCATCGTTCATATGGCTGGCTAGCATTTATTCCCGCCCGCTCATTCCTTTACCTGGGAAAACAGATTGGCCAAGCGTGCTCACTGCCTCGCGTGAGCAAATGTATTTCACCAGTATTCCCGGTGCATACGAGCCAATGAAGGGTATTACGAGCTTAATCCTGAACTCTCAATGTCGTGATGTTGGTGTAGCCATCTCTGGTGCTGGAGCAGAGTATCCATACTGGGTGTTGCTGGGAGCCCCGCGCGATGACCTTAGAATCGAATGGATCGTAGCCGGGACCCCTTCTGCGCAATACTCAGATCCAGATTTTCAACCGTGTGCTATTATTTGTGATACTTGCGGAGATGAGCAATATTTTCGTGAACTGCCTTTACTCACTCAATTTCGCGATATTAACCTTTACAGCAGAAGATAAAAAGTGAAACAAACGATCAAAAAGATCACACCAATTTTACTTTGGAGAGCCGCGTCGAGCACTTATTGGTGGTATCGCAACCGCGGACGTCATGTCTTTGCACAGCATCTCAGCCCTCGCTGGCATCAGAGTCGTCGTCGCTTGCAAGCGCTTCGCAATTCACATAAAGGAGAGCGTTGTTTTATCATCGGAAACGGTCCTTCCCTGCGAGAAACGGACTTGGCTAAACTAAGGAGCGAGTTCACATTTGGGTTGAACCGGATCTATTTGATCTTCTCCGAACTCGGATTTACCACATCCTGTCTGGTGTCGGTCAATGATCTGGTGCTGGAACAATGTGCCGGAGAAATGAAATCCACTCGATTTACCTAAATACCTGACCTGGCGCTCCCGTCGCTGGTTTTTGGACGATCATCAAACCATTTTTCTCGACACGGATTTTACCGGTCTTGAAGACTTTTCGCACGATGCGTCCGGGAGGATTTTCGAGGGATTCACCGTCACGTATGTCGCACTGCAGCTCGCCTTCCATATGGGATTTTCGGAAGCTGATTTTAATCGGCGTTGATCACAACTTCGTCACCCAGGGACCGGCGAATCAGGCTGTGGTCTCAAAGGGTGATGACCCCAACCACTTTTCCCCTAACTATTTTGGCGCGGGTTTCAAGTGGCAGTTACCCGACCTCGACGGTTCAGAACGGGCTTACAGGCTCGCCAGGGATGCCTACGAAAAATCCGGACGCCAGGTACTGGATGCAACGGTTGGAGGAAACCTGACTATCTTCCCGAAAGTGCAGTATAAATCGTTGTTCTAAACCTTTGGACGAAAATTCCATAACCGTGGCTGGAACTAAGCCACTTGGAGCTTTCGGACCGAATTTTGTTTATTTCTACGACAGGAGTGTTTTTTATGATCCAAAATCCTCCCTCATCGATTCAGAAACGATTTGCCATAATCACTGTTTTCACCTTCGGCATTGGAGTAATTACCGCTGGATTGGCTTTGTTAGCCTATGCATACCTAGGCACATTCGTCCGTTACTATGCAGATGATTACTGTTTGAGTGGCATGTTGTTTCAAATGGGTTTTTGGAAAGCACAGGTGAACTTATACATGACCTGGTCTCCTGGTTTTGTGCATATGTTTCTTATAAGTGTATCTGAGCTTTTTGGTCACTCTTCCATTCGTGTCTGGCCTGCATTGACAATTGTAGCATTTGCAATCGCATTGGTCTGGATGCTTTATGAAATAAATCGGGCATTGTTGTGGAATTTATCGAAATGGGTGGTGGTGCTGTTGGCGGAATGGGTTGTATTGTTCACGTTGATTGGAGCACCTAACCAATTCCAGATTTTATTTTGGCGCATTGGGCTTGTTGGTTATACAGTGCCAATGGTGTTCTTTCCGCTGTTGGTTGGCACATTGTTGTTCTGCGCAAGGAGAGCTGCTCCCAATGGCACTCCTTTTATAGGTGTGCTTGTCTGTGCCTTGGTGGCTTTCGTGGGCGGTGGCATTTCAGAGACTTATGTCACCCTGCAGACAAGTATGATTGGAATAGCTTTACTGTTTGCCGTGGTTTTGATTGCCAAACAGGAAAAGCGTAAATGGGTAATGCTATTAGCGGAGCTTTGGCAGGTTCCCTTCTCGCAATGTTAGCGATGATTGCAGCCCCGGGAAATGCAAATCAACTCGCATTAATGCCCGCCCGCCCAGACTTATTTTCCCTAATATATATGTCTGTTACAAATGCTTTTTTGTTCACATATACATTCTTGAGAGAAAATTCATTTTTAGTTGTCATGTTACTGAGTGGGACTATGCTGATAGCTTACGTTCATTTTGTGGCCAATAAAAAAGTGAGTAATCTTCATCCATCTGCTTTAGTGTTGACAATTTTCCTTGCCCCAGTTATTAGTTTTATTTTGGTAGTAGCAGTTTGTATGCCGAGTGCTTATGCGGAATCATCCATGCCGGATGGACGCGTTCTTGTCGAAGCGGTTTTTGTCTTGGTACTAATGCTGATGGTGGTAGGGTTTTTTATTGGCACCAGCCTGACCCAATTACATCACTTATCTGGAGAACCCTTACCTTTTTTTCTGGAACTATTCTCCACAATTTTATTACTTTTTATTCTCATGTACCCATTCTATGACGGCTACAAAACCTATCAAAAAATCCCTGAATACCGCAAATTGAGTATTTCTTGGGATAAATGGGATGAAAAGATAAGGGCTGCTAGGCTAGCTGGCAAGTCCAAGGTAGTAGTTAAAGGATACGATGCGCCGGGCGATCTGCCGGAGCTGCAAGCAAATCCTACGGATTGGGTTAATTAATGTGCGGCATCTTTTTATGATTTAGACCAGATTATAGTGGGCGGACAGTGACTCTTCCTCTCGTTTCCATCATCACTCCCTCCTACAACCAGGTGAAGTTCATCGAGCAGACTATCCGCTCGGTGCTTTGGCAGGATTATCCCAACATCGAATACCTTGTTGTGGACGGCGGCTCCGGCGACGGCAGCGTGGATGTGATCAGAAAGTATGCCAGCGGGATCAACTGGTGGGTTTCAGAGCCGGACAAGGGGCAGGCGGATGCCATCAACAAGGGCTTTACCCGCGCGTCGGGTGAAATCGTTGCCTGGATAAACTCCGACGACTTGTATTACCGTACCGATGTTGTGTCACGGGCTGTCAGTGTTCTCCAGGATCACCCTGAAGCGGGCATGGTTTATGCGGACGGCGTCATGGTAGATGAGGCGTTGACCCTTCTGGACTGGCATAAATATCCCCAGTACACTCTGGGAGACCTGCTCGCCTTCAATGTCCTCCTCCAGCCGACGGTCTTCATGCGCCGCGACGTTTTGTTGCGTGCTGGATTTCTGCGTCCTGAATACCATTTGATCCTGGACCATGACCTTTGGATCCGCATGGCAGCCCAGGCTCCGCTGCTGCATGTGGACGAGTTTTGGGCTGTTGAGCGCACGCACGCTTCGGCCAAGACCATCGCTCAAGCCAGGGAGTTTGTGAACGAAGCCTTTCGCCTCGTCCCCAGCCTGGAATCAGAACCTGATTTCAGAGAATGTTTCGAAACGGATTCAAATGGCATACAGGCCGGGCTTGCACATCTTTGCCGGGAAGAGAACTCATCGATGCCGGTGATCCCTCTCTGGCGCTCTCGCATTTTCAGCAAGCTTGGAGACTTTCTCCGGGACGAGTTGCAAGGGTTTGGTATAAGGTCCTTCAGGCGCTGGGCGGAAGCATTGGCCTGGGACCGCTGTTCCTGACTTACCGGCAGGCACGAAGAAAAGTTCAGCATGGGACAAAGCGTCTCGCTTTGACTGATTCGGGTATGGACTGGGTGGATGTTTCGTAGAATCGGATTCCGAAAAATGTCCAATAACAAATCTCGTCTTCCCATGCATTGTTCTCTTCTCCGGCCTGGCAGTCGGATTATTCATTCTTGCTGCCTTACCTTATGCGGGATTAAAAAGTCTTTTTGATTCCTTGATGGCAGATGGGGATTTTGAGTCGCTTGGAGAAGGCAGTGCACTAATCTTTCGCACGTATATTCTTTTGGCAGGTTTGGGTGTATTAGCTCTGGTATTGTTCTTGTCAGGAAAGTTGCGTTTTGATTGGAGGCGAATACGGGGAGACTTATTAAGCCTTTGGCAATATTGTCGCCCAAACAAAGATGAAAAATACTTCTTGATAGCCTTGGCGGGAATAACCCTGTGGGGTGCCGCGATACGCCTGGTCAATATCCTGGCGCCCATAAGCCACGACGAAGCCTATACAGCCACAGTTTTTTCTCCATCCCTGTTCTATGCCATGACCAACTATCATGCGCCTAACAACCAAGTCCTGCACACCATCCTGGTTCATTTTTCTACGGCTGCATTTGGCTTTCAGACATGGTCTGTACGGTTGCCTGCTTTTTTAGCCGGAACGATGATCATTCCCGCTGCGTACTGGCTTGGAAAAGAGATGTACGACCGTTATTCAGCCTTGCTGGCAGCGGTACTGATTGCTTGGTGGCCAATTCAAGTGGGATATTCCACCAATGCGCGTGGTTATTCTTTGGTTGCATTGCTTTCCTTGATGGTATTTTGGATGGGCTTGATCGTTCGTAGAGAAAAAAATCTGGTCGGTTGGTTGTTGATCGTCCTTTTATCCGCGCTCGGGTTCTACGCTGTTCCTGTCATGCTGTTCCCTTTTGGCATCCTCTTTGTTTGGCTTTTCCTGGAAAACCTTGTGGCAGTGCCGGGACTGGGATACCGATCCAAATGGGCATTTATTAAATACTGGACGTTTGCAGGCTTAGGAGCAGCGCTTCTGACATATGTTTTGTACTCTCCAATTTTTATCTATGGCGGGATGATGCAGTTTTTTCAAAATGGCATTCAGAATCCCTTTAACCAAGCGCTCTTGTTGGCGCAATACACCTTTCATGGGGTGTATTCCGATTGGGTTTCCGGCGTATCGGATTTAATGTCACTGGCAATGACTTCCGGCTTGCTTCTGAGCTTGATATTTCATCGCAGGCTGTCTCTGTTAAAGGATTCCGTTGCAAGTGGCAACGGTAATTTGGGTAGGATTAATCCTGATCCTTCAACGTCCCAATGTGTGGCCTAGAATATGGTTTCCACTGGCAGCCCTTTTTATCATCTGGGCGTCAGCAGGCTTGGCGGGTATGTTGAAGGATATCCGCCTGACGAAGATACGGAACGTATCTGCTGCAGCTGTGTTGATCCTGCTCGCATCGATCGGAGTGTTCATATCGGGAGGGCGGCAGTTGTCAACCATCCCGCAAGAGTGGTCGTTCAAAGGGCGGGATGAGCGGGCAGTTCTGTTTTTGAGGGAAAGGTTGGGGACACAGGATATTATCATCGCCCCTACGCCTCAAGATGCTCCTCTGTGGTACTATTCCAGGCTGTACGGTATCCCGGATAGGCATTTTTCCAAGACCATTTCATTTGAACGGGCTTATCTTGTTACCGTTCCAGTCTTGGGACAGTATCACAAGAAAGTGATCGAAGAAGTTGGTCTGACGGATATGGTTGATATGCAGTCCTTAAGGCTTATTCAAGAAATAACTGGCATGAACATCTACGAGGTCAATCACAAGTGAACGAACCTCTCGTTACAATAGTTACCCCCTCTTACAATCAGGCTCCGTTCCTCGAAGCGACCATACGCTCCGTGCTGGAGCAGGATTATCCTCGCATAGAGTATATCGTTATCGATGGCGGCTCTACCGATGGCAGCGTGGAGACAATAAAAAAATATGCCGATCGGCTGGCCTATTGGGTGTCCGAAAAAGACCGCGGGCAGACGGAGGCTATCAACAAAGGTTTCGCGCGCGCAACGGGCGATATTCTGGCTTGGATCAATTCTGATGACACGTACGAGCCCGGCGCGATTCGCGAGGCTGTTGAATGGATGCAGGCACATCCTGATGCGGGGTTGGTTTACGGCGATGCCAATTTCATCGACGACGACGGGAATGTGATTGGACGATTCCCCGCAGCCCAGACGGACTATCGCCGCCTGCGGGGAGGTTATGTGCATATTCCACAGCAGGCTGCCTTCTTCCGGCGCGATCTCTGGCAGAAAGTGGGACCTCTCGATCCGTCCTTTTTCTTTGCCATGGATTATGACCTGTGGGTGCGTATCGCCAAAATAGCCCCGCTGCTCTATACCCGTCGTGTCTGGGCAAACTTCCGGCTTCACGGCGATTCAAAGACCCTGATTGCCAATGACCGGTGCTGGCCTGAGATGATCCGTGTCCACCGAAGGGAGGGCGGCTCCTGGCTGTCACCTATCGTCGCCAAGTATGTCATCCGCACGCTGATCGCCCCCCTGTGGCATCAGCGCCTCAAATGGAAGCTGCCTGCCGCCCGGAAGTGAGCACTCCCCTCAGGCTCTGAACGGGTGGTACCTTTTACTTACCCGCGGTTTCTGTTAATGGATTATCATTAATCATATGCGCAAGTCGGATTCCCCCTATATCGCTGACTGGTTTGTCGTTTCCCTTCGGTGGATTGTCATCGTAGGCTTGATCCTGTCCCTGGCCATCTCGGGAGACCTCCTTACCAGCAGTATCTCTCTGCTCGTTCTTTTGATCGTCTGGAACGTCACCCTGACCTACCTCTCCGGCGTCAACAAACGACTGAAGCGCCATCGCGAGTTGAGCGTCGGGTTCGATGCCTGTTTTGCTGCACTCTTCTTTATTTCGAACGGCGGTTTCTCCGGACCAGTCTTCTGGGTGGTACTGCTGCCAATCCTTTCGTCCACGATCTATTTCGAGTGGAAAGGCGTGCTCGCCATCTCTGCGGTCATGGCGCTTGTTGAAGTCATCTTCACTCTCGGACAGGGCATCAGCGCACCGGTCATTATCTTTTCACTGGTCGCGGCGCTGCTCACCCTCGGCCTGGGTGCTCTGTTCGGCTATATCAGCAACAATATGATCCGGGATTTTCGCCGGATTCGCAAGCAAACCATCGAGGAACGTGAACGCCAGCAGCGGGTGGAAAATGAACGTGTCCGCGCCATCTACAGCCTGACATCCACCCTGACCGCCACGCTCAACTACCATCGTGTGCTCGAATCCGCCCTTGACCTGAGCCTGACCGCCCTGAGCACCGACCCGGAAACCGGCCCCGAAGATAAGCTTGTCGCCGCGGTACTGCTTTTCGCGGGAGATACGCTTATTGTCGGTTCCGCCCGCCGGTTCACCACGGCCGATATGCGCGTCCAGCTGCCCGGGCAGTCCGGAATCCTGGCACAGGTGATCAACGACGGCGACGCGATTCTCGCCAAGTCCGCCTCCAGGGATAAGGAACTGGCTCATATCGTCGCGCTGCGCAATTGCAATGCCATCTACAGTTTCCCCCTGCGCACCGGCTACAACATCTACGGCGTGATGATTTTTGCCCACCCCGATTCTGATTACTTCACGCCCGACCGGCGTGATGTCATCGACATCCTCGGCAGCCAGCTGGTGATCGCCATTCAAAACTCGCGCCTGTACCAGGACCTGGCGGATGAGAAGAACCGCATGGTCGAGGTGCAGGAAGAGGCGCGTAAAAAACTGGCGCGCGACCTGCATGACGGCCCGACCCAATCTGTCTCGGCCATTGCGATGCGGGTCAACCTCGCCCGGCGCATGATCGACCGCGACCCCAAGGCGGCTGCCGAAGAGTTGACGAAGATCGAAGACCTCGCCCGGCGCACGACCAAGGAAATCCGCCACATGCTCTTCACCCTGCGCCCGCTGGTCCTCGAATCGCAGGGCTTGGTGGCCGCGCTTCAGGCGATGGCCGAAAAGACGAAGGAAACCTACGGGCAGGATGTCCTGGTTAAAGTGGAGGAAAGCGTCCTGCCGGAACTGGAGATGGGCAAGCAGGGCGTGATCTTTTACATCGCCGACGAGGCGGTCAACAACGCCCGCAAGCACGCCCAGGCGCCGCACATCTGGGTCCGCCTGCGGTCGCTGGAGAAGGAGATCGTCCTGTTGGAGATCGTGGACGACGGCCTGGGCTTCGACGTGGACGCGGTCACCCGGGCATACGATAAACGCGGCAGCCTGGGCATGGTCAACCTGCGGGAGCGTACCGAGCTGATCAGCGGGCTGCTGTACATCGATTCCGCCCCGGGCAAGGGGACGAAGGTGCAGGTCTTCATCCCGCTGACCGACGATGCCGTGGACCGCATCCATCACAGCAAGCGGTAACAGCCATGCCGGTTGCTGCATCGCTTTATTATTTTTCTCATCTTGAGGAAGAGCATCTCCGCCCGCCCATCGTTTTTATTCATGGCGCGGGCGGAAATTATTTACACTGGCCGCCCGAGGTCCGGCGCCTGCCCGGTCAGCGGATTTTTGCTCCGGACCTGCCGGGTCATGGTAAATCCGATGGCGTGGGACGGCAATCCATCGATGACTATGCCCAGTGCATTCTTGATTTCCTGGACGCGCTGCACATCCATAAAGCGATCCTCGTGGGGCATTCGATGGGCGCCGCTATCGCGCTGGCACTTGCCCTGGACCATCCCCGCCGTGTGCTTGCGCTGGGGTTGATCGGCGGGGGAGGGCGCCTGAAGGTTTCCCCCGATCTCATTCACAGCGCATCCAGTCCGGCCACCCTTTCATCAGCGCTCCAGATGATCGCGGAGATGGCTTTCAGCCCGAATACCGAGCCGCATCTGCAGCAGCTCGCCATGCAGCGCATGGCTATCACCCGCTCCACGGTCTTTCACGGAGATTTCATCGCGTGCAACCAATTTGATGTCATGGAACGTCTGGGAAAAATCCGCGCTCCGACGCTGGTGGTGTGCGGCGCGGACGACCGAATGACCCCGCCGCGTTATTCAGAGTACCTGGCGGCATCCATCAGGCGCGCGCAACGGGTCATTATCCCGGACGCCGGTCACATGGTGATGATCGAAAGGCCGAAGGCAGTTGCCGACGCGTTGTCGACGTTCATAAGCGGAATCACTTATCGGCCGGGTGAATAAAAATCCGGCTGCGGAAACCAGCCGGATGATAGTTATATCCCGAGGAATTCCTTCAAGATAGGTTCGGCGTTCATAACCGCCCGCGCGCGATGGCTCAGGCGGTTTTTCTCGCCATCTCCCAACTCCGCCATGGTCAGCCCTCGATCAGCCAGCAGAAAAATGGGATCGTAGCCGAATCCGTTCGAGCCGCGCTCCTCGGGGATGATCTCTCCGGGGCAGTCTCCTTCCGCGATGCGAACATTGCCGTTCGGTATTGCGATTGCAATGGCGGCATGGAAATGAGCCAGCCAGGGACGCGCTTTATCCCTGAGGTTCTCCAGGAGGAATGCGCGGCGGTCGGCATCGGTGGCGCCCGGCTTGCTGGAATATCGTGCGGAGTAGATGCCGGGAGCGCCGTCCAGAGCATGGACCTCCAGTCCCGAGTTGTCCGCGAGAGTGATCATCCTGCTTGCTTCACAGTAAGCCCTGGCTTTCAACTCCGCATTTTCGGCATACGTTGAACCGGTTTCTTCCACCTTTAAGTTGATGCCCAGCTGTGATGGCAGCATCAATTCGACCCCTCGCAACTCTGAGAGCAGGTCCTGCAGCTCGCGCATTTTTCCTTTGTTTTCTGTTGCGATGAGAAGCTTTGGCATCGATGTCACCTTTTCCCAGAGATCTTATCCATTGCCCAGCGGAGGTGTTCCACGATGAGCGGGTCATCGTCGAGCATGTCAGCATCGAGCGCAGCGGGTATTGAATCAGCCTTGCTGTTTCCCAGCACGACTGCGGCATTCCTAAGGTACCCTTTCCGTTTGGCGCGTCTGACCGGGCTGTCCTTGAATTTCCTGTTGAATTCCCCCGGCGTGAGAGCCAGTTCGGCGATCAGATCAGGAAAAGGCACTCCGCTGCGTGGGGCGAGCGAGGGGTCGCCTTCCTGTGCGGCGAAGCGTTGATTCCACGGGCAGACCATCTGGCAGATGTCGCAGCCGAAGACCCAGCTTCCGACCGCGGGACGCAGGTCCTCCGGGATTTCACCTTTGTTCTCGATGGTCAGGTAGGAGATGCAGCGGCGGGCATCCAGCGTCCGATCGGGGAGGATGCAGTTCGTCGGGCATGCATCGACGCAGCGGGTACAGGTCCCGCAGTGGTCGGTCTCGATGGGCGGGTCCGGTTCGAGGGGATAAGCAAGCAGTAGTTCCGCCAGCAAAAAGTAAGACCCGTGCTGGGGGTTGATCAGGCAGGTGTTCTTCCCAATCCAGCCCAGACCGGCGCGCATGGCGAGATCTCGCTCCAGCAGGGGACCGGTATCCGTGTACCAACGATGCGCTATGGGCTTTCCGACTTGTGCTTCAATGAAGATCACCAGTTCTCGCAGCCTATCAGGCATAACCAGGTGATAATCCGTTCCCCATGCGTAAGCGGCCACACGGCCTGTGGTTTGATCGGATCTTTTGTTTTCCACATCGGGATTCGAGTACCGGAGTCCCAGCACGATGATGGACTGACAGCCAGGGAGGATCAACGTTGGGTCGGCGCGCCTTGTCCTCGCGCGGTCCTCGCTCAAATAACCCATGGACGCCTGCCGCCCCATTGCCAGCCAGCGTTCATAGACTGGAAAATGGGGCGGAGGGTCGGCGGTGGTAATCCCCGCCAGTTCGAAGCCCAGTCGACGGGCTTCCTGTTTTATTTTGGATTCAAGCGCTGCGGCCACACGTCCTTGATTATTTTACGGCGATCACGACAGTGACAAATGCACCAAAGGGATAACCGTTGGCATTCGCCATGCGCCAGGCAGCCGTGTAATTGCCGGCTTTGGATGGGGCGGTCAGGTTGACGGATACTTCCGTCGTGCCTCCGGGCGCGACATCACTGGTCAGGGCAACCGCCTTGCCATTCATTTTTTCACCATAACCGTAGACGAGCGTATAGCCTGCTGCCCAGGTGCAGGTGCCGGTGTTCTTAATCTGCCAGGTCTTGACGAAATTTTGTCCTGGGGTCATCTGAGTGCCGTCAGGGACGGTTACATCCGATACATATTCGGAATTATCACATGTGCCCGCCGTGGGGGAGGCTTCCGGTGTGGCGGTCGCTTCGGGTGTGGCGGGTGTGGGGGACGCCTCAGGTGTGCTGGTAGCCGGAGGCGTATATGCCGCGGCGGTCTTTTCAACCTGCGCGAGCACGGTAGCCGCGACCTGTGTCGCAAAGGCGTCCAGGTCGGGCGTGGGCGGAGGCGGGGTGGGCTCCGGACCGCAGGCGCTCAAGAGGATCGCTGCCGCTGAAATAACGGCGATTGCGATGGTGGTCTTGGTTCTATTCATTTTCTCTCCATTCTGGGTTCCCGTCCCGCTCCGAATTTCAACGGAAATGGCAACCCTTCGCTATTATATACTGAAAGAGGGGCATTACTGGAAAATATGTTCTAATTTTTAGCGAGACCCTTGTCAGGCAGTTTCCAAATCTTCGGGTGGGGTGGTCAAAAAAAGCAGGGAGTTGTGCGATCAACTCCCTGAGACTGTTATTCCGGGTGGTCAGCGCACGAGCCGAGGCTGGAGCCAGAAAGCCCAATCCTGGTTGGATGGACCGTTCGCATTGACGCGCAGGATGAAAATCACCGATTTACCGGCCAGCGTGGAGAGGTCCACGTCCACTTTTGTGATGTCGCCGTCATAGGACTGGCTCCAGGATGCCAGCGTCTGCTCGGAGCCTCCGTCGGCGACATAATTCAGCAGGAACTGGACGTTGCAGGCCGATCCATTATACAGGCAGCCGATGACCGCCTTGAAGCGATCGCCCGATTTGACAGCAATGGTCGGGAAGCGCCCGGCAATGTAGCCGTTGTCCACGAACTGGGGATGGGTTTCCAGCGCGGCTTCGTTCTCGACTGCTCCGGTTTCCAGCTTGGGGTCGCTGAGTTTTACAACGAAGCCGTTTACGTCGCTGGTCGTGCCGGGGCAGGGAAGTACGCCTGCTCCGCTCGACCATTGCGCTGAGCAGTAGTTATCGGTAAAGTTGTAAAAGGTCGCCGGGTTGGTGTTGCCAACGTCGATGGTGACATAATAGGTCTTGGAGGCCGTGCTGCCCAGCCCGAAGATGACGCCCGATGCGTTGCGCAGCTTCCAGTCGCCGCGATAGGTGCCGTTCGTGGCAGGAGAAGTCATGGGGATGGAAATATCCACTGTCCCGCCGGGAGGCACACTCTGGGTCAGGTTCACCGCAGAGGGGGCGCTCATCTGCGCGCCGCTGTCAAACACCGCCGCATAGGATGTGGTCCATGTGCAGGTTCCGGCGTTCTTCAGCCGCCAGGTCTTGGTAAATGCCGTGTTCGGGTTGTACCGGGTGCCATCCGGCACGGTGACATCCGCCACGAACGCACCCACGTCACACAGCGGGGTCGCGGTCACTGGCTTGGCTGATGTTGCGCTGGGTGTGCTTGAAGGCGCCAGCCCCGGCGTACTGGTCGCCAAAACGATTTGCGTAGGCGGGATGATGGTTGCCGCAGGGGTGGTGAAGGAAGCCAGTTCAGTCAGGCGTCCCTCAACAGTCTGCGCTGCCTGGGTGAAGGCCATGCTGGCCCCATTCGGCGTGGGGGTGTCCTGCTGGGGCATGTTGCAGCCGGAAAGCATGACGGACAGGGAAATAAGCAGAATGACAACGGTTTTGTTCAACATAGTCGTTCTCCTTCCAAACTCGATTCTACATCAGCTTTCGGACTTCTCATGCTCTAATTGACGCCATTTATTCGGAATTAGGTTCCCGTAGAAAAAAGCCCCGGTTCCGGCGGGAACCGAGGCTGAAGTATTCATAAGTAATTTTAAACCGTCTCCGGATGCGCGCCTGCCATCCACAACCCAAGCTGCTCGCGCGTGACCTCGCCGGCCGGCACGGTCGTGACGATCTGGCCGCGGTACATGACCGCGATGCGGTCGGAGAGCGCCATGATCTCATCCAGCTCGGCGGAGATGAGCAGCACCGCCACGCCCCGGTCGCGCATGGCGACGATCTCTTTGTGGATGTATTCGATGGAACCCACATCCAGTCCGCGGGTCGGCTGGTTGGCGATTAACAGTTTCACCGGGCGGCTGAGTTCGCGCGCCACGATCACCTTTTGCTGATTTCCGCCGGAAAGCTTCCCGGCCGGGTTGTAGGGCGAAGGCGTCCGCACATCAAACTCGCTGATGAGTTTGACAGCGTTGGCTTCCAGCACCTGGGGCTGGATAACTCCGCGTTTGCTGTAGGGCGCGATGGTAATAATCGCACAGGACCATGTTGTCGACGACACTGTAGCCCATCACCAGCCCGTGGCGCTGACGGTCCTCCGGGATGTGCGCCAGCCCTGTCTCGGTCAACGCGCGCGGCGTGTGGTTGGTCAGGTCCTTGCCCGAAAGGAGCATTTTCCCCGATTTGCGAAGGTGTCAGGCCGGTGAGAGCTTCGGCCAGTTCGGTTTGCCCATTGCCCTGCACGCCGGCAATGCCGAGAATCTCGCCCTCGCGTACGGAGAACGATACGCCGCGTACCGTTTCAAGCCCGCGCTTGTCCTGTACCACGAGGTTTTCCACCTTGAGGATATCTTCCTGCGGTTTTGCAGGTCCTTTTTCAACAGTGAGGATGACTTCGCGCCCGACCATCATGGCCGCGAGCTGGTGTTCGCTGGTCTCCGCCGGCGTGGTCGTGCCGACCACCTTCCCGGCGCGCATGACCGTGATGCGGTCGGCGATCGCCAGCACTTCCTTGAGTTTATGGGTGATGAAGATGATCGAAACGCCCTGCTTGGTCAGCTCGTGCATGATGCGGGTCAGGTCTTCCGCTTCCTGCGGGGTCAGCACGGCGGTCGGTTCGTCCAGGATCAGGATACTGGCTTTACGGTAAAGTGCTTTGACGATCTCCACGCGCTGCTGCACGCCGACGGGCAAGTCGCCCACAATCGCTTCGGGTTCGACATCCAGGCCGTATTTGTGGGAGAGTTCCCGAACCATCGCCGCGACCGTTTTGCGTTCCAGCCGGTCCAGTGGAGGGACGGGTCCTGAGCCGCGTGCCCGGTGGTCGGTTTCGGAGCCCAGCATGATGTTTTCGGTGACCGAGAAGACCGGGATGAGCATAAAATGCTGGTGCACCATGCCGATGCCATGCGAAATGGCATCCTTGGTCGAGTCGAGTTCCAAGGGCTGGTTATTAACCAACACTTTACCCGCATCGGGTTTGTACAATCCGTACAGGATGTTCATCAGCGTGGTTTTGCCGGCGCCGTTTTCGCCCAGCAGGGCATGGACTTCGCCCTGCGCAGTTCGAAAGCTGACATCGTCATTGGCCAGCACGCCCGGGAAGCGTTTGGTGATGCCTGTTGCCTGGAGGACAATCGGAGTGTCAGTCATGTTGTCCTCTATTTCTCGTAGGGCTGGCCGTCAGCGGCGGGAGGTGTGGTCTTGCCCACCACGCCGGTCATGATGATCATGGTCAGGATGTAGGGGGTCAGGCCGACCACATAGGATTGCTGCAGGAACGCCAGGTTCGGCGGGATAAGCTCGCGGAAGAATTGCAGATTGATCTGCAAGGCTTGCGCGGCACCGAATAAAAGGGCGGCCGCCCACGCGCCGACCGGCATCCAGTTGCCGAAGATCATGGCCGCCAGCGCGATGAATCCGCGCCCATTGGTCATCAGCGGCTCGAACGAGGGGACCGATTCAAGTGTCAGGTAGGCGCCCGCCAGCCCGGCGAACAGACCGCCGATGATGACATTGGCGTAGCGCATGAAATACACATTGATGCCGACGGTGTCTGCGGCTTTGGGATGTTCGCCCACGGAACGGGTCCGCAGACCCCAGCGGGTGTTGAACAGAATATAGCTTGAGACGAAGACCAGGATGATGGCCGAGATGGCGATCGGCTTCTGGTCCACGATTTTGTTGAGCGATTCGCCGAGGGTGAAGCAGGTGCCGGTGTTTGCACCGCACCATTGCTGGAACAATTCGGTGATGGGGATATGCAGACGGGGTAATACGCCCGGGGCATGCGGCACCTGTCCGCCGAAAATGCTGCCCTTTTCAAAGAACAGCTGGCGGTTTAGAAACCCCGTGACGCCAATGGCAAGGATGTTGATGACCGTGCCGCCGATGATCTGATCCGTTTTGAAGGTGATGGACAGCGTTGCAAGCAGCAGGGCAAACAATCCGCCGATCAACATGGCAGCCAGAACGCCCGCCAGGATGCTGGGTGTCGCGGAAAAACCAAAGATGGAATTCATGTAAATGGAGGCCAGCCAGCCGAAGAAGGCTCCCGCCAGCATCATGCCCTCGATGCCGATATTGACCACGCCGGACCTTTCACAAAATACGCCCGAAAGCGCACCCAGTGTGAGAGGCGTGGCAACGGCGATGGTGGTGGCGATCATGCTGGCGATGATGACGATAGCCGGATCTTCCTGGTACCCCACCAGCACGACCGAGCCGATGAGAATGGCAATGATAATGGCGATAAAACCGTATCGTTTAGCCACATGTTCCTCCTAGCCGCCCCAGCCGCGTGTGAGCACCAGGCGTTCTTCCTTTTGCCTTGATGCGGTAAATATAGCGGATGATTTCATCAGCGGCGACGAAGAGTAAAATAAGCGCCTGGATGACGGAGATGATATCGACGGGGATCTGCGTCAGGAACTGCATGCGGGTGGCGCCGTTGCGCATCCCGCCGAACAGAATGGCAGCCAGCACCACCCCCAATGGATGGGATTTGCCGAGCAGGGCAATGGCGATGGCATCGAAGCCGTACCCGATCGAAAAACCCAACTCATGGCGGTAGTTCAGACCGACCACTTCGATCGCCCCGGCAAGCCCGGCCAGCCCGCCCGAAAAAGCCATGGTCAGGATGATCAGCCGTTTGACATTCATGCCGGCATATTTGGCGGCGTCCGGGTTGGAGCCCACCGTGCGGATCTCGAATCCCAGGGTGGTCTTCCACAACAGGTACCACACCAGCCAGGCGACGATCAGCGCAAGGATAAATCCCCAATGCACGCGCAGATCCGGGAAGATGGCGGGCATACGCGCGGTGACGGCGATCTCCGGTGTGCGGGCGATGACATTGGTTGGGCTGTTGTCCTTCATGGGTCCGTTCAAGAGGAAGCTGACCGTGTTCAGCGCAATGTAGTTCATCATGATGGTGTTGATGACTTCATGCGCGCCGGTGTAGGCTTTCAATGCGCCCGGGATGGCTGCCCAGATCGCGCCGAACAGGATGCCCATTCCGATCGCGAGTGGAATGTGAATGATGGCTGGAATGGTGATTCCCAGCATGCCGGGAAGGGCATAGCCCACCCAGGCGGCGGCCACCGCGCCCAACGCCAATTGGCCTTCCGCGCCGATGTTGAACAAGCCGCCCTTGAAAGCCAGAGCGACAGCCAGCCCGGCAAAGATATAGGGGGTTGCCCATACGGCGGTTTCGCTGAGTGCTTTAGGGGAACCAAAAGCCCCTTGAAAAAGACCGACATATGCCTGGAATCGGATTTCCCCCTGCCAGCCAGATAATAATGCCGCCGATGACCAGTGCGGTAAAAATCGCGAGGAACGGCACCAGCGCCGCATCCAGTGCCGAGCGAAAGAGTTTTTTTACGCGGCCCGGTTCTTTTCCCTTTGTCTCGCTACCCTGCATCCCGTGTTGCTCCCTGAGACAGATTTTTATTAATTATAACAATAAAGGGGAAAGAGAGTGACCTCTTTCCCCTTCGAATTGCGGGAATTCTAATTGCTTACGGCTTGGCGGGTGGAACGTTGGTCTGTCAATGAGCCGTCGAGCAGTGCAGCGTTGATCTCTTCCATCTTGGCCTTAATTTCAGCCGGAGACTTGCTAGTCCAGATCATGGATAAGGAGCATAGCCGGCAGTGCCTGTATAGTTGCCGCTCGGGAAGGTGCCTTCCTTGGCCATCTTGAGCAGCCCGGCAACGCCTGGGGTGATGAGCTTCATCGCGCTGGAGAGCATGCGGGGGGCAGCTTCCGGAAGCGTGAAGTACTGGTCGCTGTCGACGCCGATGGCATACTTGCCAGCCTGGGCGGCCGCGGTGACGGCGCCGTTACCGGTCTTGCCGCCGCAACCGAAGATAACATCGACGCCCTTGTCCATCATGGAGTTGGCGGTCGCCGCGCCCCATTCGGGATCAACGAAGGTCTTGTCGAAGCCGACATCGTTGTGATACACCACGTTGACTTCCACGGCCGGGTCAATATAAGCAGCGCCGGCTTTGTAGCCTTCACCAAAGCGCCAAACGGGCGGGACAGCATCGGTACCGCAGACGGCGCCGATCTTGCCGGTCTTGCTCATCATGGCAGCCAGGGCGCCGACCAGGAAACCAGCCTGGTCTTCGGGGAAGCCCAAGCCGGTGAGATTGGCGATGTCATTGGTGGCATCGTCATCGAACTGCCAGGCCTGGAATTGGTCCACGCCGACGAAATCGACATCCGGGTACTTCTTGGCGGCAGCGGCGGTGGCATCACCCAGGGCGAAACCAACGGTCACGATGGCATCGTAGCCTTCGTCAGCGAAGGTGGCGATGTTCTTGTCATAGTCCTTGGCATCGGTGGTTTCGATGTACTGGACCTTGGCGCCGAGTTCCTTCTCAGCCTGTTTCACGCCTTCCCAGGCGGACTGGTTGAAGGATTTGTCATCGATCTTGCCGACATCCGTCACGAGGCCGACGCACACAACGTCCTCGCTCTTGCAGTCGGGGGCGGCAGGGGCACAGGCCGGCAGCGCCATCGCCACGATCAGCAGGAGGGCAAACACAGCAAATGTTTTCTTCATTTTTTCCTTCTCCTCTTAAGAAGTTTGGGGGTGGGTTTTGATTCGTGCCTCTTCGCACGAGTGATCTGTGTTTATTTTACAGCGTCTCACACCATTGTGCAAGTGATACAAATCATTATTCGATGGGATCGATGCGGTCGCCCACGCTGACCAGCCCGGACTCCACGATTTCCGCCCGCAGGCCGCCGCGGTGGACCAGCCCCGCGCGCACCTGACGCCCCGTCATCTGCTCCAGATGCCCGCAGGGTTCGCACAATTCCAGGCCTTTGAATACCGCTCCGCCCACACGGAATGACTTGCCGACGAGATGGTTGAGCGCCGCGCCGCGCGTGGTGATGTTGCGGCGGCTTTCCAACGCGCTCAACTCCAGTTTGTAATCGCGCCCAAGAGCTTCGAGCGCTTCCGCTTCGATGAAAGTCGCTTCGCGCGAGGGCTTATGTTTCTTGGAGTAGGTCCCCTTTTTGAAGAAATACCGGTCGCCTTCCAATCCCTGCCCGGCAACGGCGTTGACCTGATTCACCGACTCCAGTTTTCCTTCACCTTTTGGTGTGATTTGGATAGAGACAATGTTACCCATATTATTTCTCCTTTTATCCGTGATCTTCTTCATTCTCCAGTACCATTACTTTATAAGACTCGGCGTAGTTCATTCCCTTTTCCTTGCCCTCCTCGGCGGCCCATTCGCGGATCATTTTCTCAGGGTCCCAGTCTCCCAGCTGGCTGGCGTGTTTCTTCAACGCGGCAATTTTTGTATCGATCGTCGCGGTGATGTCCACCCACGTATCGGGTTTTTCGGGTCCGTGCAGGTAAAGCCGTTTGACGTTGTGCGGCTCGAAGCCCTCTTTCAATAACTCGGCGAACAGCAGCCGCGACCCCGCCGAAGGAAAGACCGCGTACGTCGCTGCCTGGGCAGCCGCGCGGTGGTCGGGATGGTTGATATACCCATTTCCGTAGAAGACAGCCTGCGGGTCGCCGGTCACGACGACATCGGGCTTGAGCGTGCGGATGAGTTTGGTCAGCTCCTTGCGCAGGGAGAGAGTCGGCTCCAGTTCGCCGTCGGGATAATGCATATAAATGGTCTGCTTGACGCCGATGATTTCGTTCGCGGCATTCTGCTCCCCCTCACGCAGACGGGCGAGCGCCGGTTTGTAGCTTGCATCGTGTAACGGATCGTTGGAACCCGCGTCGCCGCTGGTAATGACCACCGAGATCACTTCGCAGCCGGCGGCTGACCATTTAGCCAGCGTCCCGGCGACGGTGAATTCCTGGTCGTCCGGGTGCGCATGGATGCTCATCGCTTTTTTGGGCAAATACTCGCTCTCAGTCATGTGTTTTCTCCAGTGAAGGTCACTCTTGTATGCAATTCTGGATGTCGAGCAGCCTGCGAATGGACTTGTGCGAGGGTTTGTCGTGTTCCGAGACGACGACCACGCACGGCTGCGAAAGCTCCTCGCGCGACGCGGCGGGCATCTCATTCCACCAGACCTCGTCCACGAACACGTAGCGGAAACCGCTGGCAGCCAGCGATTCGATGGCGGGATTGGCGATCAGCGATTCCCACGACTCCAGCCTTTCGAGGCCGCTCACTGAGGAGCGCGTGGGAAGGCCTGTCATCATGGACGCGCGCCAGGGGATGCGGTCGATCACCGCGCCATCGTCCTCCAAGTTATTCCAGGTGTCGCTGAGGATGCGGGAATCCTGGCTGTTCATATCCAGTCCCAGTTGCGGCTGCGAGATGCCGGTCATGACCATGCCGGTGACGACGATCCCGCCGAAGACCATCAGCCCCAGCGCGACCGCGCCCACCTTTTGCAGCGCCGGCTTGACTGCGCCGGAAGAATCCATGACCATCAAAGCGAGGAAAACTGTCCACACGAACAGGGAGAAGGCGCTCAGGCGGGAGATGTCTCGTTCGGCCTGGTAGCTCAGGAAGAGCGGCGCGATCAGCCCCACCCAGGCGCCGATGACCATGGCGCCGGTTGCCCAGTCCCCGGATTTAAATTTTCGCCACGCCCAGACCGTGATCCACGGCGTGAGCAGGATGACGACACCTAATTCACATATCGCAATGAAGAGTTCACCCGGCGAGAAAATGTTAAGCGCACCCAGATGTGCGGAGAAAACCGCCGGCGGCCAGCGCAGGCTGAACCCGCCCGCCTCGACGGCTCCCTCGACGCCGATGCCGGCCGTGCCGAACACAAGGTCGCGCAGCGTTTCGGTCAGCGTGCCGCCCTGCAGCAGGGCAAATGGAACGGAAACTGCCAGCGCGAGAAAGCCGGGGTGCAGGACGAGAGTTTTGATGAATGCGGTGAACTTGTTTCCCGATGTTTTATTTGCGCGGACCTGCATGATGGACCACGCGACCAGCGCCGCTGCGCCGCCGATGGCGAACAACCCGTAGCTGGATTCCCAGACCAGCGCCCAGAGCGCCAGGGCAAGCCCGAGGGGAATCCACGCCAGGCGGTGGGAGATGCGCGGGAAGACGAGCAGCAGCAGGATGATGATGGCGGACGAGAGGATGTTCGAGCCGGCGTGGAGCATGGTCAGCGAGGGGAAGATGCCGTTGGTGTACGCCATCATGATCGGGGTGGGAGGTCCGCCGTCGAGCGGCCAGCCCTGAAGCAGCGCCTGCGAAAATGGCGCGCCGGTCTCGCTGGAGCCGATCAGGTGAATGACCGGGTCGAGCAGCGCCAGTTTAATTTGCGGGACGAGGAGGAGAAGATAACGAGTTCCAGATGCGAAGGCGATGATGAACGCGGCGAGCGGTCCTGCCCATTCTTTGCCCGAGATACGCTTTGCCAGCAGACTCGTCAGCAGGAGTGTCAGCGCGAAAGCAATGGATTTGGCCAGGTCGAACGCGCTCCACGGCGTCAGCCCGCCGAGGCGCATGAGGGTGGACGCGAACAGTTGAAAGCCATAATGGTAGCGGAAGTAAAAGTCCGCGTTCAGGTAGAAATGAGGGGGGATGTCCCCGGCGGCCATGCGCGAGATGATGGTCAGGTTCTTGGGCTCGTCGAACAACGCGACGCCGCGGCTGATCAATAGAAAAGCGGCAGTGATCAGGATGAAAGCGAGAAACTGCGCCCAGGCGGATGTCAGGTCGCGCCAATCGAGCAGGGGACGTTTCCCCTTCCACGCGAAGCCAAGTCCCAGCAGCAGCGTGCAAATTCCCGCAGAGATGAATGCCCAATCCGCAGGCAGCCAGTGGCCGAGTAAATTGGCAAAAAATGTGTAACTGACCAGGCCGAGAGCCAGCCCCACCATCGGACGTTCCTTCTGCTCGAGGTTGAAGGTGTGCGCGGCGAGCAGCCAACCGCCCGTGAACCACATCAGGGCGGCGATGAGCCAGGGGATGAAGTCGAGCGGATTTCCGGTGCGCAGCCAGTACATAATGTGACCTATCGGGTAATTCTGCAAAAGTATAGCACAAGCTGGAAGGCGAAAGAATCACCGCGAAGACGCAAAGAGCGCAGAGAAAAAACTATGCATTCTCTGCGGTGAGATTTACCGAAGCATGCCAAGTGGTGATGATTTTCCATAATAATCCTGACACCCTCCAGAAGTAAGCCGGGTCTTTTGGATGTACAATAACTTTACGTATCCCTACGAGGAGATTTCAATGACCATTACCCTGAATGGCTCTGAACTGACCGTCGAAAAACTGGTTGCCATCGCCCGTGACGGCGAAAAAGTGGCGCTCGACCCGGCTGCGCTGGAGAGGATCAAAGTCTGCCGCGCCATGCTGGAGGACAAACTCGCCAAGAAAGAGATCATGTACGGCACAAACACCGGCATCGGCGAATTTTCCGAGACGATGCTCGACGACGATCAGGTAAAGGAATTCCAGAAATATCTCATCTACAACCATGCGGCTGGGATCGGCGACCCGGCACCCATCGAACACGTCCGCGCGGCGCTGGCGGGACGCATCAACGTCCACGCGCATGGCAACTCAGGCTGCCGGCCGGAGATCACCCTGACGATGGTCGAGATGCTCAACAAGGGCGTGACGCCGGTCGTATGCCAGAAAGGCTCCGTCGGCGCGTCCGGTGACCTGGCTCCGATGGCTCAGGCAGCGCTGCTGCTCATGGGCGAGGGCGAGGCGTTCTATCAGGGCGAACGCCTACCCGGCAAAGAGGCGATGCAAAAAGCGGGTATTCCTGTCCCTGGATTACAGGCGCGCGACGGGTTGGCGGCGATCAACGGGTCAAACCTGCTGACCGCCATGAGCGCCATCCACATCTTCGATATGGAGCGCTTCATCAAACAGGCGGAGATCGCCGCCGCGATGAGCCTCGAAGCGCTGCTGGCGAATATGAAACCTTACGACACGCGCCTGCATGAGCTGCGCGGATTCAAAGGCGCGGTTGCCTCGGCCAAGAACATCCGCAAGGTGCTGGAAGGCTCCGACCTGACCACCGGCAAGATGAAGACCAAGGTGCAGGATGCCTACTCGATGCGGTCCACCCCGCAGGTGATCGGCGCGGCGCGCGATGCCATCGCCTACGCCCGCTCGCAGGTGGAGATCGAGCTCAACGGCGTCGGCGACAACCCCATCTTCATCCCCGAAGCGCGGCTCACGTTGACCGGCGCCAATTTCCAGGGCAGCCCGGTCGCGCTGCCGATGGACATGGCCGGCGCAGCCATCACCATGGTGTGCGTGCTCTCCGAGCGCCGCCTCAACCGCCTGACCAACCCGGCGTTGAGCGCAGGTTTGCCCGACTTCCTCGCGCACAGCCCCGGCTTCTACTCCGGGCTGATGCTCTCGCAATACACCGCGGACATGCTGATCGTCGAGCAGCGGATTCTCTCCGCGCCGGCCAGCATCCAGTCCATCCCGGCGGCGGCCGACCAGGAGGACTTTGTCTCGATGGGTATGAACACGGCGCTCAAGAATGGGCAGATCCTGGACAATGCCTTCGGCATCCTCGGCATCGAATTCATGGCTGCCGCGCAGGCGCTCGACTTCCGTGAGTTCACTCCCGGTAAAGGGACGCAGGCGGCGCGCGAGACCGTCCGCAAGCATGTTGCCCATCTCGAGGTGGACCGTCCGCTGTACCCCGATCACAACACCATGAAGGCGCTGGTGAAATCGGGCGAGATCCTGGCGGAAGTGGAGAAGGCCATCGGCAGCTTGGTGTAATTTACGAGCGGGTTGCGCGTAGATTTTCGACATTCAAGCAAAGCAGCCCCACTGAGGGGCTGCTCTTTTGTTACATTTCCTATTGAAAAAGCTATTTCTCCGTGCTATTATGCTAATGCTTTGGTTCACAATGGAGGTTTGTACAAGAGATAAATCAATAGTTTCCCCTCATAGCACTCAACGCAGTTTTCGTCGTTCCCACAAAATTGGGAGGCTGTGATCTGGTAACCTAAAATGGACGCTGCAAGGGGTTATCAAGGAGCCAAAAGCGGAACCGGCCCAACGGTCGGTTCTTTTAATTTCCTTACTGTTAGTCATAATTGAATTCAGGGATTTTTCTTTAGAAAAACGGCTGGCCAAGATTGGCGGTTTTTGGCAGTTATTTTTTTGTTTTTTGCGGATCAATGAGAATGCAGCCAGGACTGAGGAGGTGCCCTACGAAGCCAGCGTAACACTCCCTTGCTCAATGCCTGCCTGTTGAGGGCAGTCTGTTCGATCAACAATTCATTCAAACTGAAACACGGAGGGAATATGAAAACAATGCTTTTCACTAAAATAGTCCGGACTACTGTGGCGGTCATTTTTATTTTGGGGGTTTTGATTAGGCCAAACACAACTATTGCAGGCGCATCAGCTGATGATGCTTTTATCTCTGCAGATACCGGAGGCAACACAATCTATGGATATATGTGGCCAATGGATGCGCAGATGGAATTAAACAATTACTAATGCTGGTGGCACTGAGATTTATCACCACTCTGGAACTGTTCAAGCTGGTCCATGGTGGTGGGTGGATGTTTCGAATGGAACAGTCGCTACCACAATAGCGGTTGATCTTTATTCTCGGGACGCTGCTTGGACCGACAATATCCAGCGCTGGCGCTCAAGACGAGTTCAATCCAACCATCAATGCTTTCCTGAGCGAGAACCGCGTTGACACATACGGCTGGCCGTTGAATACAACCCTTACCCTTGCTATCAATGGTACGACGTTCCCTACCAGCCCAACGACCGTCTCCTGCTCGTGGGATATTTCTTGCGGCTATGCAAACTTCGACCTTGGTTCGGATTTCACCCTGGCACCAGGCCAGAATATTTCTATCACGGATGGGTCAACCACCGAGACCCTCACGATTATGGATCTTTATGTTGATTTGTATGATCCCATCAACAAAACGGTCCACGGGTATGCCGATCCCGGTGTGAAAGTGGGTGTGAACGTCTGGATTGACAATGGTTATCAAGATGTTTGGGCGGATGACACAACCGGATCGTGGCAGGCCAGCTACGTTACATCTTCAGGTCCATTCCTCCCTTGGACAGGGGGAGATGTCACAACCTGGGATGAAGACGGTGACGTTACTGTTTATCGCATCAATAATGGGAATATTTTCGCCACCCCAGAAGCAGATTACATCGAACTCCAGAATGTCACAAAGTACCGAATGTATACACTAACAATCAACGACCCAGCAGATGGATTATTTTATACAGACACCCGTCAATCCCAGTTAGGTGAAGGCGAGACACATGGAGATGTCATTTTCCCGCTTAGTGATTTCGACCTCGATGCAGGCGATCAGATTACTATTGCCAGCGGGCATGATGTTCGTTCTCTCGTCGTTGCTCCAAAAGGGACTATATCGTTTAATACTGTCAACGATATCATCACAGGAACTAACCAACACGAGAATTGGTTAGGCATTGGTACTCCAGCCGCTTGGAGAAATGTAAAGACCGACTCATCAGGCAATTGGTCGATAGATTATAAAGAAGAAGACTTAAACGGAGCACCAGTCGAAGATATCTACCCCGGTATGGACGGAAACACTTACGATGGGGGATTCGGATGGGACTTTACAGTCAATAGCTGGCGAGTGCCCAACCCCCGCTTTGACGTTCGTGCAAATACCGACCAGATCGAAGCATATGAATGGACTATAGGGGATGAACTGACTGTGACGGTCAATGGTCAAAGTGAACAACCCAAGATGGTCGATGGTACAGCTCCTTGGGATCCCAATACGACCTATGTAGTGTTCAATCTGGGTGATAGCGTAAATATCCGACCTGGCGACTTTGTGAGCGTCAGCAACGGGGTGATAACCAAGGAAACCACAGTTACCAATCTGAGCTTTACCGACATCGATATCGACCTGGATACGGTTGAAGGTGAAGGATCACCTAACTAGCAATCGATCTATGGGCATGCGGACCCAACAGGGCTGCACCAACCGATCATGCTAGATGGCGATGAGTAGATTTGGTCTTCTGATCTGCAGATTTCTCGAAGCCAGACAAGGCCGATGCTTTCAACATCATTAGTAACACCTGGGTCGATTCACAGCAGGTCGATGATGACGGCGACAAGACGATGTTCGGCCAGAACACTCCGAGTTTCGTTGTCTTCCCCGAATGGGAGTGGTTCGATGGGAATAACTGGCCGTGCAGGCAATACGGTAACCATCACGGTACGAGGCAAGCCGGAGTGCAGTTATCGACCTGTATCCCCGGGATAATTTCTTCAACGGCGGCTTTGGTGAAGGTTGCGACATTGGAACAGGAGACGTGGTCACCTTTCACGGATGGCGATACCACGCTCACTCATATTGTAAAGAATCTGGGTGTTACTGAAGTGAATGCAGAAGAGGACACCATATCTGGTACAGCCAATTCAGGCGTGGTGGTAAATGTCTGGCCGCATGAGACGGGTCAACAAATTCAAGTTACAGCAGGAAACTCGGGGAACTGGCAGGTTGATTTCACTGACATATTTGACATCAAGCCCAACGACTGCGGCCGCTCTGAAATCCGCGATGAGTTGGGACTTTCCACGGCAGTGGACTGGTGCGCGCCGAAACCGTGGCTCATCGCTTTCCCTGAGAACGATGCTGTCGAGGGCTGGGAATGGCCAGCGGGGAAAACTATTACTCTCACCATTGATAATGCGCCCGAAGGATTCGACCCGAGAGGGAACCTCAGAAGTGACTACTTGGGGGGATCCGCGCACCTATGTGCGTTTCGACTTCGCTGATACTTACAATTTGAAGATAGGCGATGAGGTCACTTTGACAGATGGCACGATAGCCAGAACGCACACCGTACAGAACCTAGCGGTCACGAAAGCTGATCAAGAGGAGGACATAGTCAAAGGCACTGCTGTTGCGGGAGCAGAGATTTACGTGTGGCCGCACGCTACTGGGCAACAGCAGGTAGTAATCGCGAACCCACAAGGCAAGTGGAATGTTGATTTCACCGGGATCTATGACCTGATGCCTAGAGAGGGTGGTCGCGCAGAGGTCCGGGATGAAGCGGGCAACTCAACTGCAGTGGACTGGTACATTCCCCAGCCACGCTTTACGATCTACCCGGATGCACAGTGGTTTGATGGCATGGATTGGCCCGATGGGGCAACTGTAACGATAACAGTCAAGGGCAAGCCACTATGTACGCTTACAAGGGAATCCTGGGGAAGCTTCTTCAATGGAGGGTTCCCGGATGGCTGTGCTGTTAGCGCTGGAGACAAAGTCACATTCACGGATGGAACCATTACCCGTAAACACACCGTTCGGAATCTGGCTATCACGATGATTGATAAAGATGCCGATACCGTGACGGGCATTGCCAATATTGGTGCAGTCATCCATACCTGGGTCTGGTTTTCAGATGGTTCCACTTTGGACGGCTCCAATTTGGAAGTAACCGCGGAGAATGGCAGCTGGTTTGCGGACTTCGGAGCGTTAGGTATCGATTTGGATGTCGGTATGGGTATCCAGGCTGAAGTCCAAGACGAAAATGGAAATACAACATCAGTGGATTTGCTAGTACCTGATCCGCGCATCGTTGCCTCAATCACCGAAGACTGGTTTTACCTGACGGACTTCATCCCTGGAGCAAAGTTGGATCTCTCCATTTATGAGGACCAAGGTGGAAACCTGGTTTGGTCTGACGAAGAGATTACTACAGATGTGAATGGTTTTGTGTGGATCAACGCTGAAGGTCGTTGGAACCTGGAACCTGGCAACTATCTTGTCGTCTCTGATGGAAACACTACGAAGGACCTCATAATTGAAAGGTTCACCTTTGACGTGTTTGACCTCACCAATGGTCAACTTTCAGGTACTGCACCTGAACCATATGGGAGAAATGTTTGGGTGGGAATTGGCTGGGAAAATGATAGCTGGTCTATGGATGTTGCTACCGATGGAACTGGTGTATGGTTTGCTGATTTTGGACAACCTGTACCAAGTGATTACTGGTGGGTTGCTGCCCAGATCTTTGATGAAGATGGCGATGCCAGCGAGTTGCGACCGGATCGGGTTATTAATTTATGGGTTGCCGCTTACACCCACGATCTGCCTGCCGGAACCTTTACGGATGGAACCTACCCATATCACTTTGAGTTCGAGTGGGATGTTCCAGAACCCGGTTTATGGTCGGGGCAGGAAGGCGAGCTTGTCATTTCCAGCGAGGCTGAAGTCAACGATGGATACGTACTGTTGCGTGGGTACGAGGAACTGCGAGGTTCTGGTACTCAAGAGGGTTTGGTTTGCGAACCTGTGGGTGAGATCAACCCGGACCAGCCAATGCGTTTCCTCGTTGGCTGGCTTGTGGATGATCCGATAACCTATGAAGAAGCCCAGGCGCGTTTCGAAAGCATAACAGCCAGAGCTGTCTGGGGTGGTGGCGCATCGGTAGACCTCGTACGCCAAGAGATCATACCATTCTCGAGGGACAACACGGACGCCTGGTTTCAGTACGTGTGTGGGTACACTCAACCTTAGGGTTGAAGAACCGATAAACCAATAATTTCAGGTGGGGAGGAGCAATCCTCCCCACACTTTTATCTTATAATCCGCTCATGCGATTTATATTATTGTGCCTTCTTCTTTTCCTGCTGCTATCCTCCTGCGCTTTGCCAACACCCACAACAACTGCTGTTTCCTTACCTCCTGTACAACCCACGGAGACTCCCATGCCGCCCTCAACCCCTACGCCTCAACCGGAATTTCCCGACGCCTTTGCCGCGGCTCAAGCCCTCGGGCGCGGTGTGAATCTGGGCAACGCGCTCGAAGCTCCGAACGAAGGCGATTGGGGCGTGGTCGTTCAGGAGGAATACTTCGACTTGATCAAGGATGCGGGGTTTGATTCAGTGCGCATCCCTGTGCGCTGGAGCACCCACGCCGCTGAGTCCGCGCCGTACACGATCGATCCGCAGTTCTTCGCGCGCGTGGACGAGGTGGTGGGCTGGGCGCTCGCCCGCGACCTGCAGGTGGTGCTCAACGTCCATCACTACGAGGAGATGGCGACGACTCCATCCGCTCACCGCGAGCGATTCCTTGCACTGTGGAAGCAGATCGCCGAGCATTATGAAGATTATCCGCCTGCCCTGTTATTCGAGCCGATGAACGAACCGAACGGCACGCTGGATGCCTTGCTGTGGAATTCCATCGCTGCGGATGCGGTGCAGGTCATCCGCAAGTCCAATCCCGAGCGGAATCTCGTCATCGGCGGGGCGAGCTGGAATGCGTATGACCAACTGCAATATCTCCAGCTGCCTGAAGACGACGCCCATATCATCGCCACCTTCCATTACTATAATCCGTTCCAGTTCACACACCAGAACGCGGAGTGGGTGAGTGGCAGCGAAGACTGGGCAGGCAAAACATGGGACGCGACCGCAGCTGAAAAAGCCGAAGTCACCCGCCACTTTGACGAGGTCGCTGCCTGGGCTGAAGACCATCATGTTCCGGTATTGATGGGCGAGTTCGGCGCTTATTCCAAAGCGGACATGGATTCCCGCGCCCGCTGGACGGATTTCATCGCACGGGAGGCTGAACGCCGTGGCTTCGCCTGGGCCTACTGGGAATTTTGCGCTGGCTTTGGGGTGTATGACAGGGATGCCAAGAAATGGAATGAGCCAATCCTAAAAGCGCTCATCCCCTGAAAAACAAAAATCTGCGATGGGTTTTTCACCATCGCAGATTTTATTATCATCCAATCTAAAAGCTATTCCGCCGGCTCGATGCCCACGATCCCGCCCAGCGCGTTCAGGCGGAGACTCCACTCGCTGCCGATGTCGTATTGTTTGTATTCCTCCAGCGTACCGGGGTTATAGGTGTAATTGTCCTCGGAACGCTGACAAAATAAACGGTGTAGGTCGCGGTATCCTCGCCCCGGCGCTGGTCGGATGCAATGGAAGGATTTTCCCATACCGGGAACAGGTTATTCCCCTCCGTTGTGTAACTCTGGATCACCGTCCACTCATCCACGGTGTAGGAACAGTAGGTGGTCGTTTCCGTGTGGCATTCCTCCACGACCTCGGCATAACCGGTTCCCGTGTCGATGGTCTTTTCTTCGCAGACTTCCCTGCTCTCGTCCTGGCAGCTGACATCATAAGCACCGGATGGCACGCTGCCGGTCTCGTCGTTGTGGCGCACGGCTTCGATCTCCTCCACGTTGGCTACGGCCTGCCAGTGGACCGCGTCCACGGTGGCATTGACGCTTTTCGAGGGCAGCGTAAATAGCGCAATAGCCCCGCAGCACAGGACCAGAACGGCGACCACTGCGGCAACGATGCCAATGATGGCGTTGCGCGACAATTTTTTGGGAGGCGCGGCAGGAGGCGGTATCTTCGACCCGAGCGGCGCGCCGCATTGGGCGCAGTTGCCGGTCGAGACGGGATTCTATGAATCCGCAGTTCGGGCAGACGAACGGCTCCGCCTTGGCGGCGCTGCGGTCGACCAGTTGACCTGCCTGGCGCTTCATGCCCTCCTTCAGGTCGCCGCCGCACTGCGAGCAGGTCTTGGCGTCCGCCGGGTTGCGCGTGCCGCAGAATCCGCAGTGGATGTCCGCGCCTTTTTTCGCCTGCTCGACTTCCTTCTCATCCTTGACGAAGTTCTGGTCCGCGCCCATCTCGAACTTGACATCGGTAGGCTGGGGCGCACCGCAGCTCTGGCAGGTCTTGACCGGCCCCGGGTTGCGCGTGTTGCAGTTGGGACAGGTCCATTCCATTTTGATGAAACCCTTTGATTTTGTTGCCATGACTCCTCCCGATAAAAAGCGCTAAAAATCGTGGAACTTGCGAACCGCCTCCACGCGTGATTCAAATTCCGGTTCGCGGTGGGGCGAGCGGCGCGGGTCGTCCCCGGGCTCTGAGTTCGTCAGGGCGGCGAAGACCGCCTCCACGCCGTGCGCGATATTGACAGGATTGTATCCGCCCTCGAGCACGAAAGCAATCCTACCTTTACACCATTCGCCCGCCAGTTCCACCAGCGCCTTCGAGATGGCATGGAAGCCTGCCGTGGTCAGCCCCAGCGAGGTGAGCGGATCGTCCCAATGCGAATCGAACCCCGCCGAGACGAGGATCAGCGAGGGCTGGAATTTTTGCACGAAAGGGACGATCAGCCTGTCGGTGATCAGTGCGAAGGTGGCGTCCCCGCTGCGCGAGGGCAGGGGTACATTGACGATGCGCCCCCGGGCATGAGTTGCTTCCTGAATCGCCCCGCTGCCCGGGTAAATGTTTTCCTGGTGAGTGGAAAGATATGCGACCTGTTCATTCTTCCACGCGTAAGCCTGCGTGCCGTTGCCGTGGTGGGCGTCGTAGTCCACGATGAGCACGCGCTCCGCCCCGCGCTCGAGCGCATCCTGTGCGGCGACAGCGATGTTGTTGAAGATGCAGAATCCCATCGAGCGCTTAGGTTCAGCATGGTGCCCCGGTGGGCGGACGATGGCAAAGCCGTTCGCAGCATCCCCGTCCATCACCTTGCGCGTCAGGTCGAGGGTCGCGCCGGCGGCCAGCAGGCTGTCGTCGTAGCTGGTCGAGGTGACGTAGGTCGGGGCGTAGTCGATGATCCCCGGCTCGCGCTCGCACACCTGACGGATGCCCTCGACCAACTCCTTTGTGTGCACCAGGGCGATCTCCTTGGGCAGGGCGGGCTTCGGCGTGATCCACTCCACGCCAGCGCGGTGGGTATCCACCTGCGACAGCCGGTTCGGTTCCTCGGGGTGCCCGGGATAAACGTGATTGGGTGAAGGGAACGAATGCGGCAAGCGTGGTCACGAATTTATTTTACCCCTTCTTAGTATTCAGATGCCCGGGGGATTAAAGCGATCATCCGGCATGTTGTGCATGCCGGATGATCTTGAGGGGGAGGGACACCACCTAAGAGTTGGCATGGGGGGGACATGCATCCTCATTTTGGTGGTTGGCACCTGTTTTACCAATAAAGGGAACTCAGGTGTCGTTGCTGACAATATACACCTTATTAGTCTGAAAAAGATTAAAAATAAATGAGAATTCACCTACGCTTGCCAAACAAATCCAGCCACTCTTTGAGCTCCTGCTCGCTCATGGCGCTTTCTCCTGCTGAAGGCGGTTTATTTTGCAGGGTCAGCCTCACCTGCCGGGCGAATTCGTCCGAGGAAAAAACTTTGGCTTTGGCGGAGCGCGCTTCGGCTTGCACGCGCCGGTCTGACGAGACGACGGTCCAGTTTTTGGCGGAGGTGCCTAGTTTCCTTATGTGCTGATAGATTGCGTCATCGGCGATATCCGGCTTTCGGACGAAGTGCGCGGTCACCATGCCGTGTTTTTTCTTCGAGGGTTGTCCGGCCTGTGCGTTGTCAAAATAGACCTCCGCCTGCACCCGGTTGAGGCGGCAGAACTCCTGCAGGAGGCGGATCAACTCCAGCTCGTCATCGAGTGAGTCGAGGCGCAGACCCGCGCGGGGAATCAGGTTGTGTCCGTCGATGAGATAGGGCATGGGGAATATTTTACCCTCCCGATGTTCAGGAGGGTAAAATCATTTACGCCACTTTTGTCGTTACTTCAAACTTCGGCGGGTTCTCGAGGTGCTTCTTCACCGCGCACAACTCCGCGGAGCGGACCAGCGACTCGTAGTATTTCTGCGGGAATTCCGGCGGCACCTGGATCTCCAGGTCGATCTTCTCGACCATGCCGTTCATGGGATTGCTGTGGATGCGCTGGACGATCTTGATGCCCTCGGTTGCCAGTCCGCGCTGGCGGCAGAAGCCGAGCACATAGATGCCCGCGCAGGTGCCAATGGACGACAGGAAAACGGCAAAGGGTGTGGGGGCGGAAGCTGTCGGGGGCTGGTCGGTGGCCACGGTGAACGGACCGAAGTGGGCGTCGACGCGCGAGCCGCCAGGGAAGTCGATGATCATTTCCATATCTTATCTATCTCCTGAATGTATAGGATGCCTTACATTGGATGCGATCAACTTCAAAAAGTTACACGGTCTGCGGTGTCTTTTTTACGCGGCCAGAAAAAATACCAGTAAAGAAAAACAGCGATACTGTACAACGTGATCGTCGTCATGAAGACAGGGTTAAATCCGTACTTGACCTGCAGCCACCCGCTGATCGTGGGGCTGAACGCCCAGCCAAAATTGTTGGCCATACTCACCAGGCTCGCCACGGTGGCCCGGGATTCCGCTTCCACATGCTCCATCACGAATGCCTGATAGACCGGTCCGCCCATGTTCATCAACGTCAGGCGGATGTAATACGCCGTGGCGCTCAGCCAGAAGTATGGACTGAATCCCAGAATGGCGAGGAAGGGGATGGACAACCCCTGGGTGATGACCACCAGCTGGATCTTGCCCAGCCGGTCCGCCAGCGGCGGCGCGAGAATGATGCCGATGCCCATCGCCAGCGACCCCCAGGCGAAGAGCGTGCCGATGACCGGGTCCGGCGCGAGGTGCACATTGCGGAAGAAGACGTTCATGAAGGGCATGATCAACCCCGCGCCGAGAGAGATGATCAGCATCGGCAGGATCAGCTTGCTCAACTCGACGGGATGCTTGGCGGCATATTGGAACGGCGTGAAGAGGGCGCGCTGTGAGCGCTTCAGGTTGAGGCTTCTGATCCAGAAAAGCGGAATCAATGCAATGACGGAGCCAAGCGCGATGATGGCCAGCGCGCCGGCATAGGCTGTGCTGCTGGTCGGGGACACGTCGCGGGTTAACCCCACCCAGGTCGGCAGGTATCCGCCCACCCAGTTGCCCACCGAGCCGGCTGCCGTCTGTAAGCCGACCGACAGGCTGAAGAGGTAAGTACGTTCCTTTTCTCCGCTGTTTTCCATCAGGAACGGGGACATGGTCACTGCTGCAAGGCTCTGCCCGGCGCCCATCAGCATGTTCATGGCGTAGAACATGGGCACGGACGGCAGCAGCACCATGGTCATGATCGCCACGCTGACCGATGCGCCGCCGAGTATCAGCGACTTTTTTCGCCCGATCATGTCCGAGAGGTAACCCATCGGCAGGGCGGTCAGCAGCGCGGTCATGCTGGTGATGGTGATCAATTGCCCCAGCAGGCGCTCGTCGTAGCCGAGGCTGAGCACATAGAAATTGAACAGCAGCCGGTACACGCCCAGCGCGGCCCCGGTCAGCAGGGCGCTGACGAGGTACAGCCTGGCGTTGGGGTGAAACGCCCGCACCCGGGCAATGTACGTTTCAACGACTGATCTTGCGCTCATGGGACGGATTGGTTGTAATCCGCTTTCACGGCAGGGTCAACCGCAGATTGTTGTCATTTCGCCTGCCATTCGTCAGTATTCCGCAGGGATGGAGGTCTTATAATGATGCCATGGCCTCCTGGATCGTTCACCTGCGCATCGCAGAAAACCTGCTGAGAGAGATTCCCGCCCTCGACGAATCGCAGTTTGCCGTGGGGAATGTCGCGCCTGATTCGGGCATCCCCGATGAAAAGTGGGAGAACTTCTCCCCGCCTCCAGCTGTCAGTCATTTTCAAGATTCGGCCGACGTCCACCGCAGCTGCCGGGACCTCGACCTTTATCGCCGCTACCTGAAGCCGCTCGCCCTCTCCTCCGCTCCGCACGAGGTCTCCTTCCTGCTGGGGTATTTCTTCCACCTGATCACCGACAACCTGTGGAGTATCCACGTCGGCCGGCCGACCCAGGAGCGCCATGACGCTGAATTCGCCGCGGACAAGGATTTCATCTGGGAGGTCAAGAAGGATTGGTACGGCCTCGATTTTGTCTACCTGCGCGACCATCCGGGAAACTTTTTCTCACGCGTTTTCCTCCACGCCGACTACAACGGCGCCGACTACGATTTCATGCCGGCCGAGGCTATTCGCCAGCGGATTGCGTACATAAAGCAGTATTACCAGCGGGACGATGACGAGATTCAGTCGATGTGTGCGCGGCCGTTTATCTACCTCTCAAAAAAGGAAATGGATGACTTCGTGACCCATGCGACCGGACGCATGTCCGCCATTTACCGGTATCTTTCAGCCCGCGGCGAAACCGATAATCATGGTACGTCGCTCACCATCGGCGTATAATTGATGCAGGAGATTCCCATGGATAAAAAAAGCAATAAAAGCCTTATCCCTTCCCAGGGCGGCATGTTCTCGGACCTGATGGTGCGCGTCAAACTGATCGGGCGGCTGATGGCCGACCGGCGCGTAAAATTTTGGCTCAAGCTCATACCGGTCGGGACTCTGGCCTACCTCATCCTGCCGATTGATTTGATCCCCGGAGGGGTGATTCCCCTGGTGGGCGCGGTGGACGACGTGGCGATCATCTGGTTCGGTGCATCCATGTTCATCGAGCTGTGCCCGCCGGACGTCGTCCGCGAGCACATGGGCCAGCTTACCAGCAACAACGACATTGTGGACAACCCGTCGCAAAATGTCGATGTGGTGGACGGCGAAGTCACCGACGTTACCGACGTTAAAGACGTCACTGACAAATAAGACTGAGACTAAACCATGCGATTTTTACTGGTATTTATTCTGAGTGCCGTTCTCCTGGCAGGCTGTGCCTCGCCGACTGAACCGCCTCCGCCCACGTTCACGCCTGCACTCGCTCCCGAAGCAACTCCCACCCCCGAATCGGTCCTGCCCCCGCCGGCTGGCACACCGGCACCGGTCGAGACGTCCACACCGCTTCCGCTGCCTGCGGCCTCCTTCCCCGATCCTAATGCTTATGGCTGGACGTCCTTTGTCAGCGGGCTTTATCTTCCGGTGGATATTCAGAACGCCGGCGACGACTCAGGCCGGCTGTTCATCGTCGAGCGCCCCGGCCGGATCCGCATTGTGATCGACGGTCTGCTTTACCAGGAGCCGTTCCTTGATATCACCGGCCGCATCCGCAGCAACGGCTCCGAGCAGGGATTGCTCGGTCTGGCGTTCCACCCGGATTACAAATCCAACGGATTTTTCTATGTGAATTACACCGACAACAACGGCGACACGGTCATCTCGCGGTTCAGTGTCAGTCCCGACCCGAACCTTGCCGACCCCTCCAGCGAACTCAGAATGCTCGGCATCCCTCAGCCATATGCCAACCACAACGGCGGCGCGGTCGCTTTTGGGCCGGACGGCTATCTCTACCTCGGTTTGGGAGACGGCGGCTCAGGCGGGGATCCGCTCGGCAACGGCCAGTCCCTCAACTCCCTGCTCGGTAAAGTTCTGCGTCTCGACGTGGACCACGACATCCCGTATTCCATCCCGCCCAACAATCCGTTTGCCGGCAGCGGCGAGGTCTATCAGGAGATCTGGGCTTCGGGTTTGCGCAACCCCTGGCGTTTTTCATTTGATCCTGTCACCGGCGACCTCTACATCGGGGACGTAGGCCAGAACGAATGGGAGGAGATCGACATCGCTCCCGCCGGTCTGGGCGGACTCAACTTCGGCTGGAATGTTTTCGAGGGGAATCATCCGTACCAGGGTAATTCAGCGGCTTCGTTTGCCTTTCCCATCGCCGAATACAATCACACGCAGGGGTGTTCCGTGACGGGTGGCGTGGTGTCGCGCGGCGCGGCGCTCCCGGCCTGGAACGGAATCTATCTCTACGGCGATTTCTGCACGGGGTATGTCTGGGGACTGCTGACCCAGGGCGGGAGCTGGCAATCGCAACTTCTTTTCGAGACCGGGCTGGGCATCTCCACCTTTGGCGTGGACGAGGCAGGGAATGTCTACCTGGCCGATTATCGCGGCGGGACGATCTACCGTCTCGCATCGAAGTAAGCGGTTACTCGACAAATAGGATATATGTCATCCGATAAATGCCCTTTATCAGCGCCGGTGGTGACGCCTGTCACTGGCAGTTTCTTCAACCGGAATGTAAACTGAGAATGTAAATTGGAGGTGTGCCGTGGCGGAAAAGAAATGGGAAATCACCAAGATTCGTTACTGCGACCATGTTGGGCATGAAGTGGCCTTCGAGACGGAGATGATCTACCCCTCCGATTACCTGCCCGACCCGCCGCGAGTCAGCGCGCGCCGCTGCTCCAATGCGAAGGAATGCAACATGTTCGACAAGCCCACCTGCGCCTGGTGCGGCACAAATCCTGATCACGAACCGATGTAAAACGCCATCTCCCTCCTCCCTCTGAGTTGGCTTTGATTTATCCTGCGCCATGGCGCAGGATAAATCGTTTAATCCCGGGACTGGGTGCGGAGGAAGGCGGCTACTTCATCGCTGACGGGCGAGTTCAGCAAATCTTCCGGCGTGCCGGTCTGCCGCAGTTTTCCCCCGATGATGACGGCCAGATGATGGCTGACCTGCGTGGCCTCCTGCAGGTTGTGAGTGATCATCAGCGTGGTGGTGGCGGTCTCTGCCAGGATGCTGCGCAGCTCGTCCAGCAGTCCGCGCCGGGTGGGGTTGTCCAGCGCGCTGAAGGGTTCGTCCAGCAGCAGAAGCTCGGGCTGCAGCACGAAAGCCCGCGCCAGGCTGACACGCTGCGCCTCGCCGCCGGAGAGCTTGTCCGCACGCCGGTCGCGCAGGTGGGCGATCCCCAGCCGCTCCAGCCAGTGGTCCACGCGGCGGGCAATCTCCTCTTTGGGAAAACCGCGGAAGTGCAGGCCGAGCGCGGCATTTTGATGAACGGTCTGGCTGACCAGCAGCGGCTCCTGCAGAACCAGGGCGATGCGGCGGCGGTACTGCAATTCCTTTTTGGCGGGAATCTCCTCGCCGTTGAACAGGATATATCCCCGTTCAGGCTTGATCAAATGAGCCACTGCCAGCAGCAGGCTGGTCTTCCCGGCGCCGTTGGGCCCGACCACCGCCAGCACATTTCCCTGGTCGACAGCGAGGTGATCGACCTCCACCACCGGCCGGGTTTCGCGGCACACCAACAGGTCCCGGATTTCGAGCAGCGGCTTCATCGCCTGGCTCCGCGCTGCTGGATCCAGGTCATGGCGAAGTTGATCAGGAAGGTGATCAGGAGCAGCAGCGCACCCAACGAAACGGCTGTTCCAAACTCGCCCTTGCTGGTCTCGAGGACGATGGCGGTGGTCAGCACCCGGGTTTGCCCGCGGATGTTTCCGCCCACCATCATGGAGGCGCCCACCTCGGAGATGACGCTGCCGAAGGCTGCCATCAACGCCGCTATTAATGGGAGGCGCGCCTCGCGCCACAGCGCCCAGATCATCTGCATCCGCGAGGCGCCGAGGCCGTAGAGCTGGAATTGCAGCCTCGGGTCCAGTTGCTGCAGCGAGGCGGTGGTCAGCCCCGCCATGACGGGGGCGGCGATGACGGTCTGTGCGATGATAATGGCTGCCGGGGTGTAGATGAGATTCAAATCGCCCAGCGGACCCGAGCGCCAGAGGGTCATCGCCACGACCAGTCCCACCACGACCGGCGGCAAGGCCATGCCGGTGTTGACGATACTCATTGCAAAGGACCGCCCGCGGAATTTTCCCAGCGCCAGCCAGGTGCCGAGAGGCAGGCCGATCAGCAGGCTGATCAGCGTAGAGATACCGGAAACGGCCAGAGAGAGCAGGGTGATCTGCAGGACTTCATAGGTGAGAAACATCGGTTCTACGGAACTCCCAATTCGGCGTCTGTCTTTCCCGCATCGGGAATGAATAGCGGTTGCCCATAGTCCATCACGCCGAATTCGCCGATGATATTCTGACCTTCAGGCGAGGTGATGAAATCCGCAAAGGCGTTTGCCGCCTCGAGGTTTGTTTCAGGCCATTTCTCAGGGTTGACCGTGATCACGTGGTAAATATTCAACAGGAAGGGGTCGCCCTCCACGAGAATGTCCAACTCCAGGTTTTGCTGATAGGCCAGGTAAGTCCCGCGATCGACCAGCGCGTAGGCGTCTTTTTCGGAAGCGACCAGCAGCGTCGCGCCCTGTCCCTGCCCGGTTTCAAGATGCCAATCCTGCCCGGCAGGGTCCAGCCCGGCATTTTGCCACAGATTATTTTCCTTGACGTGAGTCCCGGATTCATCGCCGCGGGAGACAAAGGTCGCACCTGAGTTATAGATTTTGGTGAAGGCTTCAACCGGATCCATTCCTCGAATCCCCGCCGGGTCGGAGGGAGATCCCACGATCACGAAGTCGTTGTGCATAACCAGACGGCGGTCGATGCCGAATCCGTTCGCGACGAATTCCTTTTCCGCGGCGGGTGAATGAAGCAGGATCACATCTGCATTGCCTTGTTCGCCAATCTTGAGTGCCTGTCCTGAACCGACTGCGACCAGCTGGACGGCGTACCCCGTCTGTTTGGTAAAGGCCGGCAGCAGCGCATCCAGCAGGCCGGTATCCTGGGTCGTGGTGGTGGAAACCAGCAGCAACTCGTCGGCGCGAGGCGAAGGTGTACCGCATGAGACCAGCGCGAGTGTGATTACCAGTAAAACGAAAGTGAATTGCTTGTTGATATGACCCATGGCGGCTAATTATATCTCTTGACAAGGAAGGGCGCGACACAGCGCTACAATGTGCGTGCCGCACCCATGAGATGGCGTGAAAACGATCCGATTACGGAAGCGTGGCTTCGTCCTTACCGGCATCCGGGGTGAACAGTGGCTGACCGAATTTTTCCAGACCGAACTGCCCGATGGCGGCTTGGGTATCGGGGGATATCATGAAATCCTTGAACGCCACGGCACCGTCGTAGTTGTTTTTGGTGCACTTCTCGGGGTTGACGGTGATGACATGGTAAATGTTGAGCAGCGCTTTTTCACCTTCCGCCAGGATGTCCAGCTGCAGATTATCCTTGTTTGCGAGGTAGGTGGCGCGGTCAGTCAGGGTGTAGGCGCCTTTTTCGGATGCAATGGTTAATGAAGCTCCCATGCCCTGACCGGTTTCTATATACCATGCTGGTTTAGCTGTGGCGGGGTCCAGTTCGGCAGCTTTCCAGATGCCCAGTTCCTTGGTGCTCGTTCCGGATTTATCTGCGCGCGCGACAAAGGGAGCCTCCGCTGCCGCAATGGCCTTGAACGCATCTGCTGCGCTCATCCCCTTGATGCCGGCCGGGTCGGATTCCGGGCCGACGATGATGAAGTCATTGTGCATGACCAGCTCGCGCTCCTTGCCGGAGCCTTCGTCCATAAAGGTCTTTTCGGCAGAAGGTGAATGGACCAGAAGCACATCAGCGTTGCAGTCTGTGCCCATCTGCATAGCCGCGCCGGAGCCGACGGCCACCGTCTGCACGGTGAAGCCGGTCTGGTCCTGGAAGAGCGGGACGAGTACATCGAGCAGGCCGGAATCCTGGGTGGATGTGGTGGTGGCGAGAATCAGATTGGGGTTGGCTGGTACCGTGGGTTCAGGCACGTTGGTAGGAACCTCGGTGGGTGGCACTTGGGTCGGGGCTGCCGTCGGCGGAACAGAGGTCGGTTCAGGCGTGGCGGCCGGTGCGCAAGCAGAAAACAGAATGGTAAGGACGAACAGAGCTGCGATGATGCGTTTCATTTTCTACTCCTTTGATATTTGTGATATGGAATTCTTTGGTGAATTAATCAACAGCGATCATCACGTTGGAGGCTTTGATGACAGCGTAAGCTTCCTTGCCTTTTTTAAGCCCCAGGTTTTCCACCGAACTGTTGGTGATGACCGAGACGATCTGGGCGCCGCCGGGGAGTTCGATGATGACTTCCGAATTGATGGCTCCCTTGACGACATTAACCACTACACCTTTTAAAATATTGCGGGCACTGAGTTTCATGTTTTTTCTCCTAGAGTTGAATTTGTTCACCGCTGTGGGCGGTGTTGTATCCTGTTAATGCAGAAAGCTGCTTGCGAAAGGCGGCAGTCTGGAGAGTGTCCAACAAGGGGCGAACGAGTTTTATCTGTTCGTCAGGGATGACCAGGTCATAGCGTTCCTCAAAGAGCGGGACAAAATCGAGTTCGTACTGGTGCGCGGCAGCCTGGATCCCCAGCGCGGCGTCTGCTGCGCCTGTCTGGATGGCGAGCGCTGATTCGCTGTGGGTGCGGACGGAATCCCCGTAACCGCGAATCAGGTTCGGGGTAAGTCCGAGCCGCCGGATCTCCCGGTCGAGCCACAGACGCGTCCCGGAGCCGGGATTCCGGTTGACAAACTTGACATCCGTCCGCGCCAGATCCGTTATTGAATGAATGCCCTTGGGATTTCCCTGGGCGAGTAAAAGCCCCTGAGTTCGGTAGGCGAGCGTGACCATCTTCACCGGCCGATCGGGAAACAGGTGGTGAACGTAAGGCGTATTGTAGTCGCCGGTTTCGTCGAGCAGGTGAGCGCCGGCGAGATGGCACAACCCCTGACGGAGATTGACCAGTCCATCGAGACTTCCAACGGGCAAGGTGAGGATGTGCAGGTGGGAGGCGAGGCGGTCGGACAGGGATTCGATGGCGAGGTCGTGGCTGCCTGAAAAGATGACGGCCGGCTTGCCGCTCTCGGGCAGGATCAGGTCATGCAGGAGGAATGCCCCTGCTTTGGCACGGTAGAACTTTTCCGTGATGCCGGTCGTGACCCGCACTTCAGCGATTTCAACCAGACCGGCGGAGAGCAGCACCTTGACATGGTGCTGGATCCAGGCCGGATGTTTACCGAGTTCCTTTCCAAGCTGGGTGAGGGTGGCGGGCGAGTTCATCAGCCTGCGCAGGATGGTCATGCGGCGCGGGTCGGCGAGCTGTTTGATCTGTTCGAAGGAATTCAGCGATTCGACTCTATCCATGATAGGCTATCCTATTAAGAAAAAACTTAATGCAACCCAGTTTAGCATAAAAAAAATTTGAAATTCAACATAAATTGACAAGCTCACTCCACTATGATATAAAAACCATCACTTTACCATGCTCATCCAGAGAGGCGGAGGGACCGGCCCTGCGAAGCCTCGGCAACCGATGTTAGCCTGCTGGTCATTGGTCACTTAGTCTGACTAGTCCACGACTATCCGACTGACGACTAAAAAACCAGGCGACTAATTACGGTGCCAAGTCCGGCAGACGAAAGTCTGGGAGATGAGAGCTGACCCGCGTTATCGCAGTCGCCTCTCATTGAGAGGCGATTTTGTTATGCAACGAGTCTTTCCATGATATAATCTAGACAGTCTAGCTAGATTTGAAGTAGGAGTGGATCATGAATGATACTTGGCAAATCCAGGATGCAAAAAACAAGCTGAGCGAAGTCATCGCCCGGGCTCAAAAACACGGTCCGCAATTGATCACTCGCCACGGGGAAAAGGCTGTTGTCGTGGTCTCATATGCCGAATATGAACGTCTGCGGAAGTCTCAGGGTAAGCTCTCTGAGTTCTTCAAAGCTTCCCCGCTGGCCGATGTTGAGCTATCTCGCGACAAAAGCCTTCCTCGCAAGGGTTTTGATTTATGAAAGCCTTGCTCGATACCTGTGTCATTTCGGAACTGGTTTCCAAAAAGCCAAACCCAAAGGTTGTCGAGTTTGTGGACTCGCTGGACGCCGAGGATGTCTATTTGAGCGTTATTACCATCGGCGAAATCGTTAAGGGTATTGAAAAACTTCCTTCTTCCAAGCGTAGATCAGAACTGCAGGCATGGCTCAATGACGATTTGCTCGTTCGATTTGAAGGAAATGTAGTTCCCCTGGACATTGACATTATGGCTGAATGGGGCCGAATCACTGCCCGGTTGGAATTTGCGGGTAAAACCATGCCTGCGATCGACTCGCTCATCGCTGCAACAGTATTGGAAAGGAAAATGACTCTGGTCACCCGCAATGTCAGTGATTTCGAGGACACAAATGCGGAGATTGTGAATCCGTGGGAATGAACCAAAATGGACGTTCGCGAATCCCTTACTTTGAATTCGCCTGAAGAACTCCGCAAGTGGCTGCAGAAGAACCACCGGACGAAAATCGAGATATGGTTGATCTTTTACAAGAAGTCATCAGGGAAACAAACACTGACCATCGCCCAGGCGGTGGAGGAAGCGCTGTGCTTTGGCTGGATCCAGAGCCGGCTCAAGCCGCTGGAGCCGGGAAGATTCGCGGTACGTTTCTCGCCGCGCCACAAGGGAAGCATCTGGTCTCCGGCCAACCTCAAGCGCGTCCGCAGGTTGATCGCGCAAGGCAGAATGACCGAGGCCGGTCTGGAAGTTTTACCAAAGGATTTTGGTTGGCGAATGTGAGTAAATGGGCTAAGACATTGTTGTATGATGCGCAAAGCTTGATGTTTAAACATTGCTGATGGAAATCGCTTGTAAGGAGTTACTGTATATGAGTTGGGATGTTATCTCTGATGAATGCGCCAAAAATATTAAGTCTCCCAAATGGATTTGCCTCATGGATTTCAAACTCGAGCCTGGGTATGGCTTCAGATATTCTTTCGACGTTATCTAATATTGAGCCAGAAATTGATTTGCTGTCCAATTGGGATGACTTAGGGGACATTTTCCATTGAATCTTAATATCGGCGGAAATGACTTGATGGAAGCGATTACTTTACATGTCAGAGGCAACGATGGATGCAATAGTGTTATTAGGATATTTGTATAACGACGGGTTGGCGTGCCTTTGAACTTCTATGAGGTAATTTTATTGATTTCGCTCGAAACCCGGCAGAAGGTTTGACAATGTGGAGAGCTGAAGAAATCAAGTCGTTGGATCACTTCAAAGCAAAGGTAAAAAAACGCTAACTGACGTAAGATCTTTGGTCTAAGTCTCTTCCTCCAGAAAGAGGCGGTGGCAATTTTGGAAATAATCATATTTATTATCGTTTTGCCGTGCATTAAATTAGGAGAACTTAATGACATCTCGAATTTACACCAACCGCCGCTACCTCGACGCCCTCGAAAAGAAAGTGCTCGTCTTCGACGGCGCGATGGGCACCAGCCTGCAAAACCAGAATCTCACTGCCGAGCATTTCGGCGGCGAGCAATACAACGGCTGCAACGACTACCTCGTCATCTCGTACCCCGAGGCCGTGGAAAAAGTCCACCGCTCGTTCCTCGAGGTCGGCGTGGATGTGCTCGAGACGGACACCTTCCGCTCCAACCGCATCACGATGGCAGAATACGGACTGCAGGACCGGGTCATCGAGATCAACGAGACCGCGGCACAGCTCGCGCGGCGGCTGGCGGATGAGTATTCCACCGTAACCGATCATCCCCGTTTCGTGGCCGGCTCCATCGGTCCAACCGGCAAACTTCCTTCTGCCAATGACCCCGAACTGTCCAATGTCACCTTCGATGACCTCGCTGAAACCTTCCGTGAGCAGGCCGTGGGTCTGATCCGCGGCGGCGTGGACCTGCTGCTGATCGAGACCTCGCAGGACATCCTGGAAGTCAAAGCCGCCATCACCGGCATCCACAAGGCCTTCGACGAGACCGGCGTTTATCTCCCGATCCAGGCCCAGGTCACGCTCGACACCACCGGGCGCATGCTGCTCGGCACGGACATCGAAGCCGCCCTGACCATCCTCGAAGGCATGGGCATCGACGTCATCGGCCTGAACTGCTCCACCGGCCCCGAGCATATGCGCGAGCCCATCCGCATCCTCGGCGAGCAGGCGACGCTGCCGGTCTCCTGCATCCCCAACGCCGGCCTGCCGCTCAACGTGGATGGGCAGGCGGTCTATCCGCTCGAGCCGGAACCCTTCGCCGATGCGCTCTTTGAATTTGTGGAGAAGAATCACATCTCGGTGGTGGGCGGCTGCTGCGGGACGACCCCCGCTCACCTGAAACTGCTGGTGGATAAATTGAATCAGCATCCGCACCCCGAACGCCCAGCCCAGCCGACCCCGCGCCTGTCCTCCGCCATGTCAGCCATCTCCATGCGGCAGGACCCGCCGCCGACCCTGCTCGGCGAGCGCTGCAACGCCCAGGGCAGCAAGAAGTTCAAGCGCCTGCTGCTCGAGGAGGATTACGACTCCATCCTGGAGATCGCCCGCGAACAGGTGGAGTACGGCGCGCACGCCCTCGACATCTCCTGCGCGGTCACCGAACGCCCCGACGAAGCCGAACTGATGCGCAAGGTGGTCAAGAAACTGGAGATGGGCGTGGACGTCCCGCTGGTCATCGACACCACCGAACTGGATGTGCTCGAGATCGCGCTCAAGACCGCTCCCGGGCGCTGCCTCATCAACTCGACTCATCTCGAATCCGGCCGCGCCAAGGCCGACAAGATTTTCGCGCTGGCCAAAGACTCACAATGCCGCCGTCATCGTCCTGACCATCGACGAGAACGGCATGGCCAAGACCGCGCGACCGCAAACTGGAGGTCGCCAAACGCATCTACGACATCGCCGTCAACGACCACGGCCTGCGTCCCGACGCGCTGGTCTTCGACGCCCTGACCTTCACCCTCGCCACCGGCGATCCCGAGTTTGCCGAACTCCGCCATCGAGACCATCGAAGGCATCCGGCTGATCAAGCAGAACCTGCCCGGTGTGCTGACCTCGCTCGGTGTGAGCAACCTGTCCTTCGGCTTTGCCCCGCACGCCCGCCCCGTGCTGAACTCGGTCATGCTCCATCACTGCGTGCAGGCCGGGCTGGATATGGCGATCATCAACCCCGCCCACGTCACCGCCTATGCCGACATCCCCGCTGACGAAAAGCGAACTCGCCGAGGACCTGATCTTCAACCGCCGCCCCGATGCGCTCCAGCGCTACATCGAGCATTACGAAAACGGTCACGCCTCAATCTGCCGAAGCCAGCGCTGTGGATCCCACCGAGGGCATGACCCCCGAGCAACGCCTGCACTGGCGCATCGTCCACCGCCACAAGGATGGGGTGGAAGCAGATATTGACGAGATCATCAACCGCGACGCTCCTCCCCCGCGACGCGCTCCACGCAACACTTGGTCGCCGTGCATACCCTCAACAGCACACTGCTCCCGGCCATGAAGGAAGTCGGCGACAAGTTCGGCGCGGGCGAGCTGATCCTGCCCTTCGTGCTGCAATCCGCCGAGGTGATGAAGAAGTCCGTCGCCCACCTCGAAACCTACCTTGAGAAGGTGGAAGGGGTCACCAAGGGCACGGTCGTCATCGCCACGGTCTATGGCGACGTGCATGACATCGGCAAGAACTTGGTCAAGACCATCCTCGCCAACAACGGCTACACCGTCATCGACCTCGGCAAGCAGATTCCTGCCGAGACGATCATCAGCAAAGCCGTCGAAGTCAATGCCACCGCCATCGGGCTTTCGGCCCTGCTGGTCAGCACCTCCAAGCAGATGCCGCTCATCATCAATGAACTCCAGCGCCGCGGATTGAAATTCCCCGTGCTGGTGGGCGGCGCCGCCATCAACCGCCGCTTCGGCCGCCGCATCCTGTTCACCGAAGATGGCAATCCCTACGACCCCGGCGTGTTCTACTGCAAGGATGCCTTCGAGGGTCTTGAGACGATGGATCAGCTTATCGACCCTGAGCGCAAACCGGCTTTGATGGAACAAATCCGCAAGGAAGCGGACATGGAGATGGGACGCACCAAGCCCGAACGCGAAGCCCCAATCCCTGGGCAGCGCAGTGCCATCATCCCCCAGCCCGTCTCGCTGCCCACCGGCGTGACCTTTGGCTGGAAGGTGGTCCGCTCGATGCCGCTCGAGATGGTCTTCCAGAACCTCAACATCAACGAGCTCTACCGCCTTTCGTGGGGCGCCAAGAACGCACATGGCGCCGAATGGGAAAAACTGCAGAAGGAATTTGGCAAGCGGCTGGAGAAAATGAAAAAAGAAGCCCTGAAGGCAGGGTGGCTCAAACCGCAGGCGGTATATGGCTACTTCCCCTGCCAGGCGGATGGCGATGACCTCATCGTTTACGCCTGCTGATGGCAAGTCGGAACTTGCCCGGTTTCACTTTCCCCGCCAGCCCTACGACGAGCATCTGGCACTATCCGATTACTTCGCCCCGGTCGAGTCCGGGCAAATGGATGTGGTCGCCTTTCAGGTCGTCACTGTCGGGCACGAGGCCACCGAGCGCTTCGACAAATTCCAGGCGGATGGCAATTACTCCGAGGGCTACTTCACCCACGGGCTTGCCGTCCAGACCGCCGAAGCCACCGCCGAGTACCTGCACCATCACATCCGCCGCGAACTGGGCCTCCCCGAGGGGCAGGGCAAACGCTACTCGTGGGGCTACCCTGCCATCCCCGAGCTGGAGGATCACCGCAAGGTGTTCGACCTGCTGCCGGCAGAGAAGGAACTCGGCATGCAGCTTCAGTCCCGCCTACCAGCTCATTCCCGAGCAGTCCACCGCGGCGATCATCGTCCATCACCCGCAGGCGAAATATTACAGCGTCGGCGAGAGCCGCGTCGAGCAGTTGATGAAATAAACGATAGCTTTGGCGTTAGGAAAACGAGGAAAATAGTGAAATCAGCCCGGAGGTTTTTTGGACAGCACTGGCCGCTTATAATATTATTTATTACCAACCTTGTGATTGGCTTGATTATCGTCCGGGATTATGGTCAAAGTTGGGATGAACCAAAAAATTATCGTTATGCTTACCACACATTAGAAAATTATGTTCGCCTCTTCCACGGATTACCAGCAACCGAATTCATCGAAGGCAGCCTGGATTTAAAAGGTCCCGCTTATTTCATATTTGCGGGTCTCTTCTCGAGATTTATTACAGCGCTGATTCCTTTTTGGTCAGAAATTAATGGGTGGCATTTTGCCTCCTTCCTGGTGTTCCAGATAGGGGTCATCTCTCTGTATTTTCTTGTGCGTCGCTGGACGGGCAACTGGGCGGCATTTGGCGCAACTTTGTTATTCTCGACACAGCCACTATTGTGGGGGCACGCCTTTATTAACCAAAAAGACATACCATTTATGGTCTTTTTTCTCGCAAGTGTCTTGTCAGGTTTTTATATGGTTGATTCGGTGATGCATATATCAATTGGTGATAAGGAGACCTTTGAGACTTTTGTCTCAACTTTCAAGAATGAATGGAGTAGCTCAGTTCTAAACCCCCCAAAAGGCGTGATAGCTTTCCTTGTTGCTTCCACATTGCCCGTTCTGTTTATAGTCACAGGTCTTTCACAGATATTTGTTGCAGCTATGGTGACCTATTTCTATCAGGCGGACAAAAATACTTTAGTGGGGATTTGGTTCACCGAAGTGGCTACTAATGCTAGCCAATTAGAAGTGGGCAATTACATTCATAAGGCAGAAGTCATTTTTTCATACGTTAATGTTGTTTACATAATATTTTTTGTCTTAATGGGAATTTTGATGTTTGGCCGTCTTTTTCCTTTCACGTACGAGAAAGCGGTTAGAATTTTTGTAGCCCCTTATATCAAAAGAATAACGTTGAATCCGTATGTTCTTGTGGCGGCACTGACGTTGGGCGTCGTAACCTCGATTCGGGTTTTAGGTCCTCTTGCGGGGGTAATGGTTGTACTATACGGAATTCATAAAAGTTGGAGGAAAAGCATCCTGTTTATTCCTCCTTATTTGCTGGTCGCGGGATTGACAATCTATCTGACATGGCCCTACCTTTGGGGAAATGCCATTCGTCGTTTTATCGAGAGCCTGGTCACAATGTCAGATTATCCATGGGATGGCTTTGTCCTTTTCCAGGGAAAGATTCTCTCAGGATATGAAATCCCGAAATATTACCTGCCTTATCTGATGACAATCCAATTAACAGAAATTGTATTGATTCTCTTTGCTATTGGCTTTGCCATATCGGTCTGGCGTGCGATAAAACAAAAGCAAATGGAACCCCTCGGGCTGTTTATATTTTGGTTTATTCTCCCGGTTTTTGGTGTAATCGTAAAAGGAAGCATTGTCTACAACAACTTTCGGCAATTTCTGTTTGTTCTTCCTCCGATTTTCCTGCTAGCTGGCCTGACTCTGGACGCTTTGTTTAGGAAAGTGCATAGGGTTATTTATCGGGTTGCCATTGTTTTATTGTTTGCCCTGCCGGCAATTTATATGGATATCCATCTACATCCCTATCAATACATTTACTATAATAGTTTCATAGGCGGAGTGCGTGGGGCATTTCATAAGTATGATTTGGATTATTGGAATACTTCCTTGTTAGAAGCAGCTGGATACGTCAATCAAGTTGCTCCATCGGGGGCGAAAGTTTTTGTGTCGGGCAAAGCCGATCTCTTTCGAAGCTATGCCCGCCCTGATTTGGTTATTAACTCTGGAGAGCGGTACGATTATGTAATATTAAGTGGACGAAAAATTGAGGATCAAGCAGGATGCACAGGTGTTAGTGCAGCGAAGGTGATTGAACGCGATGGTGCAGTGTTGGCCGTGGTCAAAGCTCCTCCTCAATCTGGAGAAGGATGCCCATAGATCATATCGGTTATCACTACCTTTCAGTTGAGAGTCGCTTTGAGTAGTTGCTGAGGTAGAAAGGTCATGAAAAAACCAATTTCGTGAGTTGCTGAAAATCACCACCCTCCTCTCCGACGGCGCGATGGGAACCATGCTGCACGCGCGCGGAGGGAGCTTTGAAAAGTGTTTTGACGAACTCACCCTGACCAACCCTGACGCGGTGGGAGATATCCATCGCGAATATATCGAGGCGGGCGCGAACATCATCCAGACCAACACGTTTAGCGCGAACTGGGACTCCCTTGATGGCAGGGCAAACGCTACTCGTAGAGCTATCATGCCAATCCTGAGTTGGAGGATCACCGCAAGGTGTTCGACCTGCTTCCGGCAGAGAAGGAACTCGGGATGTCGCTCAGTCCTGTGTATCAACGCATCCCCGAGCAGTCCACCGCGGCAATCATCGTCCATCACCCGCAGGCGAAGTATTATAGTGTCGGCGAATCGCGCGTCGAACAACTGATGAAATGATAGTCGATAGTCTCTTTAAAGAAGGGTGAATTATCAATCGTCGATTTCTAAATCAAATCCAAAGCCAATGCTTCATAGCAAGGATTGATTGCACTCGGCGAGTTCATTGGAATTACCCTCAATTACCACCTTTTGGTAAAAATAATCTGATTGTTGCGTTGATAGTATTTCTTACTAACCATCCGGATTGGCGCCAAAATGAGTATATTAGGTAGACAACAACTATTGTGGGATGGAAACGCACTATAATCATTTCTTGAAGTGGGTTTCGGTAATTTTTGAATCGACTTCTGGTAAAGAAATATTTCAGAGACGCTGATACTATTCCCATGAAAAGAAATTTACTTTTTACCAGAATCTTTCTATTTCTTCAGTCCATTCAATTATCTTTTCTACTCATTATTGTGTTGAATGACCTGTCAATGGATCATAGGGCTGTTGTTTGGCACTACTCATTACCAAAAATTACGATAATTACCTTTTTGTCTTTGGTGCTTTGCGTATTTATTTTTCTGACATTACGCTCCTTTCTTCAACCAATTTGGATGAAGAAGATTATTGCGGCTTTTAAAATTCGGGTATCCAATAACCCCAAAAGGCTTTTGTCTTTATTATTCACTTTAGTTTATCTAGCAATTATGCTTATTTATATAATTGGGCTCGTTCGAACAAAATCCATTCTTGACCCACCTTACATTATTGCTGTTATTGTAAACCGTGGGTTTTACTTGCTTATATGGGTAGTGGTGTTCATTTTTGAAGTATCTTTATTTTGTGTCATTGTGTACTGGGATGAACTCCAGCTAACGCGGAGCTTAATTGTTCCTTTTTCATTGCTATTCCTGATGATGTCTTTTTGCAGCTTTCAGTGTATAACGCTGATTTCCCGTGCCCAATGGATATTCCAGTTTGGTTGGTTTTGGCCTTACCACCTAAGACCAATACATAGCACATATGTTTTCCTGGTATTGGCATGGGCTATAGGGCTTCTAAGCATTCGAATAATCGCAAGAAATCCAAAGCGCGGTATTTGGAATTCGGCCATTAGCGTTGTTTTGTTTTTTTTACTTATGGTTAGTTTCGGCTTTGCAGAAGGACAAGGGCTTGAATCGATACGATTAAAGTATTACCAGACCAAGCATAGTGATGTCGCCCGTATTGCCTGTGAGGCGGATGTTGATGTATTAACTTCAATTAATGATTATGAAAACATATTTGGATCATCCTTTTGGCTGGGTACAAAACCACCGGGTCTATTTGTTTTTTACAAAGCAATACGTGATTTGGTCACTTTTGTAGATCCTCAACTTACTGTTGGTTCTAGTAACTGCCTGAAAAATCTCTCAGGGATTTTTGTTATTGTTATTCCGGTTGTTTTTTCCTTGATCTTGATCCCCATCGCTTTTTTAGAGAACCTACTTGACAAAAACTCCACCTTGCACCTTGGTCCATTGCTTTATGTGGCTGCCCCTAACATTCTGTTGATGATGCTCTTGTCTGATCAGTTTCTCTATCCACTTCTGTTTATTATAGCGATTCTTTTTTTGGGGTTGTGGCATATTAAGAAAATCCTTTATTCTAGGCTTCATTGCCGGGGTCATATTTTACTTATCGATATTTGTAAGCTTTTCTTTGTTGCCACTGATCGGATTAACATTGGTCTGGTTCTTTATCGATTTGTTTTATGAAATACGGCGGAAAAAGAGAATTAATTGGAGAAACTTTTATTCATTACTGGGAATTGTGTTTGGGATAGGATTAGCCTGGATACTTACTACGGGTTTTCTGCAATACGATCCAATCTTTCGATATCATCAGGCCTTTCAAAACCACAGGGAGATTAAACACTTTGAGACATCTTTGGAAAATCTAGCCCGATATGCGCTTCTCAACAATTCTGAATTCATGGTTTGGAGTGGATTTCCAATGTTGATACTCTTTTTCGCATCGACTGGCAGATCAATATATACTTTGCTTCGCAATCAGGTCACGCGATTTAATATATTTACAATTGCTTTTTTCCTGACCTATCTGGTCATAAATCTTCTGGGACAAACGAAAGGTGAAGTTGGCAGGATGTGGATGTTTTTACTCCCCGTTATTTCGGTTATAGCGGGAAAGGAAGTGCAGATGCTATTGAAGGATCCTGTTAGGGGGATTTAATTGGTATTCTCCTTACAGTTTTTTATGACTGTTTTAATGTTTGTTTTTATGGATTTTAATTTCATGTGATACTAATAAAATTAAAATATTCAAATAAATGGAAAATTTCCTCACATTATTAGCATTGCCTATGTCTCTCCTCTCCGATGGCGCGATGGGGACCATGCTGCATGCCCGCGGAGTGAGCTTCGAAAAATGTTTCGACGAACTCAACCTGACCAACCCTGCCGCGGTGGCAGACATCCATCGCGAATACATCGAGGCCGGCGCGGACATCATCCAGACCAACACATTCGGCGCGAACCGCTTCAAGCTTGGAAAGCACGGCCTGGAGAGCAGGCTCATCGAGATCAACCGCGGCGGCGTGGAGCTTGCCCGGCGCGTTGTGCAGGCGTCCTCCAAGGAGGTGCTCATCGCCGGAGATATCGGACCGCTCGGGGTGCGCATCGCGCCATTCGGGCGCGTCCAGCCGGAGGAAGCACGCGCGGCCTTCGCGGAACAGATCGCGGTGCTGGTCGAGGCGGGCGTGGACCTGCTGATCATCGAAACAATCACCGACCTGTACGAGATTCGCGAAGCCATCCAGGCTGCGAAACAATTCGCACATCTGCCCGTGATCGCCTCGATGACCTATACGCGCGACGACCGCACCGTGCTGGGTGACGATCCGGCTAAGGTGGCTAAGGCGCTCCACGAAGCCGGCGCGGACGTGATCGGCGTCAACTGCTCGGGCGGGCCGGCCCAGTTACTGCGCCTGCTCAAGGCCATGCGCCAGGCGGTGCCGAACGGACTGTTCTCTGTCATGCCCAACGCCGGCTGGCCGGAACAGGTTGGCGGGCGCATCATGTACCCGGCGGACCCCGATTATTTCGGTGATTACGCCCTCTCGTTCCGTGATGCCGGTGCCAGTGTAGTGGGCGGATGCTGCGGCACGACGCCCCAGCATATCGCCGCCATGCGCAAGGCGCTGGATGAGTCTCCGCCGATCAATTTATCTCATATCACCATGCTCCCCGCAGACGAGGAAGTGGAAGCGGCTGCCGAATCGCCAACCGAGTTCGCGCAAAAACTGGCAGCTGGAAAGTTCGCCATCTCTGTCGAGATGGATCCGCCGCGCGGACTCTCCACGCACAAACTGCTGGCCGGTGCGTCTCTTCTGGCCGAAGCCGGTGCGGACGTGATCAACGTGGCCGACAGCCCCATGGCGCGCATGCGCATGTCCGCCTGGGCGGTGTGCGACGTGGTCCAGCGCAGGTCAAGGTTGAGACCACGCTGCACTTCCCGACCCGCGGGCGCAACCTGCTGCGCGTGCAGGGTGACCTGCTCGCCGCACACGCCCTCGGCATTCGCAACGTCTTCGTCGTGATGGGCGACCCGACCTCGATCGGCGATTACCCCGAAGCGATGGATAACTACGACCTCGTCCCCTCGGGGTTGATCAAGCTGATCAAGCAGGGATTCAACATGGGCGTGGACCATTCCGGTACGTCCATCGGGCAGCCGACCAGTTTCTTTGTCGGCGCCGCGCTCAACCTGTGCCCGCCCGAGCCCGAGCAGGAGATCAAGAACCTGCACCGCAAGATCAAGGCCGGCGCGGACTTCTTCCTGACCCAGCCGATCTATGAACCTGAAAAGGCGAGTCCTTTCTCGACCAGTATGCGTCCGTCCACGGAAAATTGGACAAGCCCGTGCTGGTCGGCGTTCTGCCCCTCGTCAGCCTGAAGCATGCCAATTTCCTGCACCACGAGGTGCCGGGGATTTCGATCCCCGATGAAACCCTCAAGCGGATGGAAGAAGCCGGAGATGGCGCATCCCGCGTGGGGGTGGAACTGGCTGTCGAACTCATCCAGAGTATCAAACCTTGGGCGCAGGGAGTTTACATCATGCCGCAATTCAATCGGTTTGATTTGATCGCAGAGATCGTAGAGGCGGTAAAATAAAGCTATGCTGCTCACTATCGACGTAGGTAACACCAACCTGACCATCGGCCTGTATGAGGGGGATGCCCTCGTGAACCACTGGCGCCTGGCGACCGACCATGACCGCATGCCCGACGAATACGGCCTGCAATTCCAGGGGCTGCTGGCGAATGTCGGGCACGAGCGCAACGACCTGACGGGCATCGCGCTGGCCTCGGTCGTGCCTCCGCTGACGGGGCGCGTGGTCCAGGCCTGCCGCGAGTATCTCAAGCAGGAACCGCTGGTGGTGGACGCGGGCGTCAAGACGGGCATGCGCATCCGCTACGAGGACCCGAAGACCGTCGGCGCGGACCGCGTCTGCGATGCGGCGGCAGTGATGAAGCTGTACGGCGGCCCGGCCTGCGTGGTGGACTTCGGCACCGCCACCACGTTCAACGCCATCACGCGCGAAGGCGATTACCTGGGCGGAGCGATCACCGCTGGCATCAACCTGGCAGCCGAGGCGCTTTTTGCGCGCGCTGCCAAGCTGCCGCGCATCGACCTGCAGCGCCCGCCGAATGTCATCGGGCGCAATACCACCCACGCCATGCAATCGGGACTCTTGTTCGGCTATGTCTCGATGGTCGAAGGGATGGTGACGCGCTTCCGGGTGGAATTGGGCGAGGATATGAAGGTCATCGCCACCGGCGGGCTGGCGGAAGTGGTGGCGAAGGAAACGCCGGTCATCGGGATCATCGCCCCCTGGCTGACGCTGGACGGGCTGCGTATCATCTGGGATTTGAACCGGGCTTAGAAGAGCGGGAGCCTGACAGATCATGAAAGTTCTGTCAGGCTCTTTTTATCCGGAGTGTGCGATGAAGAATATGCTGGTCATCCGCTTCGGTTCCCGAGGGACAAATAAGTAAGGAATTCTATAAAGTGTTCTAATAAATGACATGGGCATTCAGTATCTAAAAGCATCCATTTCAGTCGCAAGGCGCGCCCGTGAAACCTGGAGTCCTGTATAGTTCAATCAGCGCGACGAAAATAGTGAAATAGTTGAAGTAAACAAACCATGACCACGCAGGAGCAAATTCATATGAGTAAATCGCAATCGATCGGCTGGCAGAAATTAGTCAAGGGTTATCCGTGGTTCTCGGGTGAAGGCCAGTATCCAATCCCCGCTTATTCAGAGTTCATGCCTGCTCCGCGTGTGGGATGTAATCTCTATGGCGATGTCGATCGGACCCTGTTTACTGAAGATGATCCCTTCGGCTGGCGCGTACCGGAGATCGAAGAGGAATACGAGCTGCGTCCTGGGCTGGAGCAGATCGCCCGTCAGGTGATGGGGTACCTCGTTAAATTCGGGCAGGGTGAACGGGATTATCGTATCACCGGGCACAACCGGCGGATGCTGGATGGGAATCCCTACTGGTCGCCCGAGCTTGATGCACGGCTGGGCTCCTTCGAGCGCGAACGCTATGTGACTCTGCTGCCTGTGGCATTGGCGAAAACCCAGGATTACCTCGGCCGTGTACGCTGGACGTTGTTCGGCAACAGCGAGCAGGGACCGGAGCATGCCTTCTGGCAGAGTTTTAGAACTGGCCCGGATCAAGAGATACCAGCCAGCGAGTCATTGACGTTCATCAGCGGTCTTTTGTCTAGCGTGTACCGCGAAACTGCACGTACGGAACGCGATCTCCTGCAATTAGGATTTCGTATTCTACCCAGCATACATGACGAGCGTTTTCCCTACTGGCAGGAAAAGACACTACCCAAATGGACAACACCTTTTCTTATCAATGACACGATGGGCTACGATGATATCTACTATCTGCTGACCTTCTGCCCTTTCAGCGCATTACCTGCCGAGGCGCGCGAAAAATATCTCGCTGGAAAACTGGTGTTGATTCCCAGCCCATCCAGCCTGATCCATTGGGGGATGCAGCTCTTCCAACAGGCAACGGAATCGTACCCTTTTGCCATGCAGTATCCAATGCTTTCGTTGGTAGCGCGACACGACGGCGCCGGGATTTGCGTCCTACAATCCGCCTGGCTGAGCGAACCTCGGCGTGATGGCACAACCCTCGACATTGCTGAAAACCTGGTGCTCAACCAGTTCAAACGCGGTCACCGCTGGGATCGCATGCACCGTGATGATGAGAACGCTCTGGCAGTCACAACTTCCCTGGAAAAGGTCACGACCGCTTTGTTCAGTACCGCGTTGGCTGATCTTGATCTGTACAACAAGCCGATGGCGCGTAACTGCCAGATCTGGACACCCGATGCAGAAATGATCTTGAATGGCTTCACCGCATCAAAGGCAGAAATCCAGCGGGCTGCGGAGGATGTGCTGGATGGCGGCTTGTTTCGCTATTTCTTCCGTTACCCGGCGATGCGTGTGGGAAAATACGAAGTCTTCTGGCAGCGTCCCCTGGCAGCCTTCTGGTCGCGCGAAGAGAATCAGGCGAAGATGTTGGACACGCGGTTGCCCGGGTATTTCACGGCATACGACTATACACAGCAGGATGTTGCCCACCCGATCGAGCTGTATCCGCGTCTATTGGAACGTCCCGCACATCTCAGCGCGCTACGCCATCTGGATGAATCACACGACCATTTCCGGCACCAAACAGCGCTGAATATCCTGACCATCCTGGATATGTCCGAACGCTGGCATGAACCGCGCCTGCCGCGTACCTTTGCCCGACAGATGCTGCGCATGGCCAAAGAGGAGCGCATCCGTACCTGGCTGGAACTGGTACGCGAACGGGCTACACACCCTTCAGCGGAGCAGCGATTGATCAAGGAAATCACTCAACGCGTAGAGGAGAATTTTCGTCCGCTGCCCGAGGCGATCACTTACGATACGACGGCAACACGCGCCTTCGAAGAAGCCTACTGGCAGGACATCGTAACCCTGGCGCACGGCCGCTTCATCAATAAGGTCAACTCGGATGTGGTGCAGGACGAGCCGACGAAGAAGCATACCGCGCATCCACATCGCGACCTGCATACCATGGGCGACTACCTCATCGAGCGGCATCACGCGGCAATTATTAAGTCCGGCATGGAAAGTGAGGCATTTGTTGGTGAACTGCCCTTCAAGTGGGAGACCGACTTTGATTTCACACATTACGGAGGCTGGCTGCTCAATCAGGACGGCAGGGAATATGAGCGAAATATTCTCGTGGTGATTCCGGGTAAAAATCGCGGCGAGGCGGTGGTGATGGGCGATCATTATGATACCGCCTACATGGAGGATTTTTCTACAAATCTTCAGGCGGATTTGGCGCCCGCCTCGGCGCCCATGGCGCGGATGACAATGCCTCTGCGACCGCCACACTGCTGCAGGCAGCACCGATCTTCCTTAAGCTGGCGAAGGAAGGTAAATTGGAACGCGATGTGTGGCTGATCCATCTGACCGGCGAGGAGTTCCCGGCGGATTGTATGGGCGCACGCAAGTTCTGCCAGCAATTGGTGGAGAAAACGCTCAAGCTGCACATCGGCGGTGACCGCTGGATCGACCTGTCTCAAACGAAAGTGGTGGGTGTCCTGGTAATGGATATGATCGGACACAACCGCGACAATGCGCGTAACATTTTCCAGATCTCGCCGGGCAGGAGTGATACATCCCTGCGGCTGGCATACGAAGCTCATCTTGCCAATGAACTATGGAATGCAAAGACAACCGAATGGAACTCTCAAGCAGAGCGCAAGGGGCTGAGTCACAGCCTGCGTACCGCTAACCCGGATAAGGTTCCAGCCGTGGCGCGTCATCCGCAGCTGGACGGCGAGGTACGCACCTTTGACAATCCGCAGAGTTCGATATTCAACACAGATGTGCAGATCTTCTCGGATATCGGTGCACCGTGCATCCTGATGATGGAAGATTATGATATCAGCCGAACGGGTTATCATGATTTGCACGACACCGTGGAAAATATTGACTTGGATTATGCCTCAGCGTTATCGGCCATCTGCATCGAGACAATCGCCAGGGCGGCGATTGTCAAGGAGTAAGCGACTCCCAAATGGTCCGGGTGTTATTCGTTCAGTGAAACGCCGGTCATCGAGATCACCGCGCCCTGGCTGATGCTGAAGAGTTCTTCACTGTGACAGAGGAACGATATATTCAAATCAGTGGTGTAAACGACAGCGGCACCCGCTGAAAAGATTTTCAGCCTGTCGGTCCCAAGGCAATTCCTTACTGCCCTTCGTGAAAAACCGAGGAAGGTGTGACAAAAATACTTTCCATCAGCATTGGTTCGCCAAAGCGCGACCACACGACTGTTCATAAGTATCTAGTACAGGCGTGTGATCACTGGCAAGGGCACCGACGGCGAGTTCGCCGGCGAGGTGCAGCCGGAAGCGGGAAAAGAAATGACAAAACAAACCCGAAAAGCTCAGCTTCTGAAAGATATTTATACTGAACGAAGACGATTGGAAAACAATCTAGCCGTCCTGAATGCAGAAGATATGATCCGCCCTGGAGTTACAGGAATATGGTCGGTAAAAGATATCGTTGCACACCTGGCTGCGTGGGAAAAATTATTCCTCGACTGGTATTTCGCAGGGATACAAGGCCGCTCACCATCCATAACGCCGGTAGGCATGGGACATAAAGCCATGAATGCCCTCAACCAACACATCTACGAGGAGAATAAAGGGCGTAACCTTGATGATATTCTGGGCGAATTTCAATCATCCTTTCAGGAAATCGCAACCGTCATTGAAGCAATACCAGAAGAGGATATGTTTGTTCACGGTCGTTTCAGCTGGACTGGCAAGTTGACGCTGGCTGATTACATTGCAGGCAACACGTGCAGCCATTATGCCTGGGCGAAGTCCCAGATACAAAAATGGTTGAAGCGTAAGGCAAGTGAGAGTGGGACAGAAAATTCGGCAGGTTGATCATCCGAACCAGCCCACTGCCGCGGGCACCGATGAGATGAGCTCATGAATGTGATGGAACAGCGCCAGGTTTCTCCAAGATATAAAAACGGTTGTTCATAGCGTTGTCTGTCCTTGTTTTTGGATGAGTGGCTTCATCAGAGATCAACAGAAGATGGCAGCATGAAATCAGTAACACTTGATGAGCTGAAGCACATCGTTGATACAAATGGCAAACTTGATGGCTGGAATTTTTCTCGTGTCCGCCTTGGGCGGGAACCTGTCTTATGGGATTATGTCGATGTGGTTCGCCAGTATATAAAACCGGCAGATCGCGTCTTGGATATTGGGACCGGAGGCGGCGAAGTATTCTTTTCCTTGGCCCCATATTTTGGCAAAGGAGTTGGTGTTGACCAGGACCCAGCTATGATCGAGGCGGCCAACCGCAATCTATCTGCGCTGGCGCTGGACAATATTTCCCTGTTGGTAATGGAAGGGAACAGTTTGAAATTTGATGCAGGTGAGTTTGATGTCGTTTTGCTCAGACATTTATCGGTATATGTCAGAGAAATTGTGCGGGTGTTGCGCAAAGGTGGTTACTTCATCACCCAGATGGTTGGGCAGCGCAGCTCGCTAAACATTCTTGATGCTTTCGGGTGGACCCCGAGCAGTTTCGCACCGGATTGGTGGCAACCGGTTGCCCAATTGGCCGGCGAATTCCAGCTTTGTGGTTGCCGAATTGTTGCCCAGGCAGAATATGATGTGCCATGCTGGTTTTACGATCTTGAATCGTTCATGTTCTGGCTTATGTCCGTGCCCTGGCCGGAAGAAATTAAACTTGAAAAACATTGGAAAATTATCAACCGGATTCTGGAGACCTCCCAGACCGAACGCGGAATTGAAACCAATGAGCATCGAGGTCTGTTGATTGTTCAGAAGCTGTGAAATGAGGAATCAAAAGGCCACCCAATGTTGGCTTCGGTGAGCGCTCAAAACGCTCGATTGGTTTTCACGCGCAGGGGAGGCGCAACAGCGGGCATCATAAAAATAATAGTGAGTAGAGGTACTTGAATATGCCAGATAATACGATTTTCGAGAATCACACCAATTCAGAAGCGAGGACGTCCGTCTTGATCCAAAAATGGGGCGGGCTTGCCTCCTTCCTGATGGCAGTGACATTTATCGTTCCGTTGTTGATCTATCTTACGGGGAATTTGCGAGATGCGATGGGGCCTTTTTCCTATAACCTCGCTGATTTCCTGTACGGACCGGTGTGGGCTGCAAGCCTGGTCACAGCATTTATTGCCCTCCGGGAGCGCATGGGCGACCTCGCTCCGCGCCGCATGAATTTGGCGTTTATAGCCGCTTTAGCCGCGGGAGGTGCGTTTATTCTCGTCGCGTGTATCCGCTCTGCCAACCGTCATTACCATCTGATTCATCCTGAACTGCATCTGGAGACCTCCACGACGGTTCTCGTGGTGTGGACCACCCTCGTGGCGGGCGTGATCGGGGCAGCTTGGCACTTCCTGGGGTGGGGATTGGTTTTGGTCGGATCGGCAGGTTGGACATCCCGCCGCCTTCCCCGTATACTGAGCGTGCTGTATTTTGCGGCAGGGACCGTATCGTTGTTCGTATACCTTCTGCCGGATATCGAGGGGAGCGCTGTAGCGCTGGGCGTGGTGGTGTGTGTCTGGCAGGGAATCCTGCTGTGGAAAACCGGGACTGGACAAACACAAATGTCTGGGACAAACGCAAGCCAGCCTGATCAAGCTTGAGCCTGGCGCTTCCGAGTGGGGAAGTTTCCCCGCTTTGCCTGTGGCTCGGCGCCGTGATCAGAAAACGCGGGATTCCGACCCCATGGACCCGAGGCTTTGACGATATCATCCACTCCTACCTTATCGACAGGAGGCGCTTCTCCATTCGCAATGTGCTCAGCCGGTTCGAGAAGCAGGCGAGGCTCGTCCATGCCCACTTGCCCGCGTAGCACAGTCGGTGGGCAGCATCCAATAAGGATGTGGCGATAATTACCCACTATAATTACAGTTGTAGCTACCAGGAAATTCGAGAATAAACCGAAAGAAAATGCAGATAAAGGAACCCATCGGGACCAATCCATACACGGAGGAAGAGACCTTGGAAAACAAATTTGAGAATGTCACGATAGTAAAGAAGGCAAATGTCTATTTCGACGGGAAGGTCACCAGCCGTAATGTCCTTTTTGCAGATGGTACGCGCAAGACATTGGGCTTCATGATGCCGGGGGAATACGAATTCAACACCGGTTCGCGCGAGGTCATGGAAATGCTTGACGGTGAAATGGACGTGCTCCTTCCAGGGCAAAAGGACTGGCAGACTTTCAGACCCGGCCAATCCTTTGAAGTACCGGCGAACTCATCCTTTAAGCTGAAACTCAAAGGTACTGTGGATTATTGTTGTTCATACAGCTAAGAAACTCAATGCTCTCGGGGAGGGGGTTGGAATCCAAGAAAGCGATTGAGAAGTCAGTGCATTAGGCCATGGGGTTGCGATGCAATTTTGTCCTCACGGCTGGTGACATTCAATTTATCTCAAAGATGTCGGTTGCTGCCGAGGGATTTGAAGGGCAGCCGTCCGGGCTCTAAATGTATAGACTTATGAAAGAGCATGGTATCCAGAAGTATTCAAATGAATGAGCAATGCACCCAACATGGGCCGCAACGGATGGCTTCCACGCAACCCTCCTTTTTTCGAGTAATTTCTTCCGGTTTTCCCCACTTTAACGCCATTTTGCCCGACAACGACCCATTCGGGTTAATTTGGACATTGTGTATAAAGTAACATATGACAGAGGGATTTGTGACAGTCGGCAGTAGTAGGAAGGGTATGATTGTGTTATTTCTGATGATATTACTCAAATATAACGAACAGGGAATCTTATGGCTGCATTGTCCACCAGGGCTGCCTGGTGGCGGACCTGGTCGCCATCATTGGTTCGGTGGATATTGTGCTGGGAGATGTTGACCGATGAGCATCGCTGAAAAATACCCTCGGGAAATCGAAGCCGTCTACGCCAAGTACCCCGCCGAAAATAAGCGCTCGGCGGTCATGCCGCTGCTCTACCTTGCCCAGCGCGATGAAGGTTACATCACCAAGGAAGCGATGACAGACATCGCTGCCCTGCTGGACCTGGACGTGACCGAGGTCGCTTCGATCGTGGGTTTCTACACCCTGTACCATGACGAGAAAGCAGGAAAGTACCGCATGCAGGTCTGCACTGACCTGCCCTGCGCCCTGCGCGGCGCGGACAAGTTCCTCGAGTCGCTGTGCGGGAACCTGGGTATCAAGGTCGGCGAGACCACGCCCGACGGGCTGGTGACGCTTGAGGCGGTGATGTGCCTGGCGGGCTGCGACAAGGCGCCCATGTTCCAAATTCAAGACCGTGACAAGGTGACCTACCACGAGAACATGACCGTGGATAAGACCATGGAACTCATCGAGGCCCTCAAAAAGGGGAATGGGGAGGTGAAGTAATGGCTCACCTTCTTCTGCGTCATCGCGATATCCCCGATATCAAGAAGCTGGATGTTTACGTCAAGAATGGCGGCTTCGAGTCCTTCAAGAAAGCCGTGACGTCCATGCAGCCCGGTCAGGTGATGGAGGAGGTCAAGGCCTCCGGTTTGCGCGGACGCGGCGGCGCCGGCTTCCCCACCGGCGTGAAGTGGTCGTTCACCCCCAAGGGTGTGTTCCCTACCTACATGGTCGCCAATGCAGACGAGTCCGAGCCGGGCACCTTCAAGGACCGCGAGATCATGCAGGGCAACCCCTACCAGTTCCTGGAGGGTGTGGCGATCGCCTGTTACGCCATCCAGTCGAATACCGGTTATATCTACCTGCGCGGGGAATTTCAGCAGATTGCGCTTCAACTCGACGCCTGCCTGGCCGAGATGGAAAAGGCCGGTTTTCTTGGCGATAACCTGTTCGGCACGAACTACTCCCTGCGAATCCACACCCACCTCGGGGCTGGGGCGTACATCTGCGGCGAGGAAACCGCCCTGCTCGAATCGATCGAGGGCAAGCGTGGACAACCGCGCATCCGCCCGCCGTTCCCGGCCGTGCACGGGTTGTACGGCAAACCGACCGTCATCAATAATGTCGAGACGCTGACCAATGTCCCGCTGATCATCGAGAAAGGCGCGGCATGGTACAGGTCCCTCGGCACCGATAAAAGCCTGGGGGTCAAGGTCTTCTCACTCAGCGGCAACGTCGCCAAACCCGGCAACTACGAGCTGCCGCTCGGGACCACCTTCCGCGAGTTGATCTTCACCCTCGGCGGGGGAGTCCCCGGCGGGCGCAAGGTCAAAGGCATCATGCCGGCAGGCGCCTCCTCCTCCATCATCCCGGTCAACGACGAGACCTTTGACAAGGTCATGGACACTCCGATGGACTACGAGAGTATACAGAACCTCGGTTCGCTGCTGGGCTCGGGCTCGGTCATCGTGATCGATGATTCGCACGGCATGGACTGGGTCATCAACAAGACCATCCATTTCTTCAAGCATGAGTCGTGCGGCAAGTGCACACCCTGCCGGATTGGAACGCGCGTGCTCCTCGACCGCCTCGAAAAGATCAGCGCCGGGGAAGGGGAGCCGCACGATCTGGATATCATGCGTGCAGCAGCCGATACGATGGTCAAGACGTCGTTGTGCGGACTTGGCCAGGCCGCCTCGAACCCGATGACCAGCAGCCTCAATTACTTCTTTTTTGAATATGAAACTCACGTCCACGACCAGTACTAATTATCCGGGGTATGCAAAGGTTTATACCAGATGACGATCCTGCAGAAGGCTGCACCGGCGACGGCAGTGCTCGAAAGTCTGCCCCTGAAAATGCAGTCGAGGGAATGTTGAAAGATACACACCTACGGGATCAAATCTTATTGAGCGAGGCGCAACAATAAGTCTTCAGATTTCCATCGACGGGCGTTCATTATCGGTTGAAAAGGGGAAAACCGTCTTGCTGGCCGCACGCGAGAACGGGATCGAAATCCCCACGCTGTGTGATTTCCCAGGGCTTCCAAGCCGCGGAAGCTGCCGGATGTGCATTGTTGAGATCCAGGGCCGACCGAACACGCCAACCGCCTGCACCACCCTGGTCGAGGATGGAATGGTCGTTCAGACCAAGAGCCCGGTGGTGCAGGCGCTTCGCAAAGAGATCTTGAAGTTATTATTGTCGGAACACCCATCGAGTTGCTTGTTTTGCCCCGAGCATGATCACTGCGAAGATTGCATGGTCACGCTGCGGAAGTCCGGTGTCACCACGGGCTGCCGGTCATGCTCTGATGATGGACAGTGCCAGCTTCAGACACTGGTGAAGCAGATCGGCTTGACCGAGGTCGGGTATCCCGTCCGATACCGCATGCTGCCGGTGCACAAGAACGATCCGTTTTATGACCTCGATTACAACCTGTGCGTTCTCTGCGAACGGTGCGTGAGTGCCTGTAAAGAAAATCATTTTTCAAGCGTACTGTCCATGGTCAACCGCGGGACGGATACGATCGTTAGCACAGCCTTTGGTCAGACTCATCTGCTGGCCGGCTGCAGTTTTTGCGGCACCTGCCTGGAGGTTTGCCCGGTCGGGGCTCTATCGGAAAAGACCCGCAAATGGGATGGCGTACCGGAGCGCGAAGTCTCCACGACCTGCCCCCTGTGCAGCGCCGGGTGTCAGATCAATCTGCTTGTAAAGAACGGCATGGTCATCGGAAGTCTGCCAAATCATGCCGGCGGCTCCGAGATCCTGTGCGTCAAAGGACGTTTTGGGATCACCGAGCTGGTCAATCATCCAACGCGGCTGGAACAGCCTCTGGCGATCAGCAAGGAAGGCAGCGTGCCCGTACCATGGGAGCAGGCGGTCGAGGCCGCCGCGGAAAAGATCTCCGCCTGCGCACCCGGGAAGTATGGGATGGTCATCTCCGCCGATTGCAGCAACGAGACGCTGTACATCGCGCAAAAATTCGTCCGCGAGGTCGGCCGGTCGAACCAACTGCGAACGTCCTCCACCGCTTTGTATGGAGATGGTTTGCAGGCCATCCAGCGGTTATACGGTTCATCGAGACCGCTCAGTGTTTTGCCCGGCGCTGATGTCATCCTGTGCCTCGGATTTGACGGGAAGTATGCCCAATCCGTGGTGGACGTCAAGCTCAATCAGGCGAAAAAACGTGGGGCGCAGATCATCACGTTCAATGCGGAGGAACACAGCCTGAGCAAGGCTGCGGACGAGTGGCTGCGGCCGGCCCCCAGCGAAGAAGTCAGCCTGCTCGAAGCGCTGCTGGAGGAAACCCGCGGATCATCGTCTGCCCCCCAGCTGCAACGAGCAGCCCGACTGCTGTCGGAATCGAAGCGGGCGGTCATCCTGCTCGGACCATCCTTCCTGACCCATCCGGATAACCGCTCCTTGCTGAAGGCGGTCGAGCAGTTGATCGCGCAAACCCAGGCAGAGCTGGTCATGCTTCCGGACACAGTCAACCTGGCCGGCGCGTTCCGAACGGGAATCGCCGCGCCCGTGACCGCGGAGGACCTTCAGGGTCTGGATGTCCTGCATCTCGTCGGCGAAACCGTTCCCGCCGACCTGCCGGCCGGATCCTTTATCCTGTACCAGAACATTTATCCGCCTGCGCGCGGCATCGCGACCGGCTTGATCCTTCCGACAACGGCCTTCACCGAAGAAGACGGCACCTTCCTGGACCACGCGGGCAGGATGCTGAGCATTCAAGGCGCTGTACAGGCCCATGGCAGTTCACTTCCCTCCTGGCAGATCCTCTGCCGGATCGCGCAGAAGCTGGGAGTGGCGGGCTTTGACTTTGAAAACGCAGAACAGATCCGGGCCGAGTTCGAAGCGATGGCCGCTCCGGGCGATGACCTTGCCGGATCGGATGTCCGCGCAGGCCGGCGTGATGATCATTCGTATATGGGCTTCCCGCTTGGGACGTGGGTGGCAGGTTTTAGACTTTTATATCCGCAGCAGGAAACAGGATCCTCTTATGGTAAAAATTCTTGAAAACAAGATGATCGTCCCGAACATTTGCATGATCACGGTATCCGCGCCGGAGATCGCCCGCTCTGTCCGGGCAGGCCAATTCGTGATCGTGAGGGCCGATGAGGATGGCGAACGAATCCCGCTGTCGGTTTCAGACTGGGATGTGGACCAAGGGACGATCACGCTCGTTTATGTGATTGGTCGGGAAAACGACTCAAAGGCTGGCCACTCTCACCCCAAAAGATAACCTGCCCACGGTGGTTGGACCTCTCGGGAACGCGATGGAAATTGACCTGTTTGGAAAGGTGGCTTGCATTGGCGGGTGCTACGGGCTGGCGAGCATCTATCCGATCGCCAGAGCGCTGAAAGAGAAGGGCAATCGGGTCACGATCATTGTCGAGGGGCGCAGTTCCAACTTGATGTTCTGGCAGAAGAAGCTCAAATCCGTCAGCGACCAGCTGATCGTCATTACCCGGGATGGTTCCCAGGGCGTGCAAGGTCATATTGGAAACCTGCAAACCCTCTTTGCCCGTCCTGACATGCTGCCGGACCGCGTCATTGTCAACGGCTGCAATTATTTGATGATGCGCACTGCGGAAGAAACCCGTCCCTTGAATATCAGGACGATTGTAAGTTTGAACACCCTGATGATCGATGGGACAGGGATGTGCGGCGTGTGCCGCCTGACCGTCAGCTCGTCCACCAAGTTCGCCTGCGTCGATGGGCCTCATTTTGATGCTCACGAGGTCGATTGGATTGAGTTGGCTCAACGCAGGAAAGCCTATCTGTCCGAGGAGACGCAGTTGCTGCGCTCCAGCCTGCCTCAAGAAGGCTAGATCTAATTTCAGGATAAGTGTTGCATGCCGGAAAATGAGAAACCCAAACCGAAAATCGATCTGAACCGCCGGGAGATGCCGAAGCAGGAGCATCACGTCCGCAGCCACAACTTCTTCGAAGTTGCCCTGGGCTATACCGCCCAACTGGCGATGGAGGAAGCGCAGCGCTGCCTGCAATGCAAGAAGCCATTCTGCGTTGCCGATTGTCCTGTGAATATAAAAATCCCTGAATTCATCCACGCGGTTGCGGAGGGTGATTTCGCCACCGGAGTCCGCATTCTCAAGGAAAGGAATTCACTTCCTTCGATCTGCGGGCGGGTTTGCCCTCAGGAAGAACAGTGCGAGAGTCATTGTGCCCTGTCGAAGAAAGGCGGGACGATCGCGATAGGACGCCTGGAACGCTTTTTAGGAGATTGGGAGGGGGCGCAGGCTGAGGTAGCGCTTCCGGAGCTGGCTTCTCCATCCGGAAAAAAGGTGGCGATCATCGGAGGAGGTCCGGCAGGATTAACTGCCGCGGCCGACCTGATCAAGGCCGGCCATCAAGTGGTCATCTATGAGGCGCTGCACAAGATGGGCGGCGTCCTCTATTACGGTATCCCGGAATTTCGGCTTCCAAAATCGATCGTGGATCGGGAGGTCGATTATCTGCGCCGCCTGGGTGTCGAGATGCACACCGATTTTGTGGTCGGCAAGACCCGGTCGCTGGAATCCATTCTGGATGAGTTCGACGCCGTATTTATTGGTACAGGCGCAGGCCTGCCCTGGTTCATGGAGATGCCCGGGAACAACTTGAATGGCGTTTATTCGGCCAACGAATATCTGACCCGCATCAATTTAATGAAGGGATATTCCTATCCGCGAAACGATACACCGATCAAACGCCATAAAAAGGTGGCCGTTCTGGGAGGCGGCAATGTCGCCATGGATTGCGCCCGCACGGCGTTGCGCCTGGGAGCCGAGGCGACGATAATCTATCGCCGCTCACGCGCAGAGTTGCCCGCGCGTCTGGAGGAAGTTGAAAACGCAGAAGAGGAAGGCGTTCAGTTCCGTTACCTGACTCTTCCACTAAAAACCATCGGTGACGATCATTTTAGTGTCACGGCTCTGGAGTGTCAAAAAATGGAATTAGGGGAACCAGACGCCTCCGGCCGGCGCAGCCCGGTGCCGGTTCCAGGGTCTGAGTTCATCCTGCCCTTCGACTGTGTGATCCATGCCATTGGCAATGGTCCCAACCCATTGATTCCTCGAACAACACCGGGGCTGACCATAGGCAAGAAGGGGAACGTCGTCATCGACCTCGACACGGGCAAGACATCCAAAGAGAGAGTTTGGGCCGGCGGCGATATCGCCACCGGCGCGGCTACCGTGATCAGCGCCATGGGCGCGGGTAGAAAAGCGGCTTCCTCCATCCATGAGTTTTTAATGTCCTGAGAGGTGTTCCTATGACTTACATTATCATAGCCAAGAAGTGCATCGGTTGCGGATCCTGTGTTCATTTTTGCAAGTGCGGGGCAATCGATTATGTGGATGAGATCTGCGTGATCGACCAGGAGAAATGCGATGCGTCCTGCGGCGGCAAGTGCATCGAATATTGCCCCATTGATGACACCATTGTTGAAGTAAAACCCCCTGCAAAAGCAATTTTGAGTTGAGTTCAAGGTTGTAGATCGCAGCGATCAAATTAATACGCAAGAAAAAGAGGAATTTGAGAGAATCAAAGCCATTGGTGCCGCGGTAATACATGAACCCTATTAAATTGGGAAACGGCTGGATTGTGACACTGGCCGACCCCGATGGAAATTATCCCCAATTTCCATCGGCAGTGGACGAGGAAAGCAGGTTGGCAGGCACCGACTCTGGTCTAAACAAAAAACAATAATTATCCTCTTGACAAGAATAAATAAACACTGTATATTTAATTTAATATACAGTGTTTATTTATTAAGGAGCCTTTATGTCCCCACGCCCGCGCACGGATGAACGCCAGCCCAATTTGCAGGAAGCCATCAAGGACACCGCCTGGAAACAGATCGCCGAATCAGGCGCGGCCTCGCTCAGCCTGCGCGCGATCGCGCGTGAACTGGGCATCACCGCTCCGGCCATCTACAACTATTATCCCAGCCGCGATGACCTGGTCACCGCTTTAATCGTGGATGCTTTCACTTCTCTGGCGGAAGCGCAGGAAACCTCGCTCGCAGGCCTGGCGCAGAATCAACGCGCGGTGCGCCTGTCCGCGCTGGGGTTGGCCTATCGGGAATGGGCGGTGACCTACCCCCAACGGTACCATCTAATTTTCGGCACCCCCATCCCGAACTACACCGCGCCTGAAGAGGTGACCCTGCAAGCAGCAGCAAAGGCGTTGGTGCCTTTGATCCAGTCCATACAGGATCTCGCCTCTGCCGGGGAGCTGCGGACGGAACGCTTGGCGGAGATGTCTCCGAAGCTGAAATCCATGCTTGGAGCCTGGAGCGAATTTGCAGGCGGTTTCGGCCATGACGTGCTGTACCTCGCCTTGGTCATCTGGAGCCGCGTGCATGGTCTGGTCATGCTTGAGATCACGCATCAAATCCCGTCATTCATCGATGATCCGGAGGAAGTGTATCGCCAGGAGATAAAGAATTTGCTCATCCAATATTTATAAAGAAAAGCAAGGTTGTATGGATTGTTATGCCTCATCTTAATCGTTTTTAGAAAAAGGAGAAAAAATGTCACAAAACGAATTGCACGTTGTTTTTGGTACCGGCCCTTTGGGCAAATGGACGGCGCGCGAACTGGTCAAACTGGGCAAAACCGTCCGCATGATCAACCGCTCAGGCAAAGCTGACCGTCTCCCGTCGGGAGTGAAGGTCGTCGCCAGCGATGCCTACGATGTGACGAAGAACATCGAAGTGACCAGGGACGCCGTATCCATTTATCAGTGCGCCCAGCCGCATTACTACGAGTGGGCTGAGAAGTTCCCACCGCTCCAGCAGGCCATTCTCGAAGCGGCATCCCAAAATGGCGCAAAACTGGTCGTGGGAGATAACCTGTACATGTATGGGCACTTCACCGGCAGCCTGCGCGAAGATTCCCCCGTCCAGCCCAATACCAGGAAGGGCAGAGTCCGCGCCGCCATGGCTCAGGAAGTGCTTGATGCCCATTCGGCAGGCAAAGTCCGTGCCGCCATCGGGCGTGCCTCCGACTTTTTCGGACCCGATGACACCGCCCTGACCGGTTACGCCATCCGGCCGGCGGTGGAGGGCAAAACCGTCAACCTGATGGGCAGCACCAGCCAGCCGCATACCTTTAGCTACATTGCCGATTTTGGGCGTTTGCTGGCGACCCTGGGAACACGCGATGAAGCCCTGGGCCAAGTCTGGTTCACGCCGAGCAACCCCCCAGTGACGCAGGCCGAATTTGTCAAATTGATAGAGGCTGAACTGGGCAAACCGGTCAAATTCATGGTTGGCGGACCGCTGATGATGCGCTTCCTCGGTCTATTCAACAAGGAAATCGCCGAAACGGTGGAAATGATGTTCGAATGGACCAATCCGTATGTGGTCGATTCCAGCAAGGCCGAGGAGGCCTTTGGCTGGAAAGGCACGCCTCTCACACAGGCGCTCAAAGAGACAGTGGAGTGGTGCAAGCACGACATATCTGAAAAACGCGTAGTGTTCAATCGATCCTCTGCGTTTGGGAAATGACCTGTTTTCCTTACCATGTCACGGTTTTGTGACATGGTATGCAATCGACAGTTTCTCGTTATAATTTGAATTATGAAGGATCGTCCCACCCTTCTGCTTGCTGACGATGATGCAACGATTATTACAGCGCTTACCCCGTTCCTTGAGCGCGCCGGTTTCCATGTGTTGACTGCTGTCAACGGCAAGGATGCCCTTGAAAAGGCACAGTCACACCGCCCCGACATGATCGTGCTGGATGTGCTCATGCCGCGCATGGATGGACGCCAGGTACTGCGCACCCTGCGTCATGCCGGCCTGCAAACTCCCACGATTCTGCTTACCCAGGTTGGCGATGCCCTCGAGCGTGCCCTGGCGCTGGAAGAAGGCGCGGACGATTATCTGAACAAGCCATTTGAGTCACACGAACTTCTGGCGCGTATCCGGGCGGTGCTGCGCCGCTCGCAAAACGGTCAGGCCTCGCTTTCCACCGCCTGGCGGCTGACCGCCCACGGTCTGACGATTGACCGCCGCGCCCGCCGGGCAACACTTAATGGACAGGTATTGGATCTCAGCCCCAAAGCCTTTTCCCTGCTTGAATATCTCATCACCCACCCCGACGAAGTGATCAGCCGCGAACGATTGTTGCAACTCGTCTGGGGATGGGAGTATCCGGCGGGTACACGCACCGTGGACACACGCATGTTCGAACTACGCAAAGCTCTCGATGACGACCCTTCTGCCCCTACATTCATTGAAACACGGGCGGGAGAAGGCTACTGTTTCATTGCCCCCGTCAGGATGTTACCTTGAAACAGTTCTTCCTCATTCTTTCCCTTGTTCTGCTTGCCGTTGGAGCATTAGCCCTTTATCTTATCCCGGTTTTGTGGCAGCCTGAACCGGTCCTTGCCTTCCGGGTTGGACTTGGTGCGGGGATTTTTGCCATTTTGTTCGTTGTCGCGGTACTCATTCAGATTGTCCTTGTTGCCAGGGATTGGGGCGCGGAGCGATCTGCCCGTAAAGTAACTCGTGAGCGGGACGAATCCCACCGCCAATTCCTGCGGCGGCTGGACCACGAACTGAAAAATCCTCTTACCGGTTTGCAGGCAACGCTGACCAACCTGCGCGAGGCCGAAAACGACGAGGAGATCCAACAAGGGGTGGAAAATGCCGCACAGGCGGCTAATCGCCTGGGACACATTCTGGGAGACTTGCGTAAACTCTCCGAGCTGGAATACCAGATGCTCGAACATCGTCCGGTTGACATCGAGCAACTGGTCAGCGAGATGGTCAGCGCCGCCAGTTCTCTTCCGGCACACCGCGGGCGCAATGTCAAACTGCTGGTTTCCAAAGTACCCGTCTTGCCATCTGTCCTGGGCGACCGTGACATGCTTGGCCTGGCGTTTTATAACCTGATCGATAATGCGCTTAAATTCACGACCCTCGAGGATGCCATCGAAGTGCGCATCCGTGAGGATGGGCGCTCGCTCTTTATCGAAGTTGCGGACAGCGGGGCTGGCATCCCCCTGCAGGAACAAGGACGGATATTCGAGGATTTATACCGGGGTGAAAATGCACGGGAAATTGAAGGAAGCGGTTTGGGCCTGCCGCTGGCGCGGCGTATTGTCACCCTGCATGGAGGAGAAATCACCCTGCGCAGCGATCCAGCCCAGGGGCGCGGGAACGTCTTCATCATCCGCCTGCCCGCCGAACGGAAGGGATAATGTCACCAAACGGTGACAAGAGCATGACAGGCTTGTGACATCCGCTCGATATAAATAGGGTATCTCAAACTGAAAGGATATCCCTATGAAACGTTCGCTGATTGTTCTGATAATGTCTGTGCTAATCCTGGGGTCTGTATGGTTCATACCCCACAGCGTTTTTGATGTGATCATCGAAACGCCTACGCCATCGCCCGCATCGGTTTCCTTATCCCCTGAAACAATGGAAGTAATTGTTAATGATCCCGCCCCCATGTCTACGCCTATGGAAGAGCATGACCCATATGGCGAGTTGTATTTCAGCATTATTACACTCAAGGGATATGCCCCGCCTGCCACACCTCCACCCGGAGTGGATGAGTCCATAACGCGTTTGGCACGCTTGCCAGGCTCTTGTGTGGTGGGACTTGTGGCTTGTCCTGCTCCTGAAATTGTGACAACCCCCTTTGACATGAAAGATGTGCTCGCGACTGACAGCGACTCGGGCGCACTGATATGGTCTCCAGATGGGCGCTATGGCGTGGTCGTCGTCCATCCGCAGGATGATCTCACCCGAGGTTGGTCAGCCGAAGAGTGGGAGCAGTTCAAGAAATCTGATCTGAAGGATCTCAAAATCTCCTCGTCCACACTATATCTGTTCGATGCAGAGAATGATACCTGGAGCGAGATCTATCGCGCCGATCGAAAATTTTTCTATTCCGCCCATTGGTCACCCGATGGACAATGGATTGCTTTCAATGTTGCCTCCAGTCTGTTATCCATTCATCCTTCTCAAGCGGACGATGGCATTTATGTTGTCCATCCTGATCGTAACAACCTGCAACGACTGGGCGGTAACGGCTACATCCTTGGCTGGCTTGGCGACAGCATCATCTTTTCCCGTTTCCTCCACCCCGGCTCCGCTGCAGACTTCTCGCACGTTGTCGAGAAATTGAATTTCGATGGGCAGGTGACGACTCTGTTTGAATCCTCCCGTCTGGCGCGCTATGCTCTCGCACCCGATGGCGGCTCCCTGCTTGCCGCAGATAGCGCAACCCGTGACGGCGGCAGTCCGCAGAAGGCGGTTGACGTGCTGGCGCTCGATGGGAGCGTGATCCGCTCGTTCGGAACGTTCTCCAATTTCTCTTCGGCTGTCTTTCCTATTGTCTGGTCACCGGATGGCTCACAAGTGGCATTTGCCAATCTCCGCCGTCTGTACGTCGCCCCGCGCGTCAGTCAGTTGGATTTTCCGGCTGATACTTTTGGCGTTGCTCCTGACACACGCGAAGTGTATACGGCAGACGACGCGCACATAACTCCCGACTACGTGGATGTTCAATTCTCCCACGACAACAAGCACCTTCTCATGCAGGTCTATGAGGGCTTTACCCATTTTGTGGTCGTTTCGTTGGAGAGCGGCCAGTCTGCTCCATTGGCCATTCCACACTTGGATCCGGATGTGGTCGATGACAATTATCTAGGTATTCCTTCTTTCTTCTCCTGGCGACAATAGCTGTAGTTCAATAGGTTAGGAAACGATTTGATATGGACCTCAAAGGCACCGAAATCCTAAATCAATATTTTCGCGAACTTGAAGCGGAAGACAAATATTCAGGGGTGGCCTTGATTACGCGCGGAAAAACGATTTTATTTTCCGGTGCCTTTGGGTATGCGAGTCGGACCTGGAAAATCAGAAACACCTTGGATATTCGGTTCGATACAGCATCGATTACCAAGTTGTTCACAACCGTAGCCATATTGCAGCTCATTGACAAACAGATGGTGGCATTTGAAACTCGCATAATGGAATATTTGGGTTTGGAAGGAACTAAAATATCCAATGAGGTAAATGTGTTTCACCTGCTAACGCATACGTCAGGCATCGGAGATGATTGCGAAGAAGAAAATGGGGAGAAATACGAAGATTTGTGGAAAGCAAAGCCAAATTATTCCGTCAGGATTACGGAAGATTTCCTGCCGCAATTTGTCAACAAAGAACCGAATTTTGCGCCGGGGCAGGGTTGCCGATACTGTAATTGCAGCTTTATATTATTGGGATTGATGATCGAGAAAGCCACTGGCATGAGTTACCGCGATTACATTCGAGAACACATATTTGAGAAATCCAAAATGTCTCACTCGGGCTTTATTGACATGGGACAAGTGAATGAAATGGTCGCGGAAGGGTGCGACCCAGTTAGAAGTGCAGACGGGAATGTTGTAGGATGGAAAAAGAATATCTATTCATTTCCGCCAATAGGATCTCCAGATAGCGGCGCCTACGTCACTGCCGGTGACTTGGATCGTTTTCTGCGGGCAGTTCAGCGCGGCGAATTGCTTTCACAGGAATTAACTGAAGCTCTTTTGGCGCCTCATGTGAACTACAGGAAAAGAGGCGACTGGACGATGAAGTACGGTTATTGTTTGTTGTTCTATATTGGGGACAATGGAAGAGTCGTTTGCTATCAAAAAGAAGGTGTGAATGCAGGCGCGAGCGGTCTCATTCGATATTTCCCAGAGCGAGATATTAATGTGGTCCTTTTATCGAACATGGAAGAGGGTGTGTGGGAACCAGTATGGAGAATTCATGAACTTGTCGTTGATGAGAAGTTCGGATAAGTTTCGTGCGTCCAACGCAGCGCGTGCCCACCGTCCGCTGCAAGCTGCGTTTTTTGAGCAGTCGTTTGCCTTGCGCTTTCTCCGTTCCGACGGCGCATACAAAGAAGCCTGTAATTCGCTTCAAACGCTCAACTCATGATAACCAGCGGTAAATCATAAAGAAAAGCGAGGTGACCCATGCAATCCAAGTTGTTTTTTAGTTATGTTCTCGTTTCAGTCTGCTTCCTGTCGCTATCATTGTCCGCGTGTCTTCCGGAGCAGGAAGACGTCGTCTCCACAGTAACTCCCTTATCGCTGCCAACAGAGAGCCTGTCAACCGCAATGCCATCTCCCGGCATGCCGCCTTCGTCAACCGGCATGGTTGAGGTTGTGTTTGTCAAAGATGGCAACATCCAGGTCTGGGATGAGGCTACTCAACTAACGCGGACCATCCTCAATACAGGGGATGCGTTCTCTGTGACAACGAGCGACGATGGTCAGATCATTGCCTTTACACGTCGTTCGTGGGTTGGAGATGTGCTTGACGGTTATGAACAATTCGCTTTGTGGGCGATGGACCGCGATGGTGGGAATCCTCGAGAACTGATTTCAGCGCAAGATTTGCGCCAGCGGATCAATCCCAGTGAACGCGAGTCTTCAAACTTTTACCAGCTTGGCTGGGTCCCCCAGACACACCAGCTCATTTTCAGCGGTACAAAATACATCGTCCAGGGGGAAGGGCTCTCGCACGCCATTCCTCAAGGAGCCTTTCTGGTTGACACGGATAAAGGTTCAGTCAATATGCTGGCTGAAGCTGCAGAGAACCTGCGCTTTCTGCCATCTCCCGATGGTAAGCAGATCGCGCTCATGTCTCCAAGCGATGTGGGTTTTATCAACGTGGATGGTAGTCATAAGCGGCAGGATGTTCTGACCTATACAGAAGCAGGGCGTACAAACCCTCTTTTCCCTACGGGTGTTTGGACTCAGGATTCCCGCGCCTTCGTGATGACCGGCTCCTTCGAGAAGGATCCCGAATTTACCACTAGCTTTTCAATCTGGCGTATACCCATGGACGGTTCCTCCCCCGAGGCTTTAGCCGCTGTTACGAGAAGTCATCCCGGCTCGGTCACTTTTTCACCGGATGGAAAGAGCGCTTCATTTATTCAGTGGCCAGATCAGCAGGCTGGTTGGTTCATCGCGCCTCTCATCCCTGGAGCGGGTCCACTGGCGCTTCCATATTACGGTAAGGAAGACTCCTATGCCAGTCTGCACTGGTCTCCTGCAGGCGATGCATTTACGATCAAAGATCAGGATCTTCTCCAGCTTTGCCCGAACGCCACGCAGGATTCTCAAGTGTGCGGAGAACCGATTCGCCTGGGCAGCGGCATAATCACTGCATTGCAATGGGTTGAGCCCTCCCGGTTTTTATTTGAGGGCATCGAGCCAAACACTTTGTCCCTGGGCAAGTTAGATGGCACGATCACTCCCATCGCCACATGGACAGAGAATGATAGATTATCGGGCTGGAGCTTTTATATCCTCCCTTGATGGATCGTAAGAAGAAATAAAAGAGCATATCATCTGCTCATCATCCATAGGTGGCGTCACGTGGATTAACGGCTTTGCCGTATAGTTTTCTTAAAATTTCGGACATTATCCCCGTAAGGGATAAATGTTAGTTGGGCAGCCATTTCAGGAATTTAAAAATTTATAGCTTCTTCACATTACAAAACTTAGGTATTGCCGGGATGTCACGGAGAATATATTGGAGAGATTAGGGCAGTGAAGGAAGGAAGTAAAACTTTCCGAAATGACTGTTGCGATGATTGATGAATTTCCGGATTTGCCATAACAAGGAGAAAACAAAATATGAGAAATGTTGTCTTTGCCATCAATATCACCGTTGACGGCTGCTGCGGACATGAATCGGCAGTCGCCGACGACGAACTGCACGAGTACTTTACCGGGCTCCTGCGGGATTCAGACATTGAAATTTTCGGGCGCAACACTTATCATCTGATGTATCCGTACTGGCACGATGTCGCAGTGAATCAATCGGAATCAAAAGCGATCAACGAATTTGCCCGCATGTTCGATTCGATACCGAAGATCGTCTTTTCAACAACATTGAAGAACGTGGAGTGGAACAATACAACGCTTCTGCGCTCAAACCTTCAAGAAGAGATCGTGAAACTGAAACAACAGCCGGGTAAAAACATTTCCGTCGGCGGGTTGAACATTGCAGCGCAACTCGCTCAGTCAGGTCTGATCGATGAGTATCGTTTTCTCGTTCAGCCGATCGTTGCAGGAAAAGGTCCCCGCTTGTTCGAATCGGGCAAGAATCTTACATTGGAGCTTATCGGATCAAAAACGTTTCGCTCAGGCATCGTAGAATTGCACTATAAATATATTCACCAATAATGAGCGGATGACATCGTGCTTATCGTTCGCGAAGTCGTCACGGTGCGAGTTTGTGCACCTGACGTGTGGGACTGCCGCTGCGCGGCGTGCGGCACGCTTCGCCGTCAAGCATTTTTGACGGGGCAGGCCCTTGGGAGAGCACCAAGGATAAACCGCAAGCCGTTGATCTCTCGCGTAAGGGTTATTACTGTTTGCTGGATAATTTCATTAATGTTTAGTGCATTGGGGCGGTCTATAATATATTATATGGTTTCCATAAAGTCCCCGTGAGGAGATAAACAGTAGTTGGGCTCAAAAGGAGGGGATGATGAAAGTTAGTCTTCTGTTCTGCCGACGGATGCTCCTGGCCTGCGCGGTTCTCTTGGCAGCGGTAGCCATAGTGCTGGCACTAGGCGTAATTCCGCCGGTCCAGGTCGCAACCTTCCCAGGCGCCACCCCCGAAAACGCCGTGCCGGCCTTTTGGGTCAACATAGGTTTGAACTTTGTCGCTGCAGCAATTCTCGCCTTCATTGCCATTTGGTCAAAAGGTCGAAGTTGGCTCTCAACATCCGTTCTCGTTGTTATAGGGCTTGTCATCATGTTTTTAGGAATCGCCCTTACCGACGCAGCCTTCGCATACCAATCAGAAGGTCCCTCAATGCAAACCGTCTCAATGCTTCTTTTCTTCTGCGCAGCAGCTGATTTTCTGGCCGGGGCGTTGGTTGTCACAACCGCGTTTCTCCGCCCCAAGAAAACATGATTGAGTCTAACCAATAGACGGAACTGACACTCTCGCCGCGCTCGGGTGCGGCTCATCCGCCCTGTCAGGCAGCCATCGATAAGATCCACTATCAAAAAGGAGATTACTATGTTCGCTGCTTTTTCAACCCCGAGCAACAGGAACAAATCGTTTATCCTCCTGGCGATCTGCGGCTTGCTGGCAATTGTCGCTGCTGCTGTGGGTATCGACGATAATCCGCCCGGTATACTGCTTGCTTTTCTTTCTGCGACTGCCTTTGTCCTTGCATTCGTCCACCCCTGGCGAAATGCAAGGAAGTTCATGTTCCTCCTCCTGGCATCGGTAATTGTTTTTGTTCTCTTCGTCATTCTGAGTATCAAACTCGATATAGCCGCCCAGGACCCGGCAACCGCGGATGGACTCCGGAATCTGATCGAGAGCCCCGTCTTCAATGCCTTAAATATAATCATCATTATGATTTGCACCGCAGCCTTCATCGTTGGCGCGGTCGGCTCGGTTGCCATGGCCATTCGCAACCGTCGCCGCCCGGTTTGAATGCGTGAAGTGGCTGTCAACTTGCTCCCGCAAGAGGATTAGCCCGGCTATCGAAGTGCTCGATTGACTTTCCGTGTAAGGGAAAATACCGAGTTTGCCGTATAATCCCATAAATATTTAGGGTTTTATGACGGGAGGTCTATAATCCATTATACGGGTGCCGTATAAACACTAGTTGGGCAGCTAAATCAGATTCACAAAGAAAAGCCCATGTACACATGTGAGGAATAATCCATGCCACGACCCGAATCCATTGAAAACCGCTGGGATATTCTGTATCGTGATTACCCAGAAGTATACGAAGCGTTCATGAACGTGACTTATCAACCGTCCGTTTTTGATCAAGTGCCCGAAATCATCGACCTGCACGGAAAACTCATCGCGGATGTGGGAGCCGGAACAGGTCGATCCAGCTTGGCATTGGCGCGAACCGCCCGACAAGTGCTTGGAATCGAATATGAATTGGCTATGCTGCGGCAAGCGCGACAAAAGGCATTCGGCGATGAGGCAGCGCGAGTTCTCTATCTTGCTGGGGATGCACTCGCGATCCCATTGGCGGAAAATTCTGTAGATGTTGTTACTGGTTTCACTCTAGCATTGTTCCCTTCGGAACGATATCGTGAATTCATCTGTGAAGGTTTGCGAGTGGCAAAAGACAAGGTAGTCTATGTAGGGATTCCGCCAGGCTGGTACGGAGGAGATCTCGATCCTGTCATTGAAAATCCCAACAAAGGCAAGTTTGATGTCGAAGTGGATCGTATCTTTATCGAAGAATACCAATTTGCTTTCCAGGATGTGTTCTCGGATCAAGAATATGGAACCATCGAAAATATTGTCAACATCTATGGGTTTATTTTTGGAAAGAAAGTCATTGAACATATAAAGAGAGAACATAAAACCACTATTCGATGGAAATATAGAGTGTATTGGAGGGCGTAGAGCTGCCCAACACCGCGTGCAGCCGACTTGGGGTACGCCGCGCTATTTCGGCATGTTTCTGGCTTGGAGCGTTTCCCGTTTCGACGGCGAGTCCACGCTCCCACCCCAAGCGGCTAACGCCAGCCGTTGAGCGCTCATCGTGGTGAAAAAATAAGGTTTCGTGGTTAAGGCGGAAAATAAGGCCGCAAATTTAAACCAGGCCGGGTGAAAGTTAACGTGGTACCTTGTTACAAACAACATTCGGAATTTTGAAGTAAGAGTTTATGAATCAAATCAGCCTCAAAGATGTGAGCAAACGATACCGTGTAGGCAACACTGTCGTGCATGCTGTAGAACACCTCTCCATGGAGATCGAGCGAGGGGAGTTTGTGGTTATTCTTGGCCCGAGCGGTTCGGGGAAAACCACCCTGCTCAACGTTCTGGGCGGGTTGGAAAGCGCCGATGAGGGGGACATCTGCGTTGACGATGAATGGATCAACCAGATGGACGAAAACGCCTTGACCCTCTACCGGCGGCGCAAGGTGGGGTTCGTTTTTCAGTTTTTCAATCTCCTGCCCACACTCACTGCGCTCGAAAACGTGGCCCTGACGGCTGAAATGGGGGCGGATTTGTATGATCCCCGCGCCCTTCTCGAGCAGGTGAAATTAGGCGACCGCATGGATCATTATCCCGGTCAGCTTTCAGGCGGGCAACAGCAGCGCGTGGCGGTTGCCCGCGCCCTGGCGAAAAAACCGGCCCTGGTCCTGGCGGACGAACCAACCGGCAGTTTGGATGTCGAAACCGGTATCGAAGTGCTGGATGTGATGCGCTCGCTCAACCGGGAGACCGGGCAGACATTTGTGGCGGTTACTCATAACGCAGCCATCGCTCAGATGGCAGACCGGGTGATCCGCATTGGTAACGGTGCCGTGCAACGGGTGGACATGAACCCCTCGCCGCTCAACCCGCGCGAATTATCCTGGTGATAGCCGTGCTCAAGACACTCAATCGCAAAATCATTGGAGATTGGAAGGCGCATTGGAAGCGCTTCTTCGCCGCCTGGATCGTCGTCACCATGGGCGTGGCGTTTTACGGCGCATTTTATCCGGTGGTGATTTAAAGAACGTGGCGATTGGCAGTTTCAAAAATTCGGAGGTTGATTGCCATGGATAGAAGGCTCCCGGGTATAGTGGCCATCCTGCTGGTGGTAATGGCCGGTTGCGAGAGAATAGCAGTTACTCCTAACACGCCTGAGGCCGAGGCAGATGAGAGGTTACAACCTCAAATTATCACCCCGACGCTTTTCCAAGTGATACCGTCTGCCACTTCCACACAAGCACTATCGATTACAGAAGCAAATCCTGTCCTGACAATTGTCCCGGCAGTCAACCCGGGTTCCGGGCAGGACGAATGGACCACGTTTGTCATGGATAGACCCTTTTGGACCTATAAAGGGTTCCGCCTTCACTATCCTCAGAGCTGGAAGTTGACATACAGGATTTGGAAGGCTGATGATGGATCGGTCGGAGCTTTGGCTTTGGATCTGGAGAAGTCGGGTTATACCGTTGAGATCATGCAGGGAGAAGGGTCGGAGGGGACCATGCATCTATCCAGGAGAAACAACGACATTGGAGTTCTTCGCCCGATATGGGGATTATAAGGAGTTCGATAAAGGCAATCAGATCTATTGGCGACGCGCGATGCCGGAGAATCAATCGCCTGGATTGCCCTTGTTCAAAGTATGTGAGGTAGGACTGAATGCCAACATTTCGGATCCTTTTACAACAATAGGATGGATCGAGCTAAATGGTCCTTCGATTGATGAGACAATCCTGGGCGAATTCGACGAGATTCTTGAAAAAATTGAGATATTAGAATAGTTCACCGTCCACCACCGGTTCGACCTATGCAAACTTGCAAGCCTTGACATTCGATTAAATCCGGCGATAATTGCAGGCAACAGGCGAGCCTTATCAACGGCAGTGAACGAGGAAAGTAGGTTGGCGGAAGTTGCCAGAGAGGCGCTGTGACGGCTGAAATCAGCGCTCGACCCAAACCAATCGAAGTTCCCTCGCGAGCCGGTCGGGTGAACTGGCAAAGTCCCTGCAAGTAGTCCGATCCGCAATCCCAGCGTTAGCAGGGAGGCCGATGTCCGTCGGCGCAAAGAGGACCAGCGATGGTCAAATTGGGTGGTACCGCGGGAATTAACGTCTCCCGTCCCATGTTGGGACGGGAGATTTGTTTTTATCCATAGACGTGGAGGTCGTATGCTGGAACTCTTGAAGGAAATCGAAAGAACCTTCCGCGAATCGCTGGACGTCGATCACCGACGAGGCGGCGCTGGAAGCCTGGCGCATGGCCAACCTCGGTAAGAGCTCGCCGCGTGATGAAGGCCTTCAGCGGGCTGGGGCAAGCTCTCCAAGGAGGAGCGCCCCGCTGCGGGCCAGATGGCCAACCAGGTCAAGCAGGCGCTCGAAGCGGCTTTCGCTGAAAAACTGGAGAAGATCAAAGCTCAGGCGCTGGCGAAATCCCTGCAGGCGGAGAAACTGGATGTGACCCTGCCGGGCCGCCCCTTCCGCCACGGACGCCTGCATCCTGCCACGACCAACCTGCGACGTATCCTGGCCATTCTGGCTGAGATGGGTTTCCAGGTCTATACCTCGCGGGATGTCGAAACCGATGAGATGAATTTCCAGCTGCTGAACATCCCGCCTCATCACCCCGCGCGCGAGATGCAGGATACGTTCTACATCGACTCTGAAGTGGATGATGGAACATACTCTACTGTTTTGCGGACGCACACCTCGCCGGGACAGATCCGCGCGATGCGCGAGTTCTCAGCCATGAACCCCGAGCACCCGCCCTCGATCCGCATGGCGCTGCCGGGCATGGTCTACCGCTTCGAGCAGGTCACCACCCGCTCGGAGATGCAGTTCTACCAGGTGGAGGGGCTGGCGGTGGGCGAGAATATCACCTTCGGCGACCTGAAGGGCACGCTGCTCGAGTTCGCCCGGCGCATGTTCGGGCGCGCGGCGCGCTACCGCTTCCGCGCGGACCACTTCCCGTTCACCGAGCCGAGCGCTGAGATGGACGTGGAATGTTACGTCTGCGGCGGCAAGGGCTGCCCGGTGTGCAAGAGATCCGGCTGGCTGGAGATCCTCGGCTGCGGCATGGTGCACCCGCAGGTGCTGCAGAACGGCGGCTATGATCCGCGCCGTTACAGCGGGTTCGCCTTCGGCATGGGCACGGAACGCCAGCTCATGCTGCGCTACAAGATCAATGACATCCGCAATTTCTGGGGAAACGACATTCGTTTCCTTGAGCAGTTCTAGGAGGCCGGCATGAAGCTCCCCGTTTCCTGGTTGAAAGATTACGTTGATATCAACATTCCTGTCGAGGAGGTGGCCAGCCTGCTGACCATGGCCGGGCTCGAAGTGGAGGACATCCACTTCGTCGGCTGGGCCATGCCCGCGGACGGCAGCCACGGCTTCAAGATCAGCGGCATCTCCTGGGACCGAGAAAAGATCGTCGTGGCCGAAATCCTGGAGGTCGGCCCGCATCCCAACGCCGACCGGCTGACGCTGTGCGAGCTGTACGACGGCAGCAGGAGCACACCGTCCTGACCGGCGCGCCGAACCTGTTCGATTACAAGGGCAAGGGTCCGCTGCCCAAGCCGATCAAGGTGGCGTATGCCAAGGAAGGCGCGACCATCTACGACGGTCATGCCGATGGATTGGTCTGACCACGCTCAAGCGCGCCAAGATCCGCGGCGTGGAATCCTACTCGATGGTCTGCTCCGAGAAGGAGCTGGGCATCAGCGAGGAGCATGAAGGCGTGATTTTCCTCGATGACGATGCCCCGGTGGGCACGCCGCTGGCAGATTACATGGGCGACGCGGTGCTTGGAAATCAAGATCAACCCCAACATGGCGCGCAACCCCAACGTCTTGGGCATCGCCCGCGAGGTGGCGGCGCTGACCCGCCAGCCGCTGAAAAAGCCCGAATAGCAAGCTGAAGGTCTCGGGCGAATCGATCGAGGGCAAGGTCAAGATCGAGATTGCCAATCCCGAGCTCAATCCGCGCTTCACGCTGGCGCTCATCCGCAATGTGACGATCAAGCCCAGCCCCTACTGGGTCCAGCGCCGGCTGAAGCTGGCCGGCATGCGCCCGATCAACAACGTCGTGGATGCGACCAACTACACCATGTTCGAGATCGGCGAGCCGCTGCACGCCTTCGATTATGACGTGCTGGTCAAGCGCGCCGGCGGCAAGCCGGTGAAGATCATCACACGCAACGCCGCGGCAGGCGAGAAGCTGACCACGCTCGACGGCGTGGAGCGCACGCTGTCAGCATCCAATGTGCTGGTCTGCGACGAGAAAGGATCGCTCTCGCTGGCGGGCGTGATGGGCGGGCAGGAAAGCGAAGTGTCGGACAAAACCACCAACATCCTGCTCGAAGCTGCGGCCTGGAACTTCATCAATATCCGCAAGACGGCCACACAGCATGCGCTGCCATCGGAGGCCTCATACCGTTTCTCGCGCGGTGTGCATCCAGCGCTGGCGATTGAAGGACTGAAACGCTGCCTGTACTGGATGGCGGAGTGGAGCGGCGGCGCGGTCGCGCCTGGCATCGTGGATAAATACCCGCTGCCGCCGAAGCAGTCCGGTTGTTGAGATCACCGAGGCCGAAATTAAGCGTGCGCTCGGCATGGAAATTCCGCTCAAGGAGGTCAAGGAGCTGCTGGAGCGGCTTGAGTTCACCTGTGAGTTAAAGAAGGATCATGTGTTGGTGACCGCGCCTCCCATCCGCATGGACATCGGCGAAGGGCTGACCGGCGTGGCGGATGTCATGGAGGAGATCGCCCGCATCTACGGCTACGACCGCATCCCCGAAACGCGCATGGCCGACCCGCTGCCGCCGCAGCGCGGCAACCCGTCCTTGAACGCGAGGAGCAAGTGCGCGACATCATGGTCTCGCTCGGACTGCAACGAAATCATCACTCACCGCATGACCCGCGCCGAAATCGAGAATCGCCTGCTGCCCAAGGGCACGGAATCCCACCTGGAGTATGTGCGCCTGGTCAACCCGATCGCGCCGGAATATGCCGTCATGCGCCGCAGTGTGCTGTCGTCGGTGCTGGAAGTGGTCGAGCACAATGCCCGCCTGCGCGAGACCCTGGCTTTCTTCGAGATCGGGCAGGTGTTCATTCCATCAGGGCGAGCGAATTGCCGCTCGAGCCGCGGCGTCTGGCTTTTGCCATCACCGGCCGACGCTATGAGTCGGCGTGGGATACCAAGCTGGGCGTCAAGCTGGATTTCTATGACTTGAAGGGGATTGTCGAAGCGTTGATGGCTGCCCTGCACCTGGACGTTACCTACGCCCCGGCGGAGCATCCGTCCTTCCACCCCGGAAAATGCGCCGCGGTCATGCTGGGCGGCACGCCCCTGGGCGTGTTCGGCGAACTGCACCCGGCTGGTGCAGGCGAACTACGATTTCGTCTCGCCCGTGCTGGCCGCGGACTTTGACCTCGAAGCCATCCTCGCTTCCATCCCTGCCGGCTTTGACAGCCGCCCGGTGCCCGAGTTCCCGCCGGTGCTGGAGGATATCGCCGTGATCGTGGACGAATCCCTGCCCGCCGACCGCGTGGAGACGCTCATCCGCCAGACCGGCGGCAAGATGCTCGCCGCCGTACGGCTGTTCGATGTCTTCCGCGGCGAACAGATCGGCGCGGGGAAGAAAAGTCTCTGGCCTACAGCCTGACATATCAGTCGTTCGATAAAACACTCACCGATGCCGACGCCGCCCAGGTCCGCAACAAGATCGTCAAGCGGCTGGAACAGGAATTCGGCGCAAAGCTGCGAAGTTAGTCGTTGTTTTTCGCCATGTAACACTGTATACTGATGGAAATATATAATCGCCCAGAGGAGAAGAGAACATGAGTAGAAATGTCGGTATCGCCGTAACCATTATTACCGTTCTGTGCTGCGCCTGCCCGGGTTTGTTCCTGTGCGTGTTTGGCGGTTTGATCGGCGCAGGTGTGCCACTCACCACAACGCTTAATGATGTGAGTGTCTCGCAGACCCTTCCCGCGTCATACGGCGTTGGGTTGATCTGCCTGTCGATCATATTGATCCTCATCCCGATCGTCGTTGTGTTCGTTACCCTGCGCAGCAAGAAACCCGTTGTGGAAAACGAATCGGTTGTCGTTCCGCCCCCCTAAGATCAGGCAACCTGTTCAATTCTTAGAATCAAACGCATGCCCCGAAATCTGTTTCGGGGCATGCGGCTTTTTGTCCCCACCCGCCCTGGAGGGCAGGGGAGGGGCTAATCTTCGTCCGGGTAGTTGCCCAGGATCCTTTCGATCCGTTCAAGGACCGGGTCGGTGAGCTTTTCGAGGGCTTCGCTGGCTGCCAGATTGTCGTGCAGCTGGTCGCTGTTCGTGGCGCCTGTGACGATGCTGCTCACCTCCTTGCGCCGAAGCAGCCAGGCAATGGCGAGCTGTGCCGTGCTGACATGCAAATCCTCCGCCACCTGGCTCAACTGACGGACGACGGCGATGCGGTCGTCGGTGATGCGGTCGCGGACCCAGCCCATGCTTTCGAGCGAGGCGCGGCTGCCTTCGGGGATGCCCTGGTTGTACTTGCCGGTCAGGATGCCGTAGTAGAGCGGGCTCCAGCTGGTCAGCCCCAGGCCGTAGTCCCGGCACAGGGAGACGAGTTCCACCTCCACCCGTTTGCGGTGGAACATGTTGTATTGCGGCTGTTCGACCACCGGCGGTACGAGGTGATGCTCTCGTGCCACACTGAATGCCTCCGCGATCTGCCATGCCCGCCATTCCGAGGTGCCCCAGTACAGGACCTTCCCCTGTCGGACGAGGGTATCCATCGTAAAGACGATCTCATCGACAGGTGTATCGGGATCGAAGCGGTGGCAGAAATACAGGTCGAGATAGTCGGTGCCCATCCGCTTCAGCGAAGCGTGGATGGATTCGGTGATGTGTTTGCGTGACAGCCCGCGCCCGTTGGGTCCCGGCATGGTCGGCCAAAAAACCTTGCTCGAGAGCACGAGCGCCTCGCGCGGCAGGTCCTTGACCGCCCTGCCCATCACTTCCTCCGACTGGCCGTTGGCGTAGATATCGGCGTTGTCGAAGAAGTTGATGCCTGCATCGTACGCGTCGTGCAGGATCTCCACGGCGGCGGCTTCGTCGATCTGTGAACCGAAGGTGACCCATGAGCCGAGCGAGATCTCGCTGACCTTTAAACCGGAACGTCCCAGGCGGCGGTAGTGCATGCTTACTCCTTTTTATCCGGCGATGGTTCTCCTGATCCGATTCCAAGAGGCTGCCACTTTTTCTCATCCTTCAGCCGGTGATGAATCCCATCACGGTTGTGGAGCTGGTCGAAGTTCTCGGGCTTGATGAACATCTGGTCGCCGTCCAACAGGCCGGTGATGCCCGTCTGACCCGGTTCCGGCCGCTTGTTCTGGCAGAATTTGCAGGTCTTGGGGTCGTGGATGGCGTATTCGGTGGGTTCTTCGTAGGTGGTGATCAGACCCTCGTAGTTGCGCACGATCATCTTGTGGTCGGACATGCTCAGAACGTAGTTGGGCATGGCTGGAATCTTGCCGCCGCCGCCGGGTCCGTCGATGATGTACTGCGGCACGGCATACCCCGAGGTATGTCCGCGCAGCCCCTCCATGATCTCCAGCCCCTTGGCGACCGGTGTGCGGAAGTGCCCCGCGCCTTCGACCAGGTCGCACTGGTAAATATAGTAGGGACGCACGCGGATGCGCACCAGCTTCTGTACCAGGTCGCGCTGCAAGTGGACGCAGTCGTTCACGCCGGCCAGCAGCACGGACTGGTTGCCCAGCGGGATCCCGGCGCGCGAGAGGCGGTCGCAGGCTTGCTCCAGTTCGAGGCTGATCTCGTTCGGGTGGTTGACATGGATGTTGAGCCACAGCGGGTGGAACTTGGACAGCATGTCGCACAGGTCCTGCGTCACGCGCATGGGCATGAACACGGGCACGCGCGAGCCGATGCGCACGATCTCGATGTGCGGGATTTCGCGCAGGCGGGTGAGTATCTCCTCCAGGATTTTCGGCGCCAGCACCAGCGGGTCGCCGCCCGAGAGCAGCACGTCGCGCACCTGAGGCGTGCGCTTGAGATACTCGATCTGCTGCTCGAACTCGGCGCGCGAGAAGGTGGCGGTCGGATCGCCGACGATGCGCGAGCGGGTGCAGTAGCGGCAGTAGGAGGCGCACTGGGTTGTAATGAGCATCAGCACGCGATCCGGGTAACGGTGGACCAGTCCGGGCACGGGAGAGTGGCGGTCCTCGGCGAGCGAGTCCTCCATCATGGCGGTGAACGCCTGCATTTCCTCCGAGCGCGGGATGATCTGCCTGCGGGTGGGGTCGTCCGGGTCGTCCGGGTCGATGAGGGAGATGAAGTAGGGTGTCACATCCACGCGGAACAGGCCGGTGGACTGCAGCGCTTTGCGCTCGCTCTCGGTCAGAGGAAGCACTTTCTCGATTTCTTCGACGTTATTCAGGCGGTTGCTTAATTGCCAGCGCCAGTCGTTCCATTTTTCATCGGGAACGTCCTTGTAAACAGCGGCGCGTTTTGAAACAAACGGGGTGGGCATGGAGTCCTCCTAAAGTTAAACAGGGAAACAATAAAAGGTGTTTGTGCGCAAGGAAAACAAGGAGGATGCCGCCGGAGGGTCATGATCCGGGCGGAAAAAACCCCCGTAATACGGGGTAAATCCGGCGATATAAAGACAGGACTTCTTCACAGAATTATTGTACGGGGAAAGGGAGGCGAGGTCAATAAGAAGAATTTTCACCAAGGGACATCGGCACGGTCACCCGGGCAATCTGCCCTGGCGGGACATTTCCTCCAGCCGGGCGCGGTCGTGGATGGTGAATTCGGTGCGGGTGATATCGATCAACCCGTCGCTGGCGAAGCGGTGGAGGAAGCGGCAGACCACCTCCCGGGTGGAGCCGATATGGGCGGCCATTTCGTCCAGGGTCAGGTCCCGGGCGACCGGTCCCTTCTCGTCAGGCGATAAATCCACGAGGAATCTTGCCAGCCGGCCTGCGACGGGGTGAAAGGCGAGTTTTTCGACGATTTCACTGGCAAGCTGCACGCGCTGGATCGTCAGGCAGGATAATTTCCAGGACAACTGCCCATTGTTCAACAAAAACGGCAGGAGAGTTTCACGCGGCCAGCGCAGGAGTTTTGTATCTTCAGCGGCTTGCAGCGAGGCGGGCATGGGTGCTTCGGGAATAAAAAAGGCCAGCCCCCAGAATACTTCCCCCGCATGGAGGGTGGTGAGGATCAGGCTTCGCCCTTCGTACGATTCTTTTAAAGCAGTCACCTGACCATCGACCACAATGAAGAAATAAGGCCAGACATCGCCGTGATGGACGATCCATTCACCTGCGGAGTAATGGCAGCCCTCCGCGCTTTCTTCCAACGAATGGATTTCCCGAGGGGTGAGGTCGGCAAAAATACTGTTCTTCAGGTCGATCGTTTTTTCCATGCGTAGCGCCTTTCGTCACGCAGAATTGTCTTTATGAATTCTATACTGGATTTGCCTTAAGGCAAAGACATAACCCGCTGGTTGTGCTAAATTTCACATAGATATTTACATCGGGGACACCTCCATGACGAAAATCCTTTTTCTGACCCTTCTCCTACCCGCGCTGCTTTTGACCTCTTGCGCTGAGAAACCAACCTGTCCGTCATCCGATGACGGGAAGCAGTACCTGTCTCTGGAAGATTTGACATCCCTGGATGTCTCTGGTGTTGAAAAGTCTCCGGCTGAAGTGAACATCAGCGGGAGGTCCATGTGGGTGGACCAGGTCGTCACGGGACCGCTGTGCAACGACCAATGGGCGGGGACGGTCTATGTTGGCTGTGACGTTCAAGTGTTGGAATGGAGCGAGACACCGCTTTTCCTGAAAGACTGCGATCTTTCCATCGAGCCCGGAACTGTCGTCTATGTGGCCTACCACAACGATGCGCCGTATTACAACGGATGTTCCTGCCATACGGGGGAACTGCCGTAATTTCATCCAACAAGGAGAGTGATCATGAAAGACAGACATGTGTTTGGAGGCATCCTCGCCACGATCAGCGCCCTGATGGGGATCTTCGGCTTTTTCTATTTGTTCATGCAGTGGTACCAGATCGGCATGGGAGCGGAATCTGCCGAGCCGGGTTGTGAGATCCTGCTGAAATACATCCACCCGCTGCTGACGGACGTGGGACTTTTCGCCGGCATCCTGTTTGCTGTGAGCGCCTATGGTTTCTTCACTAAAAAGGATTGGGCGTTCTTCCTGTCGGTTGTCGGCATCGTGCTGGCGCTGCTGGCAAGCTGGTTCATCAATGTCCCGTACATGGCCGCCAGCCTGCCGCCCGTTTACTTTCCGCTCTTTTGGCCGTACCTGCTGATCTACTTCCTGCTGCTGAGAGGCGTAGGGCAGATATCCTGGAGCCGCACCCTGCTGGCTTTGTTAACCGGTATCGCCTACATCTTTTGCTTCATGAACGGCGTCTCGAGCACCAGCCGCATCATCACCCACGGAGCACCGATCTTCGTCCTCGTGCAGCGCCTGCACTGGGTGGCCATGCTCGGCTGGGCTGTGGTGACTGTCGGTATCATCATGAGAGCAAGGGAGTGGATGCGGGTAGTCGGGATTAGTGCTGCGGTGACCGAGATCGTGGTGGGAGTTCCGCTTGCCGTTGTCACCGCACAGGGGTTGGGGCGTTTCTCCCTTTTTGCGCTGGGACCGATCGCCTGCCTGGCGCTTCTTATCATCCTCGTCTGGCCTGGTCTTTGGGAGCGTTGGACAGGAAGCTCGTAAGCGGTGAACACGCAAGAAAAGTGTGATTTAAGTCATATAAAACTGACAGGTATTGTGCAACAATTCACAATATAATCAAAAGGAGATTGCACATGAACCTGTTCACACTCGATAACCTGTTTCTGCTTCTCATCGGCGGGCTGGTCGCCTACCTGCTGTTCCGCTTCTGGGGACGCTACAGCAAGGAAAAGAAACTCTTCGACGTGTACTACATGATGGGGTTCGCCGTCCTGCTGGTCTCCGGCCTGCTGCTCATCTTCCTCGGGCTGGGGATTCTCGCATCGCCTTACGTGCTGACGGTCGCCAGCCTCATCCCGCTGGGCATCTCGATGGGCATCGTTGAGGAATACTTCCCTCAATGGAAGAAAGCCTACAAGTGGTTTGCCTTGATCGGTTTTCTGGCGATCGCCGTTTCTGCGATAGGCGGATTCGATACGCTTCAAGAAGATCTCCGTGCCAGTGTTTCACGGCGTGGCTGGACTGGTGATCTTCCTCGGCCCATTCCTTACCAAGAGCGCGCCGAAAGGTTTCTGGTGGGTGGGCATCGGCGGGCTGCTGATCGGTCTGGGCGGAATCGCATTGGCCTTTATATCGGTCGGTGCTCAGCTGCTGTTCTTCAGCCCGGCGTTCGTCATGATGATCCTCACCCCGCTGCTGCTCCTGATGACCATCGCCTTCACCATCGGCTTTGTCAAGGACATCAACGGTTGAGATTTAACTTCCGGGACCGTAAGGTGCTCGGAAGATTGTTGATCCTCAGACCTGCTCGCGAATGAGCCGGGGGTTCCCCGGCTTGTTTGCGGCGCGAATTAAAAACTTTTACCATGCAAGGAGTTTCCATGCAGGCAATTCAAGCGAGATTAACTTATCTTTTCCGCTCGACCAAGGGCTTGATCCTGGTCGCCATTTCGATGATCGCCATTGAGACGGCGCTGTTCGGCATGCTCTCCGGACCGATGGCCGAACTCGGTGTGCGTGATTTTGTCATCCGCGTTTTCGGCATGGACCTGGTGCAGGCGGAGCGCGAAGGACGCATCATCATCCTGTACCATTCCATTGCCATGGCCATCGTCGCCATCGAAGCCTACATGATCACCGGCCTGCTGAAGATGAAGGAGTTCTACAAGACCGCGGTGCGCGTGTTGATCACCATCGGTTATTGGATGGCCATGGTCTTCGGCATGGGCTTTGCCTATTGGGGGCACAACTGGGCGCTGCATGGACTGTATATCGCCGGACTGACGTTGATCTTCTTCGCGGGGACACTTCTGACGATTGCGCTCTGGCCGTGGGGCAGGGACGTCCGCCAGCCTGACAGGAATTATTCCACGACGAAGGGCGGCGTCAGACATGGAGCGCGTGGCTTTCTTTGCCACCGGCCTCACCACCTTGATCTCGGTCATCTTCGGCGCGGTGCCCGGCTCCTACTTTGGCAACGGGTTCGAGGTCTTCCTGGCGGAGAACATCATCCGCTACCCCGAAAAGACCACCATGGAATATTCGATCATCGGCCACCTGCACATTATGCTGGCGTTGATCGCCATCATGATCACGCTCATCATCGGGCGCTGGCTGGATTTCAAGGGCATCCTGCACAAGATCGCCATGCCGCTGATCATCCTCGGCACGATCGTGCTCAACATCGGTGTGTGGGGCGTGGTCACCCCGCTCGAGCCGGTGGCGCACATGATCATTTACGTCGGCGCGACGCCTGCCATGCTGGGAGCGCTGATGCTGGTCATTTTCGGTTTCGGCAAATTCATCCGCGAAGGGACAGCCGGCATCGCCAAGCCAAAGTTTGGGCAGCAGATGGCAGCCCTGGTGCGTGACCCGCTGCGCTTCGGTCCCCTGTGGCAGATGATCTTCATGAACTTCACGGTCAGCGGGATCGGCATCTTCATGGCCATCCGGCTGGATGAAATTTTCCGCGTCTGGCCGGCGCGGGAGGAGCGCATCGAGTTAACGGGTCACTGGCATGTCCTTTCGGCCATCGTCGCCACCATCATCCTGCTCTACTACGGCGATATTATCGGGCTCAAAGGGAAAGTCCGCCAGTGGTATGGGTGGTCGATCATCATTCTGTCCGACATCGCCTTTGCCTCGGTCACCATCTTCGAGATGAAGCGCCTGTTCGTCACGCGAGGCCGAACAGCAGCCGCTGGTCAACCTCCTGATGTACCTGATGGACTTTGGACTGGGGATGCTGCTGGTCGTTTTGGCAGCCGTCCTGGTCTATCGGCTGGTCGACCTGTTCAAAGGCAAGGGGCGCTGGGCGGAAGAACAGGCGCAGGACGATCTCTCCGCGGAGGTGAAGTGATGAAAAGCATTATAACTGTGTCGTTGCGAGGAACGCTGGAAGCGTGACGAGGCAATTTCCCAGCGAGGCAGCAGATTGCTTCGGGCTATCGTCCTCGCAATGACAGTCATCGTATTAGCCTCCTGCGGACCTGTTGACCTGAATGCGCCGGTGCCCGTGGTCGAGACCGGCGTGGACACTGAAGCCTGGGCGACGGTCCCAGCAGGCGAGTTCCTGTCGGGGCAGCACGATGAAGCGGCTACCATCGATTACGATTACGAGATCATGGTCACCGACGTGACCACCGCGCAGTACATGGATTATCTCAATAAGGCGCTTGCCGATGGCACGCTCAAGGTTTCAGGCGATGAACTGGTCGGTTTCTATCCCGGAGATGAATTCCACGGCGTCAAGCATGAAATTGAGATTTCGCCGGCAGATTACATTTTTGTTCCGCTGAATGATCCCGCCTCACGCTTCACCTTCGATGGCGCTTCCTTTACAGTCGTGCCCGGGTGGGAAAATCACCCGATGACCAATGTCTCATGGTTCGGGGCGTGGGGTTATTGCGGTGACTGTGGCGGACGCCTGCCCACCGAGCTGGAGTGGGAGAAGGCGGCGCGCGGCACGGATGGCCGTCCCTTCCCCTGGGGCGATGATATCGCGCTAAACAATGCCAATTTCTACGCCAGCCGCGATCCGTTCGAGGATATGAGCGCGTTCGGCTCGCGCACATCGCCGGTCGGTTTTTATAACGGGAAACCTACGATGGTTACGCCACGCTGGATTCTGCCAGCCCCTACGGGTTGTATGACATGGCCGGCAACGTCTGGCAGTGGACCGGAGATGTGTATGAAGGCATGCACTATCGCTTCATGCGCGGCGGCTCGAAGGATACCTACGATATGGACCTGCGCGTCTGGGTGCGCAACAATGCCACGCCGACCTACTTCAGCCCGGGAGTTGGCTTCCGGTGCGTCCGGTAGTATGATTGGTGCTTCAGGAGTTGATAAATGAAACTATCTTGCCGCCAAGATCCGCTTATACAAGCCGCTCATCAAGACCTCGCAGACCAGCCTGCTGCTGGCTACCGGCGTCGCGGGTTATCTCAGCGCCGGGATTCAAGGTGAACCTCGTAACATTCACGGGGTTGATCCTCAGCCTGTTCCTGGCGATCAGCGGCAGCACCATCCTGAACATGTGGTACGACCATGACATCGACACGGTCATGAACCGCACCCATAACCGCCCGCTGGCTGCCGGAACGGTCGGGCTGCGCGAAGCGCTGCGGCTTGGGCTGGTCCTTTCGCTGCTGGGCGTGGGTCTGGCGATTGCGATGGACCCGCTATACGGCCTGGTGGTGTTCGCCGGGTTGTTCTTCGATGTGGTCGTTTACACCATCTGGCTGAAGCGCAAGACCTGCTGGAGCATCGTGTGGGGCGGCATCTCGGGCGGCATGCCCATTCTGGCCGGGCGCGTGCTGGCCATCGGGAGATTGATCTGGTCGGGATTTTGCTGACCCTGGCGGTCCTGTTCTGGATCCCCACGCACATCCTCACTTTTTCGATGCGTTACTACGACGATTACAAGGCGGCTGGTGTGCCGACCTTCCCTTCCACTTATGGATTTGCGTTCACGCGCGCTGTGATCGCCGTCTCGGCCATTCTGGCCGCGATCTGTATCGGCTGGGCGAGCGTGTTGATCGGTGTCGAGGCGGGATTCCTGCGGCTGCTGGTGGTGCTTGCCACCGGGCTGTTGCTGCTGTCCTTTGCGACGGTCACGCGCCCCTCGGAACGGGTCAACTTTGGCTTGTTCAAATATGCCTCGCTGTACATGCTGTGCTCGATGGTGGTTCTCTCCATTCAGCCCTATGTAACGATCGCTTAAAATGAAAATGTCTGCGCTCGACCGCATTCTGTTACTGCTGACCGGCTTGCTGGCGGCGTACCAGATCGTGGTCGGCATCAACGACTTGAGCACGCTGCCCATCATCGCCTATACCATCGCTTTCGGCGTGCTGCTCATCGCGTCGCTGCTGATGATCATCCTCGGCTTCGATGTGCTGGACAGCCCGGCTGTGGTCATCGTAGCGACGATCATCCCGCTCAGCCTGTCACTTGGATTGGTGTGGGAACACATCCCCGCCTGGCAGACGGGTTACCTCGTCTTCGCCGTCCTCGGTTTTCTAGCGGTGCTCATCACCCGCGCCTTTCCGATGCCGGGCAGACTGCCGACCATCGTACTGGCGTTCGTCCACGGGGTGGCCGGCCTGGTCATCTTCATCCTGCCCGTCGTCATGGTGCTGCAGGGACAGGCCGCCCCCGGCTTTGCGCTGGTGGGGTTGGGCGGGGCGCTCATCGGCGTGGGTGGATTGCTGCTCTCGTTCCTGAAGGCGGGGAAACCCATTCTCTCGCGCGAGAGGATTTTGAAGATCCTGCCGGGGCTGCTGCTGCTCACCACGGCGTGTTTTGTGGCAGGGTTTTATCTGGCTTGACCTTTGGGCTCAAGGACGGTGACTGTCTTTGAGCCTTATTTTTATCCAGTTTCAACAAGGAGAGGAACAATGAAAAGAGATAGTGTGTTTTCCAAGATCTTGCGCTGGGTGGGGATCGTTCTCATGGGGCTGACGTCGCTTTTCACCCTGATGGGCGGCATCGGCACGGTCTGCGCGGCGCTCTTCCCTGAGAACTTCGCGGCTGATTCAGAAGCCATGGCAGCGCTGATCGGCTGGGAATGGCTTTACATCATCTTCATGCTGGTGACCACTGCCATCGGCGTGATGATGGTGCGCGCCACCGTCCTGTTGATCAAGGGCACGGCCAATGCCTACCGCGACACGATCATTTCGCTCGTGGCGGCAGTCGTGGTGGGATTCATCCATATCTATGCCTCGCGCACCATCCGCGGCGGGTCGATGCCGGTGGACATGGTCACATACACGGCCGTGTTCACGCTGATCGTCTTCCTGATCTTCCGCATCCCGTTCATCTGGCAGGGAGTCAACTTCGAAAAGCCGGCTGGGGCGAAGAATGACAACGGTCCTGCCGCGGCTGCCGCATCTGGTGCTTGGCGGATTAATGTCCTTCACCATTCAGTACATGGTGAGTTCGACCCACACCTTTGGCGGAGTCAACTACGGCGACGCCTTCCACCTTTCGATGACGCTCATCGGCATCGGGCTTATCCTGGCCGGCCTGCTGGTGGCGTTGGGGGAGTGGAAAGAGCTGGGCGTTCTCGCAGACTGTAGCGCGAGAATTGAGATAATCGTTTGATGATGGGCTGGTCCAGGTGGTGCGTCTGTACAGGCGCACCACTTTTAGTTTGGTAAGAGAATCATTTGAATTTCAGCCCACCGATTGACTTACCTATCCCGCGCATGATATCATTAATAACGTCATATTTAGCACTCTCGCCTTGAGAGTGCTAAAAGAAAGCCTGCTGTGAAAAATGATTGATTTAACCGAACGCCAAAAGAAAATCCTGATGATGGTGGTGCGCGACCACATCGAATCGGCCCAGCCGGTCGGGTCGCAGCGCCTGGTGGAACATTTCCATCTGGATATGTCTTCCGCCACGGTGCGCAACGAGCTGGCAGCGCTCACCGAGCAGGGTTACCTGCGGCAGCCCCACACCTCGGCGGGACGTGTTCCCACGGAGGAAGGTTATCGTTACTTCGTTACGCACCTCATGCAGCAGGTGGAACTGCCCGAATCGGTGCAGCACACCATCAGCCACCAGTTCTACCAGGCGCGGCAGGAGATCGACCAGTGGATGACGCTGGCGGCGTCCATCCTCGCCCACCAGTCGCAGGGAGTCTCCGTCGTCACCGCTCCCCATGCGGACAAGGTGCGATTCAAGCATGTCGAGCTTATCTCCACCCAGGGGCGGCAGGTGCTGATGGTGCTGGTCATGAGCGACGGGGACGTCAACCAGCAGATTCTGACCCTCACAGAGCCGGTCCCCCAGGAAAAATTGAGCGACACCGCCAACCGCCTCAACCAGTTGATCGCGGGGAAAGCCATCGATGAGCTGTCCTCCCTGCCGTCGCTTTCAGACGCGCTTGAGCACGACATCCTGACCATCATCACGACCGACATGAAGCGGACCGATTCGCGCGTCTCGGGTGAGATGTATGTGGACGGCCTGACCAATGTGCTCTCGGAACCGGAGTTCACCGATTCGGACAACGCCCGCCGCGCGTTGAAAATGTTCGAGGAACGCTCCACCCTGCAGGACCTTTTATCCCGTACCGTAATGAAAAGCGGCGTGGGCGGTGTGCAGGTGCTGATCGGCGGCGAGGGCACCTGGGAGGAATTGCGGCAGTGTTCGATGGTGCTGGCGCGTTACGGCGTGCCGGGCATGGCAACGGGCACACTCGGCGTGCTGGGTCCGATGCGCATGTCCTACGCGCGGACGATCCCCACGGTGCGCTATGTGGCCGGCCTGCTCTCCGAACTGGTCAACGAAAATATCGGCGGTGAACAAAGTCAATAGAACCGCCATGGATAAAGGAATTTGAGCATGACTGACAAGAGACACAAATCAAAAGCTGAAACAAAACATACGGAAACCGCAGGCCAACCCGAAGAGCAGGCCGCTGTACCGGTCGTTGCTCTCGAGGAGTTCGAAGCTCTCGCGAAACAACTTGAGGAAGCACAGGTCAAGGCTGCCGAGTACCTCGACGGCTGGCAGCGTTCACAGGCGGAATTTTCCAACTACAAGAAGCGGCTCGAACGCGAACAGCTTGGCACAGCCCAGTTGATGCGCGGCGCGATCATCAGCCGATTCCTGCCCGTGATGGACGACCTGCAGCGGGCGTTATCCAACCGCCCGGCCGAGGAGGCCAGCCAGTCGTGGGTCGGCGGCATCGAACTGATCCAGCGCAAACTGCAAGGCATCCTGGATGCCGAGGGCGTGACCCGTATCGAGGCCGAGGGAAAGATGTTCGACCCGAACCTGCACGAGGCGATCTCGCACGAGCCCAGCGAGGCTCATGAGAGCGGGCAGATCATCGAAGTCGTTCAGCAGGGGTACATGCTCGGTGAACGGGTCATCCGCCATTCCATGGTACGCGTGGCGCAATAAACAAAAATTTCGGCGATGGCATGAATGTTCCGGTTCGAGTGCCGTGTCGGTAAACTATAAAGGAATCATGAATGGGTAAAATCATCGGAATCGATCTCGGCACCACGAACTCGGTCTGCGCGGTCATGATGGGCGGCGAACCGGTCGTCATCCCCTCTGCGGAGGGGGAACGGCTCGTCCCGTCCGTGGTGGCGGTCAATAAGAATAGCGAGCGGCTGGTCGGGCGCGTGGCCCGCAACCAGGCCATCGTCAATGCCCAGAACACCGTTTTTTCCATCAAGCGCTTCATGGGGCGCAAGTACAGCGATGCCGAAGTCCAGCGGACGCTGTCGCGCGTGCCTTACTTGGTCGGCGAGGCCGAGAACGGCGATGTGCGCGTGACCATTGGACGGCAAGGATTACAGCCCGCCGGAAGTCTCGGCCATGATCCTGGGGAAGATGAAGCGCGATGCGGAAGCCTACCTCGGCGAAACGGTCACGCAGGCGGTCATCACCGTGCCGGCTTATTTCAACGATGCCCAGCGCAACGCCACCAAGGATGCCGGCAAGATCGCCGGCCTCGAGGTGCTGCGCATCATCAACGAGCCGACGGCCTCCAGCCTGGCTTACGGATTGGATAAAAAGAAGAACGAGACCATCGCCGTCTATGACCTGGGCGGCGGGACGTTCGACATCTCCATCCTCGACGTGGGCGAGGGCGTGTTCGAGGTCAAATCCACCAGCGGCGACACCTTCCTCGGCGGCGACGACTTCGACCAGCGCATCATGGATCATCTCATCTCCGAGTTCCAGCGCGACAACGGCATCGACTTGCGCAACGACAAGCAGTCGCTGCAGCGCCTGAAGGAAGCCTCCGAGAAAGCCAAGATCGAGCTTTCCACCGTCATGCAGACCGAGATCAACCTGCCCTACCTGACGGCGGACTCCTCGGGTCCGAAACATCTCGTCACGACCCTGACGCGGGCCAAGTTCGAGCAGCTGACCAGCGATCTGATCGAGCGGACTCTGGCTCCGATGAGGAGCGCACTCTCGGATGCCGGAATCACCCCCGCCAAGGTGGACGAGGTCGTGCTGGTGGGCGGCATGACGCGCATGCCGGCCGTGCAGGAGGCGGTGCGCCGCATGTTCAGCAAGGACCCGCACAAAGGCGTCAACCCCGATGAAGTGGTGGCGGTCGGCGCGGCCATCCAGGCGGGCGTGCTGGGCGGCGAGGTGACCGACATCCTGCTGCTCGATGTGACCCCGCTCACGCTCTCCATCGAGACGCTGGGCAGCGTGGCCACGCCATTGATCGAACGCAATACGACCATCCCTTCGCGCAAGTCGCAGGTCTTCTCCACCGCCACCGACAGCCAGACGCAGGTGGAGATCCACGTCCTGCAGGGCGAGCGCCCGCTGGCGATGGATAACAAATCACTGGGAAAATTCATCCTCGATGGAATCCCGCCGGCTCCGCGCGGCGTACCGCAGATCGAAGTGACCTTTGACATCGACGTCAACGGTATCCTGAAAGTGACCGCCAAGGACAAGGCCAGCGGCAACATGCAGCACATCACCATCACCGCCTCGTCGGGATTGTCCAAGGATGAGGTCGAGCGGATGCGGCGCGAAGCGGAATCCAATGCCGAGGACGACCGCCAGCGCAAGGAAAAGATCGAGGTGCGCAACACCGCCGACAATACGGTCTATTCGGCTGAAAAACTCCTGAAGGATTATGCGGATAAGATTCCCGCCGAGGTTAAAGCGGATGTGGAAGCCAATATCTCCCGGGTTAAAGCCTCGCTGGAAAAGGACGACGTGGACATGATCCGCGCGGCAACGGAGAACCTCGGGCAGGCTATCCAGAAGATCGGCGGCAGCATGTACAACTCCAGCACCCCGCAGGCCGGTCCCGGCGGACAAGCCCACGATACCGGGGATGTGGTGGACGGCGAAGTGAAGGAATAAGCCTCGATACAGCGCTATATTGAGACCTGCAACACTTAATAAAGAAACCATAAAATGACGACAAATCGCGATTACTACGAGATCCTGGGCATCCCGAAGAATGCCTCCACGGAAGACATCAAGCAGGCCTTCCGCAAGCTGGCGCGCCAGTATCATCCCGACGTGAACAAAGCCGCCGATGCCGAGGATAAATTCAAGGAGATCAACGAAGCCTACGGCGTGCTCTCGGACCCGGAAAAGCGTTCGCGTTATGACCGCTTCGGCAAGCAGGGGCTGGGCGAGATGGGCGGCATGCCCGATTACACCGCCGACTTCTCGGACCTGTTCGAGGAACTCTTTGGTTTCGGCTTTGGCGGCGGGGGACGGCGCGGCGGAGGGGCTTCGCGAAAAACCCCGCGGCGCGGACGCGACCTGCAGATGGAAGTCCAGCTCACGTTCGAAGAGGCCATCTTCGGGGTGGATAGGGAAGTGGAGTTCACCCGCGACGAAGTCTGCGTGACCTGCCGGGGGAACGGCGCCGAGCCGGGCACCACGCCCAAGTCCTGCACCACCTGCGGCGGGCGCGGCGAGGTCCGCCAGGTGCGGCAGACCTTCGTCATCCAGATGGTGGAGACCGTCACCTGCCCCGCATGCGGCGGGCGCGGAGAGGTCATCGAGCAGCCCTGCCACACCTGCCGCGGAAACGGCCTGGAGCGCAAGAAGGTCAAGAAGAAGGTCTCCATCCCCGCCGGCGTGGACAACGGCGTGCAAATCAGATTACCAAACGAAGGCCAGCCCGGGACGAACGGCGGTCCCAACGGCAACCTGTTCCTGTCGGTGACGGTGACGCCCCACAAGTTCTTCAAGCGCCGGGGCGATGACATCCTGCTCGACCTGGACATCAACGTGGCGCAGGCGACGCTTGGCTCGGAGATCGAGGTCCCCACCGTGGACGGCGCCGAGAAACTGAACATCCCTGCCGGCACTCAGCCGGGGAAGGTCCTGACCTTGAAAGGGAAGGGCGTGCCCCGTTTGCGAAAGAACGGCCGCGGCGACGAGTATGTGATCGTGAACGTGGACATCCCGTCGAAGCTGAGCAAGGAGCAGCGGGAGTTGTTCGAGCAGCTGGCGAAAAGTCTCGGCACAACTCCCAAGCCGCAGCAAAAGGGTTTTCTCGATAAGTTGAATGATTTTTTTGGAGGATGACTCTCACCCCATCCTCTTCCAATGGGAGAGGATGTCCGTCAGGATAGGCGAGGGGAAATTCAGAGCAGTTACAGACTGCTCTGAATTTTTTTTATGTGCTTGTGTAAGGGATGATATCCATGTATAGTGTAGAAAGACTCAATTATTGCATCAAGAGTATAAATCCATGATCTCAACCAACAATACTCCCATTCCAGGAATTTTTCAGAAAGTGGTGGACGAGATGCAGAGGTTCTTATATGAATAAAAAACATATTGAACTGCCTCAGAATTTGAAGCGCGTTAATTATTATGCCGGTAAATTGCTGACTGCGGAAGATTTTCAAACCGAGCAGCAATATTTCAAGGACCGCATAAAACTGCACAATCGTTTCCTGCACGGTTACGGCATCGTCTCCGGGCTTGAAGTCTCAATATCCAGCAAATTGCCAGAAGCGTTGACGGTCAGCCGAGGTTATGCAATAGATCCGTTGGGAAATGATGTCATCCTGCCGATGGACATGCAGGCATCGTTCCCCACTGCGGGGATCGCTGTTTATCTTGTCCTTTGTTGGGCTGAGCGTGGAATAGATTTAATGCCTGTCTTGTCCAGCGGCGGTGAAGGAGAGCAATTAGCGGCATCACGTATTGAAGAGTATGCGTTGCTTAAGTATGAAACGAATAAACACCAAGCCAACCAGACAGGGGTCGTTTTAGCGCGGCTGAAAAAAATTCGAGGGAAATGGAAGATCGATAAACAGTTTCGTGCCCATCGAGTTAGGGCTTGATTGCTGCCTTTAAATCACAAGCTGCTTATTCCGAAAATCCCGCCGGGGGGATGCCCAACGCCTGAATTAGCCGCGCCCAATAATTGACCTGCGCCGCCGTGGATGCCAGGATGACCATCTCGCGCTCGTTGAAGTGTGTTTTGACCTGCTCAATGAAATCGGGATGAAATTTGAGCGGTGTCTGCGAGACCAGCCGCGCATACTGGATCGCCAGCCGTTCCCGTTCCGAGAAGGTGGGCACGCTTTCCAGCGCCGCCTGATCCGCGCAGGGCCAGCACTTCGTCCGCGCCAATACCCAGGGATTCGTGTTCATGTGAATTCATGTCGATGCAGAACGGGCAGGCCGTCGCAAACGAAGCCGCCATGCGCACCAGTTTGAGCATCCGTTCATCCAGTTTACCGTCATGATGCGCCACGAGCAATTCCAGCGCGCCCGAACCCACAGCCGCTTTTGGGTACCAGGCCAGGATCCTCGCCGGGAGCATGATACGTCCGGTCACTTTCTCCGAGATCCAGATGCCGAGACGCAGGATGAGTGGAATTCTTTGAGGGGGTTCGATAAAGGCATGCATGGTGTCTCCTGTGGAAGGATTCTACCCCTGAACAAAAAACACTGGGCGCGAGCGCGCCCAGTGTGTACTGGCATTAATCCAATGTCACCGCCGCCGGCTGCTTAGCAGTGTCGCCTGCATGGACCAGGGTCCGGTCCAGGTGATCTTGACCGGCAGCACCTTGCCCTTCAGGTCATCGTCCGATTCGGAGAAGACCAGCTTGTTGGTCGGTGTGCGGCCTTTCCAGCGTCCCTTCACCTTTTCTTCGAATAAGACATCGACCGTTTCACCGAGATAGCGGGCGTTGATCTCCGCCACGATCTGCTCCTGCATATCCTCCAGCAGGCGGAAGCGGCGCATCTTCTCTTCCTCGGGCACATCGTCCGTCATGCGGCGGGTGGCGACGGTCCCCTCGCGGGTGGAGTAGCGCGCAAGATGCGCGACGTCCAGCTTGAGGTCAGCCAGCACCTGGTAGGTATCCATGAACTGTTCTTCGGTTTCGCCGGGGAAGCCGACGATGATGTCCGTGGCGATGGAGCAGCCGGGGATCTTCTCGCGGATTCTTTCCACCAGCCGGCGGTAATCGGCCTGGGTGTAGCCGCGCTTCATTTCCTCGAGCACCGCGTCCGCGCCAGCCTGGATGGGGACCTCGATGTGCGGCATGACCTTGGGCAAACTGGCGACCGCCTCCATCAGGTCTTCGCCAAAATAATTGGGATGCGAGGTCAGGAAGCGGATGCGCTCGATGCCTTCGACGTCATTGATGACGCGCAGCAGGCCGGCCAGGTCGGGTCCGTCGGGGACGTCCTTGCCGTAGCGGTCCACGATCTGCCCGAGCAGCGTGACCTCCTTGACTCCCTGCGAGGCCAGCGCGCGGACTTCGCTCACGATGTCGCCGACCGGGCGCGAGCGTTCGATCCCGCGCCGGTAGGGGATGATGCAAAAGGTGCAGGCGTGCGAGCAGCCATACACGACCGGCACATGCGCGGAGACGAGGTTGCCGCGTTCGTGCTGGGGTAGGATCAACTCGTCGTCCATCATCAGGAAACGGCGCGCGGTTTCAGCTCTCCTCGACGGAGCGCACCTCGCCCTGCGTCAGGTGCGAGACGAGCGGCCCCGGGTCGGACGGCGGGGAGAAGACATCCACGTAGGGGAAATCTCTGGCGCAGCTTTTCGTTTCCGCGCACGCCGACCAGGCAGCCCATCAGGTTGATCACCAGGTTCGGGTTTTTCTGCTTGAGCGGCTTGAACGAGCTGAGGCGCCCATACGCCTTGTCCTCGGCAGACTGGCGCACGACGCAGGTGTTCATGACGATGACATCCGCCTCCTCAGCGGATTCGGTGTGGGCATAGCCCAGATGCTCGAGCGCCGACCCCACGCGCTGAGAATCGGCCACGTTCATCTGGCAGCCCTCGGTCCAAATATGATATTTCATGTCCGCAATTATAACAGGACGACTCTGCCCCACCCCCGGCCCCTTCCTTCCATTGGGAAGGGGGCTAGGGGGATGGGATAAAATTAATTTCACATATCAGTGAAAACATTGTCACTCAGAACCCTTAACTTGACCATTCACCTTATCTGCATTAGAATCCCCGTTCGCGAGTGCCCCTGTAGCTCAGTGGATTAGAGCGCTTGCTTGCGGAGCAATAGGTCGCGTGTTCGAGTCGCGCCAGGGGCGCCTAAGTGAGCGGGAGACCCCCGCTCTTTTTTTTGAGTGACCATGCCAAAAAGACAAATTCTTCTTACCAATGACGATGGAATCAAATCCCCCGGATTGTGGGCAGCCGCGGAAGCGCTGTCCGCGCTGGGATACGTCACCGTGGCCGCGCCGCGTGAGCAATCCTCCGGCACCGGGCGCAGCCTGCCGCGTCACCTCGGACGGGGTCATCAGCCCCGAGACAGTGACCGTCAACGGAAAGGATTGGACCGTCTATGCCGTGGGCGGGACGCCGGCGCAGGCGGTGCTCCACGGTGTCCTCGAGATCATGCCGCAAAAGCCCGACCTGGTCGTTTCGGGCATCAACTATGGGGAAAACGTGGCGACCGGCATCACCGTTTCCGGGACGGTCGGCGCGGCGATGGAAGCAGCGGCGATCGGTATCCCTGCGCTGGCGGCCTCGCTCGAGACTCCGCACGACAAGCACCTCTCCTACGACCTCGATGTGGATTTTTCGACCGCGGCGCATTTCACGGCACTCTTTGCGAAGACGCTGATGGAGAAGAGTTTCCCGCCGGATGTCAACCTGCTCAAGCTGGACGTCCCATCGAATGCGACTCTGCAAACGCCCTGGGTGATGACGCGCCTCTCGCGGCAGCGTTACTTCATTCCGACCAAGCCGCAGCGCAGGAGCTGGGATGAACCGGCCAAGGTCGGGTACACCGAGGCCGGCACCATCGTGAACGAGCCGACCGACAGCGATGTGTACGTCCTGCGTGTTGCGCGCAAGGTGTCGCTTACCCCGTTGAGTCTGGATTTCACGTCACGCGTGGATTTCAAGGACGTGGAGCAAATCCTGCGAGCCTGATGATTTGGTAAGTTAAAATAACAATGTCCCGAAGGTTGAAAGAACCTTCGGGACATTGTGTTAACGAAAAGGGTCTCGACACTTGCACCTGCGCCGCACACTTGCCCCGAACGCAAGTGCGGGGAGTGCGGGTGTATGCCCTTCGGGCTACTCGACCGGCATTATCCCATCAAGCAAAAATCACGTACTGCTGCAGGAATTTTTCGACGGTGCTGTAGTAGTCGGCGATGGTCTCCGACTTGCGCCAGCCGTGCCCCTCGCCCTCGTAGGCTTTGTAAATGTGAGGGACGTGGTTCGCGCGCAGCGCCGCCACGATCTGCTCGGAGTGTTCCGGGGGCACGACCTTGTCCTCCAGCCCCTGGAAGACCGCCACCGGATCCTTGATGCGGTCCGCAAAGTTGACCGGCGACCAGGCGCGGAACCGCTCCGCATCCTGCGGGAGGACGCCGATCAGGTTGTCGGTGTAGCGCTCCTCGAACTTGTGCGTCTCGGTGATGAACAGGTTCGACAGGCCGTACAGGCAGACGCCGGCCTTGAATACGCCCGGGTTCCGCACCAGCGCGTTCAGCACGGTGTAGCCTCCCGCCGAGCCGCCCATGATGACCAGCCGCCGCGGGTCCGCGAGTTTCATCGCGCCCAGCGCTTGTGCGCCGCCGACGGCATCCTCTACATCCAGCAGACCCCACTTCTTGCGGAGAGCCAGCATGTAGCTGCGACCGTAGCCCGTCGAGCCGCGGTAGTTCACTTCCAGGAAGCCGTATCCGCGCGTGGTGTAGAAGGCGGCGTCGGGATTGAAGCCGGCGGTAACAGCCGAGGTCGGTCCACCGTGGATGCGAACGACAGCCGGGGGTAGTCCATCGCTGGCGAACTTCTGCGAGACGGGCGGGTAGTACAGGCCGTGCACTCCCGAGCCGCCCGGCGCCAGCCAGGTGATGGGTTGGCAGAACGGCAGGTCCTCGGGGACGATCAGGCCGGACTCGCTGTAACGTTCAACGTGCGTGGAGCCGTTCTCCCAGGTGACGATCCGCGAGGGGACCTGCGGCGAGGAGGCGATGAACGCGAGACGGTCGCCTGCGCCCGAGGCGATCTGGTCCAGCCAGGTGTAGGGAGCGAGATCCATTTTTTCGGGCGAACCGGACGCGGCGCCGACCGTCCATAATGAACCAACCCCCTGGTCATTGCGGATGAAGAACAACCGGGTCGAGTCGGAACTCCAGGCATACGTGCGCATGCCCTGGACCCAGGCGGGGGGCAGGAGCGCAGCATCCGCCGCCAGCGCCCGCTTCTTGCCGCTGGTCAGGTCGACAACATAGAGCCGGTCCCATTCTCCGTCCTGCGCAATGTAGGACATCCAGCGACCGTCGGGGGAGAACCCGGGCTGGAAGGCGGGAGTGTCCGCGCTGCCGGTCAGGCAGCGGATGTCGGTCAACGTATTCCCGTCAAGGCGGGCGATCATCAACCGGGTCCCATCCCAGGGCATCTGGGGATGATTCCACTCGATCCAGCAGATATGCTGGCCGTTGGGGTGCCAGACCGGCTGCATGTAAAAGTCCGCGCCGTGAGCCAGCTTGACGGGATAATTATTTCCCTGTGCATCGACAAGGGCGAGGCAGTCGGCGCGTTCATAGGAATGGACGAAGAGGATTTTCGAGCCGTCGGGTGAGATGGCGGGCGAGGCGCAGTCGCCGAAAGCCGGCGTGACCGCGCGCGGAGCGCCTCCCTCCACGGGCAGCGTGTAGAGCCGTCCGCCGCTGGAAAAGACCACCGTGCCGCCACGGACGGTGAAATCGCCGCCACCGTAACCCACGCCGGCGCCGATCTTGATGCCGGCGGTCAGGTCGCGGGGAGCATCCCCCGGCTGGCGCGCGACCAGCACACCCTGTCCGCCGCGCCTCTCGAGCCAGACCAGTGTCCGGCCGTCGCTGTCGAACTGCACGTCCTCCAGGCGCGGACGCAGGCTGAGTGCTGCGGGGGATATCGATGAAGGCCAAAGGCCGAAGGGAATGTTCTGTTTTTCTGGCATAAGCCCTCCTAGAGGTGTGGAAGGAATTTGGCGATCAGTTTTTCCCTGGGCATGTACCCGGAGACGCGTTCCTTGATCTCGCCGCCCTTAAAGAGCATCAGGGTGGGAATGCCCATGATGCCGTACTGCATGATGATTTCTGGATTCTTGTCGGCGTCGCACTTGACCACCTTTGCCTTGCCCTGCCAATCGGCTGACAGCTGGACGACGATCGGGTCGATCATCTTGCAGGGACCGCACCACACGGCAGTGAAGTCCACCAGCACGGGCAGGGACGACTCGATCACTTCGGTTTTGAAATCCCCCGTGTTGACGTACTGCATTTCAGCCATGTTGACCTCCGGAAAATCGGGCAGGATGCGGGCTGCAATCGCCCGGACTTGATTATAATAATTTATGGTGATAGAATTCACACCCGTTGCGGGCGCGTAGCTCAATGGCAGAGCAGTGGCCTTTTAAGCCATTGGTTGAGAGTTCGAGTCTCTCCGCGCTCACTTCGTTTCTTCAAGCCGTCTTTACTGACGGCTTTTTTATTGGTCGGAGTCCCCATTGAGGGGATTGTATTCGAGTCTCTCCGCGCTCACTTCGTTTCTTCAAGCCGTCTTCACTGACGGCTTCCTGGTTGGAGTCCTCACGGAGGGGATGTCTCGAAGGTAATTTTACCCCATTCTCCGGCGAGGGTTTGCCGGGTGAGTAAAGTGGGTGGTGAGACATTTGTCTGGACGGATTATTGGATATATAATGAGATATCGTAAACTATTTTCATCCAGGAGGGTGACCTTATGACTGCAGTTGAAGCAAAAAAAGAAAGAAAGATGAACCTCGGCTACGAGATTTTCATAGGTATTATTTCCATTCTTTCCATTCTGAATATTTTATTAAACATAATTTACAGGTATCTCAGCATCGACGCCGATGTAACAGGCGTGCTCGATATTATGAACGGGCTTTTCACCTTCATCTTCCTGGGTGACTTTACCTACCGCATCTTAACCGCACCTTCCAAGAAAGAGTACTTCTTCCGCGACTTCGGTTGGGCTGATCTGTTGGCCAGCATCCCGTTTGAACAGGGATTTTTTAAGATCCTGCGCGTTTTCCGGCTGTATCGTGTGTACCGCCTGATGACAAAAGTGGGGCCAAAGACAATTGTGAATACCCTTACCAAGGACCGCGCGGGCAGCGCCCTGTATGTCCTGCTGTTGATGGGCATCCTGGTTCTGCAGTTCGGTGCTATAGGTGTCTTGAAAGCGGAGAGTGTCAACCCGGATGCCAATATCAAGACCTCTGCGGATGCGGTCTGGTATGTCATCGTCACCATTTCCACGGTGGGCTACGGCGATCGCTATCCCACCACAGGCTGGGGACGAATTGTCGGGACACTCACCATTCTCATCGGCGTGGGCATCTTCGGTACCTTCACCGGCTTCCTGGCGAATTTCTTCCTCTCACCTGCGAAGAAGGAAGACGAAGAAACCCCTTCAGAGAAGTAGCGCCGGCTCGAGATTTTATCTGCGAAACCACCCGGACCTTGATGTTTTTTGATTATCGACCCATCAAATAAAAAAGGAGAAGAAAATGAGACCCAATAGTGGACCAGGCTGTTTGACAGCGTTCGTCGTCGGCTTTTCGCGGTTCTTCCTTATTTTCGCGTGGATCGCCCGTCCGCTCGCCTTTGAACGTGTCTTCGGCGGTTCGTGGATCATCCCGTGTATCGGGATCATGATGCTGCCGTTCACCACGTTGATGTACGTATTTCTGGTAACCAACGGCGTCGGCACGCTTGGCGGCCTTCAGGGCATTGACTGGCTGTGGTTGTTCCTCGCCTTGCTGGTTGACCTGGCGAACATCGCCGCGGCCGGGGCTGCCAATAGGGATCAGATTCCCCAGGGCTACCCGGGCTCACTGCCCCCCAGGCCTCCCGAGGCGCCGCTCGACACCCCCACGACCTGATACATTTTCCGGTTTAACTTGGCAACCAATCATGGCTCCTTCATTAAGGAGGAGCCATGATTTTATTATCCGGCGGCAAGGGCATCTGAAGAAGGGGTTGTTGGGACAGGTTCCAACCAGAAACCTAAACACGACTGACTATAGTGTAAAATAATCCAAGTGGTTTTTAATTCCTCCACCCCGTCGAATGACCGATTCAGTGCGTGATCCCCTGCTCCTGACCAAGTTAAACCGCCCAGGTTTGCCGCACAATCTGGTCGTACGCACGCGACTGTTGGAGGTGCTCAACCACGCTATTGACCACCCGCTTACCCTGGTCTGTGCACCGGCTGGTTTTGGCAAAACCACCCTGGTATGCACCTGGCTCGAGCGGTATGGCTGCCGGTCAGTCTGCATCGGCAGCATCCTTACCTGCCGCGTGGCTTTCGCTGGATGAAAACGACAGCGATCTCAACCTCTTTCTCCGCTACTTCATCGCCGCACTACGGACGATTTTCAAAGAAGCCTGTCCGGAAACCCTGGCTTTACTCCAGGCGCAGCAGCAACCACCTGATGCTGTCCTTTACGCCACATTCAGCAATGAGCTCGAAGAGCTTCCCGGAGAAGCTATTCTCGTCCTGGATGACTACCACACCATCCACGGGATGGAGGTGCACAATCTGCTGATTGAATTGGCGCGCCACTGGCCAAAACCGCTGCACCTGGTGCTGATCTCACGCATCGAGCCGTCTCTACCGCTTGCCAGTTTACGTGCGAAGGGGATGCTCAGCGAGATTCGCACCCGAGACCTGCGCTTTACCCCCGAGGAGACGGCTGCCTATCTGAGCCAGTCGCAATTTACCCTAAGGAGCCAGAAGGCCCTGCACCTTCTGGAAGAGCGCTTTGAAGGCTGGCCCGCCGGCCTGCATTTGGCTGCCCTTTCATTGCGTTCCGCAGGCAGCCAGGAATCCGTTCTGTCGGCTTTATCCAGCGAGAATCCAAACATTACCGGATACCTGGTGGATGAGGTGTTGTCCCATCAACTTCCGGCGGTCTATTCATTTTTATTGAAGACTTCCATTCTGGAACGTTTTTGCGCTTCGCTGTGCGAAGCCGTCATTGAAGAGAGCGACACTGCATGGAATGCGCGCGCCTGCCTGGATTGGATTGAACGCGCTGAGCTGTTCATCATGCCCCTGGACGACCGCCGGGAATGGTACCGCTATCACCATTTATTCCAGGAATTGCTGCAGCAGCGGTTGCTGCCGAGATGGGGCCTGACCAGGTAGCCGGCTTGCATCGCCTGGCTTCCGTCTGGTTCGAAGAGCATGGACTGATCGATGAAGCTTTGCATCACGCCGTGGCAGCCGGCGACCTGGATCTGGCTGCGCGCCAGATGAGTGCCGGATTGCGCGAGGTGATCAACCGTGAGGATTGGCCGACACTGGATCGCTGGCTGCGCCAGTTGCCTGAAGAGATGATCAAACAGCACCCGGAACTGCTAATAATCAGAGCCTGGGTTTTAAATTTTATATGGAGACTTGATCTTCAAGCACAAGTTGTCCAGCAGGCAGCTGAATTACTCGATTCAGAGGTTGGGCAAGGTTTCCCGCGGAAGACCAGCAAATCTTGCGCGGGCAAGTCCTCATGCTCAAGGCTCAGTTTGCGTATTTCGGCAATCAGGTCGAGGAGGCATTCGTTCTGTCCAAGGAAGCTTTAGCGCTCCTACCCCCTTCGTGGACATTCGCTCGCGGCGCAGCGATATTTTACCTGGGGTTATCCATGCAAGCCAAAGGGCAGGTACATGAAGCCGAAAAGCTATTGCTCGATGAATATGAGTCATGCAGCGATAAGACAGATATTTATCCCCTGATCATCCTGCAAACTTTAGGATATCATCTACCTTTGGACAGGCCAGCTTGAGAAAGCCAGGCAAATTGGGCAGGTGTTGATTCAGGGGGCAACCAGTAGCGGGATTTTACCCATGAAGAATTGGGGTGATTATTATCTTGGTGTGGCATGTTATCAAAGTAATGATTTGGAGGCTGCAGACCAGTACTTTACCGAGATCATTAAAAATCGATTTATAGCCCATGCGGCTGCTTACCGCGATGCCGTTGCCGGTCTGGTGTTAATCCACCAGATCAAAGGGGAGAGCTCTGAGGCCTGGCAGATGGTGGAGTCGATCAGCCAGGCTGACCTTGAGGAGACAGGCACTGAAGATAGCCGGACAAGCTCCCTGCGTGCCAGGCTGATGCTCTTGCAAGGAGACCTGGAAGGCGCCGGCCGCTGGGTTGACACATTCAGCGCTCCACCACCGAACCAGCTCTTATCTGGCTGGAAGAACCACAGGTGACCCGGGCGCGCGTCCTGGTGGCCAGAGGCACAGATGCTGACTTGCACCTGGCGCTGCAAATATTGGATGTCCTGGATGAGATCGCTGAGCCGAACACATAAAATCCGTTTCAAGATCGAGATCCTGGCATTGCGCGCCCTGGTGCTGGATGCCGTGGCACAGCGTGCCTGGGGGAAACCAGCTCGGCAAAAGCCCGGCGGACGCCGCGCTGAAACAGGCACTGGACCTGGCGCGTCCGGGGGGATTCATCCGGGTTTTCGTCGACCTGGGCAAACCCATGCAGAGGATGCTACGCCGGATTGCGAGGCAAGATCATTCGGCGGAGATGATTCGATCGCATCCTGGCGGCATTTCAAGAGGACGATAAAAATCTGCCTGGCAACGCAAGCCCTGCGCAGCTGAGGCGCCAGCCATCAATCGCTAATTCGACTTTGGCTGAGCCCCTTACCCGGCGGGAGCTCGAGGTCCTGACCTTATTGCGAGATCCGTTAAGCATCAAAGAGATCGCCATCAAACTCAATATTTCCCACGCCACTGCCAGCCGCCACACAGTCAACATCTACGCTAAGCTCGGCGTCAAAGGGCGCTGGAATGCCGTGGCTAAAGCAGAGGAATTGAACATCCTTCCCCCAGGCTGAGCCGCCCACAAAGCAGGCGCCTTTTCCCCTCTAAAACCTGATCGTTCTACATCTTAATCACATGTTATCTACATGATTCTAGTGGTATTTTTACGCGCCACTTTAGTCTATCATCATTACATGATGAGCATGCTATCCAGGAATCCAATACCTTTCGATCGACCGGCTACCTACCAGATCAGTGTGCAAGGCCGGATTGATCCAACCATGTCTGATCTTTTGGGAGGAATGACGATCTCCCCGGACACAGTGGAGGCGGATCACACGGTCACAATTTTATGTGGCGAGTTGAGCGACCAGACTGCCCTGGCCGGCGTGCTCAACACGCTCTACGAGTTGCATCTGCTTTTACTTTCGGTGGAGCGCCTGGAAAACGGACTCTCGGAGGTATCCAGATGAAAGTCATCATTGTGGGGGGAGTGGCGGGCGGCGCGTCGTGCGCAGCCCGTTTACGCAGGCTGAATGAGAAGGCGGATATCATCATGGTGGAACGCGGTCCGTATGTTTCATACGCCAACTGCGGACTGCCCTATTACGTCGGCGGTGTTATCCGCGTGAGTCGAGCCTGCTGGTGGCGGATGAAAAAGATTTTCCGCGAGCAGTTCGCCATCGATGTGCGGACCCGCTGCGAGGCGAGTCAAAATCTCGCCGAAGAACAAGACTGTCGATCTGAAAAATATCGTCACCGGAGAAGTGACCACAGAGTCGTACGACAAACTTGTCCTGTCCCCCGGTGCGACGCCGATCCGCCCGGCTATGCCCGGGATCGATCTTCCAGGCGTCTTCAAGGTGCGGACCGTCCCGGATGTTAAAGCGATCCGGGAATGGCTCGAAGGGCACGATCCATATTCCGCCGGGATGAACACCTATACGGGATATCAGACGAAGTGCCGGCGAAGCGGGCGGTCGTAGTCGGCGGCGGCTTTATCGGTCTCGAGATGGCCGAAAACCTGAAGCATCTCGGGCTGGACGTGACGCTGATCCAGCGAGACCTGCATGTAATGCCTCCGCTTGACCCCGAAATGGCGCGCTATGTCGAACGCCACATGGAAAAGAACGGCGTCCGTATCGTCCTCAATGACGACGTGACCGGCTTTGAGCAGGCAGCCAATGGCTCACTCAAGGTACTTACCAAATCCGGCAGGGAATTCCCGGGAGAGATCGCGGTGCTCGGTATTGGGGTGCGCCCGGAGAGTTGGCTGGCGAAAGACGCCGGACTCGAGATCGGCGAGCGCGGAGGCATCCGCGTGGACGACCAGATGCGCACGAGCGATCCGGATATCTTCGCCGTTGGCGATGCGATCGAGGTCAAAGACACTGTCACCGGCGAGTGGTCGCTGGTCGCTCTGGCCGGGCCGGCTAACCGGCAGGGCCGCATCGCGGCGGAGGTGATCGTCGGGCGCGACTCCCATTATCGCGGCACCCAGGGAACTTCGATCATCGGGCTTTTCGGCGGTGCGGCCGCCTGTACCGGCGTCAGCGAAAAAATGCTCAAGCGGCTGGGCGATCAGGATTACGAAAAGATATATCTCTACCCGAATTCGCACGCCGGATATTATCCGGGTGCCAAATATCTGGCGATGAAGGTCATTTTCCGCAAATCGGATGGCCGGCTGCTCGGTGCGCAGGCGGTTGGTCAGGACGGCGTGGACAAGCGCATCGATGCCTTTGCGATGGCCATCCAGATGGGTGCGACTGTTTACGACCTGGAGGAAGCCGAGCTGTGTTACGCGCCTCAATTTGGCAGCGCCAAAGCCCCTGTCAATTTCGCCGGGATGGTAGCCGCCGATGTCCTGCGCGGCGACATGCCTCTGAGCCCACTGGGATTCCGGCGAGGGCGGGTTCCTGCTGGATGTGCGCCATCCGGAAGAGCTCGCCGTGGAGCAGGCGCCGGGAGTGGTCAACATCCCGCTGGACGAACTCCGCGCGCGACTTGATGAACTTCCCCGTGACCGAGAGGTCTTGGTTATCTGCCGCTCAGGCCAGCGCGCCTATTATGCGACGCGCATCCTTCTGCAAAACGGGTTCAGCGCCCGAACCATTTCCGGAGGTATGCTGTCGCGCACGATTCTTGCTTAGCGATCATATTGAAATTTTATAGTGGTCAAGGAATACCACGGAAGAAAAGGAGGAAGTGGCATAGAAAATGAAAATTTTGGCGGTTTAACTAAGGCATCGCCATTGGTAAAGCCTTAATGGCGAAAAATCTCAAAACCAGTCATCCCAAAAAGGAGAAAACTATGGCTACAGAAAAAGTTTCCACAACAGTACCATTGAACTGGAAAGAGGTGTGGTACACCAACTGCCCGATGGTGTCGGCTAACAATGTCGACCAGGAGCTGGGCTGGTGCCGTGAGGAGTACAAGAAGATCGGCGTCGAGTACGCCTACTTCCGCTCCGCACCCGAGAACAACTTCTACCCGCACTATGTCCACAACCTCGACAACCTGATCCGCTTCGGAGGTCTGTATCCCCCGATCGCCGTCCACGCCGACATCCGCCGCACCGTGCTGCTGGGGGCGACGTGGGTCTACGAGGGCGGGGTGATGCAGGTGCGCGCCCGCGACAAGATCTTCCGCGTGAAGGACCTGAAAGGCAAGAAGATCGGCATCACGAAGAGCCTCAACACCATCAAGAACGACTGGTGGCGCATCCAGGAACACATGGGCATCGAGAACATCCTGATGCTGAACGACATGACCATGGATGATATCGAGCTCGTCGAGTTCCCCTACCCGGACGACTGGTACGACAAGCCCGAGATGCTTGTGCCGCCGATGAACAACCCGTCGGAGCTGTGGCTGCGCCGTGACCACAAGCACGACTATGCCTTCCGACCATTGGAGAAGGCACTGCTGGACGGGCACCGTCGATGCCATCTACAACCAGATGGGACAATTAGGACAGCTCTCGGAGGCCACGGGCGAAATCAAGGCCATCTTCGACCTGTCCAAGCTCCCGGACTGGACGGTTCAGGTTGCCAACACCCCCGCTGTCATCACCTGCACCGACGTGATGGCCAAGGAGCACCCCGAGCTGGTCATCGCCTACATGAAGGCCATGATCAAGGTCGGCCGCTGGGCGAACGATAACAAGCGCGCCGCGGCGTTCATCCTCAACCGCCAGACCTTCTACCTGGATGCCGAGCACACCTATGAGGGCATCAAGCACGTCGACATGGTGCCGAGCCTGAGCGCGCAGAACCTGCAGTGCATCAAGATCGGCAAGGATTTCATGTTCAGCCACGGCTACATCAAGAACGACTTCGATGTGGACGAGTGGGCCGCGCCGGAATTCCTGGAGCAGGCGGCGGTTGAAGTCCTCAAGGAGGAATGGCAGCGCCGGAGCTGGAGCAAGCTTCCGACGGGAGGCGGGCTCGAGGTGGAAGGCACGCGGCTCGGGTAGTCGTACAGACCCTAGTGTCAAGACTTGAGGTTAGAAAACGGGCGCCAAACGGCTACCGTCTGGCGTTTGGCGCCCGTCTCAAAAATACAATGGAGCAAACAGTGGACACAACCTACAAACTAGACACAATGATCAAGGTCGATGAGAAATTTGTGCATTGCCTGCGGCGCTTGCATCCGGGCCTGCCCGGGCGGTCTGATCACCAAGAAGGATTTCCCCGTACCTGTCGAAAACGGGTGGGACCTCTGCATCGACTGCGGCCACTGCGTGGCGATCTGTCCGACCGGGGCCATGCACCAGCGCTCGATGGGGCCTGAGGATTGCGAGGAGATCGATATTCAGCCTGATCCCCAGATGGGATCGGGTCAGGCAGTATCTGATCTCGCGGCGTTCAATCCGCGGCTATATCAGGAAAGCCCATCGAAAAAGAGAAAGGTACTGAACTGTTGGATGTGGCCCGCTATGCCCCGAACGGAGCGAACCGTCAGGTGATCCGCTGGGTGGTGGTCAACGATCCGGCGAAGGTGCACCGGATGGCCGAGATGACCATCGATTGGATGAAGGTCGTGAAGGAGAAAGCCCCGGCCTTTACGCGGAAGCCAACTGGAAGTGTTTGTCGCAGCGTGGGACGGCGGCCAGGATCGCATTTCCCGGGGAGCGCCATGCATCATCATGGCCTGCGCGCCGAAAGATGAGCGGACGGCCCCTCCGGCGGCATGATCGCCATCCACCAGATTCAACTGGCCGCGCCCGGGCTCGGTCTGGGAACCACTTTTACCGGCAGTATCAACACCGCCGTCAAGGCTACCCGCCCCTGATTGAGATGCTGGGAAGGCGAGCGGTACAGCAGGCTATCGAGTTCATCATGGATCACACGGGCGTCGATCGTGCTATCCGGCTGGTGCATGGAAAAATTGCCTTACCGAGGGCCTGGAGCCGAAATATCCGGCTCCTGAAATGATGCGGAAGCCTGCGCTGATGTGACATGACTCTGAGAGCTTCCTTATGTTGAAGTAGTTAAAAGGAGAATCAAATGACCACGGTTGAAATATCCACCCCTCATTCAAAGCACCAGGTGCTTGAAGAGAAACTGACCAGCCTGGGGCTTTATGTCACCGCCCGGGAAGCCTACGAGATGTGGAAGGCTGATCCTGAGCAGATCAAAGTCCTTGACGTACGCACGTTCGAAGAGTACGTTCTGATCGGCCATGCAGAGATGGCGGCGAACGTTCCGCTGGCCTTCCCCACCTACAACTGGGATGCCAACAAGGGAAATTATTCCGTCGTGGGCAATCAAGGATTTCATCGCCCATGTGAGCGAGCGTTTCAAACCGGATGATACGATCCTGGTCATGTGCCGGTCGGGCGGCCGCAGCGCCATGGCGGTCAATGCACTGGCCAAGGCGGGTTTTACGAAAGTGCACAACATCATCGACGGTTTTGAAGGGGATAAGGTGGAAGACCCCGAAAGCGTCTATCACGGCAACGGATGCGGAATGGCTGGAAGAACTCCGCGCCATGGACGTACAAACTTGACCCCAACTGGTCTGGCTGCCTCCGAAGCGGAACTGGAAACACTCCGCAGCACTCTGAGACCTGTGATGAGTGGTGACCGTCGCCGAGTAAGCCCTACTAGGGCTTACTCGGCGCTAATCACAATAAAAAGTATTATGCCCCAAGGTAGGGGCGAAAGGGTTAACCATGACACTCAACGATTTCTTTTCTGCCATCGCAGGAATATCCGGGCTGCTGTTCGTTGTGACCAGCATGCTGGCGATGAGCCTCAGCCTGAGCGTCCAGCAGATGACCCAACCGCTCAAGAACGTGCGCCTCGTTGTCCTGGCGCTGTTGGCGAACTTTGTGCTGGTGCCGCTGCTGGCCTTTGGGCATCATAAAGTTAATCCCCCTCGACCAATCCCTGCAGATCGGGGTGATCCTGCTGGGGACAGCCGCCGGAGCGCCGTTCATTCCCAAGCTGGTCCAGGGCGCGAAGGGGAATGTCGCCTATGCGGTGGGGTTGATGTTCCTGATCATGGTCGTTACCATCTTCTACCTGCCATTCGTCCTGCCGCTGCTGCTGCCTGGCGTAGAGATCAACCCGTGGGATATTGCCAGGTCGTTGATCGTGACGATGCTGATCCCGCTGGTGATGGGCATGCTGATCAAGTCGCATTCACCCGATGTCGCGGATCATTGGGCGCCGGTGATGCAAAAGATCTCCAGTCTGTCGATCCTCATCCTGCTGGTGGTGGGGCTGGGGCTGAACATCTCCAATATCCTCAGCTTTATTGGAACGCTCGGTATCGGGGCGATGATCCTGTTGATTCTAGGATCCCTGGTGATCGGCATGCTGCTCGGAGGGCGTGACCCGGGCGTCCGCAGCGCCATGGGACTGAGCACGGCCAACCGCAATGGCGCGGCAGCCCTGCTGGTCGCCACCCAGAACTTCTCCGGAACCAACACCCTCCCGTTCGTGCTGGTGGGGGTTGTGTTGATGCTGCTGATTCTTCTGCCGGTCGCAAAACGCCTGGGTGCGCGAAGCGAGACGGCGGTGAAGTAACCAGCCAAGAAAAACGAGTTTCCTTGTTTTACTCTCCCGATAGTTGTTCCTGCGCATCTACCCGAACTGATCGGCAACTTGTATTCACCTTGAACATGGATTAAAATTCCTTGATTAGGGCTAATTCCTAGTGAATTCCCCCATCCCTGAATGACCAATTCCCTGCGTGATTCCCTGCTCCTGACAAAGCTGAACCGTCCGCGCCTCAGCGGTGACGTGGTGCACCGGCCGCGCCTGTTGAACCAGCTCCAGTCATCATCCACCCTGACCCTGGTGGTCGCGCCGGCAGGTTACGGCAAGACCACACTGGTGGATTCGTGGCTGGAGACCAGTCGTCTGCCCAGCGCCTGGTTGACCCTCGACGAGTCAGACAACGACTTCGCCAACTTCGTGAATTATTTAATTGCCGCGGTGCAGACCTGTTTTCCGAGCGTGGGCGACAAGACAGCCAGCCTGTTCAAGGTGACCTCGTCCCCGTCCGTCGCGTCGGTCAGTAAAACCCTGCTAAATGAATTGTCAGCCATCGAGAAGGATTTCATCCTTGTCCTCGACGATTATCACCTCATCCATAACAGCGCCAACCATGAACTGGTGTCCAATTTGCTGCACCGTCCGCCGCTCTCATTTCATCTTGTTCTGGCAGCCCGGCACGACCCGCCGATCCCGTTGCCGGCGTTGAGGGCGCGCGGGGTGGTGACCGAACTGCGGGCGTCGGACCTCCGATTCACGCTGGACGAAACGGAGGTATTCTTCCACAATATCCTCCACTTTGACATCACGGAACAGGATATCGCCACCCTTTCAAGCAAATCGGAAGGATGGCCGGTGAGCCTGCGGCTGGCCGCGATCTCCTTCCGGCACTCCGGTTCATCCAGCCTGATCGGAACCAGTCAGGGCGGCGATAACCGCTATCTTATCGATTATATGGTGAACGAGGTCACCGCTCAGCTTCCAGAGGAGGTCCAGGATTTTCTTTTAAAAACCTCCATTCTTGATCACCTGTACGGACCGTTGTGCGACGCGCTCATGGGTTTTGGCGCCGACTCAGGCAAAAGCCAAAAACACCTGGAATGGCTGCACCGTTCCGATTTTTTCACCACGTCGGTGCACGGAGCCCAAGGCTGGTATCGCTACCACCACCTGCTCCGCCAATACCTGAACCATGAGATAAAGTCTGGCCTTTCAACTCGGGAAATTGCGGCTCTTCACATGCGTGCCAGCCGCTGGTTTGAAAGCCAGGGATTACTGGACAAGGCGATCTCCCATGCGCTCGCAGCCGGTGATATGAAATCTGCCGTCGAAATTTTTGTGCAGCACAGGCGGGATATCACGAACCTGGATGACTGGCAAGTCTTGCAGAGTTTGGTGAAGATGTTCCCGCAGGACGTCGTGGATCAGCAGCCGGAATTGAAAATGGCAGAAACCACATTGTTTCAGTTCCGGGCACATTTTTCAAAAATGGCTACTGCTTTGAATGAAGCCGAATTATTGATCGCAAAATCACGACCCGCTCGCTCTGACCGTGATCGTTTGAAAGGTGAGATAGCTGCCAGGCGGTCCATCATCTTTTATTGGATGGGAGATCATGAGAAAAGCATCTCTCTTGCACGACTCGCTCTGGAAAAGCTGCCTGTTGAATGGTGGCTGCCTCGTGTGCTGATGAGGCTGTACCTGGGCGCCAGCTATCAGATGCAGGGCGACCTGGCCCGGTCTTTGGATGTCTTGAATGTCACAGACGAACCCGATTTTGGTCCAGCCTACCAGGCCCGGCTGATGGCCCAGGTCAGCTTTGTCTACTTGTCGGAGGCGGACCTGTCTCTTATCGAGCGGGTGGCAGCTCAAACCCTTGAAAGACATGGCAGATCCAAAAACAGCCTGGTGGGAGTGTTGACGTCATCCTATTTCCTGGGTCTCGTGCACTATTACCGCAACGATCTCCAAAAAGCGGAACAATATTTCCTGCCTGTTCTACTGCACCCTCAACAAGTTCAAACACAGGTTTTCATCCATAGTATTGCCGCATTGGCCTTGATCTATCAGGCTCTGGGGCAGGAGGCAAAATCCATCGAGCTTGCGGAAACCCTTGCTTCATTCTCTCTGGAGATGAGCGTTCCCTATCAAGCCTCTGATGCTTCCGCATTGAGGGCTGAATTGGATATGAGGCAGGGAAACCTGGCCGCGGCTGCCCGCTGGGCTGACCTTTACAAATTGCCCAGCGTGATCCGTCTGCCTTTTTTCTATGCTCCCCCTCACCTACGTTCAGATTCTCCTTGCTCAGGATACGCCTCTCAGCCGGAAAAAGGCCTCCACGGCGTTGGCGAAACTGCGAAGAATTTTCACCGCCGATCACCAGACCCGTTTGTTGATCAGCGTGTTTGGCTTGCAGGCGCTGGTGTCCCAGGCGGAGGGGAAGGAAGTCAGGGCACTGAAAGAGATGGGGAAAGCGGTGGCGCTGGCTGAGCCGGGTGGGTTTATCCGGGTCTTCATCGATCTGGGCGCGGCGGTTAAACCGCTTTTGGCCAGACTTAAAAAGGAGGGCACAGCTCCCGCTTATATCGACAGGATTTTATCGGCATTCGATGAAGAGGACGCCCGGAAGAAATCCATCCGTTCAGAGAAATCCGGGACCGGGCCAGATATGCAAAGTGAGCTGGGGGTGACAGCGCGGGAGATGGAAGTCCTGCGCCTTCTTGAAAAACGTTATACCGACAGAGAAATCGCGGAAACGCTTTTCATCTCGAAGGAGACGGTCCACAGTCACATCGCGCATCTGGGGGATAAATTGGACGCCCGCGGACGCCGCGCGATCGTTCAGGCTGCGACCCGGATGGGGTTGCTCCACTGATCCATTCTGTTTAGTCCCCTGAATTTTCACCCTTTCCTAGTGATGTAATCCTGAACTTTCCGCCGTATCCTTGGACTGGCGGACGGATTCTGTTTGCCATTTACGCCTGCCAGGAGGCTCGGCATGATTCAATCGCAACACAGCTTCAAGATCACTATGCAGGGACCTTTTAATGTGCGCTGGGCGGACTACGTCGGGGACAAATTGGTTCACGCGGAAACGTGCGAAGGAGACCACCCGACCACCACATTATTCGGTCATGTGGTGGACATGTCTGCCTTTCTCGGCACGCTGCATACATTCATAGACCTGGGTTACCCGGTGGTCGCCTTCGAATACCGGGAGTCAGGGTCGCTCGATGAAGTGGATGGAGAAGAGGGATGAGCCTGAGCCGTAAAGAACCAGCCTTAACCCTGACCCCATCTTTGCTTAATCAACTTGCCCGGTAATGATGGGAAATCATGAAGATCAGGCGGGCAGTAACATAGACAACCCAGTTGACTCGTAGCACTGGAGTATATGATAATGACTGCTTCTGAATCAATATCTATACCTGCTGCCGGCAACGCCGGCGAACCCGCCAATGCGAGGCGGGTGCTTATTACTCTCGTGGTGGTCGCCGCGGTGGCCAACCTGCCGCTGGCGATGGCCAATGTTGCGCTGCCTTCTATCGGCGCTTATTTCAATGCGTCACAGATCCAGCTCAATCTGGTCGCAGTGGCTTATTCGCTGGGGCTGGCCTGCTCGGTGCTCTGGCTCGGCGCGCTGGGTGACCGCTATGGACGTAAGATGATGGCGCTCCTTGGGGTGAGTCTGGCAATACCTGCCGCGCTCATCAGCGGTCTCGCCCCGACGATTGAAATTTTATTCTTCGCGCGTTTGTTCGGCGGTTTTGCCGCGGGCATGGCGTACCCGACCACGCTGGCCTTGATCGCGGCTTTGTGGGGACCGGACCGGCACGCACTCGTTCAATCGCACTGTGGGCGGCGCTAGGCGGCGCCATCTCGGTGTCGGGTCCGTTGCTGTCCGGAATTCTTCTGAAGTATACGACCTGGCAGTGGGTTTTCTATATCGTTATCCCGCTGGCGGTTCTTGCAATTCTTATGGCTTTCCGTAATATCCCGGCGCACGTCAATGAGACCACCGAGCAGGTGGATAACTTCGGCGGCATCCTCTCGGTAATACTGGTTGGGTCGTTCGTGCTCGCGATCAACTTCATCACCATGGCGCAATACAAGACTGTAGCCATCGAGCTCCTGGCGGTTGCTTTGATCGCCGCGGTGGTTTTTATTTTCCGCCAGCGTCGCGCCAAGTACCCGCTGTATGATCTCAAATTAGCGGCGCGCCCGACGTTCTGGGTGGCCGCGGTGGCGGGGGTCATTATCTTCGGTTCGCTGATGGGCGCCATGTTCATCGGTCAGCAGTATATGCAGGATGTGCTCGGTTTTGGCACGGTGGAAGTCAGCTCTCCCGCCGATTTTCGCGGGGGCGATGATGATCCTGGCCGCACCGCGCTCGGCCAAGATGGTGGAATCGATCGGTTCGCGCGATACCCTCCTGCGTGGCTATGTGTTCATCCTTATCGCGTTCCTGATCATGCTTTTATTCTGGAAGGAAGGAACCTCTTTCTGGGTGGTGGTGATCGCGTTCATGTTCGTCGGCGTCGGTATCGGCCTGTCCGGTACCCCGGCGTCACGTTCGCTGACTGGATCGGTACCGGCCATCAAAGCCGGTATGGCTTCCGGTACGGCTGATCTGCAACGCGACCTGGGCGGCGCGATCTTTACCGCGCTCTTCGGTGCACTCCTGGCGGCCGGTTACGCGGCAGCGATGACCGACGTCATTGCGGCAGCGCCGGAAGGCGCGGAAGCTCCCCCCGCCGCCGTTAGCAGCCTGACCATGTCTTATGCTGGCGCGCAGACGGTTGCAGAAGAGTATCCACAATATGCCGACCAGATCACAACGGCAGCCAAGAGCTCCTTCCTTGCGGGTGATCAACAGGCGTACATCGCTGGTATCATTGCTGTGCTAATCGGTGCGGTGCTGGTGTTCTTCTTGTTCCCGAAAGTGGAGAATGAGCGTAAGCTGCTCGAGGAATATCACACTCAAGATGGTGCAGCCAAGATCGAGCCAGCCGCTGCTATACAATGAATCACTAACGGTAGTTGTTGTTGATCCGTACTGTCGACCTCGGGTAAACAGTGTGGATTGCAAAAAAAACAAGGCTAAGGAGATTAGTTATGGATATTCTTTCTTCGTATTTTGCCTATTTAGCTAGCTTCATCGTGTTCGGCAGTTTTGTGGTCATCGACCTGATCGCTGCCACCACCAATGCCCTGAATGGTGCGCTGTTGGCCCAGCGCCCGGATTATTACAAGGGGCGGCAGTGGACGGTGGTGGGAATTCTGATCCTGGCCATCTTTGGAGGTATCGGCGGGGGTATCTCGCGGGATGTATTGCTGAACAAGATCCCGGGTGCCTTGACCAACCCCTGGTACCTGATCCTGTGCCTGATCGCCGGGGGTGTGGCCATTGTCATATCCTTCAAAGGCGGGCAAAAATTCCGCGAGACCTTCTACCAGTTCATGACGGCCTTCTCGCTGCCCTGGTACGCAGCTGTCGGCGTGAGTGCCGGTATTGCCGCAGGGCTTCCGGATATCGCCTCCATCGCCATTGGCGTGGTTGGACCGACCGCCGGCAGGTTCCTGATCGATATCACCTCAGCAAAGACCGCCCCGCATTTCCGTCGGTCTGAGTGGTTCGTAGGGACGGCCGTTCTGACCTCGGTCGTCTACCTCCTCTGTGAAAAATACCTGGGGCTGACCATCTGGCCGGCGTCCCTGATCGCTTTTGCCGTTGGTTTCTGCTTCCGCGTTGCCGCCCTGTGGTTTGCCTGGGAGGAACCGCTGCCCAGGGGTATTCCGGCAGAGGTTAAAGGCGAAGTCCACAAGCGCGAATTGCTCAAGGAAAAGATGTCGCCCGATTGGGATCCTAAGTTCGATTAATTATTTCTGTTAAGAGAAAAATATCAGCCTGCAGACTGGAATTCGAACCGGAATGCGTCGTGAAAATGGTCAAAAGAGGTTACTATTAGTTTTGAAATTAACCGGCGATTGGATTTATAAAAGAATGGAGGTTTCCGCATGTTTAGGCAAAGGATAAAAACCTTTT
>CAWHIK010000002.1:0-375588 GCA_963829485.1 uncultured Chloroflexia bacterium
ATATTCTTGGGTTCACTTTTGCCAGCGGGCTAGGCGCAGGCAAATCCCTGGTCGATCACAGCGCGAATCCCCTCTCTTGAGGGGATTTTGTTTTCCACGGATACACTCGTTTAATTGAATAACTAAACTTGATTATCTAGAAACTTGTTCCTCACAATCACAATTTCAACCCTCACCCACACGGACCTCACCATCCAGCCGACGCCCACTCCAACAATAATCACAACTTAATCTTTTCTTTAAGCTGGGGAAACAAACTTTTCCCAGCTTGAATTTCAATTTATGCCCAGACACGCCTCAAAAACAATTCTTCCTGGATCGAAAATTCCAGGAATTCAAAAAGTGAGATAATATCCCTATGAACATGAGGTCCTTATTGGATATCAGAGCCGCAAATGGCTGGATCCTGGTGACGAGCGTGGCTGCCAATCTCGTCTGGACTCTGTTCTCGTTGATGATAGGCTATTATTTTCTGGGCGACGGGGATCAGGACGTTCTCTTATTGCAGGTCGCCATATTGCTGAGTTCATTTATCGGTCCATTTGTTATTGGCTGGATTTGCGGGTGGCTGGCATTCGATGACAGGGGACCTACCTATGGAGTTTTCGGTGCCCTGGGAAGTGTAGTCATCATCCTGGCCACCTTTCTGGCAATCGGAGGAGTCGCCATTCTTTTGTCGATCTCGGCGCTGGCCGGCGGCTTCAATGGTGGTACGCTCTCCGTCTATCGGATAAAAAAGAAATGATCCCTTGCGCGAGTAAACACCAGCTCATATCCTTGGATTTTGTGAGGAAGAATATGAAATTGAAATCAAAGACGTTCTTTCAAAGCCTGCTTCTCATCCCTGTTGCCATCCTGCTTGCAGGATGCGGCACTCTGCTGCACACGTCCGTGCCGACGCCGACCCCTGTCCCTCTCAGCAGGGAAGAGATCATTGACGGATCGAGTTTCGAGTTCTACGAGGTCTCGTTCGACGACCTCATCCCAGGCGGTTTGGACGTCGATCTGCAGCAGTGTTGGAATGGCATGGGCATGGATGATCAGGGTCGCATCTATATCGGTTTCACCAGCACCCGCGATGATGGCAAGAGCGAGGACTTCGTCGTCTTTCGATACGATCCTGCCACCCAGGAGAAGGAATATCTCGGATCCTTCCAGGACATTGCCGCTGCCAGCGGCAACCTGCAGGAGGGAGAGAGCATCCCTAAAGGCCACACACGGATGATCTTCGCCGACGGCATCATGTATATGGGCTCTCAGGGATTCCACGATTTCAAGCAGGAGATCGATGACCTGCCAAAATATCGCGGCAGTCATATCTTTGCCTACGATACCCGGAACGAAACCTGGATGGACCTCTCCGCTGATCTCCCCGGCGGTGTGGTCACTGAAAATCAAGGCATCGTCGGCATGAACATCCTTCCGGATGACGGCTTGCTGGTCGGGCTGGTGCATCCACACAGCGACCTGGCATTGTACGATTACAAGAACCGGGAATTGGACGATGTCGTAAAGGGGATCCCGTGGCAGTTGGGCAATCCATTAAGCCGGGAAGTCGTCGTCGCGCCAAGTGGGAACATTTATTTATATCGCGGAACCGAAGAGCCTTCGCAGCGCGGTGAATCGCATCCGGTCTGGGTGTACAACATCCATACCAAAGAGTTGAAACAGACTGAATACAACATGACCAACGGCTTCTGGATCGGGCAGACGCAGACAAGGGATGGCAGCAAAGTCTACGTCACAACGGTCAACGGGCAGCTCTATGAGTTCGATACCGCATCCGAAACGTTCAAGGACCTGGGTTACATGCTCCCCGAACAGGACATTGCCAACGGGAGGCTCATCCAGTTCCAGTATGGACCGACGCTGTCGCCGGACGAGACCAAGATCTATTTCGTCCCGTCCACCCTCGAAAAGCCGCAGGGCAGCGGCGAGCTATATGAATACGATATCGCCTCCGGAGAGTTTACTTTCGTTCAACAGCTGCCGCTCGGGATTTACACAGCTGCCGATCTGAGGGATGACCAGAATATCTACCTGGCCCACTTTGGCAACGCGCAGAATCTCTGGAGCGGGAATGTGCGCTTGATGGTGATCCCGGTCGCACAGGAGCCGTGAGCTATGAAAACACTCATCACTGGTGCCAATCGCGGAATAGGGCTGGAACTGGCCCGCCTGTGCGCGGCACGCGGCGACCGGGTTTTTGCGGGCTGCCGGTCGCCTGAACAAAACTCCGAATTGAAAAAGATTTCTGTGAAACATCCCGGCTCGGTCAGCATCCTGCCCCTCGAAATCACCGACACGGAGAGTGTTTCCCGCTGCCTCGAACGGGTCAGCGCTGAAACGGACGCCCTCGACATCCTGATCAACAATGCGGCCATCTTTAATAGCGGGGAATCGCTCCGCACCTTCGACGCTGAAAAAGCCTCCCAACAGTGGATGGTCAATGCCGTCGGTCAGGTGTTGGTGGCGCAAAAGTCGCTTGACTTACTCAAAGCCGGGGATGCCCCCAGGATCGTCAACGTCACGTCTGAATCCGGATCGGTCTCGACAATGGAACATTTCCGCGGCTATTATTATTTTGGCAGCAAGGCTGCCATGAACATGTTCAGCCGCTGCATGGCATGGGATCCGGAAACTACCGGGATCATCACCATTGCGCTGCACCCCGGTTGGGTGCGTACCGACATGGGTGGCACGGATGCTGACCTGTCGGTCAAAGAATCGGCTGAGGGGATTTTAAACGTGATCGGTGCCTTGACGCCTGAAGATAATGGAAAGTTCTATACCTGGGACGGGAAAGAATATCCCTGGTGACATCCCTTCAACTCCCCTTTTCGATGAAGATCGATCGAAAAAGGGGGGACGTCCTAACGCAAGCATGGACTGGGGGGGTTATATCTTTTGTGCCCCCGCATTTAAAGGTAGCCTAACCGGTTCCCCGCCCGCCATCGCCGACATTCTCAAAGCAAGTATCAATTCCTGGTCCAGACGTCCCTGATAAGGTCCGTAGGTGGGCTCGGTCCCGTTGCGGACGGCATCCACCAGCGAGATCAGGCAGCCCGCCACGCCGATCTCATCATCGTGCCATTGAGCGCCGTGCCCCTGCACAACCGGACGGAAGGGATTCTCCCACTTCACGATCGGCAGATCCGGATCGCCGGTATGGGCCACCATGGCGACCAATGCCCCCCCGTCGACTGCGTTCCCAACGGCGCTCGATGGTAATAAACTGCGGCGCTTCCCCTCCCGGGCTGAGCAAGGAGAGGCGCTCCTCCACATCCAATCCCACACCGACCGTAATTCCCATGCCCTTTTCCGCCAGGAAGCGGCTGCTGCGCCACCAGCGCAGGGCTGAAGTCATAGGCGACATCCGTCCAGTGGAAGATGCCCACCTGCCCGCCATCGAATTCAATGATGCCGTGTTCCTGGGTTTCAGTACGTGCTCCTCGTGTTTCAGACAGCCTCGCCCAATGCGGAGCCAGATCATATTGCCGCACCGTGCCAGTGACCAGAATGGGCTTGGCGTTGAAGCCCAGATACGAGCGCATCACACTCATGCCGTGATAGCCGTGCCCGGCGAAATCGCTGAACGATGAATGGACCCGGCCAAACAATCCGGATTCAATTAACTTCAACTTGATCTGCTCCAGAGGACGGCGGTGGAACTGCTCGGCGATCTCGATCTTCAAGCCTCTTTCCCGCGCCGCCGCGATAATGGCGTCCGCTTCACTGAGCTTATGCGCGATAGGTGTCTCCAGCAGCACATGCAGACCCGCCTGAACCGCCATCAATCCGACTTCGCCGTTGGCATGGTAGTTGACGCTCACGATTCCAATTTCAGGCGCGGTTTCGCGCACGAGTTTATCCATATCCGTGTACCCGGGTACCGCGAGGCTCTGACTCAATCGCTGGACCAACTCCGCGCCGCGACCCCACACCGAGACCAATTCAACTTCATCGCGCATTGAATGAACCAGCGGACCATAAAGATAATCGGACCGCTTGGCAGTACCTATGATGGCTACCCGCAAGGGATTTTTGCTCATGGTCATTTCTCCGTCTTGATGATTATATCCATTCCATCCAGCCCGTCCGCATGCGCCGTTAAACGAATCTCTCCTGCCTGATCCGTCGATTTGACCGCCACAAGCGCCCGCCCGCGGTAAACCTTGCGCTGGTTACCGACGTACATTTCTTCACTGATGGGGTTGGCGCTGCCCACCGCAAGAATTTTCCCTGCACCTTTCGACGTGAAGTAGATATTGTTGTCGGCGGTGGGATGCAATCGCCCCGCTTCGTCGGTCACTTCGACGGTGACGTAGCACAGGTCAGTCCCATCGGCGCGGATGGTGTTGCGATCAGCGGTCAACTTGATGCGGGCAGGCAGGCCTGTCGTGGCCAGTACACTTTCAGCAGAGGGTTTACCGGATACATATCCAGCGGCGCGTAATGTTCCGGGATGGTAGGCAACTTCAAAGTCTGCTCTGAAGCGTTCCACCCGGGAGCAGGGTTTTCTTCCCAACGATCGGTCATCCAGGAATAATTCGACTTCGTCACAGTTGGAATAAATCTCCACTTTGAAAGTTTCGCCCTCGTGCCCATCCCAGTTCCAACTGTGACGGACATCGTGCCAGCCCCAGAGCGTGACGCCCGGTTTTTTATCTTCAGGATAATTCGGATGCACAACGATGTGGACGCGCGGGTCGGTATGCCAGAGCATGTCGCGGTAGAACGACTGCGGACGCTTGAAGCCGCACAGATCGAGATCGCCGCAGTTGGCCTGGTGCCAGGGGTAGCCGCCGAGGAAGGGGAATTTCTCTCCCTCGAAATGCACCCGCCCGATGCCCGACTCACCCAGGTAATCAAGCGACGTCCAGACGAAATCGCCGATCACCGCCGGGATCTCCTCCACCGCCTGCCAGTTGTCGAAAGCCTCCAGCGCGAACGACTCGGTGCCCATCATGATGCGCCCCGGCAGGCGCGCGGCGTCCGGGCGGTACTCCTTCCAGGCATAGTTATAGCCGCCCACGTCCAGCGCTGCGAAAGACGGATCCATGATCGTCCAGGGGTCGCCGCGCCAACTGGAACAAATCGCCGCCGTCACCGGGCGCGTGGGGTCGACCGCGCGGACATGATCCGCCAGGCGGTGCGCCAGCGCATACCCCTCGCCGTAACCGTCCCGTTCCACCACCTCGTTGCCGATGCTCCACAGGATGATACTCGGATGGTTGCGGTCACGAAACACCATCGCCTCCAGGTCGCGCTGCCACCAGTCATCGAACGCCACGTGGTAATCGCCGTTGTTCATGCCTTCGCGCCAGCAGTCGAAGGCCTCGTCGATGACCAGCATCCCCAGCCGGTCGCAGGCATCCAGGAAGGCAGGCGCCGGCGGGTTGTGCGCACAGCGAATGGCATTGAACCCGCTCGCCTTATGAATTTCAACTTTGCGCTCCTCCGAACGCGCATACGACGCCGACCCTAAAATACCGTTATCGTGATGCACACAACCGCCTTTGAGCAGCGTCGGCACACCGTTGAGCAGGAAACCTTTTTCTGCGCTGAACTCAATTCTTCGGATTCCAAACGCCGTTGCTTCAGTGTCGGTGATCTTTTCAGCAACGGAGATTTCAGTCATGGCTTGATAAAGGTTCGGGGAATCCGGACTCCATAATTTAGGATGAGGAACCACCGTTTCCTGCTCGAACTCGAACTTGCTCCCTTTACCTATCTTTGACTTTGCCTCCAGGCTTGCCACCGTTAAACCGTCCACGGTGACGATGCGTGTTCTCAGGCTGACGGTTTTCTCGGTGTCTGATTCATTCTCCACCTGCGTGCAGATTTGCACCGTCGCGGTATCCACTGAAACCTGCGGCGTGGTCACGCTCACACCCCAGTGTGCGACATGCACCGGGTCGGCTACGATCAGCCAGACGGGGCGATAAATCCCTGAACCGGAATACCAGCGGCTGTTGAGCTGATGGCTGTTATCCACAAAAATCTTGAGCGAGTTTTCGCCGTCCCAATCAAGGTATGGCGTCAGGTCGTGTTGAAAAGAGGTGTAACCGTACGGGTAGCGTCCGAGGCAATGTTTGTTGAGCCACATCATGGCGTTCATATAAACGCCTTCGAACTCGACAAATATTTTACTGCCGCGCCATTCGGGCTTGATCTCCAGCGACTTCTGATACCAGCCTACTCCCATCGGGAACCAGCCGCCTGAATCGCCGGTGACATTTTTGGCATCGCGCGGCAGTTCGATGCTCCAGTCGTGAGGCAAATCCAGGACCCGCCAGGTGGAGTAATCGATTTTTCCCCAGCGTCCCCATTCCACATCGTTGAGATGAAACCGCCAGTTGCGGGAGAGGTTAAGTTTATTCATGATTATCCGCCTTGGTTCAAAGTTTTCCGTATTCGTAACCAGTCTCATACAGGGTTACGATGTTTTCCGCCGGGCTGACGGATTGAATGTTATGGCAGGGTGCCAGAATGTAACCGCCGCCTTTTCCCAGTATTTCGATATTATCGATCACTTCCTGGCGCACATCGGCTGCAGTGCCAAAGGGCAGAGTCTGCTGGTTGTCCATGCCGCCGTGGAAAATCAGCGCATCGCCGAAATCGCGCTTCAACCCTTCGCGTTCCATACCTTTGCAGCGCCACTGGATCGGGTTGAGGATATCGACTCCCATCTCGATCAACTCCGGGATGATTTTTCGAATCGCCCCGTCGCTGTGGGTGAAAACATACACGCCCGCTTCGTGAGCCAGCTCGATCATCCGTCTCATGCCCGGAAAAAAGAATTCACGAATCAATTGAGGGGAGAACAACAGGTTTTCCTGTGATCCCAGGTCCTCTGCAATATAAGTAATTGTAACCTGTCCCGGAATCTGCTCGAAAATGCGGCGGGTGTACTCGTAATTGAAATCCACCAGCTTTCCCAGGCAATGATGGAGGAATTCCGGATTCTCAAGCATATCGAGGTAAGACTGTTCCTGCCCGCGTAGTTGTGTATATTCATAAAACGGTTCCGAGCCACCCCCGCGCACAGGATACTGCTCCTTACCCTTGAGCTGGTCGCGAATCACGGAATAGTCGAACCAATCCGGGGAGGGCCAGGAATAATCAGCCTCCAGCTCTTCGATGGTGCGAAATCCGGCCAGGGGAAAGTGAACCACTTCGTCGTAGGCACCCGTGCCATAATCCACCTTCCGGAAGCCGCGCCCGAAATAATCGAATCCCTCTTTCGGAGGTGGACCAATATAGTTTGGACCGACAGTCAGCACCGCGTCGATGTGCAGCCGATCGTACATTTTCCAAATATCATCGACACCCAGATGAGCCATCACCTTTCGTGTGGCTTCAGGAGTGCCCCAGTAATCCATCGGGATTCGATCAGGCGTTTCCCTTCTCAATACAGCCAGCCAGCGTTCCTTAGAGTTCATGGGAGCATCCTATGGTTATCTTGGGAAATTATATCAAGAGTTTTTCGTCATCTTCCCTTTGTCCGCGTGCGCCGGCATTGGACACGGGCTTCCACTTTATCGCGCGCCATTTCTTCAACGGAGCGAGTATGCAGGCGGGCTGCACCGTTATACTCCTGGGTCTTGACGCGAGTGCCATTCTTCTCAGCCTGTTCCAGACGGGCTCTGGCTGCCGGGATTTCAGTTGCATACTGTGGAAGCCATTCCGCCTGAGCGATGAGCATTTCATCGGTCATCTGCCAGACCTCTTCCGGGTTGCAAACCGCGCCCACCAGCGGATCATGCAACATGGCCTGTTTGAGCAGGGTCACATCGCCATGCACCGCGGCTTCGACGCCCATCTGCTGGACGCGGACGCTGGCAGAGCAGGTCGCGGCACACGCCAGGGGCAGGTCGCCGACCACCGGGTAATGAATGCCGGTGCGGTCCACGTAACCGGGGATCTCGACCGCGCATCCATCCGGCAGGTTGGTGATGTGTCCGCGATTGATGGTGTTGAAGTGGCCGCGATAGGTGCGCCCTGTCTCCAGTCCTTCGATGATATAGGAGCCATGTTCTTCGCTGCGCTTGGCTAATGGAATTTTGGTCGGCTCTTCAGCGAGCCATTGCGGGAAATCGGTATTGAACCAGTTACGGCCTTCGGTGCAAACGCGCAGATAGCCGCCAGTTTCTCCATTGATCCAGCTCGAAAGGTCGATCCATTGTGGAATTTCATCCGGGCGCTTGCGATACCAGGGCAGGTATTCGCTCAGGTGCCCGTTTGACTCGGTGCTGTAGTAACCAAAACGCTTAAGCACATCGATGCGGACCTTTTCGGTTCTGGAATATTCGGGGTGCTGCTCGAACAGTTCGGCCAGAAGCGGGATCATATCGTGCCCCCGCCAATCAGCCTTGATGAACCAGGTCTGGTGGTTCAAGCCGGCAGCGATAACGTCCACTTCCTCACGGTGCATCTGGTAGTCCTGCGGGATCAATCCTTCGCGCTTCGCCCACATTTCGGTACAGTGTGTGATCTGCCAGTGAGCACCCTGCACACCGTGACATAGGCCAATCGTCTGAACGCCGCCATACTGGTTACACGCCCAGGTACACATCGCCATTGGATTGGAATAGTTGATGAATATCGCGCCGGGTTTGGCCACCTCGCGGATGTCTTTACAAAAATCCAGCAATTCGACAATAGTGCGTTGGGCATACATGAGTCCGCCGGCACAAATCGTATCGCCGACGCATTGGTCAACGCCATACTTGAGTGGAATATCCACATCGGTCTGGAATGCTTCCAAGCCGCCTTGACGGATTGTTGAAATGATGTAATCAGCATCGGTAATCGCCGCCCGCCGGTCCATGGTTGCCTCGACCCTGGCAGGCAATTTGCTGGCACTCACATCACGCTCACTCAGTTGGTAGATCATGTCCAGGTTGCGCCGGGAAATATCCATCAGGACGAAATGAGTGTCCGCCAATTCGGGCACGGAAAGGATGTCATACATCAGCCGACGGGTGAACCCGACCGAACCGGCACCGATCATCGCGATTTTTACAGGCATGATGGATCTCCTTGAATATCAGCTATCGCAGCGCAAGCGCTTTTCCCACCGGCAGCACCATGAGATTTTCAATCTTGACCAAACGCGCCAGCAAACCATTCAAATAGTCTGCGCGAATTGGACCCCAGCCTTCATCATCCAATCCATGGACATTGTAGATCAGCCAGCCTGAAGGATGCTCCAACAACCGGGCAAGGTGCTCTTCCAGATGCCACTCACAATTCTCAGGACCATGCCCGGTTGTGGTCAGCCTGACTTGACCGGGATGCGGCATTGGATTGATGGCTTCGCCTCCGGTGCGAAAAGCGCGTACGACGGTCGGCAGCCAGGCTTCGATCTCGGGTGTTGATGCATTGTAAGCAAAATTAAAAACGGCTTCAGGGGCATCGAAACCTTTCAGCTCCTGTGTGAAAATTTCCAGGCAGCGCGAGATGGATCTTTGCGCGTCCGCGAAAGGCATGTTCGCCAGGTTGTGATGGATCAATCCGTGCGGCATGACCTCGTGCCCCCGCGCCTGCAGTTCGTTCCACAGTTTGAAATTACCCTTGGGGAAGTTGTGATACTCATCCTTTACCTTTTCACCATCCAATTCCTCCAATGCCAGCACATTGAAACAGGCTGACAGGCCAAATCGCTCATAGATCTCAGCGATCTTGAGGTTGGATCGTTCAAACCCGTCGTCAAAGCTCAGGCTGACGATGTGCATCGCAAAGATCAAGCAACCAGGGATTTCGCGAGGCTGGCGGCCTGGCTGGCATCCGCTGCAAAACCATCCGCGCCGATGCTTTTTGCGTAGTCAGCCGTTACCGGTGCGCCGCCGACGATGACCTTGACCTGACCGCGCAGACCAGCCGCCTCTATCGCCTGGATCGTGACGCTCATGCTGGGCATCGTTGTGGTCAGCAGCGCGGACAAGCCGATGATGGTTGCGCCTGAACGGACTGCTTCGACGAATTTCTCCGGCGCCACATCGGTACCCAGGTCGATGATCTCGAAGCCGGCGCCCTCCAGCATCATGGCGACCAGATTTTTACCGATATCGTGCAGGTCTCCCTTGACGGTGCCGATGGCAACCCGGCCGATGGGCTCATTGCCGGATTCAACCAGCTTGGGCTTGATGATCTCAAGCCCCGCTTTCATTGCCCGGGCGGAGATCAGCATTTCAGGGACAAAGAATTCACCCTCCTCGAACAGACGTCCGACCTCGCCCATCGCCGGGATCAGGGCACCTTGAAGGATGTCCGTCGCGGACACGCCGGCGTTTAGGGCAGCTTGAACACTTCCCTTTACTTTTTCCATATCCCCATCCATCACTCCCTGCTTTACATCCTGTAACTCATTCATTGTTCACCTCTTTTTAGGATTAGTCTTGTTTTATGATCAGCTTCCATGCTGGGTCTTAACATAACGTCTCCAGCGTGTAGAGAAAGGCTTCGATCTCTTCCGGCGGATAGGGGTCTGTAATCCAAAAGGCAAAGCCCTTACCACCCAACTCCCGCACAACGTCCAGCGCGCCTTTCGGGGAGGCATAGATCTGGCAGAGTTTTCCAGCATCACGGATCCTTTTCAATAAAGGAAGCCACTCTGCAGGAGGGGGTTGGCCATCCCCAGAGACCCATTGGATGCCGCGCAAATTCTTGATACCGAGCAGCATGTCCAGGTGAGGAATCTGCCCTTTCCCATCCAGATGATAAAAACCATGGTCGAGGTGGTTGCAGCAGGCTTCCAGATCAGGCAGGACAAACCGCTGGAACATCTTTGGAGAAATCATGTAGGCGAAATCACACTGCAACATGTAGTATCGCCCGGGGCTCCAGAGAGGAGTCCATGAAGTGGAACCGTTATCGGCCTGGCGGGTAAGAGCGTGCAACTCGTCGTAATAGCGCAGCCACAGCCGGGTGGTTTCAGCTGCCAGCCGTTCAACCTCCTGCGGAGCATCATGCAAATCCATCAACAGATTTTGCGTACCGCGCAGCGATGCGACGATATCCAGATTACCGCCGAGATCGGTGTGGGCGATGGTGACCTGCGCACCCCAGCGTTGGATTGCGGCCTCGGTGAGATCTTTCACCCAACGCCACCAGAAATTTGTGGGGTCATAGCGAGGGTGAATATCCGCCAGCCGGGGTTCCCCGGGTAACTCAAACCAAACCGTGTTTGCATCGTTATGAACATTCGCACCTAGAAAGCCAGCCACGATGCCCGGACCAAAGTTGGGCCACCAGCGCGGCCACGAGTCGCCATAAAAATGCTCGGTTGAAAGGTTCTTTTGGTGATATTCCAATACAGGCTCAACGGGGAATTTTCCCGTGTTGACGTCCCAATCGCCAAAACCCTGCACACAAAACTTGTTGCCGCCCTGGAACTCCAGTGCATTCACCACCACCATCGGCCGATCAATGTCGTGATTCCACCAGGCGGTCCAATCCCGGCGGATTCGTTCCCAGTCGTGCTCATCAAAATGAAGATCGATGCTCATCGTTTTTTTTTATGGAATACGGGTCGTAAGCACGTGGACGCTCATGGCAGGAATTTGAAGTAGGACCTCATCCTGAGGCACATCGTAGCTGCCCGCAACAGCCTCGAGTTCAGACTCGGTAGTCTGGATGTGAGTATAGTTTCCTGCGGGAAGACCTGCCACAGCGACAGAAAGCGGGTCATTGCCTGTATTGACCATGTACAGGACAAAATGCCCGGGGGCTTGCGCCGCGACAGAAAAGAAACTGTCCGTGTTGTTGGACGTCCCCACAATGATCGAATCGGGCGGGATCTGCTCTCCCAACTGCCGGATCACATTAAAGGAAGGAAATGGATCCGCGCCATCGTTGATCCAGTAATCGGAACCCATCATCTCCCAGTACAGGATGGCGTTCGCGCCGGTCAGTTTGAGCACCCGGCTGTAAACGCGCGCCAGCTCGACCGCGTAGGCATAGGTCGGGAATTTTTCCGGCGTCTGCCAGGAAAACGCGTTGGATCCGGTCTCGGTGCACCAGACCTCGAGAGCGTTCTCCCGGGCAAAAGCGCGCACCTCGAGATAATCCGAATCCGGCGAGTCGCTGTCCCAGCTGTGGTTGGCGAATACTCCCAGATAAGGATGGATATTTTGATCCTTGAGCAGGCTGCGGGCGTAAGCCGCGCTGCCGTCGATGTTGGCGGTATCCGCGATCAGCCATTTGGTTTTGATCCCCAGCTCATCGAAGCGTTTGCCGGCTTGTTCGATCAACATGGCTGCTTCGAACGGCGCAAGGCTGACATACGCTCCCACATCCGGCTCATTGAACGAGACATAATCCGGCTCCACGCCGTATTCATCCCTCGCCCGGACCAGCCAGGCTGCGACCATCTCGACCAGTTCGGGATAATTTTCATAAGGCACAAAACGCTGGGTGCTTTTACTGGGGTCCGACACGATCCAATCGGGCACATCCCAACTCGTTGCGATGATCTGCGTGCCGCGCGCCTGAAGCTCCTGCATTAACTGAAACGTGGCATGGTTGTACTCTGTATCCTGAAACCCTTCCCAGGTAAATTGGCCGGGATCTTCATCATCATTGACCGGTTCCCACGCTTCCAGTGTCATGCGGACGCGCGCCACGCGCACCGGCAGGTGTTCCAGGTTGTACCGGCTGACCGGCTCGGTCGGGTCGGTTGTGCCGCTGAACACGTTGATAAAGTTTCCCCCGGTGACGTCCTGGATGGTCTGGTGCGTAATTCCCGGCTCAACGAACAAGGTGAGCTCACTTCCGTTCACGATCGTCGCTGGGATGACGACCGGTTCGACGGGGACCGGCTCCGGAGTGGTGACAGACCCCGATGTGGGAGTGTTTACCGGAGCCGGCGAGTCGTTCTGCATCTGACAACCAGCGAAAAGTAATGTACCGGTGAGTATGGCCGCTAGGCTTGATTTCATGCGTTGTTTGGGTTTCGCGTTATGGGATCTTCAGGAAAGGCTTCAGGTTGACACCCTTGCCCCACATCTCGCGGACCTTTTCCAGGTAAAAAACATAATTCGGATAGGGTACGTCGGGGGGAACACGATGGTCGCAGAAACCGATGAAACCGCCTTCCTCCACCAGCGGGGCAAGACGGCGGATTTCCTGTTCGATTTCATTTTTCGACCGGGCGAGAATGTGTTTATCGAAACCGCCCATCATCAAGAGGTCCTTGCCATATTGCTGCCTGAATTTCACCGGGTCGGCTCCCCATGTGCCGATCTCCAGAGGGAACATGCAGTTGATGCCGGCATCCAGCCAGAGCGGAAGCAGTGCGTCTATCTTTCCGTCGCAATCGAGCCAGATGACGTCCACCCCGTTGCGCCGGCACAGGTCTGCGATGCGGCGGTAATGAGGCACCAGGTATTTCTTGAAATGCTTCGGGCTGAGCAGCGGGCCGGCGTTGTAGGCCATGTCTTCCCACATTCCGCAGCCATCGAAGTGCACCCCGCTGGCGAAGACTTTTTCCAGCACACCGATAATGCAATCTGCGCAGGTGGTGACCATCTCATCGAAGAATACCGGATCGTCATACACCATGAAAGACAGCTGTTCCATCCCCATCCAGTTGCGCAGCCAACCGTAAAGCGAGCCGCCGGGCAGGGCAAGGACCTGCTCCCTCAGCGGATTTTTCCAAAGTTGGACTCGTTCATCCCAATCGAAGGGAAAGCGCTCCGGGGTATCCGGATTCAGCCGGGGGGCGAAGTGTTTTTTCCAGCTCTCGCGGTCAGTGAGCGTGTGGGCGATCGGCTTGGGAATGGAGCTCATGAACCGGTCGCGTTCCACGATGACGCCGTCTGATTGCTGTAGGATGATCCGGTTGCCATGTTCTTCCAATGTTTTTTCTTCAAATCCGGGGCACAACCCGCTCTCCACCCGGATGCCAATGGTATCGATGCCAAAATCCATACCGAAGAAATCCACGGTATTACTCGCAATGTATGTGAAGTACACATCCTCCGGCAGCCCCTGTTCATGCCAGAGAGGGATGGTCTCCTCCCAAAACCCGAAGTCTGCGATGGGAGAGCGGTCGCGCGGTTGGTAATGCATGGCAGCATGAAATCGTTCGCGGTTATTCATGGATTAATCCAACGCTTCGTAATTGAACCAGTCAAAATCCGCAGGCGACTGGCAGGATTTTCCGTTGCCGGTAGCGTAAATACCAAAATACGTGCCGGTGAACATGGCGGCACCGGCTTCGCTGCCCAGGTAGCGGGTTTCACCGCGGGCGAGTTCTGTCCAATTGTCATTTCCAATTCTCTAGGAAAAGATGTACCACGCTTCGTCCGCTTCAACACGAAGCTGAACAGGACCATCCGGAAGCGACTTCTGTGCAACGACAGCTTGCAGTGACCCTATCTTCCGCCTCACCAGGATGGTTCTCTCCCGACTCTTGCGTGTGATGCCGATCTCGTAATGATGTGTGTTGTCTCCCAGAGCGACAAGACCAGCTTCCTCATTGTCATCCCGCGGGAAAAATTCAACCAAAGTCGAAACTACACATTTAAGGTGCCGTTGTCGTCTTCCCAGGAAGGTCGGGGATGCCGTATCGTCCAGCGTGGATTCCGCGCCGGTCAAACGGAGCCAGCCTGGCCGGGTCGTGAGGGAGTACCTGCCGGGGTCAGGATTCCGCAGCCAGTTCCAGTGGAATCCCAGCGTGGGAGAGTCAAACGGATCCAACACGGGTTCCACTTTGTCCCAGGGTTGCGAGGCTGGCAGCGGCGCGTCCATCTCCAAATCAACGGTGCCGTTGTTCCCCACGACAGGCCAGCCATCTTTCCAGGTGACGGGAGCGAGGAAGGTTTCACGTCCGAGCAGATGATAGCGGGGATAGCCCACCGGGCGCGTGCCCAGGAAGACCAACCACCAATGACCGTCCCTAGCCTGAACAAGATCGCCGTGACCGGTGGTCTGGATGGGGCGGTCGAGGCTGCGATGTGTCAGAATGGGATTATGCGGGCAGGGCTCCCAGGGACCCCAGACCGACTGGCTGCGGGAGATCGTCACCATGTGTCCGTCTTCTGTGCCGCCTTCAGCTGCCAGCAAATAATAATCCCCGCCGATCTTGTAGAGATGAGGCCCTTCCGGGGAACGTCCGCCGCTGCCCTCCCAGACGATGCGCGGGGTGGTGAGGTGCTTTCCGGAGGCAAGGTCGATCTCTGTTTGGTGAATCCCCAGCGGGTATACATACCATTGGAAATAGGCTTTGCCATCTTCATCAAAAAAGAGGGAAGCATCAAATCCCTTGCCATCCACCCAAACCGGTTCCGACCACTCCCCTGCCGGGTCCGTGGCAGTGATAAAAAAATGCCCCCCGCCCGTCACATTGGTCGTGGTCATATAAAAGGTCCCGTTGTGATGGCGGATGGTCGGTGCCCAGATTCCACCCGATGCCCAACAGCCGTCCAACGGTAACTGGCTGGGGCGGGTTAAGCAATGCCCGATCTGCTTCCAGTGGATCAGGTCCCGGCTTTGAAAGATGGGTACGCCGGGAAAATACTCGAAGGAACTTGAGACGAGGTAAAAGTCATCCCCCACCCGGCAAATGCTGGGATCGGGGTGGAAGCCGGGGATGATGGGATTTCGGTATTTCATGGAGGCGGCATTAACTGGCTGAACGGTTCAAGGAAAATACATATTCATACACATCGCTGCGCCAGACGGATTGCAGGAATTCGACCGGTTTTCCTTCCGGCGAGAAGGTAATCCGTTCCATATAGATCACCGGCAGATTTTTCGGGATGTGGAGCTTGTCGGATTCAAATTTGGTTGGCAGCCGTGCCCTGAGAAATTCCTGGGCCGACCAGAAAACCACACCAAAGCGCTCCGCCATCACATTCGTCAACGAGGTTGCCAGGTCAAGATCGATCAATCCCGGGCAGATCTTCACAGGCAGGTAAGCCCATTGAAGCCCGACGGGGTCGTTGTTTCCCAGACGCAGCCGGCAGAGCTCGTACACTTTTTCCCGGGGCTTGAGCCTCAACGACTCGGTGATGGGTTCGTGGGTATCCATCTCCTGCATGGAGAGTACGACCACGCCCGGTTTCCAGCCGCGGCGGCTCAAATCCTCCGTGGTGGAAATGAGCTGCGTCAATGGATAACGGATGCGGTGCTTCGTGATGTAGGTTCCCTTCCCTTTGACCTTGTGCACCAATCCTTCGCGCGCAAGCAGGTCCAGCGCCTGGCGGGTGGTCGCCCGGCTGACCTGGTAGGTTTGCACCAGTTCGTTTTCAGATGGCAGGAAATCGGTGGAGTTGCTGGCGGCACTTTTCGTGATGATCTCGCGCAGGATATCTGCCAGCTGGCAGTAATAAGGGATGCGGCTGTGTTTATCGATTGTATTCATGTCCCAATACCCCAGAATGAAACCATTCCTCGGCGGTTGTAAGCTTGTACGTACAGGATAAGAGTATTATACTCTTTCATGTTAAAATATCCAATTGGACAATCACGTAAGGCGGGGGATACTTTTTCAATATTACCTCCTCCGCCTTCAGGATAATCCTTGAAGCTGATTTATCGTATCTGGGGAATCATCACGGTCATTCCTTCCCGGCTGGTCGCGCGATGGGAACTGGTTTTGGCAGCCATCGTCGGGATGGTGGTTTCGCTTTCGTTGATCATGAGCATCCCCCTTTATGCGGACGCGGTCTATTACCGGAGCCTGCAGAAGACCATCATCGAAGACAGCGAATTCGGGGTAAAGTATCGCCCTCCATTTTCGTTCCTGGTACATTACTACGGAGGATGGTCTGGCAGCCTCAGCTGGGAAGATATCCAGCCGCTGGATGACTATCTGGATCAATCGATATCCAGCGTCCTGGCTTTGCCTCGACTCCAGTTGGTCCGTTTCTTCAATACCGACTCCTTCCCGATCCTTCCGCAAGGGGACGTCGAATACACCCCCGGCATGGATATCGTCCGCGGCAGCCTGGGCACGATGAGCGGGCTGAGCGAACACATCCGTGTCACCGAAGGTCAATTCCCCCAACCCTACGACCCGGAAAACGGTGAAGCAGTCGAAGTGATGATCAGCAGGGCGATGGCCGTTGAAAACAACTACAACGTGGGGGACGAGTATCAATTCCTTGCATCCGAGGGCTGGTTCCGCAAAAGCGACGTGCTTGGAAAGGTTCCGATAAGAATCGCAGGCATTTGGGAGCCGGTTAACTCTGAAGATACGTATTGGATCTCGGAACCCAGCTTCTACGAAAATGTATTGTTCACGTCGGAGGAATCGTTCTCGGGCAATATCAACGAGAAAATTCCAAAGGCGATTTTTTCCGCCTACTGGTACTTCGTCATGGACGGCTCCAAAGTCTACTCGGGGGATGTCTATCCTCTGCTCCAGCGGATCAACATGCTGGACCGGAACTCCACAGCGCTGCTTGAGCGCGTTAAGCTGAGGATCTCTCCGGTGGATGCGCTGACGACCTACCGTCGCTCCTCGAATTTGCTGACGGTTCTGCTGTACGCCTTCGCGGTTCCCATTATCGGACTGATCATTGCCTTCATCGGGCTGGTATCTCGCCTGTCGGTGGAGAGGCAGCGAAATGAAATCGCCGTGATGCGCAGCCGGGGTGCGTCTCCTTCCCTGGTGCTCTTTTTCACCATCGCGGAAGGCCTGCTGATCGGACTGTTTGCATTACTGATCAGTTTCCCGACTGCCATGACCCTGACCCGCTGGATCGGGCACACGCGCAGTTTCATGGATTTTTCACTCACCAGCGACCTGAGGGTCGGCATTTCCGATCAAGTGATCTGGATCGGCCTTGCCTCTGTCCTGCTGATGCTGATCGCCATACTAATTCCAGCGGTTGGGGCGGCGCAGCACACCATCATTTCCTACAAGCGCGAATTGGGCAAGGCAGCCTCGAAACCCTGGTGGCAGCGGGTATGGCTGGATGTACTGCTGCTTATCCCGGCCTATTATGGTTATCGCACGCTTCAACAGCAGGGACGGATCGTGGTTTTCGGCAGCGACGGGACCGCGGATCCATTCCAAAACCCGCTGTTGTTCCTTGTCCCCGCCCTGGCGATTTTTGCCCTGACCCTTTTCTCCTTGCGTTTCATTCAGCCCATCATGACCGTGGTTGCCACACTGGCAGGGAGGACCAAAATCGCCAGCCTCACCCTGGCGTCACGCCAGTTGTCGCGATCACCCGGTAATTATTACACGCCGTTGATCATCCTGATCCTGACCGTCAGCCTGTCAGCCTACACGGCCTCCCTGGCCTACACGTTCGACAACCACCTGTATGATGAGACCTATTACCGGCTTGGCGCGGACATGCGCCTGCTCGACACCGGTGATTCCAGCCAGCTCGTGGCAGGCAATCAGACCGACACCTGGAAATTCCTTCCCGTGACCGAATACCTGAAAGTCAACGGGGTTGAAGAAGTCGCCCGGCTGGGCAGGTACACGACCCGGGCGGTGGTCGGATCAAAAGTGATCGACGGCGTTTTCTTCGGCGTGGACCGGCTCGACTTTCCAAAGGTCGTTTTCTGGCGGGACGATTTCGCTGCGGAGAGCCTGGGCGCGCTGATGAACCGGCTGGCTACGGACCGCGCCGGGGTGCTTGTCCCGAACACCTTCCTGCAGCAGTATGGAATGAAAATCGGTGACCCGCTCAAGCTGCGGGTGACCATCTTTGGAAAACGATACGTCTATTCCGCAAACATCGTCGGCAGTTTTGATTACTTCCCGATGTGGTACCCGCAGAATGGACCCTTGTTCGTTGGCAACCTGAGCCATTTCTTCAAACAGATCCATGGTGATTACCCTTATCGGGTGCTGCTCTCGGTAGAAGAAGGAGTTGACCCCGCGGCGTTGGGCAGGGAAAGGCTGCCGGGGCTGGCTCCCGGGGCCAAATACTCGGACTGGGACGCGCCCGCTATCGACATCGCCGCGACCCAGGCGCAGCCGGAACGACAGGGGTTGTTCGGATTTTTGTTTATCGGCTTTGCCGCCGCGGCATTGCTCTCTGCGCTGGCCTTTTTGCTTTATGTGCTGTTCTCATTCCGGCAGAGATTCATCGAGCTGGGAGTGCTGCGGGCAGCCGGTTTATCCATGGGGCAGATGTCCGGTTACATGACCTGGGAATTAACCTTCCTGATCATCCTGGGCGTCATCTTCGGCACGGTCTTCGGGGTGCTGGCCAGTAATTTGTTTATCCCCTTTTTGCAGATCGGCTCAAAGCTGTCGGCCCTCATACCGCCATTTCACGTGATCGTTGCCTGGCCGGCGATCTTCCAGATCTACCTGATGTTTGCCGTGCTGTTCGGAATCACGCTGGCGATTCTGCTGGTATCCCTGCGGCGCATGAAAATTTTCCAGGCGATCAAGCTGGGAGAGACCGTATGACCACGACCGTTGAGAACAACGTCCGGTCCGCTCCCATGATCGTGTGCGACAATCTCGTCAAGATCTATCAGATCGCCGAGCATGACGTCGTCGCGCTACAAGGCCTGGATCTGGAAATAAATACAGGCGAACTGGTGGGGATCGTCGGGGTGAGCGGCAGTGGAAAATCCACCCTGCTGAACATCCTCGGCGGGCTGGACCGTCCCTCCGCCGGGCGAATTCAGGTCAACGGGCAGAACCTGCTCAAGCTGCCCAACTCCGCGTTGGATCATTACCGTCTCAACACGGTGGGCTTTGTCTGGCAGCAGAGTGCCCGCAACCTGGTCTCGTATATGAGCGCGCAGAAGAACATCGAGCTGCCGATGACCTTGTTCGGTGAAAGCAGCAGGGAAAAACACCGCCGCGCGGAAGAGCTGCTCGAACTGGTCGGGTTGACGGACCGCCGGAATCACAACCTGTCAGAACTCTCCGGCGGCGAACAGCAGCGTGTGGCCATTTCGGTGGCACTGGCCAACCGCCCCAAGCTGCTCCTGGCCGACGAACCCACCGGCGAAGTGGATGAGGCGAACGCGAAGAGGATTTATCAGATCTTCAAGGATCTGAACCAGGAATTCAACCTTACCACGTTGATCGTCAGCCACGATATGAATCTGGCTCGGCACGTGGACAGGGTGGTGGCCATCCGCGACGGCAAGGTGTCCTCGGAAACGCGGCGGCACGATCACCCGACGGCGGAGCACGGCTCAGCCTTCACCGAATTGATCGTGCTCGATTCCGCCGGCCGGCTGCAGATTCCCAGGGAGTTGATGGAACAGTTGGGCATGCAGCGTTATGTCCGCATGGAAGTGAAGGATGGCGGGATTCTCATCCTCCCGGTCGAACACCGCGGCGCGCAGCGGGATGAACCCGGGGAATTTTCCAATGATGTGCTCGCCGCAGCCCCCAAGAAGAGTTGGTTCCGAAGGCTGGTGGAACGCTGGAAGCCCGGGCGGGGGAGCAAACGATGAACAGCGAATACTCCGCACGCGAGCAGGTGATACTCACCCAGGACCTGTGGCGCACCTATCAGACAGGTATTCACCAGGAGGTTCATGCGCTCAGGGGAGTGAACCTTTCTGTCGATAAGGGAAGCTACCTGGCCCTCAAGGGTCGCTCCGGCAGCGGAAAAACGACGTTGCTGAACTGCATCGGAGGCTTGGATAAGCCCACCCGCGGCTCGGTGCGCGTCTTTGACATCGAGCTCAAAGATTTGGACGATAAGGAATTGACCGATTTCTACAGGAAGAACGTGGGATTCATCTTCCAGGCGTTTGGCCTCACCCCTATTTACTCTGCCCTTGAAAATGTGGAAATTGTCCTGCAGATCGCCGGCATAGGTTACAAGTCCCGGCGGCAGAGGGCGGAACACTGCCTGGAGAGGGTCGGGCTGACCGACTGGATGCACCACCGCGTCCACGAGCTTTCCGGCGGTCAGCTTCAGCGTGTCGCGATTGCGCGCGCGCTGGCGAACCAGCCGCGATTGATCCTGGCGGATGAGCCCACCGGAAAGTTGGATACCAGTACGGCGCGGGAGATATTTTCGCTGTTCCGCGAAATCGTGGAACAGGAAGGCGTCACCATCCTGATGGCTGCCCATGACCCGCTGGTGGATGAATATGTGGATAAAGTGCTTCAATTATCGGATGGGCTGATCATCGACACAGAAAGCTCAGCTTAGCAGGAGTAATTTTCGACAGGATGGGTCAATCTTCTCACGATTGATTCATCTCGACAGTCATTCCCCTCAATTTCACACGACAAATTATTAGCCCGGCGATTGCAGCCGAGCATACACGCCGTTCATCCGGATCAATTCCGCATGTGTGCCGATCTCGGTGATCTCACCCTGCTCCAGCACCACGATCCGGTCTGCATTACGGATGGTGGAGAGGCGGTGGGCAACGACAAAGGTCGTGCGGCCTTTCATCAGGCGCGCCAGGGCTTCCTGGATCAGGCTTTCGGATTCAGAGTCAAGCGCTGAAGTCGCCTCATCCAGCACCAGCACCCGCGGGTTGCGGATAAGCGCCCGGGCGATCGCCAGACGCTGCTTCTGACCGCCGGAAAGTTTTGCGCCGCGCTCCCCGATGTGAGTTTCGAGTCCATCCGGCAGGGCGTGGACGAAATCCCAGGCATTGGCATCCCGCAGAGCAGATTCGACCGCGGCGTCTGAAACTTTCCCCATACCATAAGCGATATTCTCGAACACCGTGCCTTCGAAAAGGATGGAATCCTGCGGGACGACAGAAATGAAATTGCGATAGGTGCGCAGGTCGATCTCGTTCATGTCGCGCCCGTCGAGCAGGATGCGGCCCTGGGTAGGGCGTACGAAACCGATCACCAGGTTCAACACGGTGGATTTACCGGCTCCCGAATGCCCGACCAGGGCGATGTTCTCACCCGCGGGAACTTCCAGGGAAAATCCACTGATGACTTCAGCATCCGCATCGGGGTAGCGAAAGCCGACATCATCAAAACTGAAGTTACCCTTTACCGCGGCTACCTTAACCTTGCCCTCGTTTTGCTCCAGGTCCGGTGCCTCGAGCACTTCCCCTATGGAGCGGATCGATTCGAATCCCTTGGAGATGGGCGGCATCAAATTGACCAGACCCATGACGGCGTTGGTCATGCTCCCAAAGAAACCGGTCAGCATCACCACATCCCCGGCCGTGATGGGGATGACCTGGTAATAAGCCGCCCAGGCTGCAACGACCAGGCAGATCATATTGAAAATGTTGTAGGTCACCCAGGAAACAGACCCGAAAATGGCGTTCGTGATGTCGAGCTCCATCCCGGCTGTGCGGACCTGTGTCAGGGTGGAATCGATGCGCTCAAGCTCATCCCGCTCGAGTCCGTGCGCCCGCGTGATGGGAATGAGATGAGTCATTTCGTTGACATGGGCTGCCATGCGTTCCACCTCGGCGCGGAAGCGCTGGTTGCGGCTGGAAAGGGTCTTGCGCATGCTTTGCACCAGCAGCGCGGATACCGGCACCATGACCAGGAAGAACGGCAGAAAAGCCGGCGCACGGAATGCGGTGATCACCAGGGCGCCGACCAGGCTGCTGACCGCCGCCAGACCTCCGTCGAAAAGCTGGCGCACCATTTGCTCAATCGCCTCCACGTCGCGGACGACCTTCGTCTGCAGCACACCGGCGCTGGCATGGGTGTAATACCCGATCGAAAGACGCTGCAACTGCCGCGCCAGGGCTGAACGCAGGCGCGTTTCCATGTGGCGGAGGGCGATGCTCAACTCCCGCATATATAAGACATGCATGGGAATGTTCTGGAAGAGCAGCAGAAGCAGAATGAAGGCGTTCCACCATAATTCAGAGATGTCTTTATGCTGGACGACAACATCGATCATATTCGCCGTCAGGAGCGGCAAGATCCAGACCGGGATGTGTTTAACAATGAACGCGACAGTGGCAAGAAAAACATGCCCTCGGTCGGGTTTGAAAAGCAGGCGGAGGGTTTGAACCGGAGTTTCACCCCGGTACTGGTGTTCTATCAGTATTTGTTCGGACATGGCAATCTCGAAGACTTAAATCCCACTCTCTTTGAAGATGTATTTTCAGGATGCACGATCATTATTATCCACTCAACGCAACTCCAATGCGGCGCGGGTCATCGCGAAATAATTCTCATCGGGCACATAATCGGGCACCGAATTCCCAGTACCCAGGGCATACCCACCGCGGCCATCGGTTTGAGCGAGCAGCGCTTTGGCGCGCTGGTATATCTGTTCCGGCTGAGCCCGGCACATGAAGTCCACATCGATGCCGCCGATAATGGCAAACTTGTCATGGTGAAGTTCGTAAGCCTGTTCCACCGGCAGAATGTTGTCCTCGTACGAGTGACGGGCGTCGATGCCCAAATCAACCAAATCGTCCAGGATCCGGTCGAAGTAACCGCACGAGTGCAGGATGACCGGTTTTCCGTTCGCGTAAATCGTGCCGATAATCCGTTTATGCCAGGGAAAGATGTACTGCCTCATCTGCCGTGTCGAGAGTAATGTCTGAGTCCTGAAACCCCAATCATCATTGTCGATGCAGGCTCCCACCGCCGGATGCGCAGATACGGCTTTATAGAAATACTCCAACCGTTGGCCGATCTCGTTGATTATTTTTCCCACCAACGCCGGGTCATCGGCCAGCAGGTAGCAAAGGGGCTCGTAACCGATGATCTGGATGGCATTTTCCAGCACCCCGCACGGACCATAACCGATCAGCTTCATCCCAGCCGGCAGTTGAGCAGAAAGCACATCCAGGATCGTGTATTCTGCCTTCGAGGGATCGGGCCACGGGTAGGCATCGAAAGATTTCCGATCGTGGATCATTCCGCCTTCGTTGATCGAAATCGTACGCGTGCCCACGACTCGTTTGGATGGGAACTCGAATCCGGGAACGAGCACATTGGTGAAATCGTATCCGGCGCGGAGGTAGGCGTACATCACCTGGATCTGACGGGCATACCTTGCCTCCGATTCAATGCCGGAGAGCGGTGCCAGCCGTTGATACAACCTGTCGTTCAGGAAGAATTCGAAAAGTGTCGGGCGGGATGGATTGTCACGCCGCATGACCGCCAGAAGGTTGTTGAAATCCGGCGTCCCGACATTTTCAGGGACTTGGTTCCAATCTATCATTTTGCATCCTCGGGGGTGGGAGTCACTTCGGGAGCAAAAGGTTTGTGTTTCCGGGGGTCAAGTTCCATTCCATCGGTGGCTAATTGCGCGCGCAGGGCAGCCACGTCCACTTCTCGAATATCCTGCTTTCCAGTTTCAATTGCCAGTGCCGCAGCAGTACCTGCAGCCTGCCCCATGGCACAGACGGTGGGTGTCATCCGGTAACTCGACATGGCGATCTGGTCTCCGCTGATCGGTTTGCCGGCCACCAGCAGGTTTTTCAAGCCTTTTGGAATCATCGTCTGCAGCGGGATGGCATAGGGATGAACTTTTTGCCTCCAACCCACATGGCCGGGCTTGGTAAGGGAATGAAAATCGATCTGCGATGTTGCCACCGCAACGCCGTCCGGGAAATCTTTGGGGACAGAACCGATAATGTCATCCTTGGTCAAGGTATATTCGCCCAGGATACGCCGTCCCTCCCGAATACCGATCTTCTGTCCGGAGGAAGCGAGGGCAAAAGTAGGATACCGTTTCTGCACATAATAGGCGATCCGCACCAGTTGACGGCGGGCTTCCTGCTCAGCTTGACTGAGACTGACCGGGTCTGTCGAATCGTGACCCATGATCTTGGTCATGTTAGCATACAACCTGTTATCCGCCAGCCTGAGCGGACCATGCAAGCCGGGCAGGTCAGCCTGGCTGTTGATGGGGGCAAAACCCGCAGGTAAATAAGACTCACGCAGTTTGCCGGTGTCGTAGAACATGGCTGTCAACGACATGTGCAGGGTGCGTCCATTTTCAGGATGCCCAAGCTGAAAATCTGCGCCGGACAAAAACGCCAGGTCGCCCTCGCCCGTTGCATCAATATAGTATCGGGCTTCGAATTCCATGAACTTACTGGCGGAGACTGCGCGAATTTGCTTCAGGTTTCCATCTTCGGTTCGCGATTCTACAACCGACGTGTTGAATAAAACATCGACTCCGGCTTCATCAATCAGGATTTGCCAGACCAGTTTAAGATATTCACCGATGAAGTATCGTCCCTGCAAAGCATCGAAGTTTTTCAACTCTGAGATCAGGCGGGTGAGTATATTTCCCAGACCTTCCAGATTGGAATAAAGCTCATTAACCCCTCCGGCAGTGGAGACACCGCCCAGGCAGTTCCCTTCTTCGATTAGAAGAACTCGATGGCCACGCCGGGCGGCAGCGACCGCGGCAGCACTTCCCGCCGTGCCTCCACCCGCGACAATAATGTCAGGTGTATAGGGGGTGTTGATGACGTTCATCGAATTCTGATTGTCTCTTCGTTCTCTTTATTTTCTGAAAGGTGGAACTCGAACGCGGGATGCCGCTGTCCATCCTTCGGATTTACGATTTCGTATTTTCCAAGGAAACCATTGAAAGCGATCTCCCCGTTTTCATCGGTGCAGGCAGTGAAAGGCTGTGTCAGCCACTCGCCTTTGATGAGTTTCTTGAGCCTTTCAAAAACAGGCTTGGGACGGTATTCCTCATCGATCAAACCACCTTCCTTGATCCAGCTGCCTCGGTCGGATAGTCCCCAATGATTGATCGAGACAACCGATGGATGGCCGAAGCACTGCCGGTACATCTGCTCCATGAAATCGGCCTGGGCTTCCCGCGACCACTTCCCCTCCCGGAAGCCGCCCTCGATCTCCTGCTCCCACGAAGGCTGGTGCAGCTCGGTGATGTGGATGGGGATGTCCAACTCGCGGTACATTTCCAAGGTTTCCCACATTTCATGCGGCCACAGCCAGTGATTGAGCGGGTGCACCTGCAGCCCCAGCCCGGAGACAGGCGCACCGCGCCGCTTCAATTCGATGATCAGATCGTAGAAACGCTGACGGACGTGAGGATCGAACTCCTGGTTGTAGTCGTTGACGATCAGCGTGGCGCGCGGGTTGGCAGCATATGCCCAGCGGAAGGAATCCTCCACCCAATCGGCGGCTTCAGGGATGGGGATCTCCCGTTTGAAGGCGCCGCTCACCTCGATCCCGCGCCACAGATCGATCTCGTGGTAACGCTGCCGGAAGGCTGGATTCGTACCCTCCGCCCAGGAGATATGATTGACCCCCTCGTTGGTGACATCCCAGATACGGATGTCCTGTTCGAATCCTTTAACGAGGCTGGTAACCCGCGCGCGAATTAGCGGTTCGACCGTCCCCTCGGGCATATCATACAGCCATTCCGGTATCCCGGCGGTATACGGCCAGACCAGGGGATGTCCCTTGGGTGTCACGCTGTTGGCTTTGCACCACTCCAACACGGGGAGCATACGCGGCCATTGCGTCTGACCCGGCTTGGGTTCATAGTACGGCCAGTAGAACGGGAAAATCGCCAGGTTGAACAATTCAAGAAATCGCTGCTTGAACAGGTCGGGCTTATAGGGCGCGTCTCCCCAAACGAGGTCAAAGATCAGATTGCCGAAAAGGAAATCCTGAGTTTTCTGCGTGACCTGAACATCAAGCCCTTTGACGGGTTCACCGGCTGAGGAGACAAATCGCAATCGAGCCTTTTTTTTGCGATAACGCTCCACGTTCTCCGTTGAATAATTCAGATGTGTTTCCCATTCCTGTCGTTGCTTGTCCGTCATATCCGCCTCCTGAATTCAATCCTTATTTGAAAGCTGTCAAATCCCATGGTTCCTGCCATCGGATTTTAACCTGGTCATTTTCAAACCGAACCGGCAGCCAGACATAACGCGAGTCGCGCAAATTGTCCTTATTCCAACGATCGAACATGGCGATGAGTGCGTTACTGTTACCGGCCAGAGGAAACACATAGGCACTTTGGGCATGGAACGTGATGTCCGCATTCGGGCCGATGCAGGGATTCCCCAGCACCGTCCAGGGACCAAGCGGAGAATCAGCGGCAGCCAGTTCGGCCTGGTTCGGGTCCCAACCCGTGCAGCCGGACGAGATGATGTAATACTTCCCTCCATGCTTGAACACCGCCGGCGCTTCGCGCGATTGGCCGATGAAGGCGCGGGATTCGTTCTGGGTGGGGCGCAGATACTCGTTATCGAGTTGGATGATGTGCAGGGTCTTGTTCCACTCGGAAGAAAAGAATAGAAAAGCCGAACCGTCGTCATCCTGGAAAACGGTCATGTCCCGGCTGTCATTCCCGTTGGGACGTATGCTTCCGAGGTAAATGTAGGGTCCGGTGGGCTTATCGCTGATGGCGATGCCAATGCAGGCGTATTCATAATCCGCGGTGTCGACGTGTGCAAATAACACATACTTCCCGGTCTTTGGATTTCGGATCACCTTGGGACGTTCGAGTACCTTCGAGGGATGCAGGTCGCTTTGAGGATTATTGGGTTCGGCACGGAGAACCACGCCCTCGTTTTTCCAGTTCAGCAGGTCGGTGGATGAGTAGCAGGAGACCCCGATCACATCCACGCGATGGAGAAAGCCTTTGCTTTCATCGAGATAATTCTCCCCGTCTTTGTTTTCGCCGAACCAATAGTAAGTGCCGTTGTCGAAAAGCATACAGCCGCCGTGCGCCTGAATGGGTTTGCCATCGGTATCGAGCCAGGGTTGGCCGGGGCGGAAGGATGTGTTGAGGGTCATGGTGTTCTCCAAGGAGCAAAATAACTCTCGCGTTACGTGGTGTGGTTTTTGATGATATTTTCAAGCGCGGTGCGCCGGTTGCATCTGGCAAAATCGAATGAAGCCATCAGCGCGTCGATCTCCGGTTCGGTCATGCCGCGGAACTGTTCGGCAAACGCGGGCAGGATGAGACGGGAGACGAAGCGGTCGCCGATTGTGAAGCCCAACTCTTCGAGGGGTGAATTCCATTTACCGGGCAACGCTTCCAGCCGGGACTGGATATGGGTCGCCAAAGCCTGCAGATGGGAATCCAGCCCCGGCGAAGCGCGATCGATCCAACTATCCGCCCGCAGCTCGGTCTTGACCCGGTGGACGGGCTGGATGCGCTTCATCCAGGGTGAGTCGGCATCGACGGTCACGATCCCCATCCGGCCGATATCCTTGTAATTCCAGATCGTCCAATGGTCGCCAAAGGATTCGATGATGTCGAGATAATCGCTCATCACCTGGAATTTTGATTCGTAGAAACGCGGATCGTTGTAGACGGGACCAAACTCGCTGATGTAGTGCGGTACGTTGTGTGTGGCGCAATAAGCGCGGCGTTGTTGATAGATCTGTTCAAGATGGGAACGGTTGAAATTCGAGGTTGGATAGTCCACATCATCCAAGCCAGGGTTGACGTACAGGTGACTGCTGTAAACCACATTCGGATCAGGCGGGGACTCGAGCTGGCTGAAATCCTGCGAGTAGTTGTTGCCTTCAAAGTTAAGGATGTGACGCGGATCGATGGCGCGAATGGCATGGGTAACGCGGCGATAGTAACGGTTGAGCTTGGCGGCGTCGCGCGCTTCAGGCTCGTTCATGATGCCATACATGGCGACGGCGGGTTCATCCTTGTAACGCCGGGCGAGTTGCTCCCAGAGCGCCACGGCACGGTCTTCGAAGTGGCTATGATCCCAAAACTGCGGCGTCCCACCCGCGGGATTATCGCAGTGCCAGCCGCGGCTTTGCCAGCCGGGAAAGGCATGAAAATCGAGTGAAATATATACTCCAGCGTTGTTCGCCCATTGGATAACCTTGTCGAGCCAGGCAAAGCCTGCGGGTTGATAGACAAAGGGCTGATCATCCGATTCGAAATGGCGGTAGTTGAACGCCACCCGCATGAAATTACACCCCAGGCTTTTGACATAATCAAAATCCGCCTGTCCGGCAAAGGCTTGCAGATAACGGTCAAAGAAGTACTGCCCTTTTTCTTTTCCCAAAACATCTGCGACTGCCCGGCGGAAATCGCTCTCTGCGCCGGGGTAGCCGCTCATGAAGTTTTCCATGTTCAGCCAGCCGCCCAGACAAAAACCACGCAGGCGGATTTCATCTCCGCGGGCAGTGTGGATTTTGTTTCCGGTGACTTTCAGGAATTCAAGGACCATGACATGCTCCTCTTCGATATTTCTGCAAGGTTTTCACGTGTTACATTTAGTTTCTGGCGTCTCCTGCCACGTAATCCCCAACAGATTATGCAGCAAAGTCTTTCCTGGACTCCTTAGGCGGTCTCCAGAGTCAATTTTTGCGCTATGAAGTTGTAATCGGCCCAGGAACCAGAGTAGATCATCCAGATTATTTTGCCGTCCGCGCTCATCCATTTCTGGGTGAAGTTGGGCTGATAACCGCCCAGGTTGCCCCAGTTGTCATCCCGGTAGAACAGTGACCACGGTCCCCATGGGTCAGGAGCTTCGAATAGCGTTAACTGGCTGCGCTTCGAACTATCGGGCCAGGCTTGATGGTATGGACGTGGATTGCCTTCGGTATCGATAAAGCTGTAGTTCCCCAGAAGGTAACGCTGTAATCCGGGGTTGTAGACGATATGGTCTTCACCGGTCATGTGAAAATAGGAAAAAATCGGTTCCGCTTTGGTGTCTGACTGGCTCCATTGTGGCTGCCCGGAACGATCAAGGCCGGTATAGAATGTCCAGGCTTCGCGTTGCAATATTTTTTCCTGGTGGACGCGCCCCAGGATCAGCGAATCGCCGTTCTCCCAATAGCTGTTGCCATCTTCGGCAACGGGGAAAGAGGCGTAGATATACTCATCACGCGCCCCCGCATAATCCTGTCCAAACTGGATGAAATGCGGTGACGACAGCCGCCCGGTAAAGAAATCGAGCGGGGTAGCTTCGCGATTTCAGGTTTTGCCGTAATCGTCGCTGGTGATGATCCAGGCGCTTACATTCTGCTGGCGGCGAAAATCGGGATCTTCACCATAATTGTGCAGCTCAATTGCAAAGTAGAGGCGGCCTTTCAAACTGAGTAACCCGGCAGGTTTGACCCCTGAGGTGGGGTGGACATGTTCGCGCTGGCAATAGATCGCCGGATCAATCGGCAGGTTATCAATGTTATGGAGCTGCACGCCCCAGGAGTGATGCGGCTCTGGATTCCCGACAATCTTCCAGAAGTTCATCGGGCTGCCAGAATTATCACCCGCACCGCCGTAAAGATTGCCGTCGGCAGCCCAGGTGACCGGCCACATATCGCCATCGGCTTTATGAATCCGCAGCGGGTCGGCAGTGCAGGATAGGATGAGCGTGCTGTTCGGGTAATCCGGTTTGGGGGCGGTCATTTAGTGCTCCTATTAAAAGAATACCGGCGACCAGTGAAAGGCAAAATTGCGTGGGTGAAAAACAGATTTCCTTTTTGCGAATACAGTCTGGCTGCGATGATCATTTGGATACTGTGCTGATATCCACGTCCAGCACATCCGGGTTGGCACCATACTGCGTGAGCGGTACGTTCCAGGTCATGATCTCGTGGCGCGGATAATCCCATCCGCCCTGACGGATCTTCACCTGATGTTTTCCGAAATCGTAGACCAGGGTGTCACCGTCGCCGATCAGCGGTTTGAGCGTTTCACGCAGGAGTGGAATAACCGGTCCGGCACAGAATGTCTCGTAATGCAAACGATAGAACTCGGGGACTACGAGCCACTGACCAGCGGAATCCGGGATGAGGGTATTCTCGTTGATGGAGCGAAAACCTGATTTTACCGGTCCCAGACGCGGGGGCAAAACGCAGGTCGCTCCTTGTTTGACTAGATCTGCAACAGCTGCAGAAGTTTCCTCAGAAATAATTTCCCCGGTAAGGAAAATTAACTTCAAGTCCAGCAAGTGTCGCGGCGTCCACCTGGTGGTCATAGACCGCGACATTATGCAGCGGGGCGAACAGCGTGCGCGAGTTGAAGCGGCGCGACTCCCACTGGTGTGAAAGGGAATTGGTGCGGATGAAACCATGCGAGAGCAGTGACCAGATATTCAACCACTCAGCGTTCGCCGCGACCAGCTGGGACATGACCGTAGAGAGGACCCGGGTATTCACCGAGATAACACTGGCGAGCATCGAAGCAGGTGTCATCGAAACGGATAATGCCGATCTGGGGACGGAAATCGCGCCAGGTGTAGGGACGCGGGTGTGCCGGGGAAAAACTGCTGATAAATTCCTTATAGGCAGATTCGATCTGCCCGGCAAGGGGATGCCCCTTGGAGTAAGGACCACCGCCCTCCACATAGATCTTGTCCGCGCCGGACCAGTAAGCCAGCTTGAGCGCCGACTCGAACCGCTCGAGGGAATGCCCGATGGTTTCGTTATGCCACCAGTAATCCACGTCGATCCAGAACTCGACACCATACTGCCGCGCGGCGCCCATGGCCACTGCCAGCATGGCAGGTCCACAGGTTTCCTTGAGAATTTTCGGCGCGACATTTATCCCGGCGCGCGCGGTGGTGTGATGCATCACCGGGAACAGGAATTCGCCGGCGGCTCGAACCGTCCCGACGGTGAGGTCCGCGCTGCGCCGCTGGAGAGCATCGAGCACAGCCTGGCGTGCGGCGAACAGGTCAAGCCCTTCCGTTTCAGCCAGGTAATGCGCATCGTCATATCCGTAGTAATCGATCACCGGCCAATGCGCATTGATCTGCATATGATCGAGTTCATCGAGCATGAAGCCCAAAAAGCCAGGGCGTTGTTCGATATCTGCGCGGAGCTCGGCTGAGGGAGCCCAGCCAACCGGCGCGCCTTCGAAATTGGGGGCATACTTGACTCCGAGGGCGTCCAGCGCATCCATTGCCTGCCGCAGTTCAGGTTCCCTGCCCCCAAAATGCAGATCGAGGAAATCCAGCTTGTAATTTTTTGCGTATTCCGCCGCATTCTTTGTCCCGGTTGTTCGGCCGAGTAATGGTTGGCTCATTATCGCCTCTCTTTTAATTCTTCAAGCTGCAGCTTTACCCACCAATGATGGGGATCCAGGTCCAATACGGATCTGAAACTTGTTTCTGCTTCAGTTGTGTCTCCCAATCCCATGTGAGCCAGTCCAAGCAGGTAATGACCCAGAACCTGATTAACCATCTTTGGATCATCGTCGAACACGATCATGGCCGGCTTGGATGTGTAGAAACTGCCTTCCACATCCCCCTCAAGTTGTTTTTGGGCAAAGGATCGAAGGCTCAGTAGCTTTTCACGGGCGTCATCGTCCCGCCCTAACGCCCGCAGGGAAAGAGCAGCATAAAAGGTCAAAGGAGTTCGACCTCCCCACAGGGAGGCACCTGTCTCCGCCTCGATAATTTTCCGATAGTAATCACCGGCATCATTCGTTTTGTCCATCCTAGAAAGTGCCGCGGCCGTCCGGTACCAGGCCAGGACATCATACGGAGACATCCCGCGGCCTACGCCTAGATTCTCCGGAGGATTTTGCGCAGCTTTGTAACAGGAAAGAGCTTTTACGAGGTCTCCCTGTTTTTCAGCAGACATCCCCAGCGCTACTTGCGCCAAGGCGTACTGACCCGCGGCGCCGCCTTCTCCCCCCTCCCAGGCATGGAAATGACGTGAGCTTAAAATCGCCAGCGCTTTCTCCGGCTGACCGGTCTGGCTGTAGAGCTCAGCCAGTGTCATGGACAGGTCATCACGCCGCTCCACCAGGTTGATTCGGCGCTCAAGCTCGGAAAGGCGTTCGGCTTGGGATTTGCCGAGTCGCTGGAGCAGTTGATCCATCTCCATGGGCAGGCGCGGATCGTCCGGGTTAGCCTGAAGAGCCTGCTCATAACAATGTTTTGCCTCGGATTTGTCGCCGCGCTTGTTGTAAAGCGCAATTCCCAGATTCCGCCATGGGATGGAAAGAACGGGCTCGAGCCGTGTCGCTGCCTGCCAGGCGTCAATGGCCTTGGCATATTGTTTCTTGTCATAGTACAGGTTGCCGAGATAATATGCCGCCCGCCCATCACCCGGATTTACCCGGCGAACAGCCTCAAGGATGATCTGCTCTTCAAGCCGGATGGGGAAACACCAGTCAACTGGCCGCTTTGCGCCTTGTTGATAGCGCGTCAGTGCCGAGGCATCGTCTCCGCTTTGAGCAGCGAAAAAACCAAGGGCATAATCAACCATCGGGTATCGCGAACCACATGCCGCAAGAATGTCGCTCGCATCACCATACAAGCCAGCGTTTGCGTAATCAAACGCGAGATCGAGGTAATTCTGCACATCGCCGTGCAGAAGGCGGGTCAGTTCGGAGTTGTCGCCGGTCAGCAGCGACAACTCGCTTTGTGCCCAATGGTTGAGCGGATCAAGCGTCAGCGCAAAGTCCAGAGCCAGATGAGCGAGGGCTGTGTCTCCCAGTAAACGCAATAAAACAACCTTGAGAGCAAGGGCTTTGAGATTGTGCGCGTCCGTCACCAGGGATCGGTCGATGTGCTCAAGGGCTTTGGCGTAATCCCCGCGGCGGGTATCGATCTGCGCCAGCGAAAAATATCCCGCTGTGCGCTGGGCGTAGCTCCAGGTGGCTTTGTAGAATTGGTTGTAGGCTTCATCGAAACGTCCCTGATAGACCAACGCCAGCCCAAGGTTGTAATGGGGTTCGCCGTCGTAGGGATTGAAGTTGTAGCGGGTCAGTGTCTGGATGCATTTGCGAAAAAGCGTTTCAGCACCGGTGAAATCCCCGCGGCGCAACAGCAGTCGCCCGAGGGCATGGTTGCTACGGCTGTCAGCCGGGTCAAGTTCGAGCGCGCGCTCCCAGTAAGGTGCCGGGTCGAGGCTGAAGTGCAGATACTGTTCCACGTGCAGACCGGTGAGATACAACTCGTCCAGCGAGGGGATCTGGTGCGGCAGCTTCGGCGGTTTGGCTGTTTCAGGAAGCGGAGGGCTGGTCCGGGTGTACGTGGAATAGCGAAATGAGTTCGACCCCACGGAAGTCGTAGACAACGACGAGTGCCTTATCGCTAATCCCATTCAATTGACAGGTGAACGGTTTCCCGGGAACCAGGTCAACTCGTCGGTCCAGAATAATATCATCCGCATCCTTGAGCACAATCCGAGCCTGGGGATATGATCCGGTGACACAAATCCCGAGGAGGTCTTTTTCAAGATTGACCGCAGCATATCGATTGGCATTTTTCACCGATCCGATTTCCTGGAAGGGATACCAGATCTGCGAAAAGGACCGCGTTTCATAGGGCTGAAGCCAGGAGAAGTCGGGCTGGTTATCCGAGTAAGCCGAGGCCATTAATTCGACGTAAGGACCGTCCTCATCGGTGAGGGTTTTCTGCCAGCCTGTGCCGAAATCGCCGGATCCCCAGACGAATAATTTCTTTCCCGGTGAGATATGATGATTCGCCACATGAATGACACCTCCCCGTTTGCCGTGGTCATAACCTCCAAAGAAATCGAACGATGACGGATTGGCAAAATACGACGTGGTCCCATCTACATTTCCCGGCCACGAGATGTCCACACCCTTTGTCCAGTCGAGCCCGGCGTATTTTTGATGTGCAACGGGATAATCCGCCATATAGGCGCGGGAATGGAAGGTCACACTCTCGACATCGGGAGGGAAGATCAGCTGGTACTGATCATTCACATGCACCGCCGTATTGACCCACCATAAAAAGGGCTGAGGCAGGGGAGTGCGATTAAAAAGCCTGACCTGTAATTCGAAGAATGCCTTGCCGGGGTACACACAGATACCCAGCATGCCTTTCATCCGGTTCATCGGTTCATGCTCGCTCAACCAGAGCGTGGCGGAGCCGTCGCCCCCTTGCTCAAGCTTGTACTCGACAGGCAGAAACGTCGAGGGACGGTGATGCATCGGCCAGTTGAATTCCATGCCGCCGGAGAGCCAGGAACCGAACAGCCCGATCAGCGCCGGCTTGATGACGTGCTGGCGGTAGATAAAGTCATACCCGTTTGTTTTATCCAACGCGGCATGGATACGTCCGCCGAAACGGGGCAGCATCATTAATTGGATATACTCATTTTCAAGAAACACCGCATCATACGGCTGGTCGATCTTCTCTTCGTGGTTGACCCGGTCGGTGAATGGATTCGGGTACACCCGTCCGCTGGCACCCTGGTTGACCCGGTTCTCGAAAAACATCGGGTTGGGGTCAGGCGGCGGTGCAGGGTAGGTGGGAATGACAATGGATTCTTCCCAAATACGAACTGGTTGTAATGTCATTAATATTCCTTTTTCTTCTTCATGTATTTGTAGCGCACACGCCAACATACCTGTCGCCGGCTCCATAATACAGGAGCCAGCGACCTTCAAAATTCACAAGGCCGTTGGCGAAACAGACATTCGGGATCGTGCCTTCGGTTTCAAAAGGAAGCTCAGGGTATAAAAAAGGCTGGGTGGTCCTGCCGATCACGGACGTGGGATCACGAGAATCAAACAGCGCCTGTCCCACGGAATATGCACCCGGGGGTAAATCCGGATCATTGGCATTACAGCCGTTGTAGATCAACAGAATCCCTTCATCGCGCAGGACGGCTGCGGGACCCGGCTCGACAAGCACACTGTCGAATCTTCCTTTCCGCGGGGACAGGACCGGTTTCAGGGCAGGGTGACCGGGAATCCACTGGTCGTCACGCCAGATTCCGTTTTCGAGTTTGATGCGTTTATTCGCACCGATTTCCATCTCCACCGGCTCCCAGTGGATCAAGTCCTCGGATGTGGCAGCATAGATCTCGGACTCGCCCCAGTACATCCAGTATTTGCCGTTGATGCGCGTGGCGATCAACTTTTCGCCTTCCTGGCGGCAGACGATCACGCCTGCCTTTGACCAGAATTCACTGTATTTCCCGCTGAAGGTCAGCCCGTGTTTTTTCCAATGAAACAGGTCGGTTGAAGTCGCAACCGCCATATAGCAGCACGTCCCATCGAACAGGGCGTAGGTCAGCACATAGTCGCCGCTCTCGGTTTCGACGATGCGCGGATCCTGGAGGCCGGTGCCCAATTCCATCTCGCGCCAGGGCCCTTTGTCAGGATATAACACAGGAACCGGAAAACGGCCGAAATGAATCCCGTCATCGCTCCAGGCCAATCCGATTTTACTGACCCCGGTGACGAATCCCTCCGGTCCGGCGGCGCGATAAAGACAAAAGACCATCCCGTCCTTGACCAATGTTGCCGGATTGAAAATACCGAGCTTTTCCCACTCCACCCTGCCCAGTAACGGGCACATGAAGGTTGCATCGCCTGGCGAGAAAATGGGATTCACGTTTTCGAGTCGTTTGAAGGGGCCGAGCGTCCAGTTCGGATCGAGAGATTTCTGATTGTCCATATCTCTCACCCTGGAAGCGGGAAATCCGCGCGAGGATCATCCAATACCAACACCCAATCCCGATCGTTTTCGGGAGTTGTAAATTCAATCCGCCCGTTGGCAAACTCACCGATCGGTTGAACTGCTCCCGTGCGCGGATCGAACCAACTGGCGTTGACCGTGGGTGTACGGAAAAAACCCAGGTCCAGTGTGGCGCGTTGGTGCGCGGTGGGGAAATAAACGAAGGCATATTGCTGTTCGTGGTGCTGCGAGCGCGTGGCGCGGATATGTGTTCCCGCTTTTCCGGCATCCGACAAAATCAGCGCCTGGTCGGGAATGCGGTCAAAGTAAGGGCGTGAAAGCATCAGGCGTTTCAAGTGAATCAGTTGTGTCGCAGCCGGGCGATCCAGCGCTTCGACCCAGGTGCGGTCCGCATGGTTGATGATCTCATAGCGCGGTCCGTAAAATTGCCAGATGGAGTGATGACCATAGGTGACGCCGCATCCTCCGGCAAAGACCGAGCGATAAATTTGTTTACGTACTTCATAATCACGGAAATAACCGTTGGCGGGATTCCATTCCGGCCAGGGCGCAATGGGATGATCCTCGTAGCACGGTTCGCCGTCGAGGGCTGGCTTGGGCGGCTGGAGCCTGTATAAGTGATCGATCCAATCCCAGGCGGGATTTTCAACATCCCAATGACCCGATTGGATCATGACCAGATCAGACCAATCCTCATCATGGATACAGGCGGGACCGAAGAGGCCGCCATCCGAATGATAAGTGAGCAGCGCTTCGGGACCGAGACCTTCACGCAAGCCGCGCGCCATCCGCCGCCATGTCAACATCCAATCGGTGTTGCCGCGCGCCGGAGGACGATCCCCGCCAAGGCACCAGATCAGGTTGCTTCGATCGGCATAACGCGATCCGAGCCATTTCCCGTAAGGATAAGCCGTGTCCGGGTTGAATATCACCGGTCCAATTCCCCAGTTGGGGGTCACTTTATCTGCCCAGGTTGGCAGCAGGCAGACGTAGATCCCTAATTCCGCGGCACGTTCGATGAGCGCATCCACATAAGCAAAATAGGCTTCGTTGGGACAGGCAGGATCGTTGTCAAGAAAAGGACGCTCGCCATTGGCGCTGGGTGAGGTCAAGCCATCCTGCTCGCTGAGCAGCATGACCTGGATCACGTTGAAGCCCTTTTGCTGCCGATTGACAAGATACCTTTCCGCTTCCTCACGCGTGGTGCGATGGAACAAGTTCCAGGCTGTATCGCCCATCCAAAAGAAAGGTTCGCCACTTTCAGTGCATAGAAAATGATGATTGGCGCTGATGTGAATGGAAGGCAGTTTGACTGGCATGGATTATTGACTCATCTTTTGAATTGCCTGCGCCAGATCAAATGGGAGAGCAAGCATATCCCAGTGCATTTCCAATTCTCCGTCTTTGAACAAAAATACCGCCGGCGTGGAGGTTTCGATTTTCCCGCCCAGCAATGAAATTTCTCCCAAATGCCACTCAGCCGCCAGATTGGCGCGCTGCCACTGGGTGAGTCCACTCACGTCAATCAATAGCACCTGCAACCCCCGGTCCGCATACTGGTGCGCCATACTGCGCAGAAAAACGGATTGGCTGCGGGATATCATATCTGAAGGATCGATCAGCGCTGCCAGAACTTTACCGGTGGCTGGCACATTCCTGCGAATATCCGCCAACAGGCGCGGATTGACAGTGTCAACCGTTGACGAGGTCCTCTCGTGCGCACCGATATCGATGGCGCTGCCGTAGGGGATGGCGTTGCCAAAGAAATCCGTTGCACCCCTATCATTTAGGCTGAGGCCTGCGTCAATCGCGGGTGAGCCGGCCTGAAGCGTGAAGGCTGAGGCGGAGCGCCCGATCTCATGATAGTCGGGCTGATTCAATTGGGGATCAGCAAACAAGCTGTTCGCGTCTTGTCCGCTGAGTTTCTGGTATTCGTCAAAGCCGGAGTAATAATTCTCTTTGAAAGAGAAGAAGGGCGTGCCCTCACCGGTCAGCCAGTACAGGTTGTGGTCAAGTGCGAGTTTCGTGCCGCCATCCACCAGCCAGGGGACTTTGGAGACGATGATGTTGTTGGCAAACAGGTTGGGGCGCTCGCCGGTGAATTCCGCCTTGTTAACCAAGGCCGGATATTTTCCAACGGGAGACCAGTTGAAAGTATTGTTGTAGATCAAGACGCCATCCAGGAGCCCATAATTCCACGTGGAAAGGAAGATGTCGCCCTGACGGCTGGCAAGGTCGGCGCGCTGTCCGTTGTTGGAGCAAACGTTATAGCGGGCTACGGCATTCTCGGTGGTCACGCCTTCCGCACCAAAGACCGATATACAATAGCCGTCACAGTCATGCCCGTAGTTATATTGGTAAGTGTTATTACGGGTGCCCCAATCAATATCAAAACAGCCGGCATCGATTTCAGGCGAATAAGCATTGTACAATTCGTTGTACTGCACCACACAATCAATGCATGTCCAGGTCCAGATGGAGGAAGGTGTGCCAATTGTTTTTGGGGACGGCTGCTTCCCGGTATTAAAAGCAACGGAGTATTCGATCAACCCTTTGCGCACGCCCCATAGCACGATGCCATCGCCATAAACATCGTGGACTGTCGAATTGCGGATGGTCACATTCTCGGCAACCGCCGGGTTGTCGTAATCGATCGGCCAGCCGACACCTCCATTGACTTCGATGCCTGCCCATTGGTTCGTGTTGTAAGCGGTGACCCCGTCGATGACCACGTCTTGAAAAAGGCTGCCGTTGGCGAGCACCACCACCAGACCGGGAACCTTGTCTTTATACGACTTCCCCCAGACATCATGCACAATCAGGTTTTTCAGGCGGATATGGCGAAGTGTCTGAATCCCTTCCTGCCCGCTGACCAGCACACCGAAACGTGTGCCACCGGTGAACTCGATATCCTGAATTTCCCAATATTCCTGCCCTGAGAGTTTGAAAGCCTGGGGATTCTTTCCTGCATCGATAACAGGAAGCTCACCGTTGCCATAAGCGCCAACGAGAATGGGATTGCCACCCGTGCCGGAGCCCTGGGGGATCAATCCGCCCTGGCAGCTGGTTCCGCGTTTAAAAAAAATCCCATCACCCGGCTGGAATATGGTTCTGTTAACGGGGTTCAGCGTTCCCCAGGGGCGCAAGTACGATGTGCCCGGGTTGTCATCGCTACCTTTCGTACAGTCAACGTAATAGGCCGTTCCGGTAATTGTGGGAATCTGAGGCGCACAACCTGAGACGAGTAACGCAAGAAGGACATAAGCCCATGAGAATCTAAATTTACTCGGCGCCAAAAAACCAAACATGCATTTATACCCTTCTGGTAAGTATTGCCACTCCATAATTGGAAAGCGCCAGTTCCCCTGAACAATCCGCGTCGCTGAGATGTTCGCGGGCAGGCCAGGGGAGTTTAACGGTCTGGGCTTCGCCGCAATGGTTGATGACGATATAGATCTTCTTTCCGTCAGGAGCGGTGCGCTGGCATACCTCGACTCCCTGCGGGGTCTGCCACGGGCTTGGGATATCGACGGCCGTGAGGATGAGATTCATCAAAGAAGACTGAGCCGCCTCATCCAGGTAGGCACCGACATAATACACATAGGATTTGGAATTGTTTTTGGGTGTCACGGTAATGGCAGCCTGATCATCCAGCCAGCCATTTTGTTTCCCGTATCGCGCCACAACCTTTGTATCCAGCGAAGGGTCGAGGATGCGAAGCCTCTCCGCCCACAGGCTGGACATCCCGGTGAAGGATTTGCTGATCACCGGAACCGCAACATCCAGCGGGTAGTATTCCTCCACTTCAACATTGGTCAATGCTGAAAGAACGCCGGGCTGGCGTTGAGGCAGAAGGGAATTGAACTGGTCTTTCATTCCGGTGCGCAGGGTCAGCACCAGATTTCCTCCCTGCTCAATAAATTTCGTCAGATGCATGACACGCTCCGGTGTCAGAACTGCCAATCCGGGCGCGATGACGAGCCGATAGCCATCCAGCGGTGCGTCCGCAGAGATGATATCCACCGGAATATTGCGGTCCACCAATGGTTTGTAATAATTCCGCAGGTGATCGACATAATCAAAATCCTTGTGGTGACGCTGCCAGTTGATCGACCAGCGGCTGGAATAGTCATTAAGAATCGCCACTTTGGCTTTAACTTCCGAGCCTGCCAATAACTCCGAGACCCTGGCGAATTCACGTCCCACCCGGGCAGCATCACTGTAAAACGGCCGGGGCTGCCCGGATTGGTCAATCAGGCTGCCGTGATATTGCTCTTGCCCGTTATAAGCGGAACGCCACTGCCAGTAGAGCAGCGCGTCCGCGCCGTGACCGACCGCATGCCAGGCCATCGAGCGCGCCTCGCCCTGGTTGACCATATTATTGATGGGATGCCAGTTGACATTTCCGGGCTGCGTCTCCATCACCCAGAAATTTTGACGTTTGAAGCCGCGGGTCAGATCGTGCACCGCGCCTGTCGATGTATGAACGGGATGGCCGCCGCCTACATACCAATCCCACGAGGCAAGGTCGAGGTCAGCACTTACATCGTAATGGTCAAAAACGGGGAACCAGCCCATGAAATTATGGGTCGTCCATACCTGATCCGGAATGTATTTGCGAAGGATGTCCAGTTGCAGCTTCTGATACTTTCGGAAGGAGAGGGTGATGAACTTTTGGAATGCCATCATCAACCCGGGGTTGTGTCCGGATTTGGGGATGGGAATCTGCTCCCAGTCGGTATAGCTCTGGCTCCAGTATTTTGTTGTCCAGTGGTCATTGAGGGTATCGAGGCTTGAGAATTCTTCCTTCAAATACTGCTGGAACATCTCCCTGCATGCCTCGCAATAACAGACGGTATTGTATTCATTATCGAATTGCCAGCCGATCACATTCGGATTGTTCCCGAAATGCTTCGCCATTTTCGTGACAATACTTTTGACGCGTTTGTGGTAATCACGTGAGTTGACACAGAAATGGCAGCGCTGTCCGTGTTCATACTTGCCGCCGTTTTCATTGACAGCCAGCGTATCAGGATATTTTTGGGTCAGCCAGGCTGGAGGAGCGGCGGTGGGTGTCCCAAGAACAGTAAGAATCCCGTTTTCCGCAAGCAGGGCGATGGCGCGGTCCATCCAGTCGAAATGAAATTCGCCTTCCGCCGGCTCGAACGTACTCCAGGCAAACTCCCCCATGCGCACGACCGTGAATCCAGCCTCTTTCATCAGGCGGATATCTTCAGGCCAGCGGGATTCAGGCCAATGTTCAGGGTAATAGGCGGCGCCAAAGTTGAGTTGATTCGCGATAGGTTTCATAAGGTGATGACCTCTCCGTATGCCCCGGCGAAAAGCGGATTCCTGGATCCCAGTCCAAGCGGGGCTGCAGAACAAGTGAGGGAATTCTTACCGACTTTACGCGTCTGCCAGGTCTTTCCACTATTTTTAGATGAACATAGTTTCCCGTCCTGGATGATGAGAATGTTGTTTTTAGAATCCACGAGGATTTGCTCCACCGGTCCTTTAGTCAATCGCTTCCACGTCTGACCTTCATCTCGCGAACAAAACAAACCTTTGGACTCGGTGCCGGCGAAGATAACCCCGTCAGGTCCGACCGCCAGGCATGTAACAGGCGCCGGGTCGATCGGAAAATCAAGTAACTTCCAGGAACGTCCTGCATTGGAGCTTGAAAAGATGCTGCTTTGCGTTCCTGCGAGATAGACCTGGGTACCGCTGTTCACAGAACATGCCAGTGCGTTGACGTTCGGATCGAACAGGCCAAAATTCCAGCCTGTCCAGCTTATGCCTCGATCGGTGGAACAGAAAATGCCATCCTGCATGGTCGCAGCAAGCAAGGTGCCATCGTCTGCGAAACCGGGTGAAACGACCAGTGATATGACGACCGGCGCTGGTTTTCCCAACTCGGCTGCTTTCCATGTCTTCCCGGCATCGAGGGAACGCAGGATTCTCCCTTCCGCCCCTGCAAAGACATAGGTCATCTCGTTCACCATAGCGACTGCGACAAAAGTTGTCGGCAGGTTTTCTTTAAGGTCCAACGAGGCGTAGGCGTCTTCCCAATGTTGTCCACCGTCACTGGAACGGAATAATCCGCTTTTCTTGGCAGCAAAGATCAGTCCATCCTTTTTAAAGTCAGGCGAAGAGGCCAGGCAGTAAACGTAATCTTGTATCATGGATCGCTCTTCCATAATTAGAATCCCGGCGCATCCGGTTCTGAGACCACCGGCGGGTCTTCCCGATGGATCAGCACATCAACGGTCAAGGCCAGCGCCGCTCCACGGATGGCACTGATGACAGCCTGCTTTTGCACAGCCGCCACATCCACGATCCCATGGGGGATCATCTCGCAGACCCGTTGGGATACGAGGTCAAAGCCGAAACCGGGACCCGCAAGATCCACGTCGCCGAGGATTTTTCCTTCGCTGGTGCCGCTGTTTGACATCAAAGTTCGGAAAGGAGTCTCCAGGGCGAGAGTCAAAATCCGCTGGGCGGCACGAGCGTCGAGCGTGTCCGTGTTCCTCCCCAGTTTCCCGAGCGCTGACCTGCAATTCAACAGAGCGGATCCCCCTCCGGGCAGAATGCCTTCCCGTAAAGCGCCGCGCAATGTCTCAACGGTACGTTTGGCAAGCTCCTTACGCGTTTCCATTTCTGATTCGGTCAGCCCGCCGACATCGATCGCTGCAGCACCCCCCAGGACCTTGCCCAGCCTTTCCTGAAACCGTTTCCGGTCGTCATTCTTTTGAGCGTTCGTCAGACCATTCCGCAGCGTCTGGACATGTTGACGGATCTCCTTGGGGTCACCTTGCGGATTGACGATGCCGGTGTATTCCTCGTTCATCCAAATGCGTCTGGCGCGCCCAAAATGAGCGGAGGTGACACGTTCCAACGTGTCGCCGGCGGCTTTGACGAACGTTTTCCCGCCGGTCAGGATGGACATGTCGATCATACTGATCATCTGGACGTCCGACCGGATGCCCGGCGTTTTCACGGCAACAATCTGCAGCTTGTTCGAGCTTTTGCTCTGCACGATCAACGCCTGGGCTAAGTCGGACATCTTGCTGCACATCACCACCAGGCGGTTGATTTGCGCATCGACAGCCGCCTGGATTGCCGGGACAAGCTGCCGGGGGTCTTCGATCTCCAGGTCGGAGATGAGGATGGCTGCATTTTCAAATTCTGTCCTCGAACGGCCGATATCGTAGATCATGGATTTGGAGACCACGGCACCCGGCCAGTAACTGCCAACGATCAATTCGTTTTCTATCCCTCTGCCGCGCCCTGCCCGGATATCGAGCAAACCGTATTCGCCGGAGATACTGATGAGGTTGGCCAGCGCCTCAGCCAGCTCCAACTCATGGCATACGGTCTTTGCCACACCGGTCAATTCTTTTACGCTGGAAACCGGCTGAACCATTTTCTCCAATTCGTCGACAATAAGGTCCGCACCCCGCTCGAGGTATTGCCGCAGCATCATGGCGTTACCGCCCGCGGCGATGTATTTCAGCCCCTCGTTGAACACGGTCTGGAAAATGACGGCTGATGTGGCAACCCCGTCGCCAACGCGCTCATGCAAATTCCACAAAGCGCCGCGGATATACATTGCCCCGGCATCCTCGTCCCGATGGGGGAGTTCGATGATGCGGCGGGCGATGATCCCGCCGCTGTCGAGCAGCTCGGGAGAGCGGGATGCGGTAACCCGTGAAATGGCAACCGCCCTCGGGTAGGGTCCCAGCGAGGGGCGAATGGCATCGACTATTCCATTGATTCCCCTTTGAAATGCGTGGGCAGTACGCGGTTGAAAGACAACCTCGGGTGTTTGCTTGAACTGGGGAATGCTGTTAGGCGGGGTAGGGTTCACGCATCAGCCTCGGAGAGCAGTTTCCGAATGTCGAGCTTTGGATTTCCCAAACGGTCGCACAAACCAAAAGCAACGTGGATCGGGCTTTGTTCGACATTTGATATTTTTGAATGAAAAAGATTATCACGCCACTCATAGAAATACAACGCCTGGATGCGGCCTTTGAAATCGGCGTTGACCAAGCGGATTCGCTTGAGAAATTCCTCCATCGCCGACGCGAAGAGGATGTTGTCCGTTTCGGGGATGACCAGTTCTTCCTCAATGCGGTAACCCGTGGCTGAAGGAAAGCCGGTCTCGGAAAATATCATCGGCTTGCCGGCGCTCTCAAGCTGTTCCAGCACACGGCGCAGCTGAATTTCAAACAAGGCCAGCCGGTCGTTGCGCACGCGTTGATCCGCAAGGAATTTTCAACTCTCGTCAAAAGCCCCGAACGTGAACCACTCGGGGACGCCCATCGGATACAAATTTACCGAGACAATATCACAGGCATCGATCAGCGGCCACATCCACTCATGGAATGTGCCGAATGGATCATAGACGATGCCTTCCATAGCATAGGTCAATGGGACCGAGAGGCCCTTTTCATCCAGCCAGTGGCGATAGGTGCGGATCACATTGGCAAGACCGAAGGATAAACGGGCGGTAAATTGCTTCTTATCCGCTGCATCCCCACCCTGCCGCAATTCATTTCCCACGCAGATACCTTCCAGGTCCACACCCAAATTCGTGGTTGCTGCCAGTTCGTCCAGGTGGACCTGGGATCGCCAATCCGCAGCCAGGCTTTCGCCATCGACGTGCAATCCTGCCAGAAGGGACAGTCCATACTGAGCCAGGACAGGCGCAGCGCGCTGGGAATAATCCAACGAATAGGAGCGAATGGCGCTCAAGCCGCTTTTCTTCGCGGCCCGGACCTGCTCATCCAAAGACAGCCCGCGTTCGTGGATCCAGGCTCCGTATTTCATCGGCATGAACTCTTGTGTTTTCATAGTTTTTGGTTTTATAAAACAGCAACTCCTCGAGAATACAGGAATCTCTCGAGGAGCCGGATACACAATCCTGTGTTTATCCTTTCAATCCGGATGTCACCACACCCTTAAGGATGTTCTTCTGGAAGATGAAGAAAATCAGGATCAATGGGAGGACATAAACAACACCTGCCGCCAGGCTGACCGTTTTCATGTCAAATCCTTGCGGGTTCTTGAACGCACTTGCCAGAGCCACGCCGAGCAGCGTCTTTTTTGCGCTTAGGTAAATTAACGGATGAGGTAATCACCCCAGACATTGTTAAAGGCAAAGATCATCACGGTGGCGATCACCGGCTTGGCATTCGGAAGAAAGATCTGCCAGTAGATCCTAAAGGGACCGCAGCCATCCACTTCCGCGGCATCTTCCAGTTCCTTGGGGAATCCCAGGAAAAATTGCCTGAACATGAAAATATAGAACGGGGCACCGCCAAGAGCCCCGAGGTACCAGGGCCAATAGGAATTGGTCAGTTTCAACTTGGAATAAAGCATGAATTGAGGGATCAGGATGACGATGAAAGGCACGATCATCATGGCAATGACCAGCCAGAAGAGCTGCTTGTTGCCCGGGACGTTTCGATATCGTGCAAATCCATATCCGACCATGGAGCTGATGAATGTCGTGATCATGGCTGTGGAGATGGCCAGCAATCCGGTGCGGATGGCGATTTTTGCGAATGGTGTCATCGTAAACACGAGGTTGTAGTTTAACCACTGGGGAATCTTGCGGAAAAACCCGGATGGGATAACTCAAATATTCCGCGTCCACTTTGACGGAGGAGACCACCATGAAGAAGACGGGCGACATCAAGACGAGCGCTGTGAGGATCAAGATGGTATACCCAAAGAAGCGGGAGACACGCTTCATAACGAAACCTTTAGTCTGGGCGTCCATTAGCTGTCTCCATCTGATGAGTTATCGTAAACCCAATACTTCTGTGACCAAAAAACAACACCTGTCAATAACCACAATGCCGATGAAAAGCAGCCATAACAGTGCCGTCCCGTATCCGTAACGTCCGTTGGTAAAGATCTGTTGATACGTATGGATCATGTAAAGATAAATCGGACGAGGGGCGACTGAAGTGGATGTAATGCCAACTTGTGTAATCAACAAAGGAAGGTTGAGCTGTTGAAAAGCGCCGATCAGCCCCTGCACCAGTTGGAAGAAAATGATCGGGGTCATGAGGACCAGGATGATATGCCGAAAGACCTGCCAGTCGTTCGCGCCATCAATACGGGCGGCTTCTTTTAGTTCGTCCGGGATTCCCTGGAGGCCGGCCAGGAAGATGATCATCCCGAAACCTAGGCCCAGCCAGATGGAAATCCCCGCCATCCCGAATAAGGCGTAATCGGAAAGCCATTTTATGGCAACGGGCTCAGGCGTGAATTGGCTGATTAAATTGTTGAGCATCCCAAAATTGGGCTCAAGGATGATTCGCCATGCGGTGATGGCGATCGCGACCGGGACCAGGGTGGGAAGATAAAAAATGGTCCTGAAAACTCCGCGTCCCTTGACATCTTGATTAAGAATTAGCGCCAGAAGGAACGACAGCACCAGCCAGAGCGGCAGGTTCACCCCTCCCCACAACAGCGTGCGGCCGACAGAAAACTTTAACGTCAGGATCAGTAACGACGCGGGCGTAATTATCCAGCCCCACAAATTTCAAAGAATCTATGTTTAATCCATCATAATTTGTAAATGATGTCAGAAGACCAATAACAAGGGGGATGATGGCTAGGAAAATAAAACCGAGCAGCCAGGGGGAAATCAATAAATAAAAAGTAAGGTTCCGCCTTCGCTGCCGGGTCAGAAAAGGTTTATTCCGTTGACTTTTCCCGATCTGAGCTTCGACCGTTCCAGCCGTCATGGCGAACTCCTAATGACAGTAACAGGGCGAGGAGGTCGAATTGCTCCGACCTCCTCGGTTTTTTGCCTATCATCAGGGATTAACCCATGATGCGTTCGATACCTTCCGCGATGGCAACGTTGGTTTCTTTTTCGATGGCTGCGAGCATGTCGTCGAAGGTGATTGTTCCGCCGAGAGCCATATCGAGGTTGGTGCTCCACAGCGTGGAGACGACCAATTCGCCGATGAAGGGGTTGAATTGCAGCGGCGTGGTGTCGAGAGCCAGTTCGCCCTCCAACACTTTGTAGGCCTGTTTCTGGAAATCGGTCTCTTGCGGGATCAACGCCCACTGCGACTTCAGAGCCGGAACGCCCCATCCGCTGCCTGCGCGGTCGATGGAGGGCTGGCCGGCGTGATAATACTCATAAACGCTCCAGGCCGCATCGGGATTCTGGGTGGCTGAAGTGACGATCGCACCGGTGGCGGTGACGGTCGGGTCGCGGCGAGTGCCGGTCCAGGTGGGTCCGGGCAGCATCATGGCACCGTCCCGGTTGGCATCGCTGAGCGCCATGGCGCTGTACCAGAAGCCGTACTGGGCCATGGCAGCGGCATTGGAGAGGAAGTCATTGCCAAACCAGCCGCCGGGGCTGGGGTTCTTCGGACTGGGTGTCAGTTTCTCGGCAGCCATGTCGTAGAACCACTTGACGACGCTTTTGCGTCATCGTTCGTGGTCAGGACCATCTTGCTGTAATCAGAGGTATAGAGACTCTGATCGGTTTCGCCGAGGATGTTCATCCAGAAGCGGTCGACCCAGCCGCCTTCATAGCCATAGCCATACTGCACCATGCGCTCGCCGTCGAAGACGGTCAGCGCCTTCGAGGCATCCATGACTTCCTGGTAGGTCATCGCCTTGGTGTCATCGGGGGCCGGCAGACCGGCAGCTTCAAAGAGAGTCTTGTTGGCAAAGATGGTCGTATCCGGTGAGAAGTCCTTGACCATGCCATAGATCTTACCGGAGCCGATTTCCAACGGGCTGTTGGCCTTATAGTAATTGTTGGCCGGGGCAAGGTCGGCGACATCGATCAACTCACTGGCTTCGAAGTAGGGGGTCAGATCGAACAGAAGTTTGCGGGCAAGCATGCCGGGGATGGAGGGCGCCTGCAGGCGATAGACATCAGGTGGAGCGCCGGCGGCGTACATGGCGTAGAAGCGGGTCGCGTCGCTTCCATCAACCACTTCGACCGTAACGCCGGGATGCAATTCCTGATAGGCATTGACGATATCTTCGGTGAATTCATGCAGGAAGTGCATCACCACGACATTCCCCTCGATCGGCTTGGCAACCGGTTCCGCGGTTGGCACTTCAGCGACGGGCGCTTCGGTGGCCTTCACGGGAGCTTCGGTGGGTTCAGCGGTGGGGGTGGCGCAGCCAGCCAAAATGGCGCCACCGAATAATGTGCCGGAAAGCTTGAGCACATCTCGACGGGATAGCTTTTTGCTTGATTTTTCAGTCATTTCCATTCTCCTATATTCCTTAAGGATTTAAATTGGCAATTGAACATTTGATTATTCACCTTTTCATCCATCTACCGCATGGACACCTCCTCTGTTGTGATAGGACTTTTCCTGGTTTCGTTTATTCGGCATGATAGTTTTTTTACTTCGATAAATCGCTCAATCTAAGAATAGCATCAAATTCGTGCTCGGTCAAGCAAACTTGTACGTACAGGCGTACAATATGACAAGTGTCGTCAATTCACTGGCTTTTTGTCATGCCAGAACCACCTATTGTGAATACCGTCACTTTTTTATCCAGGAACCTCAACCCAGCGCAGTGAGCTTTTCCTGACGATCAAATCAGCATTCAACCAGACCGGTTCGAGATCGGACGATTCCTTCCCATTCCATTGGGCGTTGATGGCATGGACCAGAAGCTCAACGGTTTTCGCTCCCATCGAATCAAAGTCTTGATCGAGGGTGGTGAGAGGCGGTGAGCTGAATGCACTTTCAGCGATATTGTCATACCCGATAAGGGCAATGTCCTCCGGAATATGCAGTCCTCTCTCATAGATGGCCTGCATGGCTCCAATCGCCATTTGATCATTGGCAGCAAAGACCGCGTCCATTTCCGGATAGGAGCCCAGTAACTTGGAAATCGCCCGGGCGCCGCTCGCCGCGCTCCAGTCCCCTTCAGCCCACTGTGCGCGGGTGGGATGCATGCCGGCTTTCTCGAGCGTATCCGCCCATCCGGATTTTCGCGCTTCGGCATCGGAAAATTTCAGCGGACCGGAAAGATGACCAATATGGCGATACCCTTGATCAATAAGATGTTGAGTGGCCTGGCATCCCCCCCTGTAGTTATCCACCGTCACGAACAGGGTGTTCTCGATCGGGAAAGATCCCTGGAACACGACCGGCACCGGAAGACGTGAAAGCTTTTCGACCGCCTCGCGTCTGTAATGGTCAATATCGGGACAAGCCCAGACAACTCCTTCGACCCGCATCTCATTGATGAAACGGATCAATCCCTGGAAGTCATTGACTCGAAAACCCGCCAAATTCTTTATCAGGAGGGAATATCCCAGTTCTTCCGCCTTGAGGGTGATCCCGTTTAACACACTGGACGGACCGACGAGATTCAATCCGGCAGTGACAACCGCGATGGTATGAGTGCGTTGATTGGTCAGGCTTCGGGCTACGGCGCTGGGATGATATCCCAGTTCATCGATCACTTTCTGGACGTGCTTCCTGGTCACGTCAGCCACGTCAGGGCGGTTATTGATCACCCTTGAGACGGTCTGCTTGGAAACCCCCGCAGCTTTGGCGACTTTCTGGATCGTGACTTGACCTTTTTTTCTCATTAGCAGCCAGGATAAGTGAAAAACGCCTTCGGGACCGGTATCGGGACCGGTAACAATACTTTAGCAACATTTTTCACAAGAGTCAACCAACGGGAACCTTAAAATTTTCCATCATTGGAAAAGCAGTCGTCACACCCCTACTGTCACGGTATGGGTCCCTGTCAGCACAGGCAAAACGATGCCGGTGAACTTCGTTCCATCAAGCCAGATCCCTTTTTCATCGCTTTGCGAGATGGTGATCTCATAGGTTCCACCGCGGAACTCCCGTGTAACCGCGACCCGGTTCCATTCCGTTGGCAGGCAGGGCTCAATGATCAACCCTCCATAATCCGCCTTCACTCCGAGCATGTCACGTACAGGCACGACGTTCAGCCACGCCAGCGAGCCGGTGATCCAGGTGAACTCCATCTGGAAAGCGTTGTTGCGGTGGTCGGGTCCGTAATAACAATTCGCCATCATGTACGGAGGCACACGCCGGCGCAGGTCACCCTCGTCTTCCACATAGCCCGTGATGTTCGTACGCCACAATTCCAGAGCGCGGTCTGCCATTCCATATCGCAGCAGACCCAGCATCATCCACACGTTCAAATGCGAATAAACGGTGCCATTCTCGCAGATGCCCGGCTCCATGCTCGAGATGCGCCCCACGTTATCGTCGATGCGGCAAAACGTCGGAGCAAGCAGGCGATAACCCAGCGAGGTTCCCAGTCGCTCGTCGCACGACTCAAGCAGGCGGGCGGCGCGCTCCGTATCCGCCGCGCCGCAGATCAGCGCCCAGGCTTGCGATTCCAAAAATATCTGCGCCTGGTCATTCTCCTTCGAACCGATCGGCTTTCCGCTGTCGTCGAAGCAGCGCGTGTACCAGCCGCCGTCCCAGGCGTCGTTGATCGCTTTGAGCATGTTTGCGCGGCGTGTCTCAAAATCATTTTTACGGATGTCGTCGCCCTGGAAACCTGCCAGGTCTGACATTTCTTTCAACGCTTCGGCATAGAGCTGGCTGAGGAAAACGGACTCGCCACGCCCGAGCCTGCCGACCGCGGTAAGCGAATCATTCCAATCCCCGAATTTGATCAGGCACAGTCCGTGCGCGCCTTTGTTGCTTTCGAGCGAGTCGAGCGCTGCTTCGATGTGCCCCATGACACTGGCTTCGTCTTGGTCGTGGAACGGGATGCGCTCGTCGAGGAAGGCCATGTCGCCGGTCTCCTTGAGATACGCTGTGAGCGTAAAGATAAGCCACAGTGCCGAATCGGAGTAGGATTTCTCGTCGATCGGATTCCAACCGCGCAGGGCAAACCCGCTCTGGAATTGGTGCCGGAACGCTTCGACGAGAATTTCACGCGTTCGCGCCGGGTCCAGCGCTGAGACGCCTAAACCGTGCTGGACGATATCCCGGTACCCCATCCAACCCCAGCGGCACCACGCTGCGCCAAATGACGCGCCTTGTTTGAGCCAGATGTTGACCATGCGGTTGAAATGTTCATCCGGTGTGCGGACGTGGTTGTGCTGGATGAGCTTTTGTTTTTCGGTACGGAGCCGGGCAAACCGGGACTCTATTTGCCCGAAGGTATTTTTCTTTATTGCCTCGATTTTCCCTTCGTCATCCGTGGCGCCCAGGATAAAGTTGATGACTGTTTCGCCTTCCAGTTTCACGTCAAACTGTGCCGCCATGATGGTGGCGTCCGATGAGCCGGGCGTGTTGGAGCATTTACCTTCCGCCACCGCGCGTGGATTCTGGAGTGTGTTATAGGCTCCCACGAAGGCATCGCGCACGCCGTCGAACGAAACGATGGGCGCATCCGCGGTAAGAAAAGCGGTCAGGTGGTTGTGTGGTCGGCGGTAGGGATGTTTGCTCGCAACGATGGCATTCAAATCCTTGTTCCAATTGGACGAACGGTAGAACATGTCGCCGTAGCTATCGAATCCCCACTTGAACTTGAACTGGATCTGGTTGTAAACGAACACCGACAAGTCCCGTTTGCGGCTGGAGACATCGCTCAGAGTCAGCGTCCACAATTCCAATGGATCCTTGCCTGCAGGGATAAATATCCGCAAAGTTGATTTCACCTGGTTGGTGACCGACTCGATGAGGGTATATCCCAACCCATGCCTGCATGAATAGGATGTGTAATCCGCACAGACCGGCTCCCAACCCACATTCCAGAATTTCCCTGTCTCGTTGTCTCGAATGTAAATCAGCCGGCTCATCAGGTGATCGCGGCCGAAGACATCGAAATCGCAGATGCGTCCCACGCCGGTCATCAGCTGGATGCCTTCCGTGCCGTCGATCTGGTAATCGCAGTAACCCACGCCGGTCTGCTGGACATTGGAAAAGATCAACTCGTTCCACAACATGTTGTCGAAGGCGCGCGGTGTGGCGGGGTTGGTAACGATGAACTCGTCGCCGGATTCGTTGAAGTGGCCGTATGGATGTTCCATTTGCTCTCCTATACCTTGTTCGCCTGGCTGCGTTTCGCTTCCCCATACTTCAGCGCCTCATCCAGGAATGCGTCGATGTTGTCCAGCGGTGTGCCGGGAAGAATTCCGTTTCCAGCCGCGAGGCACATCCCGCCGTCGGGGCGGTCAAACGTGTCGATGAGGTAACGCACCTCGGCGCGGACCTCCTCCGGTGTGCCGTTGATCAGCGTTTGCTGGACATCAAATCCCGCCAGGAAGGTCAATCGATCGCCAAACTGCTCCACCACCTGCTTCTCGTCCATCGTGTGCTTCTGGACCGGATGAAACACCGTCAACCCTGCATCAGCCAGGTCGCCCATCACGCCAAAATTATTTCCGCAGCTGTGAAGCCACCAATGGATGTGATGTTCTCGCAGGAGCGCGCCAATCCGTTCGTAGCGGGGTTTGTGGAACTGCCGGAAGGTCTTCGGGCTGACGAACAATTGTTTTTGATGCCCGAGGTCGTCGCTGGTCCAGAAGCCGTCGAAATGAAACTCACGCAAAGCGCGTCTCAGATAGGCCAGGTACATCTCGCACAGCGCGTCGTACAGCTTATGCACCTGCTCCGGGTAGGTGTAATAATCCGTCAGCAGGTTGGTCATGCCGCGGATTTCCCAGGGCCGTTCGAAGAACAAACGCCACCAGCCAAAAATGAAATACCGGTCGTTCTGCTGTGCGTATTTCGCCTGGTCCGCCGCCCACTCGAACTGAGGGTCACGCTCGGGGTCGGGAAGGCAGGCGATGAAGTCATCCAGTTTCGCCCAATCATCCATCACCACCCGGGTATCGTGCGCGCCGGTCAGGTTCAACTCCCAGGGCAGATTCATCTTGTCGTAATGGAACGGCTCGATCAGCGCAAGCACGGCATCTTCCGGATACTTATCGAAACACTTGAGCGCGTCACCGTGCATCTCGGGCAGGCCTTCACCCCACCACTTCGCCATGATGAGTGGTATTCGGTTGGGATGATGATGCTCAACAGCTTTGATGACCTCCGAACGAGGCAGTGGATCATATGATTTCATGGCAGCTCCAATTCTTCAATCACGCTAGTGTATAACAAAAAACAAGATTTGCGTGGGGAATGCCAACCAGTTAGGATAAAAGTCATCCCCAATCATGCAGAATGTATTTGACCCTGATGTTTTCTTGTGCTACATTCTTACTTAATCTCATCTCACAGACACAACACGTTAACAACCAGGGCTTCATCCATCGATGAGGAAAAGCATGACCGAAATCTCCTATCTTAGGTCCGAAAGCTTGATCGATCCATTAGGCATCGATGTAGTGCATCCTCGCCTGTCCTGGCGGATGGAATCAACACGAAAAGGCGCAAAACAAACCACCTACCAGGTTATTGGGCAAAAGGACGGTTCACTCCACTGGGATTCCGGAAAGATCAAATCATCCCAATCCACACAAATCCCCTACGGGGGAGAATTACATTCCCGCGACCGGATCGAATGGTCCGTCCGTGTCTGGGACGAGACCGGCGCCGTGACCGAATCAACGCCCGCCTTCTTCGAGATGGGGCTGCTCAAACCGGAAGATTGGCAGGCTAAGTGGATCGAAGGAACGTTATCCGGCGGTGTGTGGACATCCGTGCCATGCCCTTACCTGCGCAAAGAGTTCACGGCATCGGAAATCACATCAGCCCGGCTCTACATCACAGCTCTCGGCGTTTACGAAGCGAGCCTCAACGGGCAGCGTATCGGCAACGACCTGTTCAACCCCGGTTGGACGGATTACCACAAGCGCATTCATTACAACACTTACGATGTCACTCCCTTGATCAAAGCGGGAGAGAATGCCTTCGGCGTGCTGCTCGGCGACGGATGGTATTGCGGTCATCTCGACTGGCGCGGACGTCAACGCTACGGCGACCGCCCCCGCCTGCTTGCCCAGCTCGAGATCACGCATGCCGACGGCAGCACACAAACGGTGGTCAGCGACGAGACCTGGCAGCACAACTATGGTGCTCTCCTTTCGTCCGATATGCTTATGGGCGAAGCCTACGATGCCCGGAGAGAATTCTCCGGCTGGGATATGCCCGGTTTCGATGCGTCAGATTGGGGCAGGGTCCGTTCAACCGAGCCGCCCAAAGCCCCATTGACTGCCGCGCACGCAAATCCAGTGAGAGCTGCGCAGGAGATCCATCCCATCTCCATCGCGCATGTGGACGACTGGCCTGTTCATAGATGGGTTTTCGACCTGGGGCAAAACATGGTGGGGCATGTGCGCCTGAAAGTACAGGGAAAACCCGGGCAGACCCTCGCCCTCCGTCATGCAGAAGCCGTCATCTCAGACCCGCCGCTCAGCCCGGACGGAACACTTTACTCCGTCGCATTGCGGACCGCCAAAGCCACCGATTATTACACCTGCAAGGGAAACGGCGAGGAGATCTGGGAGCCGCGTTTCACCTTTCACGGATTCCGCTATGTGGAGGTGACCGGCTGCGACCCCAACCCGCCGCTCGACATGATCACCGGTGTCGTCGTCCATTCCGATCTTCCTTTTACCGGTAAGTTCGAATGTTCCGATCCACTGCTCAACCGCCTGCAGCAGAACATCCAGTGGAGCCAGCGCGGTAACTTCGTCAGCATCCCCACCGACTGCCCGCAGCGTGATGAGCGTCTCGGCTGGACGGGCGACATCCAGGCTTTCGCGCCGGCTGCCGTCTTTAACATGGATGTCTCCGCATTCCTGGCCGATTGGCTGCGCGAACTGGCGCTGTCACAAGCGGACGACGGAGCCATCCCTCCCATCGCGCCCGACCTCAAGGTCACCCCTGACGACGGCGGACCCGCCTGGGCGGACGCCTTGCTCATCGTACCGTGGGCGCTTTTCCAGACCTACGGGGACAAAGCCTTGCTCGAAGAGCTCTACCCAACATTCGAAAATTTCATCGCATGGCTTGAAGCGCACAGCCCCGATCGCATTCGCGCCGCAACCGGATGGCAGGGTTTCGGTGACTGGCTTTCCTTCGCGGAAACCCCCAAGACTCTCATCGGCACGGCTTACTTTGCCCACAGCGCCGATCTTATGTCCCGGATCGCAGGTATCCTGGGGAAAAAAGAGGATGCGCGTAAATATCGGACCCTGTTCGAGCAGGTCCGTACAGCTTTTCAAAACCGGTTCATTCTTCCTGGCGGCTTGCTCCTGAACAACACGCAGACGGCCTACGCCCTGGCGTTGCAGTTCGATCTGCTTCCCGGCAACCTGCGCGCTGCCGCTGCTGACAATCTCTCAAAAGGTATCCGCGACAACCACACCCTTCTCACCACCGGCTTTGTCGGTACCCCGCACCTGCTCTTTGCCCTCAGCGAGAACGGTCATCTCGATACCGCATACGACCTGCTGCTTCAGAAAGACTTCCCCTCCTGGCTGTATCCCGTCACGCAGGGCGCCACCACCATCTGGGAGCGCTGGGACAGCTGGCGTCACGACCGCGGCTTTCAAAGCTGGATGATGAACTCCTTCAACCACTATGCCTACGGCGCGGTGGGCAATTGGATGTACCGGATTATCGGCGGGATCCGTCCCGACCCGGAGAATCCCGGTTTCCAGCATTTCATCCTTGAACCGGAATTCGGAGGCGGTTTGACCTTTGCCCGCACCGAATATGACTCGCTTTACGGGAAGATCGTCAGCGACTGGAGAATTGAAGATGGTGTTGGGGTTTGGAATCTGACCATCCCGGCCAATTCCTCCGCGACCGTGATCGTCCGCGGAAGCGCCTCCCGCTACGAAGCAGGCGAGTATGAAATAAAATTCAAATTGAATTAAGGAGTGCCGCCATGTTTAGATTAGGTCCCACCGAATTGATCATCATCCTGATTATCGTCGTGCTGCTCTTCGGAGCAGGCCGCATCAGCAAGATCGCCGGCGAAGCAGGCAGCGCGGTCAAGAGCTTCCGCGAGAACATCAAGAGCGATGAAGAAAAAGAAAAGAAACCTGAAGCGAATTCGTAATCAGCGACAATAAGCGGCAGCTAATTGCAGGCCCTTATGAAATTTGAAAATGGTCATTGGTTGCTTCTTCCGGATACACAGGCGATATTTCCCGAATCCGTCTTTGATGTAAGCATCGAACCCATGCTTTGGTCGTTCACGGCTACTCCCAAAAATGCTGGAAGTCGCGCGGCGATTTCATTGGTGGCACACTGATCGAAGTGCGGTTCACATCCCCCATCCCAAACGTGATCCGTGTTCAACTGATCCACTTCAAAGGCAGGGCTCCTCAGGCTCCTGTTTTTGATCTGGACTATGAGCTCAAAAATCCCAATATCGAAATTGGCCGCGACGACTCCCGTGCCTGGCTAAGAACAGGGTCGCTGGCTGTCCATGTTCCAACTCACGGCGCATGGAAGGTGGATTACGAACGCGACGGGAAACGGCTCACGTCCAGCGAACCTCACGCCCTCGCCCTGATGAAAAAAGGGGAACGAAACTATTTACGGGAACAGCTTGACCTGGCTCCCGGGGAAATGGTCTATGGCCTGGGCGAACGGTTCACGCCTTTCGTGAAGAACGGGCAATCGATCGACACCTGGAACGCTGACGGCGGAACAGATTCCGAACTGGCATACAAGAACATCCCGTTCTACATCACCAGCCGCGGATACGCCGTTCTGGTCAATCACCCGGGCTGCGTATCCTTCGAAGTGGCATCGCACCACACGCAGCGGGTTCAATTCAGCGTGGCGGACAACCGGCTGGATTATTATCTCTTTGGCGGACCCACTCCCAAAGCCGCGCTCGATCAATACACCACGCTGAGCGGCCGCCCCGCCCTTCCCCCGGATTGGTCATTCGGGCTGTGGCTTTCCACATCCTTCCTGACAAATTACGACGAGCAGAGTGTTCTCGCCAACCTGGACCGGATGGAGCAAAATGGGATTCCGGTCAGTGTCTTCCACTTCGACTGTTTCTGGATGAAGGAGTTGACCTGGTGCAGCTTCCTTTGGGATGAGCGGCACTTTCCGGACCCGGCCGGCATGGTAAAGAAAATCAAAGACCGCGGTACCAAGGTTTGCCTGTGGATTAATCCTTACATCTCCGAGCTTTCTCCCCTGTTCGACGAAGGCAGGGATGGCGGTTACCTTCTTTGCAACAAGGCGGGTGGTGTTTATCAGGTGGATGACTGGCAGCCCGGCATGGCGCTGGTGGACTTCACCAATCCTGACGCCCGAACCTGGTACGCAGGCAAGTTAAAAATCCTGCTCGACATGGGCGTGGACGCTTTCAAAACGGATTTCGGCGAGCGCATCCCTCTGGATGCCAAATACTTCGATGGCTCCGACCCCGAGCGGATGCACAATTACTATACCTATCTTTACAACCAGACTGTTCATGACCTGTTGACTCGCGAAAAAGGCGACGGCCAGGCAGTCCTCTTCGCCCGTTCCGCCACCTGCGGCTCACAGAAATTCCCGGTGCACTGGGGCGGCGATAATTCATCAACCTATGCTTCGATGGCTGAGACCCTGCGTGGCGGCTTGTCCCTGGGGATGTGCGGATTCGGATTCTGGAGCCATGACATCAGCGGGTTTATCGGCACAGCCACACCAGATCTTTATAAGCGCTGGGTGGAGTTCGGGCTGCTCTCCTCGCACAGCCGCCTGCATGGCAGCGACAGTTTACGCGTCCCGTGGATTTTCGACGATGAGGCGGTTGCCGTGCTGCGTCATTTTTCGCGGTTAAAACAGCATATCTCTCCCTACCTCATGGATATGGCCCGGGAGGCTCACGAACACGGCGTGCCGCTGATGCGCGCCATGTGCCTGGAGTTTCCCGAAGATCCCGCCTGCCGGTCCCTGGATATGCAATACATGCTGGGGTCGGCGTTGCTGGTAGCGCCTATTTTCTCTGCCGATGGATTGGTTCATTATTACCTCCCCCTCGGACAATGGCGTCATTTGCTCTCGAGTGAAACTCGTGAAGGCGGTCGCTGGTTTATGGAAAAATTCGATTACTTCAGCCTGCCTCTCTGGGTGCGTTGCGATGTTGCGGACCCATGGGATTGCCTGAGGGGTTTTCCCGGGTGACGGACTTCCCCAGGCAGGACCGTGAAACGCTTCGCTTCCTCGCTACCCGAGTCGCAGAACTTGCCGCGCGTCCCATCGAAAAAGAGAAGGAACAACTGTGGCGGCAGCATAACGCCCTCGAGCCGACGCGTCCACTGATCTTCTGTGACCCCGAAAACGGCTGGAACGAGATCATCCCTCCCTCGGCATTGACCTGCCAGCATGACCTTGCCCGCCAGTGGGAGTTCACGCTGCGCAAGGAGATTTTCTGGGGCGAGCAGATGAACGATGACCGCGTCATCCGCCTGGTGTTCGACGTCGCCCACGTTTACACCGAGACCGATTGGGGGATGCACGAAACCCGCATCGGAGGGGAGAACGGCGGCTCCTACGGCTGGGACGCTCCTCTCAAGGATTTCTCCGACTTTGACAAACTCCACTTCCCGGTCATTACCGTCGATGGGGAGAAGACGAACAGCCGCCTGTCCCTCGCGCAGGATATTTTCGAGGGAATGCTCGAAGTCCGCCTGGTCACTCCATGGTGGTGGACGCTCGGGTTGACACAAATGTATGCCAATCTACGCGGGCTCAAGCAGATGCTGATGGATTTCATACAGTACCCCGAAGACATGCACCGCTTGATGGCCTTTCTCCGTGATGGGACCCTAGCCCGGCTTAATTTCCTCGAACGGAATAACCTGCTTTCCCGCAACACGGGCGGCGACTATGTCGGCTCGGGTGGATTCGGCTGGACCGGCGAACTGGAAGGTCATGGCAACGACACGATCACGAAAGAAATGTGGGGATTCGCTGAAGCCCAGGAGACCATTGGCGTTTCTCCGAAAATGTTCGCTGAATTTATTTTGCCTTATCAGATCCAGATCCTCGAACGATTTGGGTTGAATTGTTACGGTTGCTGCGAACCGCTCGATAAACGCTGGGATGCCGTGCGCTCCATCCCGCGCCTGCGGCGTGTGTCCGTCTCTCCCTGGTCGGACATCCCTGCCATGGCGGGACACCTGGGCAGCGACTATATTTTTTCGATGAAACCTAGCCCCACGTCACTTGCCTCTCCGGATTTTGATGAGGAGGTCATCCGCGGCGAATTGCGCGGGAAACTGGCATATTTGAAAAACTGCTGCGTTGAGATCATCATGAAAGACAACCACACCATCGCCAACGATCCGCGCCGCGTGATCCGCTGGGTGGACATCGCCCGGCAGGAGTCCGAGCGATGAAAAACGTGTCACTCGCCTATGGCAGGGACCGCCTCCAACTTGACGTACCCGATGATGCTGTGGTGTTGGAACTCCCTTCAGGCGCCGGGGCTGCGCGATGCGTCTGCTGCCATCCTCAGCGCGATCCGCAGCCCGATCAATTCCGAACCGCTGAGGGGCAAAGTCAAACCCGGCGAAACGGTGGCCATCGTCCACACCGATATCACCCGCGCCACTCCCAACTCTCTGATCCTGCCCATTCTGATCCAGGAGCTCGAATCAGCGGGGATTCAACGGAGCACTATTACGCTGATCAATGCACTCGGCACGCATCGCCCGCAAACCGATGCCGAGCTGCGCATCATGCTGGGTGACTCCATTGTTGATAATTATTGCTGCATCCAGCACAACGCCTGGGACGATGCCAACCTGGTTTCTTACGGGGTCACGTCGCGCGGCAATCCGGTTCGCATCAACCGCGCTTATGCTGAAGCGGATGTAAAGATCCTCACCGGATTCATCGAGCCGCATTTTTTTGCCGGCTTCAGCGGTGGACCCAAAGGTGTGCTGCCGTCCATCGCCGGATTCGAGTCCGTGCTGAGCAATCACGGACGGGAAATGATCGCCCACCCCAATGCCACCTGGGGGGTCACGAAGGGCAACCCCATCTGGGGCGAGATGTGCGAGATGGCGCTGCGAACCAAGCCGTCTTTTCTGCTTAATGTCACCATGAATGATGCGCGTGAACTCACGGGTGTATTCGCCGGCGAAATGGTCAGCGCCCACGCAGCGGGGTGCAGACTTCACAGCCCGGCATGCCCTTGTCAACGTGGATGCGCCATTTGATGTCGTCATCACATCCAACAGCGGGTATCCCCTGGATCAGAATCTCTATCAGACCGTTAAGGGAATGAGCGCGGCGGCTCGTATCGTCCGTCCGGGCGGGGCCATCGTGATGTGCGCAGCCTGCAATGACGGGCTGCCCAATCACGGCGAGTATGCCAAACTGCTTGCGCAATGCGATTCACCGCAAGGTGTTCTGGACTTGCTGGGCCGGCCCGGCTTTCAGGCTCATGACCAGTGGCAGGTTCAGATCCAGGCGCTGATCCAACTCAAGGCGGATGTGTACGTCCATTCAGATGGACTCAGCGACGAGATTGTCCGCCGCGCCCTCTTTGCTCCCTTGCGTCTGCCCGACAGCATGAAATTCCTCCTCTCCCACTACGGGAGCCGCCTGTGCATCATCCCCAACGGGCCGCAGGTAATTCCCACACTGAAAGGGATGTCATGACCCGTCATCTCGCCCTCGACCTCGGAGCGGAAAGCGGACGCGCCATTGTCGGTTCGCTCGACAAAGGCAGGCTCACGCTCGATGAAATTCACCGCTTTCCGAATGTGCCCGTCCGTTTGCCGGATGGCCTGTACTGGGACATGCTGCGGCTGTGGAACGACGTTCAAGCCGGGGTCGCTGCTTCATCCGCAAAACACCCGCTCGCGAGCATCGGCATCGACACCTGGGGTGTGGATTACGGGCTGCTGGACTCCGCCGACCACTTGCTGGGAAATCCCCACCACTACCGCGATGCCCGTACCGACGGGATGGTTGATACCGTTTGCGAGGTTGTCCCCCGCGAGGAAATTTACCGGCAAACGGGAATCCAGTTCATGCAGTTGAACACGCTCTTCCAACTGTATGCCATGCGCCGCGCCGGCGAACCAACTCTTGACCTCGCCAGGACTTTCCTGACCATCCCTGACCTGCTCAACTTCTGGCTGACGGGACACAAGGCCAATGAGTATACCAATGCCACCACGACGCAGTGTTTCAACTCACGCGAGATGCGCTGGGCGGATGAAATCCTATCCGCCCTGGGCATCCCTGCCCGCATATTCCAATCCATCATCCAGCCGGGAACGGTTCTCGGACGGGTGCGTCCCTGGCTGGCAGAGGAGACCGCCTGCGGGCAGGTCCCGGTGGTGGCGGTGGGCAGCCACGACACGGCCTCCGCGGTGGCTGCGGTCCCTGCGGAGGATGACAACACGATCTACATCAGTTCAGGGACCTGGTCCCTGATCGGGATCGAAATCCCCACGCCGAACATCAGCCCCGCCAGTCTGCAGGTCAACATGACCAACGAGGGCGGCGTCGGCGGAACCATCCGCTTCCTGAAAAATATCATGGGAATGTGGCTGCTCCAGGAATGCCGGCGCGAGTGGGCGCATGCCGGGAAGGATTATTCCTATGAAGACCTGACCCGTCTGGCATCGGAAGCGCCTGCATTAAAATCGCTGATCTGCCCCTGTGACAGTACCTATCTCGCGCCGGGTAACATGGTCGAACGCATCCAGGAGTTCTGCAGGCGCTCCAGCCAGCCCATCCCGCACACGGACGGCGAAGTGGTCCGCTGCATCCTGCAAAGCCTGGCCTTGGAATATCAACGCAACACGGAAACACTGAGGGACCTTTCCGGAAAGACCCTGCCTGTCATTCACATTATCGGCGGCGGTTCGCGCAATCGCCTGCTCAACCAGTTCACTGCGGACGCGACCGGATGCAGAGTCGTGGCCGGACCGGTCGAGGCGACGGCGATAGGCAATATCATCGTCCAGGCTGTCGCGCTGGGAGAAGTGGCTTCACTCAAAGAAGGGCGCGCGATCATCCGAAAGTCATTCGACGTGGAGACTTTCGAACCGAAAGACCGTCCCATTTGGCAGGATGCCTACGGGCGCTATCTCGAATTATGACAGAGTAGAGATGAGGTCATCGTGTCACAACCTGTGATCCTTTTGGCTTGTCGCATATTTGAGGGGTCTATTCAAAACCTCCTCCCCGCTCAGAATTTCCAGACTGTGGAATTTTTCGATTACGGTCTGCACACTTTCCCTAAAAAGCTCAATGGTGCTGTTCAAAGCTGGCTCGATTCCCTCCCTGAACCCAGCCGGGTCATTCTCGGCTACGGGTTATGCGGCAATGGGCTGGCGAACATCCAGGCCGGGCGCCACACCCTGGTCATCCCAAAAGCGGATGACTGCATTGCGATCCTGATGGGCTCACGCCAGCGCTACCGCAAGGAATTCGACGAACACCCCGGCACCTACTACCTGAGCAAGGGATGGCTGGAGATCGGCTCGGACCCCTTGGGACAATACGAAACGTTATTGAAGAAGTACGACAGCGAGACAACAAATTGGTTGATGGACCAGCAATTCCAGCATTACCGCCGGTTGGTTTTCGTAGCCCAGCATGTCTCAGAGTTCGACCACTATCGGATCCGCATCCGACAGGTGGCCGAATATTGCTCCCGCTGGGGGATGACCTACGAAGAAATGCTCGGCAGCGAGGAGTTCATAACCCAGCTGCTGGAAACTGCCAACAGCATGCCCAGGGTCGCCGATCAATTCATCATCGTGCAGCCGGGTGAGACCCTGCTCCCGGCTTACTTCACTGAGTAAAAGAATATCAGGACCGCTGAAAACCTTATCTTCCATGCACCCGAGGCATGGGAGTATTTTATCAAAGAGGCTCTGAATTATCACCAAGAAAAAGTCTATCCCGCGTAATTGGAGGAAAAGGTGATGTTTATCAATGCCTTTTTATTAACTCCCTTATTGACAAGTAAAAACAAAAAATGTAATATAAATCTGTAAATATCAACAAAATACAACAAAAATCAACAAGGAATTGACCCGTTGACCAGTTATTTACGCCGTCAAGCTCTCATTGAACTTTTGCGTACGCAACCAGGTCTGCGTGTCCCTGAAATTGCACGGGAGTTGGGCGTTTCCGATGGAACTGTTCGCAACGACCTGACAGCGCTTGCAAAGACCGGGCAGCTGACCCGTGTCCATGGCGGGGCGGTTCTGCCGGACACCCATACGCTGCAAAACACAGCTTTCAATATCCGTCACCAGGAACATGCGCAGGAAAAAAATACCATCGGCATGAAGGCAGCTCAACTGGTGATGGACGATGATTCCATCCTGTTGGATGCCAGCAGCAGCGCCTATTACCTGGCCTTGAATTTATCCCGGCGCAACCGGCTGCGCGTGGTGACGAACGGCATCGAAGTTGCTTGTTTGCTGGCGCAGAATCCCACCAACACGGTCATCCTGATCGGCGGCGTGGTGCAGCAGGACGGTTCATCGGTCACCGGTTTGCTGAGCGAACAGATCATCGCCGAGCTTCATATCCAGAAAGCATTTATCTCATGCAGCGGATTCAGCGTGGAGCGCGGCATGACCGAAGTTCACCTGGATGAAGCGCAGCTCAAGCGAAAGACCATTGAATCCGCCCGGCAGGTGTTTGCCCTGGTCGAACTCGAGCAAGCTGGGGCATGAGGACCTGACCATTTTTGCGCGCCCGTCGCAAATCACCCACCTGTTCACCGATTCCGGCATAACCCGCGACTGGGAAAAACGACTCCGTGCAGCGGGCGTCCCATTTACCGTATGCGGAAGTGACCAATGAATCGAGTAGGGTTTCAATTCAAAGTACGCCGGGACCGGCTTGCGGAATACAAGGAACATCACAAAAGCGTCTGGCCGGAAATGCGTCAAGCGCTGCAGGATGCCGGCTGGCATAACTACTCCCTGTTTCTTCGCAGCGATGGCCTGGTCTTCGGCTATTTCGAGACAAAAGACAGCCTTGAAGCCGCCCAGTCAAGAATGGCCGCCATGGAGGTCAATACCCGCTGGCAGGAATTCATGTCGCCGTTCACCGATTCAGGCGCACGGCCGGATGAAGGTTTTCTTGAGCTCGAAGAAATATTCCACCTGAATTAGAAGAGGACCCTATGCTAGAAGCACCTTATCCATCTCTCGAATACATGCTCACCATGATCGGCCAAGCCGGCTTTCACCTGGCAGAGATCGAAGCCAGCGAAGGCGCTGCCGGTAACATATCGACCTTTATGCGCTGGCCTGTCGAGCTGCGCAGCCTTTTCCCGGTCATCGAAGAAATTGAACTTCCTCAACCTGTACCTGAGTTGGAAGGAGCTACCTTTATCGTCAGCGGTTCCGGGCGCCGACTGCGCGAAATCATCAACGAGCCCACGGCGAACCTGGCCTGCATCGTGGTGAACGAAGGCGGGCGCACAGGAAAATTGCACACCTCCCATCAGCGGCGATTTGAACGGGTCACTAGCGAATTCAACTCTCACCTGGCCGTCCACTACGACCAGATCTGCGCTACGAACACGAACTTCCAGGCCGTTATCCATGCACAGCCCGTCCATCTCACCTATCTCAGCCACATTCCCCGCTACCAGGATGAGCATTATCTGAGTACACATCTGCTCCGCTGGCAGCCTGAGACCATCGTGAACCTTCCGGAGGGGATCGGATTTCTACCCTTCGAGATTCCCGGTTCAGAGGAATTGATGGCAGGAAACGTTTCCGCTTTGCGCACGCATCGCATCGTCGTTTGGGCAAAGCACGGCGTGATGGCGCGTTCGGATGTCTCCATAAAACACGCCGCCGACCGGGTGGAGTATGCCGAGACAGCTGCCAAATACGAATACCTTAACCTGTGTGCTGGGGAAATTGGCGAAGGGTTAAGCACTGCAGAAATAAGGTCGATCTGCGAGATGTTAAACATCAAACAATCCATCTATTAACGCTAGGACATTTTTTATGCCAATAAAATCCCATATCCAAACAGCCTACCAGCTCGCCAGGGAGCGCTACGCCGCACTCGGCGTCGATACCGAAGCAGCCCTGTCCGCGCTCGAAAGCGTACCCATCTCGCTCCACTGCTGGCAGGGAGATGACGTCGGTGGATTTGAGAATCCGGGCGGCGGATTGACCGGCGGGATCGCTGCCACCGGCAATTACCCAGGAAAAGCCCGCACCGCGGATGAACTGCGCAAAGACCTTGACCGGGTCTACAGCCTGCTGCCCGGTTCGCACCGCTTGAACCTGCACGCCATCTATTTGGAGACCGACCGGAAAGTCGAGCGCAACGCCATCGAACCGCGTCACTTCTCAGCCTGGAAAGACTGGGCGAAGGCCAACCATCACGGCATCGACTTCAATCCCACCTGTTTCTCCCACCCCCTCTCCGCCGATGGATTCACTCTGTCACACCGCGACCCAGGCATCCGCCAATTCTGGGTCGAGCATTGCATCGCCAGCCGCAGAATAGGCGATTATTTCGGGAAGGAATTGGGCACGCCTTGCGTGACGAACATCTGGATTCCCGACGGCTACAAGGACACGCCTGCTGACCGCGCCACGCCGCGCCGGCTGCTGATCGACTCTCTCGACCGCATCCTGGCTGAACCGCTTGCCCACACTCTTGACTCGGTCGAGCCGAAACTATTCGGCATCGGTTCGGAAAGTTATGTGACCGGTTCCATGGAGTTTTACTCCGCCTACGCCTTAAGCCGGAAGGTCATGCTCACACTGGATTCCGGCCATTTTCATCCGACCGAATCCATCGCAGACAAGATCTCATCGCTGCTGCTATTTCTCGACCAAATGCTGCTTCACGTCAGCCGCGGTGTGCGCTGGGACAGCGACCACGTGGTCATCTTCAATGATGACCTGCTAGCCATTGCCCAGGAGATCGTGCGCAATGACGCGCTGGAGCGAGTCCACATCGGGTTGGATTACTTCGACGCCAGCATCAACCGGATCGCAGCCTGGACGATCGGGGCGCGTAACACACTCAAAGCCCTGCTGGCGGCGCTGCTCGAACCGCGCGCCCGCCTGATGCAGTTCGAAACCGATGGGGATTTCTCATCCCGGCTTGCCCTGCAGGAGGAATGCAAGGTCATGCCTTTTACCGCTGTCTGGGATTACTACTGCGAAAACAAGAATGTTCCCATCGGCATGGATTTCATGAGAGACATCAAGGAATACGAAAAAACGGAACTTGCAAACCGATCGCGATAAATCGCCTTTAATAAACACAGATCCCTCAACGGAATAGGAGATTTCATGAAAGGTTGGAACGAAAAAATACTGGATATCGATCTCACCACGGGAGCGGTTAAGGTGCTCCCGCTGGATATGGACATGGCGCGGCACTTCATCGGAGGCCGCGGGCTGGGAGCACGGCTGTTATGGGATTGGGTCGGCGCGGAAGTTGATCCGCTTTCGCCGGAGAATGTTCTGATCATCGCCAACGGTCCCCTGACCGCCACAGGCTACCAGACCAGCAACCGGTTCTCGGTCACCACCAAGAGTCCGTTAACGGGTACCGTGCTGGACGCCAACTCCGGCGGGTTCTGGGGAATGCAGTTCAAGAAAACCGGCTTCGACGTGTTGATCGTTCGCGGGAAGGCTGCTAAACCGACCTGGCTGGAGATCAAAGGCGGGGAAGTGACTCTCCACGATGCCGCGGATCTGTGGGGCAGGCGTGTGCTGGAGGTCACGAAGACCCTCGGGCAGAATAACAACCGCCGCAACGTGCTGTGCATCGGTCCTGCGGGTGAAAACCTGAGCCGCATCGCAGCCATCATGAACGACGGTGAACGCGCCGCCGCCCGCGGAGGCGTGGGTGCGGTGATGGGATCCAAAAATCTCAAGGCCATCGTTGTGGAGGGCAAGGAAAAAACAGAGATCGCCGATAACGAGCAATTCAAGTTCATGCTCTACGAAGCCAAGAAACTGCTCGCTGCCAATCCCATCACCAGCCAGGCGCTGCCCGAGTTCGGCACGTCGGTGATGATGAACCTGGTCAACAACATTGGCTCACTGCCAACTCGCAACTTTCAGGCATCCCAATTTGAAGGTGCGGATGAAATTTCCGGTGAGACATTGACCGAGAAATTCCTCGTAAAAAATGCAGCCTGCTGGGCCTGCCCCATCGGGTGCACACGCATCAGTAAAACAGACAAGGTCGAAGGCGAAGGCCCGGAGTTCGAAACCAGCTGGTCCTTTGGCGCGGCATGCGGTGTGGACGATCTCGCCGCCATTATCGAGGCCAATCACCTGTGCAACGATCTCGGATTCGACACCATCTCTGCCGGTTCGACCATCGCCTGTGCGATGGAATTGAGCGAAAAAGGAATCCTCGATTCTCCTCTGCGCTTTGGGCGTGCCGATCTGCTTGCCTCCACGCTGGAGGATATGGCCTCCCGCAGCGGCCTAGGCGCGGACCTTGCCGAAGGGTCCCTGCGGCTGGCTGTAAAATACGGACACCCTGAGCTGTCGATGTCCGCCAAAGGGCTCGAGCTGCCGGCTTATGATCCGCGCGGCATGCAGGGACAAGGCTTGCTGTTCGCCACGTCCAACCGGGGCGGTTGCCACATGCGCGGGAACATGCTCGGGCTGGAGGTGCTCGGGCTGCCCAAGTTGATCGACCGCTTCCAGGTGCAGGGCAAGAGCAGCTTTGTCGCCCTCCACCAGAACAGCAATGCCGTGGTCGATTCGCTTGTGCTGTGCAAATTCACCAACATCGGCGTGGCGGAGGAATATTTCGCACGCGTCCTGACGGCCGTGACCGGGATTCCATATTCGACCGGGGACTTGATCAAAGCCGGGGAACGCATCTGGAACCTGGAGCGGCTGATGAATTTGCGCTATGGCTTCACCCGCGCCGACGACACCCTCCCTCCGCGGCTTCTCAACGAGCCTGTTGTGCAGGGTCCTTCACAAGGATGGGTCGTCCAGCTCGAGCCGATGCTCAAGGAATACTACCGCACACGCGGCTGGGACGAGGATGGCGTCCCCAGGCAGAAAAAGCTTGAAGAGCTGGGGTTGGCAAACCTGATGGCAGGAGAAACGCTATGATCGACGATCGCATTTATGAGACGTTCCGCGAGATCGGACGCGATTTATACACAGGCAGCATGATCTCATCCCATGGCGGGAATATCAGCATCCGCCTGGGAGACCGGGTCATCATCAAACGGCGCGGCGCGATGCTGGGCAATCTCAAAAAACATGACCTGATCGAAACCGGGCTCGAGAAAAACGACAGCGGCGTAGCGCTTGCTTCGACCGAACTCCTGGTCCACCGAACCGTTTACCTCAATACACCCGCACTGGCCATCTGCCACTGCCACCCGCGGACAGCCATCGCCTTCTCGCTCTCGCGCGATGAAATCGTCCCGATCGATAACGAAGCATCCTATCTTTTGAAGAAAGTTCCGGTGATTACGGAGGAGTTCGCCTCCGGAACACCCGAGATGGCCAACAAGGTCGCCAACGCCTTGAAGAACTACAAGATCATCATGCTGCGCGGGCACGGCAGCTTTGCCACCGGTCAGACTCTCGATGAAGCCTTCCACTGGTCGTCCACACTGGAGGAATCCTGCCAGATCGCGCTGTGGACAAAGATCATCGACGAACCCTTCATCGAGTACCGCAAGATGAGCGACGGGTATCAAAAGTTCTAACGCGATAATTTTGGCTCAACGGATCCGGGTTTACTTCAAAGGAGCGTTACATGAGCTCAAGCAGCAAATCTGAAAAACTTGTATATCTTGATTCAACACTGCCAATCACTGAACGCGCGAAGGATTTGATCGGGCGTTTGACCCTGGATGAAAAAGTGGGATTGATGAATCATCCAGCGCATGGCGTGCCTCGCCTGAACATCCCCGCCTACAATTACTGGAGCGAAGCACTTCATGGCGTTGCCCGCAGCGGACGCGCCACCGTGTTCCCGCAGGCGATCGGGATGGCGGCGACATGGGACATGGAATTGATCCTCAAGGTGGCAGCCGCGATCAGCGATGAGGGGCGAGCCAAGTATCACGCGGCATTGCGCCTCAACGGTTACACCGATCAATATCAAGGGCTGACCTTCTGGTCGCCGAACGTGAACATTTTCCGTGACCCGCGTTGGGGTCGTGGACAGGAAACGTGGGGCGAAGATCCCTTCCTGACCGGAGAGATGGCGTCTGCGTTCGTGCAGGGCTTGCAGGGTGATCATCCCAAATATCTCAAGGCGGCGGCTTGCGCCAAGCATTTTGCGGTTCATTCAGGGCCGGAGAAAGATCGTCACACCTTCAACGCCATGGTGACCAGACGCGAGTTGTACGATACATATCTGCCCGCATTCAAAAAACTGGTGACCGAAGCAAAGGTTGAATCCGTGATGGGCGCATACAACCGCACACTGGATGAAGTCTGTTGTGCCAGCCAGTTGCTCATCGAGGATATTCTGCGAGGGGAGTGGGATTTTCAGGGTCACTTCGTCTCGGATTGCTGGGCGCTGTCAGATTTTCATCTCAATCACAAGGTCACGAACGATGCGGTTGAATCCGCAGCGCTGGCATTGAAGCACGGATGCGACCTCGGATGCGATCACGTCTACAATGAGATTCCCGAAGCGATCCAGCGTGGGCTCATCACCGAAGCGGATGTGGATCGCGCCCTCGAGCGCACCCTCGGCACGCGCTTCAAACTCGGCATGTTCGATCCCGGACAACGATGTACCGTTTACATCCATTTCCACAGAAGTGGTTGCCTGTGATGCGCATCGTCAACTGGCATATCGCACAGCGGCTGAATCGGTGGTGCTGCTCAAAAACAAAGATAATATTCTTCCGATCAAACCTTCCACACAAAAGATCTTTGTCACAGGACCCACCGCCACCAGCATGGAAGTCTTGCTCGGTAACTATTACGGCTTCAACAACCAGATGGTCACGCTGCTCGAAGGTTTAGCCGGGCGCATCCCGGAAGGCATGGGCATGGAATATCATCCCGGCGCCTTGTTGAAACATCCGCGCGAGATCAAGGATTCATGGGCGCCATTTATGGCACTTTCTGCCGATTACGCCCTCGTCTGCGCGGGCAACTCGTCATTCCTTGAAGGCGAGGAGGGCGAGTCGCTCCTCTCGCCGCAAAACGGCGACCGTGAAAGTATTTCCCTGCCCGAAAGCCAGATCAATTACATCAAGGAACTTGCCATTCACGGCGCGAAGATCGTGCTGGTCCTTACGGGCGGCAGTCCGATCGCGCTGGGCGAGATCGAAGACATGGTGGATGCGATTCTCTTTGTTTGGTATCCAGGCATGGAAGGCGGCCGCGCCGTCGCCGATGTCCTCTTTGGCGATGTGTCGCCATCGGGCAAGCTTCCGATCACGTTCCCGAAGTCCATCGATCAACTTCCCGCCTTCGACGATTACAGCATGACCGGCCGCACCTATCGCTACATGACCGAAGAGCCGCTTTATCCCTTCGGCTTTGGATTGAGTTACAGTCACTTTGAGTATTCTGATTTGAAACTTGAGAGCTCAACCATCGCCGCGGGGGATTCCCTGTCCCTTAGCCTGACCCTTCGCAACAGCGGAAATTCTGACTCCGCCGAAGTGGCCCAGTTCTACCTGAGCGATGTCAAAGCGTCGACCATTGTCCCGCTTCATCACCTGGTCGGCTTTGAGAGAGTTACGCTCAAAGCGGGCGAAAGCCGCATCATAAAATTTACACTGACACCCGAGATGATGTCGTTCTTCAACGACGAAGGAAAACTGACTCTTGAACCCGGCGAATTCCGTTTGGAAGTCGGCGGATGTTCACCCGGCACGCGCGGTCAGGAGTTGGGAGCGCCCAAACCTGTCACCGCTCTATTTGATGTGAAATAAAATAAACCAAGGAGAATTCCGTGTCAAACCTCACCCCCAAACCCGAACACAAATTTACCTTCGGTCTGTGGACCGTTGGATCGCGAGGCGCTGATCCGTTCGGTTCTGCGGTGCGCGAACAGAAGACACCTGCCGAACTCGTTCACCTGCTCGGGGAGGTCGGCGCGTATGGAGTGAATTTCCATGACAACGACCTGATTCCCATCGACGCCACACCGGCCGAGGCGGAGGCCATCAAAAAGGAGTTTCGCAAGGCACTCGCCGACACGGGACTCGTCGTCCCCATGGCGACCACCAACCTGTTCAGCGATCCGGTCTTCAAGGACGGCGCCTTCACCAGCAACGATCCAAAAGTCCGCGCGTATGCCCTGCAAAAGACGATGAACGCCATCGACCTGGGGGTGGAGTTCGGCGCGAAGATCTACGTCTTCTGGGGCGGTCGCGAAGGCACCGAAACGGATTCAAGCAAGAGTGCGGTCGAGTCCATCAAACGCAGCCGCGACGCGATGAATTTCGTGTGTCGACTATGCATTGGACAAGAAATACGATCTGAAATTCGCACTCGAAGCCAAGCCGAACGAACCTCGCGGCGATATCTACAACCCCACCACCGGTCACATGCTGGCCTTTATCGCGACGCTGGACCACCCGGAAATGGTCGGCGTCAACCCGGAAGTGGCGCACGAACACATGGCCGGCATCAACTTCATGCACGGCGTCGCCCAGGCCTGGGAGGCGGGCAAGCTCTTCCACATCGACCTGAACGACCAGTACCCGGGGCGTTATGACCAGGACCTGCGCTTTGGCTCCCGCGACTTGAAGGCGCCTTCTACCTGGTGAAGTTCCTTGAAGACGTCGGCTATAACGGCTCGCGCCACTTCGACGCTCACGCCTACCGCACGGAGGATTACGAGGGTGTCAAGGATTTTGCCCGCGGCTGTATGCGGACGTATCTCATCCTGAAGGAAAAGGCTGCCCAGTTCAACGCGGACAAGGAAGTGCAGGCTCTGCTGACGGAGATCAATGCCGACGATGGAAAGATGGCACAGTATTTCGGCAATTATTCAGCCGAAAAAGCCAAAGCGCTCAAAGCCCAGTCTTTCGACCGGGCTGCCATCTCCAAGCGCGGATTGAAGTACGAGCGCCTCGATCAACTGACGATCGATATCCTGACGGGCACACGGTAGGAAATCCCGCAGCGGCGGTCGCGCGCATGACCATCAACTTCCAATCCCTGCATGCCCCGCGCGGAGCCAACGGTCATTTTGCTCTCGGCTTGTTCGGTGGCGGCGGCTTCGCCCACGAATCCGATCGCGCGGCATCCAACGATGTCTTCATCGGTTGGAAATGCGGCAACCAGATCGCCTGCCTGCCTTTTTTCCGCAGCGCCCAATCCGCGGAACTGGCAGGCTTTGTCGGCGAACAGGTAAAGCCTTCCCAGCTCACCATCAGCGTCTTCAACAAATCGCAAATCGAGCGTAATTTCTGCTGGGCGAGCGACACCTGGAGAACGCCGCGACTCTCTTTTTCACTCGCAACTCCTGTCAGTGGGATTACTGCACCTCCCCCCGAGGGAGGTCTGCAACAGTTCAGGGATTCCATCCTGCCTGCAATCCCGGCACGGTTGACTCTCGATAACCGCGGCAGCCGCGAACCCCTGCAAGGATTCTTTGCGGTCAATGGCCTGCGCGGACTGCAACGCCTCGAAGGTGAATTAACCGGCTGGCAGACCATCCAGGGATACGGATTCGCCTGCCGCCCCTCTCCCAACGTCCGCGCGGTCTCACACTGGGACCTGCCAAGCCTGTTCACACCGCCCCACCCCATGCCATTTCCACTGACCGGCATGGGCGTCCTGCTCGTCGACGTTCCTGCGGGCGAAATCGTCACACTCGACTTTATCCTCGGTTGGTATCGCAGCGGCATCGTCACGGCAGGGGAGCAAAAACTCTCGTACGCTTACACTCATCATTATTCCAGCCTGCCCGATGTCCTGAACCATGCCCTCAACCTTGTTCCGTTGATGTGGGGCGAAACCGAGCCCTACGATCGGCAGCTGCTCGATAGCGGATTAACTCCGGACCGCCAATTCATCCTCGCTCAATCCACCCGAAGCTATTGGGCAAGTACCCTGTTGTTTACTGCTCCTCATTTTTCCGGTCATGCGGAAAGCCTGCGATACGCAGTCAACGAAGGCTCGTTCCTCATGCTCAATACACTCGACCTCGCCGTTGACCATCTCTTCTACGAACTCGACTTCCAGCCCTGGGTTGTCCGGAACATCCTCGACCACTTTGCTGATGAGTACTCCTATACGGACCAGTGCGGCGTTTCGTTCACTCACGACCAGGGTGCTTACAACACCTTTTCGCCGCGCGGATGCTCGAGTTACGAAGTCAGCGGGCAGGAGGGCTGCTACGCTTACATGACCCAGGAACAGCTGATGAACTGGATACTGTGTGCGGGACTTTACACCCACTCGATGGATGCCCGCGACTGGGCCGAATCCCGCCGCGACTTGGTTGCCCGCTGTTTCGACTCCATGCTTCAGCGCGACCACTCGGATTCCGCCTTCCGTGACGGGATCATGGATGTCGACTCGTCCCGCGCGGGTGATGCCAGTGAGATCACCACTTACGATTCTCTCGATCCATCCCTGGGGCGGGCTCGTCGCAACCTCTATCTCGCCGTAAAGGGCTATGCCACCTATCTCTCCCTCGCATGGATGTTTGATTATCTGACCGACACGAAGAATGCACTTGCCGCGCAGGAGGCTGCCAAAAGGGCTGCCCGAACTTTAGTGATCGCATTTGATGAAAGCCTGGGTTTCATTCCCGCTCTGCTGGATGGTATCGACCACTCACCCACCCTCCCGGCTGTGGAGGGATTGATCTACCCGTTCCGGATGGGAATCCCGTTCGATGTAGAACTAACCCGCTGCCTGCGCACCCACCTCGAAACGATTCTCCGCCCGGGCATTTGTCTCTTCGAAGACGGAGGCTGGAAGCTCTCCGCGCATAGCAACAATTCATGGATGAGCAAGATCTTCCTTGCGCAGCATATTGCTGAAAAGGTGCTCGGTATCCCCTTCGATTCCCGTGCCGACAAAGCCCACGCCGATTGGTGGCGCATCGGCTGCCCGTCAAACCCCGGCATCGACCAGGTTTTTTCAGGGACCACGCCGGAAAGAAATTTCTTTTACCCCCGTGCCATCACCAGTTATCTCTGGATGAAATAATACAAAAAAAGGATTTCCCATGTTTTTTCTCGGCATCGATGTATCCACAACTGCTACCAAAGCCCTGCTCATCAACGAACAGGGTGACGTCCTCGCTACGGCTTCCACCGAATACCCTTTCGAAACGCCGCATCCTTTGTGGAGCGAACAGCACCCGGACCTGTGGTGGGATGGCGCACAGAAATCCATTCGCACGGTGATCCAACAATCCGGTGTTGACCCGGCTCAGATTGGCGGTGTCGGGCTGACCGGCCAGATGCACGGGCTGGTGCTGTTGGACAAGGACGGTAAAGTCCTCCGCCCTTCCATTTTATGGAACGACCAGCGTACACAGAACCAGTGTGACGAGATCCATCAAAAGATCGGCAGGGACAAATTCATCCAGATCACCGGCAATGTGGCACTGACCGGTTTCACTGCGCCTAAAATTCTATGGGTCAAGGAAAACGAGCCGGAAGTGTATTCCAGGGCGGCGCATGTGCTTCTACCCAAGGATTTCGTGCGTTACAAGCTGACGGGTGAATATGCCATGGATAAAGCCGACGGAGCCGGCACGGTACTGATGGATCTGCATAAGCGTGACTGGTCCAGTGAAGTGCTGTCAGCCCTTGAGATTCCGCGCTCATGGATGCCCCCGCTCTTCGAAGGACCTCAAGTCACAGGCACTGTGTCCGCTGCGGCCGCATCCGCTACCGGGCTAAAAACGGGGACGCCCGTCATGGCGGGAGGCGGCGACCAGGCTGCACAGGCAGTGGGCGTGGGGGCTGTGAAAGAAGGGGTTGTCGCATTGACGTTGGGCACCAGCGGCGTGGTATTCGCAACAACAGGCGGTGCATTTATCGAACCCGAAGGACGCCTGCACGCCTTCTGTCATTCGGTCCCGGATCGGTGGCACCTGATGGGTGTGATGCTTTCGGCGGCAGGCAGCCTGCGCTGGTACCGGGACACTTTCGCACCCGGCATGAAGTATGACGACCTTCTGGTGCCTGTCGAAGCAATTCCCGCCGGCTCCGATGGTCTGCTCTTCCTGCCCTATCTCACCGGTGAGCGGACTCCTCACCCCGACCCGCTCGCACGCGGCGCTTTCGTCGGTCTGACAGTCCGTCACGGCATGGCGCACTGCACCCGCGCAGTTTTGGAGGGCGTTGCTTTTGGGCTGAAGGATTCGTTCGAGCTGATGAAGTCCGCCGGCCTGGCAAGGATCGAACAGGTTCGCGTTTCGGGTGGCGGGGCACGCTCTGCCCTGTGGCGTCAGGTCCTGGCAGACGTCTTCGACGCGGAGCTGGTCACCGTCAACACGACTGAAGGCGCGGCGTATGGTGCGGCACTGCTTGCAGGCGTTGGCGCAGGACGATGGGCAGATGTCGAATCCGCCTGCGATGCAGCGATCCTAGTTACCGGGTCGGCATCCCCGGCATCGCAGCAAGTCGAGGTGTATCGCAAGGTCTATGAGCTTTACCGGGATTTGTATCCGGCGCTGAGGACAAGCTTCAACAAAATAGGCAGCCTGTGACTACTCCCCACGCATCAATGCGGGGGCTTCCAGGGCATAGCCCAGAGACTTCAGCCCAAGTCTCAAAATATTATGGGATGCGTTTTCGTCCCGATCCATGACGAGACCACACACAGGACATTGATGCACCCGGACGGACAAAGACTTCTCAACCATCGTTCCACAGCAAGAGCACATCCTGGATGTGTTGCGTGGATCAACCGATACGACACGACGACCAGCGTTCTCAGCTTTGTACGTGGTGTACGTTATCAGTTGGTTCCAGGCTGCATCCGCGATGCTTTTTGCCAAACAATGGTTTTGAAGCATGTTCCTGACGTGCAATTTTTCAAATGCGATCATGCCGAAACTGCCTACCCATTCCCGGCTAACCTTATGGGCAAAGTCTTTGCGCCTGTTGGCAATGCGCTGGTGGACATGCTGAACTGCCTTGCGCCGTTTTGCTCGTTCGGGTGTTCCTTTTTCAGCCTTCGAGAGAAGACGCTGCACCTTCGCCAGCTCTTTCTCATCATGACGAAAGAAGCGTGGATTTTCAATCTTCATCCCATTGGAGAGCGTGGCAAAACTTTCAAGTCCTACGTCCACCCCGACTGCCACTTCATTGTAGGGCAGGGGTTCGGGATCCACTTCACAGGCGAAGCAGGCATACCAATTGCCCACAGCATCCCTCTGAACGGTGAGTGTCTTGACCCTGCCCTCGATGGGACGATGCAGGACGATCCTCACTGCGCCAATTTTGGAAATGAGCAGACCCTTGCCCGCAGGGAGCAATTCGAAACCAGACTGCTTGAAAGTGAAGCTCGCGTACCGACCGTATCCCCGAAAACGCGGGTAGCCTGGCTTTTCGCCTGCCTTCACTCTGCGAAAGAAAGCCTTGAAAGCCAGATCCACTCGCTCCTGAACATTCTGCAAAACCTGGGAATGGACACTCACCAATTCGGGATGTTCAGCCTTCCAGAACGGGAGCCGTTTATTCGTGTCGTACAGCGAAAGGGTTTTCTTTTCCTGCTCCCAGGTGTTTTTGCGAGTGGCCAGCGTCTCATTGAATACCCAACGACAAAGGTCCAGCGTCCGATTGAGTTTAGTTCGTTGGCTCTTGGAAGGCTTGAGGCGATACTTGAAAGTTTTCACCGCATAGCTCATGTGTTCTATTTTACAACGATGTCCTAGCTTCTTGCAAGGATGTGCGCCTTGTATCCCCACTGCTTAAGCAGGGGGCTTTTCGGCACTGTTTCGGTAAATTCATTTCGGAATTATCATAGAAGGTGCACCATCGATAATTCCATCAAAGGATCTTGATCATGCAAATCATCGACCTTCGTTCTGACACCGTCACCCACCCGACACCTGAGATGCGCGAAGCAATGTCTAAAGCTCCTGTCGGAGATGATGTTTTTGGGGATGATCCGACCATTAATCAGCTTCAGGAGCTTGCCGCTGAAAAAGTGGGCAAGCAGGCCGGGCTGTTCGTCACTTCCGGTACGATGGGTAACCTAACGGCCATCCTCTCCCACTGCACCCGCGGGGATGAGGTGATTATGGGGAAACAATCGCACACCTTCCTCTTTGAGGGAGGCGGGATTTCTACGCTGGGCGGCATCCACTCCTCCCAGATCAACGAGAATGCCGATGGCTCACTTCCCCTCGATGAGGTCGAATCCAACCTCCGGGATGCGGAGGACGATCACCAGCCGGTCTCGCGCCTGATCGAGATCGAGAACACCCACAATCGCTGCGGCGGCACGTGGCAGTCCCCGGAATATCTGCAAAAACTGGGAGACTTCGCCCATGCTCGCGGGTTGGTGGTCCACATGGATGGAGCGCGCCTCTTCAACGCTGCCGCAGCGCAGAAACTGGAAGCGAGGCAGCTGACCGCTCCTGTTGATTCGGTCACATTTTGTCTCTCCAAGGGGCTGTGCGCTCCGGTCGGGTCGGTCCTGTGCGGGTCGAGTGAGTTCATTGCGAAAGCCAGGAAAATTCGCAAGCATCTTGGCGGAGGGATGCGTCAGGGTGGCATTATCGCCGCGGCGGGAATCGTCGCGCTGAACAAAATGGTCGACCGTCTGGGCGAGGACCACGCCCGTGCCCGGACCCTGGCTGAGGGCTTGGGCAGCCTCCCCCAAATAATGCTGGATGGAATGCCCGCCACAAACATGGTTTTCTTCTCGTTGTCTGATTCAGTAGGTTTGACCGTTGAGCAGATCGAGCAAAAAATGAAAGAGCATGGCATCCTCGTCCACTCCACAGGTCCACGCCGTTTTCGCCTGGTTACGCATTACTGGATCGACGATTCGGCAGTGGAGAAAACGGTGGAAGCTTTCAAGGCTGAGCTTAAGTGAAATTGCGGCTGAATATTAGAAGTATTGAATCCAGTGCCCGCGCGGGCTAATAGTGAGAGATAACCATCCACACCCCGGGTATTTGCCTCATCGATGACAGCGGCTTAAAGCTCTTCGCCTAAAGTAACAACTCGTGGGTGAGTTTATTTTCCCCAAAAAGCAGAATTTACGCCTAAAACTGCACTTTAAACAATTCTTCTCGATTCCAGTGCAACAAGGGTGAGAAGAGACAAAAATACTCCAATTTCTTGGCAGTAATGCCACCTCTTATAGTACAATCGGGTCTCACGCCACCAACACTTGGTATTCGTGAAAAATCAGAAATAGGTATTAATCCAGTTCTCCCATAATTACGATATGCTGGAGAAGGTATTCATAAGGAGGTGATGCGAAAGGATCATAATAAGAAGGAAGCGCACCCCGGCACATTGGCGTCTGAGGTGCATGTCCCAGGTAAGACTGTTCCATCACAGCTTCACAGTTGCTCTGAATTGCTTTTTCAATACGCCAACACATCAAAGTATCACTACTCTATTAGGAGAAGAAAATGTCTAAGAAAGTTCTTTACAACCTGCTGGCTGTTTTAATGTTAGCCTCTCTCGTTCTCGCTGCCTGCGGCACCCCCGCTGCGACCGAAGCCCCCGCTGCTGACGCGACCGAAGCCCCTGCAGCCCCTGCAGAAAAGTTGTTAGTTGGTATCTCCATGCCGACCAAGAGCTCAACCCGCTGGATCTCTGATGGCGAGAGCATGGTCAAGGAATTCGAAGCCATGGGCTACGAAACCGACCTGCAATTTGCTGACAATGACATCCCCAACCAGCTGGCCCAGATCGAAAACATGGTCACCAAGGGTGCCAAGGTTCTCGTTATTGCAGCCATCGATGGCACAACCCTTTCTGATGTTCTCCAGAAGGCAAAAGATAACGGCGCCACCGTAATTTCCTACGACCGCCTGATCACCAAGACCCCGAATGTCGATTATTACGCAACCTTCGATAACTTCGGCGTGGGCGTTATCCAAGGCACCCAGCTTCTCGAAGGCCTCGGCCTGAAACCCGGCGAAAAAGCCCCCGCTGGCGTTGGCCCCTTCAACGTTGAGCTGTTCGGTGGATCTCCCGACGACACCAACGCCTTCTACTTCTATGATGGCGCCATGTCCGTCATCCAGCCGTTCATCGACGACGGCACGATCGTCATCCAGAGTGGACAAACCGGCATGGACAAAGTCGGTACCCTGCGCTGGCTTGCCGCGACTGCCCAGGCCCGCATGGACAATCTTTTGAGCGCCTACTACACCGACAAGAAGATCGATGGCGTGCTCTCACCCTATGATGGTCTTAGCATTGGTATTCTCTCCTCCCTGAAGGGTGTTGGATACTGCACACCCGAACAGCCGTGCCCCGTTGTGACCGGCCAGGATGCAGAAGTTGCTTCCGTCAAGTCGATCCTCGCCGACGAACAGCGCTACACCGTGTTCAAGGATACTCGTGTACTGGCTGCTCAGGCGGCCAAGATGGCTGATCAAGCCCTGAAGGGTGAGACAGTTGAGATCAATGACACCACGACCTATGACAACCTCGTCAAGGTTGTGCCTTCCTATTTGCTGATCCCGATCAGCATCTATAAAGACAACATCCAGAAAGAATTGGTAGATTCCGGCTATATCAAGGCTGAAGATCTGAAATAAGTGTTTGACAGGGTGTGTGAGGGCATATGCCCTCACACACCTACTTAATTTTTCGTTTATAGTGTCTGATGCAATCATTTTTTTGGGATTTCTTATAAAATAAGACCAACGGGCTTACTGTTATTAATCCATAACAAAATAGGATGGGAAGAACATGTCTGATGTTATATTGGAAATGCGCAACATCACAAAGACATTCCCTGGCGTAAAAGCGCTTGACAATGTAAGTTTTAGCGTGAGGCAGGGAGAAATCCATGCTCTGGTGGGAGAGAACGGGGCAGGAAAATCAACCCTGATGAAGGTGTTAAGCGGTGTATATCCATACGGATCTTACAGTGGGGAAATTTATTTCCAAGGCAAAGAATGCCGTTTTCGGGATATCCACGAGTTAGAAGAAGTAGGACTTGTCATTATTCATCAAGAGCTTGCACTAATTCCTTTGCTTTCCATCACTGAAAATCTGTTCTTAGGGAATGAGCGCGCCAACCATGGTGTAATAAACTGGTACGAATCGGTTTATAAGACGAAAGAATTACTGAAAAAAGTGGGGTTGCACGAGTCGCCGGATACCTTGATTACCAATATGGGCGTGGGTAAGCAGCAGTTGGTAGAGATCGCCAAGGCACTTGCAAAGGAAGTCCAGCTTCTTATCCTGGATGAACCCACTGCTTCGCTCAATGAAAGCGACAGCGAGAAACTGCTCGAGTTGTTGCTCCAATTCAAGGCGAACGGAATTTCATCGATTCTAATTTCACACAAACTAAGCGATGTCTCCAAAGTGGCTGATTCCATAACGATTCTGCGCGATGGTGCCACGATCGAAACTTTGGATTGCCAGAAAGATGTCATTACAGAGGACCGGATCATTCGCGGCATGGTGGGCCGCGATCTGAAACACCGCTTCCCGCCTCGCGAATCGAATATTGGTGAAACTATTTTTGAAGTGCGCGACTGGAATGCCTATCACCCCATCCATGAAGATCGCAAAGTCAGCAATAATGTGAATATCAAAGTCCGCAAGGGTGAGGTGGTTGGGCTTGCAGGGTTAATGGGAGCTGGAAGAACAGAACTGGCCATGAGCATTTTTGGACGCTCCTATGGTACACGCATTTCCGGCACGGCCTATAAATTCGGACAGGAAATAGACATCAGCACCATCGATAAGGCCATTAACAACGGAATCGCTTATGCAACTGAAGATCGCAAAGCCTATGGTCTGGTCCTGATCCAGGAAATCAAGAATAACATTACCCTGGCTAATCTGGGTGCCATCTCCGATGCCGGTGTTGTAAATGAACCGAAGGAAATGTCGGTGGTTACTGAATACAGGGAAAACCTTGCCATCAAGTGTTCCAGCATTCGGCAGCTGGCTCTTAATCTTTCAGGCGGCAATCAACAAAAAGTGGTCCTCAGCAAATGGCTGTTTGCCAGCCCCGAAATTCTGATTCTGGATGAACCCACGCGCGGTATCGACGTTGGGGCGAAATACGAGATATACACCATCGTTAACCGCCTGGCCAGTGAAGGAAAGGGGATCATCCTGATTTCATCAGAATTGCCGGAAATTCTGGGAATGTGTGATCGAATTTATGTGATGCGCGACGGCAAAATTGTCGGTGAAATGACGGCAAGTGAAGCATCCCAGGAATTAGTAATGAAATACATCATGACGCAACAAGAGGTAATCGAACAATGAAAACCCTGTCAACCCTTTTCAAAAACAATATCCGCCAATACGGCATGTTGATCGCACTGATCGCGATCATGCTGTTCTTCCAGATTGCGACAGAAGGGGTTCTTTTTAGACCGGTCAACATTACCAACCTTGTCCTGCAGAACAGCTACATCATCACCATGGCGCTGGGGATGCTGTTGATCATCGTCTCTGGTTGGATTGACCTGTCCGTGGGATCGGTTGTCGCCATGATCGGCGCGCTTTCGGCAGTATTGATAGTCCGGTATGATGTGAATTGGGTCGTGACCGTTGTGATCGCCTTGCTGATCGGTGCAGCGATCGGCGCTTTTCAAGGCTACTGGGTTGCTTATCTAAAAATCCCAGCCTTCATTGTTACTCTGGGAGGCATGTTGATCTTTAGAGGGCTGACCATCGCGCTGCTTCAGGGTGAATCGGTAGGACCTTTCCCTGTCGGGTTTCAACGAATTAGTTCGGGGTTTATCCCGGATGTTTTTCATTATGAAGGCTTACATATTACTACCATCTTGATCGGGGTGATTCTCTCCGTCTTGTTAATCGCTCTGGATCTCCGGTCAAGAAGAAATCAACAAAAATACGGCTTTGAAGTCACACCACTCTACTTTTTCGTCATCAAAAATGCTGTCATTACCGCGGCGATCATGGGGCTCTGCTATTTAATGGCATCCTACAAAGGTCTTCCCAACGTGCTTGTACTTGTTTTTATACTGATTTTATTTTATTCATTCATGACCAACCAGATGGTGATTGGCCGCCGTATTTATGCCATGGGCGGTAACGAAAAAGCCACCAAGCTATCCGGTGTCAACACACCGCGCTTATTGCATTATACGTTCATCAATATGGGCGTCCTCGCTGCTTTGGCAGGTCTGATCGTTGCAGCCCGTTTAAATAGTGCCACGCCCAATGCCGGGGATGGCATGGAGTTGGATGTTATTGCAGCCTGTTTCATCGGAGGCGCATCAGCCAGCGGTGGTGTCGGTACCGTTATCGGTGCAGTGATTGGCGCCTTTGTCATCGGCGTGATGAACAACGGCATGTCCATTCTTGGGATCGGGATCGATTGGCAGAAGGTGATCAAAGGGGTTGTGCTTCTTCTGGCAGTTTTATTCGATGTCTACAATAAGAACAAGAATGGGTAACAGCTAACATTAAGTTGCTCAAAGCCAGTTGGTTTTTCGTTGACGAGCAGTTGAAGGGCGACGAGCGTAATGAAAGCATATTGGAACATTGGGAGTGTCCTGACTTCAAAGGAATGGACGCTCCTTTTCGTTAAAAGGGCATGGACATGGATGACCTATTGCAACATCTGCTTCAAGAAGAGCAGGAACTTCAATTCACTACATTTAACGAAGACATTGCATGGAAAATCGGCTGTCTGATTGTTGAGCATTCCATCCGTGAAGGTCTGCCCGTAACCGTGGATATTACCAGGGGTGACCACCAGCTTTTTCATGCGAGCCTTCAGGGAACATCTCCGGATAATGATGAATGGATCAAACGAAAAGTCCGCCTTGTATACCGGTTTGGCCATAGTTCCTATTACATGGGGCAGCTTCTAAAGAGCAAAGGTAAAACCATAGAGCAGGCCTATTTGATATCTGAAAGTCAGTACGCTCCTCATGGAGGTTGTTTCCCCGTTATCGTGAAGGATGTTGGCGTGATTGGCACGATCACGGTCTCCGGCCTTGCTCAGGAAGAGGATCACAAATTGGTTGTTCAAGTTTTAAGGGATTTTTTAGCATCAACACTGTAGATGGGTTTATTATTGACCGGGTATTTATATCCGCTGAAAATAATTAATTGAGGCACATACATGTCCAATGCAAATACTATTCTTGTTACAGGTGCCGCAGGGAAGGTAGGCAGGGCATTTATTGAGAGGTTGCTGGCGGAACCCCAATATGATTCCTTCAAGGTTCGAGCTTTAATCCACAACCGTAAACTTGACGCTCACTCTCGAATACAAAACATTTACGGCTCGATCGAACATCGCGATGTGGTGGAACAAGCGATGGATGGGGTGACGCACGTCGTCCATCTGGCAACTTGTAAAGAGACTCCCGACCAGATCATGGATGTGGCTGTAAAAGGATTGTTTTGGCTGCTTGAATCGTGCCGTACCAGCTCGACCTTTCAGCAATTCATTTTAATTGGCGGTGATGCCGGGATGGGACATTTTATCTATCCTCATCCAGTGCCGGTGACCGAGGTGCAAAAACATTCCGCTTATCCCGGTTGTTACGCACTGTCGAAAGTGCTTGAAGAAGTGATGCTGGAGCAATACTACATTCAATACGATCTCAATGGCTGCTGCCTGCGCGCGCCATGGATCATGGAGAAGGATGATTTCAAGTATCAGCTTTCCTTCGGCGAAGATGTCTTCGGTGGACCGCGCTGGCGGGATTTGGTCGGTCCTCAACTGGCGGATGAATATAGGCGCAAGAATACAATTCCGGTTATGTTGGACCAGGATGGTCAGCCAGTAAAACGCAACTTCGTTCATGTGGATGATCTGGTGAGTGCCATTTTACTGTCGCTTGACAATCCAAAAGCGCGGCAGCATCTTTTCAACATCAGCATGGATGAACCTGTCGATTATGGGGAGGTAGGCAGGTATTTAACAGCCAGCCGTGGTTTACCCAATGTGGAAATCAAGACACAATATCACTCCACCTGGCTGGACAATAACAAAGCTAAGTTTCTATTAGGTTGGCGACCTGCTTATGATATGAAAAAACTGATTGATTTGGCCTGGGATTACGTGAGAGCGCCGGGTGACCCCCGGATGGTTTGGTACCCTGGTTGATTTATGACCTGGAGCGATGAGTTTTTACGGGTCATGAGAAATTTGGTTCTTGACTTTTGTTAAGATTTGCGTCACGGAATTATCTGGGCGGTGCCGGAGGTAGGTAGAAACGCAACCGGGTCAACAAGACGCCCTCAGATATTAACCTTCCCATTGTTTTTCATGCCAATGAATAAAAGCAGCCTGCCCATGTACTCGATTTGATTACATGGGCGGGTAATTTAAAGCAACACCACGAAACCGCCCTGTGCCCAATCCACCTGCAGCCGCGAATCCTTGCTTTTCCTTCATTCTCCACCCTCCTGTCCTGTGAAAAGCCTACGGTGTGAAGTCACTGAACTATCGTGTCCCGAGCAGTTTAGATTTATTCACTACACAACCAACAACCGCGAAAAGATCCCACCCAGGCGGGCAGCTTGCAGGCTAATTGTGGCGAAAGTGAATGGGTGTAAAATGACTTATGACGAAGGTCAGCTGAGATGCCCTATAAAGTGTTTTTTGTCGAAGATGAAGCGGTAACCCGCGAAGGGATTCGCGATAATGTGGACTGGCGGGCCAGTGGATTCGAGTTCTGTGGTGAAGCCGCTGACGGTGAGATGGCCTTGCCGTTGTTGCGCACAACTCAGCCCGATGTTCTAATCACCGACATAAAAATGCCCTTCATGGACGGCTTGCAGTTGAGCAAGATCATACGAGAACGCATGCCATGGGTAAAAATCATCATCCTGAGCGGCCACGATGAATTCGAATATGCCCAACAAGCGATCAAACTCGGGGTTACCGATTACCTTCTTAAGCCAATCACTGTCCAGGTTCTTCAAAATGCCATGCAGAGGTTGGCTATTCAGTTAAATCGGGAAAAGGAAGAACAAAACAACTTAAAAATACTTCACGAGCAGGTTGAAGAAAACCATGCATCGCTTTACGAAAGGCTGTTGTTTAAATTAATCGTCGGGGCGATCTCACAACAGGAAGCTTTATATACAGGTCACTTGTTGGGACTCGACCTGGTTGCCAGGCATTATTTAGTTGCGACTTTAAAAATCGAACTGAGCGATTGCACAGAGCACTATGAGCATGAAGAATACCAGCAGATCCAAAATGCGGTGATGGGATTGATCGAAAAGAACCCGGATGCATTTACTTTACAAAGGAATTGGGAGGACCTGATTCTGATCATGAAGGGGAACACACCCGAACATCTCGAGGAGGAATGCCACTCTCTTCTGGAGGAGATCCGGCGGGAGGTCGATAAAACGCGCTATAAGCTCACGATCGGGAAAGGGGCGATCAAAAACCAGACTACGGACATCTGCCAGTCGTTTGTCGAGGCATTGGAAAGTATCCAGAACTCAACCGGCGAAGATGGGGGATCGAATTATTCCTTCGAACAGGCTGAATTACTCAAACTGGATAAATCAGCAGTCGATAACTATCTTCACAGCGGCACGAAAGATGGATTCGACGAGTTTTTCCATGAATATATCAGACCATTAGGCGAGAAGGCGCTAAGATCGAACCTGATCAAGAATTATATCTTTACGGATGTGGTCCTTGCCGTGGTTAAGCTTGTTAACGAACTGGGAGGGGATGTTGACCAGGTGATTCCGGAGTTGAATTCAATGGAGATCATCATGTCAAATATCAAGACAATCGAGCAGTTGCGGGAGCAGGCAGGCAAGATTGTAACCGCTGCGCTGGTCTTTCGGGATAATCAACCCAAGGGGCAGTACCAAGCCCTGATACGCCAGACGAAGGACTATTTGGAACAGCATTATGCAGACCACGATCTCTCTCTTAATGATGTAGCCGCCCGGGCAAATCTCAGTGTTAGTCATTTTAGCGTGGTGTTCGGTCAGGAGACAGGCCACACGTTCAAGGAGTATTTGACGGATATTCGCATCACGAAAGCAAAGGAACTGTTGCGCATGACAGGTTTGCGGTCGGCAGAAATCGCTTATCAGGTTGGATATAACGATCCCCATTATTTCAGTTCCGTGTTCAAGAAACACACCGGCCTTACACCGAGCGAATTTCGTTCGCAGATTTAGTTGCCTTTCAGGAGAGCTGCATGGCTCAAAAAACAATAGCGCCTGGCGTTAGGCAACTCCTTGCCAGGATCAGTAAACAGGCAAGTTCGACGAGCAGGTTCCCGCTCAAGCACGTGGGACGGCTTGCCGATTTTTTTGCGGGCATCAATCTTTCCATTCGCACAAAAATATTAGTGTCACTTTGCGTTGTGATCTTTTTAATGGGGGTAACGAACATCGTCTCGATGGTGCAAATGCTGAGCTATAGCCGCCAGTATGATGCCATCATCACCAACATCACCACTGCCAACAGCATCAGTGGCAGCGTCAAACCTGATATTGACAATGAGATGTGGAAAATCGTGGCGGGGAAGATAGCATTTTCCGAAGGTCAGCAGTACAAAACCATCGATAATGTGGATGCCAAAGTTCGCTGGATGATGGAAAACACTGATTCGCAGCCTGCCAAGGTGAAGCTGGACCTGATCTTGCGAACATTACAAACCTTGAGAGAATATGTCAACGAGATGGGCGGTCAGATTACCCAGAACAGCACAGCCTCAGAGAACGAAGCCGTGCTCGAAAAGATCCGCTTCGCTACTTCCGTGATGGAGGAGGCTGTCCAGAACTATGTGCTTTACGAGGTGAATCGCACGGAGGGACAATACCAGGTGATGCGTGAAAGTTTCACACGCTGGCAAATCCTTTCCATCGTTCTGATCATGAGCGCTGTGGGTTTTGCGATTGTCGCTGCGTGGAGCCTGTCCAAGAGTATCTATACACCCATCAAAAAACTGCACGACGTGACCACCACCATCACCAAGAACGACCTGCAGGCTTTGATGACCAGCGATAACGTGGATGAAATCACGGAGCTGGGGATGAGTTTCAACATCATGATCGGCAAGATTAAAGAGTTGCTGGATTCAAAAATCAAGGAGCACGAGAATCTCAAAAAGGCGGAACTGCGTGCGCTCCAGGCCCAGATCAATCCGCATTTTCTTTACAACACCCTCGATACGATTATCTGGATGGCCGAATCCAAAAAGACAGACCAGGTCATCAAGATCGTCACTGCCCTATCGAGTTTCTTTCGGATCAGTCTCAGCAAAGGCATGGACTGGATCACCATCGGCGAAGAGGTCGAGCGCATCAGAAGTTACCTGATAATTCAAAAGATGCGCTACCACGACATCCTTGATTTCAAGATCGACATCGATGAGGATGTGACTGAGAACACGATCCTGAAATTAATCCTCCAGCCGTTGGTGGAAAACGCCCTCTATCACGGTATCAAGAACAAAAGACAGGGCGGCACGATCAGCATACGTGCCAGGCGGAAAAATCCAGGTGAGATAATGCTTGAAGTGGAGGATGACGGCATTGGGTTCACACCCCAAAAACTTGCCCAACTCCGCAGCGAACTGGAAGACGACTCGGGTGAGATTAGAATGGAAAGCGGCTACGGGATTGGCAACGTTAACAACCGTATCAGATTGTATTACGGAAAGCCGTATGGCCTGACCATCGAGAGCGAATACAGCACCGGCACCCTGGTCACTCTGGTAATTCCAGCCAAAATGGAGAAAGCTGCGCGGGATGAATTGATCACCGGACAGGAAAAGGTAATCATCGGATGAATACTTCACGCCTATTACTTTTATCTGCCTTTTTTGCATTCATTCTTGGACTTGCCGGTTGTTTGCAACAACCTGCGCCTGCCTCCGCCACGCAGCCCGCATCAGACCTGGAGCTCAAACCCCGGAAAGGCTACGAGGAGATCGTCGTCGGCTATGCACAAATAGGTTCTGAAAGCGAGTGGCGCGCTGCGAATACCATTTCCATAAAGGAAACGGCCGATGAATTAGGCGTGGAACTGCTCTTCTCTGATGCCCAGCAAAAACAGGATAATCAGATTGAGGCGGTGCGCAAATTTATAGTCCAAAAAGTGGATATTATCGGGATCTCGCCCATCGTTGAAACAGGATGGGATGAGGTTTTTCAAGAAGCCAAGGATGCCGGAATCCCCATCATTCTTGTGGACCGGCGCGCCGCTGTGAAGGATGACCTCTACGTGTCCTATCTGGGCTCGGATTTCCTTGAGGAGGGACGAAATGCGGCTCGAGTGATGGTGAACTTGGTCGAGGGAAAAGCGAATATCGTTGAATTGGTAGGCACGATCGGTTCCGCCCCGGCAAATGATCGATATACAGGTTTTCGAGAAGTAATCGCCGATTACCCCGGAATGCAAATCATCAATTCTCAATCCGGCGATTTTACCCGTGCAAGGGGCAAGGAGGTCATGGCGGAATTGCTGAAAAAACATGGCACGCAAATCACAGCCGTCTATGCCCACAACGATGATATGGCGCTGGGTGCGATCCAGGCCATCGAGGAGTACGGACTCAAGCCCGGAGTGGATATAAAAATCGTTTCGGTGGACGCAGCCCGGGGGGCGTTCGAAGCGATGATCGCCGGGAAGCTGAACGCCACAGTGGAGTGCAATCCCTTGTTGGGTCCGCAATTCTTCGAGCTGGCATTGAAGGTCGTGAATGGCGAGCCCGTCCCCAAGTGGGTTCCATCCATCGAATCCATTTTCTTCCCAGAGGATGCTCTTGAGATGTTGCCGTATCGTAAATACTGAGATAACGATAATCCGTGATCGACAAAGGAAAATTAACTCATTTCAAATAAAATTCATCACCCGTACGGGTGATGAATTTTATTTTGGCCGAACAATGGAAAAATCAACTTCTTTCCAAGAAGATAACATGGAATTCCGTTTTGCATTGTTGTATTCTGTAGTTGGATTATAACTGACGAAGTACCTTGTATAGGATGCTCACCCTTATAAAATATGTATGTCCTGATGAAAAATCAGGATAAAGGAGGTGAAGCAATACAAAATTCACTTGGTGCCAAAGAAGGAAGCGCACACCGCGAGATTGGCGTCTGAGGTGTACGCTCCCGAACAAGGTCGCCTTAGTTTCCTATGGCAGCCTGTCCGTTCCTGATTATAACGCCAACGTTTCATCCGACACCTACCAAGGAGAGAAAAATGATTAAGAAAGTTTTGTTTCTGGTCGTAGTTGCATCCCTTTTCCTGGCTGCCTGTGCACCGGCGGCACCAACTCCTGAACCTCAAAAGGTCTGGACCTACCCCGACATGACCGTCGGTTTCCTGCAGACAGGGTCTGAAGGCGGCTGGCGCGCAGCGAACACTGCATCCTTCAAGGAAACGGCTGAACAGTTAGGTCTGAATCTCAAATTTTATGATTCCCAGAACGATCTCGCTAAACAGGTTGCAGGTTTCCAGCAATTCATTCAGGATCCCGAAGTGGACGTGATCGTTATGTCCCCGCTCGAAGTAACCGGCTGGGATCAGGTCCTCAAAGATGCTCAGGCTGCAGGCAAGCCGGTCATTCTTTCAGATCGCCGTATTGATGGCAATGAAGATAAATACGTCACCTTCATTGGTGCTGACTTTGTTGAAGAAGGACGCAAAGCTGGTTTAGCGATGTGTGAACTGCTCAAAGACAGCCCGAGTAAGAACGTCTGGGAGCTGGTTGGCAATGTAGGTGCAGCCCCTGCCATCGACCGCGGCACGGGTTTCCGCGAAACCGCAGAGAAGTGCGGTATCACCATCACCAACAGCCAGACGGCCAACTGGAGCATCAAGGAAGGCAAGGAAGTTACAGAAGCCTGGCTCAAGCAGAGCAAGGATGTCCAGGGTATCTTCGGTCAGAATGACGAAATGGCTTTCGGCGCAATCGAAGCCCTCAAGGAAGCCGGCCTCGTACCCGCCCAGGACGTCAAGATCATCTCTGTTGACGCCACATCTGGAGCTTTCCAGGCCATGTTGGACGGCACGCTGAACGGCGCCATTGAGTGCAACCCGCTGCTTGCCCCGCAGGTCTATGAAGCCGCCCTCGCTGCCCTGAACGGCGAGACCCTGCCCAAGTGGATTCCTTCGCAGGAAAGCGAATTCTACATGACCGATGAGAATCTGAAGGAAGTTGCAGCCGGCCGCAAGTACTAGAATGGAGCCTCCGATCTGCTGACCTTTCGAAAATGGCAGACCAGAAGGGTGTAAAATAATCGAATGGGAAGCGACGTTTGTCATCGCTTCCCATTCATTAAAAAAATAATTAGTAAAGGCAGGCCGACATGTCTGAACCAGATCAGAACCTACTTGTCATGGAAGGTATCAGCAAAGAATTTCCGGGCGTGCAAGCACTCGATGACGTCAGCTTGACGCTTAAAAAGGGCGAGATTCTCTGCCTGGTGGGAGAAAACGGCGCCGGGAAATCCACCTTGATGAAAGTACTGACCGGAGTAGATAAACCTGATTCTGGCAGGGTCTTGCTCGAAGGCCGGGAGATCCAGGCTAAATCTCCGCAACATGCCCAAGCCCTGGGGATCAGTACGGTTTACCAGGAGATCAACCTGTGCCCCAACCTGACCGTTGCGGAGAACATCATCCTTGGTTATGAACCCCATAAGTTCGGGCGGATCGATTGGGCAAAGATGAATGCGCTGGCCAAGGATACCTTGCAGCAACTGCTGGGCGTCGACATCGATGTCACTCAACCGTTAGGCACGTATACGGTTGCCATCCAGCAGATGGTGGCGATCGCACGAGCGCTTTATGTCTCGACAGCAAAAATCCTGATCCTGGATGAACCGACATCCAGCCTGGATGTTAATGAAACAGAGCAGTTATTTAAAGTAATGAGGAAGCTCAAGAATGGGGGTGTCGGTATTATTTTCATCACTCATTTTATTGGGCAGGTCTTCGAAATTTCGGACAGGATCACTGTCCTGCGAAACGGTAAATTGGTAGGGACGTATGATACGGCATCGATCACCCGCGTGGGGTTGATCACGAACATGATCGGCCGCAGCCTGGCCGAGTTTGAAGAGATGTCAAAAATAAAACTGGAGAGCAGCAAACACATCAAGAGTGACGCTTTGCTGAAGGCAAGGGGTTTTGGTCTTACTGGCGCCATCAACCCCTTTGATTTGGATTTGCATGCCGGAGAGGTGGTCGGTCTAGCAGGGCTGCTGGGATCAGGTCGCACCGAAGCCGCCAGCATCCTGTTCGGGGTCGAAAAAGCCGATACCGGCTCTGTCACCCTGAACGGTATTGTGATCGTGGATCACTCCCCGCTTGGATCGATCAGGCGCGGTGTAGCTCTCTGTCCGGAGGACCGAAAGGCGGCGGGGATCGTTGATGATTTGACTGTCAGGGAAAATATTATTCTTGCAGCACAGGCAAGCCAGGGCTGGTTCAAATACATGAGTTTTCAAGACCAGTATGAAATTGCAAACAAGTACATCAAATTGCTGAATATCGCCACGCCCACAGCTGATCAATTGGTGAAGAACCTGAGCGGCGGTAATCAACAAAAAGTGATTCTCGCACGATGGCTGGCGACCAATCCCTCGGTTCTGATACTTGACGAACCCACCCGCGGCATTGATGTAGGCACCAAAGCCGAAATTCAGAAACTGGTGCTCTCGCTCGCCGAAGAGGGCAAGGCCTGTGTTTTCATCTCCTCCGAACTGGAAGAAGTGCTGCGAACCAGCCATCGCGTTGTAGTGCTGCGCGAGCGTGAGAAAGTGGCCGAATTCGCTGGTGAGGTGGATGAGAAAACAATCATCCACGCAATTGCAGGGAGCGAATCATGAAAAACCTTTTCAAATCTTTCAAATGGAAAAACATCACAGAGAGCCGGCTCTTTTTCCCGGTCCTCGCATTATTGCTCATACTACTCTTCGATTTTATTTTTATCCCGGGCTTTTTTTCCATCGAAAACAGAGACGGGAATCTGCATGGAAGCCTGATCGACATTTTCCGAAATGGTTCGACCGTTATGCTGCTGGCTATTGGCATGACTCTGGTTATCGCGACCGCCGGGGTGGACCTATCCGTAGGTGCCGTCATGGCGATTGCGGCTTCGGTTGCCGGAATACTGATGAATCCATCTGCCCTGAAGAACGAAGTCTTTTTCGTTACCGACCCCAACTACACCTTCCAACCGCTTTGGGTGGTAATTATTTCAGCACTGGTTGTGGCTATCCTCTGCGGAATGTGGAACGGAATGCTAGTTGCCTACATGAGGATTCAACCCATGGTGGCTACGTTGATCCTGATGATCGCCGGTCGCGGGATTGCACAGTTGATCACCAACGGGCTCAGAGTCCAAATTACCTACAAGCCATATATGTTCCTGGGGCAGGGCTGGGTTGTCTTGCCGTTTTCGTTGTATATCGTCGCTATTGTGTTCACCTTTACCTGGATCATGACTCGCAAGACCGCCATCGGAATGTTCATTGAATCAGTGGGTATCAATTTCCGTTCCAGTTTCTTCAGCGGCATTGACGAAAAGAAAATTAAATTCCTGGTCTACACATTTTGCGGTTTATGTGCCGGGATCGCAGGGCTGGTTGCCAGTTCGAACATCAAAACATCGGATGCCAATAGCATCGGTCTCACTACCGAACTGGATGCCATTCTGGCCGTGGTGATCGGTGGGACATCCATGGCAGGAGGGCGTTTCTCTTTGCTGGCCAGCATGGTCGGCGCCCTGGTAATGCAGGCAATCACCCAGTCCATGTATGCGATCGGCGTCCCGGCATTCGCCCTTCAGGCCATCAAGGCTATCGTGGTGATTTTCGTCATCATGCTGTATTCCAGGCAAGTCCGTGGGTTTGTCGCATGGATCGGCTCGCCAAAAAGCAGGGTGTAACCATGAAGCAGATCATCGGCAAATTCCTTTACAGCAATCGTAAGTTCATCCCGCTCTGGGCAACGGCCTTTCTGGCACTGGCCGCTTATGCCATCGGGGCATACTTCTTCGTGGGTATGCGGAATCCGCAGGTCTTTTTTAACCTGTTCCGCAACAGTTCCTATCTCCTGATCAGCGCTGTCGGCATGACCTTCGTCATTCTCACAGGAGGTATCGACCTCTCGGTGAGCGGCGTTGTCGCACTGACCACGGTGTCGTCAGCGGTTCTGCTTCGCGAAGGATGGAACCCCTGGGGGGTCATCCTGCTCATGCTGGCGATGGGCATGACATTAGGCGCGATCATGGGCGGTTTTATTACCTATCTCAAGGTCCAACCGTTCATTGCAACCCTGGCGGGCATGTGGTTCGCTAGAGGGATGTGCTTCTTCATCAGCGACGACGCCGTAACCATCAACAACAGCGTGTTTCAAATACTCGGCAAGACCAAGATCCTGATCCCCGGCTTTATGGAATATGCAGTCAGCCAGGGAACCCCGCCGCCCTACATCACCATCCCGGTGGTGGTCGGATTTATCTTATTCGCTGTCGCCATCTATATCGCCCATTTCACCCGCTTCGGCCGCACCGTATATGCCATTGGAGGTAACGAAGGGCGGAACGAACAATCCGCCCGATTAATGGGTCTGCCGGTGAACAGGACCAAAATGCTGGTCTACACTTTTAACGGATTCTGCTCAGCATTGGCAGGTCTCGCTTTGAGTCTTTTTGTTTTTTCCGGCCACGGTTCGTATGCACCCGGTTTTGAACTGGATGTCATTGCTTCTGTCGTGATGGGTGGAACGATGCTGACCGGCGGGGCTGGTTATGTGTTCGGTACTTTCTTTGGGGTGATGGTGCTCGCGGTCACCCAGGTGTTGATCCAATTCATCGGCTCGCTCTCCTCCTGGTGGACCAAGATCGTCATCGGCGTACTGACACTCACCTTCATCGGTGTGCAGACCATCCTGGCTAACCGAAAAAGCAGGCGAAAAGGTGCCCAGTCCGAACAGGCTTTGTTCGCATCCCGGCGAAAATGGCAGAGGTTCGCCATCGGATTCGGCCTGCTGTCTGTGCTGGCGCTGGCTGTGATCTTCACCTATGCCCGCTTCGCGCCGGCATCACCTGAAACCACAATTGAAAATACCAACTGCAATGTCAAGCCGTTCCGCGAGGCGGAAGCTGAAGAACTTGTCCAGAAAGGCGCTGCGATCGTCTACCATCGGACTGCCGGTCCTCAATGTGTGGATGAGTTGTTCGCCATTTACCCCGATGGGCGGATCATAGCCAACAATGGCGTAACGGATATGGAAAAACAGGTTCCCCCGGAAGAAGTGGAGAACCTGCTGACCGCCATCAGCGTGGAACACAAGTGGTTCACGGACGAGATCTACAGCACCTACCTGAATCCATGCCGGCAGTGCTTCGCGCACTACATTGTTGTCTCCTACGAAGGCCAGGAGAAATCCGCTACGGGCGTGGACGGTACCACAGCCATGCCTCCGGATTACGCCTTTGCCCTCGCGAGCATCAGGCCGTTGCTGCCGAATTTCGCGCCATGATCTGGGAAAATTCCCGGCACGGTTGTATCTCTTCATCGGGAAACATGGCTAAAGCGATACACAACTAAATCTTCCATCAAAGAGAGGGAAGAATGAAATTGAAAAAGCTAATTAATTTAATACTACTGGCGTGTACCTTTCTGACTACTGCCTGTGTTTACATCGTGCTGCCTGATGACCTGGAGCCGTCAGGAGGTACAGGGTCGGGGGGCGAATCAGGGGTATGGACCGGAGCTGTCACCCAAGTAGGCACATCGGAGGCGGGTGATCTGCGCATCGAATTGGCAATCCGGAACGATACGGGGGACTGGAGCACAATGCGCGCGTTGGAGGGCAAGCCGGCTTCTCTTACCTCCAGTGATGGGAAATCAACATCCTGCGAAACGGTTGTCGTAGGGACCGGCGGTCACAGACTGGCTCCCGGCTTTCAAGTGAGAGGCTACACCGTTGAAGAGAACGACGAAACAAAGACCCAGCCTCTTTATGTAGAGTGCAAAGGAGCCGTTGCGGCAGCCGGTTCCAAACTAAGTATCGACTACGAGAGCTTCGGCGGAATACTGGATGATTACGCCCCGGAAGCGAATCAGACCGAGGGGACTCTGGAACTGGATTTAGACCAGGTGGCAACAGACCTGACCTATCCCGTCGCTTCCCCCGTGGATGGTCTGATCCTGGATTCGAGCACCCCCATCACCGGCCTGAGCGAGAATGTGATTACCCTGCTCGACACGCTAAGAACGGATACCGGTTTTCAATTCACCTGGCAAAACTTCAACCCCACCAAGTTTCCACTAAAAACCCATATCGGCATACCACCCGTAATCGGCACCGATGGTATCATATATGGTGTTTATGAAACGATCGACATGGCTCCCATCCCCATCACGCCTGCCAAGGAAAACGTCACCTGGACGACCGACGCATCGGTCCCCACGGACGGGCAGGGATTCTACATTCTTCTTAGCGTGGAATCCAACAAGCCGCGCACTTATAAAAACTACGTGTTGGATATCTCCGACAAGTAACGTTGAGGCAATTATTACGTGAAGTCTGTCCGACTCCATGCCCCTGGAAACATCCAGATGCACGATGAAGCCCTGCCTGTACCTAAGCCGGGTGAGCAACGGGTGCATGTAAAAGCGGTCGGAGTGTGCGGCTCGGACCTGCACTGGTTCTCCGAGGGCGGGATCGGCGATGCCGTATTGGAGCATCCGCTGGTGTTGGGTCATGAGTTTGCCGGGGAATTGGAGGACGGCCGGCGCGTGGCAGTGGACCCGGCAATCCCCTGCAGGAAATGCGAGTGGTGTGTCAAAGGGAACCCCAACCTGTGCCCGCAGGTGATATTTGCTGGACATGATAAGACTGACGGGGCGCTTCGCGAATTCATGGCGTGGGATGAGCAATGCCTGTTCGCGCTGCCCGATGCCCTGTCATTTGACGACGGCGTCATGCTGGAGCCGCTGGGCGTGGCGATCCACGCGGTTGACCTGGCTCATCTCAAGCCAGGGATGACGGTCGGGGTGTTCGGCTGCGGACCGATCGGGCTGCTCATCCTTCAACTGGCACGGCTCTCAGGCGCGGTGAACATCGTCGCGACGGATAAATTCCCCCACCGCGTGGACGCAGCCCGGTCGCTCGGGGCAGACCGCTCAATGATAACGGATGGCACGCCCGATGTGAGTCCGATCCTGACGGCGACCGGGGGGCGCGGCGTGGATATAGCGTTTGAAGCAGCCGGGGAACAGGGAGCAGTGGACGATGCGTTCGCCGCCGCTATCCCCGGAGGAAAAGTAATTCTCGCCGGCATCCCGGCGGACGATAAGACATCGTTCTCAGCAGGCATGGCGAGGCGCAAGGGATTGACCATCAAGCTGGTGCGGCGCATGAAGCATACGTACCCGCGTGCGATTGATTTAGTCACACGAAGACTGGTGGACGTGCGTTCGATCGTTACGCATCGTTTTCCGTTGACGCAAGCGAGTGAGGCGTTTCGTGCGGCGGAGCGGCGCGAAGGCTTGAAAATTATCATTGAGGTGTGATATGGCGAATATCCAAAAAGCAATTGAAAGCGGAAAGACTGTCCTCGGCATCGAGTTCGGCTCGACTCGCATCAAGGCGGTATTGATCGGCGAGGATCATAAGCCGATCGCATCGGGAAGCCATGAGTGGGAAAACCGGCATGAAAACGGTATCTGGACATACAGCCTCGAAGATGTTTGGACGGGCTTGCAGGAAAGCTATCGGAATCTCAGCAAAGAGTTCCTTGAGAAGTACAACACCCCGCTCGTGACCATTGGCGCCATCGGATTCAGCGCCATGATGCACGGCTATATGGCATTCGATAAGGACGGAAAGCAGCTCGTCCCGTTTCGTACATGGCGCAACACCATCACTGGACAGGCTTCGGAGCAACTCACTGAACTGTTCCAATTCAATATCCCCCAGCGTTGGAGCATTGCTCACCTCTATCAGGCGATATTGAACAAGGAACCGCACGTCAAAGACATCAGCCATCAGACTACGCTGGCGGGCTATGTCCACTGGAAACTGACGGGGCAAAAGGTATTGGGTGTTGGCGAGGCATCGGGCATGTTCCCGGTAGACAGCAAGACCAATGATTACGATAAGCGCATGCTCGGGCTGTTCAATGAACGGCTCAAAAAGGAAAATATCTCGTGGAAACTCGAGGACATCCTGCCCAAAGTCCTTGTCGCGGGAGATGCCGCAGGCGTTCTGACCGAAGAAGGCGCAAAACTGCTCGACCCCACGGGAGGACTGCCAGCAGGGATTCCGCTCTGCCCGCCTGAAGGCGATGCGGGCACGGGTATGGTCGCGACCAACAGTGTTGCCGTGCGGACGGGCAATGTATCCGCAGGCACATCCGTCTTCGCCATGATCGTTTTGGAAAAGGCTCTCTCGAGACTGTATCCGGAAATTGATATGGTGACGACGCCTACAGGCAAGCCTGTGGCAATGGTCCACAGCAACAACTGCACATCCGATCTCAATGCCTGGGTGGATGTGTTTCAGGAATTCACTCAAGTGCTGGGAGTGAATATCAGTGCATCCAAACTCTATGAAACGCTTTATCAACAAGCGCTCACCGCCGATACGGATGGCGGCGGACTCCTGGCTTACAATTATGTATCCGGTGAGCACATCACGCACCTGGAAGAGGGACGCCCGCTGTTCGTGCGCACGCCCGAAAGCCATTTCACATTGTCCAACTTCATGCGTGTACACCTTTTCTCGTCGCTCGGCGCCTTGAAGATCGGAATGGACATCCTGTTTGAGCAGGAAAAAGTGAAGCTCGACCAGCTTCTCGGTCATGGTGGATTCTTCAAAACGAAGGAAGTGGGTCAAAAGATCATGGCGGCAGCGATGAATGTCCCCGTTTCGGTGATGGAGACCGCAGGCGAAGGCGGTGCATGGGGGATCGCCTTGCTTGCAGCGTATATGCTCAATAAATCGACGAATCAACCCCTGGAAGCCTATCTCTCAGACAAGGTTTTTGCAGGCGAAAATGGTACTACGATCGCTCCCGATCAAGCGGATGTCGATGGCTTTACGACTTTCATGGCACGCTACAAAAAGGGATTGGGTATCGAAAGAGCCGCCGTGGATGGGTTGAGGTAAAAATCATGCTGGAGCAATTGAAAGAACAGGTTTTTCAGGCAAATCTATTGCTTCCCAAGCATGGTCTTATCACTTTCACTTGGGGAAATGTCTCTGGAATTGACAGGAAGCAAGGGCTTGTGGTTATCAAACCATCGGGTGTTTCCTACGATGTGATGAAGTCGGAAGACATGGTCGTCGTGGAATTGGAGACGGGAAAGACCGTGGAGGGAAGCTTGAAACCTTCTTCCGATACACCGACACACATTGAGCTCTATAAAGCGTTTTCCAATATCGGCGGCATCGTACACACGCACAGTCGTTGGTCAACAACCTTTGCACAGGCGGGTCGCGGCATCCTGGCGCTCGGCACAACGCATGCCGATTATTTCCATGGGGAGATTCCCTGCACCCGAAGAATGACGAAGGCTGAGATCGAAGGCGAATACGAAAAAGAAACCGGGATGGTGATCAAGGAAACCTTCCATGGGAAAGATCCCGATGCCATCCCTGCGGTTCTAGTCCACAGCCACGGTCCCTTTACCTGGGGGAGCGATCCGATGGATGCCGTGCACAATGCCGTCGTGTTGGAAGAAGTTGCGTTCATGAACTTCCACACCCTTCTACTTGAGCCAGGCATTCCTCCCATGCAGCAGGATTTGTTGGACAAGCACTTTCTGAGAAAACACGGCGCAAATGCCTATTATGGGCAGACAAAAAAGTCATAAAAAGGAGATTTAATCATGATCGATCTAAAAGGATATGAAATCTGGTTTGTGACGGGGAGTCAACATTTGTATGGACCCAAGACCCTTGAGCAAGTCGCTGAACATTCCCGAGAGATTGCGGCTGCGCTCGGGGCATCGGCACCCATGCCGGTCAAGGTGGTCTTCAAGCCGGTGCTGACCACGCCGGAATCCATCCGGGAATTGTGCCTCGAGGCCAACTCGGCTAAAAACTGCGTCGGTCTCATCACCTGGATGCACACGTTCTCCCCCGCCAAGATGTGGATTGCCGGGCTGAGCCTGCTCACAAAGCCCTTCGCCCACCTGCATACCCAGTACAACCGTGAGATCCCCTGGGCGGATATCGACATGAACTTCATGAACCTGAACCAGGCTGCCCACGGCGACCGCGAGTTCGGCTTCATCGGCAGCCGGCTGCGCCTGGAGCGCAAGGTGGTCGTCGGCCACTGGAAGGATGACGATGTCCAGGCACAGTTGGGCGTTTGGGCGCGCGCGGCTGCGGCCTGGGCGGACTGGCAGGGTGCGAAAGTCGCCCGCTTTGGCGATAACATGCGCGATGTGGCAGTTACCGAAGGTGATAAGGTCGAGGCGCAGATCAAGCTCGGTTACGATGTCTATGGTTACGGGGTGGGCGACCTGGTCAAGGCAGTTAACGATGCATCCGATGCCGATGTCAAGAAGATGACGCAAGCCTATCTTGACGAGTATGATGTTGCCCCGTCACTCCAGCCCAAAGGCGAGAAGCACGAGTCGCTGGTCGCCGGTGCGCGCATCGAGACCGGCATGCGCAACTTCCTGCAGACGGGCAACTTTAAAGCGTTTACCACCACCTTCGAGGACCTGCACGGGCTGGCACAGCTGCCGGGGTTGGCCGTTCAGCGTCTGATGCGCGACGGTTACGGCTTCGGTGCCGAGGGCGACTGGAAGACCTCCGCCCTCGTCCGCGCGATGAAGGTCATGGCTGCCGGGCTGAAGGGCGGCGTCAGTTTTATGGAGGATTACACCTATCACTTCAGCGCCAGCGGCGACAAGGTACTCGGCGCGCACATGCTCGAGATCTGCGAGTTGATCGCTGCGAACAAACCCAGGTTGGAGATTCTTCCCCTCTCCATTGGCGGAAAAGCTGATCCGGTCCGGCTCATCTTCGACTCGAACACCGGTCCGGCGATCGGCGCGTCCATGATGGATATGGGACAGCGCTTCCGCATGGTGGCCAACGTGGTGGATGTCGTCCCGACCGACGCGCCGCTGCCCAAGCTGCCGGTGGCACGAGCGCTATGGCTGCCGCGTCCGAATCTCAAGGTCGCCGCCGCAGCCTGGATCTATGCCGGCGGCGCGCATCACACCAGCTTCAGCTATGCGGTCACCGCAGATCATTTGCGTGACTTCGCCTCCATGGCAGGGATTGAATTCCTGCTGATCGATGAAAAAACCGAAGTGGAATCTTTCAAGGAAAAACTGCGCTGGAACGACCTTTATTACAATCTGGCAAAGTGAATGACATCAAATTAGCCGAATTTCAAACAAAATCTGTCTAACGGGCTGGGCTTTTGAAGCTCAGCCTGTTTATTATGGTTGATACAACCAGGCGCTATTTGGAAAGTAGATTATGCGGGTGAGGATAAGAAACAAGATGGATTGTTGATATATAATGAATTTATATAAAAAACCTTTCAGGCCACACATCAGGAGGCAACCATGATCACTTCCCCCGTTGTTGACAAGCCTCGTTTTGCCATAAAGTCCCCCACCAACTTGACTCCGCGCATCCAATGGCTGCGCGATTATTATTTTCAGGGCGTCGCGCGCGCCTGGAACAACGAGTACACCGCCTGGACCACCGGCACGCCCTGGGATTTCCAGTACAACGAGCTGTCTTTTTACATCGTCCCGGAGACCTACGCCTTCCTGCAGACCTTCCGCTCCTCGTTCAGCCAGATGGCGCGCCCGGTGACGCTGCACCCGGATTTCTGGACATGGTCCCTGCCTGAGACGGCGCGCCTGGTTCAACCGGGAGGTGATGGTCAATTACCTGCCCAGGGAAATCCTGCCCGGCGACCTGATCGCAGGGGCGCGCTTCAACGTGCAGACCTCCGCCTGTCTCTCCAAAAAAGAAACCCGGGAACGGGACAGCCTGGTCTACGGTCCGAAGGGTGCGCGGGCGGCCATGCTCTGGTTCCACAACCACGGCTACGGCAACGCCGGCGCCACCTCCGGCCACCTCATCCCCGATTATGGTCGCATCATCCGAGAGGGCTGGAAGGCCGTCCATGCAGAACTTGAGACCGCGTACGCGGCTCTTTCCGCATCAGATCAGAATGGCAAAAAGGGCGGACAGCTGCGGGCGATGATGACCGCCGCGACCATGCCGCGCGACCTGGCTGCCGCATACTCCAGGGAGTGCACCCGGCTGGCAGAGTCGGAAATGGACCCGGTGCGCAGGGACGAACTTCTGCAGATGGCCGACAACCTGACCCGCGTCCCGTGGGAACCGGCACAGAACTTCTGGGAGGCGGTCCAGTCGCTGTGGCTGACCCACATGCTGGTCATGTCCGACGAGAACTACCCCGGCCCGGGCGATTCCTTCGGGCGACTCGACCAATACCTGTTCCCGCTGTGGGACAAATCCATTCGCGATGGGATGGACCCGGAATTCGGCAAGGAGATCCTGAAGTGCTTCTGGATCCACTGCAACACCGCCTACGACGGCATGATCCGCACCGGCGGCAACCAGGGCATCACCGCCGGCTACGGCCAGCTCTTCACCGTCTCGGGCATGGGGGCGGGCGGCCGGGATATGTCCAACGAGCTGACCTACATCCTGCTGGATGTGATCGACGAGATGTCGCCCATCCTCGAGCCGAAGCCCAACGTGCGCCTGCACCGCGGCTCGCCTGAAAAACTCCTCGACCGCGTGGTGGAGATGATCGCCTCCAGCCAGGGTGCTCCGTTCCTGCTCAACTTCGACGAACGCTCCATGGCCGGCATGATGCTGCAGGCTCGGCGTTCCGGCGTGGAACATCTCATCAACGAAAACAACGTCTTCGATTATGCCCCCGTGGGCTGCCTCGAGAACACCATGGTTGGCAACGACCGCTCCGGCACGGTGGACGCGAATTTGAATCTGCTCAAGGCGGTTGAATTGGCCCTCACCGGTGGCTACGACCTGGTCCCGTTCACGGACGGCATCACCGGCAAGACAGACGAACCTGTCCGCTGGGGAGAGGATACCGGCGACCCGACTCGATTTGTGACCTGGGAGCAGTTCTGGGAGGCCTATGCCGCCCAGACCCGGCATATCATCCGCCGCATCGTGGACCTGTACGAGCAGTCCGAGTCCATCCGGGCGAAGTACGCGCCCACGCCGTACGTTTCCTGCCTGGTCAAAGGCTGCGCTGAGAAGGGATTGGACATTAACGAAGGTGGGGCGGAACTGGGTTACGTCACCATCGAAGCCGTGACCTATGCCACCACCGTCGACTCGCTGCTGGCGGTGAAGTATCTGGTCTATGATCGAGAAAGTTTGCACGATGGCTGAACTGGTGCAGGCGCTCAAGGATAACTGGGTCGGGCACGAAGTCCTGCAAGCGCGCGCCCTGCACAAGGCTCCCAAATATGGCCGCGATGACGATGCCGCTGACGCGCTTGCCCGCCGGGTGATGGAACTGTGGACGGAGGAGACCTGGAAGTACAAGACCCGGTCCACGGGCAGGCAGTTCCGTCCCGGGATGCTGTCCTGGAACTACTGGGTCGCCGATTCGTTTATCCTGCCTGCCAGTCCGGACGGACGCCCGCGCGGAAAATTTCTCTCGAATGCGCTCTGCCCCTCGAACGGCGCGGACATCAACGGTCCGACCGCCAACGTCAACTCGGTCGGCAAGGTGCTGGGCGGCAGAGCTGCCAATGGCAAAGGCGACTGGGCGGATTACCTGAACGTGCTGCCCAATGGCGGCAGTCACACGATGACGTTCAACCCATCCATCCTGCGTGACCCCGAGCACCGCGAAAAGTTCAAGGCTTTCCTCAAGGGCTACATCGAGAACGGCGGCTCGGCGCTGCAGATCAACCTGATCGACGCCGATCTGCTGCGGGATGCCCAGAAGCACCCGGAGAACTACCGCCACCTGCTGGTGCGCGTCACCGGCTATAACGCCTACTTCACCTCCATCGGGCGCGAACTCCAGAACGAGATCATCGCCCGCGAAAGCCACCAGATGCGATGATCACCGGCCGCATCCTGCACCTCCAGCGCCTCTCCACCGAGGACGGTCCGGGCATTCGCACCACCGTCTTCTTCAAGGGCTGCCCGCTGCAATGCGCCTGGTGCCACAACCCGGAGAGCCTCTCGAGCAGCCTGCAGACACAGTGGTTTTCTGTGCGCTGCATCGGCTGCAGAACCTGCTTGGCCGCCTGCCCGAAGGGCTGCCTGTCCATGACCGCGGACGGACTGGTCATGGACCGCGAGCGATGTGAGGCCTGCGGGAAGTGCGTCGAGGCCTGTCCCTCCGGTGCGCGCGAGATGGTGGGCAGGATCGTGACCGTGGAGGAGGTGCTGGCCGAACTGCTCAAGGACCGCGCCTATTACGAGAAATCGGGCGGCGGTGTGACGCTCTCCGGTGGCGAACCGACCCTCCAGCCGGACTTTGCCGAGGCGCTCCTGCACGGTTTGAAAGAGCAGGGCATCTCCACCGCCCTCGATACCTGCGGCCTGTGCAGCAGCCACATCCTGGACCGTCTCCTTCCGTACACCGACCTGGTGCTGTTCGACCTGAAACTTCGAGATCCGTCCGCGCACCAGGAATTGACCGGCGTCTCAAACGAACGGATCCTGGAAAACCTGGAGCACATCCGGGATTTCATCCGTGACCATGAACGTCCCATGGACCTGTGGATCCGCACCCCGCTGATCCCCGGCGCAACATGCTCGGAGGAGAACCTGTCCGCGATCGGACGCCACTTGGCGGACAGGATGGATGGGACCGTCTCCCGCTGGGAACTGTGCGCCTTCAATAATCTGTGCCGCGACCAATACACCCGCCTCGGCTTGGAGTGGGAGTACGCCGCGACCCCGCTGATGACGCAAGACGAATTGAGCCGCTACCAACAGATCGCCAGAACCTCCGGCGTCCGCCCGGAGCTTGTCCTTGCCACCGGCGCAACCCGCGTCGTGGAATTAAACTAGGAGCAAACCATGATTGAGCCACAACTCCTGAACACCTTTTCTGAAGCAGATATCGCGAGCACCCGGCCTGAACTCAAGATCGGCCTGCTGGCGACGGTCACTCCGGAGGGACTGCCGCACGTGACGCTGATCTCCTCGCTGATGGCCTGCGGACCGGCACAGATGTGCTTCGGCCAGTTCGTCGAAGGGACCTCCAAGAAGAATATCCTGGTCAATCCGAAAACAGGCTTTCTCATCATGAGCCTGGATAAGGATCTGTGGCGGGGCAAGGCCACCTATACCCACTTCGCCAAAGACGGACTGGAGTACGACCATTACAACAACGTGCCGATGTTCCGCTACAACGCCTACTTCGGTGTCCATACCGTTTATTACCTGGACCTGGTCGGGCACACCGGCAAATCTCCGCTGCCGATGAACACCATCATCTTTGCGGCGGTTAAGACCATGCTGGCGCGCACACTCGGGAGCAAGCCGGGGAAGAAGACCGTCCTAAACCCCTGGACACGCACCTTTGTGAACAAGCTCGACAACCTGAAATTCCTCTCCTACATCGGCGCGGACGGCTACCCGGTGATCATCCCCGCCATCCAGACCCAGAGCCTGGACGCGCAGCATGTGCTTTTCTCCACCTCGGTCTATGCCGAAGAACTGAAAGCCATCCCGTCGGGTGTCCATCTGGCAGTCTTCAGCATGGCGCTGACGATGGAGGACGTGCTCATGCGCGGCACCTATCAGGGAATCCGCCGTGTAGGCGGGATCCAAGCGGGGGTTGTGGAAGTCGACTGGATCTACAATCCCATGCCGCCCACCGCAGGCCAGATCTATCCACCCGTGGAATTAAAACCTGTAACTGATTTCTAGCGATCAGATAATTTTTACATCTCAAATCCGGTCATCCTGGCGGCCGCGCTGTTCTGGTCGAGGAGAGAACCGAGGTGGAATCATTCAAGGAAAAACTGCGCCGGAATGACCTGTATTACCACCTTAAGGGTGGGCTGTAATCGATTGCTGTAAATATCTGCGTAACTTGTAGCTAACTCTATACTTAGCAAAAAACATGACCTATCCTCGACTCACGGATAGGTCATGTTTTTTATTTCAGCACGGCTTCACTTAAGTATGATTTACTTTAAGTTTGCCCTTTTCTTGGCGGGTCTTTACGAGAATATCGGTGTAAATTGGATTAAATGTGGCGCATCCTATCGGGGATTGCTGGATCAGCAGTTCCAGGCAATTATCACAAGTGGTGCAGAAATTCATTTCAGCTTCACGATTTTCCCGCAACTTTAGGGGGATCATCGGGTCAGCAAAGGATTGCCTGCCTAGCGCGATCATATCCGTGTAACCCTTCGCTATATTCTGAGCGCCATAGCCTAGCAGGGATGCATCCTCCCTGCTTACGGCTTGCAGCTTGTTCACTCCCTTGCCAAAAACGGAGTAGTTCGAACCTATCACGACGGTTTCCTTCTTCAGGTTGTCTCTGAGCACTTTGGCAAAATACTGGTGCAGGTAGGCGAAGTAGGGGTGATCCTTATCAGCCTGGGTCAGGCTGATGGTGATAGACGGGCTGCCTGCTGATTAAATCACATATTGAGCGCCTCGTTCTTCAAGGCCTTTAACCAGGTCAACTGGCTCTGTCAGATCGATAACAGGAGTATCAGGTCCTGCGGTACCCATTCCACCGGGGAACCCCTCCCATACGGAGATCTTCGATCCGATCAGGAAGTTTTTATCCGGTACAGCCTTGCGGATGCGCTCATACAGGTCGTAGGCGAATTGGCGGCGGTTTTCCCAGGGTCCGCCGTATTTCCATTTGCGGGTGTTGTAGGGGCGGAGGATCTGGGACCCCAGATAGCCGTGGCAGAATTTCATATCGATGCCATCCGCACCGACATCGTACGTCATTTTGGCTGCCAGGACGAAATCGTCCATGATCTTCTCGAACTCATCCTCGGTGAAAACATCCGCGGTGTATCCAGGCAGAGGCTTCACAGAGAGACGTTTTGAAAATTCAGGATTGCTTAACTCGCCGGAGTGAGTGAGTTGGAAAATAAACAGGGTCTTGGGATTCACTTCTCTCATGCGCTTGACGAACTGGGTCAGCGCGGCTTGATTTTTTGGCATTATGAACAGCTGGTTCATGCGCGAACGATTCTTGTCGGTTATGGTTATCGCTTCGAGACTAACCAAGCCCGCTTCACCTTTGAATAAGTTCTCGTAGCGTTGATAGGTAAGATCAGTCGGGTTGCCTTCAGCATCCGCGTCGTTGCATTCCATCGCCTGACTGAAGAACCGATTGACGCTGGACCGTGTTCCTATTTTGATCGGTGAAAGAAGTATTTCTCTCTTATCCATTAAATGTTCCTCCTGTTTTGTTTTTTGGATTAATTATCCAGGGTTGTATCAGATCTTTTCACAAAACTCGAGTGTCACACCATTGGGGTCAAGGAAAAGCAACACCCTCGCCTCAAGGTTCGGCAGATCTACGGTTGAAAGTGTGATTGTCACACCCTCCGCAACAAGCAATTTTTCGTGCGCGGCCACATCCTCCACCTGGAAAGCAAGATGTCTCAGCCCCACTTCACTATCCTCACGGAGGTGACTGGCGTTCTTTCCATGGTAATCAAACAATTCCAGCCTGGCGCCATTGGGCAGAGCAAAGTAAGTGATGTCGAATTCACCACAATCGACCGTCTGCAGTTGTTTGAATCCCAATATGCGCCCGTAGAAATCCTTTGATTTTTCAAAATCCAGCACGTTAATTGAGATATGATCGATGCTTTTGATTTTCAATTTCACTACTCCAAAGGCTACCTGGCAGGCAACTCATCAATCACCTGCCAGGTAGTCCATACTATAATACTTCCCGCTTGGAGATTTCAGGAGAAACGAAGATCTTGAAAAGATTGGGATCTCTCCTCAGTTCATGCAAAGCCCATTCCAAATCTTCCAAAGGAACCTTCATTGAGAAAAGAGGTTTCGGGTCGATGCGGCCGTGTTCCAACAAGGCGATCGCATCCGGCCAGTCATCCGCGATGCCGGCGCAGGAACCGGTGATCTTCTTCTCACCCAGGACGAACTCGAATGGACGGATCTGCATGACGTCCTCTTCGCCGGTAATGCCGAAGGCGGAAAGCGTACCCCCTTTGCGCACCATGGCAAAAGCCTGTTCATAGGTTTTTACTGTGCCGACCGCTTCGATCACATAGTCCGCACCGCGCCCGCCGGTGAGTTTCTTCACTTCTGAAACCGGGTCGGCAACATCGTGGATATTGATGGTGTAATCGGCACCCATCTCCTTGGCGATGCTCAACCGTTTCTTATTGTCACCGATGATGATCACTGGGGCGCAGGAGCGCAGTACCGCCATGCGTGCGTGAAGCACACCCAACCCGCATCCGACGATCGCCATGCTGCCTCCCACACGGGCATTCACAGCCTTGGCGGCATGGATGCAGCAGGAAACAGGTTCGATGAACGCACCGGCTTCAAAGGATAGATTATCCGGAAGGTGATGGAGAAGATTAGCCGGAGCCTTAACATATTCGGCAAAGGTTCCATCCGTGTGGATGCCGAGTTGCGTGAACTGATCACACATCAGGTAATTTCCCTGGGAGCAGTAATAGCAATTCCCGCAATACATATTGATGTCCGCGGTGACCCGGTCGCCTTCCTTCCAGCCCGCGACATTCTTTCCGACCTTTGCAATCACGCCCGAGAACTCGTGTCCGGGGATCATCGGCAGCTTGTCGGCGGAATACCATCCATTGTAGATGCTCCAGTCTGTGCCGCAGATGCCGGTGTTTTTAACTTTGATGAGTACCTCGCCATCCCCGACCACAGGAACAGGGACTTCCTTGACCACAACCTTCTTTACAGCTTCGAACACTGCTGCTTTCATTTTTTCTGCCATGGAATATTCTCCTCGATCAGGGATTTCAGTTGAACAGAACGTCGTTCCGACCCTCGTAGGGTTTTTCGATCAAGAGGGGTTTGAGATACGCGATGGTTTTGGTAATACCGTCGTTGCGGCTCATGGTTACATCTTCGTGCTCATAGCTCATCACATAATCGTATCCGATCATGGAGAGTTCGGTGATGACTTTCTTCCACGGAACCGATCCCCAGCCTGGAATGCGGAAGCGGAACCCGCGATCCAGACGCTGCCAGTCACCCTGCGGGATCAAACCGGAACGGCGGACATTGTGGGCGACGATTTCGCCATCCTTGGCATGAACGTGCAGGATCCGTTTTCCGAGAGCGTCGATGAAGTTTTCAACATCAATTCCCAGGTAGATCAGATTCGCAGGGTCGAAGTTAAATCCGAACTCCTTGCGACCACCCATCAGCTCCACGGCCTTAAGAGCCGTTTCGACGTTATAGACAAGCTCATTGGGATGCGGTTCGTGGGCAAATTTGACCCCGTATTCGGCAAATTTATCCAGGATCTTGCCCCAGCGCTCCACAAATTCAGCCTCCATGTCCGCCCAACCCTTGGAATACGGCCACGGGAAGAAACGGCCGAAATTCTCGCAGCCGATAAAACCGGTCACCACAGGGACTTCCAGGGCGCTGGCCGCCTGGGCGGTCTTGATCATGCGTTCGGTGCCAAACTTGATCTTCTCCTCCTTTGTGCCCTTGAAGATGGCGTCGGTATCCTTTCCATAAGGACCCAGGACGATCTGGCCTTCAGGGTGATTGGCCAATGCGGAGATGATCAGACCATGGGAGCTGACCAGTTTTTTAAGCTCGGCAGCTTTATTCCCTTTGACGATCTCTTCGATGTCGAGATGCGGATTATTGGCAAAAGCAGGCATCTCCACTGCCTGATAACCCAGACCCGATGCGAGTTTGAAGACCTCTTCTATCTTTAGATCGAGGAAGGTTGCAGTAAAAAGACCGATTTTCATTTGGATTGTCCTTTCATTTTGTATTTTGTGAATTCAATATCGCCAAATTAATAGGTTTTTTCGTTCAATCACTGTGAAGGACCAACTCGTGAAGACAACAAGAACTGGATATCATGGTTTATGTAATTCTTGTTCGGTTGATACCGTCCTCCTTATCCCTGGAAATTTTTCCATCAATATTCCAAGTATTTCTAAATATTATAGGAATTAATCAGGTGCCCGTCAATTTATCTTAATAATATGACATGTCACGATTTTTTCAATCAGCTTTTATAGCTTGGACTATCAATGTCAAGGCTATGCAATGATTCGCTGATTTTCGCTTGATATTCTGCCGCCTGTTCAAAGATCGGCAACAGTTCTTCATAAACTCTATTGTTTTCGTTGTTGGGTTCGACCACATTTTCGATCTTATGAATTGCATCAATTCGACTGAAATCATCCCATAAGCCGCACCCAACGGCTGCGATAGCCGCCGCGCCCAGAGCGCCGGCATCCTGATCGATGTTGGTTTTGAGGATGCGCGTATTGAACACATCCGCGAAAATACCCAAATAAAATTGACTCTTTGCACCGCCCCCTACAAAGAGTATCTCATCCTCCAACCGGGTGTACTTTCGCAGCAGATCGAGCCGTAAACGCAAATTCATGGCGATCCCCTCCATGGCAGAGCGGATCAACTCCGCTTTACCGTGTTTCAGATCAAGACCGATGTAAGCCCCGCGGATGTGTACGCTGGCATCCTGGGATGTTCCCCCTGCCAGGCTGGGGTTGAATAATAATTTATTGGAGCCGACCGGAGCCTGAGCCGCTTCCCGGTTCATCAGCACATAAACATCCTCGTTTGTTTTCTTTCCTTCTTCGACCAATTCGTGACACAGGTTATCTTTCACCCAGGAGAATGTCGTGCCTGCAGAAAAGATGCTGACCGCGGAAGTGAACATCGCCGGAACCACATGGGTAAACACATAGGGTTTGTATTTTTTATCCAGCACAGGCTGTTCAGATGAAACCGCTATCCAGGCGGAGGAACCCAGGGATGTGTAAACCCGTCCATCCTGTATGTTCTTTGCCCCCAAGGCCATGCACGAATTGTCCACTCCCCCGCATACCACCTTGACGTCGCTATTTAATCCCAAAGATTGGGCGATATCTGGAGTAATTTCTCCGAGGATATGAGTGGAGGGAACGATCTCCGGCCAGACATCCAGCGGAATTCCACTGGCTTTGACGAATCTATCATCGTATTTCCAGCCTTTGAGATTGTAAATCCCAGTCCCCGAGGCATAAGAAAAATCCGTCATGAGTTTTCCGGTGAGTTTATAGTTGATAAAATCCTTCGTGCCCAGGATCTTGAAAACCTTGCCCCACATCCCGGGTTCATGATTTCGATACCACATCACCTTGAAAATTGTGTAGCACGCGGCAGGGAATCCATTCCCTGTGGCCATATACCACTCATCCGGGTCTATCGTTTTGAAGAATTCCTCCACCTCCTTTTGCGCACGAATATCAGACCATATTGGGGTTGTCTCCCGTAAAAGGTTGCCATCCTTGTCCAGGGGAATTGCCCCCAGGCTGTGACCGGAGATCCCGATGCAAACAATGCTCCTTTTGTCTATGGCGTTATCATCAAACAATTTTCGGGTACTTTCCACAACAGCCTTCCACCAATCCTCAGGCCGCTGTTCATGCCAGCCGACCTGAGGATATTGTGTGGGATAGGCTACAAATGCATTCGCCAGACATTGACCGTCCGCATCATAGAGCGATGCTTTATTTCCGCCGGTTCCGAGATCAAATGACAGGATTTTCTTACCCATGGTTCTCCTTGTCGATCATTCAGGTAAATTAAACTTCAAGACCAGGATCCAGCTTACTGCATTCTTCCACGATTTGAATTCCGCTCTTAAGATTCACACCGAATCAACTCGCCCCGGCTATATACATCTCTTTAAGTGTTTCGATATCCCGGATGCCGCCGGATGCCTTGATTTTCATACGGTCGCCGATCAATGACTTAACGAGGCGCACGTCATCCGGGGTCGTGCCGCGGTTTGCCCAGCCGGTACCCGTTTTAATGAAGTCTGCTCCTGACCTCAAGCAAATGTCACAAGCTTTCACGACCTCATCCCGCGTCAAGACCATGATCTCGATGATCACCTTGATCGGAATTGGATGCACAGTTTCGATCACAGCCCTGACATCTGCTTCCACGGCGGAAAAATCGCCTGAACGCAATTGCCCGATATTCATGACCATATCAATCTCGTCACAGCCCGCAGCAATCATCTCTTTTGCCTGGATCACTTTTAGGGAAGTGGAATCTGAACCTGAGGGGAAGCTCACATTGCCGACTACGCGAATGCCCGGGGAATCTTTTAGAAGCTCCCTGACATAGGGAATGAAACAATGCATCACCGAGACCTGACCGAAACCATACGTACGCGCAGCCTCGACCATTTCCATAATGTCCGTCTTGTTCGATGTTGTCCGAACACAGGAGATGTCGATCATTTTTGCGATATCTTTAGCGGACAGAAGCATCACCCCACCGGCCTTTCAATCCACGAAACGGGTTACTTGCCTCTCACCGAGGATGCTGCTTGGTTCAACCGCTCAAACAATTCAGGAGTGAGTTCGAAATGCAGCACCTGGGCAACGACCTGGGTCCAACCGTGAACAAAATAAATCCAACCGTCCTCCACTTTGACTTTCCGGTTTTCCACCTGAGCCAGGGATTGATGCATGAAGTCCAACTCGCCGCGGTAATTGAATTCCCAGGAGATGCTATTCATCGGGAATTTTCCATCCCAGGTGATAGGTGAACCGGGTGTGTCTTTGCCCATTCCGGTTGCGTTGATGATGATGCTGTAAGGAGGAAATTTCTCCATGATCGCGTCGTTCACTTTGGGATCCGAGTTGCAAATATATTCGATCTCGATATCTGTTTTAATCCACCGACCATCTCTTTTGCGTGATCCAACCGACCCTGGGAACGGTTTACAAACGTAAACTTGCGCGGGCGATCTTGCTTGTCCTTCTTGTTGATTAAGTGCAGCAGGGTGGCAACTCCTGAACCGCCCGCCCCAAAGCAAAGCACATCGCCTTTGGTTTTTCCAAAATACCCTTTCTCGATGATCGCATCCAGGCTGGCGCCGGAAGTCAGGGGATCTTTCGCGTGTCCTTCCAGGCGTCCGTCCAATTTTGAAATGCTGGATACTTCACCGGTGATCTGGGCATAAGGATCGAGATATTCGAACATGTCCCGCGCGGCATTAAGGAGATCGATCTTGTGCGTGGTAACCAGGGCACCCAGTGATAATGGGTCGTATTTGATTTGAGCGACGGCTTTGCGATAAGCTTCCGGTTCATCATGGATCTTGCAATCGACCCCTTCCATGACGACCTCCTTGCGACCAAGCACCTCCATCCACAAAGGGAATACCTTCATAATGGAGGATTTTGAAGTTGTCACTCCAATAAAATAAAATGTCGGCACAGTCTTCGTTACAACAGGATAGGTTTTTTGTTGTATTGCTTCCATGATGTATCTCCTTGATTTTTAAAACTATGCACGCGATGATTGGATGACTTTTACAAATTCTGCAGCCTTTTGGCTGATCTCCGCGAACTTGCCTTCTTTGGCTAACTGCGGTGGGCATAACTCGCTTCCTGCCCCAACGGCAACCACGCCCGCCGCGAACCATTCAGCAACATTGGACGCATTCACTCCGCCGGTCGGCATCATGGGGATGTAGGGGAAGGGACCTTTCAAGGCTTTGATATATGCCGGTCCGCCCACTGACCCCGGGAATATTTTGACCACGTCGGTACCGAGACTGTAGGCCTGAAACACCTCGGTAGGCGTCAATGCGCCGGCCATTGTCAATAACCCGGTCTTTACCATGGCTTCGACCAGGTTCTTCTCGCAGACCGGACTCACCAAAAAATTCGCGCCGGCAGCTTTTGCGGATTCCGCTTGTTCAGGCTTCGTCAAAGTACCCATACCGAGCACAATGGAGTCCCCGAATTTCCTGGCGAGGGTTTTGACCACCTCTTCTGCATTCGGTGTGCTGTATGTAATTTCGATCCCTTTTACCCCTCCATCCACCAACGCTTCGACCATCTGTACGGTCAGCTCGGGTGAGGGTCCGCGGATCACAGCCAGAAGGCCCAATGTTTTTACTTTTTCCAAAACTTCGTTTTTATTCATTATTGCGCTCTCCTAAATTTATTTTATACAACTCGATAGAGTGGTTCTTCCCCGCGCAAGACAGCCAGACAATCCTTCATTGCGAACCAACCCATGTTGCTGGTGGCGCCGTCGGTTTGTGCACCCAGATGAGGCGTGGCAATTACCTGCGGCAATTTCAGCAAAGGATTTGCCGGATCAGGCGGTTCGACCGTAAAGGCATCCAGGCCTGCACCGCGCAAATGGCCTGACTCCAGGGCATTCAAGAGAGCCGTTTCATCCACCGCCTCTCCTCTCGATGTATTGATGAGGTAGGATCCTTTTTTCATACGCGCAAGGAATTCGGCATTGACCATTCCGCGTGTTTCCGGAAGAAGAGGCAGGTGCAGGCTGACAAAATCAGCCCTGGCAATGACGTTGTCCATGGATTCCAGTGTTACCCCATTTGCCTCGGCAAAGGATTTATCTGCAAACGGGTCAAACGCAAGGATATGACAATCAAAGCCGGCAAGGCGGCGGACGAGCTGCTTGCCGATCGCGCCCAGACCCAAAATTCCAATCGTCTTATCCTCCAGAGAAACTCCATTTAACCGCAGGCCACTTTCCCTGCTGAACAGCCTGGGCGGCCTCCGGGATTTGACGGGCGAGGGCGAGGATGAGTCCGAGTGCCAATTCCGCTACTGAAACAGAATTAGCTCCCGGGGTATTGGTGACCACGATTCCCTTCTCTTTGGCAGCCTGGAGGTCAACATTGTCCACACCCACACCATAGCGGGAAATCACTTTAAGTTTGTCGGCTTTTGCCAGTGCTGAACGATCGATCACATCCAATCCGGCGATATACCCATCCACGCCTGGTAACAGGTCCGCGACCTCATTGGATGAAAGAGGTTTGCCTGTGGGATTATATTTAACAGATTCCGTAAGGGATTCGATCTCGGTTTTCAGCCGAGGATCATTCTTCCCATAAGAGGTGGGAGTGACGAGCAGACGGGCTTTATTTAGTTCCATTGGATGCCGCCTTTTCCTGGTGTTTAGGGTTGTCAATGATCTCAGGACCATTTTCGCCATCCACAACCAACTTTCTAAACCCCAGTTGTTCTATCGTTCCATAATCATGGCCGGCATTTCCAGGGTAGGCGAAAAAAGTCACCAGATCTTCCTGGCGGGATGTGCATACGGACCTGTGCGCCCACCTCGGAGGAACATAAAGGACTTTCCCTGGAGATAACGGCTCGACAGATGTTTCGCCCTCCGGGGTTTCCATAACCATGTATCCTTCACCTTTCAGGCAGTAATAAATTTCTGCCGTGTCAATGACGGTATGGAAATGACCCTTGGTCATAAAAAATTCCCGCCCGATTTTTCCTGGGTGGACGATGGAAATTCCCATCAGGAACTCCCCCTCAACTTCAGGCCTCTTGATCTCATAGACCTCATAGATCAATTTATCTTCCACTGCCAGCATTTTCCGGTAGGCATCCTGGTCCATGCACTGTCCTTTGAGCGCGGACAGCCTTCGTTGAATGTGGTTATCAACCCTGGATGGGATGATGTTTGGGATGGGGATCGTGAAGGTAAACGGTGCGTCGGACATACTTATCTCCTAAATTAGATTAGACCAGCGAGACGTCTGGCGATATTACCGCCCAACATCTCCTGAATCGAGTTTATGGGAATCTGCAATTCTATAAGCCGGGGTTTGATCCCGGTCAGCAAGCTCGCCAGCCCAGGGCCATTCCCTATGGATTTATACATTTCTGACTCGGCCATATCCGTGCCAAGGGCGATCCGATTGCTCAACCCGTCATTGCACATGCCCGTTATCAATGGCCACAGATTTTCTTCAGGCTTATATTTATACCGGTGGAAAGTATCATATTCAACGAGGACGCCGTACTTTCCCAACTCGGAATGAAGACCCAAATCTGGCCGCTTATCCATGTGGCACAGGACAAGTTGAATAGGTTTCACTCCGCGGTCTTCAAAGAAAATGACTGCTTTTTCTGCCAGAGATCCTTTTTCGGTGTGGATTTCCACCAAAGCGCCTGTAACCTTGGCAGCGGCAGCCGCGGCTTCCATCGCGGCTTGTGGAGTTTCCTTCCAGCTTGCTTCGAGCGCGATCTTGAAAAAACCAGCGCGCGGAGGGTTGGCTTTGGTTTTTGTTTCTTCCAATCCCGCGGTGTATTCAGATATTAGGTAATCTGCCACATCCGTCTCTGTGGCTGAAAAAAGCCAGTGACCGGGTGTGTAATATTTTTTCCGGTGAAAGCCAGTGCATGCGAGAATATTGACTCCGGAATCTTTGGAAAGCTGGACCAGCTTATCGCCATTCCTGCCACAGCCGCCGGGTTGGCAATCCAGCAGGCTCACGCCTCCGGCTGACCGGTAATCGAGCAATTCCGTCCGGATACTTTCGAATTGATCCAAAACTGGCGCGGAGCCATCCGCACCGTTGACCCTGTCAATCCAGATATGATTATGTGCATCCGTGATCCCCAGGGACTCGTAATGAACCTCTCCGAGTACCGTCTGGACAGGCTTTGGTTCACTGGGTTGAATTGAAGGAGGCTGTATCACAGGCTAAGGTTCCAATACTATCTTCAAAGATTTCCGGTCTTCCGCAGCAGAGAACGCCTTGACCGCTTCCCGGAGTGGAAATCGCTGGCTGACCAGTTCAGTGAGATCAACCAATCCGGAATTAATAATTTGCGCCGCCTGCCAACAATCATGAGTGCTGCAGGCCGTGGTCCCGGTGATGACCAACTCCTTATAATGCACCAGGTTTGAATCGAAATTTATATTGGGGCGATCTTTTGGAAGGCCGCCGAAATAATTGATCCGACCGCCGATGGCCGCGAGATTAAGCGCGCTCTCCTGTGCGGCATGGACAGGCGCCGCCACGATGATGACATCCGCGCCGCGACCGTTGCTCTCGTCATTAACCACCGATTGGAGATTCTCTTCGGTCGGGTTGACAACCCGGTCCGCCCCCATGCGTTTAACTTGAACCGCCCGATCAGGCACCGGTTCACTGACTATCACGCGACCCGCTCCCCGCGCTTTTGCGAGTTTGGTGTGCATGACCCCGATCGGTCCAGCCCCGATGACCAGGACCACGTCCCCCGGCTCGATATGCAATGCGTTCTGACCGCGAAGCACACAGGCAAAGGGTTCAATCAGGGCAGCCACTGCCGGGTCAACACTTTCACTCACCTTGATAACATTTCCCTGATGGACAGAATTGGAAGGGACGCGCATGTACTGGGCAAAACCGCCGTCAATGGTGACACCAATCGCATCATAATTTGCGCAAAGGTTGTTATTCCCACTGACACATTGTTTGCAGCTCCCGCAGCCCATGTTAGGGGCAATAAACACCCGTTCTCCAGCTTGAAAAACGGAGAGGCCATCTCCAACTTCAGCAATCGTCCCAACCACTTCATGACCGGGGATTCGTATCGTGCCAGGTGAATACATCCGGTGTTGGCCGTGGAAGATTCTCAAATCGGTCCCGCAGATACTTGCACTGAGTACCTTGATCAATAATTCGCCTGAACCGATTTTTGGAATCGGAACATCCTCTACGCGCACATCACTGGGACCATGATAGACAGCAGCTAGCATACTCATCTCCATATGAAAACCATTAACCTGTTATTTCCTTCAAGTAAACCGGGCGCTGCTCAAGAAAGGATTTTGTCCCCGCGAGGACGCCTGCGACCGCCCAGCGGCCTTCAACTCCGCCGGCGCGCGGGACCAACTCTGTTTGAACGCACTGAACGAAATGTTCAAGCTCGTAGATATAAGCCCATGCAAACCGTTCCGGCCAGGTCCTGACAATAGGTCTGACAAGACCCTGATCGCGGTTGGTGCATACCGTGACAGCCTGGCCTTCCAGGGTGCCAAGCATCAGGATCCCCTTTTCTCCAATGATCTCCACCCGCGCATCGTACCCGTAACCGCACGGACAAACACCGGATAGCAAACCCAGACCCCCGCTTTCAAACCTGCAGTTGACCAGGACATTGTCATAGAAGTTGGGGGCATCCACATTATTCGCGGCGCCTTTGAAGTTCGCGACTTCCGTATAGACCCGTTCGATGTTCGATCCCATCAACCAGCGCAAGGTATCCCAATCATGGCTGTTCACCTCCGCCAGCATCCCATTCGATGTGCGCAGGTCGCGCGCCCAGGGGGGAGGCAATCCCGGTCCATGCGTATTGGTCTTGATCATCATCGGTTGACCGATCTCGCCCGCCTCGATCCTTTCTGCTGCTGAAACGAATTCGGGATCAAACCGTCGCATAAAACCAATTTGCAGGATTACCTTATTCTTATGGGTTACCTCATTGATCTTGTCGCATTCCTCCAGATTGAGCGCCATCGGTTTTTCGAGGAAAACATGTTTTCCGTTTTCAGCAGCGAGAGCCGTCAACGGGAGATGGGTCGGTGTGGGAGTGGTGATCACCACGGCATCAAAATCCGATCCAGTTAATGCGGCCTCAAGGCTATCGAATTGTTTTTCAATTCCAAATTCATCGGCCGTTTGCTTCCGGATGTCTACCACCGGGTCGACCAGGGAAACGATTTTTCCACCCGGTACATGACGGGTGATCGCTCGGGAGTGGTTTTTGCCCACACGGCCTGCACCGATCATACAAATTCTTATTTGACTATTCACTATACGCTCCTAAATTGGGTAAATTTGATCACCGTAATTAATCACTAAAGAAAGTGTTTAACAATGATTCCATCTCAATATACTTTTTCACCAACGGTTTATAAAGTTGATGACGGTCAGGGTCGGGTTGGATTGGGGATCCTTCAGGAAATGCTGTTTTCAATGCATGACCTGCAAGGTCCTGGATAACACCGGCGGCTTTGCCTGCGATCATCGCGGAACCCCAGGTCCCAAATTCATTACCGGTCAACCGTTGATATGGCACTCCTAGAACATCCGCTTTAATTTGATTCCAGGTGCCACTCTTGGCCCCCCCGCCCACCACCCTCGCCTCAACCAGCTTCAATTCCGGTAGAAGTTCTCGCAGGACATGAAGGTAATAGGCGTACTCGAAGGCAACGCTTTCAAGAATCGCGCGGAAGAAATGAGCCTGAGTATGGGACCATGAAACTCCAATCCAAGCCCCTCGCATTTTGGAATTGGAGAGACAGATTCTGCCTCCGAGGTGCGGCGAAAAGAATAATCCATCCGACCCCGCAGGGATTGTTTCTGCGAGTTGACTCAATTCCGAATAAAGGGATTCTTCGACCGGCAGCTGGTTAGCGCGCTGGGTATTGTAAAACTGGTCGCGGAACCACCTGAGTGCCAATCCGCCTCCGCCAATATAAGCAAGAGGATTCCATAGCCCTGGTATGACCGACCGCATGGTAAGCAAAGCCCTGTTTTGAGTATCCGCTACATATTGACCGGTGCAACTTGCGAGTACAGCGGCAGTACCGCTGACATCAAATATCATCCCCGGCTGAACGATCCCTGCTCCCAGAGCATTCGCGGCAGTATCACCCGCTCCTGCAGCGATCAGTGTGCCGGCAGCGAGACCAAATTCCCTGGATGCCTTTTCCGTTACTTCTCCAATCACCTGCCAGGGCTCAACAATTCTCGGGAGTTTCTGGATATCCAGATCAAAGCGTGAACACAGTTCTTCCGACCAACTTCCGCGTTCGGCATCTGCAAATCCAGAAAAATGAATGTACGTATAATCGATGAAAGCCTGTTCGGCAGTCAGGCCCGCCATTTGGCCAGCCACATACGTTCCCGGCATTACGAATTTGGCTGTGCGTTTGTAGGTTTCCGGCTGTTCGTTTTTCCACCACAACATCTTCGGACCGTGGTCACAAGTAGGCGGACAGCCGGTCAATTTAGTAACCCGGTCGCCGTAATCCTTATCAATCCATTCAATGTAGGGCTGGCAGCGCATATCAAGCCAGGAATCAAACCGGGTGACCGGCTGAAGATGTTCATCGACTAATCCAACGCCTGCCATTTGAGAATCGAAAGCGATCGCAGCAATATCCCTGGGGTCGATGCCACTTTGTTCAATACAACTTTTAACGGTTAAAGCAGCGGTAGCATAGAAATCATGACTATCCTGCTCAACAATTCCAGGTTTGGGATAATAAATCGGGACTTCGGCACTTGCTTCCGAAATTTTCTTCCCGTTTATTTGATACAATGCCGCCTTGGTTGCACTCGTTCCAAGGTCGACACCGATCAGATATTTCCCTGCCATTTGATTCTCCTATCAATGAATGTCTGGATTTAGAATCCAGGTTTTTACAAACTTAAATGCTTTAGAATTCCGGATTACTGATCCAGGGTATGGGTGAATGGAGAGCTGCTTTGTGGTATTAGGTCTTTTTGATCTCGAGTCCTGACCAATTCGACTTCGAATCTTGTTCGATCACCGCGATGAAGCGCATGATAATACTCGATAGGTCTTCCGGTTTCATCGTAACTAATGCTTTTTAACATTAATAGCGGCGCGCCTCGTTCAATACCGAGCAATGACGCTTCAGTATCATTAGCCAGAACCAATTCGATATACCTTCGGCCTCGGGCGAGGAAAATTCCTCCCTCTTTTTCAAGGTATTCATAGAGAGAGCGGTTCGATAAATCGACATGAGCCAGGGGTGGAAAAATCTGTAATGGGATGTAAGTCGTAACCAGTTGGATAGGCTCATCATTAACGTAGCGCAAACGCTGGATATCGATGACTTCGGTCCCTATCGGAATCCCTAAATAACCGGCAACCTTTTCATTTGCATGAATGACATTTTGATGCAGAACCTTGGTCACCGGTTTGATTCCCCGCTCGACCATGTCTTGATAAAAACCTGTCAGTTTTTGTATTAATCCTTCGCTGATTTTTGGCTCAGCGATAAACGTACCTTTTCCTTTTCGCCGTGTGATCACACCTGCAAGTTCCAACTCCCGTAACGCCTGACGAACTACTGTTCGGCTGATGCCAAAAGCATCACACAATTCCTGCTCTCCCGGAATCTGCTCCCCGGGGAGCCATTTATTGTCATTAATCTGGTCCCTTAATATATCCATCAGCTGGATATAGTAGGGAACATGGCTTTCGAAGTTGATTTTTTGAGTTTGATCCATAGGACTCCAATGGATAACTTCTTGTAATCCTGTTATTACAACTCATTATAGGAATTTTCACCAGTTCTGTCAATGGTGAAACATTTTAATTAATAATTTTGGCAAGTTTTGTCTTTTTATATAAATCTTTGCCGTATTTGTCATATATCTGGGTATATTAATGTTTTTTCCTATTGCTTTTAAAAAGCATTTGGCTATAATAATGTCATGCTGTAATTACAAGTTAGATAAGGCTATTGTGGATTTTCTTTTGTCAACAGATCAAATGGCATTTTCTTCGAAAAGAATCAGTCCAAAACAATCCAAACCAAAATTTCACAATCAACAGGAGGAACAACATGAAAGTAGGAATCGATAGTTATTGCTACCACAGGTTTTTTGGTGAGGTGTATCCAGATCAGAAACCGCCTGCTAAGAACATGACCATGCAAGACTTCCTCAAGCGAGCCCATGAGCTCAAAGTGGACGGGGTCTCCCTGGAATCCTGCTTCTTCCCCTCCACAAACTCTGGATGGTTTAAGGATTAAAAGCCCAATTGGATGAATACAAGTTCGACCGTGTTTATGCCTGGGGACATCCGGACGGCTTGGAACGCGGTAAGAACTGGACCGCTTACGAAGAAATGGTCACGATGATCCCTTACGCCAAGGCCATTGGCGCGGATGTGATGCGGGTCGTCGGCAGCAGCCTCATGTTTCGACACGAGCCCCACGGTCCTCAGATCAAAGCTCTGGTGAAAATGTTCAAGAAAGCCGTCAAAGTGGCCAAAGACAATGGAGTCAAATTGGCCGTCGAGAATCATATCGACTTCACCTCAGATGAAATTCTGGAATTGTTGGGCGAGGTGGATTCAGAATATTTCGGGCTGAATTTTGATACGGGCAATTTCCTGCGCTTGTTGGACGATCCGATCGCTGGAATGGAAAAACTCGCTCCCTATGTACTCGCTACCCATGTCAAGGATTTAATGCCGGATAAGACCGCCAGACCGACTGACTGGCATTTCTTTGCCGGCGTACCGGTTGGCAAGGGCTTGATCGATAATCAAGCGCTGGCTAAACTTCTCCATAAAGCGAAATTCAAAGGCTTCCTCGCGGTGGAAATTGATCACCCGCACGCAGACTGGTTCGAACGGGAAGATGAAGCGGTCGAGCTGAGCATCCTGGAATTGAAGAGAATCGCATCCGCATTAAATTAATAAATCCACCGTCTGTGGACGGGACACCGACCATTAAAATTTTCCAACTGATTAAGGAGAAGATCCCTTGAAAAAAGCAAATGTGGCAATTATCGGCACAAAGTTCATGGGCAAAGCCCACAGCAATGCCTGGACTTCCGCCCCGAAATTCTTTAGCCTGGGCATCACCCCGGTGCTGAAAATCGCCTGTGGTCAAGACGCTTCAGGAACAAGCGATTTTGCCAGGAATTGGGGTTGGGAAGAAACTGAAACCGATTGGAAAAAAGTTGTCGAACGCAAAGATATCGACATTATCGATATCTGCACTCCAACTTTCCTGCACAAGGAGATCGTGCTTGCAGCTGCCAAGAACGGCAAGCAGATTTTTTGCGAAAAGCCGATCGCTCTGAACTTCTCTGAAGCCAAGGAAATGTACGAAGCGGCAGAGAAAGCTGGCGTTTTACATTACCTCAATCATAACTATCGCCGTACTCCGGCCATCGCTTTCGCCAAGAAGCTGATCGATGAAGGAAAATTAGGACAGATCTTTCACTGGCGCGGCACCTACCTGCAAGACTGGATCACCGATCCCAACTTTCCCCTGACATGGCATCTGCAAAAGAAATTCGCCGGTGCGGGACCTCATTATGATTTGAACTCGCACAGCGTCGATCTTGCACGGTACCTGATCGGCGATGTAAATTCGGTTACCGCAATGATGAAAACCTTCGTGACCGAACGCCCTCTTCCCGGCAAAGATGCTGGTACCTTCAAATCCGGTTCGGCGGCCGCAGAAAAAGGAAAAGTAACAGTCGATGATGCGGCTTTCATGGTCGTCGAATTCGCAAATGGTGCGCTTGGGATCATTTCGAATCAAGTCGGTTCGCCAGTGGTCGGAAAAATTACAATTATTTCGAGATCTATGGCAGCAAAGGAAGCTTGATCTTCAACCTTGAACGAATGAACGAACTGCAGTATTTGAACCTCGAAGACCCTGCAGACGAGCAAGGATTTAGAGACATCCTGGTGACAAACGCCACACATCCCTATGTCGGAGCCTGGTGGCCGCCTGGTCATATCATCGGTTACGAGCATGAATTCACCCATGCCGTTGTGGACTTCATGACCGCGCTTGAGAAGGGGACAAAAATCACCCCAAATCTTTATGATGGCATGAAAGATATGCAAGTCCTGGAGGCAGGCATCATTTCCGCCAGCACGGGACGTAAAGTCGCTGTCGCTGAAGTGAAGTAACTCAAAATAGGATGAGCAGGTTACATTACTGCTCATCCTGTTTTTCAAATTACCCTTACCTAAACCTGGAGCAATGATGAAAGCAACTCTCGTGCCGGTTTATTTTAAAAGCGCAAATGATCCTGACTTCATTAAACAAGTTGACGAATTAAAGATCCTGCTGGCCGACGTCGCTGACATCCTGGAACCGGTCTCCCTGGGCAATAAAATTCCCGAATCGGACGGGGTAATTTTTCCTCAAATGCTGGGCAATGCATACCGGCGGCTAAATGAAATTGAAGCGCTTCCCCAACCCATCATGGTGGTTACTTCCGAATTTGGCACTGTCTCGATGTGGGATTGGGAGATTAATAGTTTTCTCACCGCGAAAGGGGTCAAGGTTCTTGCTCCCAACACATTGGAAAAAACCAAGCAGGCCTGTCGGGCATTTGCTCTGAAACGGCAGCTCAAACAATCCAAATTCCTGGTGTATCAGGACAATCCTGCCAATGGCGGCAAGCAGGATGAAATCTTCAAGAGGTTTTACTGGTGGGAGACTGAATGCACGGATGCCATCGAAAAAAAGTACGGGTTGAAGATTGTTAAGAAGAGCTTCAAGAAACTTGCCGAGGATGCGAGGACGATAACAGACGAAGCTGCTCAAAAGGCGTGGGAGGAGCGCAGAGGGAAAACGCCCGTGGGCGCGATCAAGAACAAGGCTATTCTGAGCGCGGTAAAACTTTACTTGAAAATAAAGGAAGACCTTGATGCTTATCCGGATGTCATCGCAGTTGGGATGAACTGCCTGAATAAATCCCATTTCTGTGATACGACCCCCTGCCTGGCATGGAATTTTCTTTATGAAGATCGGAATATGGTCTGGGGCTGTGAAGGTGATACGGTTTCAATGCTCACCGAAGTTCTGATCGCGAAAACGATCGGGGTACCTTTTATGATGACCAACCTGTATCCCTTCCTGATGGGCCAGGCCGCATTGAAACATGAGCATATTCCCAATTTCCCGGAGGTGGCTGGGAATCCCGATAATCACATCCTGGCTGCCCACTGCGGGTATCTGGGAGTGGTTCCCCAATCCTTCTCAACCCGGTGGACCTTAAAGGAAAAAGTGCTGTCCATCGTGGATGATAATGCCACAGCCATCGATGCCCAATTACCGGAAGGACCGGTCACCCTGGTCAAGCTGACCCCCCCATTTAGTAGTTGGAGCGTGATCGAAGGCAATCTTCCAAAATATGCCCAATTTGCTGATTCTCATTGTCTTAATGGTGCGGTGATCGAGGTGCCGAACGGCCCCAGGATGATTGATAATCTTGTCTCGCATCACTATATCATCACCACCGGCCACAACTATAATGCCCTCGAAATGGTTTCAAAGGTTTTTGACCTGGAATGCATCCAGACCTAACAGTTCATAATGCTTTTCTTAATTGCAGTTATGGATATTAATACAAAGTTATGACAAATATATGCAAAAGTAGTGTAATTTATAACAATATGGTTTCATCTTGACTGGCTATAATTGTTTAATAACACCGTACGCACCTTTCAATTCAAACGGTTTAATCACCGTTAACAGACAGAGTCCTTTTTCGTCTCGCGGTTCATAAATTGAAATTTCATCTGTACCCTTAGTAATCAGGCTTCAGGACCAGGTAGAAACCACCACAATGACAAAAATGTCACGGAAGCGATGATGGGACTAGGCCGAGAACAAGCCGCAAAAAAAATTCGTCTAGCAGATGCCCCGGACACGCCCGTTTGGCTGCGTCACGCGGTCGGTTTGCCTCAACGGCTATTCATTTCTCGCGCCGAGAAAGAGTTATTCGATCGTATCCGTAAATATGGGGAGCTAACCAAACCGGAATTGGTCGCCTCCACCGAATATTCCCGCACCAAGATCACCAGCAGCATTGATTCCCTTTTACAAAAAAAATTCATTATAGAAAATCAAGAAACCGAGTACACGGGCGGCCGCCGCTCCAAGACCTATAGTATCAATGGCAGCCTGGGGTACATTGCAGGTGTTGACATAGGCGCCACCAGCATCGATCTCGCCATCGCTGATTTTTCAAGAAATATTCTTGTGCGTTACAGTGAACCAGCACTCGTTCGCGAAGGCCCGATCAAGGTACTGGGGCGGGTGTGCGGCGTACTTGAGAAATTGATGCTGGAAAATGGACTCAATGCCGAGCGCCTTCTGGGCATTGGTATGGGAATCCCGGGACCGGTTGATTTTTCTTTAGGAATGGCTGTTTCTCCTCCAATCATGCCGGGGTGGGATTGTTACCCCATCATACAGACTGTTCAACAATGGTTCCCGAACGCTAATGTCGTGATCGATAATGATGTAAATGTCATGGCCTTGGGGGAGATCCACCAGGGAGAGGGCAAAAATGTCAGCAATTTAATCTTTGTGAAGGTGGGCACAGGGATCGGATCTGGAATCGTTTGTGAAGGCAGGATTTACCGCGGAGCCAGCGGATGTGCCGGCGATATCGGCCACATTAGTGTATCCAAATCAGGCCCTCTCTGTCACTGCGGGAACACTGGCTGCCTCGAAGCGGTTGCAGGGGGCCCAGCAATAGCTAAGCGTTCGCTTATCGCAGCTCAGGCTGGTAGAAGCCCATTTCTCCTGGAACAATACGAAAGAAAGGGTGGAAAAATCACCGCGGAAGACGTGGGCATTGCTGCCCGCGAAGGTGATGCGGTAGCCATAGAGGTCATCCGGGAAAGCGGGCAATTGATCGGGGACGTCCTGGCCGCCCTGGTAAATTTTTACAATCCGGAAATGATCATCATCGGTGGCGGCGTGAGCAATCTCGGAAACCAATTCCTTTCATCCATTCGTCAGGCTGTTTTAAACAGATCATTACCTCTCGCGACCCGGAATTTGAACATCGTTTTCTCCGGGACCGGTTCTGATGCGGGGATCATCGGTGCTGTAAATCTGGCCATGGACTATATATTTACGGTCGAATCAACAACCAACTCGGGCAATGGCAACAAGGAGTAGTGCATGAAATTCGGTGTTAATTCTTTTGTGTGGATTTCGCCATGCACCACAGCAGCAGTCAAGGAGCTGGCCCCGAAAGTAAAGGGGATGGGTTTCGATATCCTGGAACTATCTTGCGAAAAACCCGAGCTAATCGATGTGAATCAGGTCGGCAGAGAACTAAAGAAAACTGGATTATCTCCCATTGTATGCGGCGCTTTCGGTCCTGACCGAAACATCTGCAGTAGTGACACAAAAGTCGTTGAAAATGCGAAGACCTACATTCGGTGGCTGGTCGATGCGGCAGCGGACCTCGGGTCCCCCGTTGTATGCGGACCGATGTACTCTTCGGTTGGGAAAGATCATCTGGAGGACGAAAAAGCGAGACAAGTGGAATGGGACCGGGCAGTGAATGGGATCCGTGAAATGGCGCAATATGCAAAACCCAAGGGCGTGAAGCTTGCTCTGGAAACTTTAAACCGCTTCGAAACCGATATGCTCAATGTCGTTTCACAAGGAATCGATTTTATCAATCAAACCGGCATGGACAATGTCGGTTTTCATCTGGATACATTTCACATGCATCTCGAAGAGAAGAACAGCGGAGATGCCATCCGGTTGGCAAACAAGAAACTTTTTCACTTCCATGCCTGCGAAAATGACCGGGGAGTTCCGGGTACCGGTCAGGTGCACTGGAAGGAAGTCGCAAAGGCTTTAAAGGATGTGAACTATGACGGACCGGTTGTGATTGAATCGTTTACCGACCAGGTAAAGGAAATCGCCAGGGCAGTATGCATTTGGCGGGAGATCGCGCCCAGCCAGGATGCGATTGCCTCCCAAGGTTTAAAATTCCTGAGAACTTTACTTGCGCAAGAGAGCAAATAGAGACGAGGTTTCCATGACTTTAGCGACCAACTCAAACACGGCTGATATCTCCCTAAAAAACGAACCTGTGATGGAAGTCCGGAATATAAGCAAACGTTTCCCGGGTGTGGTTGCGTGCAACCATATTTCTCTGGAATTCCTACCGGGCGAGGTGCATGCGGTTGTAGGCGAGAACGGCGCGGGGAAATCCACCCTGATGAAGATCATGTCGGGTGCTTATACTCCCGATTCGGGCGAATTAATATTACAGGGTGAGCATGTTTCCTTTTCACATCCGCAAGAAGCCCAGCTCAAAGGTGTGAGCATCATTTACCAGGAATTCAACCTCCTGCCCGAACGCACCGTGGCTCAGAATATTTTCCTGGGCAGAGAACCCGGTAAGTTCGGCATCATGAATGTTGCCGAATTGAACAAGAACGCGATTGCTGTTCTCAAGGAAGTAGAAGCAGATCAGCTGATCAATCCCACCGCGCTGTGCAACTCTTTATCCGTTGCCGAGCAGCAGATCGTGGAGATTGCAAAAGCGATTTCCTTTGATTCCAAGGTTCTGATTATGGACGAGCCCACCGCTTCTTTGACTTTAACCGAAGTCAAAATACTGACCGACCTGATCATGAAACTGAAAGCGCGGGGGATGTCCATCATTTTTATCTCCCACCGATTGATCGAGGTTTTCGACATTGCTGAAAAGATAACCGTCCTTAAGGACGGCGAACTGGTTGGAACAGTGATAACCAAGGACACGACCCCCCAGGAGATCGTTCACATGATGGTCGGTCGCGAGTTAGATCACTACTTCCCACCGCTTGGGGTACCGGAGGATTTCGGCGAAGTTGTACTGCGGATCAAAGATGGCGGGAATAATTTCCTAAAGGATATAAATTTTGAACTCCGCAAGGGTGAGGTATTGTGTGTTGCCGGATTGCAAGGGTCCGGACGGACCGAGCTGGCCCAGGCACTTTTTGGCGTGGTCCCGTTCAAGACCGGCACGGTGGAAGTCAGCGGGAAAATAAGAAATATCAAGAGCCCTCCAGACGCGATCCGCCTGAAAATGGGTTTTGTCACAGAGGACCGGAAAGCCGAAGGGTTGCTGCCGATGCAACCCATACGAGATAACATTCTCCTGACTGTCCGCACGCTCGAGCCGCTTTTCGGTTTCATCTTTAAGGATGGCACCCGTAATTCCAGAAAACTGGTGCCAACCCTGGCAAAGCAAGTGGATCTTAATGCTGATACCTTTGACCGGGAAGCTCAATTCCTAAGCGGTGGGAACCAGCAGAAAGTGGTTCTATCAAAATGGCTTTCTTCAAAAGCCAACATCTTCATTTTTGACGAACCTACCCGCGGGATCGATGTGGAAGCAAAAGCAGGCATTCACGATATGATACGCGGACTTACCAAGGAAGGCATTGCGGTTCTCATGATCTCCTCGGAACTGCCCGAGGTCCTGGGGATGAGTGATCGCATCCTTGTCATGCGCGATGGACGCATTGCGGGAGAGCTCCCTGCAAAATCCACCGAGCAGGATATTATGCTCATGGCAACAGGTCACTTAAAGGATCAGGATGCAAACAATCATGCATCGGGAGGAAAGGAATAACATGACGACCCATCCTGCGCCAGAGAGCTGGCTTAAACGAGCATCCCGCTCCGCGAGTATTCCACCGGTCTTTTATTTCTTGATCGTTGTTTTCCTGTTCAGCGGTCTTCTGGATCAATTTTTCGCAGATGGACAAATTTTCACCAACCCGTTGATCATGTTGAATATTATTGTCCGGTCTGTGGCTTTGGGAATTGTTGCGGTTGGCCAAACCATGGTGCTGATCGGAGCATCCATCGATCTTTCGGTGGCCTACACGATCAGCATCACCGCAGTCATGTCGTCCTATCTCATGCAGGGAAAACAAGAGAATGTCCTTACTGCGATTTTAGGTGTCTTCGGGATTGGGATCGCGATCGGATTGGCTAACGGCTTGATCATCACAAAACTGCGAGTCAATCCCTTCATTGCCACCTTGGGGACAAGCCTGATCATCAAAGGGATTATCAATGCCACCTTCTCTAACTATACGGGTAGCGTTCCCCAAACTTTTGAATTCTTTGGGTATGGAATGATCGGTCCAATTCCGGTTTCCATCATCATCCTGCTGCTGGTTGTCACCATCGGCTGGTTTATTCTTGCAAGGACGAAATTCGGCGCTCATCTTTACGGTGTCGGTGGTAATTCCGAGGTGGCACGCCTGTCGGGTGTACGTACCGATCGGGTAGTTATTGCAGCCCACATCTTCTGCAGCTTAACCGCCGTTCTTTCAGGGATATTCCTGGTCAGCTTAATGCGTTCCGGCGCCCCTTGGGTTGGACCGAACGGTTTCTATGATCTTAATTCCATCGCAGTAGCAGTGATCGGCGGAACAGCGCTTTCTGGAGGAAAGGGAAGTGTCTGGGGTACCCTTGCCGGTGTTTTGATCTTCGGAGTGTTAAGCACAGCCTTCAACCAATTGGGCGTGAATCCTTATTTGAAGGTCGTCTTCCAGGGTTTGATTATCGTACTTGCGGTAGCCAGCTACACCATCCGCTCGAAAAAAGAAGCGGCTTAAGGAGTAGATCGAATGACAGCCTCTACAATTTCTACGCAGGGTTCATCAACTTCTTTCCTTCGAAAGCTATGGAGCTGGATCAGGAGGATTCCCCCTGTTTACCCCATGTTCCTGTTGATCTTTATCACCCTGGGCTTTCTGAACCCCAGGGGGTATCAGACCATGAATGGCATCATGACCTATTTCCGTCCAGCATCACCTTTAGCTGTTCTGGCGATTGGGGAGATGTTTGTTCTGGCGATCGGTGGCTTTGACCTTTCGATCGGTGCGATCGTCACTTTTTGTGTCCTTGCAAGCTCAAAATTCCTGGCGAATGATCCCGCCAACGCACTCCCCAACATTCTCATATTGATCGGGATGGGGGTTATGGTTGGCCTCATCAACGGATTGGTCGTGAGCTTCCTTAAAGTGCCATCCTTTATCACAACCCTCGGGATGATGATGGTGGTACGTGGCGCGGCTCTTTATTATGTTGGGGGAGCACCGAAAGGGTACCTGACTGATAACTTTCGCATGTTCGGACGAAACTACATCGAAAATGTGCCGTTTTTTACCAGGATCCCGTACTCCCTCATTGTTTTAATCATCCTGGCAATCATCACCTATATCATTTTCCACCGCACCAATTACGGCCGGCAGATCCTTGCCGTTGGAGATAACATGGTTGCGGCCGGTCTCTCCGGTGTAAAAAAGAAACTTGTCCGCGTGATGACCTTTGTGATCTGCAGCGTTTTAGCTGTGCTGGGCGGGATCATGGTCGGCGGTTACGGCGGCGTGAACGTGACCATCGGAGAAGGGATGGAAATGCAGGCAATCGCCGCCTGTGTTATCGGTGGCGTTCTGCTTGGAGGTGGAAAAGGGAACGTAATCAATGTAATCTTTGGCGCTTTTACCCTTCAAGCGATTGTTAATTTATTGAATCAGCTCGGTTTACCCAAGCCATATACGGACGCTGTCCAGGGTTTGATCATTATTGGTGTTGTGGCGTACTCGGCTCTTAGCACGATGAAAAAGCGGTAAACACCAGAAAGACAATGTTTTGGTTGTCCTTGTGATCAAGGTTTTTACCCGACCACAGAACACAAAAAAAAGGAGGTGATCTCAGAAAACGATGTAGTTGCGTTGTAGCGGTTGTGAATTAGTAAAAAAAAACAAAAATCCAAACATTCTCATATTGGAGGAGAAAGCAAATGAAAAAGAGTATTCTTCTAGCAGTTGCGCTTCTGGTTGGTCTCTCGATGCTGCTTGCGGCATGTGCCCCGGCAGCCTCTGAAGCCCCTGAAGAAGCCAGCAATCCCGGCTTGCAGATGGAATCTGCGAAAGTCGCACCGCAGTTCTTCAACGATAAGGATTATGCAATTAACAAGGATTTGATGGCTGCAAAGCCTGTCAATCCGAACGACCCGATCTACCTGCAGTATCTGGTCGACAACCCCACCGACATCAGCAAGTACCCGGAATATGCCAGCTTTGCCGGCAAGGAACCCCCCTACAATCTCTGCTTCTCAAACGCTGGCGTCAATAATCCCTGGCGCGTGACCGGGTATGTGACCATGCGCGAGCAGGTTGAAATGCTTCGCGGCGCGGGTCTCGTTAAGAACTTCTATCACCTCGATGCGGCCGGTGACGATGCCAAGCAGATCGCCGACATCCAGGATATCATCAATACCCCTGGAAAATGCGACCTCCTCATCGTCGCTTCCAACACCTCCGAAGCTCTGACCCCCATCGTGGAAAAAGCCTGCGAAGTCATGCCGGTTATTCAGTTTGACCGCTATGCCCAGACCGACTGCCCGGTTGTCTCTGAACGCACCATCGGTGGTTATGCCTTCGGTATTTTAGGCGCTCAGAAGGTTGTGGATGATCTCGGACCTGAAGGCGGCAATGTGCTTGCTTTCCGTATCCTCCCGGGTGTGGATGTCCTCGAGCAGCGCTGGGGCGCGGCCCGCAAGATCTTCGAAGAGAATCCCCAGGTCAATGTGATCGGTGTCGAATTTGTTGCCTACGATTCCTTCAAAGCCAGCACCGTTGTGAGCGACTACCTGGCCAAATACGGCACCATCGATGCTGTGTGGATGGACGCTGGCGGTACCGCTGTGACCATCCTCGAAGCCTTCAAGGATGCCGGAGCTCCTTATCCGAAGGTCATGATCGGCGAGGATCAGCAGGACTTCCTGGAATACTGGAAAGCCAACGACATCAATGGCCTTGCCCCCACTTTCTCGACCTTCCAGTGGCGCACTGCCGTCCTGGCTGCAGTCAAGTTCCTCCAGGGTGAAACTGTCCAGCACAATTGGGTTCTGCCCCAACCGGATGTCAATGCCGAAAACCTGGATAACTATACTGGTACCGGCATGCCCCCGCTGTACTATGTGATGAGCGGCGCGGAAGACATGACCAATTGGCCCGAGGCCTGGCAAGCGCTTGATACAACCAAGTATCAGGACGTAATGCCCTAGGCTCCAAGTTTTTATTACTCAAGAAATGAGCCCGCTCGAGTTTCGGGCGGGCTCATTTTCAAAAGGAGAACCTCTTCCTTGAAAGGAGTTCGATAACCATGATTGAAATCGGTTTCCATACGGACGCGTTTAATAGCAGCTACTGGAGTTTTGAACAGTGCCTTCAGTGGGCTCAAAAGAATGATGTACATTGGATCGAGTGCGGCATGATCGACGGCGTAAGCTGGATCCATGGGCTCGGTTATCAACCTCACGTCGCCATGTGGGAAGACCCGATGATGTGGCGAGAAAAAATCGAAAAATACGGCGTCCGGTTTTCTCAGATCGATGCGGCGTTTCCCATGTCCCTGCCTGAGGGAACCTCACTGGGCGTTGAATACACGCTGCGGACGATCCGCTGGGCATACATCGTCGGTTGCGATCATATCGATACCACCGATGATCGCTTCGCACCGAAAGGTCTCAGCCACGATCAAGCGCTCGATATGATGAAAAGGGCATACGGTCAGATCATTGAAGTCGCTGAACGCTATAAGATGATCATAGATATCGAACCCCATGGGTTTTACACCACCAAGCCTGAATTCATGGAAAAAATGCTGGCCTTTGCAGACAGCCCCTACCTGCGGATGAACATGGACACCGGAAACACATTCATTGCCGGTCAGGACCCGGTTGCTTTTCTGCAAAAGTTCAAGAATAAAGTCAGCCATGTTCATGTGAAAGACGTGAGTGAGTCTCTTGCAAAATCATTGCGCGGCGAGCTGACCGGAATCGCCGTCAGCCAGTGCGCTATCGGAGACGGCGTGAACGGTGAAAACATTAAAAAGTGTTTCGACATATTGGTTGATATTAATTACAACGGCGTCGTAAGCCTGGAATGTGAAGGCCAAGGCGGACCGATGATTGAAAAAAGTCTGGCTTATGTCCGCAACCTGGTAGACGACGCAAATAAACGAATGGCAAAAAAGAAGTAATCTCCATTCGCTCAAGATCATTCTCAAAGGAGAGACTAATGGGAAAGATATTTCTAGGAATCAACATGGAGTTTGTCCGCCATCATGACAAGCCGTTCGCCTGGGGCGTCGAAAAGGCCGCAGAGATCGGGTACCAGTATATTGAGCCCATGGTCCATCTGGGTCGGGAATTGCTCAGCGAAGCACGCTATTTTCATAGCGTATCCATGTTTGACGATCCGCGCTGGGTAAAAGACCTTTGTGACAAGAACAAGATCAAATTATCCGGTCTTTCTTCGCATACCCCTCTCTGTAAACCTGAAATCAGTGTGGAATACTTGAAACAAGCTATTCGATGGGCATCCGATGCCGGAGCGCCTGTTGTGAACACCGACGAAGGTCCCAAACCGGAATGGACTACAAAAGAGATGGACTACCAACTGATGACTTACACCCTCAAAGAAGCATCCCTGGTAGCAGAACGGTACGGGATCAAAATCGGCATCGAACCTCACCAGCAATACAGCAAGTCACAAGAAGGCTTGGACAGTATTTATGAGCTGGTTAAATCCCCTGCAATCGGTATCAACTATGATACCGGCAACAGTTACCTGGCAGGCACCACCGACACCTACGACTGGTTGACCCATGTCAACGATCGCCTGGTTCACCTGCACGCGAAAGATATCAGCTTCTCGCAAAGCGGAGAAGAAAAAGGAAAAGTCACCGGAACTCCCGTCGGCTGCGCATGCGGTGATGGTGTTGTGGACTGGAAGAAAGTCATTGGCATAGTCAAGAAATGCCCGAACGATATCGTTTTCAGCGTTGAATGTGGTACCGTCCCTGATGCGATTCGGAGCTTTGAACATCTCAGCAAATTGATCTAGTCCGCTTCTGGCGGTTCGGCAATCATGAGTAGAGTGAAATTTTCATAATGAAAAAGGACCCGGCTTATCCGCAGAGCTGACATGACCGAATATGGATGGATAAGCCGGGTCCTTCTGCAGGATCAATAGATCGATAATCGGAATCATTTTGATTTAGATACCATTATTTTCAGTAATCAAGAATACCTGGAGGCTATATGAAATACCCAAAGACAGCTGTCATCGGTCTGGGCTTTATGGGAAGGACTCACATCCAGGCTCTCAGGAGAATGGGAGTTGAAGTGCAGGGGGTCGCTGGAATTGATGAAGTCGAGGCAAAAAATGCAGCTTCTGAATTATCGATCCCACGCTGGTATCGCACTTTCGAAGAAGCCCTCGTGGATCCCGAGATCAAAGTCGTCCATTTGTGCACCCCGAATAATCTTCATTTTTCCCAGGCAAAGAAAGCGCTGGAAGCCGGAAAACATGTCCTGTGCGAAAAACCTCTCGCCATGACTTCATCGGAATCCAGGATTTTAGCGGAGTTGGCAAGGAAAAATGAATTGATGACCGCAGTAAACTACAATCTCCGCTTTTACCCGATCTGCCAGGAAGCACGGGCAAGGATTGTGGATGGTGATCTAGGGACACCTTACCTTATCCACGGTGCGTATCTTCAGGATTGGCTCTTCCTGAAAACAGATTGGAATTGGCGCCTTGAACCTGAGCAGGGAGGCAATCTGCGGGTTGTCGCAGACATTGGTACCCATTGGATGGATATGGTCACCTACCTGACCGGGTTGAAGATTAGCGAAGTATTCGCTGATTTTTCAACTGTCCACCCAAGCAGATTGCAGCCTGCAGGGAATATTGAAACCTATGCGGGCAAGATAGAAAAGAATTTATCCACCAAGGAAGTGCCCATTAAAACCGAAGATGTGGCAATTATCATGTTCCGATTTAGTAACGGCGCTCTTGGGAACGTCTGCCTGTCGCAGGTTTCAGCGGGGCGTAAGAATTTCTTCTGGTTTGAGATCAGTGGATCGAAATCCTCATTTCACTGGGAACAGGAAAATCCCAATGAACTCTGGATCGGTTACCGCGACCAGCCAAATCAGATTCTTCCCAAAGACCCTTCCCTGTTCCATGCGGACGCCAGAGGATTGACTGGTTTTCCTGGAGGGCATGCCGAAGGATACCCCGATACGTTCGTCCAGGTATTCCGTCAGTTTTACGGTGCCCTTGTTTCCGGAATGCTGCCTGAGACCGGCAAATTTGCGACTTTCGAGGACGGTCACCACGAAATGATCCTTTGCGAAGCCATCCAAAAATCCGCCGTGGAGAAGCGTTGGATCAAAGTGGACGAAACCGGCGGGTAGGTATTTTTATCCTTGCGATAAAAAAGGAGTGAACCATGAGAATCGGCGTGTTTTCAGTTATCTTTCAACAGTTACCCTTTGAGCAGGCACTGGATAAGATACTCTCTTACGGGGCAACTGCGGTGGAGATCGGGACCGGTGGTCTACCTGGAGCCCATCATTGCCCAATCGATGATTTGCTTGCCAGTGATAAGAAGAGGAAAGCTTATTTAAAAGCGGTTGAAACCCGCGGGATGATCATCAGCGCCTTCAGCTGCCATTGGGATCCAATCGGACCGGATAAAAAAGTAACTGCCGCCTCGGATGAAATTTTCCGTAAAACGGTCAAACTGGCGCAGTTGTGTGGTGTAAAAGCTGTGAACGTTCTTTCGGGTCTCCCCTGCGGGATCGCCGGCTGATACCATGCCGAATTGGGTTACCTGCCCCTGGCCTCCTCATTTCCTCGAGATCCTGGATTATCAATGGAAAAAAGTGGGCATTCCCTATTGGCGTAAAGCGGCGAAATTTGCCGAGGACCATGAAGTCAAGATCGGCGTCGAAATGCATCCCGGCATGCTTATTTATAATGTTGAGACCCTGCTCCGGATGCGGGAAGCCTGTGGACCCGCCCTTGGATGCAACTTCGATCCCAGTCACTTGTTCTGGAATGGAGTCGACCCGGTAGCTGCCATCCGGAAACTTGGAGATGCGATTGTCCATGTGCACGGAAAGGATTGTTACGTGGATCCGTACAATGTTGCAGTGAACGGCTGCAACGATCATAAAAGCTATACCGATATTCCCCATCGTTCGTGGACTTTCAGATCAATAGGTTATGGCCACGACATCAAAGTGTGGAAGGATATCGTTTCTGCACTCAGAGTGGTCGGTTATGACCATGCCATATCCCTTGAGCACGAGGATGGATTGATGTCCTTCGATGAAGGAGTCAAGAAGGGGCTGGATGCTCTACGGGATGCAGTTACCGTTGAAACGCCTGGTGAAATGTTCTGGGCTTGAGGTTGCCGGTAAAAGGAATTCATCACTCGTTAAAATTCCATCTGCTAAGCAAGAACCATCGTCAACCAGGCGGTGGTTCTTTTAGTGGCGGGAAAGGGTATTCTTCACACCACCTTGTCCACATATAAATCAGGATCCTTTGTCATGCCATCCAATCACAATTTGCGCTAAACTATAGGTATAAAAAGCCTGCACCATCCGGGAACCAGTCAGCACCCGTCAGCGTCTGGAGTGAGGAGGGTACGCCCATGGACGCCAACCGTAAACCGACAATAAATTCCAAGCATGTTATCGCGCTGTTCGTTGTGATCGTAACAGGCGCTTTGATTCTCTTTACACTCAACCGATCCGGTTATCCCGTCTTAGGAGAAAGTACTCCCATGCCGTATACCATAAATACAGGCCCTGAAGGGACCGGCGAAGGAGACGATGCAGGATCCGGCGAGAAGTATGGCATCGAGGTGGACGTCAGCGAGGGGCAAGCCCAGCTTCAGACCCCGGTGCCGCTGCCGGTTGTGACCGGTGAACCGCTCTCCCCGCAAGAGGTGGAAGACATCTTCGCGCGCCTGCCTGCCCTTCCCGTCTCGCCGGATGAACAGACCGATTTCAAATATCCGGTTATCCTGCTGCCCCCTCCACGCCCCGGCACCACGATCAAGGAAAGCTTCCCGCCCTCCGAATTCGAACCCACTCCCCAGGTCGAGTCACCCGGACCGCTGGAAGTCCTGCGCTTTGCCCCTGAAGGTGAAATCCCGATCGCGCCGTTCGTCTCCGTTACATTTAATCAGCCGATGGTGCCGCTCGGCACGCTCGAGGACCTTGCCGCAGAAGATGTGCCTGTCCAGATCGACCCGCCACTACCCGGCACCTGGCGCTGGATGGGAACACGCACGCTTGACCTTCGAATACGACTCCGAGCTGATCGACAGGCTGCCCAAAGCGACAGCCTTCACCGTCACCATCCCTGCAGGGACAAAATCCGTCTCGGGCGGTGTACTAGCCGAGGCGGTTTCATGGACTTTCAGCACGCCTCCACCTGTCGTGACGACGTTTTATCCTCAGAACATCCCGCAGCCCCTGCAGCCGTTGATGTTCGTGGCGTTCGACCAGCGCGTTAATCCCGATGCAGTTCTGAAGACAATCCAGGTTTATGCCGGCAACAAGCAGGTGGACCTGGTCCTTGCGACCTCCTCCGAGATCGAAAAGGACGAACAGGTCAGCCAGTATGTTAAAAATGCCCAGGACGGCCGCTGGCTGGTCTTCAAAGCGCTTTACCCCTTCCCCGCAGAAACGCCTATTTCCGTAACGATCGGACCCGGGACACCTTCCGCAGAAGGCCCGTTGGTCACTACATCCGCGCAATCATTTGGTTTCACAACCTACGCGCCATTGAAGGTCATGGAGCATGGCTGTTACTGGTACGACGGTCCTTGTCCACCCATGACACCTTTCTACATTCGGTTCAACAATCCGCTGGACACCAAAGCCTTTACACAGGAGATGCTCAACATCACGCCTGAGATCCCCGGGATGGTCGTGAATATCTATGGCGATTCGATTGTCATCAGCGGCGAGACGAAGGGACAGACTACCTACGCGGTCACCCTCTCCGCCAATTTGAAGGACATCTTTGGGCAGACGTTAGGAAGTGAGCAGCGCCTGACTTTCAAGGTCGGGAAAGCCCAACCTCTTTTGATGGGACCGGAGCAGGTTTTTGTCACCCTGGACCCTGCCAGCAGAAAACCAGCTTTCTCGGTGTATGCCATCAACTATGCCAAACTCCCTGTGAAGATCTACTCGGTCCAACCCGAGGACTGGAATGCCTTCAAGAACTACATGCGCAACTGGCAGCAGACGGATCAGACCTGCACAAATGCCTGGCAAGCTTGTGTTCGATGAAACCATTACCTTGGACATTCCGGATGACACACTTTCCGAAGTGGCCATCGACCTGACACCTTATCTGAAGGGTGGATACGGACATTTCATCGTGAATGTCCAGCCCCCGGCAGGGATGTTCGAATCGCAGGAAGATAAATGGCAGCGCTATTCCCAGACGATCCACGCGTGGGTGCAGGTCACCCAGATCGGCGTGGACACTTATACCGACTACTCTGACATGATCGTCTGGACGACGGACCTGAAGGACGGCTCACCACTCGCGGATATCAGTATACAGCCCGAGAAAGGCGGACGCACATTCGCCACCGGTGCGGACGGCACGGCACGCATCAGCATCCCGTCTGGTGCGACTTACCTGGTCGCCAGCAAAGGCGCAGACAAGGCCATGCTGCTGCACTCTCCGTACATCTGGGAAGACTATGGATGGGAGCCGTCCTATCCTTCGGATTCCCTGCGCTGGTACACCTTCGATGACCGAAAGATGTACCGCCCCGGCGAAGAGGTCCATCTCAAGGGTTGGCTGCGGCAAATTGGCGGAAGACAGAACGGGGACGTGAGTCTGGTTGGAGCTAAAGTCACTTCCGTAACCTATCAACTCTCGGATCCGCAGGGAAATTCCATCGGCTCAGGACAGGCGGATGTCAATTCCCTGGGCGGGTTCGATTTCGTTTTCACCATTCCACAAACGGTGAATCTGGGCTATGCCCAGCTTTACCTGAACGCGCAGGGCGACCTCGGTGGGCTGGAAGGGACATCCTTCACGCATTCCTTCCAGATCCAGGAATTCCGCCGGCCTGAATTCGAAGTGTCCGCGCGCAACGAAACGACCGGACCGTATTTTGCGGATGGTCATGCTGTGCTCGCCGTGGAAGCCAAATACTATGCCGGCGGCGCGCTGCCCAACGCGGACGTCACCTGGCAGGTCACCACAACCCCCGGGCATTATGCCCCGCCCAACTGGCCGGACTTTGTCTTTGGGGAATGGACTCCCTGGTGGTGGGATTACTACCACTATGAGGATTACGGTCCGGGTGATAGCGGTACAACAGAAACCTTCACCGGCAAGACCGATGCCACCGGCACGCACTACCTGCGGCTCGATTTCAGTCAGAAAGGCCAGCCGGACGAAAACCCGCGGCCGATGAGCGTGTCCGCGCAAGCCACGGTGATGGATGTCAACCGCCAGGCCTGGGCCAGCGCCACCTCCCTGCTCGTTCACCCGGCGGACCTGTACATCGGCTTGAAGAGCGACCGCTACTTCGTTGAAAAGGGCACCCCGATCAAAGTGGATTTCATCGTCACCGACCTGGACGGGAATCCGGTCCCAGGCCGACCGGTGGTGATCACCGCATCCAGATTGGAATGGAAACTGCGGGACGGCAACTGGGTCGAGGAGGAAGTGGACACACAGACCTGCAATAAACAATCGACGTCAGAACCCGGGATCCTGCTCCTTCGAAACTCCCATCGGCGGCAGTTACCGCATCACTGCAATCGTCACCGATACGCAGGGTCGCAAGAACCAGACCAGCTTCACGCGCTGGGTCAGCGGCGGGCAGCAGCCTCCTTCGCGCCGAGTGGAACAGGAAGAAGTGACGCTGATCCCCGACAAGGAGACCTACCAGCCTGGCGATACCGCCCAGATACTCGTTCAGTCACCGTTCAGCCCTGCTGAAGGGCTGCTCACCGTCAGCCGCAGCGGATTCCTATACACCACGCGCTTCCAGATCAAGGATGGATCCACCACGTTGACCATTCCCATCGAGGCTGAACACATTCCCAACCTGAACATCCAGGTGGACCTGGCCGGCTCCGCGCCTCGCACGGACGACATGGGCGAGCTGTTGAAGAATACACCGCCGCGCCCGGCCTTTGCCACGGCGCAATTGACCCTCAGCATCCCGCCGCTTCAGCGCACGCTGTCTTTGGATGTCACGCCGGATGTTTCCCAGCTCGAACCGGGCGGCGAGACCATGCTGAGGGTGGTTTTGAAGGATGCCAATGGCCAGCCCGTCTCAAATGCTGAACTCGCGGTGGTCGTCGTGGACGAAGCCATCCTCGCGCTGACAAACTACCAGATGACCGACCCGATCAGCATCTTCTATTCCCAGCGAGGCTCGGGGGTAATGAGCGTGTATGGCCGCACCAGTCTTGTCCTTGCAAATCCCGAGGTTCTTGAAGAACAGGCCGTTCAACAAAACCGCATGATGGACGGGGTGGGAGGAGGAGCACCCATGGCAACGATGATGCCAGCGGCGCTGGAAGCTCCGTCTGCACCGGAAGAGGAAAAATCGGCTGGTGCCCAACCCTCCGCCATCGACGTGCGCTCGGACTTCAATCCCCTGGCCACATTCGCCCCGGAGGTCCGCACGGGTTCCAACGGCGAGGCGGTCGTGTTCATCAAGCTGCCCGACAACCTGACCCGCTACCGCATCATGGTGGTGGGTGTGGACTCTACCGGGCGCCAGTTTGGCATGGGCGAGTCTAATATCACCGCGCGCCTGCCGCTCATGGTGCGCCCTTCCGCTCCGCGCTTCCTCAACTTTGGAGATAAATTCGAACTGCCCGTTGTTCTGCAGAACCAGACCGATTCACCGCTAACGGTGGACATTGTGGCAAGGGCAATAAACCTCGAACTTAACCAACCCGGGTTGAGAGTAACTGTTCCCGCAAACGACCGGATCGAAGTGCGCTTCCCGGCCAGCACGGTGAAAGCTGGCACCGCACGCATCCAAATCGCGGCTATCTCAGGAACGTATGCCGATGCCGCGGTCGTGGAATTGCCCGTTTACACGCCCGCCACTACGGAGGCCTTCGCTACCTACGGCGTGATCGATGATGGCGCAATTGCTCAGCCGGTGCTGTACCCGACCGGAGTCTTCCCACAGTACGGCGGTTTGGAGATCAATACCTCATCCACCGCGCTGCAAGCCCTCACGGATGCTGTGCTGTATTTGGTGTCGTATCCCTTCGAGTGTTCCGAGCAATTGGCCTCGCGCATCCTGGCGGTGGCCGCGCTGCGCGATGTGCTGACCGCCTTCGAGGCGGACGGCCTGCCATCACCCGAGGAAATGGAGGCGGCGGTCACGCGCGACATTGCGCGGCTGCAGGGCATGCAGAACTACGACGGCGGCTTCCCCTACTGGCGGCGTGGGTTCGAGTCGATCCCGTTCAACACCATCCACGTGACGCATGCCCTGATTCGTGCCGAGCAAAAGGGATTCGAGGTGCCCCAGGAAATGCTTCAGGGCGCGATGAATTACCTGCGCGATATCGAATCGCACTACCCCTACTGGTACAGCGAGCAGACCCGCTGGACGCTCAGCGCCTATGCCCTGTACGTGCGCAATCTCTCCGGCGACCGCGACTCGCAAAAAGCGAACGCGACTCCTCAACGAGGCGGGACTCGAAAACCTTTCCATGGAAGCCATTGGCTGGTTGTGGCCGGTGATCGATAACGAGTTGCAGCTGGAGGACATCCGCCGCTTCGTGAACAACCACGTGGTGGAAACCGCAGGCGCGGCCAACTTCACCACAGCCTATGATGACCAGACCTACTTGCTGCTCAGCTCCGACCGTCGCACCGATGCCATCCTGCTGGATGCCTTGATGGAGGACAACCCGCAGAGCGATCTGATCCCCAAGGTGGTTACCGGCTTACTGGCGCACCGCACCAAGGGGCGCTGGGAGAACACACAGGAGAATGTCTTCGTCCTGCTCTCACTGGACCGCTACTTCAACACTTACGAGACCCAAACTCCGGATTTCGTCGCGAGATTGTGGCTGGGCGACACGTATGCCGGCGAGAGCGAGTTCCGCGGGCGGACGACGGAGATCCATGAGACGCTTATCCCGATGACCTATGTACTTTCGGAGACAGCGTCAGGAGGCGGCACCGAAGACTTCATCATCAGCAAAGAGGGACCCGGCAGATTGTATTACCGGCTCGGGCTGCGCTACGCCCCGACGGACCTAAACCTGGACCCGCTCGATATGGGCTTCGTCGTCCTGCGCCGCTACGAGGCAGTGGATGACCCCGAGGATGTCTCGCAGGACAGCGACGGTACCTGGCACATTAAGGCGGGGGCAAGGGTGAGGGTGCACATTACCCTCGTGGCGGACAACCGCCGCTACCATGTGGCTTTAGTCGATCCGCTGCCGGCAGGGCTGGAGATCGTCAACACGGCTCTGGCTGTGTCGCAGAATCCACCGCAGGAGGACCCAGAAGTACGTCCCTATGGCTGGTGGTGGTGGGGGACATGGTATGAACATCAGAACATGCGCGACGATCGCGCCGAAGCCTTCACCTCCCTGCTCTGGGACGGAGTGTATGAATACACCTACATCGCTCGCGCCACCACTCCCGGCACATTTGTCGTCCCACCCGCCAAAGCCGAGGAGATGTACTCGCCAGAGGTCTTTGGTAGGAGCGGAAGTGATTGGGTGATCGTGAAATAACATTGCTAGCTGGACAAATTAAATCAAAACTTCCTCAGTTAGCACGACTGAGGAAGTTTTGAATTTATCAGAGAGACTACTCTATTAGGGTGTGAACCATCGGGTCAGTTTATCAAACAGATCAGGATTCAAGTGCTCAAAACGAGCTTCTGCTCCAGTGACCGCAAGCAATAAGCTGACTGTAACAGAATATACCGTCAGAACCACAACAAGCATAATAAACCAAAAAACCGCCATGGATTTCCCATCGAGATATTGCCTTCCCATGAAAAGTCCAAATACGGACAGTAGAACTAACAAAGGCATTACATCACCAAGAAAACGCATCATCCCCGCAATATAAATCAGAATTGGAACAAACGCGAAGAACGCCCCACCTGCCAGCGTAAATGCTGTCCATTTAAATAAAGCACCCCGCTTATAGGAATCCTTGAAGTAAACTCCCTTGGCTCGAGCAGAAAGGGAGTTAACGCGTACCCGATCAGGTAAGTAATCGGTATCAGGCCAAATACAACAAACGGAAAAGTGATAATAATACCTGTTGTGTGCTCGGCATAATAATTCGAAGGACTGCTAATGGGAAAAAACACAAAATGTCCACCTAATCTTGGTTTCACATACGGAAAAGTAGAAAGCAACCGATAAGGATTTATTAAATAGTTATGCAGGTTGATAGGCAGGTTAGCCAACGAGAAAGTATTAATTTGAGTATTCATGCCGGTCAACTGATACTTGAAGCCAAATTCAACCCAGTTACCAAATCGAATTTGGTTGTACCATGACAGCACAGCCAAGGTGATCAACAAGGGAAGCAAGAATAATCCAAGTTGAAGATAGGCAGTCTGTCCGGGAATTCGTTTGAGCAAGATATATCCGGCAATCATGACCGCTAGAAAAACAACAGCATAGGATAAGCTGGCACGGCTTGCCACTGCTAACCCCAGACAAGATCCGGAGAATATCAGCATCCAAAATCTCACCGGATTTTTCCCAATCGCCAAGAAACCAAAGAACAAGCCTGTTATTAAAAAGAATTGACCTGCTGCAATGGCCGCCTCGTATACCGCCGGGCGGTTTAATAGCCAAGGAAAGGGGTTGGCTAATCCTGCGAGAAGGATTCCAGGGATCATATAAGGCCAGCGAATCAGTCGGAAAAATTCAGCCCTTAGGCGAAGCATGAACAGGCAGGATACAATGAACACGCCGCTGGCAAAGAAAAAGACCAGAACCTGATCTCCGATCTCTTCCGAAGCAAATATCCGCATCAGAGTGACGGTCAGTGCAGGAGCCGGTCCCCAATACAAGTAAAATTTTCCCTGAAAGAAAACCACATCCCAGGGGTAGGAGATTCCTTCCCGGTTCGCCATCGTGTACGGATCAGCCAGGGTCGACAGGGCAGGATCAGGTTCGATCAGCAGGCTGACCTGACCCGCTCTAAACGCATCGCTTAGCTGCTGGTAATAAGAGGTGGTTTTCGGCCAAAGGGTCCAGTAGCCAACACTGACAAACCAAATATATAGAAGAAATACCAATGTTCCGACCAAGACCGTCACCGATGCTGCTTTTCGGTCTTCAGTTTCAGTGCAGTAATGGACGAATGGACTGGAGGCGATCCGGGCAAGGATCTTATGTACCCATGAGCGGTTCCAAACTCCCTTAAACGTGTTGTAATTGGCTTGGAGTGCCAAAGCGAATCGTTTAAAAAGAGGAATTTCAATAAGTGTCATCCAGGCATGACACATGTTTCTTCTTGCCTTGTCGATCAACCGCTGCCAGAAAGACCATGTTGCAAGGAAGATTGTGAACAGAATAAAAAATAGACCTGTGACGGCGATGATCCTCCGCCCTGTTCCCCAGTCACTGCCTCGGTCTATCCCCAATTTCTGAGCAAAAACGGCTAAGGCAAACAAGCCCAAGCCGGCCAGACCTAACAGGACGATCAGGGATTTTCTTCCCATAAAATTTATTCTATCATGCTTGAGATAAGTGGAATTTACTGGCTTTCTACTTAATAAAGCTCTTCATCACACATAGAAGGATATGGCGTTACAATAAAGCATCAATACTGCGCTCAAGGAGCAACAATGACTTGCCCCATCCTGGTGACCGGTGCACTTGGCAACGTAGGCGCGGAGGTCGTGAGATGCCTGGTTAATATGGGCATCCCCGTACGCGCCGCGGATATCAACATCCAGGCATTGCAGGACCGCTTCCCCATCTGATGTGGATGTGGTGGAATTCAACTATTCCAAACCAGATACCTACAAAAGCACGTTTGATGGCGTCGAGTTCATGTTTCTGATGCGCCCGCCGCAAATTACAAATATAAAACGGATCATGGTCCCAGCCTTGGACGCAGCACAATCTGCGGGAGTAAAAAACGTCACCTTCTTGTCACTGATCGGGATCGAGAAGGCGAAGTTCGTCCCCCACTACAAGGTGGAGCAATATCTGGAAAAGTCCTCCATGACCTGGACCTTCCTGCGCTGCAGTTTTTTCATGCAGAACCTGAACACCACCCACCGCATCGAGATCAAAGAACGGAATGAGATCTTCGTCCCGGTTGGGAAGGCGCGCACCAGCTTCATCGATGTGCGGGACATCGGAGCCGTAGCCGCCGTCACGATGACCCAGCCCGGGCATGCCCGTAAAGCCTACGACCTGACCGGCTCCGAGGCGCTGGATTACTGGCAGGCCGCGCGCATTTTAAGCGAAGTGCTGGGGCGAAAGATCACTTATCGCGATCCCTCACCAGTGAACTTCTTCATGACCCACTTGCGACATGGGACGCCTTTTATGTTTGCACTGGTGATGACCGGGCTGTATCTTTCCACCCGCAACGGCATGGCGGAAACGGTGACCGCGGAGGTGGAGCGCATCACCGGGCGGACGCCGATTTCATTCCGGCAGTACGCATCGGACTACCGAAGCAGCTGGGACTAGATTCACAAAGTCCGCGCAGGTTACGATGGATAAATCTTCCCCTTTGGAATCGTTTCACCAAGGGGTTGATATTTTTAATCCCTATCTTCCTCAAGAGTCTGAGTCCATCCCTTTTCCAGAATCTCAACTATCATTGAGATAACATCACATATAAGGAGCGGTCATGGCGAATGGAAACTTGAATAATTACCCGATCATTGGCATCAGACCGGCGATTGACGGCCGCCGCATGGGAGTGCGCGAATCACTCGAAGATCAGACCCTGAGCATGGCTCTTCGCACGGCTGAATTCATCAGCGCCAGTCTGCGCTATCCGGATGGGAGTCAGGTGCAGTGTCTGGTCGCCGATACCTGCATCGGGGGGTTGGCTGAATCAGCCCGCTGCGCAGATCAGTTTTCCCGCGCCGGTGTCGGGTTGACGATCACGGTCACGCCCTGCTGGTGCTACGGCTCGGAAACCATGGACATGGATCCGCTCATACCCAAAGCCGTCTGGGGGTTTAACGGCACCGAACGTCCTGGCGCAGTGTACCTGGCGGCTGTGCTTGCGGGGCATAACCAGAAGGGTCTGCCGGCATTCAGCATTTACGGGCAGGATGTCCAGGATTTAAACGACACGTCAATCCCCTCTGACGTGAAGGAAAAACTGCTGCGCTTCACCCGCGCCGGAATGGCAGTCGCACTGATGCGGGGCAAGACATACGTGTCGTTTGGCAGTGTTTCCATGGGTATTGCCGGTTCGATCGTCGATCATGATTTCTTCGAGAGCTACCTGGGTATGCGCGTGATGACCTGCGACATGAGCGAATTCATCCGGCGTATCGAACGAAAAATCTATGACCCTCAGGAATTCGATAAAGCCATTAGGTGGGTAAAAACCAACTGCAAGGAAGGCCGCGATTACAATCCCGATGACCGGCAAAAAAGCCGCACTGACAAAGATGCAGACTGGGATTTCGTGGTCAAGATGACCCTGATCGCCCGCGATGTGATGACCGGGAATCCACGCCTGGCTGAGCTTGGATTTGGCGAAGAAGCCCTGGGCCACAACGCCATCCTGGGCGGATTCCAGGGTCAGCGCCAATGGACGGATCACCTCCCTAACGGCGATTTCATGGAAGCCCTGTTGAACTCATCATTTGACTGGAATGGAATTCGGGAACCGCTGACATTCGCCACGGAAAATGACAGCCTTAATGGGGCAGCGATGCTGTTTGGCCATCTGCTGACCAACACCGCCCAGGTCTTTGCTGATGTGCGCACATTTTGGTCGCCGCAGGCTGTCAAGCGTGTCACGGGATACACTCTGAAAGGCCTGGCGGAATACGGATTGATCCACCTGATCAACTCCGGCGCGGCGACCCTGGATGCCACCGGTCAAATGGAAAAGGACGGGCAGCCGGTGATGAAGCCTTTCTGGGAGATCAGCCCGGATGAAGTCAGGAAATGTCTGGAGGCGACGCGCTGGCATCCCGGCATCGAGGAATATTTCCGCGGCGGAGGGTATTCGTCCGGCTTCCTCACCCGCGGCGGAATGCCTTTCACCATGAGCCGCATCAACCTGGTCAAAGGGCTTGGACCGATCCTGCAGATCGCGGAAGGCTGGTCCGTGGACTTGCCAGCCAATGTCCACGAAGCGCTCAATGAGCGGACCAACCCCACCTGGCCCACTCATTGGTTTGTGCCGCGATTAACCGGTTCAGGTCCGTTCCGGGATGTGTATTCCGTCATGGCAAACTGGGGCGCCAACCATGGAGCGCTGAGCTTCGGGCATATTGGCGCGGACCTCATCTCACTGGCTTCCCTTTTGCGCATTCCAGTTGCCATGCACAATCTGCCGGAAGAAAGCCTCTTCCGCCCCAGCGCGTGGGGCATGTTCGGAGCGATGGAGCCTCAAGGCGCTGACTTCCGCGCCTGCGCCAACTTTGGTCCTGTTTACGGGAAGTATTAACCACCCTAAAGACTGGCAAAATAACGGCAGGCGTGAGTAATCTCACGCCTGCCATTATTGTCGCAAAATCAATTATACGTTTTCTACCGAGTTAAGGCTTCGGACACCCGCTTGAGTCTCGCCCGAGCCTCGCCCATCGTTATTTGTAATTCAGGCTCAGAGATGAGATCCGTCATGGCGAGTGGATCCAGGATTTGGACCACCGATCCATTGCCTTCTTCGTAGACGATCACCGTGCAGGGAAGCAGCAGTCCCACGTCGATACGGGTGGACAGTGCCCTGTGCGCCAGCGGCGGATTGCACACACCTAGGATCGAATATTTCCGGAAGTCGACATCAATTTTCTTTTTAAAGTATCCTTGACATCGATGCTCGTCAGTACACCAAAGCCCTCTGCCTTCAACGCATCGGTGACTTTACTGATCGCATCTTCATAAGGCACTTTCAGCGTGGACTTGAATCCCAACTCAGACATTAGACTCTCCTTCTTGCATTAAGCATGGATGGACATGGATGGTTTTTAGTTTTCCAAAGGTCAGGCCGTCAAATTGAAAGCAGCACACGGCTGCGAAGAATTAGCCTGCTCAGGAAAATCCGCCGCGAGGGGCGCAGCTACTTCTGCCCGATTCCGAGGCTGCCGATCCGAAGGCCGCAACGGTTGACAGCTTTTTCTGAAGTCTTGGGGCTCTCACAGGATGGACACTCAGGCCGTCGGTCCGCCTCGGAGAAACGCATCAGCATTTCAAATTCGGTGCCGCAGTCATTGCAGCGATACTCATAGAATGGCATAGGTTGTCCTCATTTGCTGGGTCATTCCAGGAAATGGCACCCTGGAATGTCTTGATTCGACAGTTTAGATGCGCCGATCATGAAAAAGTTTCAGGCCTGCAGCAGGATTCACGGCAATGGTCAGATCATACAAAAAGCCACCTCAAAAGCAGTGGCTTTTTTGACATGCAAACCCGCAGGGAAAAATACGGTTATCGTCCCCGGCGGGATCTCTGGCGCCGGAAACCGCGGGCTGCATCCGGCGGTCTATTCTTTACAACCGCTTCTCCAGGCTGCGGGACAGGCGCATGCAAGGTCTGCTGATAATAATCATCCAGCAGCATGGTGATGATGGCGGATTCGTCCTCGTTCTCCGCCAGGCTGCGGGCAAGCGACTCGAAGCGCAGACTGCGCTCCGTCTGCAGTTTATCCCGGGCGCGCAGGCGCGCCTCGAGCAAGGCCGTCACACGTTCCGCGACAACCGCCGCCACGTCCGCATCCGTCGGAACAGGCAGTTCCGTCATTGAGATCTCGAATTCCTTGGCGATGCGTTCCAGGGCGAATCTCTCGCTTTTGTTCACAAGCGAGATGGCCACGCCGGCAGCGCCCGCCCGTCCGGTGCGACCGGCGCGATGGATATAAGCCTCCAGTTCTTCAGGCGGCTCGTATTGAATCACGTGCGAGAGGCTGGGGATGTCGAGCCCGCGCGCGGCGACATCGGTCGCGACCAGAAAACGAAGAGTTCCCTGCCGGACACGCCCCAGCACCTGTTCGCGCGCAGACTGCGAGAGGTCGGCGCTCAATTCATCGGCGTCGTATCCAAAGCGCTGCAGGACCACGTTCACATAATTAACTCTCACCTTGGTGTTGCAGAAGATGATGGCGGAAACAGGATTCTCGATCTCGATGATGCGCACCAGGCAGCGGTCCTTGTCCATGCCGGGCACCACATAGAAAACATGCTCGGTATCGGTGACGTGGACGTGGTCGCTGCTCAGGCTGAGAAATTCCGGATTGCGCATGAATTCCTGTGCGGTGCGCATGACGGCATCCGGAAAGGTTGCTGAGAACATACAGGTGTGGATGGCATGTTTGGGGAGGTAGCGCTGAACGTCCATCATGTCCGGGTAGAACCCCATCGAAAGCATGCGGTCGGCTTCATCGTAGATGACCATTTTGAGCTGGTCAAGCATCAGCGTGCGGCGGAGCAGGTGATCGAGCACACGGCCGGGCGTCCCGATGACGATATGCGCGCCTTTTTTAAGCGCCTCGATCTGCGCCCCATAGCCGACGCCGCCGTAAATAGCCACCGTCCGCAGCCCGGAATCGCCGCAGATCCGCTCCGCTTCCTGCCATACCTGACGGGCCAGTTCGCGGGTGGGGACGAGGATCAAGGCCTGGCAGGTCTGCCGCGCCGGGTCAAGCCGCTCGAGCATGGGCAGAAGGAATGCGCCGGTCTTACCGCTGCCGGTGCGAGCCTGGATCATCATATTGCGCCCGGCAAGCATGTAAGGGATGGCGCGCGCCTGAACCTGAACCAGTGAAGTCCAGCCAGCGCGGGCCGCAGCCTCCTGCAATTTCCCGGGTAACTGGTCCAAGGTCAGGTCAGGCAGAGGATTTTTTATTTCAATGGGGGTAGTTTGTGTGGGAGCGCTCATGTGGGTCTCGACTTTCGACAGCCAGTCCGTTTATTCAGTATATCAGAAGAGGTTAAATTTATTGGTCCCTCCAGTGGGCCATCCATAATATGACCTGCGATTTGTTCTTATTGTGGCTGACGTCATTAATGAATTGTAAATCATGCTCGCTCGATCAACCTGCGTAAAAGCCGCCCCTTCCTGGTTTGCGGAAATTCCGGAGCAGGACCGATCATCAAATCCCTGGGCGAGCATACGAAAAGCCTCCGTACATACGGAGGCTTTTCCATCGCAAAGCGCGTGAAAGATCCTTTCCTATTTCAGCGAGAAGGTCGCGCCGACTTCGGCCTGGATCGAGATCTGCCCCAGGCTGACCGGTTCATCGCCAGCCGTGTGGCCTGCACCTCCGCCGGGGGCGGCATTCTGGACGGTGTTCTGTGTCCAGAGATTCTGGTTGCGCCCATACCAGCCGCCGTTGTAATAAGACCAGGTGTTTTCATTGATATTCAGAACGCATCCCGCCTCGGCTCCGGCAGCGCCGGCCAGATCATTCGCCTTTTCTGCGGCAGCCTTCATGGCCAGCTCGCGCGCCTGATCGCGGTATTTGCGCAGTTCGCTGGTATAGAACTCCACATTCAAGACCTGATTGGCACCCGCCTTCAACGCGGCGGCGATGACCGGGCTGGTTTGCCGGACATCGCGCAGGGTGATCGCGACCACGTTATTGATGCGGTAGCCTTTGATGTAAAGCGAATCGTAGTCTTCATAGATCGGTTCGATCACATAGAGGTCGGTCGCAATATCCTTGGCCTCGACACCCCTCGCCTGCACCGCTTTCATGACCTTTTGAATGGCGGCTGCATTCACCGCCTCCACCGCATCAGGCGTCAGGCCGTTCGACTGCACGCCAAGCTGGATCAATGCCCGGTCTGGCACGACATTGACCACTGCGGTGCCGCTCACACTAATGGTGCGGCTCGCGTTACAGTCCACCCGTGGTTCGGACGCCTGGGGCGTGGGGCTGGCCTGGGCGGCCTGTACCGCAGAACGCGGCAGGCCAAAGGAAAGCAATCCCAGCACCAAGGCGGAAAACAAAAAAAGATTTACGAAGTAGGAAAACTGTTTCATGGGACCTCCTGATTGTTAGGGAATCATCCGGCAATTCTGTGATTGCCTCCATCCTAACAATCCAGCAGGTCAGGAGAGTGTCAGTTCCTGGTCAGTTCCAGGACAGTTTTCAACCGCCGGGAGCAGGAAGGTCAGGACCGTTCCCCGGCCCTCGTCACTCTCGACGGTGATCGTTCCGCCCTGAGCCAGCACCAGGGACCGGGCAATGGCCAGGCCCAGGCCGGTGCCTCCCGTGCTGCGGTTGCGGGAGGCATCCACCCGGTAGAACCGCTCAAAGATAAATGGCAGATGCCGGGGCGGAATACCCGGTCCGCAGTCGCGGATGGAACAAGCCCACCTGCCCTCTGCCGGAAATACAGCCAACTCAATGGCAGACCCCTCCGGAGAGTAGCGCAGCGCATTGTCCAGCAGATTATCCAGCACCTGAGCCAGACGGTCGGCATCCGCCAGCACGCAGGCAGGCGGTTCCTCCACATGTTGTTCCATGATCAAATTCACCCTGCGCTGGACAGCCAGGACAGAAAATTGGGCACACCTCACCCTAACAAAAGACCGCAGTTCAAGGGGGCGGATATCCAGCTGCAGCGCTCCGGCGTCAGCCCGGGTGAGCACCAGCAGGTCATTGACCAGGCGGATCAGGCGGTCGGTTTCGCGCTGCATCGAATCCAGGAGCTGACCTCTGCCTTCGGCATCATCCATCGCGCCATCCTCCAGGGTTTCGATTGTGCCCTTGACAACCGTCAGGGGGGTGCGCAGCTCATGGGTGATATCGGCGATAAAGGCATTTTTCGCCTGTTCAGCCCTTCCCAGACTCTCTGTCATGGTATTAAACGACTGGCCGAGGCTTTCCAGCTCCCGGATGGAGCTTTCCACCGGGACGCGCCGCGTGAGGTCCCCCGCGCTGACCGCCAGGCTAGCCCGGGCAATGGCCTCAACCGGTCGGGCGATGCGGCGTGAGAGCAGCCATGCGGCGAGGAGGGCGATGGCCACAGCGAAAAGCAGGGTTCCGCTCAATTGAAGGAGGGTGTCGGTCGGTAAACCGGCAGGGGGCAGAGGCATGGCCAGATAGACAATGCCGATGACCTCCCCGTCCTGCCCTGAGACCGGCGCAGCGGCATAGAGCACCCGTTGATGGTCTGCAGCGGCTATGCGGCGGATCGCACTGGCCGGCACGCCTTGAAGAGCCTGGAGGATCTCGGGGCGCTGGCGCAGTTCTTCAGGAGAAACCAGGATCTCATTTTCGATGGGAGGAGCCTGGAGGAATCCTGTCCCGGACGTAAAAGGCAATGCCAGGACGACCGCACCCTGTTCACTGAGCAGGCGGGCATGGATGCCGGGCAGGACATTGGCGGCCTGGGTATAAGGGTCGGCCGGCGTCCCGGGAAGGGGCTGTCCATCCAGGGCAGCGGCGGTCAGGCGTGCCTGGGCCAGCAGATTTTCGCGCTGAGTGGAGATATACAAGCGCTCCACAGCCAGCCAGACGAGCAGTGCAATGGCAGTCATCCCGACCAGCACCACCACCAGGTAACTCAGCGAAAGGCGAGTTTGCAGGGATAAACGCATGGCTCAGCGATTTAACCGGTAACCGATGCCGCGCACTGTTTCAATGGAATCCGCTTCAGCAGAGGCGGCGCGCAGCTTGGCGCGCAGGCGTTTGACGGCGCTGTCTACCGCGCGGGTGTCGCCTGTGAAATCGTAACCCCAGGTCTGCTCCAGCAGGCGTTCGCGAGTGAGCACCCGCCCGGCATTGACCAGCAGGAAATACAGCAGGTCAAATTCCAGCCGGGTCAGGTCAAGCGGGGTCGCGCCAACAGCCGCCGTGCGGCTCTCGACGTCCAGCCGCAGGCCGCCCTTTCCGAGCAGCAGGCTGCCGGTTTCCTCATCACTGTTATGGCGGCGGCGCAGGACCGCTTTGACGCGCGCCATCAGTTCGCGCACGCTGAACGGCTTGCAGACATAATCGTCCGCGCCGAGTTCCAGCCCCACCACCCGGTCGATCTCCTCGCCCCGCGCGGTGATCATGATGATGGGCACCTGGCTGGTTTTCCGAAGCTCACGGCAGACATCCAGGCCGTCCACTTCGGGGATCATCAGGTCGAGCAGGATCAGATCGGGGGCAGCTTCGCAGGCCTGTTTCAGCGCTTCGCGCCCATCGCCAGCCAGCAGGATCTCATAACCGGCCTTGCGGAAATTATAGGCCAGCAGATCGGTCACGGCGGGTTCGTCATCCACTATCAGAATGCGGGCGGACATTTGCAACAGGATAACATAGTTCTGTGTCAGGTTTGTGTCAGGACAAATGCCACTGCACCGCCGATCAGGTTCAAAACGAATCGTGCCGCTGCCTGAGCTGGTTCAGGCGGTACAGGAGATGTTCATCCTACCGATAGTCATTCCAAGTTTCTTCCGGTTTTATTCCAGCGCTGCATAGACCAGCTGGGCGAAATCCTCGACGATCGGGATGGTGAAACCCGGCATATACTGCAGCATCAGGATGCAGTTCAGTTCTTCGGCAGGGTCGATCCACCACTCCGTGTTGGCAGCGCCGCCCCAGCCGAACTTCCCGACCGAGCCGGGGCGCGGAGACAATCCCGGGTTGATCAGCACCGCGCCGCCCAACCCGAAACCGTTCCACACTTCATTCTTGTCATGGATACCTGCAGGCAGGTGGTTCTGCATCATCCACTCGACCGTTTTCCTGCCTAACAAACGAGCACCCTCGAACTCACCCCCGTTCAACAGCATCTGCCCAAAGCGGAAGTAATCCCCCAGCGTGGAGACGAGCCCGCCGCCGCCCGAAAGGCTGCGATCGGGTTTGGTGTAGTCCTTGCCATCGGGCGAAGAGATAACATTGAGCCGACCTTCCTTCGAGGGTCCGTACATGGACGCAAAACGACTGACCTTCTCCGGCGGCACCCAGAAGTCGGTGTCCACCATCCCCAGCGGAGTGAAGATGCGCTCCTTGAGAAATTCGTCAAACGGCTGACCGGAGACCACCTGCACAACGTAGCCCAGCAAGTCGATGGAGAGGCCATAGCGGAACGCGGTTCCGGGGTGGAAAGCCAGCGGCACATCCGCCTTGATGAAAGCCAGCACCCACTTTTCCAGTGCCAGTTCCATACCTTTTTCCAAATGGCCAAAGAGCTTTCGATAAATCTCGTCAAGCGGGGTTTGTTCGTCGCTGGGGTAGCACAGACCGCTGGTATGCGTGAGCAGGTCGTGGATCGTGACCTCCCGCGCCGCAGGGACGAGGTCAAAGCCGCCTTCGCGCATGACCATCACCTTGCGGTCCTTGAATTCCGGCACATAGCGAGAGACCGGATCGGAGAGTCGCAGCCGCCCTTCTTCGCACAGCATCATCACCGCCGCGCTGGTGATGGGCTTGGACATCGAGTAGATGCGGAAGATGGTATCTCCGGTGATCGGTTGTTTGGTTTCCAGGTCCTGCCAGCCGAAGGTCTCGAGGTGCGCCACCTGCCCTTTGCGAGCGACCAGTGTGGAAATACCCGCGAAGACTCCGCGATCGACATAGGATTGCATAACGCCCTTGATGCGGTGTAATCGCTCCGAAGATAAGCCGACGGATTCAGGTTGGACAATGTTCATAGGACCTCGCAGATGTGAACGTAGCTGACAGGATAAGTATACATCCATAATAATAACAAATTATCTCCATAGAGATTTATTCTTCATCCTGTTAGAATCAGCTTGATGTTCATTCCTCTAACCACTCACTCTGCCTACTCCCTGCAGGAAGGTCTTTTGCTGCCTTCCGAGTTGGTCGAGGCGGCGAAAGCGCAAAACCTCCCGGCCCTGGGCCTGACAGATCACCGCCTGCTCTCAGGGTCGGTGGAATTCGCCGTGGCCTGTAAACGGGCAGGCATCCAACCGGTATTGGGATTGGAAATTGAGTTATTAGAAAACAGAGGATTAGAGAATAGAGGGTTAGAGAACAGAGGATTATTGAGCAGCGGGTCAGCCCCGGACGGACTCCTACCGTCGGCGGGGCAGAGACTTACGCTTCTGGCGATGAACTTAAACGGTTGGTCCAACCTGTGCCGCTTGAGCAGCCTGATCGAGCGTGGCGACTTCGAGTCGCCCACGCGAAGTCCCGTCGGCACGACGCCGACGGGAATACCCATAGCATTATTAAGTAAATTCTCGGACGACCTGATCGCCATCGTTCCCTCTCCTGCGAAAGAAACAATGGACGAGTCCGCGCCTCTGGTGGTGCTCAAGGTGATCTTCAAGGACAGGCTGTATGCTGCGCTGGATGATCCGAGCACCGCTGTGCGCCGGTCGATGCTGGCGCACCGGCTGAACATTCCCTGCGTCGTCACACATCCGGTGTATTACCTCTCACCCGAACAGGAATCCCTGCAGCGTACATTGTCCGCTATACGGCTGAATGTCCCTTTGGAAAAAATTCCTCCAGGGGCAGCCGCACCCAAAGGCTCGCACTTCCCCTCTCAGGAGGAGATCCAGACGAAGTTCCATAACTTCCCTTCCGCCATCGAAGCGACCGGGGAGATTGCCGCGCGCTGCAAGTTCGACCTGCCGCTGGGAGTTGCGCACATGCCCACCGTGCCCCTGCCCCCCGGATCAACCGCTGCACAATATTTGCGTCAAAAAGCCGAGGCTGGCGCGAACCAACTCTACGGCAGCATCAGCCCGCAGATCCGCGAACGGCTGGACCATGAGTTGGATGTGATCTCGCGCATGGGCTTCGAGCCGGTCTTCCTGATCGTGGAGGAGGTCCTGAACTACGCGCGCCAGACCGGCGTCCCGTTTTCGTCACGGGGCTCGGCAGCTTCGTCGCTGGTGGCGCACTGCCTGGGGATCACCAGCCCCGACCCGCTGCGCCTTGACCTGTACTTCGAGCGTTTCCTCAACCCGGCGCGCACCACCCCGCCCGACATCGACACCGACCTGTGCTCGCGCGGGCGCGACAGCATCATCCAACACGTTTTCGATAAATACGGCTCAGACCGCGCAGCGATGGTGGGGACGATCAACCGCTTCCGTCCGCGCTCGGCGCTGGGCGACGTGGCCAAGGCGCACGGGCTTGAGCCGCAGAAGGTGCGCGAGATGGTGGACCAGCTGCCCTACTCCTTCTGGGCGCGCTTCGAGGAGCACGAGGAGGGTAAGACGCCGCCGTCCCCATTCGCAGAACTGCGCGCTGCATTTACGTCGCCTGCCCACCAACGCATCTTCGACGAAGCCGAAGCCCTGCTTAAACTGCCGCGTCATCTCTCCGTCCACCCCGGCGGGCTGGTCATTGCGCCGGACAAGATCACCGACCTCGTGCCGGTCATGCGCTCGGGCAGCAAAGGCGTCACGATCACCCAATTCGACCTGGAGTCGGTCGAGGCGCTGGGGCTGGTCAAGATCGATTTACTGGGCATCCGCGGGTTGACAGTGCTTGGGGATGTCTCGACGTTCATATTTGAAAGCAAGGGAAAAGAGTTCGCCAGCCCGCTGGCTGTTTTGGAATCGACCCCGACGGACGACCCCGAGACCTCCCGGCGCGTGGAAAGCGGCGGGACGATCGGCTGCTTCCAGATCGAAAGCCCGGGCATGCGCGCCACCCTGCGCGAGATCCGCGCCCGCAGCGAGGACGACCTGATGGCGGCGCTGGCGCTGTACCGCCCGGGTCCGCTCAGCGGGGGGTTGAAGGATGCCTTTGTACGGCGCTTCAAGGGTGAGGAGCCGGTGCAACACATCCACCCTGCGCTTGAGCCGCTGCTGGCTGAGACCTTCGGTGTCATCCTGTACCAGGAGCAGGTGCTGCGCATCGCCCACGAACTGGCGGGGTTCAGCCTGGCCGAGGCGGACCTGCTCCGCCGCGCAATGAGCCACTTCGACCCCGGCAAAAAGATGCAGGAGCTGCAGCAGAAAGTTCATTCGGAAGTCTGCAAGTCCGTCAGCGGCATCCCGCCCGAGACCGGCGAGCGCGTGTGGGAGATGATGGCTGCCTTCGCCGGTTACGGATTTCCAAAAGCACACGCCGCCTCGTATGCCAAGGTCGCCTGGCGCTCAGCCTGGTGCAAGACCCACTTCCCGGCCGAGTTCATGGCGGCGGTTCTGGCAAACTGGGGCGGCTACTACAGCCAGCGAGTCTATCTGAGCGAGGCGCGCCGGCTGGGGCTGACCGTCCGCCCGCCGCATGTCAATTTCTCGGGACGGAATTTCACGGTCGGGCCGGATCCGCAGGGCAAGGTGCTCTTCATGGGCATGGACCAGGTGCGGGACCTGACCGGACGCACGATGGATCGCATCTTGCATGGCAGGCCGTTCCACTCGCTGGAGGATTTCCTGGCTCGCGCCGATCCGCGCCCGCAGGAGGCCGAGAACCTGGCGAAGGTCGGCGCGCTGGAGGGCCTGGGTACCATTCCTGCTGTGTTGCGCCGTGTGCAGAACGGCGGCTGGCAGCGCGGACAGCCGAGTCTGTTTGAATGGCAGGATACCGGCGGCGAGGACTGGTCGGTCGAACAGAAAAATGCCGCCCAGCAGGAACTGCTCGGTATCAGCCTTGCAGCCCACCCGCTGGAACTGCTCATCGACAAGATCACCGAGGCGCAGGCCATCTCCAGCATCGACGCGCTGGAGCGCATCGGCCAGCGGGTGACGGTGGTCGGCGTAAAACAGACATCCCATCGCAGCCGCACCGCCAAGGGCGACCTGATGATGTTCCTGACCCTCGAGGATTTGTCCGGCGCGTTGGACGTGGTGCTGTTCCCCGATGTCTACCGGCGGGCGAAGGAGGTGTTATCGTCGTCTGCACCCATCTTCGTGACCGGCATCATGGAAATGGATGTGGCGCGAGGGGAGCCGTTCTTGAAAGCAGAGAAGGTCGTGAGGGTGGATTAGGCGGGCTTACAAGCTAACACTTTCCCCCATGTAAGCAGCTTTAACATTCAAACCAGGCACGATCTCTTTACAGTGCGCCATCACCTTCTCCGCATGACGACCGTCCCAATAATCGTCCGCTTCACGCCCGAGTTCCTCCAGATGGGTCAGTACCACACGCCTCGGCTGCAGGTCCACGCAAAAACGGCAGAAGGCATCCAAAAGAGGTGGTTCCTCCATCAAGGCGCTGCCGCGTCCCAACCACAGGTGGGCGAAAAGCCCATCCACCGGTCCGAACGATGGGAGCAACTCCGGTTTGAAATCCCGCGTATCGCCAGGGAAAAGCCAGCGTTTATTGTTGAACTCAACCAGGTAGCCCATTTCCGGCACGCCGTGTTGAAGACCGTTTTCTGAAGGCGCTGCTTCCCAATGCAAGCCGACAAACGGGAGCAGGCGAATTCCCTTGATCTCGATAGGTTGCAGCGGATGAGGGGTGATGACCTGGTCCACAGGCAGCCCGGCCTCCGCTTGAACCTGCGGCAGGATGTAGTCCGGGATGACCCAGCGGATGGGTAAATGCCGCAATGACTTCAGCAGGTCGAAGTCGAGGTGATCGGCATGACGGTGGGTCAGCACGATGAAATCGAGAGCAGAGAGGCTTTGAGTAATCTCAACCTCGGGGGCATCAGGGACTCGTCGGCGAAGGGTCAGCGGGTCCATCGCCCAGCGGGTTTCACCCATTCGGAACAGGTAATTGGCCGAATACATCAGCCAGGCTTTATCCTCCGTTCCCGGTGAACCCCACTCTTTTATCAGGTTCCCCACCACCTGCGGGTAGGACGCTGATTTCTTCATCCTTAGCTGGTCAATGTGCGTTTGTTCCTTAGATGAATGTACCATGGTTGTACCTCGCGTGAATCAAGGCTTCCACATCGCTAACCGGGCGGTTGAAGGGACCCAGGTCTTCCATCTTCAGACTGGTGACCGCTGCTGCCCAGATCCCGGCCTCGCGTGGAGGTTTCGATAATCTCATTGACATGTAAGTACCGATACAGGTATCCCCACGACCGCTGCGGCCATCGAGCCGTAAAGGGTAAAAACCCAAATCGGTAAATTGACCATCCGCGTAGATGAGCACCCCGTCCTTGTGTGTCAGCACGATCTCACTCGGACCTCTGTTTGCGAAAAATTGTGCAGCCTTGCGAATATCACTTTCGCCAGTCAGGGACTCCGCTTCAACCGCATCGCTTTTAACCACATCCACCCGGGAAAGGAACTTATCCATTTCCGGCCAGGACTCATAGGTCAATGTTTCGCCGCGCAGGACGCGCACATAGCCCTGCATATCTGCTGCGACAAGCAATGCCCTTTCCCTTCAAACTTTCAATGACGTCCAAGCCCACCTCTCCGCGCAGGCTGGGTCCGATGACCGCTGCTCTGGCGTGTAAACCTTTCACCTGGTCGGGAACGATGCTCCCAGCGGTGGCAGCGACGGACAGATTACGGATGTCCGGATTTGTGGTGGGATATTCCAGCTTCATCAATGTAGAGTTGGGAGTATAGGCGGGGAAGCAATCGATTCCCGACTGTTCGAACATATCCACCACCCGTGAGTCTTCCTTCGCCAGTCGGGTGACCACCGCGGTCTTGATGCCCAGCTTCGCGGCCGCATGTGCAGCGTATCTCACCGCCCCGCCATCGACGTATTTCGTTCCCGACGGGGTAATGATGGTGTCCTTGGTGTAATTGCCGATGCAAAGCAGGTCGTACACATTGTTGGTTGTCATAGAGTCCTTAAGATTATTTTTTCGATCAGGGAATGAATTTAATGATGACCCAGTACAAGGCGGCGGCCATCAGGGCCGTCAACGGGATGGTGAACAGCCAGGCTGTGGCGATCTCCTGAGCCACGCCCCAGCGTACCTTGTTCACCCGCTCCGCCGAGCCCACCCCCATGATGGACGAGCTGACCACCTGGGTGGTCGAGACCGGTCCGCCCACGAGCGAGGCACCCAGGATGACGATGGCAGAAGCCAGCTGGGAGGAAAACCCATCCACCGGGCGGATCTTGAAGAACTTTCCGCCCAGCGTGCGGATCAGCCTCCAGCCGCCCAGGGCCGTGCCCAGGGCGATCATCGTCGCGCACATCAAGATGACCCACTGAGGGACGACAAAGGAATCCAGGAATCCCCCGATGACCAGGGCCAGGGTAATAATACCCATGGTCTTCTGGGCATCGTTGGTGCCGTGGCTGAGCGCCAGACCCAGCGCCGTAAAGATCTGTCCGCGTCCGGAAAAAACCATTGATGCGCGGCGAGGCAGTCCAGGACAATAATAAGATCAGACGGAGGATGAGATAGCCGAATATAAATCCGATGAAAGGCGATGTGAACAAGGCGATCACGATCTTCTTCAATTCGTCCATGTTGATCGCCTGCCAGCCTGCCGCGATGAGCACCGCACCGATCAACCCGCCGACCAGCGCGTGCGAAGAACTGCTCGGGAATCCCAGGTACCAGGTCAGCAGGTTCCATACGATCGCGCTGCCGAGGGCGGCAACCAGCACCTGCAGGCTGATCGCACCGGAGTCGACGATGCCTCCCGATCGTTTCCGCAACTGCCACGCCGAAAATGAACGGACCGACGAAATTTGCCACCGCGGTCATCCACAGGGCCACCCGCGGCGGGAGCGCCCGGGAGGAGATCATGGTGGCCACCACGTTGCTCGAATCGTGGATGCCGTTCAGAAAATCGAAAACGAGCGCCAGGCCGATGACCGTGAAGGTGAGCATGGTTACTGACATTGAATGCGTCTCTCTCAGGCGATCTTGACCACGATGTTGGCCAGCACGTTGGCCGCCTCATCGCCCCGGTCGGCCGCATTGCTCAGGTGGCGGTACACCTCGCGCTGCTTCAGCATCTTGACCACATGCTCGATATCCTCCACGTCGCTGAAGAGGTCGGCCAGTGCCTCCCGATAAACATTTTCCACCTTGTTCTCGAGGGATTTCGCGCGGTGGGCATGTTCGCTGGTGACACGGGGGTGTTCCTCCAGGCAGTCCACCGCCATGACGAGCTCGTAGGCGCCGTCTCTGAGCAGGGAAGCCATGTGCAGCATGAAGGGCGTCGGCCCGACCTTGAGGATCTCCATTTCGCTGACGGTGCTGTAGGCATAGTCGATGACATCGTCGATGGTGCGCGAGAGGGCAAAGATATCCTCGCGGTCAAAGGGGGTGACAAAGGTCTGGTTGAGTTCGTCGATCAGGATGCGGCGGGCTTCATCGGCCTGTTTTTCCTTGGCGTTCAGCCTGGCAGCGGCATCGGGGTCATTACCCGTCATGTAATCCTTCAATGCCTCCATGCCCTCCAGCGTGAGCGAGGCCTGGTCGCGGATCATTTGATAAAGATGTTCTGGCGTTTTTTGAAAAGTTTACGCATGGGATAATCTCCTGAACTAAGATGCCTTAATTTGAATGCAGCCGTGTTCCTGCAAGACCTTCAAACCATTCCTGACCTGCTCGGGCGTATTGGAGCCAAGGAACTCGCAGGTACGAAAGGCCTCTTTGGGCAGGTAAGCCGCGATGAGATCGAAATCCACATCACCCAGCCCCGGTGCCAGATGATCCTGGATGCCGATCACATCGTGAAGATGCGTTCCGATGATGCGCGGTGCAAACCGCGTCAGCCACTCCTCGTGAGGAAAAAATCCGAGCCGTGACAGGGCCTGTGCATGACCGACATCGTAAATGAAGCCGAGGCGCTCTGGTCCTGCCAGGTCGAGCAGTTCCCCCAGCTCGTCCGGGCTGGGGAATTCCATAAAGTGGTAACGGTTCTCAAGACCCAGACAGGACATTATAGCTGTCCGGCATAATCAAGCAATTCCATAAGGCTCTTCTTGACCGCCTCAAGGCGCGGCGGTGCAAGTTCCTCGCGCTTATTGATGAGCTGGCTTTTCAGCTCGCCATACTCTTTCGAGTCCGCCTGTCCGGCTTCATAAAGTTGACGCAGCTGATCTTCCAGGGACCGGTCCGGGTGAACGTTCCCGGATGGACCACCACCGCGCGTGCTCCCAAACGGTGTGCCAGGTCGATGCTGCGCTGAACGGATTTCACCCCCTCCACGGCGGCAGGGCTCCTCTGTCGCCGAGATCAGCCAGTCGCGCTTTTTCAATGTGTCCACGCAGACATCCGCCGGGCAGGGTTCATGGACACTGCTGAACGGTATGCCCGTTCAAATTAATGCCCTCCAGCATGGTGGAATTGACCTGATGGTTTAGTTCGATATGTGCAAATCCGATCCGCCTGCCGGCCTCCAGGAAATCCCCCAGCCAGTCGAAGTTCTTCATCGCCCACATGGTCGAAAGCGAGGCCTCATAGATCGTGGCAGGCAGCGGGGGCGTGCGCGATGGAAAAATTTCCAGGAGTTCCTTCAGATTGACGATGTGATGGTCGGGTTCGAGCCTGGGATCGTCAATCGGTGCTGACCTTTGATTGGAACGGTCGTGAATCAGGACCGTCTTTGAAAAACCAGCCTGGCGGGCGGCCGCCACGTCCCGATGCGGAAGGTCGCCGATATACGCGCACCTTTCCGGCCTGATCCCCATGCGGCCCGTCGCTTCCAGCAGGATGGCAGGGTCCGGTTTCCGTTTGCCGACGACCGCCGAAAGGATCATGGTCTCAAAACAACCAGTGAGTCCCAGCTTCTTCAGGGCAAGCGGAGCTTCGGTGCTGCTGGTGGTGTTGCTGACCAGCCCCAGCCGGTAGCCGCGGCGGAAGAGTTCCAGCACCACTTCGGCCGTCTCGGGAAAGACGACCCGCTCCCCGGTGGCCTCGCGCCACAGCAGATTGAGCTGGACGGCATGCTTGCGGACCTGAGCCTCCGGCCAGTCCGGCAGCATCCAGCGCGCCCACAGGTCAGCTTCGTTCAACTCGATCATGGTCTCACGTGCCCAGCGCCGGTAGGCCGTTGCCCGGCGGGCAAGCAGATGGGAAAAGTCCACGGGATCCGCATCGGAACCGAGGAGGTTCAGGATCTCGCCTGTGAATTGAAGACGCTCGTCCCTGCTCCTCTTCCTGGTGCTGCGCAGGGTGCCGCCCATGTCAAACAATACCGCTTCGATTTGATGCACCATATTCTTTCTTGACCTTTTAAGCAATGACGGGCAATTTCAGCAAATCGGAAAACCGCCGAATGTAGAAATCCGCCTTTGCAGAATTTTCATAGTTGAAAGCGATCGTTTTCATCCCAACCGCCCGTGCCCCTTCCAGTTCGGAGGCCTTATGACCCACAAAAGCCGTCCGCTCAGACGCCACGCCCAACTGCCGCAGCGCAGCCTGATAGATCCTGGGGTCCGGCTTGCGCACCCCGAGTTCCTTGGATGAAATGATCGAATCCCAGACGTGGACAAACCCACCGTGGTCGAACCAGTTCAGTTTGACATGGACCGGATTGGCGGTGTCGGTCACGATGCCCAGCAAATAGCCCCTATGCTTCAGATCAAGGAGAGTCTTTTGAACGCCATCGAAAAACTGGACGCCGTCATCCTCTTCAGCCAGGATCTGTTTACCGCGCTCGATGTGTTCCGGCCGGGTAACACCATAGGACCGGAGGATCGCCTCGCGGAACTGGTCCTGGTTGATCTCGCCCCGGTAAGCCTGTTCGGTGATCCTCTCCCGCTCCTGAGTGTGATTGTTATCCGCATCCAGCCTTAAATCCTTAAGGAATCCATTGAACACCAGGCCGCGTTGTTGAGGTCGATAGTAAAGAATATCGCCTGCGTCGAACAGGATGGCGCAGACCGATCGCGGATCAGCCGGCTCCGTCTGAGCTTTTTCCGCTGCCTGAATCTGATCCTGCCGCAGGAGGTCGACCAGCTCCATCATCGTGTCGATGACCGCATCCGGAGTAGCCCCCTCGTCCGACTCCCCATGATCGAAATCGTGCCGGATCTGGACCGCCAGGCGAAAGCCTGCTTTTCGCGATCCCACAATATCCCTGGCGATGCGATCGCCCACATAGAGACAGTCACTGGTGGGCACATTGGCCAGGCGGGCCGCATAATGAAAGATCGCCGGATCGGGTTTACGGCGGCCATATTCGCTCGACAGGACAATGGGATCAAAGTAATGGCGTATCCCGTATTCATCCAGGTTGACCGGCACCTGTCCGCGGCTGCACACGTTGCTGATCAGCCCGATCTTCAGCCCCATGGCCTGGAGAGATTCCAGGACGGCCGGCATCTCGGGGCGCATGTTGCGCTGGTAGTAGTGGGTTTCGATGTACAGCATCAGATCTTCGGAGAATGCCGCCAGTGCATCCAGATCCACAGGGTGGTCGACCAGGATATAGTCGCGCCAGACAGCCTGCGTGGAAAGCTCCTCCATGCTTTGGACGCTCCAGCGATGGTATCGTTCAAGCCCATCCGAGACCAATTGATAGAGTCCCTGGTTGTCGAGATGCAGGTCGATCCCGGCAGACAGGAGCCGTTCCTGGAGGCCCGTTGTGGCCGCCAGACGTAGCTCGCGTGTATAGCCGAAGGTCTGGATCGTGCCCCCCATATCAAAGAACACAGCCCGGATGCTCATACCCATCTCTCTACTTTCAGATAATGTTTCACTTACCGCGAAGACATTTTTCGTCCAAGCGTTCACTAAACAAATCCCTTTATTAAGATAATGCCTTCTTCTTTTTTTGCCCCCGGGGAGGTATCTTTGGACACGCGCCAGTTCGGTCAGTGTCCAAAGATACCTGATGACTTGTGTATCCCCGGACTCTTACTATTGCCCTAAGGAATTGATAGCCCAGAAATCGCGCACCAGACTGGCTTGTTCATAGATGGCGACGGGATCTTCCGGCCACAGTCCGGCTTCGCTGAAGGGCGGCGCGCCTTCCGGTGCGGCCAGGTCTGTCCGGCCAGGCCAGTTGCCGAGCACGTTCCAAGGTTCACGGCCTTCCTCGGTCAGAGCGAAACGGATGTACAGCTTGGCTGCGTTGGGATGGGGTGCGTTGTTGGCAATGCCGAGATAAGTGACGCTCGACGTGCCGTTGCTGGGTTTCACATCCTGGCAGACGCCAAAGGCAATCTCGCCCTTGGCCGTATCCCGGACCTTGGAATAGGAGGTCAGGGCCAACCCTGCCGGTTCCGTCATGCCCAAAGAGGCCACGGCTTCGGTGACCTCATCACCACCCGGCATGAGGACGAGATTCGAACTCTTGGCAAATTTCTTGACCCACAGCCAGCCGGCATTGGGCGTGTCTTCGCCAAAATCCGGATCCGTCGTCCATTCTTTCCCTTCCTGATCCAGGTAGGCTTGAGCCAATTCATCGCCATGCTCGATCATCATGACATAGTAGGAAATCTTGTCGGACTCAGCTAACGGATCCTCAACATAGATCTTTTTATCCCAGGTGCCATCCACTACTTGCCAGATGTTGTCAATCGGGCATCCCTCCGGATTCTGCTCGATGTTATACCCCCACGCATCTCCACCATAGCGTTGGATCGCAAACGGCCGGTCTTCGGAGAGGATAAGGGAGTCCGCAAACTCATCGGGGATGAACGGCAGCACATATCCATTCGGGTAAACTTCCCCGAATAACGTTTCACCCTCGCTGTTGAACCACACATCGGCAACGACGTTGCCGGATTTCTGCTCCTCAACCATTTTGAGGGCGATATCACCCATGTCGTACCCTTCCAGGGTGATGTCCGGATATTTCTGATTCCAGATTTCGATCTGGTCTTCGATGCGGGAGGAGCTGGCGTAGACGACAACTTTCCCTTCTTCCTTTGCAGCGGCTTCGATCGCAGCCCAATCCTGCACTTCGGGGGCTGCCGGGACTTCGGGGGCTGCCGGGACTTCGGTGGCAGCAGGAGCATCTGGAACAACGGGGGCTTCCGTGGGTGTCGCCGTTGGCGCGCAGCCCACAATGAAGCTGACTAGTACGACAAGTGCCATTAACTTAACGATCATTTTCATCTCTCACTCCTTAATTGGGTTGGAAATGGATTGATAGGGACACGAACTTCTTTTCTTCGATGACTTCCTGATATCCGGCCTCCTTTCATTCGATGATACCAATTTGGGTTGTTCGGAGAAAATCCATGCGCTATGCTCCGTTGGGTCTCATGAAACAAGGATGTTGCCGCTTTCTTTATCGTACAGGTTCAGTAATTGCGGGTCGAATTTCAGCCAGATCTTCTCATCCATCATGATCTTGCTGATGCCGATCACCTTGACGGTTAACTCCGTCTCACCGCGCCGCGCCACAATGGTCGAATCGGCGCCGGACGGCAGGACAGAATAGACTTTGAACTCCACCGCTTCCGCATCCGGTTTGTTCGAAATTCCAATATCTTCCGGTCGCAGGGCAATCACCACCTGACCGGTGGCGGAACGCGTGTCGACGGAAACAGTAAAGTCCTGCACCTTGACCGCGTTCTTCCCGTCCACCGACCCTTCCAGAAGGTTGACCTTGGGATTCCCGATGAAATCTGCCACGAAAAGATTGGCCGGGAAATGATAAATTTTGTCAGGGCTGTCCAATTGCTGCAGAACGCCTTCTTTCATGACTGCGATCTGGGAGGACATGGTCAGCGCTTCCACCTGGTCGTGGGTCACATAGATGGTCGTGGCTCCGGCAACGTAGTGCAGATGTTTTAATTCGGCGCGCATATCCATGCGCAAGCGGGCATCCAGGTTGGAGAGCGGCTCGTCCATCAGGAATACCGCGGGACGGTACGCCAGCATGCGCGCGAGCGCAATGCGCTGCTGCTGACCGCCGCTCATCTCACGCGGGTAGCGGTCCTCGTAGCCCGCCATTTGCACTTCTTCCAGTGACTGCTTGACCCGTTGTTTAATCTCCGACCTTGGAAATTTCTTGATTTCAAGCGCAAACTCCATGTTCTGAGCCACCTTCATATGCGGCCAGAGCGCATAGTTCTGGAATACCAAACCCAGATCGCGCTTTCCGGACGGCAGCGATATGCCCTTGTCGTACGAGAAGACCAGCTTGTCGCCGATGTAGATCTCTCCCCCATCCGGGTCCTCCAGCCCCGCCACGCAGCGCAGGAGGGTCGTCTTCCCGCAGCCGGAAGGGCCGAGCAGGGTGAGGAAGCTTCCGGATTCGATGTTCAGGCTGACATTATTGACCGCAGCATTTTCTCCGAAACGTTTTGTAAGGTTTTTTATGGTGATCGCAGTAGCCATGGTTTCCTCTCTTTACATTCCCAGACCTTTTTTAAGACTGCCGCCACGGAAGCGTCCGATGATGAAGTTGCCGATCGCTACCAGCACGATCAGGATGATGATCACCGCGTTGGCCAATTGATCATCCCCATTTTCCTTATAGCGCATCGTTTGTGTGGCCAGCACCATCGTGGATGGCGTGACCAGCAGGATGATCAGCGATAGTTCCCGCATGGTGGTGATGAACGTCAGCAGAAAGCCTGCCACAAATCCACTGCTGGTCAGCGGCATGATGATCCTGCGGAAGCGTTCGAAGAAATTCGCTCCGGAAACCACCGCCGCCTCCTCCAGTTCCCGGCCGACCTGCATCATGGCAGAGACGCCGGACCGTGAGGAATAGGGGATATGCTTCGCCACCGAGACGATCACCAGCAAAGCGAAGGTCCCGTAGAGAGCCGGGATCGGCCCGAAGGGTCTGGCAAACATGGAAATGTAAACTGCGCCAAACGCAATTCCCGGGATCACATACGGAATGAAGGCCAGCTGCTCAACCAGCCTGCCCAGGCGGGTGCCCCGGCCTTTGACGATGGCATAACCGAGAATGACCCCCAGCAGCGCCGTAAAGCCGCCCGTCCAGATCGACAACCGGATCGAATTCCAGGCATAAAAATAGATTTTGGGGTTGCGCAACACGCCAGGTGACCCGTTGTTATAGAGGGGATTGCTCTCTCCGATCCAATTTTGCAAGGTGAGGTTGTCCAGGCTGTAATTCCCGGGGACCAGCATGAACGTGTCGTAGGCCAGAAGACCCAGCGGCAGCGCGATGACCAGGATCTGGAAAACGATCACGGCAAGGGTCATCGGTCTGCCCCACTTGCCCAGCTTCGTAAGATGCGCCATAAAACCACGTCCGCCGATGGTTTCATAACTCCGGCGGGTACCCACCATCCTCTGATTCATGTAAATGAGAATCATGGAGAACAGGATCAAGGTGATCGCCAGTACATACGCATCCGCCACGTCCCCAATGTTGACGGCCGAGCGGATCATGGTCGAGACGGTATAGTATTTCACCGGCACACCCAGGATTGCCGGACCGCCATAGGTACCCATCACCTTGGAAAAGGTCATGATGACGCCTGAGAGGATGGCCGGCAGGATTAGCGGGAAGGTGATCTTGCGCAGGATTCGCAAGCGGCTGGCGCCCATTAAGTCCCCGGCTTCCTCCAGGCTGGAATCGATCGACATCAACGCCGCAGAGACAAACAGGAAGAAGAAGGTGTAGTAATGCAGGGCGCTGGTGATGATGATCGGCAGCGGACCATAGGAGATCCACATCGGCGGGCTCTGGCCTGTGAAGTACTGATAGACGCCGGGCGATCCGCCCGCGATACTGCTCTTAAAGAAGACCGACCAGGCGGCAGCCATCGTCCAGCCCGGCATGATGTAGGGCAGCACGGCCAGCTGGTTGATAGTCGTTCGGCCGGTCATGTCGGTGCGGATGCACATCCATGCCAGTGAGCCGCCGATACCCAGCGCAAGGACCGTTGCGCCGATGGAGATCGTGATGGAATGCAAGAGCGGATCATAGAGGTAGGGTTTGCTGAACTTGCTCAGGATCATTCTCTGGTAATGAAAAAGGGTTAACTTGCCCACTTCAGCGGTTGGGACCCTGAACACATCCTTTTGCTGGTAAGTGACCGTGGTCGCCACCATGCGGTAAAGAGGCACCACGACCATGTAGAACATCAGGAACAGCATGATTAATGACAGTACAACTTTCGGATTGCTCAACCAGCGCCAGAACCTCCGCAGGCGCGCTTGAAGCTTCTGAGTGAAGGGAACTTGAGAGATAGCAATTTCAGCCATAAACGACTCCTAAATCGCCTTGTTGGTCATCCAGAGTGTTTTAATCGCCCGCGCAGCTGGTCCAGTTTATCCAGGTTGGCTGTCACAGCATCCTGGTTCTTGGTGGCTATTTCCAGGAGGAGCGTGTTAATAATCGTCATGGGTACTACCAGGGAATGAAATGCTGAAACAGGTCCCCGTTTGGCAGTCAGAACGATATCCACTTTCTCCCCGATCACCGAGCCCAACGTATCCGTCAGCAGGATCGCCGGGCACTTCACTTCATTAGCGTAATCCAATACAAGTTGCATCGTCACATTAATGTCAAAAAAACCAATCACGAACAGAAGATCGCGATCGGTCATCAGAAGCATCGGTTCCAGGGTTTCGCGCCCGGCTGTCGTAAGCGGGATGACCTGTTTTCCAAAACGGGTGAGGCGGAGGTTTAGCAGGTTAACCAATGAGATCGAAGGGCCGGTTCCATAAACGAAGAATCGATCGCACGCAATAATGGCCGCAACGGATTTATGCAATGCTTCACGGTCCACCGTCTGGAGAGCCTGCGTCAAATAATCGATTTCAGAGACGGTTACTTTCTCAAAAATATCCCCCGCCTCCCGTAAATCATCCAGCCGGCTGCGCAGGCGGGCCGAATGCGTGACCCGGCTGCGAAAATTTTCCTGCAGAACAGCACGCATGGCGGGGTAGCTGTCGAAGCCCAGCGTTCGCGCGAAACGCACCATCGTGGCTTCGCTTAATCCCAACCGGTCAGCCAGCTCTCCGGCAGATAGGAAAGCGGATTCCTCCTGGTTCTTCCGAAGGTAATTGGCGATATGCTTCTCACTCTTGGTGAGCTGGCTGTAGTGCTCAGTGATGATTTGGCTGAAATCCTGATCACTCATCGCTTCATTCACGGTTTTCACCTCGCATCAACCCGGGAACAGGAACAGGCTTGACTTTCAAAATTTATTAAAGTGAAAATTATCTTTCATTTGTTTATAATATATCAAATTTCACTGAAATGCAAGTGTTCTTTCAGCAAAAGTACATTTGTCATCCAGAGACAGGTCATTCGGCCAAGGGGATAGACGTGAGTGATGCCTCTGGTATTTGCCGTTGTCTACGGCAGGGAAGGTTGTTCTCCCGGAAGAGTTTCTTCTGCCCCATCGTAGTTCCATAATTGAGGGAATTTCTTTACCACCACCGCAGCGGCGATCACACAACCCACCCCGCCCGAAATGATGGCAAACGGAACTCCAAATGCCTGCGCCACCAGCCCCGCTTCCATTTCACCGAGCTGCGGCCCCCCCTTGAAAAAGATCTGGGTAATGCTCATCATGCGCCCGCGCATCGCGTCCGGGGTCAGCAGCTGCCGCACCGTGTTGCGAATGATCGTGCTCAGCCCGTCAAAAAAACCGATCAGGATGAGCGCCAGCGTGGTCAACCAGAACGAAGTGGACAGGCCGAACACGATCGTGGACAGGCCGAACGCTGCCACAGAAACGACGATCAGAGCTCCCTGACGATGCAGGTTGCTTTTTTGTGACAGGTATAACGCAATGATCAAGGTGCCGATGGACTGTGAGGCCGACAACCAGCCGTATTGAATCGGCCCCACATGCAGGATGTCCTGCGCCACGAACGGCAGCAAGGTATTCGCGGAAGAGAAGAATGAGCCGAAGAAATCCAGGATCATGGCCGAGAGGATGATGGGGGAGTTCAGGATGAAGTCGATCCCCGCGCGCATATCAATGAACGTCCTGCGGAGCTCAAAGGATTTCCCTTCCATCTGCATCGAGACATTTCCCATCAGCACCAGCGCGGCGATGACGGCCAAAAAGGAAACGGCATTGAGCCAATAGGTCCATTCCAGACCCAGAAAGGCGATCACCACGCCGGCAATGACCGGCCCCAGAATGCCGCCCACCTTGGAGGCAATGGAGGTCAGGCTGTAGGCACTGGGCAGGTCTTCCCGCGGGACGAGGGAGGGGATGAGCGCCTGCCGGGCAGGCACATCGAAGACCACCGCCACGGTCTGGATGGCGACCAGGCCGAACAGCATCGCCAACGTCATCTGACCCTGTGCTGTTTTCACACCCAGGATCAGGGCGACGAATCCCTGGGCAGCCTGGGTGAGGATGGTCATCTTTCGGCGATCCACGCGGTCCGCAACGACCCCGGCGAACAGGGAGAAGAAGACCACCGGAAGGAACCGCACCAGTCCGATCCCGCTGATGACCAGGGGCTGGTCGGTCAGGATTCGCAGCTGCCAGTACATCGCCCACAACTGCATCTGCGATCCCATAAACGAAATCAGATGGCCGATCCAGTACATCACGAACGGTCTGGATCGAAATGCCGGAGGCATTATCATGCGGTTTTTTCTGCTCCCATCAGCCAAATCCCTTCGAAATCTCTGGCGGAGATCAATGGACAGGGATCACTCGTCATTTTTGGATCCGGCAGGGTCCGGCGCGATTCAACTCGACGCGCCCGGGTCCCGCGGCGGGAAAATGTCCAGAAGCTCCCCCAGCGATTGGATGACCCGATCGGGTGCAACCGTCTGTTCCCCTTGATCAGCCTGCGGCTGGCCTGGCGGTTCGAGAACAATTCCGAGCGCGAATCCGGCGCGCTTGCAGCCGACCACATCCTTTGAGATCCGGTTGCCGAGGTAGGCGCACGCGGCGGGTTCCACGGCCATGGCATCCGTGGCTGCGCGGAAGATTTCCGGGGCCGGCTTGCGGATTTTCACCGCAGAAGACAACACCACAACTTCAAAATAGCCGTTCCAGCCGAAGGCCTCCAGGCTGCGCGGCACATCCAGCGAGGACATGCTATTGCTGATCACACCCAGGCGGTAGCCTCTGCTTTTTAATGCGAGGAGTGCCTGTTCTGCCCCCGGTCTGGGGACTGCGCGCCCCTTACGCTCGCTCCAGGCCAGCATCAGTTCAGCCGCCGCCGGTCCGATCCGCTCGCCCGAATACTCAGGAAGCAGCCAGCGGGTCCAGATCTCCTGTTCGGATAACTGGAGCCGGTTCGCCTGCGCCCAATCCCGGTACGCGTTGTGCCGGCGGTTCAATTCATCCCAAAACTCATCGCCGGCGTCGTTCTCCCCGATCAGCGCGAGCATGCGCTGGACAGCCGCGCGCTGAGTTGGGGCGTGCGGTTCGCGCATCCGCAGCGTGCCGTTTACGTCAAAGAATATTGCCTCGACAGACTGATGCCCGGTTTTTCGAATCATCTTTTTTTGGCAATCTCACCTTTTTCCGGAGAGGTGAGCATCTCCCTGCAGTATCTCAATCATTTCTGGCGTCGCCCAGATCGCCGCGCCGGTGGTGTCCACGACCAGATCGCATTTCTCGATCTGGGGCCGGTAGACATCCTCGGCGCGCTGGAACTGCGTCTTGAAGAAACGGTTGCGGAAGTGGGCCGGGTCATAGCTTTTGCGATAATCCACATCCCGTTTCCATTTGCGTTTGAGACGGATGGGGTCGTCCGTCAGGTAGACGATCTTGAGGCTGATCAGGCCGGCAAGCTCATCCATCTGAAAGGGGAAGTTGCCCTCGAGGAAAACAACATCGGCCGCTTCGACCTCCAGCCCATGGAAGCCGGGCCGCAGGTTGCCCTGCGGGTCATGGCTGGACATGGCCGTGAGCGAATCGTAGCGCGGGATGGTGATTTTCTTGCCTTGCAGGATATCGGTCAGGCATTGTTTGAACAGCCTAAAATGGGTCGTTTCCCTGCCCATCGGCTTGTTATCCCGGAACTCCCGGTCGAGCAGGAAGTTGTCCATCTCGATAGTGGTGGTCTGCTTGCCCATCTTCTCAAAGGAGTCGATCATGCGTTCGACGATCTCGGTCTTGCCGGCCGCGGTCGGACCGGCCAGGGTGATCAGGACCGGGGTCCCGCGGACGGCGAGGAATTTCTGGATCATTTCGATGAAGGCCTGGTCGATCTCCTGGTTGGCTTCGAGGAAATCCAGATAACTGATATCCTGCACCGTGTCGAACTGCTTTTGGCGCGGCTCGAAAGCGCGGAACGGTTTCCCGCCCAGATGGGCCAGCGCCGCTTCCGTGAAGTAGACCGTGCGGGGCAGGAAGTAAAATCCGCGCAGGTCGAAATAGAAGAGTCTGTTCACCCAATCCGGGCTGTACGCCCCTTCCACCAGACCGACGAACAGCATGAGGGTCAGGCGATTGATGCTCTCATCCAGAACGATGCGGTCTTTTTCACGCGGCCTGGTCTGGATGGAATCATAGAAGGCTCGCTGACGGATCATCCTTTCGATCCCGGCCTGTGTGTCCAGCTTGACCGAGTCCCAGCCTGCTTCGGGATAGATGGCCTCAATGGCAAATCGGAACTCATAAAACGCCAATTTCTCGAGAGCCGGGCAGAGCGGTTTCATCCGCTCGAACAGGGTCTCGGAGAATTCCAGCGGGGAATTAAGTCTGCTTGAGCCTTTCATGGGATTTCCTCTTAGCCCCGATCGAGAATTTTCGCGATCTCGGGCGTCGTCCACAGGGCTGCGCCGGTGGTGTCGACGGTCAGGTCGCAGGTTTCCATCTGGGGACGGTAGGCGATCTCGGCCATGATGAACTGGTCCTTGAAGTAGCGGTTGCGGAAGTAGGTCGGTTCGTATTTCTTGCGGTAGTCGATATCCCGCCTCCACTTGCGCTTCAGGCGCACCGGGTCGTCGGTGAGATAGACGACCTTGATGCCGATCAGGTGCAGGGTCTCTTCGATCAGGAAGGGGAAGTTGCCCTCGATGAAGATGATGTCTGCCGGTTCGATCTCGATCGGCACGCCATCCGGTTTCAGGTGGCCGTCCAGATCGTGGCTGGATGTGGCGTAGATAAAGTCGTAGCGCGGGATGCGGATCTTCTTGCCGTGGGTGATGTCTTCCAGCGCCTGCTTGAACAACTCGAAGTGCAGGGCGGCCTTGCCCTGCGAGTCGATGCCGTGGGCTTCGCGGTAGTCGCGGTCGGTCATGAAGTTGTCCAGCTCGATGGACGTGGTCTTGCGTCCGGCCTGCTGGAAGGCATGGTTCAAGCGTTCGACGATCTCCGTCTTCCCGGCAGCGGTCTGACCAGCAATGGCGATCAGGATGGGGGTCCCGCGCGCCGCGATGAGTTTCATCACGCTCTGGATGAACAGTTGGTCCACTTCCATATTGGCTTCCTTGAAGGCCTTATATCCAACGGCCTGCCAGCTTTCGAATTCTTTCTGCTTCTGCTCGAAGCGGCGGTAGGGCTGCCCGCCAAAATGCGCCAGGACCTTTTCGGTGAAATAGGTGGTGCGGTGCAGAAAATAAAAGCCGCGGATGTCGAAGTAGAAGTGCGTGTTCACCCATTCCTGCGAATAATTGAGTGTCACCAAGCCTACGAACAGCATTTGGGCCAGCCGGATGATTTCTGGGTCAAGCACGATCCGCTCGCCCACCCTGGGCTTGATCTGGATGCGGTCATAGAACTCGCGGCTGTTGACCCGCGTTTCGATTTCCTGCCTGCTCTCCAGCGTTACGGACCCCCAGCCGTTTTCGGGCAGCAGGTCAATCAATCCGTACCGGAATTCATAGAGTTCCAGATCCTGGATCCCGGGTGAAAGCTGCTTCATTTTCTCGAACAGGGCGCTCGGAAAAAAGAGAGGCGCTGGCTAAGATGTCCGACACGGTCATGATTTCACCTTTTATAAAATGAAAACCAATAGGCTTGCTTTACCTTTCCAGGGCTTTTTCGATCTGGTTCATCTGTTCCTGGGTGAGCGGCCCGAAGGACGCTGCCGCCGCATTTTCCTCAATCTGTTTGATGGTCTTAAAACCCGGGATCGGGAGGGTGTTCTCACTGCGGGCCCACAACCAGCCCAATGCTCCTTGAGCCAGGCTGCGGCCATCCTGGGTGAGCAACCCCCTGATCTTCTCCAGCTTCTGGAGGCGGTTCGCGCGATCTTCCTGCAGAGCCGGCCTGCGGCTGCGCACATCGTCTGCCGGGATTTGCGTCTCAACGGTGAACTTGCCGGTCAGCAGCCCCATGCCCAGCGGTCCGCGGTTGATGCTGGCCAGGTTGAACTGCTCGCAGACCGCCAGCGTTTCGGCATTGCCTTCGAGGATATTGAGCTGCTGCTGGATGGCGGTGCAGTGTGGCCCTTCGGCAAAGATGCGGGCACTGGCCGGCGCGTCCGTGCTCCAGCCATAGAAACGGATCTTGCCCGACGCGACCAGTTCCTCGAGCGTGTCCCGTACCACCAGCGCCTGTTCGGGAGCGACGTCCTTGACATGCAGCTGGTACAGGTCGATGACGTCCGTGTTCAGGCGGCGCAGGCTGTCCTCGACCTCCTGCCGGATGCGCTCCGGGCGTGGTGTCGTAGCCTTTCACCTGGCGGGTTGCCTCGTCGAACACCTGGCCGAACTTGGTGGCAAGGACCACCTGACCGCGTCGACCCGCAATGGCCTTCCCGAGCACGCGTTCGCTGTGGCCGCAGCCGTAGACCGCGGCCGTGTCGAAGAAGGTGATCCCCAGGTCCAGGGCACGCTGGATGGAGCGGATGGATTCGTCATCATCGACATTTCCCCAGCCGACGGGTTGTCCATTCTTCCAGAACGGTCCGCCGATGGCCCAGCAGCCCATTCCCATGGCGCTGACCTGGATGCCGCTTCGTCCAAGCGATCGAGTGAAGGTTGTCATTTCAGGAACTCCATTTCATGAGACGCCCAGCGTTGGCAAGGGCGATGGGCATGATGTGTTTGGCGGGCAAAACGCCCAGACTGCCGCGCCCGCAGGCGCGTTCGCCGAATTCGGCCATGCCGTCGGCGCGGACGCATTGGCTGTAGATCAGGGTGGGCACGGGATGCCAGGAATGGCCTTTGAGAGCCGCCGGGGTCGAGTGGTCCCCGCTGACGATGACCACCTCCGGTTTCAGGGCCATCAGGCGCGGGATCAGGGTGTCCACTTCCTCGATGAGGCTCACCTTGCGGGGGAAATCGCCGTCTTCCCCGGCCAGGTCGGTCTGTTTGATATGCAAGTAGAAGAAATCGAAATCGTCCCAGTTCTTTTCCAGAGCGGTGAACTCATCGGCAAACGTATTCCCATCGAATTTCAGCACCTGCATGCCAACCAGTTTGGCGATGCCGCGATAGGTGGGGTAGACCGCGATGGCGGCGGCGCGTACGCCGTAGAGCTCGGGGAAAGCCGGGAAATGCGGATATTTGTCGAAGCCGCGCACAAGCAGCATGTTGGCAGACGGTTTCGGGGTATAGGCTTCGATCACCTTGCGGGACCGCTCGATGAACAGGTTCAGCACCCGGGCGGTCTTCTCGGCCTCGGGGGTCTCGGCGCGGACCGGGAGCGGGGCGTAGCCGTTCTTGAGCGGATCCGAGTCGCTAACGTTGGCGCTCAGGCCGGAACCGCGCAGCACAATGGCCAGCCGGTGTTCGCGGACCGTTTCGACAAAGATCTCTACATCCTCGATCTTCGTGGTCAACAGCTTCGACAGTTCCTTGCTGACCTCGGTCGGGATGCGACCGGCGCGCCGGTCTGTCACCACCCCGGTTGCGTCCACCGTGCAGTAATTGCCGCGCACGGCGAGGTCGTCCGGTTCCAGCTCGAGGTCGAGACCGACCGCTTCCAGCACGCCGCGCCCGATGCGATACTCGAGCGGGTCATAGCCGAACAACGCCAGGTGACCGGGTCCGCTCTCGACCGTGATGCCCGGCCCGAGCGGGACGGAAAGTCCCAGGGCCGAGGAGGCCGCCAGGGCGTCCAGGTTGGGGGTGCGGGCGGTTTCGAGTTCGGTCCTGCCGCCCGGTTCGAGCGGCAGGCCGCCCAGCCCGTCCATGACGAGCATGACGATCTTGGTGTGGGCGGGGGTGCTGAGTTCGTGTAAAAAGTCGAAGTCCATGCCCGCCTGCCTACTTCAAAGCGCAGGGTTTGCCTGCGCCGTTCACGAGCGCCTCGAAGGCGCGCTTGATCTTGCCGTAGTTGCCATCACGGTCGAGGGCGATGCCGCGGCCTACCCCGGTGACCACCTGCCGACGCCGATCTCGTTCACCTGTTGTTCGAGTTTTTCGAGCAGGGATGGGGCGCTGCCGGGCTCGGTGCTGCGCCCGTCAAAGATGACGTGGAGGTAGACATTTTCCAATCCGCGTTCCTTCGCCAGCTTGAGCAGGGCCAGCGGGTAATCGATCGAGCCGTGTGAACTCTTTTCGGTCAGCAGGCCCAGCAGGTGCAGGCAGGCGCCGCGCCGTTTGACACCGTCGATCGTGGACAGGAACACCTCGTTCGTGAAGAACGAGCCATCCTGCATGGCCTGGTCCAGGCGGACGTCATCCTGCAGCACGACCCGCCCGGCGCCGATGTTCATATGCCCCGCCTCGGAGTTGCCCGCCTTGCCGGCCTTCAGGCCGACGGCATCCCCGGAGGCGTCCAAACGGCTGTGCGAATGGTTTGCGAGCAGGCCATCCCAGACCGGGGTGGGCGCCAGGTGGATCGGGATTGGTCTCATCCAGCGGGCCAATTCCCCAGCCATCCAGGATGACCAGCAGCACGCGGCGTTTCCCGCCCCAGCGGTGATCCGGGGCCAGCGTTGCGCCGGTCATGGCCGCCGGCTGCGGCAGGCCAAGGGCTGCCAGGATCGTCGGAGCCACATCAGCCAGCTTGCCATCCTGAAGCTGCGGGCCGGATGGCGAGCGCGGATCGATGGCAATGAACTCAACCGGGTTGGCCGTATGCGCCACATGCGGCGTCTCCGTCCGGACCGGTCATCGTCTCCAGGTTGCCATGGTCGGCCGTGATCAAGCACGACCGCGTCGGCGGCAAGGCCGCCTGGACCACCTCGCCCAGGTGGCGATCGACCAGGGCCGCACAGTCGAGCTTTGCCTGGTTGTTGGCGGTATGCCCGATCACATCCCCATTGGCAAAGTTGGCCACGATCAGGTCATAGTCCTCCTGCAATGCCGCGCAGCACCTGCTGCTTGACCTGCGGCAGGCTGAGTTCCGGGACCTGGTCGAAGGGCATGCCCTTCGGGGAGGGGATGCGCACATCGTCCTCCCCGGGGAACGGCTGGTTATTCCCGCCGTTGAAGAAGAAGGTCACGTGGGCGAACTTCTCGGACTCGGCCGTATGCAGCTGGCGCAGGCCGGCCCGGCTGACGACCTCGCCCAGGGTGTCCTGGATGTGGGACGGGGCAAAGGCCACCGGCAGATCCTTGAATTTTTCGTGGTAAAGGGTCAGGATGACGAAAGGCAGATTGTGTGAAGTCCGGGCGCGGGAAGTGGGCAAAACCCGGTTCGGTGAAGGCTTCGGTCAGTTCGATCTCGCGCTCGCCGCGCCGGCAGCAAAAGATGACCGCATCCCCGTCCCGGATGCGGCCCACAGGCGAACCATTCTGCGTGAGAACGATCGGTTCCAGGGAATAATCGGTCTGCCCTTCCGCATACAAAGCCTGGACCATGCTGGCAAGGGCGATTGCACCACGCGGCATGCGATTCGTTGTCATTTTCACTCCACGCGCCTTTCCGGTCAGGCCAGAGAATTGACCATCCCGCATTTTGGGAACAAGTCAAGCAATTGGCGGAACTTATGAATGATGACATCCGGGCGGTTCTCATCCGTGATGATCAGCTTCAGCCAGTTCCTCAGGAGAGATCAGGATGATGATCATTCCGAAACCGGCGGCGCGCGTGCCGGTCACGTCCCGCTTCAGGTTGTCACCCACGTAGGCGCAGCGCGCCGGTTCGACCCCGGCGCGGCGGGCGGCTTCATAGTAGATCGAAGGATCCGGCTTGCGTTTCCCGAAAACCGAGGAGAGGACCACCGATTTGAAATACGGTGTAAATCCCTCCGCGTCCAGCCATTCGGGGATCTCGCGCGTACCGATCAGATTGCTGATGATTCCCAGAGTGTAGCCGCGGCGGTGTAATTCCTCGACCACGTCGCGGCCGGAGTCGACCAGCACTCGCCGCCCATTGGCTTGGCGGAACTGGAAGGTCAGTTCACCCGCCGCCGGGGCGATCCTCTCCGGCGGGAAATCGGGGGTCAACCAGCGGGTCCACAGTTCGGTCTCGGGAGCCTCGATTAATTGATCGAAGGCCCACTTGCGGTAGTCCTTGTAACGGGCTTCCAGTTTCTCAAAGAACGCCAGCGGGTCCTCGTCCGTGCCGACCAGTTCAGCAATTTTTCGACGCGCCTGGGATTGATGCGCTTCATCTTTTACAAGGATCCGCAGCGTATTGCCAAGATCAAGGAAGATCGCGTCAATAGTCTGAGTCAAGGTCTTCACCCTTCACAAAAAACACTTTTAAGAGAGGCGACAGCAGCCCGGCGATGGCGGACTCGCTGCCTCACAGAAATGGACCGGTCCCTCCTAAGGCAGGCCAATTGCGAGGACAAGGGAACTAGCGCGGAGGGAAGATGTCCAGAAGTTCAGTAAGTTCGTTGATGATCCGGTCAGGTTTGACATCACCCCTGGGAGGCTCCTTCTTGAGGGTTTCCGGTTCCAGCAGGATGATGGACATCCCATAGCCGGCGGCCTGGGTGCCCTCCACATCGCGGACGAGATTGTCACCCACGTACACACATTTTGCCGGCTCGACCCCGATCCGGCGTGCCGCTTCCCAGTAGATCTCCGGGTTCGGCTTGCGAATCCCGAGCTTGGAGGAAAGCACGACCGTCTTGAAATAATCCGTCAGGTGATCCGCTTCCAGCCAGTCAGGGATCTCGGTCTCGGTGATGGTATTGGCGATGATGCCCAGCAGGTATCCCCGGTCGCTCAGCTCAAGGACGACCCTGGAGACATCCGGCCGCGGCACACGGCGGCCGTCGCAGTCGCGCCACAGGCGGGTCAGTTTTCCGGAGAGGGGTCCAATCTTCTCCGCCGGGAAATCCGGCAGCATCCATTGAGTCCACATTTCTTTTTCGGAGGCTTCGATCAATTGTTCCTTGGCTCGTTTCCGCAGGACCTGATACCTGTTCTCCAGATGTTCAAAAAACTCGTCCGGAGACATTGGCGTGCCGGTCAGCTTGACCATCTGCCGTTTTGAATTGGTCATGAACCCCTCGTCCTTGAGGACGATCCTGAGTGTATTTCCGACGTCCAGAAAGACTGCTTCGATGTTCTTTTCCTTGCCGGTCATAGAGCCTCCAGATTGATCCAAAGTTAAGCAAATTTAAAAATTTTGAAAGATTTACTTCATTTGTACATAGTACAACAATTAACAAATTATTGCAAGAGGAGTTTCAAAAAAGTATTGACTTTTACCCCTGCAATGGGTAAACTAGCATTGAGGATTATGCACACGTGTGCGCTTTGAATTCTTCCCCTGCTACCATCAAGGATATCGCCCGCCGTGCCGGAGTCTCCCACTCCACCGTCTCGCGAGCACTGCACGGCAGCCCCCTGATCTCAGACGGAACCACCGAACGAATCCGGCTCATCGCTCAGGAGATGGGCTACCACCCCAGCGCTGCCGCCCGCAGCCTGAAAACCAACCAGACCAAAGCGCTGGGAGTGATTGTCCGCAACATCGATGACCCCTTCTTTAGCGAGATCCTGCAGGGGATCGAGGACGTCGCCCAGTCAGAGGGCTACAGCCTTTTCATTTCTTCCTCCCAAAACGAATCGGACCGCGAGCGGATGATCGTCAAAGCCATGCGCGAACACCGGGTTGACGGGGTTATCATCTGCTCGACGGCTTTCGGCACCATTCAAAGCCGGGAACTGGTGGAACACAGCGTTCCCATCGTGGTGGTCAACAACCAGGCTGCCGAGGACTACCGCCACGCGATCCACCACGACGATGTGGACGGCAGCCGCCAGATCACCCGGCACCTGATCGGACTGGGGCACCGGCGAATCGCCTATCTCGGCAATGCCATCTCCGGGCGGACCACGCTCGACCGCCTGTCCGGATTCAAACAGGAGATGGAAGCTGCCGGGCTGACAGTTCCGGAGGAATACATCCACCAGGTCCCCGGCGGCGATCCCGAACATGGTTTGGCGGGGGTAGATCATTTTCTCGCCCTAACCCTCCAACCCACCGCGTTGGTGTGCTACAACGACATGATGGCGATCGGCGTGCTCAAAGGGCTTCACCAAGCCGGCGTGCGCGTGCCCGAGGATTGTTCGATAACCGGATTTGACAATATTATCTTGTCCGAATATACGAATCCCCCACTGACCACTTTCGACCAGCCCAAACATTTCATCGGTGCGGAAGCAGCCCGTCTACTGCTTGGAATGCTCGGACCCGATTCGGAAATTGATCCAAACGATTTCAAGAGCCGGACCCTGAAGGGCCGGCTGCTGGTCCGCTCATCCACCACATCTCCAACAAGATAGAAAACCAACCAGACTATGCTTACTCCAATCTCACTTACTCCCTCCTTCGGCTTCGGCGACCGGCTCGGACTGGCGACCCCCGGTCACATCGCAGCCGTGCACGGCACCGGATTAGCGCCGGTCTTCGCCCAACAATCCGTGCGCGAGAACACCCGCACCGGACGCACACCGCAGCAAGTGTTGGATGACGCCCGTCGAGCCGTCGAAGCCGCCGGCTGGGACGCGCCCTGGGGCGCCGACGCCGATCATCTCAAATCCGTCGATGATTTCCCGCCCTTTGTCGAGGCAGGCTACACCCTCTTCACTGTTGACCCTGGAGAACATGTCGACAATGCGGCCTCCGTCGATCCACTCACTGTGCTCATGGAAAAAGCCAAGGGACTGGATTGGGACCGATTGGCAACGAGTTACCTGAAATCCACAACAGATCAACTCTGGGGGTCTTTCGACAAGGAGTTCTTTAAACGAGCCGCAGTCAAATACGGCCGGGCTATTGCGCACACGGCATCCATGTACCAACGTCTCTGCACGATGAAGGACGCTTTCGACTTCGAGATCTCCGTGGACGAGACCGATGCCCCCACCACTCCCCTCGAGCATTACTTCATCGCCAACGAACTGACCGAAGCCGGTGTGAAATTCACATCCCTTGCACCCCGCTTCATCGGACGCTTCGAGAAAGGTGTGGATTACATCGGGGACCTGGCCGCGCTGGACGTAGAAATGGCACGGCATGCGGCAGTGACCAAACACTTCGACACCTATAAGATCAGCCTGCATTCAGGCTCGGATAAATTCAGTGTCTATCCCTTATTGGTGAAACACTGGGGCAGCCGGCTGCATATCAAAACAGCAGGGACCTCCTATCTCGAGGCTCTGCGCACTCTGGCCGTGACCGAATCTGCTCTCTTTGAACGGATATGGACTCTCGGGCTGGAGCGCTATGCGGAAGACCGCGCGACCTATCACGTCTCTGCCGATCCACAAAAGGTCGCCTCGAGCTTATCTCTTGCAGCACTCCTGGATGATTTCCACGCCCGCGAGATCCTGCATGTGACCTTCGGCTCCGCGCTGATGCGGTTTGGGAATGAAATAAAGGCAACGCTTGTGAAACACATGGACGCGTACAACGCCAACTTACAGAATCACTTCCGCAAGCATCTGGATTTGTTGAAATAGGATCAATCATGCCAGACTTTACAGTCAAAAATCAAGTTGCAGTCGTCACCGGCGGGGCAGGCGTGCTGTGCGCCGCCATGTGCCGGGCGCTGGCACAGGCGGGAGCCAGGGTCGCCGTGCTGGATTTACGCGTGGATTCCGCTGAAGCGCTTGCCACCGAGCTCGGGGACGGCGCGATCGGCGTTGGCTGCAATGTACTGGACAGGGCAAGCATCGAGACGGCTGCGCAAAAGGTGATGGATGCCTTCGGGTGTGTGGACATCCTGATCAACGGCGCAGGCGGCAACAAGCCACAGGCCACCACCACGCCGGATCAATCCTTCTTCGACCTGCCCGCTGATGCCCTGCGCTGGGTCTTCGACCTGAACCTGATGGGCACCATCCTCCCGAGCCAGGTCTTCGGGAAGATCATGGCAGAGCAGAAGAGCGGGGTCATTCTCAACATCTCATCCATGAATGCCTTCCGTCCGCTGACGCGCATCCCGGCGTACTCCGCGGCAAAGGCCGGTGTGAGCAACTTCACCCAGTGGCTGGCGGTCCACTTGGCGCAGAACTACTCGCCAGCGATTCGAGTCAATGCCATCGCTCCCGGGTTCGTCGTAGGAGACCAAAACCGAGGCTTGCTCCTGAACGAGGACGGCTCCCTCACCCCGCGCGGGCAGTCCATTATTGCCCACACCCCGCTGGCACGCTTTGGCAAACCGGAGGACCTGCTGGGCACGGTCCTGTGGCTGGTCTCGCCTGCTTCGGAGTTCGTCACCGGTATCGTCGTTCCTGTGGACGGCGGGTTCTCGGCCTTCAGCGGAGTATGAGCATATGGTGATCGGGAAGGGATTCGCGGATCGGGTACTCACGGAAGATGAAATCCGTTCGATCATGCGCGAGTCTCTCGAAACGCTTCACCTGGATGGAAAACGCGTGCTCATCCTCATCCCCGACGGCACACGCAGTATGCCCATGCCGCAGATGGTCTCACTATTCGATGAGTTTCTAAGGAGGCAAGTGAAGGCGCTGGATTATCTCGTTGCGCTGGGTACTCACCCGCCGATGAGTGACGCACAGCTGGGCAGACTGGTCGGGCGGGAAGTAGTCAACGGTCAGGCGGGCATGAGTCAAATCCACAACCATGAGTGGCAAGACCCGGCCAACTTCACCCTGATCGGCACCCTCCCCGCTGCAGAAATAAAAGAGATCACAGGCGGATTGATGGCGCAGGATGTCCCCGTCAGCCTGAACAAACTCATTTTTGATTATGACCAGCTCATCGTCTGCGGACCGGTCTTCCCGCACGAGGTGGTGGGATTCTCGGGGGGCAACAAATATTTCTTCCCAGGCATCGCCGGTCCGGAGATCATTAACTTCACCCACTGGCTGGGAGCGGTCATCACCAACTACAAAGTGATCGGCTCGGGATACACTCCCGTTCGTGCTGTGATTGACCGCGCCGCAGTCATTCATCGATCGCCCAAAAGCCTGCTTTGCGCTGGTGGTCACCCACGAAGGCCTGGCCGGGATGTACTTCGGTTCACCGGAGGAGGCCTGGCAGTCTGCCGCGGACCTATCCGCACAGAAACACATCGTCTACGTGGACAGCCCGTTTCAGCGCGTGCTGTCTATCATGCCGGAGATGTACGACGACCTGTGGACCGCCGCCAAGGGCATGTACAAGATGGAGCCGGCTGTGGCGGACGGCGGCGAGGTCGTCATTTACGCGCCGCACATCACCGAGGTCAGTTACACCCACGGTAGACACATCGACGAGATCGGTTATCACTGCCGGGATTACTTTCTGAAGCAGTGGGATAAATTCAAGGATTATCCGGGCGGCGTGCTGGCGCATTCAACCCACGTCAAAGGATTGGGAACCTACGACCCGGAAACGGGCATCGAGTCCCCGCGCATCCGCGTCACCCTGGCAACCGCTATCCCGGCTGAACGCTGCGCCCGCATCAACCTGGGTTACCTCGACCCGGCAACGGTCAACCTGGAGGAATGGAAAGGCCGCGAGGCCGAAGGCATTCTCTGCGTCCCCCGGGCCGGAGAAATGCTTTACCGAGTGAAAACCAGACCCTGAAACGGTCTTAAAACTACATCATCTAGAAAAGGAAAATCATATGAGCAAAGCAGACATCGGCCTGATCGGACTGGCAGTCATGGGACAGAACCTGGTCCTGAACATGAACGACCACGGGTTCACCGTTGCCGTCTTCAACCGCACCGTGTCCAAAGTGGATGAGTTCCTCGCCAGCGGCGCAAAAGGGACGAACGTGATCGGCGTCCATTCCATTGAGGAACTGGTGCAAGCGCTCAAGCGGCCGCGGCGCGTCATGCTGATGGTCCAGGCGGGGAAACCGGTGGACGATTTCATCGAACTGCTGCTCCAGCAACTGGAACCGGGCGATATCATCATTGACGGCGGCAACTCGAACTACAACGACAGCATCCGCCGCACGGCGTACGTCGAATCCAAGGGCCTGCTCTTCATCGGCACAGGCGTTTCCGGCGGCGAAGAGGGCGCCCGCCGCGGCCCGTCCATCATGCCGGGCGGTTCTCCGGCGGCCTGGCCGCACGTCAAGCCCATTTTCCAGGCTGTCGCGGCCAAGGTCACTCGCCCGGATGGCGGCGAAGATCCCTGCTGTGACTGGGTCGGCGAGAACGGCGCCGGTCACTACGTCAAGATGGTCCACAACGGCATCGAATACGGCGACATGCAATTGATCTGCGAAGCCTACCATTTGATGCGCGATGGCCTGGGGATGACTCCCGACCAGATGAACGCCGTTTTCACCCGCTGGAATACCGGCAAACTGGACTCCTACCTGATCGAGATCACGCGTGACATCCTGGGCTACAAAGACGAGGATGGCCAGCCGATGGTGGACAAGATCCTCGACGCGGCCGAACAAAAAGGGACCGGCAAGTGGACCGGCATCTCGGCCCTCGAAATGGGCATCCCGCTGACGATGGTGGTCGAGGCCGTGCTGGGCCGGGCGCTCTCCGCGTTGAAGGACGAGCGCGTGGCTGCCTCCAGGGTTCTCCCCGGACCCGATCCCAAACTGACCATCGAACAAAACGCGTTCCTGGCGGACCTCGAGCAGGCGGTTTATGCCTCCAAGCTCATCTCTTACACCCAGGGATACATGCTGTTCCGGGCGGCTGCCAAAGAGTATCAGTGGAACCTCAACTACGGCGGGATCGCGCTCATGTGGCGCGGCGGCTGCATCATCCGCTCCGCCTTCCTGGGCAAGATCAAGGAAGCTTTCGACCACAATCCCAATCTCTCCAATCTTCTGCTCGATCCATATTTCACCGAGCAGGTCCTTGCCGCACAGCCGGGGTGGCGGCGTGTGGTGGCCGCGGCGGTTGAGAAAGGCATCCCCGTCCCTGCCATGTCGAGCGCGCTGGCCTTCTTCGATGGCTACCGCCGCGAGTTCCTGCCCGCCAACCTGCTGCAGGCCCAGCGCGACTACTTCGGCGCGCATACCTACCAGCGCCTGGACAAACCGCGCGGCGAATACTTCCACACCAATTGGACCGGGCGCGGCGGCGATGTCACCTCGACCGTCTGGAAAAAAGGCTAGTACCGGACCAGGGAAGGAGAACTCATGAAATACGGCCTCAAGATTAAACAAGATGGCGCACTCGATTTCATTTCGCTCGGTGCTTTGAATCACCGCGTCGATCCGGGAATTGTCCCTTTCGGCAAGGCTACCGACCTGGCAGGTCCATCCCAGCGGAGGCGAGTACAACGTCGCCGCCAACCTGGCCAATTGTTTCCGCCTGCACACCGGCATGGTCTCGGCCATGGTGGATTACCCCATCGGCGATCTGATCTCCGAACGGGTGCGAGCGATGGGGATCACTCCCTTCTACAAGTATTTCAAGCACAACGGCGTCAACGGCCCCAACATGGCCACCATCTACAGCGACCGCGGGTACGGGGTGCGCGCCCCGGTGGTCTTTTACAACCGTGCCAATGAAGCCGCTGCCCTGCTCAAGCCCGGTGATTTTGACTGGGACGCCATCCTTGCACGACGGCGTGCGCTGGTTCCACAGCGGCGGCATCTTCGCTGCGCTCTCTGAGACAACCGGCGAAGTCATCATTGAAGGCATGCAGGCTGCCAAAGCTGCCGGAGCAGTCACCTCCTTCGATCTGAACTACCGCGCCAAACTATGGAATATCTGGGGCGGTCCGGAACGCGCCCAGTCGGTCATCCGCCGCATCGTGGAGAACGTGGACGTGCTGGTCGGCAATGAGGAGGACCTGCAGCTGGGGCTGGGCATCTCCGGTCCAGAAGTCGCCGCCGCATCCAAGCTCGACCCGGGCGCGTTCTTCGGGATGATCGATCGGGTCGTTGAGAGATATCCGCAGGTCAAGGTGGTTGCCACCACTCTGCGTGAGGTTCATTCCACCAACCATCATCGCTGGGGCGCAGTCGCCTGGATCGACGGGAAAACCTTCGCCTCCCCGACCTGCGAGCTGGATGTGTACGACCGGGTCGGTGGCGGGGATGGATTCGCTGCCGGGCTATTTCTACGGATTGTTGTCCGGTGAACCGGAACAGGAAGCCGTCAATCTGGGTTGGGCGCACGGAGCCTTGCTGACCACCTTCCCGGGCGACACGACCATGGCGACGCTTGAGCAGGTGAAAGCGCTTGCCCAAGGAGGCTCGGCACGAATACAGCGTTAATCCCTTTCGTGGGAACAGGCATGAGCCAGTCCCACGAAGTATTTTTTCACCTTTTATGCACACGTGTGCAGGAGTAGACATATCACAAGAAGGAGAATAATATGGAAAAAATGAAGGCACTACGTTTTCAAGGAAGTCGGCAAGCTTGTTCTGGAGGATAACCCCATCCCCCACGTCAAAGAGCCTGATGACGTAGTGATCAAGGTCAAGCCGGTGGGCATCTGCGGTTCGGATATGAAGATCATCGAAGGCAAGCACCACTTTCGACCCGATACCGTGCTCGGGCATGAGTTCTGCGGCGAGATCGTGGAAGTCGGGTCGCATGTCCATCATGTCAAGCTCGGCGACCGGGTGGCGGTGGACAACAACATCCGCTGCGGATTTTGCTCGTTCTGCCGCATGGGATTGACCAGCCAGTGCGTCGAGATCAAGACAAGCGCCCTCGGCGTGATGCGCGACGGTGGCTACGCCGAGTACTGCCTGGTGCCGGAAAAGCAGTGCTATCGTCCTGCCGGACGAGATCGATGATATGCTCGGCACACAGGTCGAGACGCTGGCGACCGTGGTCAACGGCATGAACCCCTGCAGATGCTGCCCTATGATTATGTGCTGATCATTGGCTTCGGTCCCATCGGCTACCTGTTCGCTCAGTTCGCCAAAAACATCGCTGCCAAAGTGGCCGTGACCGAGATCGATCCGTTCCGCATCAGCGTGGCGAAGGAATGCGGCCTGACAGTTTGGAATCCGAACGTGGACGACATCGAGAAGAATATCACCGAATTCACTTACGGGCGCAAGGCGGATATCGTCATCGAAGCCACCGGCAATGCCATCGAGCAGGCCTTGAAGTGCGTCACCCCCGGCGGCAAGGTGCTGCCCTTCGGCATGGACTCATCCATCACCGCCAGCATCGTCCCGAACGAGATCACCCGCTGGGCGACCAAGATCCTCGGCCTGTATCTCGGGCAGAATACCATGGTGCCGTCCATTCGCATTTTCCAGGAAAACCGACTGAACATGAGACCGTTCTTTACCAAAGTCATCCCGTTGGAGAAGGGCTTACAGGCTTTTCGACCTCTGGGCTTGACCTGAAAACGATGAAGCACCAGCCCAAGAGCGCCATGAAGATCGTGATGAAGATGTAGTACCCCTGCCTTGCACAAGAAAGGAAATCGATGAAACTGGCCTTTCACGGCGCAACGACAATGACGAGCGATCTCGAAACCGATGTCGCTGTCACCGCCCAAGCAGGATTCAAGGCACTCGAAGTCTGGGCTGAAAAAATGGATCGCTACCTTGAGAAACACCCGCTGGCTGATCTCAAGGCGTTATTCGCATCCACAGCGTTATGCCGCTGGCCCTCAACTCGATTGAGTTCATCGCATTTCGCGCGGACGAGTATTCCCAGATTCAAGCACGGCTCCATGAACTGGGCAGAATTGCGCAGGCCATTGGCTGCCCGACCGTCGTCATTGTGCCCAGCCCCCTGCCAGACCGCAATTTGCCGTGGGCCGATACAGTCAGTGAATATGTCAACGTGCTGCGAGACTTGAGCGGCATCGCACGCCCGTACAGCGTCAGATTGTCGTTCGAGTTCCTGGGTTTTGGCTGGTGCAGCGTGCGCACACCGCGCGCGGCGTTCGAGATCATCCAAAAAGCGGACCGGGACAACATCGGCCTGACGATCGACGCGGCTCATTTTTACGGAGGCGGCGGATTGATGAGCGAAATCGACCAGCTGGACCCCGGGCGCATCTTCGCCTTTCACCTGGATGATCTGGAAGATACGCCGAAGGAAGCCATCCGCGACAGCACGCGGCTCCTGCCCGGCCTGGGCGTGGTACCGCTCGATGAGATCTGTGCGCGGCTGAAGCGAATCGGGTATGACGGATCTTGCTCCGTCGAACTGTTCCGACCCGAATATTGGGAGTGGGATCCGCAGGATCTGGCGCTCAAATCCCGCGAGGCCGCGCTCAAGGTGCTGTCACCGTATTTTCAAATCGAATGAACCATTAGGACAAAAAGTCTTCAGAAGAAAAGAGGCTGAAATGACAAGAAAAGTAAAGATCGCCGTGATCGGCACCGGGCGCATGGGCAGCGTTCATGTGCGCAATATCGTCCGGCAGATCCCTGAAGCTGAACTGGTGGCGGTCTGCGACATCCGGCTGGATGTGGCCCAGGCTGTGGCAGACGAATGCGGCATCCAGCGCGTGGTCAAGGATTACCATGAGCTTTTGGCCGACCCGGACATCGAAGCCATCCTGATCGCTACCAGCACCGACACGCATGCTTTCATCATGAAGGATGTGGCCGCCGCCGGAAAGCACATTTTCTGCGAGAAACCGCTGGCTCTTGAATTGGACAAGATCGACGACGCGCTGGCAGGTGGTTAAGAGAGCGGGCGTCAAGCTGCAGGTGGGATTCAACCGCCGTTTTGACAAGAGTTACAGACGGGTTCGCGAGATCGTCGCTTCGGGTGAGATCGGACGCCCCTGCATCCTGCATATCATCAACCGGGATCCGGATTTCCCATCCATGGAATTCCTGCGCGTCTCGGGCGGGATGTTCCTGGACCTGGCGATCCACGACCTGGACATGATCCGCTACCAGATGGGCGAGGTCGAAGAAGTGTACGCCACCGGAGCAGTGCTGCTCAACGAAGAGTTGAAGGAATTCGGCGACATTGATACGGGATTGATCATGCTGAAATTCGCCAACGGGGCGATGGGTACGATCGACAACAGCCGCAAAGCGGTTTATGGGTATGACCAGCGCCTGGAAGTGTTCTGCTCGAACGGCACCGCCATGATGGAAAACGAAAAAGAGACCACGGCCGTGAAGGGCAATCAAAACGGATTTACTTCCGCCAAACCCCCCTACTTCTTTATGCAGCGCTATGCGCCCTGCTACGTTGAGGAGGTGCGCCAGTTCATCGAGTGCGTCCGGGATGACAAACCAACGCCGACCACCGGCGCAGATGGAAGGGCTGCGGTGGTGCTTGGATACGCCGCAATAAAGTCACTGCGCGAAAACCGCCCGGTGAAAATCAGCGAAATCATTTAAAAAAACTTTAAAAGGAGAACGACCATGCCAAAACAACTCGTACCCCAAGGTTATCTACCCACAGACCAGCCCGATCTCTTCTTCGAAGACAATGCTGTCGGGCGCATGAAGAAGGAGGTCTGGGATGCCAGCGACGCGCAGATCGACGCCATCCTGGCAGACTACGGCATCCCCTCGCCGGTGGAGTGGGCAACGCCCGGTGCATACATCCAGACCACGACCCGCTGGCAAGTGGAAGCCAATCGCAAGAAGAATGATATCGTCTTCATCCCGGTTGGATGCACCGAACTGCACGGACAGCATCTACCCAGCGCATCGGACACGCTGTACGTCAGCGCGATCTGCGAAGGCGTGCGCCGATTTACTGCCAAGCGCGGCGCGCCGGTCAACCTGGCACTGCCTCCGTTGAACTACGGCGGGCATCCCTATCACCACCTGGGCATGCCCGGCACGGTCATCGTACGGGAGCACGTGGTTCGTGAGATGATGATCGATGTGATGCTCGGGTTGTGGAACGATGGTTTCCGCAAGCAGCTCATCGTCAATAACCACGGGCAATTGTGGATGCTCGAATCAGCGGTGCAGGAATTTCAGAAGCGCTACCAGCTGCCGGGTATTTTCCGCGTGATCGACTGGCACCGCGGCGTGCGTGAATTTTTCCGCCCGGTGGAGCGCGGCGGGCAAATGGGCACCAACTTCGTCCATGCCGATGAGTCGGAAACGTCGCTCGGTCTTTTACTGCACCCCGAAATGGTGGATATGAACTATGCCGTGGACACCGAAGGCAAGGCTTATTTGCCCGAGGGGCATTTCGACAAATCGGTGGATCCGTTCGGACGTCCAAGCCGCTGGTCGGAGGGCGAGGGGCATTTTGCCATCGAGATCGCGGCGACTCCCGAAGGCGTGGTCGGAAAAGCAAAATCTGGCACAGCGCAAAAAGCCAAACGGCCAATGGCTGCCATCCTGAAATACCTGACACTGTGGCATGATGATGTACTGGAAGCCTTCCCGGCCGGGAAAGTCCCGCCGGTGGAAGAAGTCACCCTGCGCACCGAAAAGGATATGGAACCCTACCTGCGTGAGCCGCTCAGCAAGGGCTGGAAGACCGTTTATGGTATTCCGCGCATCGGGCAGGGAACGGAAGTCTAAGAGTTTTTCACCATAAAGAGCACATAGGACACTGAGGAAGAAAAGAACCATACGATCCAAACTTTTGCGAACTCTGTGTCTTAATGGTTATCCACTAAAAAGGAGAAAACTATGAAAGGGAAAATGCAAGGTGTTACTCTGATCGCAGATTGGGACCCCAAGCCCGGTTTCAAACTCGGATCGAAGGATATCGAAGGGCGCCAGACCTATCTCGGCAGCCAGGTGTGGCGTCATCCGCGCTTCGAGATCCGCGAATACGACATCCCTACGCCGGGTCCGGAGGAAGTGGTCATGGAGGTCAAGGCCTGCGGCATCTGCGGTTCGGATGTGCACATGGCGCAGGCGGACAAGGACGGCTACATTTTTTATCCCGGTCTGACCGGTTTCCCCAGCCATCCTCGGGCACGAATTCTCCGGCGTGGTGGTGGAAGCCGGGAAGAACGCGCGCGACAAGCGCACCAACAAACCCTTCAAAGGCGGCGAAGCCGGTCACCATCGGAGGAGATGCTGTGGTGCGGACAATGCAAACCCTGCGCCGACGGCCAACCCAATCATTGCGAACAACTGGATGAAGTCGGATTCAACGTCAATGGCGCGTACACCCAGTACATGGTGCTGCCCGCCCGCACCATCTGGAGCCTGGAACCGCTGCGCAAGAACTACAAAGGCGATGACATTTTCGTCGCCGGCAGCCTGGTCGAACCCACCTCGCGTGGCCTACAATGCCGCCATCGAACGCGGCGGCGGCATCCGCCCCGGCGACCGGGTCGTCATCCTGGGTGCAGGTCCCGTCGGCATCGCGGCCTGCGCCATCCTCAAGCGCGCCGGGGCCTCGAAGGTCATCATCTCCGAGACCCAGCCGGAACGCGCCGCCATGGCGTTGAAACTGGGTGCGGATTACCACGTCAACCCGACCAAGGAGGATTTCGCCGACCGGGTACTCGAGATCACGGACGGCATGGGCGCGGACATGTTCATGGAAGCCACCGGCCTGCCCGAGGTCGTTTATCCCGGTATCGAGCGCGTCATCTGGGAAGGCCGCACTCTGTTGAGTACCGTGGTGGTCACCGCCCGTGCTGAAGCCAAAATGCCTGTGCAGGGCGAGGTGCTCCAGGTGCGCAAGGCACGCATCGTCGGCGCACAGGGACACTCCGGACATGGCAACTTCCCGCGCGTCATCGAGTGCATGGCATCCGGCATGGATATGACTCCCATGAGCACCAAGAAGATCAGCCTGGAGGAATTGCCCGCAAATGTCATCAAGCTGCAGACCGACCGCTCGGAATGCAAGGTCACCTATATCGCAAAGTAATATAATCGAAGAGGCAGTCACTCTAGAATTGACTGCCTCTTCTACTTCCATGAAACTATCCATCGTCCTTTCCACCCAGCAAGCTCAATTTCAAGCTGCCACCTTCAAAGGTGACCTTGAGACCAACCTCGCCCGCATCGCTGCGTTGGGCTATGGTGGCGTCGAACTCGCCATCCGCGACCCGAAACTGATCAACGTGGACGCGCTGGAAGCATTGACGAACAAAAACAACTTGCGTGTGCCGGCTATCGGAACGGGTCAGGCGTGGGGCGAGGAGGGGCTGTCGTTCACAGATCCCGACCCGGTGATTCGCCGTGCTGCCATCGAGCGGATCAAAAGCCACATCCCGGTGGCCTCGCGCTTCGGGGCAGTCATCATCATCGGGCTGATTCGGGGCATCGTCAAACCGGGCGTGGATTCAGCCCAAGCGATGGATTGGCTCATCAACGCCTTGCGCGAGTGCAGCGAGGCAGCCCGTCCTCACGGCATTCGCTTGGCTCTGGAACCCATCAACCGGTATGAAACCACTCTGATCAACACCGTCTCACAAGGGCTGGAACTTATTGAGCACGTCGGTACGGATAATTTTGGATTACTACTAGACACTTTCCACATGAATATCGAAGAGCCGGTCATCGAAGAAAGCATTATACGATGTGGATCCCGCGTTTTTCACTTTCATGTCGCTGACTCCAACCGCTGGTATCCCGGTGCGGGTCATCTGGATTTCAAGTCAATTTTGTCCACACTCAACTCCACAGGGTATACTGGCTGGGTCTCCGGCGAATTCCTTCCCAAACCGGATGCAGAGACAGCTGCACAAAAATCCATTAACGCCCTTCGTCAGATCGGATGAATCATGACCGACAGCTTATCCTTTGACCGCGCTGCGGACTTCTACGACCAGACCCGCGATTTTCCCGAGCCGGTCGCCACGCAGGGTGTTCAAGCCATCCTTGACGCTGCCGGTCCTGATGCGTGCATCCTCGATGCTGGCACGGGCACCGGACGGGTCAGCGTTCCGCTATTGAATCGTGGCGCAAATTTGTTCGGTGTGGATCTCTCAACCAAAATGATGTCACGGCTGAGGGGAAAGTTCCCTTCCGCTCGACTCGCGCAGGCGGATGTCTCGAAGCTTCCGTTCCCGGAAAAGACCTTCGATGCCGTGCTCACCTGCCACGTCATGCACCTGGTCGGACCCTGGCGCGAGGCATTGCTTGAATACCGGCGGATTCTTAAACCAAAAGGCGCATACATCAACGCACGGACGGAGCACGTGGGAGAGTCGATCCATGAGCAGGTGCGGAGTCATTGGCGGAGCCAGGTGGAGGAGTACGGGGTCATCTCCCAACGCCCGGGAGTCAAGGATGAAAAGGAACTCCATGAGGCTTTGCGAAGCATGGGGGCGGTGGTCACTCAGGTGGAGGTGGTTCGTTTCCCGCGAAGTTATGTCGTCCGCGAATTGATCGAGAGGATCGCCAAACGCTCATTTTCGCACTCCTGGGACGTGCCTGACGATGTGCTGGAAAAAAGCCTGGATGAGCTAAAATCCTGGTCGCTGCAGGAGTACGGCGATCTCGACAAAGTTTTCGAAGAACAAGCTTGCTTCATTCTTGATGTTACCCACTTTTAGTTCTGATGCAAGATTCCAAAAAATGCTCCCTTAAAACGGGAGCATTTTTCATCCCCTACAAAAATGAAAACTTCCCATTTATGATTATCTTTTAGGCGTATCATAATTCTGCAACAGCGAAGTTCTTTTTTATAAAGGAGGTACCATGAAATCTCGAATATTACCCTTCATCGTGTTGAGCCTAATCATGTTGACTCTCTTGTCGTGCGCCATGGTCGACCGCGCGCTCAACCGCGCAACAGCAGTGCCGCAGGATCAGATCCTCGCCATCGAAACGACAGAAGAGAGCGGACCGGTTGAAGCTGCGCCTACCGAGGGACCGAAACGGCTGGAGCTCGCGCCCACGCCCACCCTCCTGGTCGTGGACCCGGACGATCCGCGCGCGCAACTCGACCTGGCACACCCGGATCACGTCGATTACTTCGACAACCCCGACGCCTGGTTCGATTATGACAATGCCGAAAGAGCAGCCTATTGGGTGGATGGCGGCGTGCTAAACGGAAAAGACTATGTCCCCGAAGAAAAGACGACCTGGTGGAGCTATACCGATGTATCATCCGGTAATCTGTATGCCGAGGTCAGCGCCACCAACGGGGATTGCATCGGTCGCGACTCGATGGGTATGGCGGTGCGCGTCGACCAGACGACAGCTGCCGGCGGTTATTCACTGGAGGTATCCTGTGACGGCGAGTATCGTTTCCGGCGGCATTCACAACAAGGCAGCCCCACCGATTACATCGATTGGACTGCGTCTGAACTCATCAATACCGGTCCAAACGCGACCAACCGCCTTGGCATCTGGGGTTACCAGGGCCGCTTCCGGTTGTACATCAACGGTCAGGAGGTCGGCGAGTTCTGGGATACGGACTACCTCTTCACCTACGGGACCTTTGCGCTGTTCACCCGCGCATCCCAGACCTATGAGCTGACCGGCACCTTCGATGACTTTGCCTACTGGAATATCAAATACATCCCGTAGAAATAACTTGCCTAGATCGTAAACTCGATAAGTTCATTAATCAAATTATGGAAGCCCAGTAATTTGGGCTTCCATAATTTTTTCATGCCTTGATTCATCCAACTTACTCGAGACTGAACTTCTGCTGAACCACTTCTGCGAATTTCTTTGCATAAGGTTCTGCATCGAATAACCAGTAACGGGAAGTGACCAGATTGCGGTCCACCACCACATGCGGAAACGGGATCAGGCCGGGATGAAGTATCTTTCGCTCGAAGGCACGGGGAAGGTCCAGACACCGTTCATCCTGCCCAAGGACTGCCCCAGGCTCGAACTCGGCGACCCGGTCCTCCTGCAGCATGTCAAGGCAGGAGAACTGTGCGAGCGCTTCAATGACCTGTGGCTGGTGAAGGGAGCAAACTGGACGGTCAGGTCAAGACCTATCGCGGCGAGGGGATGGCATTTTTGTAAGACAAACTTTCCGCATTTTGTATCGAATAAACCCGCCTTGCCGGCGGGTTCTTTTTTGTCATCATCAGGGGAAGGAAGAATCATCAAGTCAATCATCAAACTGGAGGATGACAGGTCATCAACCATTAACTTAATATCAGACTGGAGCTAACTAGCGAAAAATAAAAACATTGCTCTGCTGGGAAGCAAGGAGATCGACATGAGTACGATTAATTCCTTCTACAGCCTTGAAGAGCATCAGGCTTTCGAATATCACCGGAAACTGCTTAAGATCGCTGAACAGGAACGGTTGGCCCGTCAGATCACTCAAACACACGACGACAGCCGCCATCCTTCCCTTGGTAAGCATATCAGCGTGAAGGAGCGTTTTCTGAGCCTGTTTGGCGCCAGACCAAACCATTCAACGCTTGGCATCAAGGAGGCAAGCCGCGCTGGTCGATAGAAGAAGAAAAAGGAGAAACTCAATGGAATCGCGGAATAACGATACCAAAATGGAAAAGAGAAGGTTTCGGCTTTACCAGCATCCCTGGCTGTCCCTTTTGGCGGTCATGGTAGTCTCGATATTTTCAATCTTTCTCGTGGGGACCGTGTTCTATGGTCTGCTCGGATTATCGGGCAACACGCCTGCCGTCCAGTTTGCCCAGGCCATGTCATATCACATCCTGACCGTCTTCATACTGGTTCCTTTCGTTCTGCATCTCCCCAAGGGGAAAAGGACGTTCAGGCAGTATCTGGACGATATCGGGCTGACCAGAATACACCCGTTCCTCCGGTTCGTGCTGTTGGGGCTTTCCTGCTACGCAATTTTGGCACTGTCGCAGGTGGCGGCATCAGTCATCTACCGGCTCTCCGAAGGGCTGCCCATCAACGGGATTTTCATCCGGCAGGTTTTCGACCTCTCAAGGGATCTACCTCCTGGTTCGCCGAGTTTGCTCCTTTCGTTTCCATCCATCTTTGAGGAGATGGTGTTCAGGGGCATCGTCCTGACCGTTTTCCTGAGCACGTATTCGGAACGCAAATCGATCCTTTTCTCATCAGCTGCTTTCGGACTCTATGCACGTGCTCAATCTGACCAACGGCGCGGATTTGGTGTGGACGATGGGCATGGTCGTCTATGCCTTTATCATGGGCCTGTACTACGGATATGTATTCGTCAGGACCCGCAGCCTTCTTCCTCCGATGATCGTCCACTATCTGGGCAACGTGTTTATAAGCACATTGGTTGGCTATCTCCAGATCAGGGCGTCCATCGAGGTTCAGGTTCTGTACGGCGTGATCCTCTCACTCGGCATAGTCCCTGTGACTCTCATGATCTTGTGGACCAGATACTTCACGTCAAGATGGCTGCCCAAGAGCGATGCTCGCCGGCTTCAGGATGTGGACAGCGCTGCACTCCGGCAGCCCAACAGCACACTGCCAGCCGGAACTAGATAATCGTCGCAATGCTCGTTAGAGATGTCATCTGGCTCAGAAAGGAATGTTGGGTTATGAACATCATTACAGTATTACAGAAAAGATTAAAGATTAATAAGATAATACTCGCCACCAAACGCCGTTGGAGCTGGAAAGTATTCCTTGTACTCGCCGCATTGATCCTCCCCGCCTCCTTCGCCATCCTGCCCTACGCCATTCATCTCCAGAATGCGTTCAGCGAAGCAGACACCGTCTCCACCATGGGATGGGAGGTCCTTGTCGTCAACACGATGGTGAACAGCCTGCTGATTATATCCCTGGGAGGAATTGGCCTTGCGCTGGCGAACCGCATCGGGCTTGGATTACCCTTTATTGAAGGCTGGGCCAGGCGTGACCCCGTCCTTTATCGGTTCCGCAATATCATCGCCATCGCCTGGATCGCCGCGGTCGCCTTTGTGCTGACGATCCTGTTCCTGCAAAAGGTCGTCTTCGGACCCCCGATGAACGCCATGTTCGAGGAACTGGGCATTTCGATCCCTACAGAAGCCTATGCCCCGCCGCTCTATGGATTCCTGACCGCGTTTTCTGCGGGGATCACGGAGGAGGTCCTCTTCCGGCTGTTCGGCCTGTCACTTCTGGCATGGCTTGGAGGACTGCTCTTCCATGATGTGGAAGGGCGTCCCAAACCCGCCGTGTTATGGTCTGCCAACATTCTCATTGCCCTTGCCTTCGGCGCGGCACACCTGCAAACCGCAGCCTCTCTCGGATGGCCCATCAACACTCTGGTCGTTGCCCGCACTATAACTTTGAACAGTCTCGGCGGCCTAGTCTTCGGCTGGCTGTTCTGGACTCTCGGGTTGGAAAGCGCCATGCTGGCGCACTTTCTCACCGATGTAATTATTTACACCCTTATTCCCCTGGCAGCACTGCCGGATGGTCAGGCTGAAAGGATGCTGGCGACAGCCAGTGTGGTGGCAGTTGTCCTGCTGACCCTCCTCTGGGCCGGGCGGTCGCTGACCACAGGGAATCAAAGGGCAGTGGTGGGCAGTGAACGAAGTGACCTCATGACCAGTCTGAATCAGGCGACGGGGCTGAGAACAGCAACGCTTGATTTAAGCGAAAGGAATGTCAAACGAAAGGAGTAACGAATGAAAAACAGTCAAAAAGCCTGGCTGTGGTTGTCCGCAATCGTTTCGTTCGTAGTGGGTTTCATTCTCGTCATGAACGACAGCAGCGCAGGGTGGTTTCTCATCATCATGGGAATGGTTTACATCAGCAGCCTGTCGCGACCGGGTCAGACGTGGACGAAAGCCAATCCCCGCATTACGCGATGGGCATTCATTGGAATAACGATAGCTCTCGTGCTCATCGTCGTGATCACTGGTGCGGCGCTCCTGCTGACGTAACGACCTCGTCACCGCAGCGTTTCTCGCTATCAGGGAGAAGCAAATATGCAAAAGATAATTGAGTGGATGAAGACACGCCCTCTCGTGTCATTCTTTATCCTGACATTGGTATTACTGTATATCCTCTTTTTCCTTGCCTTTTACCTGTACCAGATGGGCCTCGCAGACCAAACGCTCCTGCAGGTCCTGATTCTTTACATATCTCGATTGGCTGTGTATTCTCCAGTTCTTGCTGGGATGTTGGTTACCCGATGGACCCTCCCTGTTCGAAGCCCGGTATCGACGAGTAAACGCCGGCTCACTTTTGGGATCGTGTGGCTGGTAGCTCTTATCATCTCCACCCTCGACTTATGGCGAGGCAATCCCGATCCTGCCGTGGGATGGGTGCCCATGCTCATCATCTCAATCCCGATAGCAATATTGCCTGCATTCGTATTCTCCAGGGCCTTCAGCCGGGTGACCAGCCTGAGGGAATACCTTTCGACCCTGGTCCATCCCCGGGGACACTTTGTCTGGTACCTGGTCGCGCTGCTGACCTTTCCTGTGATTCACCTCCTGGGGGTAACCATCACGAACCTGCTAGCTGGCAGGCCATCGCTCTACAATATCCATTTCAATCCCGGAATCCTACCAGCTACCTTAATTACATTCGCCTCCGTATTCTTTTATAGCGGAGGGGTCAACGAGGAAGGCGGTTGGCGCGGGTTTGCACAGCGGCGACTTCAAGCGAACTACAGCCCCTTGATTGCCAATCTCCTTCTCTGGGCCTACCTGGTTGTCTGGCATATTCCCAATGACATCATCCAGTACCGTGAAGGAGGCTACCTGCTTGTCCGCATCGGCCTCTACCCCTTCATCACCCTCCTCTTCGGGTGGATTTACAACCGGACACGCGGCGGCATCCTGGCACCGGCACTCTTCCACGCCTCAATGAATTCCATGAACACACTTCAGACCGCGATTCCAGGGACAAACGCCGGAAGCGTTCTACTGGTTCTCTTTGCGGTCTTTGCCGTACTGGTTGATCGCATGTGGAAGAAGCTGCCATCCGAAAACCTGGCAGTATATCGGGAACCTGCAGTAAAGAGCTGAAGGCAAAGGCATGGAGAAAGTAAAAGGAAGGAGATAAGTCTGTCCAAATGTCTTGATAAAGCCACGCTAATTTCACTGCGTGCATTCCATCTCTTTGCGCATAAAATAACGCTGGACTTACTAAAATTATCAATTCCATCGACGGGGAAACCGGTCTGAAATCGAATTGTTGTGCCCAAAATGCAAGTCTCGTGCCAATGTCGTGCACACGACGTGGAGTTTCTGAGCAAGAATTCCTATAATGTGGTTTACATTCGAAAGGAGTAAACCATGAACAAGCTGGCTAATTGGACCAAAGGTCATCAAACGACTGCTTTCTTCGTCATCGCTTTCGCCATCACCTGGGGGCTGGGATACTCCTATGGGGCGGTGATGAACGAGGGCATCTTCTTGCTGGCACCGGTGGTAGTCATTGCGACCTGCGGACCAGCGCTGGCTGGGATCATCATCTCGGCGGTGATCAATAATCAGCCCAGAGAAGGCACAAATTGCGCTTACTGGATCGCCTTCATCGTCGCGTGGGTCGTGTCCACGATCGTATTCCTTGCCAACAACACTATTCTCAATCATGCCCCATTCTCCCCTATTATGGTGATTTTTTCCCTCGTGTCAGTTGTGCCGGTCGCCTTTGTGATCAGCATGACGTATTCGCGCATACCGGCTGTGAAGCGCTACCTTTATTCATTAATCAGGTTGCGCGGCTTGTGGGGCTGGTCTTTCCTGGCATTAGTCCTGATGCCTGCCTTGATCCTGCTGTCAATCATTATCAACAGTTTCCGGGGCGGGCAGCCCATCACTACTCTTTCTTTCCCAGCCTCTGGCCCGGCTCTGATCGGCCTAATCGTGGTCAAATTTTTCTACCAGTTCTTCTTTTTCAATGCCACAGGGGAGGAAACCGGTTGGCGCGGCTTCGCCCTGCCCAGGTTGCAGGCAGGCACCAGTCCTTTCATAGCAAGCCTTGTACTGGCGTTCTTCTGGGCTCCCTGGCACTTCTTCCTCTGGCAGGCAGAAGGAAAGCCTGTTTTCACCTGGCAATACTGGGTTGAACAATATGTTGGGCTCATCCCTGCGACATTTATCATTGTATGGCTTTTCAACCGAAGCAGAGGAAGCATCCTGGTGGCAGGCATCGCCCATGCCGCAGCCAACACCGCCTTCGCTTTTTTATCCGGCGTGGATTGGTTTGTGCTGGCCGCAGTAAATTATATCGTCGTACTGGTGCTTGTCATGGTAGATCGCATGTGGAGGAAACTGCCCCACGACCACCCGGCTGTTTATCTGAAGTCGGGGTTAGATGAGAATAACCAAGTGTCACAACAGTGAAGTGAAAGGGTCTTCCCATGGAACAGATTCCACTTTTTCTCATGATGTGTACAATTCTCCTAGTCCCGCTGCTGATGTCCTGTACCCGGCTTGGTCCACCGAGGCGGGTTGTGAAGTCTGAGGCAATCCCTCCGATTGACGAGATGTTGACCGAGATGGCTCGCGGCGGCAACTTCACGGGCTCTGTCTTGATCGCTCAAGATGGGAAGATCCTGTTCAGCAAAGGGTATGGGCTCGCGGATCGCGTTCACAGAATCCCCAATACGCCCCAGACGCGCTTTCACCTCGGCTCCATGACCAAGCAGTTCACGGCGATGGCGATTTTAATCCTGCAATCAAAGGGCAAATTGAGCGTCAAAGACCCCATCTGTAACTACATTGCCAATTGTCCTGCGGCGTGGCAGAACATCACCATCCATCACCTGCTGACACACACATCGGGGTTGTCAAGTCAGCAGTCAGACCAACTTTATCGAGCGATTGAGACTGGCCCAAGCGGTCCGGTGACACCGGCTGAACAAGCTCAATACCTTGGACTCACTCTTGGGTGGTCGTTGGATACTCTCCCGGGCGAGCAGTACGCGTACAACAATTTCGGATACATTCTTTTGGCTTACATCATCGAACTGGTGTCCGGTCAATCCTATGCAGACTTCCTCGAGCAGGCAATCTTCACCCCACTGGGAATGCACAACACGGGATATCAGAACAAATCGAGCGGAGTGGCAAAGGTTTACCCTGACGGTGACAGTACAACTGGAGAGGAGTTTGGGTCACCACCCGTCTCTGAAGGTTCGGGGCATTTGTATTCCACGTCCGAAGATCTATTCCTGTGGGACCGGGCTCTCTATACCGACCGACTGCTGCCTCGGACTGAGCTGGAGTTGGTGTTTGATCACTTTGTCCGAGAGATAGGCGACAACACCCCTGGAATGCCCGCCGCGCTGGGCTTCGGTTACGGGTATGGTTGGTTCGTGGGACGCGATCGAGACCGACCTGTCGCCGCTGGCGCGGGGGGTGGACCGGCATTCGCCACGCTTATCATGCGATATCCGGAAGATGAACTGGTAGCGATCATACTGACAAATCAGGGGGGTATCGACTGGTCCGTCTGGGCAGCCATCTCCAACGCGTTGTTCGGGGAAGGGTAAGTTCTGTCAATTCAGATAAGCACAAGCAAGGAGAAATATCATGAATAAGCTAACCAGATGGAATAAAAATCATCAGGAGGCAGCCGTTCAATCAAAACAAGATGGAACAATGCAACGATTGTTCTTTGTCTTCTTTATCATGATTCAGCTCATGGCTTTAACTGCATGTAGCGCGAATCCAAAACCCTCCGTTATTGACCAGCCTTCATCTAACACCAGTCTCAAGAAACTCGATGGAGGATCTATTTCAACGTCAGAGCTGGATGCATTCATCGAGCAGACAATGCAAAAGGCGAACGTGGCCGGGTTGTCCGTTGCGATCCTGAATGATTCGCAGCTCGTCTACCAGAAGGCCTTTGGATACATGGACAGAATAGATGGAAAGCCCAATGATGTGCAAACCATCTTTTCCGGGGCTTCTTTCAGCAAACCCGTTTTTGCCTACCTGGTGATGGTACTGGCTGAGGATCATGTCATCGACCTGGATAAGCCGCTTTATGAATATATGGACTAAACCCTTTTATGAATACCCGGCTTATGCCGATCTGAAAGGTGATGAACGAAGCAAGCAGATCACAGCCCGGATGGTACTCAACCACACAACAGGTCTCCCGAACCTGCGCATGTTTGAGAAGGGCGGACGCCTGAGATTTCTTTTTTCACCGGGAGAAAGGCACAGTTATTCAGGCGAGGGGTACATGCTCCTGCAAATGGTGATCGAAAATATTACCGGCAAGGATTTGGAAACCTTAGCCCAGGAAAAGATCTTCCAGCCGTTGGGAATGGATCGAACCAGCTATATCTGGCAAGCCGAATTCAAGGCAGATTTTGCTTATCCACACGATGAGTATGGCCGTACACAAGGAACTCAACTCCGGCGCAGAGAATCGAGCGCCGCCGGCTCCCTGGCGACCACGGCCGGTGATTACGCCCGTTTCCTGGTTGGCATCTTGAATGCCGAGAGCCAGCGGAAAGCGACCGTGGAGGAGATGCTTCAATCCCAGATCCCCATTAACTACAAGCGGATGTTTGGCCCCGATGCCTCGACCACAACCCAAAGGTTCCAAAACATCCACCTGGCCTGGGGCCTGGGCTGGGGGCGGTTCGATACACCCTTCGGACCCGCTTTCTTCCACACTGGGCACGATCTCGGCTGGCAGAACTACACAGTCACGTTTCGCGACCAAGGGATTGGAATCGTGATGTTGAGCAACAGTGACAATTTCGAATCGATCGCCGCAGAAATTGCTAAAGAGGCCATCGGCGATGTCTATTCTCCCTTTGATTGGCTGGGTTATGTGCCATTTGATCCAGCCATTGGAATTAAAACTCCTCCTCCCGATCCGACCGTCACGATCGGACCCATCTGGCTCGGGTTGACGCTTGCCAGCCTGATCTTGATGATCGTGCTTTTGCACAAAAAACCCAGGATGTTAATCTTTTGGTTGCCGGTCACGCTTGTCCTGGGGCCGCTGGGATTGCTGGTCTGGCTGATCGCCGGGCGCGCGGGAAAGGCCGGCAACGGCCGGAGGATCCTGTTGGAAGGGGTGGGAGATTTAGTTCCCTCGATCGTGATCTACCTGGCCGCCACGGTTGTTATCCATTGGACTTCAGAAGCTGCACAATTCACAATCCTGGCTGTATTCTACATTGCGCCGGCATTGATCGGCTGGCTGCTCTTCCAGGCGCCATGGCTGGCACTGGCAACGCGTAGAAGCTACTTCGAAATTTTGCCCAAGCGGATGCCGCACACCTGGATAGTGGCCAATCTGGGGATTGCGGCCATCTTCGCCCTGGCTACTCCGCTGGTGAACTCGGTCGCGCAGATCGGGCTGAATTTATGGATGGTGGTCACCTGGTGGGCATTCGCTGTCCTGGGCGCGCTGGCAGGATTCTTTTTACTTGGCCCATTCGAGCTCTGGAACGTGCACCGCGGCTACCGGGCCTGGTCGCACCTGGCATTGGGCGAGACCGATTTCGCGTCCGCTCCCTGGCGGAAGAGTTGGTGGTGGATCCTGCTGAGCTTTGTCGCATTATTCTGCGGAGTTGTTGTTTATGTGATCATCACACTTTTGCAAATGATGTGACGAAGTAAATGAAAACTAGAACTGGAAAAAGAGGAACGATGTGAAAAAACTGCCATCCAATCACCCGGCGGTGAACCGGAAACAGGCATCGGATGTCTGAAGGTCAAAAGTGAGTCAAATGAAAGGAATTTGACATGTCTACAAAATATCGATATCCATCGCTTTGACCTCCACATGACTGCCGATCAAAGCAAGTTGGAACAGTTTCTGAACAGCATCGAAGGCGAGATCATCGCCATTATTCCAAACGTGACGGTGCACTTTCTCTGGGCTCACCGCGTTGATTTTGTACTCATCGTGGAAAAAGGGGCCTGAACAGAAGTATCGTGCTCAAAATACAAATGCCGTGCACATGATGTGGAATATCCCGTATTTATTCTTGGATATGGTTTGCTTTCGAAAGGGAAACCATGAGCAAGCGTGCCAATAGTATAAAAGACCTTCAAGCCATTTCCTTTTTCATCATGCCCTTCGCTATCACCATGATGGTGATCATGGCTCATTTTACCGTACGATACAGTAGCCCAAAAAAGAAGTACGTATTCCATCGTGGCAGTTGACCCGGAGACCGGTGATGTTGGCGCAGCAGGCGCGTCCTGCGTGCCCATATCCGCCGCCTTCTTGGCCGCATTGGCGCCTGGACAGGGCGCCGGTGCGATCCAGGCAGCTGGCACGCCTGCGAACCAGGCAAAAGTGTTCGACCTGCTCCTTCAGGGTGCAACAGCCCGTGAGATCATCCGGCAGGTCAGCGATGACACCAATGACCCGGAGGCTAGCATTCGCCAATACGGCGTGGTCACCCTGCTACAGGAAGGACACATACAGACTGCGGGGTTCACAGGATCGGAGACCAACGACTGGGCAGGTGACCGGCAGGACTCGACGTATGCCGTGAGCGTGCAAGGAAACACTCTGGAGAGCGAGGCGGTAGTTTCTGACGCCCTGGCAGCCTTCTCAGCAACCGACATTGGTCCGGTTGAACTTCCAGACCGGCTCATGCGCGCCCTCGAAGCGGCGTCCGCCGCAGGGGGGGATCGTCGCTGCAACAACCTGTCAGGCTTCCAACAGACTGCTCAGGCAGCCTTCATTATGGTCGCGAGAGCCGACCAGCCTCCATTCAAAACGTCCTTCGGCAAGGAACCCTCCCCAAACGACCCCGGTCTGCCCTGGTTGTACATCTCGTTCATCGAGGCGAAAGGCGGCCCCAACCCGCTGCTTGAACTTCGAAGCCGTTACGACACCTGGCGGTCCGAGAACCTGCCCCCCTGCGCGGACTGCAACTTGGAGGCAATACCTGTCCCGCCTGGCGGTACGCCAAAGCCTATCGTGAAGGCGACCCTCAACCTCCTGAAATCGGGTCGGGCTGGGATGGGTCGCAGGTCTCTGCTGCCTTGGCATTATCCTGGTGTTCATAACGTTATTGATCACTTTATTTAGCAAACGAAAACGACATCCTTCTGCGGCTCCATCACGGTCTGAATAAGTGATGGCGGATTTGCAAAACCGGCTTGCAAAAGAAAGAGGCTGCTAATGAACACCATCAATCCTTCCACAAACGGCTGGCTTAAGAAGAGTGGTAATTTCCTGTTGTTTTTCCTCGTGGAAACCATGGTGTTTGCCATCATCACCCTATCCCCTTATCTGTCGAAAAACGCACTGCTTGGCTTCCACACCGGTCTCACCGTCGTTCTGTTGGTTGCATCCTTACTTTTGAGAAGGGGCGAACGAGGAAAATCATACTGGCCTGTCTTTTACGTTTTCTTCGTGGCAGGAACAGCTGTTCTCGTCAGCGTTCTTTTGAGTGACGATCTGCTCGGGGTGTTTCACCAATCCGTTACGACGCCCCAGGGAATTGCCTTAGCCAAGTTTTCCCAATGCATACTGACCGTGGTCCCTATTCTCATCTTGATGCCGCTCATGGGCTTTGACTGGCGCTCCATGTATCTCAAGAGAGGCCGGGTTCGCATCTGGCTTCCCGTCGCCATCGCCGCCCTGATCGTTTTCCCCGCTCTTGCTTATTTCGCCATCAGCAGCAGCCAGGCAGGAGTCTTTGAGAAACTTCTGCCGCTATGGCCGTGGATATTGCTCTTCGTTCTATCCAACGGGTTCATGGAGGAGCTGCTTTATCGAGGCCTCTTCCTTCAAAGATATGAGAACTTTCTGGGCAAAGGCTTATCGAACGTTCTGACTGCCATTGTCTTTGCGATCATGCACACCCAGGTGACCTATGCGGCAGAGATGATCCAGTTCTTGGTAATCGTTTTGGTTCTGTCCTTAATTTGGGGGTTCCTTATCCAAAAATCCGACAGCCTGTGGGGGGCGGTGCTGTTCCATGCTGCAGGAGACTGCCTCATCATATTTGGAGCCTTTGCTAGCATGTGAGGGCGGCATGGTTCGTGAACGATCAAATAGAAGGAGGTTGCCATTCCCAAAAATGAAAAGAGGCATCCCAATGGCTTTTGGATAGGCGTTGGTCTCAGCATCGGCATCGCGATCGGCGTTGCGCTTGTTCCATTTTTTGACAACTTCGGTGTAGGGATCGGCATCGGAGTTGCCATCGGCTCGGTTATTGGCGCGTCCTTGGAAAAAAGAACAAAGATAACCTACATCCGCTGACCAACGATGGCACGTTCGGTGGTGCGCCTCAGCTTCCGGATGAAAAGTAGTCGAAAGGCGAGTTACTCATGACACAGGCAAATTACATGTCCCGCAAAAATCAATTTTTGAGATCATTCGATCAACTACTGGCACGGGTACAGCCGTGGGTCAAAACATGGCTTGGCGAGGAGCAGGCGGAACGGTTCATGCGTGAGTCGCGCCAGGAATATGAAGCTCTGATCCCCCGCATCCCCTTCATTGGAAACAGTTTGGCGACACTCAGTTTCTATAAGCCTGTGACCCGCTACCTTGCCGTCTATCGTGCTCTGCAGAAACAGGGACGAACCGTTGAGGAGGCCGGGCGCTTGATCTATCGCATGGGTACAGAAGAAGCGCTGGCGATCCCACCTCTTGCCCGTCGAGTCATGGAAGTTCTATGGTTTTCCCGGTGGCTCAGGAAGTTGATCAAGTACAAGGCAATCAAGTCGCAGCGACGCATATACCCGGCCGACTTTGTTATGAACTACGTGGAAGGCGACGGTCAGGAGTTCGATTATGGGGTCGACTACATCGAATGTGCCAACTGCAAATTCCTTCAAGCTGAGAAGGCTTTTGAGATCGCGCCTTATGTATGCGCGACGGACAAGCCTATCAGCGAATTGATGGGCTGGGGCTTATACCGGACAACAACCATCGCGGATGGATCCCCGATATGTCAATTCCGCTTCAAGAAAGGCGGCAGGACGCAGGTGGTGATCCCTCACATGTTGGAGGGAAGAGAGTCCCTTTGGTACATCCAGGTCGCACTGATTTTGTTGTCCTTTGCAGCAATGCTCGGCGCAATCTTTCTATCCATGCAGGTTGCTTGAAAGAAAAATTGGTAGCGTGGACAAAGGCATGAAAACGAATTGTCGTACCCAAAAAGCAAGTGTCGTGCCAATGTCGTGCACACGACGTGGAGTTTCCGGACCAAATTCCTATAATGTGGTTTACATTCGAAAGGAGTAAACCATGAACCAACCTGATCTCGGACTTAAAGTAACAGAACTGCGCCAGCAAAAAGGACTGACGCAGGAACAGCTGGCCGAACGCTGTGAGGTCAGCCCGCGGACCATTCAACGCATCGAAAGCGGCGATGTGGACCCGCGCGCGTATACCATTCACTGCCTGGGCGAAGTCCTCGAATTCGATTTCGGCGAGGAGAACACCGGCAATGAAAATATCTGGCTGGCTGCCCTGCACATCAGCAGCATCTTCGTCATCCTCATCATCCCCCTGCTGCTGTGGTCGTGGAAGAAGAACCAGTCGTACAAGATCGACAAGCAAGGCAGGCAGGTGCTCAATTTCCAGATCACCATGACGTTGTCACTTTTCGCTGCTGCATTCTTCATGCTCGTCGGCTTGCCAGCTTTAGTCCTCTTGAACATGGACATGGGAGAGGGATTTGTCATATTGGCTTCAACTCTGGCCATATTCAGCATCCTCCCCTTCATCCTCATCGGATTCTTCTGCCTCTACCAGGGCGTCGTCAACACGATACGCGCTCTATCCGATAAACCCGTTCACTATGCCTTGAGCATTCCGTTCGTGAAGTAAAGACCTGGGGCATCCGGAAATGAGTCCACCGGATGCCCCCTATCGAAACAACAACGAAGAATCATTTGAAAAATGTATACTTCGGGTATAGCTTGTTCATCGGACGCGAGGAGGCACAATGACCATGACAATCCGTTCATTGCTTGGAGATGAACTGTTCGATGCGCTATATGTGCTGGCCCAGTACGCCCTGCATCCGTCGCCGCCGTTTCAAAAAAAGGAAGAGTGGCTGGACATCGTCCGCGGGCGAAAGGGCCTCACCTGCCATGCAGTATACGAAGATGAAAAGCCCGTCTCGATCGCGGTCAGCACAAGCCATGACGCAAAACCTGCGGGGAAAATTATTCCCGGCGTCAGGCGTGTGGGGCGTCGCGACAGATCCATCCGCGCGCCGCAAGGGGTACTGCCGGCAGACGATAACCAGCCTGTTGGCTGCCGAAAAGGAATCGGGAAAGGTCTTCTCGAACCTGTACCCCTTCCGGGAATCGTTTTACGAGCGGATGGGATACGTCTCCTTTCCGCTAACCAAAGTCGTCAAACTGTCGACATTATCCCTTTCCCCTCTGATGAACTTGAACAAAGGCGGCGAAATCGAACTTAATCCGGTCGGAGAGGTATTCGGCACTTACAGGGAGTATCTTGCGGGCATGCGTCAGCATAGACATGGGATGGGATTCTTCGATTTTGGCGACCAGTCTGCAGCGGACCGCGCCAACCTGTGGCTGGCATTCGCCCGTTTCGACGGTCAGGTCGAAGGCTTGATCTTATACCGCATCCAGGGTGAGGAAGTCACGAAATTTAATTTCGTCGCTTATCGGTTTTACTACCGCACCAGCCAAGCCAGATACTTGATGCTTAACTGGATCGCCCGGCATATCGACCAGACCGACCGCGCCGAAATCCACCTGCCGCCCGATGAATACCCTGAAACCTGGCTGTCGGACCTGGATGTGAAAGTTGAATCCGCCATCCGCCCCGGCATGAACCGCGTTCTGGATATCGAAAAAATTGGCGGAATGAGTGCCGGCGATGGAGTTTTCTCGGCGAAGGTCATCGATCCGCTCTGCTCATGGAATGAGGGGATGTGGCGATTCGAATCTGCTGGCGGAATACTTCACGTTTCAAAATCGTTGAAGGCGGATTGCGAACTGACCATCCAGGGGCTGAGCGCGCTCATCGCGGGGACTCGCGACCCGCAGGATTTCCACCTGCACGGCTGGGGCAATCCCGATTCAAAAACGCAAGCCGCCATGCAAACAATGTTCCCCAGGTTGATTCCGTTTATGCATGAGAATTTTTAGGAGTTCTTGTGAAACGGATAGCGCAATTCGTTCTCATAGTAATTGCAATCCTTGCCTGCCTGTTGATCATGGTCTGGCCTATGGCTCCACTTTGGACACAGCTGGGACTGGAACCGAAATGCATCCAGGGCACATGGCCAGACCTGAAATTCACCGATTGCCCGGGACACGAGCCGGCGGTCACACTGTTGCCGCTGCCTACACCAGGCGCGGATGGTCCCATCCCCCTCATCGTGGATGATGACGGCAGCCCCGACGGATCGATCGCATTGCTCTATTTTCTTAAAAATCCACTTTTCGATGTACGCGCTGTAACAATATCCTATGGCGAGGCTCATCCTGAAAAATTTTCACCGAATGTGGCACGGATCTTAGCCGCCGTCGGGCGGACTGACATCCCGGTGGGTTACGGCCGCGATGCGCCATTGGAGGGGTCCAACTCTTTCCCCGAATCCTGGCGGCAGGCAAGCGATGAGTTCTGGGGATTGCCGCTCCCGCCGGTGAGTGAAGTCACAAAACCCATCCCCGCAGCAAAATTAATCGTCGATACCATTTCCAATTCTGAAAAGCCGGTAACGATCTTTATCAGTGGAAGTCACACCAACCTGGCTGAAGCGCTTCGTCTCGATCCGGGCATCGCTGCCCATATCGACAATGTTTTCATCATGGGCGGGAGCGTCAATGCGCCGGGGAATATCCACAGCGATTGGCCTGAGTTCGAGAACGAGGTTGCCGAGTGGAACATCTGGGTTGATCCACAGGCTGCCCGCGAAGTGTTTTCATCCGGCCTACCCTTGCATCTCGTCCCGCTGGATGCCACTCGCCAGGTGGTCTGGAAACAAGCCGACGTCCCGGGGTGGAAATCGGGAGCACCTGAAAGTAAACTGGCGGGTGACCTGCTGCAATGGATGCTGGATAATTGGTCCCGTGACGGCGTATTCATCTGGGATCTGGTGGCTGCCGTCCAGGCTACTGACCCGGCAACCTGCCCCGAGGCGCAAATGGCGCTGGAAGTCGTCACCGCACCTGGACCCGAGCAGGGACGCACGAAGATCGTCGAACAAAGTCCAAATGTATCCGTCTGTCTTGACCCAGCCCCGGACTTCATCAAGTCGCTTGCAGCTTCAGTTTTTCAGCAACCGTGATCTTACGTGAGAGGAAAATAACATGACTGAAAACAAATCCTCAAAAGATGTCAGGAAAGCTGCCTTTTTTCGTGCCGGGATTGGGTTGCCCATCGTCGCACTTCTCATCATCCTCCCCTCAGGCACTTGGAATTACTGGCAAGGGTGGCTGTACATCGCGGTTCTCTATACCCCACTTATTTTCACAATGGCCTACTTGTTCAAGAATGACCCTGCCCTGCTCGAGCGCCGGATGCGGACAAAGGAGAAAGAGACGGCCCAGCGCAGGATCATCGGCATCGCCATAATTTACTTCCTGGTTGCATTCATGCTGCCCGGTTTTGATATCCGTTTCGGCTGGTCGAACGTCCCCCCGATCGTTTCCATCCTCGCAGACCTGCTCGTCCTGGCGGGGTACTTGACCTTCGTCTGGGTGCTGATGGCCAACAGCTACCTCTCCCGCGTGGTGGAAGTGGACGCCGGCCAAAAGGTGGTGACGACCGGACCCTACGCCATCGTGCGTCACCCCATGTATGCCGGCATCTGCCTGCTGTACATCGCTTCGCCGGTCGCGCTCGGTTCCTTTTGGGCATTGATCCCCGCCCTGCTAATTGTCCCCATCCTGATCGCCCGCATCCGCAACGAAGAGGAAGTCCTGCGCCGCGAACTGCCTGGTTACGTCGAATATACCCAAAAGGTCAAATACCGCCTCCTGCCAGGGGTCTGGTAGGAATAAAGCTAAAGGAGGGATATATGGATGCACAAGGATTCAGATCCATGCTCGAAGGGCGCAAAGTACCCGCAGAGAAAATGGACTCCGCCCTGGCGCTGGCCGAACGGTTCGAACAGTTTGCCCAAAGCTCCAGCAATGGTTTTTCAACGGAGACTGCTTGGGCGTTCTCGAAGAAACTCATCGACGAAGAACAGAACACAGAGGAGAACTTCATCACACTTGCACGCTATGGATTGTTCATCAAGAATAATGCTGTCTTTGTCGCCTTTCTGGAATTGCTGGACGGCGGCGAAGCACAGGAGAATCTGTATAAAAGGGTCGCGGAACGGTTTGGCGAATCCTTGCGGGACAAGGTCTTCGCCGGTATCGGCGTGATACCCTTTGGCATCCCAACTCCTGAAAAGCCAAAGTACATGCATCCGGTCATTGAGCGGTTGCGGCAAGCCGTCGGTGATGAAGCATGCCGGGAATTCCTGTCCGACTGTCTGCGTGATCTACCAGACGAGTATTACGCCAGGGAACGAGAGTTGTTTCAGTCCAGCAAGAATGTTGACGAATATATTTCCCGAAAAAAGGATAAATTCGTCGAGCAGCTTGAGACCTGCCAGCGCGAGGGACGCCTGTTCTTCGCCCAGGAAGTCACTGATGAAGTTCTGGACTTCGTTCGACATGAACCCGAGATCGGCGGCGGTGTACGAGAGGGGAATATTGTTTACGAGACCAAGATCCCTTTTTTGACAAAAGATTATCTGGTCGAGAGCGACCCAGTCCTGAAGCGTTACTATTACTGCCATTGCCCATGGGCTCGCGAAGCGATTAAAAGCGGGGGAGAAGTATCACACATCTTCTGCAATTGCAGCGCCGGGTTCCACAAGAAACCCTGGGAGAGCCGCGCTAGGGCAAAAAATTAAAGCCGAAGTCCTCGAATCGGTGCTGCAAGGCGATGATCGCTGCCGGTTCGCCATTCACCTACCGGAGTAAACCACCTCAAGATTTCTGTCTCCAGGAGAATCAATGAACGCCACGCCCGACATTCACTTCATGCACATCACCGCTGCGACGTTGAACCAGGTCTGTGACCTGAGCGAAACGCTCTCCCCTGTCCATCGAAGGATGGTCGCGGACAATGTCCGGTCGATCGCCCAGGCACACTTCTCCCCCAGCGCATGGATGCGCGCTGTCTACGCCGACGATACTCCGATCGGCTTTATCATGACCCATACCGGTTCGGACTATGAGGACGGGATCGACTGCCCGGGCGTGTTCCTGTGGCGGTTCATGATCGCAGAACCCTATCAGGGGAAAGGCTTCGGCAAACGCGCACTGGAAAGACTCATTCAGCATCTAAAAGCAATGGGGGTTCCGCAACTCTACACCAGTTGCGAGCAGGGTGAGGGCAGCCCGGAAGGTTTCTATCGCAAGCTGGGATTTGCTTCCACGGGCGGTCATTATGGCGACGAGATCGAGCTGGTATTGAATGTCGACACCTACACCATCAATTAAAAGAGAAGACCATCATGACCACGAAATTACGCAATTACACCCATCCGGAAGATTACAACAAAATTAGCAAATTCCTCATCGCGCACCACCAGCCCGGGAACACGGATGGTAATTGGCTTGAGCCTGCCTGGGAATACATGCATGGGCATCCCTACCTGGATGGATCGTCGCTGGGGAAAATCGGGATATGGGAAGACGCGGGGGAGATCGTGGCGGTCGCCACCTATAAGTCCCGCCTGGGCGAGGCTTTCTTTGAGTTCCACCCGTCTTATCGACACCTTCGCCGTGAGATGCTCGATTACGCTGAAAACAATCTGGCAGGCATCTCTCAAGAAGATAGCAGAAGGTATCTGCGCGCGTATATCAATGACAACGACCCTGAGTTTCTGGAAATCATAAAAACCCGAGGGTACGAAAAAGACCCTGAGGGCTCTCGCATGATGTGCTGCTTCGACATTCCCAAGCCCTTTCCCGATATCGCATTACCGGACGGATTCCGGCTGACCAGTCTGGCTGAAGAATGCGACTGGGCGAAAGTCCATCGTGTGATATGGCGCGGATTTGATCACGGGGATGATGTTCCCATGAATGAAGAGGAACTCGAGAGCCGCCGCAGGATGTTCGAAACCCCCAAGGCACGGCTCGATCTGAAAATTGCCGTCGCTGCCCCAAGCGGAGACTTCGTCGCCTTTTGCGGAATGTTCCATGAACCAGCCGGCAGGTTTGCCTATGTCGAACCGGTCGCCACCGACCCGGATTATCGCCGCATGGGTCTGGGCAAGGCTGCCGTTCTGGAGGGAATCCGTCGCTGCGGCGCGCTCGGTGCGACCGAAGCCTTTGTGGGTAACGACCTGCCGATTTACAGGGCGATCGGTTTCAAAGAAGTATATAACAGTGAATGCTGGGTGAAATACTTTAACAACGCTGCATAGAGCAACAGCCTGTCATCCCCCCGCCATGGCGCCGACGATCATGAACCGTTCGGCGCCCTTTGCGATTGATTCGGGTAACAGCGCGTCAGGCGGCTCGTGAGAGAGATCCTGCCCGCAGGCAAAGAACCGGATGAACGGCCGACGCTCCTTCGTGACATGGTCGCGGACCGTTCCTTGCAGCACAGGGTAGCTTGACTCGAGCGCGTCCAGGATAGCGCTCTGGGTGACCGCGCCGTTAACGTTTAGCTCCACCTCCCTGCCGGTGTTCGCCAGCCGCTGTAAATGGACGGGCAGTACGACGCGGATCATGGCAGGGTCTGAACCTCGACCGACAGAACCGCCGGAAGGTCGCGGACGATGGGAGTCCAGTTGTCGCCGGAATCCGCAGAGGCGTACACCTGCCCTCCTGTGGTGCCGAAGTAAATCCCGCAAGAATCCAGTCTATCCACCGCCATGGCGCTGCGCAGCACGTTGACGTAGCAATCCTCCTGCGGCAAACCATTCGTCAGCGCTTCCCATTCATTTCCGCCTTTGCGGCTGCGATAGACGCGCAGCTTTCCATCAGGCACGAAATGCTCCGAGTCGCTCTTGATGGGAACGACATAGATGGTCTCCGGTTCGTGAGCATGGACCGCGATCGGGAAGCCGAAATCGGTCGGCAGGTTCCCGCTGACCTCGTGCCACAGGTCACCCGCGTTGTCGCTGCGAAGCACGTCCCAGTGTTTCTGCATGAACAACACGCCCGGGCGGGACGGGTGCATGGCGATGTTATGAACGCAATGACCCACTTCGGCCTGCGGGTCGGGAAGCTCAAAGTTGGATTTCAATCCCTGGTTGATCGGCAGCCAGGTTCGCCCGCCGTCATCCGTGCGGAAAGCCCCTGCAGCGGAAATGGCGATATAGATGCGATTCGGATTCGAAGGGTCAAGCAGGATCGTATGCAGGCACATGCCGCCCGCGCCGGGCTGCCACAAATGTCCCTTGGCCTCTCGCAGCCCCGGGAGTTCCTGCCAGCTCTTGCCTCCATCGATGGAGCGAAACAGGGCGGCGTCCTCCACACCGGCATAGACGGTATCCGGGTCGGTCAACGAGGGTGTCAGGTTCCAGACGCGTTTAAACGCCCACGGCTGCTGCGTGCCGTCGAAGGTCTGATGCGTTCCGGGGTCCCCGACATAAGTGAACTTGTTGTCCACCGGTTCCCAGGTTTTCCCGCCGTCGTTCGAGCGCTGGATCACTTGCCCGAACCACCCGGAGGATTGTGACGCATACAGCCTGTCCGGGTCAGCAGGCGACCCGTTGATGTGGTAGATCTCCCAGCCCGGAAAATGCGGACCGCTGACCTTCCATTTTTTCCGCTTTCCATCCGAAGATAAAATGAATGCGCCTTTGCGTGTGCCGACTAAAACACGAACACTGCCCATGATAATTTCTCCTTTGTAGTTTTACTGCTTGCGGTTTGTCTGCAAGTCGTACTCGAAAGTAAACGGGTAAGGTCCGTGACCTTCCAGAGTCAGATTACCGCCGCCCATAATTCCGTCCAGCTCATCCGTGCCTAATCCAATTACAAAATCCCAGCGCGTCTTTACGGATTTGGGATCGAAGGTGCCGGTATGCTGGGCGACAAAGCTGCCCGCGTGTTCGCCGATGCGCCCAACGATGCGCTCCATGCCGACAAAGTTCCCGGTCCCATCAGGACTGTAGGCCATCAGGTAATCAACGGTGCCTTCGCCTTCAAGGTCACCTTCATAGGTAAAAACGGCGTGGACGCGGGTGAGCTTACGCCCGTCTTCAAACTCGGCATAAGGCGTTTCTTCCCAGGTTGTGGTTTTAAAGGAAGCATGACCGGTGATGCTCATTTTCCCTCGTAGGCACGCTGCAAACCCGCGACGTCGATTTTTTTCATCTGGAGCATGGCGCTCATCACACGTCCGGTCTTCGTGGGGTCCGGGTCGCCCATCAACTCGCCCAACTTGGTGGGAACGATCTGCCACGACAGACCGAATTTATCCTTCAGCCAGCCGCATTGGACTTCTTCTCCACCCTCGGTCAATTTCTCCCACAAAAAATCCACCTCTTCCTGGGTTTCACAGTTCACGACAAAAGAGATGGCTTCGGTGAATTTGAAGTTCGGCCCGCCGTTCAGCGCTGTGAATACCTGACCATTGAGCTCGAACTCAACGGTCATTGCACTACCCTCGGGACGGCCGTGAACCTCGAATCCCTCCTTGCCATAACGGGCGACATGGATGATCCTGGAATCTTTGAAGATGGACGTATAGAACTTGGCGGCTTCTTCCGCTTGATTGTCGAACCATAAACACGGCTTGATAGGTTGCATGGGTCCTCCAAATAAAACGATTTGATGGATTGTTGCGCAGAGGTCATCTTCTCAACAATCTTGTTGATCTCTAAAAACTCCAACTGGTTTGATTATAGAACAAATATTCAGATAAATCAAGAGGGAATTATCGGATTATCAAATCACTGCCTCCGAGAGCATTCGGAAGCAGTGACATTAGGTTTTCTAAATTCGAAACATCATTCACCGTGAGGTGGCGCTTTAAATTTTTCGCTTCAATATGGATACTCTCCTGATAATCATCACCATGGCGAACAGATACAGCATGACCACGACAAAAAAGAGGATTTCATAGAGCATACTAAAGAAACCGTCCACCCGATTGGCTCAGGTTGTTGCCGTAGTTCGAAAGGAACAGGGTATAGATCGAGAAGAAAATCACCAAAAAGCCCAGCAGACGTTGGTACTTCTGGATCTTTGAGGCATTGTCAGTGAAGATCTCCGTCGCTTTCCCATCCTCAACATCCTTCCGCCAGTATTGCCAGCCTCCCATGTCACCGACATGTTCCCAGCCGGCATCCTGAAATAGTTGGAAATAGTCAGGCTTTTTCTTCGACTGGGTGATAAAGTCCAGACGATAGGCCACATCTCGTGGCGCTCCTTGCTCGAAGGTATATTGGCCAAATAAGCCTGCGTGCTGCAGGTGCAGTCCCTGCCTGGCCATTTCACTCAGCCAGGCTTCTTCACGATCATCCTGCCACGCCCAGAACCATTTAGATTTATTAGTCAGCGAACCTTTCATTTTTTCACTCCGAATCGATTACAAACGGATCAAGTGGATACTGTCTTCTCCAATGCGTTGATCCGCATCAGGATCATCCCTGTGTTGATGGCAGCGAACAGGATCCATGACATAAACAATGTGATGTAGAGGACCACGAACCAGGATGGATGCAGGCCTGGAAATTTCTTGAACACGGCCAGGCCGATAATATACAATGCAGGAGCCGAGGTGATGTAGCCTGCCAGCAGACGTTGATATTTCTTTATCTTGGACGCCGGGTCGGTGTAAATCTCAGGAGCCACACCCTCTTTGTATTCTTTGCGCCAGTAATGCCATCCGCCTCGGGTCCCCAGGTATTCCCAGCCTGAATCACGGATTAGCTGAAGGTAATCCTCCGGTGCTTTTCCCCGGTTGTAATCCAGGCGGTAGGTTATTTCCTTGCCAGACCCTTCGACAAAGAGAAAACTGCCAAAGCTGCCGAGCTCTCTCAAATGTAATCCCTGGCGGGACATCTCGCCGAGCCATGCCTCCTGCTTCTCATCCTGCCAGGAAAAAAACAATTTTCGCCTTCGAATGGATTTCGCGTTCATTTTGTCTCACTTTCATAACTGCGACAGGATTCCCTGTCCATTCCTTGACATGATCTCCAATCGGCGGACCTGTTCACCCAGCACCTGCCTACCTTTGGTGGTCAGGGCATATGTTTTACGCCGGTCCTCCTCCTTGACCATGGAGATCAAGCCTTCCTTTTCAAGGGTGGTAAATGCGCCATACAATGTGCCCGGTCCTATGCTGACCGTCCCTTCGCTGATTCTCTCAACCTTCTGCATGATCCCATACCCATGCAGCGGATCGATGAGGGATAGAAGGATGTAGTAAGTCGATTCGGTCAGGGGAAGGTATTGGCAATTGTTTTGTCAATCATGATCTCTCCGTGTGTCGCGAACGATATATCGCTTAAGCAATATATTAGCACGCGATATATCGTTTGTCAATATACAAATAAAATTTTTGAAATTGGCTATTGGGAAATGGATCAGTGATTGCCAAACTCAACAGGCGGAACGGACATCAAATACATATAGACCGCACGCAGTTCATCGTCCGTCATATGGCGGTACGAGGTCCACGGCATGTAGGCATCACTGATGACCCGTCCGTGTTTGTTCCCGTCGCGAATAAAGTCAATGAAGCCCTCTTCCCCCCAGGATGGCAGCCTGCTTCCGCTGCCGGAAGTCAGGTTGGAGGCTGCCGGCCACTCTGCGGGGAACGCGGGAATCTCCCCTCCTGATAACCCAACTCCATGACAGACCAGGCATGAGAGGGCAAGATACTGCCCGTATTCGGCGGTCAGTCCCGGGTTGGGAACAACCGGGCGTGGATCATCGTGTGGAATCAACTCGGCAGGCAGGAAGGTGATCCCCTCGACAATATTCATCGCCACGAATCCGGTGAACGAGAGCTCGCTCAGCGGCGGTTCGTTGTCCACCGGCGGCATGCTGCGGATATAAGCCAACGCTTTCCCCATGTCGGCATCGCTCATGTAGTAAAACTCGGTGGATGGCATGAACAGCAGCGGCGTGCCGTCAGGGCGAATCCCATGCTGGATGGCGCGGACCAGGTCCTCGTCCGTTCGCTCGGAGCCGATACCTCCCGGACCCGTCGTCAGGTTGGGGGTGATGACCTTTCCGAGGGCGGGATTGTCCATGTAGACCAATCCTTCCAGGTTCTCGCCATGGCAGGCTTCGCACCCGCGGTATTGGAAGATGCGTTTACCTTCAGCCAGGGACTCAGAATCACCGGGTGTGGGGATCGTTCGGAAAGGCACATCATAGGTCCTATTCAAGCGCATCTGACCTGCGCCATAAAGACCGAGAACGCCGAGCAGCAGCAATCCCAGGATGCTCGCAATAATCATGCCAATCCACTTCAGCGACGTTTTCAAGCCAACACCTACTCCGTAAATACCATTACCTTGTTCTCATTGGTGATTTCCACGCGCAGTGATCTCAACGGCTCCTGCGCCGGTCCATTCAGCACCTTTCCATTTTCATCGAACGCGGACCCATGGCAGGGACAGGTAAAGCCAGCGCTTTCCTTGTTCTCCTCGATGGTGCAGCCGAGGTGCGTGCAGGTCAGACAGTACGCCGTGATGATGCCATCGCGATTGACGACCACTGCCGGGATATCGCCCCGAACCGTGCGCGACCCGGCCGGGAATCCGCCGGCATCCCCCAGATCGAACACAGTGGGCGGACCCTGATCGGGTTCGTAGCTGAAATAGCGGATCAACCCTCCCAGCCCTAAAATCGCTCCGAGTCCAAGCAGGGTGCGCGTCGAGAGTTTTATGAAGTCACGGCGGGATAATTCTGGTTTCATGGATTTCCAATCGAAGAGAAGGCACCGAGGAATGTCAACACCAGGATAATGATATAAAGCAGAACGGTCAGCACCTGAGCCAGACGATTCCCGCGGGGGAACCAGCGCCCCAACTGGCTTTTTTCCGCATTGGGCAGGATGTACGGGAGCAGTCCCAACAGGGTGATGACCACCACCGGCAGCATGATACCCAGCCAGAAAGGGTCGCCCCATTTGAGCAGCTGCTGCACCCACAGGAAGAACCACGGCGCCTGCGAGCTGCCTGTCATGCGGTTGAAGCTGGTTATCGGTGAATCGGTTGGCGCCGGAATTACCAGCGAGACGATCAACAGAATGATGATCCCAATAACCATGGCCAGCACTTCGCGCCGCACCAGGTCGAAGCGCGAGATCCATTGAGGGTCCGGAGATTGTTCAGGAGGCGCAGCAGTGATCCCCCCGTCGCGGCGGACGCGGAAGACATGCCACGTCACAAGGATGATGACTGCAAGCGTCAATCCGAAAATGTGCCAGGCATAGAAACGGATCAGCGTCGCCGGACCGGGTCCCCCGCCGCCCATCACGAACCGGTACAACCCGTCCCCGACCAGCGGAATGGTCTTGAGCAAATTCGTCCCGACCACCAATGCCCAGTGCACGCCTTCGTCCCAGCGCAGGACGTAGCCGGTGAAATCCAGCAGCAGGATGAGCACCAGCAGTCCCAACCCAAGCAGGTAGTTGAAACGCCGCGGAGGAGCGTAAGCCCCGGTCAGCACCACGCGCAGCAGGTGGATGCTCATCACGATTACCAGGAATTGCGCCGACCAGAAATGCAGGTTGCGCACCAGGTTGCCATAAGGGACCAGGGTTTTAATGATGGATACCGAAACGGCTGCCTGATCGGGTGAGGGGATGTAATAAAACATCTCGAGCAATCCGGTCACCAACAATACCAGCGACAGAAAAACCGCCAATCCGCCCGTCCCCAGGGTGTACCAAAATCGGGACTGCCGTGCCGGGATTCGCGGCGGGTGTAGGTGATACACAAAGCCCGGTCTGCTCTTCGGAATGGCACTTAGATGGCTGAAACGATAGGCAAGCCCTGCCGACGCGAGGATGAGAATTCCGATCATCAACATCGATCCTGGAATCTCACTCCCGGGCACGGACACTTTTTGGTGGATGGGAATGGCCGAACTGTTGATTTTGTCCAAGACCAGGCTGTCTGGCAAGGTGCTGTTTTCGCGAAGAATGAAAGCGGTCAAATCAAGTGATTGTTCTTCCGACAGTGAACCGGCTGGAAAGTACGGCATCTTTTCATGGATATAAGTGCGCAGTTCATGGGCATTGGTAAACCGCGCCAGTTTTCCTGTTCCGATGATCGCAGGTACACTCGATGACGGGATCTCAAATGTATTCTCTGCGTGGTCGCTCCCGTGGCAGCCGGATTGCCAGCAATCGCGGGATTCGGCCCCATACGATTCGCGCCACTCATCAGTCAATCCCTGCCCGATGTCGCCATGGCAGCTCATGCACATGCTCCAATAAACCTGAGCGCCGTTGTCGGCCTGGGCAGGAGGCATGGCCGTCGGTGGCTGCGCCATCCGGGTCGGGTCGAAGGTGGGATGTAATACAGAAGGAGTGGAAGCGATTTCTATGGCTGCTGCGCCGGATGACGCCAGGAACACCAAAAAAGCCACTATCCCTAAAAGGATGTAAGAAACAAGCACTTTTCTTAGAGTCATTGTGAATTATTATACAATTTTCATGGGATTCCGATGGCACAGAGTCCCCCTTTGGAAACAAGGCGACGCCAGTTTGCTGATTTGTTGTCTCAAAAAACCTTCCATCTCCTTACCCGTAGATATAATAGAGCTGGGCGGGTAATTTTACAAAAACAGGATGATGACCTCTTGAGAAATTAGGAGTTACGCATGAAGAAACCTCATTCCCGACTGGAAATTCTTATCAAGGTAATCTGGGGCGTGGCTGGAATTTTGTTCATAGTCGTTTCAGCCGCGATAATCTACCAGTGGTTGTTTGCAAAGCCGGCTGCCCCCGAGGCCATCTCTCTTCCAACCGAAGTCCCCTCCCCTGCCGTTATTAATACCGCGGCTCCAACCGCCGATCTATTGGCCATCGACACACCTTTCCTTAAGCCCGTCGCCACGTCCACGGCAGACCCGCAATCCGCGCCGACTTCCTCCCCTGTATCCGAGGTGATCGATCCCGCTGGCGCCAGACTGGTCAAACAAGCCGCCCAACTGGGGTTGGGGACCATCAACCAGGTCGTCTTCTCGCCCGACGGCTCGCAGGTCGCTATCGCATCCTCCACCGGAGCCTATTTCTTCGACTCCCAGAACTCTTCAACCCCTCAATTACTTCCCAACTGAAGCCTGGATCTCCAGCCTGGCTTATTCGCCAGACGGAAAATCGGTGGCGCTGTGGCTGCCGAGTGGCGCGATATCCATCCGGGATGCGTCGACAGGACAGCAAATAATCCGGTTAAGTGTAAAAACCGATTTCACCGTCGGTTTAACCACACAAGGGATGCATAATGTCGCCTATACCGCGGACGGCAGCACTTTAGCTGGCGGTGTCGGGGATGGCATGGTCCATCTTTTCGATGTTGCAACCGGAAAGCTGCTTCGGTCGATCAAGGGGTCCGAAACATCCATCTCCGGCATCGCCCTCTCGCCCAATGGAAAGCTGCTTGCCTCGACCGCTGTATTTGAAGGTGTGGTCCGCATCTGGGATACGGCAACCGGTGAGCCTGTGAGCGAAGTCCCGATGGAAAACAGTCTGCAGACCAGCATGAATTTCTCGCCCGATGGGAGCATCCTGGCTGTTTCCGGTACGGTCATCAACTCGATTTCTGCACCGCCTCAAGCGGTGGTCAGCCTCTTTGATACGAACACCTGGCGTAAACTGCGTACCCTGAGCGACCTGGATGGAATCGCCACCCAGGTAACTTTTTCTCCGGATGGAAAAACGCTCGCCTACGGGGCCGAAAAAGGTTCAGTGACCCTATGGGATGTTGCCGGGAAAAAGAAGCTCACCATCCCCGGCTTGATGCACATTCCCCGCAGCGTGGCTTTTTCTCCCGATGGCAGCACGCTCATCTCCGGGGCGATCGACGGCTACCTTCGCCTGTGGGATGCAGCCACCGGGCGCGAGCTGGCGAATGCTAACGGGTTTTCGGAAGAGATTACCGGCGTCGCCCTATCACCGGACGGCACGACCCTGTTGACATCGTCTGACAATGGGAATGTAATTCTGTGGGATGTCGCCACACGACAAACTCTCCGCACACTGGCCAGCCTGGGCGAGAGGGCAAACAGTGCTGCCTTCTCACCGACAGGTGCACAGGTGGCCGCGGGAATGGATGACAAACGCATCCACATTTGGGATCCGGCCAGCGGCGAGGAAATCCTCACCTTGAGCGGGCATGACAGCGACGTAGAAGTCATCGCCTTCTCGCCTGATGGGTCACTGCTCGCCAGCGGCTCGGACGACGAGACGGTCAAAATTTGGGAGACTGCATCCGGCCGCGTCCTGCACACGCTGAAAGGACATGAGCAGGACCTTGTGAGTGTTTCCTTCTCTCCAGATGGGACACAATTGCTGACCAGCGCTTATGATGGATTTTTGAAACTTTGGGATGTCTCTACAGGGGATGAAATCTTCTCCAAGGATCTAAACACCTATCACGTGGAAAGCACGTTCTCCCCGGACGGGAAAAGGCTGGCATCCACGGAACTCGATTTCATCCAAGTGTGGATTCCTGACGGGACGGAACTGGCAGAGTGGGAAAGCGGGCACCTGGGTCCCGAAGCCCTTGTCTTTTCTCCGGATGGACAAGTACTGGCATCGGGCGGCACCGATGGCACCATCAAACTTTGGAGTATCACCGGGCGGCTGCTCAACACGCTGAAAGGACACCGGTCCACCATCACCAGCATGGCTTTCACTCAGGATGGAAAAGTTCTGGTAACCAGTTCCTCCGATGGCACCGTACTTTTCTGGAAAGTGACTCCTTAACTCTCTTTAATAAAGGCACCCGGGATCTGTGAGATCCCGGGTGCCTTTTGCTGAACTATCCCCCACCTACCGGAGGAAAGATTTTTACTTCATCGTGATTTGTAACCACCGCTTCATCCAACTCGATAAGCTGACCGTTCACTACGGCTAGGTGAATATCGTCAACAGGAATCCCCAGCCCGGATAACACATCGCTCAGGCGCGCCGCCTCAGCCAAGTCCACATCCACCGAGGGTGGATGACCGGGAATATACAGTGAGAATTGTCCGCCGAGGAAAAGCTTCATCAGGCTCCGATCAGGTCGGCTGCCCAACCCAGTGACAATTCCTCCAGCCGTTCGCGGAGCGGCATGCCTGTCTGTTCGTCCCACCCCTTGGCGCGGTAGATGCGGGTCAGCGCCTGCTCAAAATCTTCACGCGGGATGCCCTGCCCCTGGATGGCGCCATTCTCCAGCCCTTCGAACAGCCGCTCGGGCAGCACATCGTCCTTGCGGGAGAACCCCTCCCGGGCGTTGAACACGCGCGCCATGTTGGTCGCCCGCTCACCCATCTGCAGGAGTTCATCCAGATCGACATCCCAGCCGGTGGTGGCGCGCACCGCATCGACGACATCACCTGCCTGAATGAAGGAGCGCGGCACGGGACCGAAGAAACACAACCCGGAGACCTTCTCGAAGCTGGTCCAGCGCTCGAGCGTATAAAAGTGACTCGTCTTCTCTACGTTGAAGACCCGCGGAGGCTGCGCGGACTGAAGTCCCAGTCCCTGCGCGCCTTTGAACGAAACAGACTCAGGGTTAAACAGCATGGTATCGTGCGCCACCAGCAGGTGGTCCGCGCCGATCTCGGAGATGGCATACCCCAGCCCCACGTTGTACTTGCCGCGCGGCTCATGCATGGGCAGTTCCTGTCCCTTGACCTGGATGGCGAAGAAATGCGCGTCACCACCGATCTTCTCAGCCGCACGCCGGCTGCCCTCCGCCAGCAGATCCCCAATCCCCTCCCGGCGGGCGATCTTCCCGATCATGGCCAGCATGGCTTCGGCATTGCCAAAGCGCAGATCGATGCCGTCGGTGTCCTTCAACCCGATCAAACCATGTTCAAAACACTCCATGGCAAAGGCGATGGTCGCTCCGGCTGAGATCGTATCGATTAAATATTGATTGCATAGTTCATTAGCCTTGGCAACCGCCTGGATGTCGTCCACACCGCAGTCCGAGCCGAAGACACCGACGGTCTCGTACTCGGGGCCGCCGTATTCGGATGGCTTGCCCTCCACCGCCACCTCGCGTTTGCAGCGCACCGCGCAGGCATAGCAGCTTCGCTTGGCAGTGAATATTTGCTTTTCGTAGGATTCCCACTTGATGCCATCCACACCTTCGAAGGCTCCCTGCCGGAAGTTGCGCGTGGGCAGGATTCCGCCCGTGTTCAACGCCTCGACCAGCCCCGGCGTGCCTCGCTGCTGCAGGTCCCAGCTCAGCGGATGTTTCTGCGCCTCCTGAGAAAGCCGTTTACCCAGCGCCTGCAGAGCGGACGCATCATTGGCTAAAGAAAGATATCGTTGATGCCCGCGCACCGCTACCGCGCGCAGGTTCTTGGATCCCATCACCGCGCCCATGCCATTGCGCCCGTTGAAGTGGCGCAGGTCATTGGCGATATTGGCATAGAGCACGAGGTTCTCCCCCGCCGGTCCGATCTGCAGTACGCGGATCTTGTCATCGCCCAATTCGGCGCGGATGTCCTTTTGCACATCGACCGGCGATCTTCCCCACAGGTGCTTAGCTGGCTTTATCTCCGCCTTGCCATCCTGGATCCACAGATACACCGGCTCCGCCGCTTTGCCGGTGATGATGATGGCTTCGAATCCTGCCATCTTGAGTTCCGGCCCCCAGAAGCCACCGGCCTCCGATTCACCGTAGCCGCCAGTTAACGGAGAACGCGCCGAGATCACATAACGCGTCGCGGTGGCCACCGGCGAGCCGGTCAGCAGTCCGTTGGCGATGACCATCACATTCTCCGGCGCGAAGGGATCGGTATGTGGGGGCATTTCGTTCAGCAGGAAATATCCCGCCAGCGCCTTGCCGCCCGGGTAAAGCCGGTAGAACGCCTCGGTGAGTTCCTCGACGTCGATTGCACCCGTTGTCAGATCGACACGCAGAATTTTGGCAGTACTTCCGTAGGGCATGGTTCACCTCGTTGTGTTGTCATAAAGCCGGGAGATTAGCCGGCGGTTTCTCATTCTCATGAAATATTATAGCCCAACGTGCAGGCAGGTATCCAGTCGCCTATTGTGATGGCTGTCACACCGTAGGGAAATAGGATAAAAGTGGGGGATAGTATTTCCCTCTCGAACTCGCTATAATACTGTATATAAATTGTCCGATTAAATCTTCCTTGGGAGGGAAGTGTGAATAGACGCATCCAAGCCATCGTTCTGGTCCTTTTCGTGTTGGCAGTTCCCTTCACGCCGAATTTTTCAGCCTTCGCCCAGGAGACCTGGGACATCAGCATCAACCTCGTCTCGCCGCTCGAGCAAAAAGACGGCATGCTGCTGAAAGTCTATTTCACCATCACCGACGGCGGCTCACCGGTGATGAATGCGCAGCCCACCGGCGGACAGATCGCGCTGCTGAACACGGACTATGTCGCCAATGCGACCATCCAGAAACCGGACATCCCGATTTACATTGCGCTGGTCATGGATGCCAGCGGCAGCATGGGTGGTTCCGCGGAGGTATTAAAGAACGCCGCCAAACTTTCCCTCAACAACATCCCCGACGATTCGCAGTTCGCGGTGATTCAATTCGACGAGAGCATCGCGTTGCTGCAGGATTTCACCGATAACATCTCAGCCGTGAGTTTTGCCATCGATCAGTACAAAGTGTCGCGCAAAGGCACCTGCCTTTACGACGCCGCATACACAGCCATCGAATCCATGTCCAAGCTGCCGGCTGCCCGCCGCGCGGTGATCCTCTTTACCGACGGCAAGGATGAGAATGTCAACGGCCAGCCTTGCAGCAAGCACAAATACCAGGAGCTGGTGGACCTGGCGATGAAATCACAGGTGCCGCTCAACACCATCGGCCTCTCTCAAAAAGAAGGCAACATCAACGCGGTCGAATTGCAAGCCATGTCTGCCAGCACCGGCGGTTTCTCCTCCGTTTCAAACAAGGACGACCTGCCGCTGGCCTTCAACCGCATCATGGACGCACTCAAAGCCCAGTGGATGGCCGAAGCGACCGTCTACCCGAAGCAGGGAACGAACAATGCCGTGCTTACGGTGAACATCCAGGACGAACAATCACTTAACCAGGCTTTCACCGTGGAGTCCGAAACGGATTACCCCGGACCACCCAGCCCCGTCTCTGTGCGGCTGGATGGTTTGGTGCTCAATGCCGCAGAACAAGCTTACGAAGTCCAGCTTGCCGTCACCTCTCCCGAGCTGGCAAAATATATCAAGATCGAGATCTGGGACAAACAGGGCGGGTCCAAGGTCGGGCGAGTATATTTTCGATGATCCCGAAACTTTCAACAGCTTCTTTGTCCCCACGGAAGCCCTGACCATCAACAACAGCTATGAGATGCGGTTATCCGCGGTCAGCCGGGAGGACGGTTCTGCATTCGCCCTCAGCCGCGACCGGGATGGCAACCCCATCTCGCAGTTGATCCATGAGTTCAAGTTCGACCCGTCCTCCGCCTATCCCAACCTGCAGATCCAGTCCATCGTTGGGCAGGGCGGGGATCTGGTCATGAACGTGACTGTCACCAACCCCGACCTGGTCGGCGGATTCGACGGCTGGCTGGTGGATGAAACAACCAATACACAAGTCGCCGGCTCGAACTTCACTCACCCCGCCTTGACCTCCACCAGCGGCGCCATCACCATCCCAATGAAAGCCAACCGCATCGCAAGCGGACAATACAACGTTGTGCTGCGAGTGCTGGCCAAGAACAACAACGTGTTCTCAACGACCCTCTATGAGGGCGTTACGTACAAGGCGCCATCCCTATTTTCACGGCTCGGAGTAGCCTTGATCGCCGCGCCCATCTTCCTGGTGGGCATCGTGGTCATCATCCTGGGCGTGGTCGCTTTCCTGATGTTCTATTCCAACAGGCAGAAATCGATGACCGGAACACCGGTACTGCAGGGACGCCTGGGGGGCGGCATGGGCAAGGCCGGCAAAGCTGGCGGTTCGAGCCTGCCCGTCTCCGACAATGAACCCATCCCGCAAAGACGCGGCGGGACGGCTGCTCCGCCTCCCCCACCGGCGGTACCGGTGGCGACGCCGGCTGTCTCGCGCGTGGTCGAGCCTTTGCCCCATTCCCAGGTCCCCACCAACGCCACGTTGATAGGGGAAGGACCCGTCATCAGCGGAAACGAGACCATGATCGCTGCCGCGCCGGTCATCGCTCGCGCTTATCTGACCGTCATACGCACTCCGGCAGGTACGGCCTCGCCGGGACGCATCAGCGTGGACCAGTTCCCGTTCGTGATCGGCCGCTCGGAGGGTCACTTCAACATCCAGGACCCGAACATCTCACGCCGACATGCGCAGATCACTTATGACGACGTGCGGCGCGCCTATTTCGTCACCGACCTGCAAAGCAGTAACGGGACACGGGTCAACGAGCAGCGCCTGCCCGCTGGGCAGCCCTTCCAATTGGCTGCCGGCTCGATGATCGGGCTGGGGCCCAACGTGATCATTCGCTTTGATATAAGCTGACAGGAACAAACGATGGTAAATAATATTCGCCTTGACTACGATGCGCTGCTAATAGTTGAAAAGAAACTCAGAATTGCCGGCGAGGAGTATATGCAACTACACTCTCGCTTGCGTGATCAGGTTCGCGACTTGCACAAGGACTGGGAAGGCGACGCAGCAAATAAATTCTTCAACGAAATGGAAACCGAACTTCTTCCGTCTCTTTATAGGCTTGCACAGGCTCTTTTTTTAGCGCGCGACACCCTGAACAAAATCATCAAACACATGCAAGCTGCCGACCAGGATACTGTCCGGTTTTTCCAAGGTGTTTTCAATTTTGTGCTTCCTGGTGATTTAAACGTCCTGGGTGCAGCCCTTGCCGCCGGGATGGGCGCGGGAATTGGCGCAGCCGCCGGGGGCGGCGTGCCGATACCCCACCCCAACTTCAACCAAGGGACAGCTGGAGGCGGGAACGCTCCCAACACTGGAACACCTGACGCACCTGGCAGCCAACCGGCTGGAGCGGGCGCAGGAGCTTCAGCAGCCGGCGCAGCAGCCGGCGGGGGCGGCGGCGGGGGCAGTCAGGCTGGGCAGGGTCTGCAAGGCGGCCTTGGCAGCATGGGAGGCGGAGTCGGCGCAGCAGTGGGCGGTGCGGGCGGCGGATCGGCTGGCGGTGGCGCTGGCGGTTCAGCCGGTGCGGGCGGATCTCAAGCGCCTGACCACGTCTACGGAGGGACAGGCGGCGGCTCGAGTGCAGGAGGCGGAGCACCCCAGACCGCGCAGGGTGGCGCGGGTGGCGGAGGCGGCTCGCAAGGGTCTGCGGTCAGCGCTGGAGCGGCAGCCGCTGGCGCCGCGGGCGTGGCTGGCGGAGGAGGCGCGGCAGCAAGCAAGGCCGCCAAAGGTCGTTCCACAAAGAAAAAGAATCCGGGATCTTGACAAGCATAAAAAGGACTAATTGACTCTGATTTTAGTTCGTGCTATAGTAATCAAGTCTAAACCTTCAAACTGAGAGGAGGCAAAAGTTATCCATAAGAATATACGAAGGTTTTTGTATCACCCTCATTGCTCCGGTGGGAACGACTTTTCTAGAAGGAGATTTTGCCGGCCTCACATCAACCGAAGTGCTATCCAAGAAAGGATAAACAATGGCCAGCATTACAATCCGAATACATTACGATGAGGTAGATCTTGCCGTCAAAAAGCTAAAACAGCAGGCAGCGGATTACCAGGCATTGCAAAGTAAACTAAAAAACGAACTCGACGGCCTGGTTCCAAACAATTGGCAGGGTGACGCCGCCTCCAAGTTCAAGCGCGAAATGGAGGATCAAGTATTACCCTCGCTAAATAAACTGATACATGCCTTAAATGTCGCTGCGGATACCGCCAGTAAAATCCATTCCCATATACATACTGCCGATGAAGCTTGTCAGGCTCATTTCAAAAACATTCAAACAGTCAAGATCCAATGGTAATAAAGGAGAGAAAAAATGGCTGACATAATTAAAACCAACTATCCGGCCATGGAAGCGATGGCCAGGTCCTGCCGTGAAGCGGCTGATAAGTTACAGGAAACAATTAATTTACTGAATAACATCGCCAGTCAGCTGGATGGAGGTGCGATGCAAGGATCTTTTGGAGAGCGTTACAGCAACGCCTTGCGTAATCAAGGTGTAAAAAGCCTCCAGAAACTGGTCACTAAATTCAATGAAGAATCCAGCGATATCCTTGCTGCGAAGCAGGATATGCAAAATGCCGACAACCAGGCTGCTGGTGGTTTCAGATAAAGAGGAGGAAAAAATGAACATATTTAACTTCATCGGAGAGCAAATCCTGGAAGCAATCAATAAAATCACAGGAGGCGCACTTAATCCCATCGAACAAATGGTTATGGCACCGATCAAGGCCATTATCGGCCAGGTTACACAAGGCGGCGTTTGGAAGGGAAACGGAGCCAACCGGTTTGTCGAAGATTTAAACGGCAAAGTCCTCCCGGGTCTGTCAAACCTTCACCAATCCGGGCAACAATATACGGGCGGAATCCAAAAATCGTTTGATCACATGGTGCAAGCGGCCCAACAAGCCACGAATATGGTCGGTGCCATGGAAGATGCGTTCAGCAACATCTGCAACTTTTAAGGAGGAAACGATATGGCTACGAATGAAGTCTTTATGAACGTCCCCGAAGTCGAAAAATTCGTAAAGCAATTTCAAACCTTTGGCGATGTCCTGGATAAAGTTGCAAATGTGCTGAATGTAATTAGTATGTCATTAAAAGCAACTTCCTGGCTCTCTTTTGGAGCCACTGCGGCTATGGCGGCGATAGTCGACTCGGTCATACCCTCTATTCAAAATATGGCAAAGCTGATGAGGACAATCTCTGGATGATATTGTGGGCGCCATCAAGGCTTATCGTGATGGCGATTTATCCGGTTCCCAACGGTTTGCCGGTTAATTTTATTAGAACCTGGCAGGCAAAGCGCGAACCTTCTCAAAACGACAAGCCTGCTTGTGGCCTAAAACAAAAATGGAAGCGAGGAATCCGCGCCTACAGAGTATCAAATTCCTGCAGGCGCGGATTCCTTTCCTGCGGTAATCAACGTCAAGCCAGCTTTTCCTGTGAGGCTTTATGAAGCGAATCTGTCAACGCTGCAATGTGATATCCCAGGACTTTAACCTGTGGTGTCAGGAAAAGTACTGCCCGGCCGAAAACGCCACCGAGATCTTCGACAACGGTGAATGGTTCGGTCCGATCGAAATCGTCCAACCCATTGTGATCACACGCTCCGCCATCGTTTACCAGGCACGGCGCGGCGATGAGAAGGTCCTGCTCAAGGTGGCCAACGTCGGCTGCGAGGAGAAGCTTCGCTTGGAGGCTAAAGCCTTCCTGCAGCTCGCCAAGGCCGGCCAGCACCCCCTGCTGCCTGTCCTGCTGCCGGCGCATCCTCAGGGCACCATCGACTACCATCCCTACGGCTGGACGGTGATCGAAGGCCGCATCAAATACTACGAGGTGTTCGAGTTTGTCGACGGCACGATCCTGCGCAACCTGCTGCTAAAGAATCCGCAGCCCTGGTATCAGCACGTCGGCTGGATCATCCTGAGCATTGCTGATTGTGTGTACTACCTGCACCGCGCCGGCAAGCTCCACCTGTGCCTCAACCCCGACACGGTGCTGGTGCGCTTCGACAAGCAGGGCATTCCCCGCACAATTCTACTGGACCTCGGCGTAGCAGACCCTGGCAACTCCATTTACGAACTGTGGAATGAAAATTACAACCTGGCAGCCTATACCGCTCCTGAGATCGCAGACGGCCGCAGCGGGGTGGGACCTGCCACAGATGTTTATGGCCTGGGTTCATTGCTTTATGAAATGTTGGCCGGTAAGCCGGCTTACGAGTATCACCTCAGGAAGGATCAGACAGTTCTCAAGGACGTCATGGGAGGGGAGTTCAAACCCAGCGGCCGCATTGATCTGAAGAACATTCCCGAGATTGCTGAAAAATCCATCAATCGCATTTACGACCAACGGTTTCCGGATGTGCTGGCTTTCGTAAATGCGCTGCAGCCGAATTTCCCGCCCCTTCCTGCTGAACGCAAGTCATTCCAGGTGAATTGGCGTGTCGTTTTTATCGTTCTGGGAGCACTGTTGGCAATATCCCTGCTCCTGGTCATGGCATTATCCATAGTGCCTGGATAACCGGGGAGATGACTTATGTCTGACAAAATATTCATTGACCGCCCGCCCCGCATCGAGCCCCAGATTCCATCCGGGGAGTTCACAATTCCCAACCCACCAGATACAAAGGAAAGCCCCGGACAGCTGCTTCAGCAGGCCTTCCTGCCCATGGTTATGATCATGGGATACATCCTGGCCTCGGCGTTCGGAGGACGTGGCTCCAACTTATCCATGATGATCCCCATGGGTCTTTCGGTATTGGCGACTATTTCACTGGCGCTCTACAGCAGCATGAAAGACCGTAAACAACGCGAGGAAGCAGATGCGTCATATAAACGCCGCATCAGTGAACTGCGCCGCAAGATGGAAAGCGAGCACGAACAGCAGCGAATTTATTATTTCTATAATTACCCCGACCCGGAGAAGACCCTCGGCATTGCCGCCGATATTAACAGACCTTCTGAAGGGCGGGAGGAAGAAATCCGCTCAGGGACGCGCCTGTGGGAACGCCGGCCACAAGACCACGATTTCATGTATCTGCGATTGGGAATCAGCACTCGTTTATCCACTGTAATTTACAAAATCGGTGAAAACGAAAAGACGGAGAGCCCGCTGATGCGCGAGGCCACCCGCCTGGCCGAAGATTCGCGTCTCCTTTTCGACGTCCCTGTGACCATTCCGCTGATGTTGCAAGCAGATGAACGCGAAAAGAAAAAAGTCGAAGCCAAGAAAAAAGAAGAGGATGCCAAGGAAGAGCAAGCGCAAGAATCCAAGGGTGTCACAATCCGCCAATCCATAGGCATCACAGGCAAATCATCGGACAAGGTGCATGCTTATGTGCGTACGATGCTGGTGGATTATGCCGACATTCCAGTCGCCGCAGGATACCATGCTTTACGTAGCCGGCACGAGCGAAGCGCGGCAATACTGGCGCTGGGCTTACGCCCTGCCCCATTGCAAGGCTTCCGACAAGACTGAAACGCTGCTCTTCGAAAATGATGAAAAACCCGGCGAGAACGAAGCCGACAACATGCGCCTTTTCTGGAAGAACATCCGCACCATCCTGGAGCGCCGCCGCATGCGCCTGCAGGACAAGGAAAGCGGCACGGATGTCAAGCTGCCGTTCATGCTGGTGGTGGTGGACGCCATGACACCCGCCCCAGGCTGGTCCTGTCTGCATGACCTGGAGGGCGAAGCCGCCATCTCCACGATCATGATGGATGGTCAGATGCTGGGCGCCGGCATAATATTCCTCGTTCCCGAACGCGCCAAGGTTCCCAGCCGTTGTTTATCGGTAATCGAGGTGGATGAAGATCCGTTGGATGAAGAAACAGTCGTCTTCCGTTATGCTGAGACCGGCTTCAACTCCATTTTGTATGTGGGCAGCACCAAACTGGTCACCACTCAGGAGAAGGCACGCGAATTTTCCCGCAATCTGGAAATGGTCGACGTGCGCCGTGGCTACGGTTCCAGCCTGGCCGCCACCGTCACCCTGATGGAAATGCTGAATGTCACCACCATGGATCAGTTGCAGCAAATGGCAACCGAGAACTGGCGCCGCAGCATGGATCCCAAATCCGCAGACTGGCTCTACACCGCGGTCGGCCTGCTTTCGGGCAACGAACCGCGCGTGTTGACCTTCTCCGCCAAGGCGGATGGGGTGCACGGAATCATCGCCGGCTCGACCGGTTCCGGTAAATCCGAACTGCTGATGACCATGATCATCGGCATGGCGCTTAACTTCAACCCGACCGTGCTCAACTTTGTGCTGGTGGACTACAAAGGCGGTTCGGCCTTCGAGCCTTTCAAGCACCTGCCACATGCGGTCGATATCGTCTCTAACCTCGACCAATCGGCCACGGCGCGCGTATTTGCCTCCATCATCGCCGAGCTCGACCGGCGCCAGAGGCTCAATACCTACACCAACTCCAAGGATATTGTTCACTACCGCCGCAAGGGCTTGAACCTTGAACCGGACCGACCGCCCTACCCCCACCTGTTCATCATCATCGACGAGTTCGCGGAAATGATCTCGGGCAACGCCGAATACAAGTCACAGCTGGAAAGCATCACCCGCCTCGGACGCGCACTCGGTGTCACCCTGATCCTGGCTGCCCAGCGCCCGGTGGGCGTCACCGACCAGATGCGCGCGAATATCAAGTTCCGCATCAGTCTGCGCGTGGAAACCCCTGATGACAGCCGCGAGGTCCTGCGCCGCGCTGACGCTGCCTACCTGCCTCCCGGCATACCCGGCCGCGGTTACCTGCAGATCGGCAACGAGAACATCGAGTTGATCCAGACCGCCTACACCGGCGGCGATTACAAAGGTCCGCAGGAAGAGAATGTCACACCCAATGTCATCTGGGTGGACCGCCCGCGCAAGTCGGCGGCACAGAAAGCCACCGAGCCGCCCAAGCTGTATGACGTCATCGTGGAAATGATGGCCAATCTGGCTTTGCAGGAATCCAAACCGCAGTGGAGGCCCTGGCCGCAGTTCCTGCCCTTGCAGACCGGCTCCAACGTGCTCAGTCTGCAGACCCCGCTGGATACCGCCTACATGAAAGATGCGGATATTGACCTGCTTCGAACGGCGGATTCCGAGAAAGTGGCTGGCCTGTCACTAAATGAGAAAGCAGCGACTTTCTGGGAAGGCGATTTCAAATGGGAAGGCGCAAGCTGGGGCAAGAACGCCATGAAGCCGTTGATCGGCATCGTGGACAATCCTTACCAGGCCAGCCAAAAACCACTCAAGATCGACTTTACGAATGGGCATGCCGTGGTATTCGGCGCCTCCGGCCGCGGTAAAACCACCTTCCTGCGCACTGTCATCTCCAGCCTCGCATTGACCCACTCCCCTGATGAACTCCACATTTATATTTTGGACTTTGGCGGGCGAGCAATGACCATCCTCAGCGACCTGCCGCATGTCGGCGCGGTCGTCACTTCCGAGGAGGAGGAACGCGTGCTGCGAGCGCTGCGCAAGGTTAACGACATCATCGACCAGCGTCAGGTTCTCTTTAGTGAAGCCAAGGTCAACAGCCTGGATTCCTACAACCTGGCCCATCCGGAAAAAGCGCTGCCGGCTGTGCTGGTCGTCATCGACAACTTTGCTGAATTCAAGGAATACTATGATGGGCTGATGGGACCGCTGATTTCCCTGGTCCGGGAATCCCGTGCCTATGGTGTTTATTTTCTCATCTCAGCAGATACGCCTGGTTCACTCAGCGGAAAACTTTATAACCTTATCAATGAGAGATTCACACTCAAACTCTCTGATGTCGGCGAATATGCTGAAGTCGTTGGCCGCGGCGTACCTGCAGATTTGAGTGCAGTACCCGGGCGAGGCTATGTACGAGTGGGCAATATGCCCCTTGAATTCCAAACAGCGCTGACCTTCACACCCGAGGAAGGCGACACGGGCGGACTTGCCAAGATTAGTAAAATGTGCATGCGGATGAAAGAAATGTGGGAAGGCAAGTGGAAAGGCGAGAAGCCATCCACTATTGAGACCTTGCCTCTGCGCTATTCGCTGGACAACCTGATTAACCAAGTCACCTTGCCTGCAGTACGCCGAATCTACGCGGTAATGGGAATAGACGACCGTACACTCGACCCGGCGTTAATCGACATTGAGCGCCAGGGACCGCACATGGTGGTCATCGGACAGCCATTTTCCGGTAAGACCACTACATTGCGAACCATGATGCTTTCCGTAGCTCATAATTATTCACCTGATGAAGTCATGATGGTGTTGATCGACCTTTCTCGCAAGCTGTGGAAAGCCAGTCAGACCTCGCTTGGCAACCTCCCGCACGTGGTGCAGACCATCGATGACATCGAACAGTTGGATGATTTCCTGGAAAACATGAAGGTCGAGTGCGCCGAGTTCGACACGAACCCCAAGCGGCGAAAGATCATGATCTTCATCGACGACTACGACGCCTTCACCGAGGAAGCCAGCCGGAAGAAGATGGCTTTCTTCGAGGGACTCTCCGCGCTTATCCGTAAATATCAGACAGCGGGGGTTTTCCTGATAGTAGCTGGCTCTCTTTCCATCATGAGCTCTTCGGACGACCTGCGCAAAGTGTATGCGGCGCCCAATTTTGGTATCGGTCTTCGCAGCTCGGCAGCTGTTGACCGCCTGAATGGGAAATTCCCACGCAGTCTGGCGGAGGCAGAATTACCGATGGGAAGAGCGTTCATCATCCGCTCAGGAATAACCAATATGCTACAGGTCGCTACACCCTATGTTAATGACGAGGATATAGAAGGTTCGCTGGACATTTGGGTCAGACGGATTATGGAACGGTATCCGCAGAAGAACGTTACCTGGCTCTCCGGCGGCAAGTCTAAGAAAGCTGCAGAACAAGCTGCTGCGTTAACCCCGCCTGCACCTACTGGCCCGGACCTTTCCATGTATAACATCCCGGAGTTGAAGAAACAACTCATCGATTTCGGATTGCCAGAATCAATGTGCAACTTGCTGACCGATGCCGATATCGTTGAGAATGCCCGGGTCATGGGTCTGTTGGATAAGAAACCCGAAACCCCGCCTGACACCTCATCGGAAACTATGCCAACGGAGCCGCCACCCGCCAAGCCGGATGAGCACCCGGATGCCAAGGGCAAGAAAAAGAAGGGAGGTTAACCATGGCTGAATATATCGATGTCAAGATCGACGTCTTCGAGCATTCCGACCAGCGGGCGCGTATCCTTGAAAGCTTGACCCCCGCCGGTTTGATCCAGGAGATTCTCAAGGAATTCGACGATATCACCGCCGATTCACCGGAGAAATACGCCATTTATTTGAAGGGCATGGAAAGGCCGTTAAACGCCAATTACACCATGACCCAGCTGGACATCCAGCCGCAGGACGAGCTGGTCTTTGACTACGTGCGCAAGACCATTCGACAGATGCTGCAGCCGTCGCAATATGCCGTTCTGCGTGAGGACACGACAGGGAAAACCTTCGACATCCAGTGGCAGCCGGCAGTCATTGGCCGACCGACCAACGAGGTGGACCACGACATCACCCTGGCGGTCAATGTCCAGTTGATTCCCAACGGCATGACCATCTCGCGCAAGCACGCCCAGATCACCTACTCCGATGGGAAGTACTATATCGAAATGCTGGCCGAGAACAACCTTCTGCAGTTGAACGGCAAGGATATGGTGCTCAACTCCCGCAAGGAGATCAGGAGCGGCGATAAAATCCACGCCGGCCGCAATAAAGTGCCGTTCACTTTCACCACACAGCAGCAGCCTTCCAGGGTCGCAGCCCGCGAACCACGCTCGCAGCCAATTCCACCGGTGGCTTCCCAGCCAATGCCTTCCCAATCTCCATCCATGCATCCAGCCCCGTCGCAACCGTCTGTGCCGGCGGGTGACTTTGGCGGAACATTTGTCGGTATGGGAGAAGCGGTGGCATCCTACCTGGTGATCGAACGGGCAACCGCCAAAGAGCAGGTGGGGCAGCGCATCGATATCACATCCTATCCCTTCGTGCTGGGACGCAGCATCCCCATCTTGAGCGTGGAGCAGGAGGTCTCGCGCCGCCACGCCGAGGTAAGTTTCGACACGAATTCAAAAATATTCACCATCACCGATCTGAAGAGCACCAACGGGGTTACCCTGGAGGGCAGGAAGATCGAGCCCGACCGCCCCTATGAAATCAGGGCGGGTACGCGTATCGGTCTGGGAAAGACCGTGATCGTCAGGCTCGAGGTCTAACCTTACGCTCAGCTAGAAAATTGACTCTGCACAAGAGAACCCCGCCAGAACGGGGTTCTCTTCATAATTCCTCTTCGATGTATAGCATCGCCGCCCTTGCCGCGCCGATCATCCCGGCCTGCTGCCCTAGACTGGCCAGCCGCAGCGCCACCCTGTCAGCGGGCGCCATGACATTGTGCCTGCCGATCACCGAGCGGATGCGCGCTTCCATCAGGTCAAAAGAGCGCATGACCCCGCCGGTGAGGACGATGCATTCGGGCAGGAATAGGGCGATCAGATTGACCAATCCGAGGCCGATGTAATCCGCCGTGCGATCGATGATTTCGACTGCCAAAGGATCTCCCCTCCGGGCTGCCTGCGCTGCGATGACCGCATTGATCCGCTGCACGTCGCCTCCCGCCAGTTCGGTCATGAGCGTGGGATGTGAAGCTGCCTGACTGCGTGCATAAGCGCCAATCGCCGTTCCGGAGGCCATGGATTCCCAGCAACCTTTTGCACCGCAGTAACATTCCGGGCCTGACGGATCGAGGATCATGTGCCCTCCTTCGGGATGCAATCCGTCCATGCCGCGGTAGATCCTGCCATCTTGAATGAAGGCTGTCCCCACACCGGTTCCAACCGTCACCATGACCAGACGTGGCAGCCCCCGCCCGGCTCCCATCCACGATTCGCCCAGTGCGGCGGCATCCGCATCGTTCTCGATCGTCACCGGCACCTGGAACCGTTCGCGCAGCATGCCAACGATATTCACGTTTTCCCAGGTGGGCAAGGTGTAGGGGTTCTGGATCGCGCCCAGGGCCCGGTCAACCGGTCCGGTGGAGCCAATGCCGACGGCCTGCAGTCGGGCTCCAGCTTCGTTTGTCACGCGTGTGATCAAGCTGGCGATTCTTTCAACGCCAGCCTCGGGTCCTTGCCGCGCCTCGATGAGACCTTCCTCGCTGGCGACCAGTCCGCCATCCGGCGTTACCGCGCCTACCCGCACATTTGTCCCGCCAAGGTCGATCCCAATGAAAATTTTCATTTCATCCATCATACGTTCACCCTATGATCAATTGTAAGACAGAACCTGCCTGGCAAGAGGCAGGACCGCGGTCAGGCGGTAACCTTAATGCCCTTTCCTGTCTGGATAAAAAAGCCCATTCAAATCGCCCATTAATATGGTGGTGTGATTCCTTTCAAAAATGTATAGTAGCAGAAGTGGGAAAAACTATCAACGGATAGAGGATTCATGCTGAAAAATACTCTGACTTTGTTTAACCTGCCTGTCCGAAATACTCAGAACGGCCAGCTGCGCAAGCGGACTTTGGGATTGGTTTTGTGGGGCGTTATGCTCACCAGCATCATCCTCGGGGTGAATAATGTCCTGTTGAAAGAATGGCCGGCCGCCCTGTTGATGTTTTCCTTATCGCTCCTTTGTGTATTCGGTCTTGAGGCCAGCGAGCGCGGGAGGTATGTCCTGATCAGCAGCCTGACCACTCTGGCTATTCTCATCATCGCCTTCTACAGCACCATGGACGGAGGCGGCATTCATGACCCCGGCGTGCTTGTCTACCCGATCATCATTTTTCTGGGCAGCCTATTGTTCGGCAAACGTGCAGCCCCCATCCTGTTCCTGGCCTGCGCCGGATCGTTGATCCTGATCGGCACACTTGAGATCAGAGGGATCCTGATCACATCCAACAGTGCCGACGTGGACGATATCCTTGTCCAGGTTGTCCTGCTCGCCGCAGAGGCTTTTCTGGTGTGGATCACCATGGAAAACATCGAGGTCAGCCTCAAACGCGCCGAGGAAACTGAAATCCAGTTGAAGGAATCATACGACAAGACACTCGAGGGCTGGGCAAAGGCGCTGGAGTATCGTGACCGGGAGACGGAAGGCCACAGCCGAAGAGTGACCAACCTGTGCATGCTGCTTGCCATCCAGCTGGGATTGGCAGAGAATGAACTTGTCCAGCTGCACCGCGGAGCCTTGCTTCACGACATCGGCAAGATGGCCATCCCTGATTCGATCCTGTTCAAACCCGGCCCGCTCAACGAGTCGGAGTGGGAACTCATGCGCATGCATCCCGTCTACGCAAAGGAAATGCTGGAGGATATTCCCTATCTCAAGGAAGCAATTACCATCCCCTACTGCCATCACGAGCGTTGGGATGGCAAGGGATATCCGCAGGGTTTGAAAGGCGAGGATATTCCTCTGACGTCAAGAATTTTCACCATCGTCGATCACTGGGAGGCACTTAATTCAGACCGCCCTTACCGGAAAGCCGTGCCCAGGGAACAGGTCCTCGATTACATTCGGGGTAATACCGGGATCATCTACGATCCAATTGTTGCAGACACTTTCCTAAGCCTGATGGATGATCGGGAAACCTGCGAGATAGACATGGAGCATGCGTTGGCTCGGACTTAATCCGCGCCGCGCCCACATTAATAGAATCTCTTAATTCTCAGCCCGGTATGGACCGAACCGGGGAAATTGAATTGAAGGCGCGCGTGCCAGGCGGCCGCTCGCCGGGCTGACCAGGTAATCATCCCCGTTACGATGCAGAAGCGGGATTCGCCTTCGCCTTTCCGCATACAGCTCCCTCATCCGTTCGGAGTGATAGGCATAGTTTTCGAAGATTTCCTGCCGTTGAGCGAACAACACATCATGCCTATCGACGAATTGCGATCGGTAGGATTTACTTACTCGATGCAGATTACTGATCAACCAGCAGCGGTCTTCAAATTCCCACTCATAAGCGAGCCCAAGAAACCGGTAATCAGCGGTCACATAGGGAAAGAACGGGAACTGGCGGCAGCTCAGCGCGCGAAAATTACGCTGGCACAAAGCGGGTCCTTTGCACGTCAACAAGGCCATCCCATCGGGGGTTTCATCCTTCAGACGAAGGACATCCTCGGAGTCCGGGCACTCGTCTCCGCGCCAGGGATGCCAAAGGTCCGTGTTCCTTTTCAGATAATCCCATTCCTCATCATACACTGCCGGCACCGCATGGCAGATGTCACAGCAGAAGGGCTTTCCTACCGGGTTGAATGGAGCGCATTTCCTGCCGCAATCCAGGCGGGTGACCGGCGAATCGAACGCATCGTACAACCGGCGGATATCCTCCAACGGATCTTTTCGTGCCATGAGTCTGATGCATTCTCTGGTCAATCCAGAACCGCTGGAATTTCTTCTAATTGCCATCCTGATATTCCTTCAGAATTATTGTAGCTTATTCTGCCCGCTGGTATCTTATTCCGCCTCACTAACGGGTAGCGAAACCTTGAATCGGCAGCGATTATCCATCCATAAGGGGATTGACAATTTTCAATAATTTAAACAAAATCCGGCTCCGCCTCTCTATCCTGATAGCTTATAATGTATTTTTTGAAACTAAACCTTATTCCAGTTCAGGTGTTACATTTTGAAAGCCCATCCTTGCTGCCGGAAGACTAATGCAGGTCATACCATCAATCCCATGCGAGCGATCACTCAAACATGACCAGCGCTGAAAAATTCCCGGTGAGTACGATAAAGATCAGCCAGCCGAGGCGGCGGCCGGAGATAGTCGCACGCCAGCGCCTGCTGGAGAATCTTTACGACCAGCTGGATAAAAAACTGATCCTGATCGTTGCCCCGGCAGGCTACGGGAAGACTTCCCTGCTCATCGACCTTGCTGCCAACAGCGACCTTCCCGTCTGCTGGCTCTCACTCGACACCCTGGACCAGGAACCCCAACGGTTCCTGTCCTACATCATATCCAGCATCCAGCAGCGCTTTCCTGAATTCGGCAGGGAATCGACCGCTGTGCTGGAAAGCCTGGCATCCTTTGAAAAGGACAGCGAACGGCTGCTGATCGCCCTCACCAACGAGATCAACGCCCGCATCCACGAACATTTCCTGCTCGTCCTGGACGATTACCACGTCGTGGATTCAGCGCTCCCCGTCCGGCTGCTGGTGAACCGGTTCATCCAGTTGGCCGGTGAAAGTGTCCATGTCATCCTGTCCTCGCGCAGCCTGCCCAACATCCCCGACATGCCACTAATGATCGCGCGGGACATGGTTGCGGGGTTGAGCTACGAAGAATTATCCTTCCAGCCCGCCGAGATCCAACAATATTTTATTCAAAACAGCCGGCACACACTCACTGACGAGGATGCCGCCAAGTTGGCGCATGAGACCGAGGGCTGGATCGCCGCCATCCACCTGACCAGCGCGCTTCCATCCATTCACCCTCCCGCCCAGCCGTTCGGGTCGTCAGGCGATCTGTTCGATTTCTTCGCCTCCGAAGTGCTGGACAAACAGACACCGGACATGCGGGAATTCCTGTTGGTGACGGCACTTTTCGAAGCTTTCAATGCGTCGTTGTGCGAGGATGTGCTCGATCCGCTGCTCCCCGGAGAAAAACGGAATTGGGCACCGTTGGTCGCCAGTATCCAGACCAACAATGTGTTTACCGTCCCCCTGGGTCCCGAAGGAAAGTGGATCCGCTATCACAATCTCTTCCGGCATTTTCTCCAATCCCGGCTGCAATATGAACAACCCACCCTGGCCTGGCACATCCAAAACGGCCTGGCGCAGTATCACGAGAAAAATCAGTCCTGGGAGGAGGCGCTGCATTTATTCGAAACACTGGGAGACCAGCAAAGCCTGATCCGCGTGTTCTCCAAAGCAGGCAGCGATTTCATCCGCCACGGCAGGATGCTCACTCTCTCAAACTGGCTTGATCATCTGACCAACAGCATCCCCCCGGATGATCCCGTGATGCTTTCACTTCAGGGGGCTTCGCAAGCCATCATGGGCGACGCAAAATTGGCTGCTTCCTTGTTGAGTCAGGCTGAAACCGGTTTTAGAAAAACAGGTGACATCGACAACCTCGCAAAAGTTCTCACACGCAGGTCAATGGCCTATCGCAGATTGGGCGACTATGATCGCATGCTGGCAGATGCAGATGAAACCATCAACCTGACTCAAGACAAGGATGGTCAGAGTCTGCAGGAAGCCTATGCAGAAGCCCAAAGAATGAAAGGGCAGGCATTTGTCAGGACTGGAAAATTCGAAGACGCAGAACGATGTTATGAAGTAGCCCTAAGGACATATTCAAAACTTGGAGTAGCCAGCGCTATCCCCATGATCGAGATGGATATGGGTGTCCTTTTTGCCGAACAGGGTGATACTCGGACAGCCTCAAAATATTACAGCCGGGCACTTTCCGCCTGGGAAAAATCAGGGGATACCACCCGCAAGGCTCAGCTCTTGAATAACCTGGGTGTGCTCTATCATACTGACGGGGAATACGAACAGGCTTTCACCCTGTTTGAACAAGGCCTGGAAGCATGTGAACAATGCGGGGACCGGAGAACGCAGGCATTAACCCTTTGCAGTTTGGGCGATTTTAATGACAGACATTAATGACTTCGACTTGGCGCACCGCAGCTTTGAACAGGCCTTAACCATTTCCAGTCAGTTGAACGATAACTTCCTGATCTTCTATTCCCACCTTGCCGACGTACGGGTAAGCCGGCTGGAAGGCCGGCTGGATGAAGCAGAATCCTCCTTGAGGCATCTGGCCGTCCGGCAGGGGACATCATCCCCCTACCGCTTATCCCAAGTGGGTTTCGAACAGGCCTGCTGCAAACTGGCAGCAGGGCGTTATCAGGAAGCGACCGAGATACTTAAAAAATCCATGATGACCTATCAGCAGGTTGGCTTTAGTGAGGAGCAGTGTAAATTCATAATTTGGATGTCTGCGGCTTATGCCCGTTACGATACAAAAGCCTGCCAGGAAGAACTGGATAAATTAGCTTCATTTGAACTGCTCCAATTTAAATCCAGCAGCCTGTTCATTAACGCAGCTCAGGCTTCTCCTTACCTGGGAAAAGCACTCGAATCAAAAAGGGTCGACCCGGCGGTTAAAAAGTTCTTTGCAAAAGCGGTTACTTTTTACGAAGAACTAAAGGGTATGCGCCGCAAATTAAGGCAGATCTCGAAGCGGGTTCAGATCACGCCTCCCTCGCTAAAGGTCATCACGCTGGGCGAAGCTCAGGTGATCAGGAACGGAAACATCATCACCCCACCAGACTGGCAAACGCGCGAAACTCGCGACCTGTTCTTCTATCTGTTTTTTCACCCTGCACAATCCAAGGAACAGATCGCGACTGTCTTCTGGCCGGATATCACCCCGTCGCGTCTGAAAATGCGCTTTAAAACGACCATTTACCGCCTGCGCCATGCCGTGGGTCAGGAAGTGATCCAGTTCGAAAGCGAACGCTACGGCTTCAACCGGGGTGTGGATTACACCTGCGATCTGGACGATTTCAACCTTTATCCTGGAGGCAGCGGGTAGTTCAACCGAAGATCGCCAGACGGTGGATCTCCTTCAGAAGGCGGTTGACCTGGTGCACGGCTCTTATCTTGCAAATATCGATGCCGATTGGGTCATGCCCGAGCGAGTCCGTTTGCAGGAATCCTACCAGGCTGTCCTGCTTCGCCTGGCGGAACTCTACCTGGACCTGGGTCTTGCGGAACAAAGCCTGGACGCCAGCCGCCGGGCTTTGCTTTCCGACCCATTACTTGAGCAAGCCCACCGCCAGCGCATGCGCGCCTACGCCGCTCTGCGCGACCAGCCCGGCCTGACACGCCAGTACCAGCAGTGCCGTAAAACCCTTCAGAAGGAGCTTGGGCTCCAGCCAACTAACGAAACTGAAAGGTTATATGAGCAGCTGATACGGTCATTTTGAGGCCACCTTTGAGGCCTGGTGTCTGGTAAAGTATTGACATTCAACATTACTTACCGGAGGAAAATAGCCATGAAAAACACCTATGCCAAGTTCGCCACCAAGATCAACCCCACGACCATGAAATTCTTCTTCATGCTGCTCATGCTGGCCATGTTGGTTTTGGGCGCTGGCGCTCCATCTGATTCTGGCTCTGTCGGCCGCTAGTGATCCTGCTTGTCGCCATAGCTGCCGGCCTGCTAGTGGGGCTGCTGGTCGCCTGGCGGACAAGAACAACCTGGCAACCGCCTTCATTTAAACATGGTTGGTTGATCGTAGTAGGTTTTTTACCTCAGTTTCTAGCTTTTTTCCTTCCTGCTACACGAAGCGTTTTCCCAGATTGGCTGGCCGCAGTCAGTCTGGTGGGCTCACAGGTTATCCTGCTGGTCTTCTGTCTGCTAAACCGTAATCTCCCAGGAATATTCCTGATCAACATCGGACTGGGACTCAATCTAATAGTAATACTGGCCAACGGGGGATTCATGCCACTGCCTATCGAAACAGCCGCCTATTTGGTACCCCAGGAAACTCTCGCCAGGATAGAGAGTGGCAGTCGTATTGCTACCGGCAGCAAGGATATCCTTTTACCGACAAATGAAATTATTCTGCCCTGGCTTTCGGATCGTTTCTTTATGCCTTTTAGCGAGTACGTTTTCAGTTTTGGAGATGTGATGATCGCAATTGGAGCCTTCTGGTTGCTCGTCGCATCCGCCTTACCCGCCAAACCGTTCAAGGAGGAATACCATGCTTAAGTCCACTCTTACCCCCCAGCGTGTCAGTGTCATCGACCCTGTCGCTGACCGCGCCAACATCAACCGCCTGCTGGCTGCCGCCGTCATCAATACCGGTTTTCGCAGCCTGCTGCTCAACAACCCGCGCATGGCGCTTCAGGCCGGATTCGCCGAGGAGCAGTTCACCCTCTCCGCCCAGGCAGAGGAACTGCTGGCCTCGATCCACGCCCCGTCCCTGAAGGAATTTGCCCGCCAGCTCTGCGACAGACTGCCCGCCATCCCGCTCGCCATTTAACTCCCCCCGCCATAACACAACCTGAAAGGGGATCCTCCAGCGACGTATGCGCTCGCTTACTTTGCAGCCTCTAGTCATCGCCGGCCTCCAGCCGTCCCAGGCAGATAAGGCCTTTTCGCCTTTATCCGCCCTAGGTGCGCCGGAACTTCTATTCATTGTGGATGGTAATGGCCGCATTTTGGATTCCATCGCGGGCGATATAACGCTGCTCAAGTCCCGGACGGAGAAAACGATCGGGCGGCGGACCCAGCAGGTTCTGCCGGCCGAAGCCGCAGTGGCGGTCGCAGAGGCGTTGCAGCGCGTTTCAGATGGAAGGTCCAGAGCCAGCGTGGAATACGTCCAGGAGACACTTGACGGAATTAGAAGGCTCAGCGCGCAATGCATGCGCCTGGAGGAAGACCGCCTGTTGGTCATGGTACGCGAAATTAACGATTCCACCCACGCGGCTGCAGGCCATACGGAACCATCCAGCGAGTCCATCTCCTTGCGTGACCTGGCCGAAGACGCCAGCCTGTCGATACTCGCCAGGCAGATCACCATATCATGCGCGTCCCAGTTTGGCGCCCGTCAGGTAAGCCTGGGGCTGCCTGGGGATCCCGCCGGCGTGAAGTGGTTAAGCGCCTGGCCCGATGCCGATCACCCGGCGGAATTTGCGGCATTCCACATCGACAAGGCATTGCAGGACAAGAGCGAAATCATCGTTGAGCACAACGACTCGCGCACGCCTTCCTCGCGCGGGTTGTTTCCGTTGTTTGCCGACGGGCAGTTGATCGGTCTGCTCGGCATGGTCAGCAGCCAGCCGGGGTGCTTCAGCGAAGACCAAAAAGCGAAGCTGCGCGCGTATTGCCAGCTTGTTTCATCAAGCCTGTCCTATGCCCTGCTTTTCGCGGAAGCCCAGCGCCGGCTGGAACAGGTGCAGGTGGTGCGCGAGATCGACCTTGCCATTTTGTCCACGCTGAACCTGCGGGAGACCGCGGGCATCATCCTTGAGAAGATCCTCCAGCAATTCAACGTGGACGCAGCGGACATCCTCATTCTGGATCAAGCCGCCGATTCTCTTCACTATGTCAAGGGGATCGGATTCCACGAACATACTACCATCCAATCTCATCTTGGGCTGGAGCACAGCTACGCCGGCCTGGCGGTCAAGGAAAAGCGGCTGGTGCACGTCGAGAACCTGCGCCGCAGCCCGCACAACCTGATCACGGCCTGCAATTACAAAAAGGAAGCCTTCCAGGTTTACCTGGGCACCCCGCTGATCGCGCGGGGCGAGGTCAAGGGCGTGCTGGAGATCTACCAGCGCGACCCGTTGAAGGTGGAACCGGGCTGGTTCAATATGCTGGAGATGATCGCCAACCAGTTCGCCATCGCCATCGACAATTCCCTGCTGCTGGAAAGCCTGGACCGGCGCAACAACGAGGTCACCTCCGCCTACAATGCCACCATCGAGGGGTTGTCGCGCGCGCTCGAACTGCGCGATCGCGAGACGGAGGGACACACCCGCCGCGTCGCTGAACTGACCCTGCTGCTGGCGGAAAAGGTCAACATCCCCGAGGAACAGCGCATCCACATGGAGCGCGGTGCCCTGCTGCACGACGTCGGCAAGATGGGCATCCCGGATGACATCCTGCGCAAGCCGGGCAAGCTGACCTCGCAGGAGTGGGAGATCATGAAGCATCACCCGCTCTATGCCTACAATATCCTGTCGCAGATCGAGTATCTCAAACCCGCGCTGGACATCCCGCTCTATCATCATGAGCACTGGGATGGCAGCGGGTATCCCTACGGTCTCTCGGGAGAGAAAATTCCGCTGGGGGCACGCATCTTCGCCGTGGTGGATGTCTACGACGCGCTGACATCCGACCGCCCTTACCGGCCAGCCTGGTCCAAGGAACAGACGCTGGAGTACATGGAATCCCAATCGGGACTGTACTTCGACCCTCTGATTCTGAAGACCTTCCTCGGCATGTCCTCTGATCTTTAACGGGTGAGTGTAATTCCCTGTTCTTCTTGAAAATTTAGAAGCGCTGCCTGCCGCCTAGCGGCAGTTTTTCTGCGCCATAACTCTAATGGTATTCAGAACAAATGTTCAGTATAATGTAGTTGATGGAACTGCTGAACTTTCTTCTGCAACGCCTGGGATTACAGCGCGAATCTGAACCACGCTATTACGCGTTGGATGAGACGCTCCAGGTCATGCTCGAGGAGATCGCCCAACAGGAGCAGCGCTCTCCCGAGGAGATCGCCTCCCGCCTGCTGAGGGAGGGGCTGCAGCGCCGGCAGATTGAAGGCAACCTGTGGCAGCGCTGGCGCTCCCTTTCGGCACGCGAACAGGAAGTGGCTGCGCTGGCCTGTCTGGGCTACACCAACAAGCAAATTGCATCCCAGCTTGGGGTCTCGGCGGAGACCGTCAAGACCCACCTGCACCATGCGCTGACCAAGTTCAACCTGCGGACCCGCGCCGAACTGGCACTGCTGCTCGCGGACTGGGACTTCAGCGCCTGGGGCCACTCCAGCTAGCGGTGGTCGAGCAGGGCAAAGCCCGTACCGAGACCTCGCTGCCCACTCTGAAAAAAATACGGGGCGATGATCAACCATCACGACATCTGCCTCCCCCAAACAACTAAACCTCTTTTCCCCCGATAAATCCCCCGTCGGGGGATATTTATTTTTACGAGAAGCGGCTACTCTAAGCGCATGGACGAACTCACCGACATCCGACCTGGCAAATGGACTTTGCTAATCCTCAATCGCGGCATGCACGCCCCGCTTTTATCGAATCTGTACCGCCTCGCGGAGCGCAGCCCGCTCACCGTGCTGGACGGCGGCAACCGCTTCAACGCCTACCTCGTCGCGCGCGGCGCACGCGGGCAGACCGAACTGCTCGAGCGCATCACTGTCTCGCGCGCGTTCACCTGCTACCAGATGCTGACCCTGCTCGAGACGACACACTCTCTCTCAAAGCCAATCCTGGTGCTGGACATGTTGAACACCTTCTACGATGAATCCGTACGTGTTCATGAGCGCCGCCGGTTGTTAACGGGCTGCATCACCCACCTCGACCGCCTCTGCCGGCCCGCTGGGGGCGCGGTCACGGTCCACCCGCCGGCGGTGCCCAGCCCGGAGGCCATTGAGTTCGTGCGCATGCTCGAAGCCCACGCCGCGGACGTATGGCTGCCTGCGCCGGAACCCGCGCTGGCTCTTCCTCCCCCGAGGTTATTCTGATGGGACGCACACTTCCCTCCATCACGCAGGCGCTGCTGATCGAGCAGGGATCGTTCGGACGCTTCCGCCGCGCCCTGCGCCGCAGCGACCAGCTTGCGCTGGACGACCTGTTCGCCTCCGCCCGCCAGCACCTGGCCGCCGCGCAGTTCGCCGCCCACGCCCTGCCCTTCGAGGTCTTCCTGCTCTCGATGCTGCTGGAGGAGCACAAGGAGGTCATTCGCCTGCGCGGGCAGGTGGACGAACTGTCTGGACGCGGCTGAAATGAGCGGGAGCTTCTCCGGCTGGCTGCTGGACCTGTACCCCACTGAAAATAACATGGCGCTCTGGCTGCTGGGCGACGACGGGCAGCGCCGCCGCTTCACGCACGACTTCCCGGTTACCTTCTACGCCGCCGGCCCGGCCCCGCGCCTGCGCAGCCTGTGGAAGACGATCCAACAAATGGACTGCAGCGTGACCCTCGCACGAAGCGAGCGGCGCGACGTGTTTTCCGGCGTGATTCCCGTGCTGAGCGCCACCGTCTCCAACCCGGCCGGCCTGCAAAAATTTTTCCAGCAGGTCAGCGACTCGCAGCCGGGACTCACCTACTATGACGCCGATGTTCCTCTGGCGCTGCGCTACGCCGCCCGCTTCGACGTCTTCCCTCTGGCGCGCTGCCGCATCGAGGCCGAAGCGGAGCGGGTGATCTCCATCGAGCCGCACGACACCCCCTGGGACCTCGACCCGCTGCCGGCGCCGCTGCGCATCCTGTCGCTGGAACCCGACCGCGACCCGCTGCACAAAAATCCGGAAGGGATGGTCATCGCGTATGACAAGGTCCGCTACACCCAGCCATTGGAACCGGTCCGCGCATTGCTGATCAACCTGCGCGCCGTTCTCGAACGCTACGACCCGGACCTGATCCTGACCTCGTGGGGAGACACGTGGCTGCTGCCGCTGCTGATACAACAATCGGAAAAGTTGGGGCTGCCGCTGCCGCTCAACCGCGACCCGTCGCAGGAGATCACCTTTCGCAAGGCGCACACCTATTTTTCCTACGGGCAGATCGTCTACCGCGGGCAGCAGGTGCAGCTCCACGGGCGCTGGCACCTCGACCGCCACAACGCCATGCTGTGGAGCGACTATGCCCTGGACGGCGTGCTGGAGATGGCGCGGGTGACCGCCCTGCCGGTGCAGGATGCCGCCCGGCTCTCGCCCGGCACCGGCATCTCCTCGATGCAGTTCATCACCGCCCTGCGCCGGCGCATCCTGATCCCCTGGCACAAGGCCCAGGCCGAGACGCCCAAGACCGCCCTCGACCTGATCCACTCCGACATGGGCGGCCTGGTCTACCAGCCCACCGTCGGCCTGCACCGCGACGTGGGCGGGATCGACTTCGTCTCCATGTACCCCGGCATCATGGTGCACTTCAACATCTCGCCCGAGGTGCCGCGCTCGAAGAACGGCGACCTGACCCCCGCACCCGGCGAACCGGGACTCATCCCGCAGACGCTGGCTCCGCTGCTGGAGAAGCGCCTGCATCTCAAGGCACTGGCTGAACCAGATGCACCCGCATGACTCCGCGGCGGGAGGTCTTCCAGGCGCGCGCCTCCGCCGCCAAGTGGCTGCTGGTGACCTGCTTCGGCTATCTGGGATACAAGAACGCCCGCTTCGGGCGGATCGAGGCCCACGAGGCCGTCACCGCCTACGGGCGCGAGGCCCTGCTCCGCGCCAAGGAGGCCGCCGAGGACCTGGGTTACAACATCCTGCACATGTACGTGGACGGGTTGTGGGTGCAGCCGCGACGGCTGCCGACAGCCGGGGGATTTCGAGGCGCTGCTGCGCGAGATCACCGCGCGGACCGGACCTGCCCATCGCCCTGGACGGGATCTACCGCTGGGTGGTCTTCCTGCCCTCGCGCGTGGACGAGCGCGTGCCGGTGGCCAACCGCTACTTCGGCGTGTTCCAGGATGGCTCGATCAAGGTGCGCGGCATCGAAGGCCGCCGGCGTGACACGCCCGCTTTCATTGCCGAGACGCAGATGGAATTGCTGTCCATCCTGGCTCGCGCGCCCGACGCCGACCGCCTGCCGGACTACCTGCCCCCCGCCCGCGCGCTGCTTGACCGGCGCCTGAGCGACCTGCGGACCGGACGCGTGCCGCTGGAGAAGTTGCTGCTGGCCCAGAAGCTGAGCCGCGAACTGCAGGATTACCGCTCCCCCTCGCCGGCTGCCCGCGCCGCACTGCAGCTCGCCAAAACGGGCAGGACCCTGCGCCCCGGGCAGCGGGTGCGCTTTCTGCTGACGCGCGGCGAGCCGGGCATCCACGCCTGGGACCTGCCCGAGCCGCCCGACCCGCGCACGCTGGACGTGCCGCGTTACCGGGCACTCACCCTGCGCGCGGCGGAGACGGTGTTGAAGGCGGTGGGGTGAAAAACACGCAGGGACCGTTTGAAATATGGCCGCCAGGGGGAAAAACCACACAGAATAGCCGGACCCGCACCCAGCAAGGGTGAATTTTCCCGGCTGAAGACCTGTCTCTGGTCAGGTGATCGACCTTACTGGAGACAGGCCTTTTGGTTTTCGGTTTGTGATATTCTATGAGTACAGGACAGGAGCCCCTATGAACATCTTCCGTCAACTTCGCTGGAAACTGACCTTGAGCTACACCCTGGTGACCATGGGCGCCTTTCTGGTCATTCTCCTGATCATGGCCGGGATGGTCTTCTACCAGTTATTCATACCGGAAAATTATTTAAGTCCCGAGCGGCTGCTGGATAATTTTCTTGCCAGTGAAGCCCCCTCCATGTTGGACCATGTCCTTTCTCAATCTCCCGTTGATAAAAGACTGGTAGATTATATATTGGATAATCCTGAGATGATCATCTCAAGCTCTGAATTATTCCGTATAGGCGCCCTGCAGTTCTCGGTATCGACTCAGGCAGTGGTCCGCATAATGCTCCTGGGTGCGGACGGAACGATCTTGGGCACCTACCGGGGCGGCAGCCTCGAAACCCAGGTTGGACACCCCATCGATGCCAGCCGGATACCCGGCCTGGAGGCTCCCTTAAAGGCCGCGCTGGCAGGTGAAACGGATTCGAGTCGTCTGTACACCATGATCGAACCTAATCGACAATTCATCCTGGCCTATCCGGTTTTCAAACAAGCCAGCACAGAGGAAGGGCAGGTTCTTGGAGCGGTGGTGATCTTTTTCGACGCCTTTCCAACCCGGGCGGATGTCCCGTCGTACATCGGGCAGATCGCAATCAGAAGCCTGCTGATCTTTGTCCTGGGCGTCGGGATCATCGGGGCACTCTTTGGATACATCTTCTCCCATGGGCTGGCCTCGCAATTCAACCGCATCTCCGCCATCACCGACCTGTGGAGCGAAGGTGATTTTTCCAGGTACATTGAGGACACGGTCGGAGATGAGATTTCACAACTCGCCGGGCGTTTGAACAACATGGCCAAACAACTGCAGAGCCTGCTCCGCAGGCGGCAGGAAATGGCCGTTTCGGAAGAGCGCAACAAGCTGGCGCGTGACCTTCACGACAGCGCCAAGCAGCAAGCCCTGGCGGCCTCCTTTGAACTGGGGACGGCGCTCACCTTGTACGAACGTGATCCGCAACAGGCAAAAAAACACCTGGTGGAGGCGGACGGGCTGGTGGATGCGGTCCGTAAAGAGCTCACCAATCTGGTGGACGAACTGAGGCCCCGGTCGATGGCCGGACAGGATTTTTCCGAAACCCTGAAAGAGCACGCCGCGGAATGGTCCCATCGCAGCGGGATCGCGCTGGCAATCCGCATTGACCGGAAACGACGGACTCTCCGTGGAGGCGCAGGAAATCCTGTTTCGAATCGCGCAGGAAGCCCTGGCTAACATCGCCCGCCACAGTTCCGCCAGCCATGCAGAGATATTCCTGGATCACGGGGCAGACGCCGTCACCATGACCATCAAAGATGACGGCCGCGGTTTTGACCCGCAGGCACCGCATGCCGGAATTGGCCTTCGCTCAATGCGGGAGCGCGCCGAAGCCTCGACGGAGGCTTTTCAGTCGAGAGCACGCCGGGCCAGGGCACGCAGATCATCGTTACTTTACCAAAGGGAGAATAGAGGAGGCGTCATGGCAGACCAGAATGATCGCATCACGTTAATGATCGTCGACGACCATGAAATGGTGCGCCGAGGCGCCTGCAGCTTCCTGGAAGCCCAGGCGGATATTGCCCTGGTCGCGCAGGCCGGGTCGGGCGAGGAGGCAGTCCGGCTGGCCCAGGAATTCATCCCGGATGTGGTGTTGATGGACCTGGTGATGCCGGATTTGGACGGCGTCGAAGCCACGCGCCGGGTGAAGAACATCAGCCCGCGCACGCAGATCGTCATCCTGACCTCCTTTTATCAGGACGAATATGTCTTCCCAGCTCTGCAGGCAGGCGCGATCTCTTATTTGTTAAAAGATGTGAAGGCGACAGAACTTCTCGAAGCCATCCGCCGTGCAGCCCGGGGGGAAGCCACCCTCCACCCCAAGATCGCCGCACGGGTCATCAAAACCTTCAGCGGCCTGACATCTGAAGAGGCGGCACCTTTCACAGCCTTGACGGAGCGCGAGATGGAAGTGCTCAAGTTGATCGCCAAAGGGAGTTCCAATGACCAGATCGCCAGCGAACTGGTGATCAGCGTCGGGACGGTGAAGGGGCACGTCAGCAATATCCTCAGCAAATTGCACCTGGTCGACCGCACCCAGGCGGCAGCGTACGCCTGGCAGAAAGGGATCATCCGCCGTGAATAAGTTGCGCTGATCAGCGCGAAAAAAACCGTGCGTTCCTACGGCAGGGTTGCCAGTCGAAAGTTCGAAGCTGGCAACCCTGCCTTTTTGTTTTCCTGGACCTGTCTGCGAAGGAAGGCGAGCGGGATCCGCAGAGAGAGACAAGCGATTCCCGAGACCGGTCTACAAATACATCCCCGGGATATCAAGAACACCACTCCGGGCTCGTGTGCTTCGAAGCAATATCCATTATTCTGTATTCAGAAAGGCAATTCAAAAAAATGGATCAGATGGAGAAACAAAGGTCCTGGAAAAGGAAACAAGAAGATGAATACCGGAAGCCAGTCCCATCCAAATCAATCAAGAAAGGAGGTTAACATGTTCACCAAAGACCTGATTAAGAAAGTGATCCTGGCCGGACTGTTGGTGGTGGTTTTACTCGCAGCGTATGTCATCAACACCACGTCCGCTCTGGACCCCACCAAAGAAGATGTCAAGGCCAGCGAGAAGTATGCCGGTTCTGACTGGATCGAGCGCCACCCGTCCGCCTACTACGCCGGCGATGACTATTACGCGCGCCATCGCGTAGATCCCTATGCCGGCTCAGACTGGATCGAGCGCCACCCATGCCAGCCCACCCCGTAATTCTCCGGAGCTGTAACGAGGACCCTCCCACAGATGATGCTTCGATGGGAGGGTCTTTTGTTGCAGGGAAGCCTGAACGATTTGTTTCTTGGGAGTGCAAATACGGGGATATTAGCAATATTACTAAACCCACAGCCCCGTTACTTTTTAATCATTGAGTGCACCACTAGTAGAGAGTGGGGGGGACTATAGATAGGGATAACCATCTCTCAAGATACGCTCACAAACAAGTCTTTGATAATTCAATAACATTCCTTCAGGCTCGTGTGATTTGCCTGGTCATGCAATATGCTGTCTGCAGAAGGACCCATTGAAAAGGAGAAAAAAAATGAACACGACCCTCGAACCTCAATCAACGAACCGAAAAACCAGGATCATAGCCATTTTCCTGTGTATGTTCATCCTCCTGGCAGGCGGGGTGCTGCTGGCAGCAAACAGTTTTGGCAATGAAGTGATAGCACCTGCCATGATGTTCCTGTTCGCGATTCTTTTCAGCCTTATAACCGCTTGGTCCAGGAAGAACCAGTGGGCGTTTATCCCGGCTGGCTTCTTTGCCAGCCTGGGACTGGTGCTTACGCTGGAAATGTTGAACACTGAAAGCGAAGCAATAGGTCTCAGCTTTATGTTCCTGTTAGCCATGACCTTCCTCTCCTTTGCCATCCTCTCAAAGAAGAACTGGTGGGCGATCATCCCGGCTGGCTTATTTGCCAGTATTGGGCTGGTGGTTGTGCTGGATACCCAGATCCCGTATGAGGACTACCCCCGGATTCAAGGCATGCTCATCTGGGGCTTTTACACCTGGGTGCTATTCCTGGGCCTGGCCACCACATTCGGGATACTCTGGCTGCTCCGCAAGACCCTGCCCACCCGCTGGACCATTTACCCAGCCGCGGGTTTCCTTGCCATGGCAGTACTGTTCATCATCGAAGGCGCTCACTTCACAGAATATTGGCTGGAGACAACACTGCTTGTCCTTGGAGTGACGTTACTGTTGGCGGTGCTTACCGGAAAGAAGCCAGCCGCAGGTCAACAGACACCCAAGATCAAGGCCTGAATTCCAGGAGATATCCGCCGGGCACTCTGAACAACTGGAGTGCCCGGCAAGGAGAAAAGCAGATGAAACAGTTTTCCCTTACTCTCATGATGTGTGGAACCATTCTTGCCCTGATGCTGACCGCCTGCGCAGCGCCCGCTACGCCGCCCTCGTTCGGCAATGTGGAGGAACTCACCTTTCAATCCGGACCGTTCAAGGTGGTTGGGGACCTGCGTCTGCCAGCCGGAAGCGGTCCATTCCCGGTGGTGCTGTTCGTGACGGGCTCCGGTCCATCTGACCGCACCGGTAGCATAGGGGGATTCCTGCCGATCATGGAGCGCATGTTGTCCGCAGGCTTTGCCACCTTTGCCTGGGACAAGCCCGGCACGGGTGAATCCACCCCCGAGCTCGACGAAAGCGATCCAAACCTGCGACACAAGCGCGCTCAAATCCTGCTCGATGCGATCGAATTGATGAAAAGCCGCCCGGAGATCGACCCGACCAGGATCGGTGTCTGGGGGATCAGCCAGGGAGGCTACGTGATTCCCATTGCCATGACACAAACCGAGGATATCGCCTTCGTGATCTGTGTTTCTTGTCCGGGCGAATCCGGCTTTGACCAGACGGGATACCAGGCGATGGCTTTTGGGCTCTGCGAGGACATGCCGAAGGAAAAATTGGCTGAGAGGGACCGCCTGCTGAAGGAACTGGACCAGAATCGCTCTTATGAGACCTATGCCGGGTACCTGGCCTACCGCAAGAGCATGGCTGACCTGGCAGCGCTAGTACCGGTCTCGCTCGATAACTGGCCGGTGACTTCGGAAGAAACGTGGCAGGCTAACCCAATCGAAGATGAAGGCGTGTGGAATCCGGTTCCTGTCTTCAGCCAGGCAAAGATCCCCGTGCTGGCGATTTTCGGAGGCCAGGATAGGCAGTTGGATCCTTTGCAGGCAGCCTTCGCCTACCGAAAAGCCCTGAGTGAAGCTGGCAACCCCAAAAACCAGGTGGAATTGTTCCCAAATGCCGACCATCTCATGCTCACTTCTAAAACCGGTTGTCCGGATGAATTACAAAAAACATTTATCCGAGCATTCCTGTGGTTTGCGATTACGCACGGCGCGACAACACCTAAAAAGATCAATGCAGAGATAGCCAAGGATCCGTACAAGCCCGGCCTCCTTCCCTCCATCCCGTTTGCTCCAGGGTATCTGGACCTGATCGAAGAATGGCTCATCGGCCTCCAGCCATAACCGCCGATTGAAAGTCCGAATTTGGAGGAAGAATGAACACGCAACGAACTTCCAATTTCAAACAAATCTCGACTAGGATGTTGATCGCCCTGCTGTTACTGGCCTGCTGCTCCTCCCTGCCTGCGCAAGGCAGCCTCAGCCTGCCAGGGTCGAGGAGATCACCTTCCAGTCCGGGGAGTTTAAGCTTGTCGGCGACCTCCGCACGCCCGCCGGACCGGTCCTTTCCCGGTCGTCCTGTTCGTGCATGGCGATGCCCAATAGCGAACCGCACGATGTTCGGAATGTACCTGCCGATCATGGAGAGGATGCTGCGGGCTGGATACGCGGTCTTCTCCTGGGACAACCCGGGGGCTGGTGAATCGACTGGCACGACCGAACGTTATCGAATTACCCAACAGCAGGCGCAGATCGTCACGGATGCGATCAAGGTCATGAAGGCCCACTCCGACATCGACCCGGGACCGGATCGGCCTGTGGGGAGTCAGCATGGCAGGCTGGGTGATGCCGCGTGTGCTCATGGAGAGCGACGATGTCGCCTTCTTGATCTGTCAAAGCTGCGGGAGCATGTCAGGACAGGACGAATTTGTCTATCTGACCGTCGCGCAGGGCTATTGCGGGGGAGTTCCGGAAGAGGATGCCGACCAATTGGAGATCCTGCTCGCCGAGCTCGACGAGGCACGGACCTTCGATACCTACGAGGGTTATCTGCGCTATCGGGAGGTCCTGGATGAACTGGCCGCCCTCGGGTCGGTGACGGCGCCCAATCCAGTGATATCTGAGGCGGGCTGGCTGAAGAACGATCCCAATTCTCCGGCGTGGTCTCCAGTCCATGTTTTTGAGCAGGTGCGCATCCCGGTACTGGCCATCTGGGGCGAGCGGGACACCCAGATCGATCCGATCCGGGCTGCCCATGCCTACCGGGATGCGCTGGAACAGGCGGGCAACTCGAACTACCGGGTCGAGGTCATCCCGGGCGCCGACCATCTCCTCGCTCCCTCCAAGACCGGTTGCATCTCCGAAGAGGGACAAACGATTGAGCGGGTAGTAGAAGAAAAAGGTTTCACCTTGGAAGACCTGGATGCATTGGACCCACAGGACCCGGTGTTGCTCACGCTGGCGAGCGCCTGGCCCTACGTGCCCGCGTACCTGGATCTGATCGAGGAATGGCTCAGAGATTTACAAGATAACCACTAAATGGAAAACAAAATGAAAACGCAAGCTGTTGATACCAACAGAAAAACACGCGATCATCAAGTCTTGACATACATTTGCATACTTGCCTGCTCTGCCGCTGACGCTCCTCGGAGACAGCCTTGAAGGCGGTAAATTAAAGCAGGTCACGCTTGAAGCGTGACCTGCTTACTACCTACAAAAAAACTCTCTGTAAATATTAGGGTGTAGTAGGCGTTACCGTCGGAGTGTCTGCGGGAGCTGGTGTCGTCGCTGTCGCGGTCGGTGTGGCAGTAGCAGTGGCTGTCGCAGTTCCAGCCGTCGTCGTCCTGGTGATCGTCGCGGTAACCGTCGTCGTCCCGCCGACATTGATGAGCACAAAGACTTCATCGCCAAAGAAGTTGCCGGCAGCCGTGGACATGCGCCAGGTCCCGCGCGCGGAGCCGGTCTTGCTCGGCGCTTTCATCGCAATGGACAACTCTTTCTCGGAGCCGGGAGCGACTGCCTTATCCAGGACCAGCGTGGCTCCGTCCATGGCTTCCCCGCCGACAAAGGCGAACTTAAAGCCGGCGTCCCAGGCACAGGTGCCGTTATTTCGAACCAGCCAGGTCTTGGTGAATGTCTGACCGGGAGCCATGGCGGTGTTATCCGGGATGGTCACGTCCTTGACAAAGGTCAGACCGTAGCAGGAAGCCGTCGGAGATTTGACGCTCACCGGAGGCAGCGGTGTGCCGAGGGTCGCCGTGGCTGCCGGTGTATCAGTCGGGAGAGGCGTGGGCGTATCCGTCGGCAGGAAGAACGCGGTCTGCGTCAGGCCGATCGCAAAGGTCTCCACTGCGGAGGTCTGCACCGCGCCGATGTCAACCGTCGGGGATGGTTCGGGGGTGGCTGCTCCGCAGGCGCTCAGGATCAGGCTACCCAGGATGGCAAGAGATGCGATACCAGTAATTTTTCCTATTCGTTTCATGATCGTGTTTTCCTTTCACTGCAGATGCTATCTGCAAACAGGAAAATTATCAAGGGAATTGTATGGGAATAGTAGGGAAAAAATCGGGTGAAAGGCAAGGGACCCAAGCCTAGTAGATTGTCAATTGGCGTCGTTATGTCTTTGCTGGCAGACCATCCGATAGATGAACTATTTCGGCACTAACATCCCATAATTTCCTGGCAACCACCATATCGGTGGCTTGTGGTGCTGCCGGGATCTCATGCGAGTCGTAGAAATATTTCCCCGTGATGCTCTCCACGCTGGGTGAAGATGCAAGATAAATCGACGTTTCAGCACCTTTCGCTGGTGAACGCGCCATGAGCGGCGTGAATAGGCTGATCAGGGAGGCGATGACCTTGCCGTTGTTCTTCGCGAAACCCGTTGCGACAAAGCCGGGATGCAGTGCGTTGACGGTTACTCCGGTCCCTTCCAAGCGGCGAGCCAATTCCATAGTAAACAGGATATTCGCGAGTTTTGAATTGCCGTAAGCATTGATACTATAGTTCCGTTCGCCTTGAAGGTTGTCGAAATCGATTTTACCGGCGATATGCGCTCCCGACGACACATTGATGATCCGCGCGGGGGCGTCGGCTTTGATCGTATCGAGGAGCAGATTGGTCAGCAGGAAGTAAGCGAGATGGTTGAGTGCAAATGTCATTTCGATGCCATCCACACTGAGTTGACGCTGCATGAAGAACGCACCCGCATTGTTGAGCAGGACGTGAAGATGCGAATATTTGCTCTTGAACTCATTTGCCAGGCGTCGAACTTCCAGCTGCGACGACAGATCCGCTTGCAGTGAGTCCACTGTGTTATTGCCGCTTGCTGCACGGAGCTCCTCAACAACCTGGGAGGTTTTCCGAGCATTCCGCCCAACAATGACAACCGTTGCGCCCATTCGGGCGAGTTCCTGGGCTGTGCTTTTCCCAATTCCGTTGGTGCCGCCTGTAATCAGGCAAACCTTGCCTTGCATCATCATCGTTTTTCTCTCACCTTTCGGTTCGCATTGGCTTTCCTTGCCGGATGTCGAGGATTTTTGCATGGTCGTTTCATACCGGCAGGTGTCGCGAAACAGCCCTTCAGAGGTAGACCTTGCATAGACCTGACCGTAGGCATCAAAGGGAGAGTATAACATCGAGTCCTCCGGTCACAATTGTGCTGAACCCAAAGACCCAACCCCGGTGAGCTGATGGCGTGATCGTTGCACCATACCCTCGGGTTATAATACCTTCACGTCTGCATCTTTGTCGCATCGACATCGGTGGCACGTTCACGGATATCGACATCGTCTTGTTAGTAAGGACACTCCCCTCGCTGTTCGAGGGGAGTGTCATCTTGATTTATCAGGCTTGAAGCTGCCGGAGCACCTCGCGGTACTCCTCCGCGTTGGGTGGATTTAACATCAGGATCTTATTGACCACCTCGATCACCGCCTGCGTATCGCCGGAAGCCATCAGCGTGTCGCCGATCACATCCAGTTGCGCGATCGCCTCGGCCGTGCGCCCGGATTTTCGGTAAAGCTCCGCGAGGATCTGACGGATGAAGATCTGCCCGCCGTGTTCTTCGATCAGTGATTTGCAGAAGACGATGCCGTCCTCGACCTTTCCGGTGCTGTCGAGGTGGGTCATGTAACTGTCCAGCTCCGACGTGGCCTGCTGGGGCTGCCCGAGCCTCAGGTTGAGGTCGATCAGGTTCTTGCGGGCGGTCTCGTCGTCCGGCCGCAGCGTGCGGATCTGCTCGTACACACGGATGGCCTGCCGCCAGTCGAGGCGCTGCATGTCGATGTCGGCCATGCGGGTCAGGATCTGCGTGCTCCAGGTGCGGTTGCCGCTGCTCTGCTGGGCGACTCGCAGTGCGGTGGAATAGGTCTTGCGCGCCATGTCGAGCTCGGCCAGGCGGTAGTAAATATCCGCCAGCTCGATGTATTCGCTGATGGCTTCGTCCACCTGCCCGCGGGCGATCAACTGGTCGATCAGCTTGGTGCGGACAGCGAGGTCCATCGGCGCGAGTTTCAGGATGCGGCGCAGGATGTTGGTGGCCTGAGCGGCCTCACCGCGCACGCTGTAGGCCTGTGCCACCACCATGAACTTGGCGATCGCATCCGGAATGCGTTCCTCGCTGATGAGCAGATCGCCGATCAACGAATGGAGCGGCAGATAGGTGGGGGCATTGATCACGGCATAGAAGGCTTCGTCCATCGCGGAGCGCAGCTTGTTCGCGCGCGCCAGCGAGTTGATCGAATTCATCGCCCCCAGCACCTGGCTGCTCTGGGACTGGATCAAGACTTCGGCCAAGGGCAGGGACTCCCCCTCGGCTGTCTTGGGCAGCTGCATTCGAGCCTGGCTGAGATGGTCGCGCCAGTTGGGACGCATCAACAATTCGTGGATGTTTTCGCACAGCTTGCCGACGTTCTGGTCGTCCTCGGCATTCTCCTGCGCTTCGACCAGCGGTTCGTAAAGCTGCCGGATCGAATCCGCCTGGTCCGGGGCAACGACCGCCGAGTTGGCGATCTTCAGCGCCTCGAGATACTCCACCGCCGCTTCCTTCAGCCGGCCTTCCTTTTGCTGGATCTGCCCCGAGATCATCCGCGCAGCCAGTCCATACTCATCGTGCCGGTAACACTGTTGAAGATATTTCATGGCCGATTCGGTGCGGTCGGTGCGGGCGCGCAGGTAACCCAGGTCGAAGTAAACCGCCGGCAGGGTGAAACCGGCATCCAGCGCATGCTCAAGCTCCTCGGCAGCCTGCGCATCGTGGCTCTTTGTTTGAGAATCGATGGCCTGGCTCAGGTGCAGCATGATCCGGCTCTGCTGGTTCTGGTTGAGCATGCCGGTGCCGCGCATCAACGTCTGCAGTCCGCGCCGCTGCTGGGCTTCCGCGCTGCTGTCATCGGAGAGTTCGAACATGACCTCCGCAATCATCTTCAGGGCCTTCTGGCGCGCTTCGGCGATCGGGTCGAGTGTACTGTCCGCGGGTTTTTTGGGAGGCTCCAGCTGTTTGACCTGCGCCATCTTGAGCGGACCCGTGCCGCCGCGCGGGCGGACGGGCTTGGGCAGCATCTGCCCGGAGCGCAGCAACCCGTAGGCCTGCTTCGCCTCCGCCGAGTTGGGCGACAACTTCATCGCGCGGTCGATCAATTCCATCGCCTTTTGCGGCTGCCCGCTGTGCTGGAGCAGGCTGGCCACGGCGATATACTCTGACACGGATTGACGTGTCTGACCCATTTTTTCGTAGACCATCGCCAGCCGCGAGTGGGCGGTGAGGTTCTCGGGGGCAAGCTGCGTGACGCGCGACCAGTTCTCGATGGCCTTTTCTGCATCGCGGATCTTCAGGTAAAGCTCAGCCGCGAGAAGCGCTGCCTGCACCGCCTGGTTGATGTTGCCCAGCTTTTCGGAAAGCTGGGCGATCTTCTCCATCGCGATGGCATCGTCCGGGCTGACCCGGATGACGCGCCGGTAGGTCTCCAGTGCGGTTTCAAAATGCCCCAGCTGGTACTGCGCCAGGGCAAGGCTGTTCAAAGCCTTGGGGTTGTCGGGGAATTCATCCAGCGCGCGTTGATAGCAAACAGCCGCCTTGTCCCACGTCTGGTCCCAGGCGGCGGAATGGCCGTCATCTAGCGCTTTTTGAAATACGTCTTCACGTCCGGGCATAAGTGTTCTCGTGATCGATATTGAATCCGCGTGGCTGTAGACGTTACCCCGTTATTTTAATACCTGCATCTCTCCCCAGCTATGCCCCCAACGGGCTTCCGTGGAAAGCGGGATGCTGAGTGTATAAGCGTCTTCCATCACCTGCTGGACAACACGGGCGGTTTTTTCCAGTTCACCCTGCGGACATTCTAACACAATCTCGTCATGGACTTGCAGTAACATACAACCCTGCAAGCCGGCGGACTTGAGCGCGCCGGGGATCTTGAGCATGGCGAGCTTCATAATGTCCGCCGCCGTGCCCTGGATGGGCGCGTTGATGGCTTCGCGCTCCTCGCGGTTCCGCACCTGCTGATTGATGTGACCCATCAGCGCCGGGAAGTAGCGCCGGCGGCCGAGCAGCGTCTCGACGTAGCCCTGTTTGGCGGCCAGCTTGCGCGTTTCATCGAGATACTTCTTGACGCCGGGGAATTGGTGGAAATAGGCTTTGACGAAGTCGTCCGCCTCGCCGAGGGTCAGTTCGGTGGAGCGGGATAATCCGAAGGCAGACATGCCATAAATGAGGCCGAAGTTGATCGCCTTGGCGTGCCGGCGCTGCTCCTTGGTCACCTGCTCGAGCGGGATGCTGTAGATCGCCGCGGCGGTGGTGGCATGGATATCCTGGTCATGGCGGAAGGCATCCAGCATGGCCTGGTCGCCGGCGATGTGCGCGACGATGCGCAACTCGACCTGCGAGTAATCCACCGACAGCAGCACCTTGCCCGGTGCGGCGATGAATCCATTGCGGACGGTGCGTCCCAGGTCGGTGCGGGTGGGGATGTTCTGCAGGTTGGGATTCGATGAGGACAGCCGCCCCGTCACGGCGCTCGTCTGGCTGTAGGAGGTATGCACCCTGCCCCCGGCATCGACCTTTTCGGGCAGCGCATCCACATAGGTAGACTTCAGCTTGGAGAGTTCGCGGTTCTCGAGGACCAGGTCCACCACCGGGTGTTTGCCGCGCAGCTCCTCGAGCACGTCCGCAGACGTGGAATAGTGTCCGCTGGCAGTCTTTTTTCCGCGGTCGGGCGGCGTCAACTCGAGGGTCTTGAACAGCACATCCGACAACTGCTGGGTGGAATTGATGTTGAAGGTCCTGCCAACCATTTGATAGACCTGCATTTCGATCTCGGCCATGCGCTTGCCCAGCTCGAGGGACATTTTTTAAAGAACTTCACGTCCAGCATGATGCCGATCAACTCCATTTCGGCCAACACGCCCACCAGCGGCATCTCGATCTCGTCGAGCAGCTTGCGCCCGTTCACCTTATCCAAATCCTTGTAAAGGATCGGGCGCAGGCGGATGCACATCTCCGCATCGGCAGCTGCATAAGCGGACGCGGATTCCACATCCACATCAGCCATCGTGCGCTGGTTCTTTCCCTTCATCCCGATCAGCGCCTCGATGTGGGTCATTTCCTCTTCGAGACGCACATAGGCCAGGTTCTTGAGACCCAGGTTGCGGGAGGAGGGATCGGTGATCCACTCGGCGATCATCGAATCGAATCCAAGCGGTGACACCTTCAATCCATACCGCACCAGGACCAGGTAATCGTATTTGACGTTGTGTCCGATCTTGGGAATCTTTGGATTCGTCATTGCCGGACGCAGCGCATCGACGACCTGGTCGATCGGCAGGTTCGGACCGGCGTTGTGCCCGACCGGGATGTACCACCCCTCCCCGTCTGTGACCGCCAGCGAAATGCCGACCAACTGAGCTTCCAATTCTTCGGTGGAGGTGGTCTCGGTGTCAAAAGAAATGACATCCGCTTTTTTCAACTCCGTGGCGAGTTTTTTCAACTTGGCTTCCGTATCTATTACGGTAACCTTTAGCGATGACGGCGGCCGTTCCACTTTCACGGTCTCAGCGGCAGTTTCAGCAAACATCGCCATCTGTCCGCCGCCCTTTTTTCCGGAAGGCGTTATTCCGTTTTTCCTGAAGTAAGCCAGCTCGGCGACAAGCGTGCGGAATTCCAGCTCGCGGAAAAGTTTTTCCACGTTTGCCGGGTCGAAGTTGTCAGCCTTCGCATGCGTCAAGTCGATCTTGATCGGCAGGTCGGTGCGGATGGCTGCCAGCTCGCGGCTCATGTAGGCGGAATCGCGTCCGGCTTCGAGTTTCGTCCGCACCTTGGGGGGAATCATCTCGAGGTTGGCGTAGATGTCGTCCAGTGATTTGTAAACTTTGAAGAGTTCCTGCGTCGTCTTTTCGCCCACGCCCGGCACGCCGGGGATGTTGTCCGATTTGTCGCCGACCAGCGCCTTGTAATCCACCACCAGGTGCGCCGGGACGCCCAGCTTCGCGACCACGTCGGCATCGGTGATGTAATCCTTCGCGTCGGAGAGTTTACCCTCAGGCAGGTTGACAATGACCCCGCCGCCGACCAGCTGCAGCAGGTCACGGTCGCCGGTGATGATCTTGACCCCCAGCCCTCCCGCTGATTCCACCCGCGCCACCGTGCCAAGGACGTCGTCCGCTTCGAACCCTTCCATTTCGAGGCGAGGGATGTTGAAGGCGTCCACCAGCTGGCGGATGCGCTCGATCTGCGGGCGCAGGTCGTCGGGCATCTTGGCGCGCGTAGCCTTGTACTCCGGGAATATCTCGTCGCGGAAGGTCTTGCCCGTGTCGAACGCCACCGCCAGGTAATCAGGCTTCTCGTTTTTCAATAAGCGCATCAGCACGGACGCAAATCCGTATACGCCGGCAGTGGGTTCGCCGCTGGCGGTCTGCCAGCGCCCGCCGCCGGTGGAGCTGAGCGCGAAATAGGTGCGGTAAGCGAGTGCGTGGCCGTCGATCAGATAAAGGGTGGGCGGCATCGTTTTCTCCAGAATAGTGGTCAGTAAATTCTATCCTGATTCGAATAAATAAGGGCAGGTCTGATCGACCTGCCCCAGTGTGGCAACGGTGAAATCTTTATCGCGGCGGGCGCGTGATCCCCTGCCGCTGGCGCGTCTGCGCGATGAAATCCTTGATCAGCTTGGGCGGGTGCTGCTGCGGGCCGCCCATGATGAGATAGCCCGGAGCCCAGAAGTCACCCGAGGGATTATCCTTGGCGAATTTCGGGAAATCAGCGAAGATGCGAGAGGAGATCTGCTGGCGCACGATGCGCATGATAAATCCGGGCGAAACCGACGGCGGGACATTGGCGATCCACTGCAGATATTCGGGGCGCACTGCGAGATGTTCCAGCCGCCAGCCGTAGGCGATGCAGACATCCTGCATCCAGCTCGTTACCCGGTCTGCCAGGTCGCCGGTCAGGTAGTGGCGGTCGAAGCGCGGGATCAGCAGGCAGGCATAGCTCAGGTTGTAAAGTGACGGCGAGACGGGCTCGAGCACGATCTTGCGCGCGCCTTCAGGAGCGGTGGTGCGCTGTTCGGCTTCTTCGATCTGCCGTTGTTCATCCACGGTGTGCCGGCGGGTGACAGCGAACTGCGCCATCTCGTCCGGCGTTGGGATATGCTTGCGGGTGACGGCCAGCGCCGCCTCGTCGAAGTACAGGTCGGGATTCTCGAATCTCGTAATCGCCATCCGACGGTCCGCGCTGGATGGGTGGATTCGTCTCCACGCTGAATGATGCCGCCGGGGGCGCAGTTTGCTCCTGCTCAAAGGCGATCGTTTCCCAGCTCGATTCGAGCCGGGTGGGGTTGGGCGGCGGGACATCCGACAGCACCTCGGAAAGCTGCGGCAGGTCGGGGGTGTCCTCGGCCTCCCGCCGGCGCTCCTCGCGGTGTGTTTCCACCGGTGGAGTGGCGGCAAGCGAACCGGCTAATTTTCCGGCCTGGGTGCGGATGGTGCTGAAGGGGGTTTCGGAATCGAAGACCAGCGCCAGGATCATCTGCGGCGACAGCCTCGTGGCATACAGCATGTGTTCGGCGTGTGTGGCTTCCAGCCGGATGAAGCGCAGCAGGTCGCTCTTCTCTTCGTGATCCCAGTATTTCTGAATGGTCTGTGAAATTTCCTGGGCGGCTGCTTTCGAGAGCTGGCCGGCATAAGCCCACAACTCGTTGTTGAGAGTGATCAGCGCGGCCTGGGCGGACAACTCGAGCGTCAGCCGGGTGAGATGCTGGGCGGCGCGGTTAATATCCTGCAGCCAGGGGATCTCCGCGGACACTTCAACGGGAACAGACCTCTGGGAGGCGGGTTCAACTTTGGGGTTGGTTGGTTTTCCGTTATTCATCATTTTCGCCAACTCCGCCGCATCAAGCGGTTTGGAGATGTATCCGCGCGGGGCGAGTTCATTGATTTCCTCGGTCAGCCAGCTCCTGGGGTTCGTGATGACAATGATCTGAACCTTGTCATTGAGCTGACGGAGCGCGCGGCCCACGTCGAGAATCGATACTCCTTGTTCTTCAAGTTCAGCATCCAACAAAGCCACAGCGATGTGCTGTTGCTGATGATCTTCAATTATCTTGTTAAAATCGTTTGTTGCCCGAAGGTCATACTTCCCCACTTCAGTCAGGGCTTTACGGACAACGTCTTCCAGGCTGGTCTGTGATGTTACCAGGAGGACCAACTCATCCATACAATCACAAATATATCACGAGAAAAGAAAGGCTGCAAGCGTTTGGAAAGACGAAAAACACCCCACTTAAGGGGGATTTTTGCCCGATTCACCCATCGGACTTGATTTTCACCCTCGAATATGCTATGTTTGTGACAATCCAAATTATAAGGAAAACTATGCATCGCGAACGTGTCTCGGAAAACGTCTTTTGGTTCCAAAGCGAAGTCTATGCGCAGGTTACAGCAGGGGTGGTGGCGGGTCCTCAATGGGCAGTGATGATCGATACGCTTGCCCTCCCTGAGGAGACGCTTGCCATTCGTGAATTCATCGAACACGAACTGAACACGCCTGTAAGATACATCATCAATACGCATTATCATGCGGACCACACCTGGGGCAACTGTTTCTTCCCCGGAGCGACCATCATTTCGCACGCCCTGTGCCGCGAACTGCTGGCGGAAAAAGGTGTGCCGTCCCTGGAAGCCGCCCGAAAGCAGAATCCCGCTCTGAAGCAGGTGAAGATCGTACTCCCCCACCTGACCTTCGAACAGGGTGAACTCACCCTGCGCGTGGGCAAGAAGAACCTGATTCTGATGCCTGCCACCGGCCACAGCCCGGACGGAGTGTCCGTGCTGGTGGAGGAGGACCGCATCCTGTTCGCCGGCGACGCCTTCATGCCGCTCCCCTACATTGTCGACGGAGATCTGGACGAAATCGCTGCCTCCATCAAGAAGATGGGGCGCATGGGGCTGGAGAACATCATCCAGGGGCACGGCGATATCATCCTTCGCGGAGAGATCGACTCGGCAGTGAAGGAGAACCTGAATTACATCTCATCGCTGCGCAAGAACGTCAAGGCGGCCTCCAAACGCAAGTCGCCGGATGAGTACCTGGACGAGATCAACATCGAAGAGTGTGGCAAGAGCCGCGTGGCGCTCGGCGGTCTGGCCATCTCACTCCACCAACGTAACGTTCGCGCGCTGTACAAGCAAATGCTGGACAAGAAGAATGGCGGGGACGAGGACGAAGAATAACGTCACATTGTCACAAGCAAGAGGATAAAAAAGAGGAGCGGCGATCGCTCCTCTTTTTGTGTGTTTATCCGTTAATGTCCGCTACACTTCACTGTTTTCCCCGTTCTCAGCGGCAGCCTTCGCCGCACGGCGTTTGGCGCGTGGACCGACCAAGCGCTCGGTGCCATCCATCAAGCGCCGGAGGTTGGGACGCAGAGCCCATAGCAGGATCAACTCCGCCAAAACACCATAGAGAATGTATTCCCAGGGGCCAATTCCCATATAAGCGCGGACTGCGAATACGACGAGCGCCATCAGCGGCACCGACAGGGTCGCCACGGAAGCATAGCCTGAAAAATATAGCGTAGCCAGCGCGCCGGGAAGGATGAAGAAAATGGAGGGGAACCACAAGCCGGCAGCAGCGCCGGCGGCTGTCGCGCCTCCCGCCCCGCCTCGCAGTCGCCAGCGTCCGTTCTCTCCGCGTTCCGCGAGGAAAATGGAGTAGTTATGGCCGAGGATCGAACCCACTCCGGCAAACACCAGCCAGATCGGTGCGCCTCCAAGCTTTTCTGCCAGGTAAGCTGCCAGCCAGACCGCCACCAAACCTTTGACTCCATCCATCAGACCGGTTAAGACCCCAGCCCACTTGCCAGCGGCACGGTAGGCATTGGTCCCGCCTGTGCGTCCGCTTTCTATCGTCCGCACATCCTTGCCCGTTCTCAATTTGACAATGATCAGTCCAAACGGGATGGAACCCATCAAATAACCAAGCAACAATAAACTAAAGGCTACAAAAATATGCATGTGAAAATCCTCCGGCGAGAGTCTTAATAATAAACCCAATAATACCATCCAAGTTACTTGGTAATTACCAGCGAAACGTCGTCGAAGGCGCCGTTCTCGATCCAGAAAGCGCGCGCATCCCAGGCATCTCCTTGCAGCGACCAGATGATCGTTGCCACAGGGTAGGCCGCTTCGGCGATATCCGTCGGGGACGGGTGCGGCGGTCCCTTCGGGTGGGAATGGTAAATGGCCAGCAACTCCATCCCGTCGCGCTCGATCTGTTCGAAGGCTGCCAGCTGCGCATAAGGGTCGAACCTGAATCGGGTGGGACTCTGCAGCGCATTGGGGACGGGAATCACCTGCAGGATAACTTCCCCGGTTCCGGCAAGCAGCCCGCACGAACTCGAGGGGAGCGCCTGCCGACACCTGACCGCGCATTGCGTCCCAATGCCCCTGAGTCAGTACGATGCGGTCCATCCCGTTAACTAACCCAGGATAATCCCCAGACAATGGCCAGGGCAACCAGCGGCTCGGTCATGGCGCGGCGGAAAGGCTGAGCGTCATTGAGGTTGGCCGCCAGGCTGGTCAGCGCATAAGCCGGCCCAAGCAGCAGCAGTCCGAACTGGAGAGGGGATATCCGCCAGTAATGCAGGGGGGCAGCCAGCTGGGCAACGACAAACGCGATACCCAGGGACCAAAAAAATTCCCACCTGCCTCCAAGGCGCAGGTGCAGTGTGCGCATGCTCACCAGCCAGACTGCCATGAACAGGGGCGGCAGAAAAACGATCAGCCGCATGCCGACCGCCCGCAACGCGGTGATCAGCACCAGCAGCAGCACAAACGACAGGCCGGTCAGTGAGGCGACAGCCACCCCGTAACGCGAATCGTTGGGGTCCACGGCCACGTACTCCGCGATGCAGATGAGTACGAGGAGCACGCCGCCCAGCAGGAAGGCCAGCCACCACAGGGTGCTGTCGGACAGGGAATAAATGGAGATTCCGATGATCCAGGCTGTCAGCGCGGGGAGGATCCAATGCTCCAGCGTGTTTTTATTATCCAGGTGAGGGTGGCTGCGCAGGAGCCAATCCATGCCCGTGGCGGTCAATCCCGCAACCAGGAAGGAGACCACGGCGCTCGAACTGACCTGGAAGCTCATGTCGACCCCCAACAGGCTGGTCTGAATGGCAAGGGGCGGCAGGGCAATCAGGCGGGTCAGCGCGTAGGCGAGCAGGATGACGGCGGTCAGGACGCTCAGCCGGTTGGAATCGGGCAGGTGCCGATGCTCTTGCATAATTCATTGTACCTGTCTCAATCCCGTCTGCCAAGATACGCATCATCCGGGAGATTCCCCTTGGAAGGCGGCTTTCTTCATTAACTAGCCCGATTTTACCCGTCATTTTACATGTGGTAAAATTGACTGGTTATGGAAGAATTGAAGAAGGAAGCCCTGCCTCCCCCCCCGGGGTTGATCGCATCCCTGGCGGCCGGTTTCGACGCCGCTGCCAGCCATGCCAGCATCATCCTGATCCCCGTTCTGCTGGACCTGTACCTGTGGCTGGGTCCGCACCTGAGGATCGAGGCGGTGTTGAAGCCCTTCGTCGCCGCCTTCCAGGCGCTCCCGGCTTCCCCCGAAGCGACCATGATCCAGGAGATCATTCGTCAGTTCGCCCGGGAATTCAACCTGTTCAGCGTTTTTCGCACGCTGCCGGTCGGCATTCCCAGCCTGCTGGCAGGGACCATGCCCCTGACCAACCCGTTCGGCACGGCAGTCTGGGTGGAATTCCAGAACACCCTGCAGCTCATGGGCGGGTGGATCGTGTTGACTCTCACAGGGTGGATCGGCGGCGGCGTGTACTACAAGTGGGTCTCGAACGTGACGCAACCTGCGGCGGGCGAAGCGTCGTTCCGTCACACCGCCCATGCCGTCTGGCAGACGATCGTACTTTCGCTTATGTGGATCCTGGCCGGATTCGCAGTGGCTATCCCGGCAGCGCTGCTGCTGAGTATGCTGAGCCTGTTCAGCGCTGGGCTGGCACAGTTCGTCATGCTGCTCGGGTTGTTCTTCCTGTTGTGGACACTGCCCGCCATTTTCTTTTCAGCGCACGGCATCTTCGCCTACGGCCAGAATGCCGCTGCATCGCTGATGAGCAGCCTGCGCATGATGCGCTTTACCCTGCCCGCCAGCGGACTATTCATTCTCAGCGCCTTCCTGATCAACCAGGGGCTGACCAAGCTGTGGCAGGTGCCGCCTACCAGCTCGTGGATGACGCTGGTCGGAATCGCAGGACACGCTTTCATTTCATCAGCATTGATCGCAGCCAGTTTCGTTTATTATCGCAATGTGAACACCTGGCTGCAGCAGGTTATGGAAAAATTCAAGACTCAGGCCACCTCTGCGCGCGCCTGAATCTTCCGGAGGAAACCCAGTGGCACAAACCAATAATTATGATGCAACCAGCATCCAGGTCCTGGAAGGACTTGAAGCGGTCCGCCGCCGGCCCGGCATGTACGTGGGCGGCACGGATATCAAGGCCCTGCACCACCTGGTCTACGAAGTGGTCGACAACTCGATCGATGAAGCGCTGGCGGGATCCTGCACACAAATCGATGTCATCATCCATTCCGATTCGAGTGTCACCGTCATCGATAACGGACGCGGCATCCCGGTGGATATGCACCCGACGGAGAAGAAATCCGCCCTGGAAGTGGTCATGACCAAGCTGCATGCCGGCGGCAAGTTCGGCGGCGGCGGGTACAAGGTCTCCGGCGGTCTGCACGGCGTGGGCGTCTCGGCGGTCAATGCGCTCTCGGAGTGGTGCGAGGTCGAAGTCAAGCGCGACGGCAAGGTTCATTTCCAGCGCTATGAGCGCGGCTACCCCAAGGAAGCGGTCAAGGTCATCGGCAAGTTGAAAAAGGCCGAGGATACCGGCACCAAGACCACCTTCAAGTTCGACAAGCAGATCTTCAAGGACGACCTCGACTTCCGCTTCGATACACTGTCCCAGCGATTCCGCGAGATGGCGTTCGTCACGCGCGGCACCACCATCCGCTTTGTGGACGAGCGCAACTCCCGCGAGATGACGTTCTACTTCGAGGGCGGGCTCATCTCGTTCGTGCGCTACCTCAACCGCAACCGCGACACCCTGCACCCCGTGGTTTACGTCGAGAAGCAGATCGAGAACATCGGCATCGAGGCCGCCATCCAGTACACCGACGCTTACACCGAGTCGGTTTACTCGTTCGCCAACACCATCAACACCATCGACGGCGGGACGCACATGACCGGCCTGCGCGCCGCGCTGACCCGCGTGGTCAACGATTACGCCCGCAAGAGCGGGCTGCTCAAGGATGCCGACCCGAACTTCTCCGGCGACGACACGCGCGAAGGCCTGACCGCCATCGTTTCAGTGAAACACCCCGACCCGCAGTTTGAAGTCGCAGACCAAGGTCAAGCTGATGAATCCCGAAGTGCAGACCTACGTCCAGCAGGTGGTGGGCGAGGCGTTCAGCACCTTCCTTGAGGAAAATCCACAGGCGGCCAAGGCCATCGTGGCGAAGTGTCTCACCTCCGCCCGCGCGCGCGACGCCGCCCGCAAGGCGCGCGACCTGGTCATCCGCAAGTCCGCGCTGGAAGTCCTGACCCTGCCCGGCAAACTGGCGGACTGCTCGGAGCGCGATCCCGAGAAGACCGAACTGTACATCGTGGAAGGTGACTCGGCCGGCGGCTCGGCCAAACAGGGACGCGACCGGCACTTCCAGGCCATCCTGCCCTTGCGCGGAAAGATCCTCAATACCGAGCGCGCCCGGCTGGACAAGATCCTCGGCAACAACGAGGTCCGCGCGCTGATCTCCGCTCTCGGCACGGGCATCGGCGACAACTTCGACGTGAGCGGACTGCGCTACGGGCGCGTCATCATCATGACCGATGCCGACGTGGACGGCAGCCACATCCGCACCCTGCTGCTGACCTTCTTCTTCCGTTACATGCAGGCGTTGATCGAAGAGGGCCATCTCTACATTGCCCAGCCGCCGCTGTACCGCATCGCGTACAAGAATCAAGTCCATTACTGCTACACGGATGCAGACAAGGACAAGAAGATGAAAGAACTTGGTGCCAGGCGCGGAAAAAGCCACCATGCAGCGTTATAAAGGTCTGGGTGAAATGAATCCCGTCGCAATTGTGGGAGACCACGATGAACCCCGCCAACCGCACGCTACTGGTGGTCACCATCGACGACGCCGCCGAAGCCGACCGCACCTTTGACATGCTGATGGGCGACGCGGTTGACCCGCGCACGAAAATTCATCCAGACGCACGCCAAGAAGGTGCGCAACCTGGATATTTAGTATTCATTAGGGAGTAAAGGGTAGACATTATACACAGGGCAGCCCGATGGGCTGCCCTGTGTATAATATAAACATATATGAAAGGATGAGAACATGGCTGTCCCAATCGATCCGCAAACCAAGAATATTCTTGACCCCGCCCACGATGTCTATCGTTATACACCCCGCTCGCTGCAGCCCATCTTTACGCCCAAAACCGTCGCCGTGATCGGCGCCACCGAAAAGGCGGGAAGCGTCGGCCGAACCGTCATCTGGAACCTGATCAGCAGCCCCTTCGGGGGCACGGTCTTTCCCGTCAACCCCAAGCGGGCCAACATCCTGGGCATCAAAGCCTACCCCGGCATCCGCGACCTGCCGGACCCGGTCGACCTGGCTGTCATTGTCACGCCTGCCCCCACGGTCCCGGATATCATTGCGGAATGCGTGGAAGCCGGTGTGCAGGGAGCCATTGTCATCTCGGCGGGTTTCAAGGAGGTCGGACCGGAAGGCGCCGTGCTGGAGGCTCAGATCCTGGAACGTGCCCGGCGGGGACGGATGCGCATCATCGGTCCCAACTGTCTGGGGGTGATGAATCCGATCACCGGACTGAACGCCACCTTTGCGACAGCGACCGCCAACCCCGGCAGCGTGGCCTTTATCAGCCAGTCAGGCGCGCTGTGCACGTCCGTGCTGGACTGGTCCTTCAAGGAGCATGTCGGCTTTTCAGCCTTCGTCTCGATCGGCTCCATGCTGGATGTGGACTGGGGTGACCTGATCTACCACCTGGGTGACGACCCGAGCACCCAGAGCATCGTCATCTACATGGAAACCATCGGCGATGCGCGCTCCTTCATGTCGGCGGCGCGGGAAGTGGCGCTGGCCAAACCCATCATCGTCATCAAGCCCGGGCGCACCGAAGGCGCGGCGCGCGCCGCCGCCTCCCACACCGGTTCGTTGACCGGCTCGGACGAGGTGCTCGAAGCCGCCTTCCGGCGCTGCGGCGTGCTGCGCGTGAACACCATCGGCGAGATCTTCTCCATGGCCGAAGTGCTGTCCAAGCAGCCGCGCCCCAAGGGTCCGCACCTGACCATCCTGACCAACGCCGGCGGGCCCGGCGTGCTGGCGGTGGACGCGCTCCTCACCAGCGGCGGAAAGCTGGCGGAAATATCCGCGGAGGCCATGCAGAAGTTCAATGAATTCCTGCCCCCGCAGTGGAGCCACAACAACCCGGTGGACATCCTGGGGGATGCCTCTCCGGAGCGATATGCCCAGGCTCTGCAGGTTGCCGCTGCAGGACGAGAAAAGCGACGGCCTGCTGGTGGTGCTCACTCCCCAGGCCATGACCGATCCCACCGCCACCGCCAAGGCCCTCAAAGACTATGCCAAGAGCTACGACAAGCCCATCCTGGCATCCTGGTCGGGCGGGCAGGACATCGCCGCCGGCGAGTCGGTCCTCAACCGGGCCGGCATCCCGACCTTCATGTATCCCGATACGGCCGCCGAAGCCTTCGCGTATATGTGGAAATTTACCGACAACTTGAAGGCGCTCTACGAAACGGTCAGCCTGCCCCAGGACTCCGCTGTCAAGCGTGGACCATGAGGCGGCCTCTGCCATCATCGACAAGGCGCGCAAGTCCGGGCGTCTCCTGCTGACCGAGGCCGAGTCCAAGCAGCTGCTGGCTGCCTACGGCATCCCGACGGTTCCCACCATCATCGCCGCCACAGCCGACGAGGCGGTCGAGACAAGCGGAAAAGCTGGGTTACCCGGTGGTGCTCAAACTCCATTCGGAAACCGTGACCCATAAAACCGACGTGGGCGGCGTGCAGCTGGACCTGAAGGATGCGCAGGCCGTGCGGTCCGCGTTTGAACAGATCAGAGCAGGCGTCCAAGCGCGAACGATTTCCTGGGCGTCACCGTCCAGCCCATGATCCAGCTGACGGATGCCTACGAGCTGATCATCGGCTCGAGCATCGACCCGCAGTTTGGACCGGTCGTGCTGTTCGGCATGGGCGGTCAACTGGTGGAGGTCTTCAAGGACCGCTCGTTAGGATTACCCCCGCTGAACACCACGCTGGCCCGGCGCATGATCGAGCGCACAAAGATTTTCGAGGCGCTCAAAGGTGTGCGCGGACGCCCGCCGGTGGATATCGCCGCCCTGGAGCAGCTGCTGGTGCATTTCAGCCAATTGGTTGCCGAGCAGCACTGGATCAAGGAGCTGGACATCAATCCGCTGCTGGCTTCGCACGACCGGCCTGCTGGCACTGGATGCGCGCGTGGTGATCCACGAGGCTGATGAATGAGAGCGAACTGCCGAGGCTGGCCATCCGCCCCTACCCCAACCAATATGTCACCTCATGGAAGATGAAGGACGGGACGGAGGTGGTGATCCGCCCGATCCGGCGCAGAAGATGAAATGCCGATGCGCGAATTCCATGCCTCGCTCTCTGAAAAGACCGTTTATCTTCGCTATCTCTCTCCGCTGGGGGTCAGCACACGGACCACTCATGAACGCCTGGCGCGCATGACCCACAACGATTACGACCGGGAGATCGCCCTGGTGGCCGAGGGCGATGAGAACGGGAAGAACGTCATCATGGGCGTCGCCCGCCTGAGCAAGCTGCGCGGCACAGATGAGGAGGCCCGGTTCACCATGCTGATCTCCGACCGTTACCAGGGCAAGGGTCTGGGCAAGGAACTTCTGGCGCGCAGCATCCGCATCGGCCGCGACGAGAAGATCAAAACCATCATCGCCTTGATGTCGCCGGACAACGATGCCATGCAAAAACTGTGCAAGGCCACCGGCTTTACGTCTTTCGAGATCGATCCGCAGAATGGGATGTTGAAAGCGCAAATTGAACTCTGAAAGGGATGGAAAACGAGCAGGTCGAGGTTATCCAGGTCGACTGGATACCGCCTGCCGGGGGTGACAAAGAAATGATGGATTTACTCGACCAGCTACTTTAACGACCGGGGAAACTGCGTCGATCTTCGCAAGGCTTTTCCATTGAGAGCGCCAGTTTTCTGAACGCTATCAAGGCAGGACAAATCAAACAGGGCGACCCATAGGGTCGCCCTGTTTGATTTGTCGACATGCTATAATTTTCTCATAAAAATAACAATCTGCGACGCTAAAGTCCTCCCATTGGGAACAACTTCCTAAAGGCTTTCGGACATTATACGGATTGTCCATAAGCCAATATGCCGTCCGTAAAGTCTCCTACAGGGGGATAACCCCTAGTTGGGCGCTGACAAATTAGCAAATACAAAATATAGAATAGCATGGTTATAAATGATGAAAAAGGAAGGTTTTCCATTTCGCTTAGTCTTTATTGTGATTATTTCCATCATCGTATTCTCATGCCTAATCTGGTTATACAATCAAAGCCAAAATGAAGTTTTACAGCAGATCTTAACTTATGGAATTTGTTTAGGTGTCATATGGCTTGCTTTCCTAGCTATGACAGTTTATGGTGTTGTCTCTACTGAAATCAATGAGAGAAAAGATAGAATATATCAGGCACAAGAACCAGAACGTTTGAAACAACATCAAGCACGCTTCCAATGCCATATTTGTGGAAAACCTAGTCCAAAACCTTACCAATACTGGGATGATTATGGAGAGAATGGACAATGCTATAGTTCATTTCTTGTAGTAGATTACAATGTGCCAACTGAACTAGTTCAATGCGCCCGATGTCAAAAATGGGCCTGTCCTAATGCCGATCCTCCTCACATGGAGAATGGTGTCTGTGAAACTTGCTTAGAGAATCCGCCAGCACAGGTGCCGCGAGTCCAATGAATGCGCTCAATAGAGCGTCCCCGAAGATCGCGGGGATAATGCATCTGACCCCGCAATCCCCTTTAGGGGACAAGCGAACGCCCCGCTTAAAACGCGGGACCATCGGGGCAGGCGTGGCGAATCGCAACCCCGACATAAACCATGCGGGGCAAGTCCGTTTGGCGTTAATTAAGGAATGGAGCTTGACAATGAAATATGGTTTAGCTTTACCCTACAATGAAACCAGACTGGTTGCAGAGGCAGCACGCTTGGCAGAAGATGTAGGTTGGGATGGCTGCTTCTTGGGCGACGCGATTTGGTGCGAAGATCCGATGATAGCACTTGCAGCGGCAGCGATGACAACCAGCCGGATCAGATTAGGCACAATGATTATCCCGGTTCCGCTCAGACGTCCGTGGAAAATTGCCAGTGAGTCGATTGCGATAGATCAATTGTCAAATGGCCGCTTGATTTTAGGTTTGGGAACAGGTGCGGTTTGGATGGGTTGGCAGGGCTTTCCTGATGAAGTGACTGAAGCCAAGACTCGTGCTGAGATGTTGGATGAAACTATCGATATTCTGAGCCAACTGTATCAACGCAAGAAGTTTGACTATGACGGAAAACATTATCATGTAAAACTGACCTTGCTGGATGAGCAGTACTATCCCCCAAAACCTGTCCAACAACCGCGAATACCGATTTGGGTTCCTTTGATCTGGCCGCGGGAGAAGTCAAAACAACGCATTCTCAAGTGTGATGGACTATTTGCAGAAAAATGGGGGGCGGATGGAAAACCCGAAGAAGTAAAACCGCAAGATATCCGTGAAATGAAAGCCCATGTAGAAGCCAATCGCACTTTGAACACACCCTTTGATATTGTGATTGGTGGTAAAACGTCTAAAATGGAAAAAGCCGAACTAAGAGATAAGGTATTACCCTTGAAAGAGGCTGGCGTTACTTGGTGGATTGAAGAATTATGGGACGCATCGAGGGAAATGGTTATCGAGCGCATTCGTCAAGGCCCTCCGAAGGTAGAATAAAGTTCCCAACACCGGCTGCCGCTGAACCATTCCATTAGGCGGCTAATAATTTAAGAAATCTTGTAACCAACGATTGCCATCGTTCTAGGAAGGAGCAAGAAATGACTCAAATAAACGGCAAGTATATCCTTCTAACCGGAGGATCTCGAGGAATCGGTCCCGTCATTGCTGAGACCTTGGCAAGACGAGGCGCTCACATTGCTCTCGCCGCACGCTCACAAGAAGGCTTGAGCCAGGTTGCTAAATCCCTCGGAAAATACGATGTGCAAACAATAACTGTGGCTGTTGACCTGGCGCAAGCTGACCATCGTCACCGCCTTGTGTCAACTGTCCTGGAGAAATTTGGTGCGATCGATATTCTCATCAACAATGCGGGGTTGGAGACCGAAGGAGCCTATCTGAGTTTGCCGTGGGAAAGAATCCAGGAAACCATCGAAGTGAATCTTGTTGCCCCCATGGAGTTGACCTATCTCATTCTTCCTCACATGCTCGAAAAGAAAATGGGGCATATCGTCAACATGGCTTCGATTGCTGCCAAAAGTGGTGGTCCTTACGCAGCGACATACGGTGCAACCAAAGCAGGGCTGGATGAGTGGACACAAGGGTTACGTTTGGAACTGGCGAATACAGGAGTGCGCTTTTCAACCATCTTTCCGGGGTACATTACCGATGTCGGGATGTTCGCAAGATTTGGTCTTATCCCGCCCAAGGCCGTGGGATCTTGCACGCCCGCACAAGTCGCCAATGCAGTAGTAAAGGCAATCGAACACAATACCCTGGAAATTGTCGTCAATTCAACCCCCCAGCGTCTCTTCTATGCGGTAAAGGAACTATCGCCCGAATTGGGAGATTGGTTCTTTAACAAGTCCGGTGCAGTGGATTTCCAACGCAAGAAAGTTGGTCTGTAAAAAAGACGTGCGTGAAACAAGCTTCCGAACAAAGCGTCCCCTAAGATCGCAGGACAAGCGGGGCGAGTCGCAAACCGCTAAACCGCTCGTGAAAGACAGGGCTCTTCTGAGTATCGCAAGAGTTATCATGCAAAACAGAAAGAAACATCAGCAAGAAGTTCAGACTTTTCTACAACAACATATCTCAGTTCACTCTTGGGAATTAACGCTTCCCATTGGAAGCGGGAGTGAAACCTACTTTGCACAATGCAACGGACAGACTTATTTCATCAAGTTAGGCGTGCAAGTAGAAAAGTATCAAGCGGTGGCATCCATTGGCTTAACGCCACAGGTGCTGGTTGCGGGGCAGTTAGGAGATGGCACAACTATCATTGTTCAACCCTGCATTGCTGGTAAAAGACCTTCACGGAGAGATTACCATACCCGCCTCGAACAATTCGCATCAGCCATCAGCCTTTTGCACCATAGCGCCGCCGTCAAAAAGGTTCTCCCCGCAGCTTCTTCCGACCTTTATTGCGTTGTGGGTTTGGATTCACTGACCCGCCTCCAGAAAAAATGGGAACGCTACAAAGTGCAAGTTCCAGAAGTCGCTGATTTTATTGATGAAAGCCTGGATTATCTCCGACAGCAAGTTGCAGGTTTTAAGGGAACAGGCCTGGTTGCATCGCACAACGATATTTGCAATGCAAACTGGCTCGTCTCAACGGATGGGATACTTTATTTGATAGATTTAGAGTCCCTGTCGATGGATGACCCAGCGGTTGATATTGGCGCAACGCTTTGGTGGTATTATCCGCCCGAGCTGCGAGAAAGTTTTCTAAAAGAAACAGGTTACACTAACGATGTGGCATTTCAAAGACGTATGCAGGTACGAATGGCAATGCACTGCCTCAATATCTTACTTCCGCGCGAACAAAGTTTTGACGAGTTCGACTCCGATTCGTTTGATGAGGCACTAACCGATTTCCGGGCTATACTTGCTGGCCAAGAGAACCCTGAAGGATATGACTAGTGAAGCAAGTCATCGGTAAAAGCGGGGCAGACCCTTGAGCTCCGCAAGAGCAAAGGGACAAGCCTTTGAGAAAACATCAAAGACAAGCGATCGCCAAGGATAAACTAAAAAACCGTTGGGTAGCTCCATATACAACCTTGAAGGAAATTAAAAAGTGAAAACCCTCGGTAAAACATTAATTCCTATATTCCTGGCCACAGCAATACTGGCATCCTGTAACAGTTTCATTTCAACACCTACAACAAGCCCAACAAATGCGGCGGAAACAGCTTCGGTCACAGTGAGTACTGCAGTGACAACAAGCCCTGACACAAATCCTGCGACAATACCTGTTTCACCTGCTACGACATCCACCTCGCCCACCCCGTTGGTGTTCTCAGACCCTTCCGCCCCGATGTCCGAGCAGATTATTTACTACTACTTTGTAACAATTGCGGAGGATCCCCGACCCGAAGGAAGCGTGGTGATAATGCCAGATATGTACATCCTCGCTCCAACACTATCTGACATCACATACAGCCCCAATACTGCCGCCAACCTCAAGAATGCAATGGAAGCTGTTTTAAAGGATGGCAGAAACGGTTGGGTAAGTGATAAATTGGAAATTGTCGATGTTGCTTTTGGCGATGGTCATGCAGACCTGGTTTTGCAGGGTGAGTATTTTGGAGTCGGTGATGTCACGCTTATTGCTGCCCGCATGCAAATCCTTATGACGGTATTTGCGAATCCCTATATACAAACCGCTGCCATCACGCTCAACGGAGATACGATTGGTAATCTGGGGGTTTCCAATAGCATGAATGCCAAGCCTGCCGACTACGTATTTACCCGTTCTGAAATTGACACTTTCATGAACGAGCATGCTAATGAAAAACCTTGACGCTCAACAGAATGCGATGTCCGCTGATAATCAAAAAAATCCCACCGATTAACAGCAATATCAACCGAAACAGCTTTCTTCCAACAGCCGGGCAGGAGGCTCGATTCAAGTCTGGTTTTCACACTAAAAAATCCAAGATTGAGCTCATGAAGATGCACAGTTTGGGTCCCAAAGCCGTTCGGATCTTCAGGCATGCGTTGCGCGATAACGGGCTGTTGCGCTCTCAAAATAGCCCTGCCACATCAGCAACGAGGCTCGCTAGGCGGGCGCTGAAGCGATCTCTTGACCCGGTACATTTGTGCTACGCCATTAAGAGACAAATACTGTAAAATTTACCCACTTTATTAATATTCACCCAAGGAGATTAAAATGAACAACAAATCGCTCAGGTTTTTATTGATAGCCGCCAGTCTGACACTGGCAGTCTTGGCCTGCCAGGTCCCGTCCCTGCCGGGTTCGGGTACGCTGCTCACCGATGATTTTTCAGACAGCAGTCAATGGGGTACGGGCACAGACGAGAATAGTTCCGTGGAATATCTCAACGACGCACTGGCTATCGCCGTCCTCCAGAATAACTACTTTGTCTGGAGCACACCCGATGATACGGACTATGAGAACGTCCATATCGAAACGACCGTAACCAATAGTTCCAGTGATTCAACGGGAGCGTTCGGTATTGTCTGTAATCTGCAGGTAACGGACACATCCTACTATTTTGCCGTTACGGGTGCCGGGGAATACGCCATCGGCAAATACACGTTGTTGGGCGACGAGCTCCTCACCAATGGCGGTCAATGGGAGAAATCGGACGCGATCACCCCGGGAGCTGACTTTTACCGTCTCGGCGCAGATTGCGGTGGCGACGGCACACTCACCTTGTATGTGGATGGAAAGCAGGTCGATTCGGTGAACGACACGACCTACGCTTCGGGAGGTGTCGGGGTGTTCGCATGGAGCGGCGAACAACCTAATGCGACGAGTGTTTCCTTCGATGATTTCAAGATGACAGAAATAAAGTAGCCTTTGCAGGTCAGGCTTTAAGCCTGATGCCTTATAAAAAATAATTAATCATAAGGCAGGCGCTTATGAAGAATAACCCTCAACGTGATACCCTGCCATCCGGGATCGGCAGTCCCGCTCACCGCGCCCTGACTGCAGCGGGAATTTCACGGTTGGAGCAATTTTCAACGATCAGTGAAACAGAATTATTGAAGCTGCACGGCATAGGCCCGAAGGCGATCCGGATCATCAAACAAGCCCTGAAAGAGAATGGCCTGTCCTTTGCGCCGGAGGGAAAATCAATTTCAATCAGCGACGTGGCCAATCAAAAGATAGAAAGGAGGGAAAGCAGGTAAAATATCCAGGAAGCTCCAATCCTCAAGCACATTTTTACAGGAAGTGAAAATCACTTCAGCCAGGAGAATGCCATGAAGCCTTTTATCAAATTTGGACTGATCGCAGGTTCAATTGGTCTGGTGCTCAACGTCTGTGTTTCCGCGGCAATGGGGATTTGCGGTCCTTTTACCAGTTTTCTGGCGGGAGCGGCGGCAGGGTTCCTGACCGCCCGGGAGGAGAAGGCAGTCACCAAAGGAAATGGTGCCCGGTCAGGTGCGATCGCAGGGGCCATCGCCGGAGCGCTGGTACTTGTCGGCCAGTTGCTGGGTACCGTGGCATCCCTTGCATTCGTCCAATACTCCGGACTTACTCCGATAGTCGGATCAATACCCGGTCTATCTGCTGATGTCGCTATGCAGGCGATCTACTACCTCAGTGGTTTAGGCACAGGGTTGTGCTTCGGGATGATGGGAGTCGTCACTGCTGCATTATCCGGAGCTGCCGCCGGTTATCTGGGAACACCCGACCGGGTTCCTTCGCAGGAAACGAGTAGCATCTGAAACGGACTGCCTTTTTAACCCTTGCTTTTTTTTCACTGCTGATCGGCTGCGCCCCCACGCCGGTTGCGCCGGCGACATCCACCCCGGAGCCGCTCCCCACTCCAACACCAACGCCTGACCCCAATTCGTGGGTACTGGTCTGGTCCGACGAATTCGACCTCCCAAATGGCAGCGCTCCGGATCCGGCGAAATGGAATCACCAGAAGGGCGGCTCGGGCTGGGGCAACGGTGAATTGCAGTATTACAGCGATTCCACCAGCAATGCCTATATCGAGGACGGAAAGCTGGTTATCCAAGCCATCGAGGAATACATGATGGGCCGCGACTACACCTCCGCGCGGCTGACCACTCAATATAAAGGTGATTGGACCTTCGGGCGCGTCGAGATCCGCGCGAAGCTGCCTAACACGCCAGGAATCTGGCCTGCGCTGTGGATGCTTCCCACGAGAGCCGTTTACGGCACCTGGCCGGCCGGAGGCGAGATCGATATCATGGAAATGATCGGCCGCGAGCCAGGCCGGGTTTATGGCACACTGCATTACGGCAATCCGCATGAATTCACATCGGGCACATTCGATCTGCCCGCCGGCGAGACCTACTCGGATGATTTCCACACCTTCACAATGGAGTGGGAGCCGGATGAATTTCGTTGGTATGTGGATGACACGCTCTTCTACACAAAAAACGATTGGTTCACGACCGGCAAGGATGCCCCCTATCCCGCTCCCTTTGACCAGGATTTCCACCTGCTGATGAACGTGGCCGTTGGCGGGCATTGGCCGGGTAAACCGGATGAGACCAGCGTCTTTCCGCAGACCATGATCGTCGATTACGTCCGCGTGTACCAGCATCCGAAATAATTTTATGGATATCAGGATGATGAAACCCTGTCATCTCGTCACGACCCTCATGATCGTCGTGTTATTTGGCTGCGCGCCAGCCCCTACCGTGACGCCCACCCCCAAGCCTCTCCCAACGTCGACGCCGACCCTCGATCCCAATTCGTGGGAGCTGGTCTGGTCCGACGAGTTCGACCTCCCGAATGGCAGCGCTCCGGACCCGGCAAAATGGAATCACCAAAAAGGCGGCTCGGGCTGGGGCAACGGCGAACTGCAGCATTACACCGATTCCACCACCAACGCCTACATAGAAAACGGGATGCTGGTCATCAAGGCTATCAAAGAGTATATGATGGGACGCGATTACACGTCGGCGCGGTTGAATACACAGCTGAAAGGTGAATGGACATTTGGGCGGGTGGAAATTCGCGCTAAACTGCCGACCACGCAGGGGATCTGGCCTGCCCTGTGGATGCTGCCGTCGCGCGGTGTTTACGGTTCCGGAACGGCGGGCGGGGAGATCGACATCATGGAGTTGATCGGCTCCGAACCCAATCGCGCCTACGGCACGCTGCATTTCGGCAACCCGGCGGAACACTCCTCCGGCGCTTACGAGCTGCCTGCGGGTGAAGTGTACTCGGACGATTTCCACACCTTCGCAGTGGAGTGGGAGCCGGACGAAATCCGCTGGTTTGTGGACGATGTACTGTTTCATTCCGCGACCGAGTGGTTTACGTCTTCTAAGAACAACGCCCCGTTCCCCGCTCCCTTTGATCAGAATTTTTACCTGTTGATGAACGTGGCAGTCGGCGGATACTGGCCGGGAAAACCCGACAAGACCAGCGTCTTTCCGCAGACCATGATCGTGGATTACGTCCGCGTGTACCAGCACCCCAAATAAAATCCCCAGAACCGATTTGTTTGCACACTAACGTTACTTGGAATTGCCTCTTGACAATGTCCTTTTCTTGTGTATAATACAAATAACTCTGCAATACAAAGTTATTTGCAAAAAGAAAGAAGGCACCAATGTCAACTCAACTCGATCTCAAGGAAATTGAACGCAAGGCATTCCGCTCCACCTACGAGGACGGCCTGTGGGACATCTACTTTGGGCTGATCGTCATCTGCATGTCCATCTTCATCTACCGCCCGGCAAGCGGGTACAGCCCGGCCAACATCATCATGGCCATATTGGCCATGTCCGTTGCCTACAGCCTCTTCTGGGCAGCCAAGAAATATATCACCCTGCCGCGCATGGGCCAGGTGCGCTTTGGGGACATCCGCAGGAAGAAAAAGACCACCATGGCGATTTTCCTGAGCTTTGTCGTCCTGGTACAGCTGATAACACTTGGGCTGACCACACTCGGCTGGCTCAATCCTGAAGTTGGAGCCAGTAGTCAACGGATTTCTGAATAGCCAGGACCTGATGGACCTGACCGTTGCATTGATCGGCTCACTGTTCGTCATATCCGGTATGACCCTGACCGCTTATTTCTCCGACTTTCCACGTGGCTACTTCATTGCTGCCATGATGGCACTGGCCGTTTTCTTGATGATCTATCTCAACCAGCCGGTCTATCCCATTCTCATCGGCGCTTTGATGATTATCCCCGGAGCGGTGCTTTTCTTCCGCTTTATGAAGAAATACCCGCTGCCGGGCGAGGCTGGTAACCATGAGTGACATATAAGGTCAATGCCTCTCTCGTCTCCCTGACCGAAGTGGACCGGTTGGTGCACGAGCCAGCCCGCCTGGCGGTGATGTCCCTGCTCTACGTGGTCGACAGCGCCGATTTCACCTTCCTGATGAACCAGACCGGGCTGACGTGGGGGAATCTCTCGGCGCACATGAGCAAGCTCGAGGAAGCCGGCTATGTCGAGGTGGAAAAGAGCTTCAAAGGTCGGCGTCCCAACACATCCTTCCGAATGACACTTCAAGGGCGGGAAGCCTTCCGTGAGTACACCGTGAAAATGAGGCAAGTCTTCAAGGACCTGCCGTCCTGACCCGCCGCTTGGCCGCCCCGCAAGACCGTCTTTCATGAAAGGCGGTCTTGTTTGTAGTCCAGGCATGGCGCCGTGCTCCTGACAACATTGTTATGCGCACATCCCCGGGCAGGGGCGATTAAAGTCCCGAGGATGTGTTAAAATATCTCTGACATCGGAGTTGTTAATAATGATGGGGGCGGCAGGGAAAACCAAACAAGCCTGACCGGTGTTCCCGTCATCGTAAAAATGGGGATTTCGCCTATGTCGTTATCATCTGGACTGTCACAACGGTGGGAACGCGCTTCGCTGATCACGACCTTTATCTACCAGGGTCTGGTGGTCATCGCTTTCCTTATCTACCCCTTTCTGGCATACCAATACATCCAAACGCCGTTCATCGGGGCTTTCATCGACAACACGATGGTCGTCAACAACGTCCACCCGGAGCCCGTCCCTGCCAACTGGGACCTGATCCTTCAGGGAGCGACGCCCGGCGACCAGCTGGTGGTGCTGGACGGCACTCCCGTCGCCAGCTACGACGATATGCGGCAGGTGCTGCTGCGCCACTTCCCCGGTGAAACCATCCCGGCGGTGTTCCGCCAGGTGGAGAGCGGCGGCGAGATCACCTACCAGGTCACCCTGAGTAACTTCAACTTCAGCGACCAGGTCGCTTACTTCTTCATCCCGTTCCTGGTGGGGCTGGTCTACATGATCACCTCGTGGTGGATCCTCAACCTGCGCCGCACAGAAACCTCCGGCCGCGCGTTCACCCTCTTTGCATCCTCCGCAGCCCTGGCAGCCGGCGGCCTCTTCGACGTCTACACCTCCCATCGTTTTCTTTACCTGTGGGGACTGGTCCTGCCCATGGTCGGTGCGGGGCTGATCCACCTCGGGCTGGTCTTCCCGCAGGAAGCCCGGTTCATGCGCGGACGACCCTACTTGCGCTGGATCGGTTACGGCGTGGCGGCACTGCTGGCGCTTTATGGCAGCCTGGCGCTTTATGACCTCGCCCAACCCACCGAGTTTATCGACCGCTGGCGCTTCAGCTATGCGTTCGTGGGCATCGCGGTAATGGTGTTCATCGCCATCATGGTCTACCGTCGCTTCGGCGCGGTGTCACCAGTCGTTCGGCAGCAAAGCGGCACGATCCTGATCGGCGCTCTGATCGGCTTCGGTCCGATGACGCTGTGGTTCCTTTCGAACATCTTTTCCCCGCAGAATTTCAACCCCTACATTCTGATCTTCATTGTCATTTTCCCGTTGACCACGGCTTACACCGTCCAGCGCGCGCGCATGCTTCGCACCGATTACCTCGTCAGCCGCGGAGTGGTTTACGCGCTGCTGATCGTGATCGCCCTGGTCGGTTACGTCATGCTGACCATTGCGTTAAGCCTGATCTTCGGGTCGGTGCTCCCTGCCGACAATCCGCTGTTGATCGGGCTGACGGTCATCGTGCTGGTGCTGGTGCTGGATCCGTTGCGCATCCGTCTGCAGCAATTTGTGGACGCGGTCTTCTTCCGCGGCCAGCGCGCCTACCAGGACCACCTGCAAACCTTCACCCGCCAGTTGACCAGCGCCGTCCAGCTGCCTGAAGTGCTCAAGGTGCTGCGCGAACAGGTGATGACCACCCTGCTCCCCAGCCGGCTGCACTTGTACATTTACGATATTGTTGGCGATCAGTACATCGCCTCGCCGGACGACACCGGCCGCGCGACCAGCGACATCCGCTTCCTGAGCAGCAGCGTGCTGCCCGGTGTGATCCGCAACGAACACATGCCGCTGTTCTTTGACCGGGAGCATGTGCCGGTCGGTCTCGAGCCAGAAAAACCGCGTCTCATGCTGCTGGGCGCCAGCCTGTTCATCGCCATGCCCGGCAAGGACCGGCTGGTGGGATGGCTGGCGTTGGGCGACCGGCTTTCAGGCGAGAACTACTCCTCCGCGGACCTCACCTTCCTCGAAACGATCTGCGACCAGGCGGCCGTGGCGCTCGAACGCGCCCAGATCGTGACCAACATGGAACAGCGCGTACACGAGATGAACGTCCTCTCGCGCGTCGCCCAGGGCATCAACATCACCCTGACCTTCGACGACATCCTCGAGTTGATCTACGCCCAGGCCAGCCAGGTGGTGCCGGGCAGCGACTTCCGCCTGACCCTCTTCAACAATGCCGGCCAGTATTTCTACTATGGCTTTTATCTGGAGAACGACGAGCGCATCCGCCGGCAGGAGAACCGGGCGCTGCCCATCAAGTCCACCCTCGACCAGGAAGTGGTCAACTTCCGCCGCCCGCTGATCACACAGGATTACCTGCGCGAGTGCCAGATCCTCGGCGTGACGCCCTCCAATGAAGGCTTGTACGCCTGGATCGGTGTACCGCTCAACGCCGGCGCGGAGACCATCGGTGCGATCAGTATCGGCAGCCGCGATCCCAGCATCCTTTACAGCCAACGGCAAGTGGAGTTGCTCGAAGCCATTGCCGACCAGGCTGCCGGTGCGATCGTCAAGGCCCGCCTGCTGCAGGAGTCGGAACGCCGCGCGCTCCAGTTGAGTACGCTGAACACTGTCACCCGCCAGCTGACCTCCACCCTCGAGCTTGAGCCGCTGCTGAAGAACCTGCTCGAGAGCGCGGTCAGCATCCTGAACTGCGAAGCGGGAAGCCTCTTCCTGATCGATGAACAGACCGACGAACTGGTCTTCCGCGTGACGGTCGGGGCAGGTCGCCAGCACCTGGTCGGCCAGCGGCTTCCGCCGGGCTCCGGCGTGGTGGGCAAGGCGGTCACCACCCGCGAAGCGGTCATCGTCAACGAGGTGCAGACCTCTCCCAATTGGAACGCCCGCCCCGACCAGCAGACCGGTTTCGTGACGCGCGCCATCCTGGCGGTGCCGATGGAGGTCAAGGACAAGGTCATCGGCGTGATCGAGGTCATCAACAAGCGGGACGGGCTGCCGTTCACCGAGGACGAACAGAACCTGCTGACCGCGTTCGCCGGACAGGCGGCGGTCGCCATCGACAATGCCCGCCTGTATACCCTCACCGACCAGGAGCTCTCCGCCCGCGTGGAGGAACTGTCCGTCATGCAGCGCATCGACCGCGAGCTGAACGCCAGCCTGGAGGTCGAGCGCGCCATGCGCATCACGCTCGATTGGGCGATGCGCCAATCGTCGTCGGAGGCCGGCTTGATCGGCATCCTGCAGGAGAAGGGCGTGCGTCTGATGGCGCAGCAGGGATACGGCGACTCACTCGCCATATACGAGAAGACCGCACTCGCGTTGGACCATCCCCTGCTGGTCGAAGCGCTGGCCAGCGGGCAGGCTGCAACGAATCGCCTCTGAACGGTGACGAAAACGAGAAATCCTTCCTGGCCGCGGCGCGCAGCCAGCTGGTCATCCCCATCCGGCGGGAGGCCAAGGTCATCGGCGTATTCGTGCTCGAAAGCACCCAGCCCGACCAGTTCGCCGAGGAAGCTCAGACCTTCCTCAGCCGCCTGAGCGACCATGCCGCCATCGCCATCTCCAACGCCCAGCTTTACGCCGAGGTGCAGCAGGCCAACATCGCCAAGAGCGAATTCGTGTCCTTCGTGGCGCACGAACTGAAGAACCCGATGACCTCCATCAAGGGTTATTCCGAACTGCTGGCCGCCGGCGCGGTCGGCTCGATCAACGACATGCAGAGCAACTTCCTCTCCACCATCCGCACCAACATCGAGCGCATGAAGACCATCGTGGACGGACCTGAACGACAACTCCAAGATCGAAGCCGGCCGCCTGCGCCTGGAATACAAGGCGGTGGACGATCGCCGAAGTCGTGGACGATGTCATCCGCTCGACGCGAAGCCAGATCGAGGAAAAGAAGCAGACCATCGAAGTCCAGCTCAAGCCCGACCTGCCGAAGATCTGGGCGGACCGCACCCGCCTGATCCAGATCATCGTGAACCTGGTCAGCAACGCCCACAAGTACACGCCAGGAGAGCGGGCACATCATCGTTGGCGCCGAGAAGAGCCCGAACCAGTGGGATCCCGGCGGGCGCGCGGGAAGTGGTTCACATCTGGGTCAAGGACAATGGCATCGGCATCAGTCCCGAGGACCAGGTGAAGATCTTCCAGAAGTTCTTCCGCTCCGATGACGACCAAGGCGCGCCGCTCGCCCGGCACCGGGTCTGGGTTTGAACATCACCCGCAGCTTGATCGAAATGAGGGCGGGAAAGTCTGGTTCGAGAGCGAATTCCGCAAGGGCACCACATTCCATTTCACCGTCCCGGTTTCGGAAGGCTGATCAGGGGTAGACCATGGCACTTCTCGCCGCAGTTGGATATGCACAAGCGCTGGACGGCCGCGAGGCCGGACTTCAGGCTGCGCATCAGGCGCTCAACAGTCTTGAGACAAGTTCGTCGGCTTTTGGAATTGTCATCGTCCCCTACCGCTACGACCCGCAGCAGGTAATCAGCGGCGTCGCCAGCCTGCTGGGCACCACGCCCATTATTGGTTTCAGCACCACGGCTGCATTAACAAAGGATGGGCAGCACCCGCAGTCCGTTGTGGTGGCGCTGCTCAGCGGCGATGACATCCAGGCGGAGGCACACTGGTTCCCCTCCTATGCCCAGAGCAGCCAGGATATCTCCGCGCGGCTGCTGCAGCTGCTGGACTATCAACAGCGCCCAGCCCGGTCGATCCTGTTCTTTGCTGACGGATTCAACGGCGACGCCGAGCAGATGTGCAACGGCATCCCGAATCACCTGCCGGTCGTCGGCGGACTGGCCAGCGGCGAACTGCACACCGGCACATCCTTCCAGATCGCAGGCAGCCAGTCCGGAACGAGCGGACTCTCGGCAGCATTCCTCCGCGGGAATTTCAAAGTGGGCATCGGCCTGGGACATGGCTGGCAGCCCGTGGGTCCGCGCGCGCGCATCACCCGTTCCCGCGGCTACTGGCTGCGGACGCTGGACGGACGCCCAGCCTCCGAGACGTATGCCAGGCTTTTCGGCTATCCCACCCGCGACTGGGCTTTCGCCCCGTTGAATCATCTCACCCGCCTGTATCCGCTCGGACTCGACCAGGGTACCGGAAACTCCGACCTGCTGATCCGCGCGCCGCTGCGCGTGGAAGCGGACGGCAGCCTGCGGATGAATGTGCAGATGCGCGACGGAAGCGATGCCTATGTGCTGGTCGGTATTCCGACCGCCTGCAAGGAGGCTGCAGAAAAGGCCGCCCAGCAGGCCATCACGGCGCTGGGAGATGCCAAGCCCGTATTCGCCCTGGTGCTGGTGGACATCGCCTGGCAGATGCTCATGCAGTCCCAGCCGGGCGAGGAGATCGCCGCGCTGCAAAAGGTCTTTGGCAAGGATTTCCCGATCGCCGGCGGCTATACTCTGGGACAGATCGTCCCCGGCACCGAGCTGACCCCGCCGAAGTTCCTAAACCAGCAGATGCTGGTGATCGCATTCGGCACCACGGAAAGCTAACGCGAAATACCTCAAATTTAACGAAAGAGGCAGGTGATGTTCCCTGCCTCTTTTTTCGTGCAACCACTTCAAGGAGAAGGAATTATTCAGACTGGCAGGCTGACCTGCGGCAGGTGCTGCATGGCTTCATCGATCGCTTCCTTCGGGTATTCATAATCATCCAATTCACCGCTCAGATACTTCTGGTAGGACATCATGTCGAAGTGCCCGTGCCCCGAGAGGTTGAACAGGATGACGCGCTTCTCGCCTTTGGCTTTGGCATCCAGGGCCTCGTCGATCGCCACACGGATGGCATGGGCGGACTCGGGCGCCGGGATGATGCCCTCCGCCTTGGTGAACTGTACCGCCGCCTCGAAGGTGCCGATCTGCGGCACGGCCACTGCTTCGATGTAACCGGCATCGTACAGCGCGCGACAGGCTGGGCGCCATGCCGTGGTAGCGCAGTCCGCCGGCGTGGATGCCGGGCGGCATGAAGGTGTGCCCGAGCGTGTGCATCTTGACGATCGGCGCCATCTGGGCGGTATCGCCATAATCGAAGGTGTAAACGCCCTTGGTCAGCGAAGGAGTGGCGGTGGGCTCAACAGCCACCAGGCGGGTGCGCTGCCCGTCCTTCAGGTTCTGGCGCAGGAAGGGGTAGGCGATCCCGGCGAAGTTGGAGCCGCCGCCCACGCAGCCGATGACCACGTCCGGGTATTCGCCGGCCATGTCCATCTGCTTGAGCGCTTCTTCGCCGATGACGGTCTGGTGCAGCAGCACATGGTTGAGCACCGAGCCCAGGCTGTATTTCTTGGCTCCGCCGGATGTGGCGGCCACTTCCACCGCTTCCGAGATGGCGATGCCCAGCGAGCCGTTGTTCTCGGGGTCCTCTGCCAGCAGGGAGCGGCCGTACTGGGTGCGGTCGGTCGGGCTGGCAAAGACCTGCGCGCCGTAGGTTTCCATGAAGATGCGCCGGTAGGGTTTCTGGTTGTAGGAAACCTTGACCATGTAGACTTCCAGGTCGATGCCGAAGAAATTGCAGGCCATCGCCAGCGACGGTGCCCCACTGGCCGGCGCCGGTCTCGGTGGTCAGGGCCTTCGTCCCGGCGGCTTTGTTGTAATAAGCCTGCGGGATGGCGGTGTTGGGCTTGTGGCTGCCGACCGGCGAGACGCCTTCGTTCTTGTAGTAGATATGCGCGGGCGTGCCGAGCGCCTTCTCCAGGCGCCGGGCGCGGATCAGCGGGGTGGGGCGGTACAGCTTGTAGATCTCGCGCACTTCTTCGGGGATTTCGATGTAGCGCTCGGTGCTGATCTCCTGCAGGATGAGTTCCATCGGGAACAGGACGGAGAGGAAATCCGGCGTGACCGGTTCCTTCGTGCCGGGGTGCAGCACAGGCGCCGGCGGGACGGGGCTGTCGGCATTGATGTTGTACCAGAATTTCGGCAGGTCATTTTCGCTGAGTTGGAAACGTGTTTGATTGGCGTTGGCGGTCATGGTGATTTCTCCTTTTTATTGATTGGGTTTATGGAATAAACAGGGTTGCTGTGGTTGAACCTTGCAGGTCGCTCATGCGGCCGGTGAGTACTTCATCCGCCGGCAGGGATGAATCGAGCGCGGGTTCACAGCTGCGCTCCTGCAAGGCTTTTTCATCCATGCCAGGTTCCTGGCGGGTATTGCGAACGGTGCTTTCTTGAGGGTTCATACTTGTCTCCTTATGGCTTAAATAAAAACGCGTTCATCCCAATGACGGGACGAACGCGAAGTCCGTGGTGCCACCCGAATTAAGCCGTGGTTATTAACCAAAAATCCCGCCGGTGATGCGACGGGAGAAAGCCAGCTTCACTCTTTTCAGATACGGGCATTTGCCGATATCCTAGCTCTGTAACGGGAGCGTCCCGGCTCAGGCTACTCGACTTCTCTTTCGCCTTGCAACTCCGAGGTCCATTCTGCGCTGTCGTTTCGGGCAGGACTTGCACCAACCGCCTGCTCTCTGGTCCGTCGTACTGCGCGTACTCGTCCTCATCGACGTCTTTTAGATTTCCGCTGATTATATGCCGATTGTTGGTTCTGTCAAGAGGTGGGCAACATCCAGTATTTCACTGCACAGACTAAAGTATAATTGCCCCAATGAGTAATTTTTCAAACCCGCTCATTCCCGAAGATCCATCTAAAGAGCCGTCAGATACTGCCGCGGACTCTTCTGTGCCTGTCTTCCCGGAATCCAAGCCCACGCCGCCTCTGGCGCGCCGGCGCCGGCAGCGCAGGCGGTTAATCCCCTCATCACCGGACGAGCGTGCGGAATTTCTTGAGGACCTGGCTCACCGCGCCTATCCCACGCTGGAGTTCTTCATATTCTCGATCCTCGCCGGCGCCATCCTGGGCGCAAGCTACATGCTCGATTCCCAGGCGCTGCTCTTTTTGGGAGTCCTGCTCGCCCCGGTCATGACCCCCTGGGTCGGCATGGTGCTGGCCACCGTCACCGGTTCCTGGCGCTTCTTCTTCCAGACTTTCCTCGGCTTTCTGCTTGGAGCCGTATTGATCTTCGTCGCCGGTGTACTGGCCGGATTCGCTTCGCGCATCTTCATGCCCATCACCTTGACCCAGGCTTTCGTCCATACCCGGTTGTGGTGGCCGGACCTGTTCGTGCTGCTGCTGGGCGCGGTCCTGTTTCCCATCTCCATCGTCCGCTCGGAGGAGAAACCCATTCTGCCGAGCGCAATGCTGGCTTACGAGTTCTACTTGCCGCTCAGCGCTGCGGCGGTCGGGCTGGGCAGCGGCGTCAAGGGACTCTACCCCGATGGGCTGACGGTCTTCGCTATTCATGTCACCCTGGCCATCCTCGTGGGGATCATCACCCTGTTCATCATGGGCTTCCGTCCCTACACCGTGGCGGGGTTCACGCTGGGTACCACCATCATTCTCATCGCCATCGTGACACTGATCTTTATCAGCGGAGTCTGGACGCTCATCCCGGCAAGGGTTAATCCATTCGGCGGCTCGACACCGATACCGAGCGCGACTCCCACGATCCCTGCCACTCTCACCCCGCTCTTTTCACCTCAGCCTGAGTTCAGCCCGACTCCCCAACCCCCGACCGACACTCCAACCGCGACATCCACTGTCACGTTGGTCTTCCCCACGCCCGAGACACCGACCGCAACCCCCTCGCCGTTACCCACACCGATCTATGCCAAGATATTCACCAGCAAGGGCGATGGCGTCGTCGTGCGCGAAGAACCGAGCGGACGCATCCTGACATCTCTCGTCAACGGTTATCTCGTGGAAGTCCTGCCCGAAAAGCAGGAATACGATCGCGCCATCTGGGCGCACATCCGCTTCACCACCGACCGCGACGGGACGGTGGAAGGCTGGGTCATCCAAACCTTGTTGATCATGGCGACGCCGGCGCCTAACTGGCAGCCCACGCTGACACCCTCACCGTAACAAACGGAGAGCGGGAGATAACTCCCGCTTTCTTTATCTTATTAACTGGAGTTCACGTAATGACCATTCATTTCGGCACGGACGGCTGGCGCGCTGTCATCTCTAACTCGTTCACATTCGGAAATTTGCGCATGGTGGCGCAGGCCATCGCGGACGCCGTGGCATCGGAGCATTGGGACAGCGGAAGTTACACCAACCCGGCAGTGGATCCGAGAAAGATCGTGGTGGGATTCGACACCCGCTTCCTTTCGGACCGGTACGCCCAGGATGTCGCCCGCGTCCTGGCCGCCAACGGGTTCAGCGTCATGCTCACCCAGGCCGATGCGCCCACGCCGGCGGTTTCCTTCGCCGTGAAGAATCTCAACGCGGTCGCGGGCGTGATGATCACCGCATCGCATAACGCGCCCCGCTACAACGGGGTCAAGCTGAAATCGTCCTACGGAGGCTCCTCCCTGCCCGAGCAGTGCCGGCGCGTGGAGGTCTACATCAACGACAACGAGGAACGCGCGCGCGGCCCCAACCTGATGGATTTCGACAAGGCGCGCCAGATGGGGCTGATCCAAAAGTTCAACCCGCTCCCCGCCTACTTTGACCACCTGCGGACGCTCATCAACACGGATATCATTGCCGACAACCCGCAGCGGTTCGTAGTCGATTCGATGTTTGGCTCGGGACGCGGCGTGATCAAATCCTTCCTGCAAGGATCCGGCTGCGAGATCGCCGAAGTGCGCGGGGAGATGAATCCCGGCTTCGGCGGAGTGCATCCCGAACCCATCGGTCAAAACCTGGGCGTGCTGGCAGGCGCCATCGGCGCAGGGATGGGCAACTTCGGGCTGGCCACCGACGGGGATGCCGACCGCATCGGCGCCATGGATGAGCACGGTGCCTTTGTCGACCCGCACAAGATCATGGCGCTCGCCCTGAAACACCTGGTCGAGAAGCGGGGCTGGAGCGGTGCGGTCGTCCGCACGGTTTCCACCACACGCATGATCGACCGCCTCGCCGCCAAATATGGGCTGAAGGTTTACGAAACACCTGTCGGGTTCAACCACATCGCCGATTACATGATGAGCGAGGATGTGCTGATCGGCGGGGAGGAGTCCGGGGGTATTTCATTCAAGGGTCACATCCCCGAGGGCGATGGACCGCTCATGGGCTTGCTTCTCGTGGAAATCGTCTCCGCCGCTCGCAAGTCGCTGCGCGGGCTGGTGGAGGAGCTTCTCAACGAAGTCGGTCCGGCTTTCTACGAACGGGCTGACCTGCGGCTGAGCCACCCGGTAGCCAAAGATGAAATGACCAGCTTCCTGACAGAGAAAGCTCCTGCCGACATCGGCGGGCAGAAGATCGTGGAAGTGGGCAGCCGCGATGGAGTGAAATACATCGCCGCGGACGATTCCTGGCTGCTCATCCGCCCCTCGGGAACCGAACCGGTACTGCGAGTCTACGCCGAAGGGCGCAGCCAGCAGATGGTGAAGGATCTTCTGGGCTACGGCAAGCAGGTCGCCGAGAGCGTTGTCTAAAAGAAAAACCCCGGCTCGATTTTTCGAGGCCGGGGTTTTGGTTTGTCGGGGAAGTTATCTTGCTTCGGGGGTGCTGCGCAACCGGCGCGAAAGCAGGATGATCACCACCAGCACAAAACCGATGATGAACAGGCCGGGCAGACCGACCTCATCCGCAAAGCCGGTGGCAGGGACATCACCCAGCGCAGTGGATGTGGGGTAGACAGTCAACTCGGCTAACGCGGCCTGGGTGTAAAGCGCGGCAACCGTTTCCGTCACCGGGTCCGGCGTGGGGGATTCCAGAACGATGGGCGTTGCAGTCGCAAGAGCGACGACCGGCGTGGGGGATGCCAGGGCTGCAATAGCCGCAGAAGTCTGAGTGGCTTGCATTTGGCGGGTGGCGGCAACAGCCTGGGCCGTGGCGGCAATGCTGCCAGGGTCGAGTGTGGCCGTGGCTAAAAGCGCCTGGGCGGTACTGGTCGCCCCGCTGGCAATAGCAGTATTGGTGAGCAGAACGGCGGCTTCCCCGGCGGTCTGCGCGGCTTTCTGGCGCGGCAGCAGGAAGAATGCATAGCCAGCCATGCAGATGAGGGCGATCAGGATGACACCGCCAATGATCCCCGCAGCGATCAGGAAGGTACGGTTGTTGGACCCACCGGGCGCGCCATCTTCGCCGCCCTCGGGCACATCTCCTTCAGGCATATCCGAGAAGGACGATTGCCTGGTCTCATCATCATCAAAGATAAAGCTGTCTCCCATAGGTGCTTCTCCTCAGTTCTGATATTATCACGAAAAGGTCATCCCAGGACTTCAAGGTTGACCAGAGGGACAACCAGTTGTTCATTGGACTCAAGGCGGACGTCCGCGCACATGGCCTTGATGCCGTTTGGCAGGATGACCGGCACGGAGCGCACGTTCTCGAGCGTGCCCACGGATCCCTGGCGCGGGTTGCGCAGCAGGCGGACGATTTGCCCGGGCGCGAATATCTCCAGGTCGCGCGGGAGCGGAGGCTCCTGCGTAACAGGCAGCGGGATCACCACTTCAGGCCGTGTGCCGGTGTAGCGGTCAAAGGGTTCGGCGTTGACCGCCACCTCGCGTTTCTCGTTGGTGCTGAGCAGCTTGTGCGCGGCCAGGTTCATATTGCGATGACCGAGTCCTTCAATGACCAGGATCGGAAATTTCATTTGCATGGCCAACGGAACGAGCGCAGGCGCCATGCTGCCGAGGATAAATCCCCGGAGCGGAAGTTCGGCGGCGTTGCGAAAGACCTTTTCGTCCTCCACGTGCCCGGCCAGGATGATCGAGCCGCGCTGGCTGACATCCACATCGGCAGACGCTAACACATGGTTCGGTGTGTCAGCCAGGTTGTTCATGAGCCCGTATTCCATGCGGCCGTTGCCCCAGATTCCCTGTACCAGAGCACCAACCGTCTGGATGACGACGCCGCGGTTTTCCATGACCTGCGCAACAATGCCGGGGTAGCCCGCGCGCAGCTCAAAAGGTGTTTCGCCCACTTCCAGCATCACCTGGCCTCCGCCGATGGCAACCACACGTCCCTCGCGGGGTGTCTTGACCGAACGAGGGATGATCCCATCACTGCGGGCGATGACGGTATTTTTGGGAAGTTTGTCACCGCGCGAGCATTTGATCAGGCGGTCTGCCTTGGCCGGCGGGACGCCGAACGCATGGGCGACATCGATCAGAATGTGTTCCCGGGCGATGGACGCCTCGGCGACCACGTCAGCGGGCGCCACCTTGTCTCCGGTGCGCACCTGGACGGTCCCGGCCACCGGGAGCATGCGCGGGCGGATGATGGTCGTCAGGGGGATGATATGGGTCACAGGTGCCAGCATGATCAGCCTCCCACCGTCCACAGCCACTTCTTGAGCAGTTCACGCCGCCGCGCCGCATCCGTCGGAAGGCGCAAAGGGCGTCCGCGGGCATCGACCACCACGCCGAGCGCGGAACCCTGGACTCCGTCAACGCGATAGGCACGGCCATAGCCAATGCCGGCATCCGTGCGCCCGATCGGTTCCAGGCGGAGATTGCCCGTCCGCCCGACCACCAGCGGGATGATTTCCATCGATCCCTGCTTGACCTCCACCATGGTCTCTTCACCGTTATCGTACGTCAGGCGGGCGCGCAGGATGGGCGTGCCGGCGCTGGCGTTGCTGAGCGGTGAGATCACCGCCCCCAGGTTGACAAACGCCCCGGACTCGATGACGTGGATGGGCAGGAGCGTGTTGCACTCCGCTGCAGCGCCAAGGATTCCCAGCAGGCTGCCCTGGTCCAGGATGAGCGTGGAAAAACCCGTCGGCTGGATGCCATCCAGCAGCATGAGCAGGCTTTGCCCAAGGGTGGGCGCCGCAGAGAAAACGCTCCCGCCGGCAAAGATCGGGTCGAAGTTCGGTATCAAGCCGGCGCGCGGAGGGCGGGCTTTGGGGAGGTTGCCCAGCGCCTGCCGGACAGACAGGTAAAGAATGTGCCGGGCAAAAGCCTGTTCAAATGCCAGTTCTTCAGGCGTGGCAGGGATGGTCGCCGGATACATCGATTTCATGTACATGTAATCACGCACCGTGTCCGCGGAAACATCGATGGGCAGCCACTGCATGACCTCATCGAGCGTGGTGTGGCGCAGCAGCCCGCTGAGCGGTTCGCCCAGCCCGAACTGCGGGAAGACGTTTAAGCTCAGCCGCCCGCCCATCGCCCCCGATACGGTGGTCGATGAGGCGCCGAGGTCCACGTTCATGATGGCTTTTTCGGAGATGTTGCTCAGGAAGCGGATCATCCGTCCCTGGGCGAACGAGGTCGGGAAGAGTTTTCCGCCCGAAAGCGCGCTGACCTCCTCCACGCCCATTATCTGCCGCTGGCGGATGCGCGGATACATTGAGGCCAGTTCTTTTTCAGCAGGCTCAAGGTTCTCGATTTCAAGCGAAGGCCGGATGTTGGCACTGAAATGCAACGTCGGCACCAATTTCTCGAAGGACGCTTTGACCTCATCAGCAAGTTCCTGGTTGCCGGCATAAAGAACAGCCGGTCGCTTTTCTTCGGGCAGGAGATAGCACGACAGCCCGACGACCTCCAGGATCTTCTTCATGGTGTGGGACGCCCCGCCTTCAGTGCCGCCCGAGATCACAACCAGTTCGGGCATCTGCCGGAGGAACGCATCCACCTGTTCATGCGTCTGCCGTTTGTCGTTCATCCCGATGACATCCACCAGGCGGGAGTAGGTGGAGCGTGCCAGCTTTTGCACGCTGTCCAGCGAGACCTCGGACAACAGTCCGAATACGATGGTCTTGATCGGAGGGCCGGCGGAGAGGATGCTGACCAGGTTGTCCACCCCGGTCCCTTCGGGCTGCGCGGGCAGAATGAGGCGTTTATCGTCATCCATCAGCCTGCGCCCGATGAGCACTTCGAGCTCGGCAATGGCCTGGCGGATTCCCGCACCCAGGTCGTTGACCGGGGCGGCAGCCGTGGTGGGAGAATGTCCAACGGCGATGAATCGATAGCGGCCGTCGACCACATCGAAATACGACGCACGCGTGGTGGTCGAACCGATATCCAGTGCCAGGAGGGAACTACCTTCAATCAACGAGGTTGGCATAAGAGGTTAAAAGAGTGACACAATGAAATTCCAGATGAAATACAAGCGCTCGATCAGGGCAGAAACGGTCGCCGCATAAGCACCGGTGAACAGCACGCCGAAGGTGACGGCGATAAAGAACTGGCCGATCAAACCGAGAACGCGCATGACCGGATTGGTCGTTCCCGTGCCGCTGGCAGACGACTTAACTCCGAAGTGGAAATAGGCCAGTGTGGCGACAGTTCCGAGAAGCATGATGGAGCCCTCGGCAAGATCTTCCAGGATGGAGCCGATGCCGGTGTTATTATCCAGGCCGAACGGCGCGATGGCGGCAAAGAATTGCGGGACGATCGTTCCGATCAGCGCCCCTGCGATAGCCACGGCGGCACTCACGCCGACCATGAACGCCATCGAGGCGCTGCCCAGCCAGCCGAAGCGCGGAAACATCTTCGCCAGCAGGAGCAGACTCATCACGATGGGCACCGCCAGGGTGAGGACATTCTCCTCCGGCGCGTTGATCAAAGGCGTGATCACCTTCAGCATGATGACCTGATGCCACGCCACCGAGGCCACATAGCCGGCTGAGACACCGATGAAGATAAATACCGCGATGCGGAAGAGCGGATTATCCCCCACCAGGTAGCTGAGTACCATGACGGTCAGAATGCAGCTGATGATTCCGAGAATAATATCTATTGGCTGCATGGCTTAGGCCTCTTCATTCTTTCGGGCCAGGCGGGCCTGCCAGGCGGCGATCAACGCCCAAACGCCGCCCACCACGATAATAACCTCAGCAACAAAGAACGCCACGGCAAATGCGTCCCAGAAGACTCGGGCAGTGGCCGGTTTTTGAGTGATCTGTTCGTAATACGCTCCGCCAAAGAGTCCGGTCACAATACCCTGGACCTGTTTCGAGTCATAGTAAGGCAGGACCATGGGCTCGGCTTGTGCGCTGATCACCATCAGCAGCGGCGTGGCTTCCAACGGCAGGCGGGACTGCTCGATCCACACCCGGGCCGTCTCGGAGCTGTCCACCAGGATGACCATCGCGTCGAAATCGCTCAACAGGCGCGTATCCGCCAGGAAACTATTGCGGTCTGACCAGACTTGATTCCCTTCGACATCCACCGGGATCGTCTCCGTGGGGTTGGTGGCAAAATTGTAGATGCCGGCCGCACCGCCCGGAATGTAACCCAGGTTGATGTAACTGCTGCTGTTCAAGTAATTGTAGGATGCGAGATAGGTCGCCAGAAGCAGGTTGGCCTGCACGGACCCGGTCGGCAGCGAGGAGACGACCGCAATGGTCGCCCCTTTTGCCATCAGCTGGTCGATGACGGGAGCAGAAGCAGTGGTCATCTCGCCCGAGAATGCCGGTTCATAATCGAACACCACAATCACATTCGGGTTGGACGGCAAATCCCTGATGACCTCGTAGGCTTTCTTTAATTCGGGTGGATAAAGGGTGTTGATCGGCGTCAGCGTCGATCCAAACACGATGGGGATGGCGACCAGGATGATCAATAATGCGGCGATCATCCAGCGCAGGAATTTGTTGTAGTGCAGCCGGCTCTTATGCTTGACCTTGGCCGCATCAGATTCGGAGGAGAGCAGTTCTTCCAGCAGAGCGGCATTATTTTGCTGACCCGTATTGACCTGCAGCTTGCTGGAATACACGGCAGGGCGGCGGATGGAGATCAACCCGGGCACAAAGGGCAGGACGTTCTGGAAGCCGGCCAGGGGTCCCTGGCTCTCGACAAACTGCTCGTCGTCCACGTCCCCGGCTGTCTCGGCAATGACCGACTCGACCGGGCGCATCGCCTGAACCCATGCCGGCAACTCGCCGGGGGTCAGCGAATCAGATGTGCCAACGCGAGTCTCCGAGGAAACAGCAGCAGTGGCTGCCGCTGCTTCGGCAGGCTTGATACCGGACAGCCAGTCCGGCATTTCCATGGAGAGGGCATCCTCCCCTGCCGTGGGTTGATCGGTGAACACAGAGGCCGCTTTAACAGTTCCCGCCGCTGCCGCGGCACCCACCAGCCAGTCAGCCGATTGGGATTTTTCAGCGGGAGGTTTCTGTTCAGCAGCAGGCACAGGCGGCAAGGGGGCAGTGGGTTTCTTTGCCGGAGCGACCGGTCCCGGTGCACCCGGGAGCTCGGAAAGCCAGTCGGGGAGGTCCTCGTCGCCGGAGACCGTTATTGGGGGCAGATCAAAATTCTGGGAGACAGGATCGGGTACAGGGCCGGATCGTCCCGGTAAAACGGACGGGAGTTCGGCCGTCCTTTTCTCATCGGACACCGGTAACTTTGCAGCTAAAATTCCGGCTTCAGTGGCAGCCAGCCAATTGGGAAGTCCGTCGCTGGCCGGTTTAACCACGGAGGGAATTTCAGCGGTATCCGCGGGTCCGGCAAACGTCGAAAGCCAATCCGGTTCTGCCTGGGCAGGCTGCGGCGTTGGAATGCTGGGAGCAGCAGGCTGCTCCGGCTGGGCTGATCGAAGCCAATCGGGAAGCCCTTCCGGCGATGTGGCCGCTGCGGGCGGAATTTCAAAGGCTGCCTGCTGGTCGGCTTTGAAATCGGTCAGCCAGTCCGGCAGATCGCCGGAGGCAGCAGGAGCGGGGGCTTCGACCTCGGGTGAGGCCGCCTGGGTAAAGGCAAGCCACTCCGGGAGCGGAGCCGAGTCGCCCGGCGCGGAAGCGGGATGTTCTGCAGAGGCAGGCTGGTCTCCCTGTTCCTTCATCCGCTTCAACCAATCCGTCACACCGGTGGGGTTGGAGGCATCGGCGATCTCAGGCGCTTTTTGCTCGGAGGCAGACATGAACCATTCCGCGGAATCGGGCTTTGAGACGAGCGTGTCATCCTGCCCGGATTTTCCAAACCCCGGCGGTTCGTTATAGTATCCAGGCCATTGAGAGGCATCCCCACCCTGGGATGTTTTCTGATCCTCTTGCAAACGCTGGAACCAGTCCACATTGTCAGGGGCAGTCTGCGGCGAGGCAGCCTGTTTAGCGGCTTCCTCATCGACGCTTTGTTTTACGCCCAACATCCAATCGGGGATGTCTTCGTCGCCGCCTTTGGCATCCGACAGTCCTGCGAGCCAATCGGTCAATTCGGGCTGCCCCGGGGGCGTATCATCCTTCCCGGATTCCGAAGCGAGGCGCGACAGGAAATCTTCGTCATTCTCTGAAATCGGGGTTGCTGCCGGAACGGCAGGCTTGGGAAATTGCAGTTCCCCGGTTTCCTCCTTCTTCCTCAGGTCTTGCAGCCAATCGGGAAGAGCATGCTCGAGTTCTGCGGTGCTTTTTCGGGTGGGTTGGTCGCCGGGGTGAATGGATTCAATGTTTCCCGCGGCGATGTCGCTGGTGACGGGTGTGAGCCGCGCGCCGCACACCTTGCAGGTGTCCTGCCCTTCAGGGTTGGGTGTGGAGCACATCGGGCAGCGCACGTCGGACATTATTTACCCCCGTAAGGGCGGTCCGCGCCGAAGAGGATGCGCAGGCCGGTCATCAACGTGCCCAATGCCACGCCGAGCAGGATGCCGCGCGCGCCGGCGGCGGCTGGAACCTGGGCGATGATGGGACGTAACCAGTCGGAGAAGAATGGGATTGGACCAAGGAAAGGCAGGGGCGCGGTACCCAGGAAGATGATCAGTGCCGTGATAATGAAAGTGATGCTCATGAAATTCGCCCGCCAGCGAAGCAGGCGGATCGTCGCATAGAGCAAACTGACCGCCAGCAGCGCCATCAGGCTGGTTTCAACCGGGATCTGTATCGACAGGAACACAAAATCCATTGCCGGGCTGGTGGGACCAAGGAACAATCCCAGGGTGAACGTGCCAAGCAGGAAGACGAGCAGCAGCACGCTGTACGCAGCATCTTTTTTATTGCGCAGTTTTTGGGTATGAACGGAAAAGAGGTTGGCGATGCCGATAAATACGGCCACCGCTGTCAGGATCATCAGCCAATCCAAGAAGGTGGTGCGCGCTCGAGCAAACAACTCCACTCCTGGAAGGAAATATCCCAGGAGGACCACAACGCCCGAGGCGATGGCAATGATCGCAAGGAAGAGTGTGGATATGGTTCTCACAAAATCCCCAACAATTTCAACAATGCCCCGACGATGACCGCGATAATGAACACCCAGCGCAACAGGTCCTGTACACGCAAGCTGGCGTTGTGCACCGCGCCCGCCTGGACATAAGCCCCAACGGCATATAACTCTTCGCCGATCAACGGGTTGGAACCGGCTGCGAAGAGCACTGCCTGAGCGGGGATGTTGTCGCTGGCGACCATGGTGAAGTTATCCTGGCGCTCGGCGGCATCTGCCATCAAGGCGACTTCCAGGCCAAAATTCCCCACGATCACGTTGGTTGAGATGTTTTCGTCACGCATAACCGGGATGGCGCCGGCCGCATAGGAAAACGGCGTCAAGCCTGTCGCCCGGCCGGTATAGGCATCATAACGTTCCGGAGCGGCAGCGGCGACATACGAGGCTTTGAGTGTATCCTGGGAGAGGGCTGTCAGCGCCCCGTCACCTGATGTGACCACGGACGGGCGGTCGCTGACTGAAGTCAGTTCCGCCACACGCCGGACGGTTGCCAGCCCGACAAAGGCTGCTGCGCTCCACGGCATGTTCAACCCTCCGCTCCCGATCGAAAAATGGACGCGTGAGCCGTCTTCGATGGCAAGCCCGATGGCGCGCCGCATGCGGGCAAACGTGGGAATTTCCCGTAAAGCGTAGGGAAATTCCTTTCGCAGCAAAGCGAACACCAGGATTAACACAGCACTGATGATAAGCAGCGCCAGTCCGCCATACAGGATGATTTCGGAATTATAGTTGCTCACGATACGGCTCCATTTTTCAGATAATCAATGAAAGCACGAGCCTCTGTACGATCTTCCAGCAAACCTGCCAGAGCTTCGGTTTGCTCAAAGGGAAAAAACGGTGAAAGCAGTGGTTGTCCGAAATAGATCAGTTGTGCTCCCAACATTCCCAGCGGTGCTCCCGCATCGAGCGCCCAGGCAGCAAAACCTTCCATGCCCCGTTTTTTTAAGGAATCTGCCCAGTGAGTCCAAATGGCGTGATGTGGTTGCATCTTTAAAAGTATAGCATAAAAAAATAGAACAATTGTTATGTATTGTAGTACGCCGGTAAGTGAAGGTCAAGACACCGGCATGGCAATTACACGACAAACTCCGTGGTCAAAAAATGGACGATTTTCCTCTGTCAAAGCCCCGCTTCAACCACAATTATATACTAATTTTCCCGAACATGTGGTGCATCTTTGCTTGTTCACCACCATAGCTGGTAGTCAATCTGACGTGCTTAGGGTTTGGAATAGTTACCCCCATACTAACTCAGGGCAAGCCTTTTAGCTTCCCGAAGAGGCGATGGACAGACCATCGATCAATCGACGGGTACTGTCCGCGATCTCAGCAACCGCTGCGTCAAATACATCCTTGTTCACCCTTGAGGGAGTGCGGTAACCCGACACTTTACGCACGTACTGCAAGGCAGCGAGGGCGACCTCTTCATCCGTGGGCGGAGTGCTGCTCCTCAGCGATTTAATGTTTCGGCACATGGGTTTCTCCCTGGAATTGAAATGTCATTCGCACTGGTTAGGCCGGGATGAATATCTCGGAGTTTTTCAACGATGATGAAATCCAAGTCCTAGAAACAAAGGGGATCAACGGCCGGATCTAGCCTTAAGTATCCGATGATAATAAAACTGCCAACCAAGAAGAATGATGATAGAAGTTAAGTTAATAAGTGCCGACCAAAACAATCTTATTTGATCATATGCCCGCTCGAAATCATAATACAAGTAACTTCTGTAAACCATGTATGAGCTGATCTGGAAAGAAGATTGGCAAGACGAACAATCTGGGAACATAAAAAGCAAAAGCGAGGGACAAGGCATCTGCAGGGTAAAAGTAGCGCTCATGCATGTGCGGAAGAAGAAAAGCTGTAATCGCTACTGAACCAAAAGCCATACCCACTATGTAATCATCGTCACCCATGTTGAAGTTACGAACGGATGCGACAACCCATGCAAGAATTAGCAACCCAACCGCAGGTAAAACAATTAAATCCGGCGAACTTGCAGGCAGCCATGACAAGAAAAGAGCATATAAACTAGGGCTGTTATAAACCCAGAATGGGCTTCCCGTAGATTGGCTGAGATATGGATTTAAAATCTCCAGAAACGGTCTCCCAGCGACCATGGCTGGTGCCATGATAACCAGGAAGGCAAGGGCGGATAAGGAAAGGTGCCACCACTTTAGCTTCCTGATCAGTATGCAAAAAAGGAGAAAGGGCAACAGGAAAATCGCCTGTAATTTAAATGAAAAAGCCGCCCCCCACGCCAGAGCTGCCCAAGCTGACCGGTCCTTTAGGATAAAAAGGACGCTACACAATAAAAAAAACGTATAGATATTATCCGCTTGGCCCCAGTAGCTGCTGTTTAGAATAATGGTTGGAAGGGCAAAGAATATCGTTCCCGCCAGGAGCGAAATCGCAAAATCCTTGTATTTATGATAAACGATTTTATAAATAACAACCGCACCGGCAACATCAAACAAAAAACCAAACAACTTATGATAAGAACCTCGATTTAGGAAAGAACTGGTCTCTGACGCCAAGGCGATCAAGTACAGATAGGCAAGCGAGTAATTGTAGTTCAAGAAATCATGCCGTAAAGCTTCACGAAGTCCATGTTGCTGGACATACTCATACCAGGGGAACACGAAATTGATAACGTCAAAGGAAATGTACTTCAAGCCCTCGTAACGGATCAGGAGCGACAAACCTGCAAGAACTGCGCTTAGAACACACAAAGCAACTTTCATGGAACGACGCATTGGACCTCTACAATTTAATTAAAACATGGTTTCTACTCACCATGGGCATTTATAGGTAAATTAACCATGGATATTAAAACTCTTTCGATGGGCATGGCATAATCCCAAACGAACGATAGATACACGGTGTTGCTTTGTCCCGTACCCTTTGTGCCGGGCAAAGCCATAGCCGGGGTACTGGCGATCCATGTCGCGCATGAGCGAGTCCCTGGCTGTTTTTGCCAACACCGAAGCCGCAGCAATGCTGAGCGACTGGCTCTCCCCTTTGGGAAGCGCAAGGTGCGGATTAGCCAGCCCAGGCCAGTGAATGTAATCCAGCAGTAAATATTCGGGAGGCAGCGGCAGCATTTCCATGGCGCGCATAATCGCCTGCCGCGTGGCAGGCAGGATACCTATTGAGTCGATCTCTTCAGCGGAAGAGAATCCAACAGCCCATGCCAGCGCTTCCGCTTTGATGACCGGGGCGGCACGCTCACGCTGCAAGGGGGTCATCCGCTTGGAATCCCGCACTCCGGCGAGGGGGCGGCGGATGCCCGCATCAGCAGGGAGCACGACCACAGCCGCAGCGACAGGGCCTGCCCAGGCTCCGCGTCCGGCCTCATCAATTCCCCCAATGTATTTAAAGCCCAGCGCCCAGAGTTCCTTTTCGTAGCGCAAAGGCGGTGTTTCAACCATACAATCCCTTGCGGGCATTGCGCCGGATAGTGAAGAGGTCAGCTGCCATTCGAAATGAATCGCGCAACAGGCTGACTTTGGTCTCCGGGTTGAAATACCAGGGGATGCCAATCTCCTTGATATGGTAGCCTTTTCTATGAGCGATGTACAGCAACTCGACATCGAATGACCAGCCGGGCATGGTCTGGAGTGGAAAAATATCTTCGGCGACCGAGGCACTGAAACATTTAAACCCACACTGGGTATCTTCAAGCCCGGGTAGCACCACCGCCCGGATGAGGGAGTTGAAAATACGTCCACTCAGGTGACGGCGATAGGGTTCGTTATAGCGTTTTGCGCCGGCAGTCTCACGGGAAGCAATGGCAATGTCAAAGCCAGTCAGGGCAGGAGGCAGGAAACGATTGACTTCGTTAATCGGCATGGACAGATCGGCATCGGCAAAAAACCGGTATTCACCGCATGCGGTGAGCATGCCTCTCTTGACAGCCAATCCCTTGCCGCGCTCATCGGAATGAATCACCTTGAGATTCGCTTGCCGACTGGCAAATCCCTGCGCGATTTCGAGGGTGCGGTCGGTGGAACCGTTCTCAACGACAATCACTTCCGCATCATAGGTCTGACCTGCGAGAAAAGCAAACACCTGCTCAAGCGTCGTGGGCAGGCGGCCTTCCTCGTTATGCGCAGGAATTACGAGCGAAAGAAACGGTTTTTCAACGGGCATTCAGGTAAAAACCGATGGACGTCAATACGATCAGGCACACCACCAGCACAACAAAAACGCCGACGATGATGCCAAGCTGACGGTTGGAAACATTGATGCTGCTCTGGGCGGGTTTCTTTTTGGCAGGTTTTTGAGCAGGCTTGGCGACTGGCTTGACCTGGGAGGCAACCTGCTGCGGCGCTGCTGCCTGGGCCTCAGGCTGAGGTTCTGCTTCGAAGGAATATCCGTAGGACTCGCTGCTTGCACTCGCCTGAGCCTCTTCCTTGAACCGGTCATTGGGGTCGTACATGGGGGTCTGGCGCTGCTCAGCCGGGACAACCGGCGCGGGCGCATCTTTTTTGATGGTCTTTGGCGTGACGATGCGGTCGATGATCAGCTCGGCATCCTCCGGTGATTGCACCGCCCGCGCCTGGCTGATGGATACGGCAAAGCGTTCGAGCGCATCACTCATCACCACCCTGACCAGGGGACGGATCGTATCGACATGCATCCCGGGGTTGGTCGCCAGCAGGATGGGTTCCGTAGTGAGCATGTTAATGACACCTTGCCGCTCGAGGAATTTCTGCAAACCCTGGCTGTAGCGTGCCGTAAGCGAGATGAGATTTGGCTTGAGCGGTTTGAAGCGATCGCCCGAGATGGTGCCCCATTCCTCCCCTTTGGCTCGGAACATACCCCGTGCATTGGTCACATTCAGCAGAAAGACACCTGCTGGTCCTGAGAGAACCAAAGGCAGACGAACATCCTGCGAGCCGGGCAGGATCGGGTTGCGCAGCAGCGTGTATTTGGCGTCGAGGTGTTTGTCGAGCGCCGAAATCACGTCTTCCTGGCCTTTCATATCTCCATACCAGCTTGTGCCCAGCGAAAAGGTGCCTTGAATCCTTTCGAGCAAGCCGATGGTCCCATTCTTATTGAGATAGGGTGTCTTGTCGATTACTTTCATTTCTCACCTCCTGCTGCCATAAAAACCGCAGAGTCGAAAACTAGAAAACAGGAACGCCTTCCAACGTGTCGTGTTTTGCGCCTGAGTCCGTCGCAATCACATCCACAGCCAGATACCGCACGTCCGGACCGGTATCAAACGTGCTCCCCATTAAGGGTATTCGTTTTCCAACCACAAAGCGTTTCTTGTTTTTCAACCGCTCGATCAATGCTTCACGCGAAACATGGATACGGTCTGAAAAAGCCGCGCCACGACGCTCGAAGATGCGGGCCATTTCGATTTTTCCGTCCGGTGCATAGTGAACAGCGACGATCACGCCGTCAGGTCTCTTTGCCATGGCTTTACTCCCTCCATAGTGGGTCTGCTTTATTTTAACATACACGACATGTATCGATGTGAGTTCTCAGTGGTTTGTAAGCCGCGCAATCGGTCTATCTTGGAGGATCACTGTCCCCAGAATGGGATCTTGTCCCCTGAACAAAGGGAAAACCACCAGACAGAATCGCCGACGGTTCCTATGGTCGGGGTGGGCGGACTTGCTTGTCCCCTGAATGGGGTCTTGTCCCCTCAATGGGGAAACCGCCGGCCAGAATCGCCGACGGTTCCTATGGTCGGGGTGGGCGGACTTGAACCGCCGACCCCTGCGTCCCAAACGCAGTGCGCTGCCAACTGCGCTACACCCCGAGGTCAAGAGAGTATAATGCGAACCAACGCTAATCGTCAATATATCCTATGAAAACCATCGCGTCTTTTTACCGGATTACAGGCATCGTAATCCTGCTGGTCCTCAACGGCTGTTCGAGCAGGAATACCGAAGCCGGGACCAAGGTCGGCGAGACTCTCCCCTCCTTAGAATCGTCTCCCACGATGACTGCAACTCCCCTGCCTGTCAGAACTCCAGTGAAAACCGCCATTCCTGCCATCACCGACGAGCCCGACTGCATCTCCCTGGGCGGACAGGTTGAGCAAGCCAGTATTCCTTCCAAGCAAATGAAAGGGGACCTCAAGTTCCACATCTATCTTCCTCCCTGTTATGGCCAGGATATCACTCAGCGTTACCCGGTGTTGTATCTAATCCATGGCCAATCCTTCACCGATGACCAATGGGCTCGGCTGGGCGCGCCTCAGGCAGCGGACGAACTGATCACCGAGGGAATGCCGCCGTTCATCATCGTCATGCCTTTCGACAAATATCATTACCGCCAGCCCGCCACCGATCCGTTTGATGAGGCCATGATCGAAGAGTTGATACCGTACATCGACGCAACCTACCGCACCATCCCTGAGCGGACCTCCCGCGCTGTGGGCGGCCTCTCACGCGGAGGCGGCTGGGCGTTGCATTTCGTGTTGAATCACCCGGAGCTGTTCGGAGCATTTGGCGGACATTCGTTGGCCATCCTCGACGAAGATGGACGCCGTATCAGCCGCCTGCTTGACGCCATTCCAGTGGAAAACATGCCGCGCATATTTATGGATATCGGTAAAAGCGACGGACTGAAAGCCAGTGTGGAAAAGTTCGAGGCGCAGCTCACCGAGCGTGGAATCCCGCATGAATGGTACGTTTATCCGGGCTATCATACCGAAGAATACTGGACCAAACACGTCGAGGAGTACATTAAATGGTATGCAGCCGGCTGGGCAGGAGAATAATTAAAAGAAGTTATAATCTTTCCCATGCCGCTTTCAAAAGAAGAAGTTCAGCACATTGCCACGCTCGCCCGGTTGGAGTTGACCGGGGATGAATTGGAACATTATCGCGAGCAGCTTTCCGCGATCCTCGACCACGTCGCCAGCCTGCAGCAGCTGGATACCAAAAACATCCCGCCCATGTCCTCAGTCTTCACCGGGGACAGCCGCCTGCGCGTCGACGAATCCCGCCCGTCTCTGCCAACTGAGCAAATCCTCGGGAACACGCCGCACAAAGCGGATGGGCAGTTTAAAATCCCTCCGGTGTTTGAAAAATGATCACGGACCTGACCCTGCTCGAGACAGCAGCAGCGCTTCAACGCGGTGATTTTTCCAGCCGCGAGCTGACTCAAGCCTGCCTCGATCGTATAACGTCGCTCGAGCCGGAGCTGCACGCCTTTCTGCATATTGCACAGAAGTCCGCACTGGAGCAGGCTGATGCGGCAGATAAACAACTGTCCGAAGCGCGTCGGTCGAAATCAACCGTCCATCCACTGCTCGGAATTCCTCTGGCAGTGAAAGATGTTCTGGCTGTGGAAAGCATGCCCTGCACGTGCGGGTCGAGAATACTGGAAGGCTATGTGCCGCCGTTCACCGCCACAGCCGTAAAACGCTTGCAGGAAGCCGGCATGATCATCGTCGGCAAGACCAACACCGACGAATTCGCGATGGGTTCCTCGACAGAAAACTCAGCTTACGGCGTCACTCATAATCCGTGGGACAAGTCGCGGGTGCCTGGAGGTTCATCAGGCGGCTCGGCAGCAGCGGTGGCGGCAAGGGATGTCTCCGCGGCGCTGGGCACGGACACCGGCGGTTCAGTGCGACAGCCGGCTTCGTTTTGCGGCGTGACAGGGCTGAAACCTACCTACGGAAGAGTCTCACGTTATGGGCTGGTCGCCTACGGCTCGTCGCTGGATTGCTGCGGGGTGCTCGCCCGCGATGCGGCAGATGCTGCGGCAGTCTTTTCCGTTATGCAGGGGCGTGACCCGCTGGATGCCACCACTCAGGATGTTCCGGTAAATCCGGTTGTGCTGAATAATGGAAACAACTTGCGGGGCGTGCGCATCGGCATTCCGAAGGAATATTTCATCAAGGGTATTCAGCCGGCTGTCGAAGCAAAGGTCCGCGAAGCCATTGAAGTCCTTACTTCGCTTGGCGCGGAGGTGGTGGATGTCAGCCTGCCGCACACCGAGTATGCGCTGCCGGTTTATTACCTGATCGCACCTGCCGAGGCGTCAGCCAACCTCGCACGCTACGACGGCGTCCGTTTTGGTCCACGGATCGAGGGCAATCACCTGTGGGATATTTTCTTCAAGACGCGCGGGACAAAATTCGGCGATGAGGTGACGCGGCGAATCATGCTGGGGACGTATGCGCTCTCGGCGGGTTACTATGACGCCTATTACGGGCAGGCTCAGAAGGTGCGCACGCTGATCAAACGCGATTTCGAACGGGTCTTTGAGCAGGTGGACGCGGTGGCCTGCCCGGTCGCGCCGACGACAGCCTTCCCGATCGGAGCACACGGCGACGATCCGCTGGCGATGTATCTCGAAGACGTGTTCACCCTTCCCGCCAACCTGGCAGGTGTGCCGGGGCTGTCGTTCCCCGTGGGTTTCGATGCACAAGGGCTGCCGGTGGGCATGCAGCTGATGGGAAAGCCTTTTCGCGAGGACATGCTGCTGCAGATGGCACACGCCTACCAGCAGGTCACGGACTGGCATAGACAGAAACCAAAAATTTAAGGGCGAGGCATGCCTCACCTCAACTGGAGATGAAGATGAAAATTCTAGTTACCGGCGGAGCGGGCTACATCGGTTCGGCAGCGGCGGAAGCTTTACTGGCAGCCGGGCACGCGGTGACTGTCTTTGATTCGCTGGCCACGGGTTATCGCGAGGCGGTGCCCTCGGGTGCGAGGTTTATCCAGGCAGACCTGGCGGATTCCGCTGTTCTGGTGAAAACGTTCGATGAAGGCAAGTTTGACGCCGTGATGCACTTTGCCGCCTTCATCGAAGCCGGCGAGAGCATGAAGGACCCGGCCAAGTTCCTGCGCAACAACCTGATCAACTCGCTCCTGCTCATCGAAGCAGCGGTCAAGGCGGGTGTGAATCGCTTCGTGCTGTCGTCCACGGCGGCGGTGTATCAATCAAGCGACGAGCCGTTGAGCGAAGAATCTCCGCTCGGACCTACCAACACCTATGGGTACACCAAGCTCGCCACCGAACAGTCACTGGATTGGTACAACAAGATCCACGGATTGCGCTTCGCTGCCCTGCGCTACTTCAACGCCGCCGGCGCGCTGCCGGGACGCGGCGAGGCGCACCAGCCCGAGTCGCACCTGATTCCGCGCGTGTTACAGGCGGCGCAGGGACAGGGTGATGTGCATATCTTCGGCACGGACTACCCCACCCCCGATGGGACCTGCATCCGTGACTACATCCACATCGCCGACCTCGTCTCCGCGCACCTGTTGGCGCTCGATGCACTCGACGAACGGGAAAAGATGATCTACAACCTTGGCAACGGCAAGGGTTATTCGGTGAAGGAAGTGATCGAGACAGCGAGGTCGGTGACAGGCAAGGCTATTCCCGCAGTGGAGCATCCGCGGCGCGAAGGGTGATTCGGCCCGGTTGGTGGCTTCCTCGGAAAAAATCCGCCGCGAGCTGGGCTGGGTTCCGCAGCACCCGGCATTGAGGGATATCATCCAAAGCGCCTGGGTGTGGCACCAGAGCCATCCGAACGGATACCGGTAGGCTACAGGAGAGAAGATGGATATTACTGTTTTTATAATCGTTCTGATCGGTTGGATTTTTTCACTGTGTCTGCATGAATTCTCGCACGCTTTCGTCGCCTATCACGGCGGCGATACATCCGTCCGCGAGAAAGGCTACCTGACGTTCAATCCGCTCAAGTACACTCATCCGGTTTATTCCATTTTGATGCCGATCATTTTCCTTGCCCTCGGCGGGATCGGCCTGCCGGGCGGGGCGGTTTACATCGAAACATGGCGCATCCGCGACCGGAAATGGCTGAGCGCGGTCTCGCTCGCAGGACCTTCAGCGAACCTCCTAGTGGCTTTCATCCTCGGTATGCTGTTGAGCTTCACTCCCCTCGGGCAAACCAGCATCGCCCCGGCACTGTCCTTCCTCGCCTACCTGCAGGTGACCGCAGTGGTGTTCAATCTCATCCCCCTGCCGCCTCTGGATGGATTCGGCATCATTGCACCTTATCTCAACCCCGGTCTGCGGGAGACCATTACTCGCTTCGGCGGCTCAGCCATCCTGATCATTTTCGTCCTGATGTGGCAGGTCCCACTCATCAGTGACATCTTCGGGACCATTACGCTCTTGATCACTTCAATACTGGGCATCCCCCTTCAGGAGATCGCCATGGGATACAGTCAATTTTTCTTCTGGAAGTAAGTAAATAAGAATTCCGAAGCCCTTAAGGCTTCGGAATTCTTGATGAAATTTCCGCTTTCTTATTCCAATTCCCGGTACAGAAACCAATGACCTTTACGGTCATCCGCGTCCTTTGGGGCGCGGTCGTAGTACAGGTCAAAGATCCGTCCCCCTTCCACCTGCACGCGAAAATAGAATCGTCCCACCCCCAGCGAGCCATGAGTGGCAGCCGCCGACAGATGCGACGGGCGCATATTTCTTGCCATTCGGCCGCGGCGGGTGAAATCGGACCATTCCGCCAGCATCTCGACGATCTGGAAATCAACTCCCTGCCAGGTGAATCCGTCCGGACAGTGGGGAGTCTTCTCCCGGACGGGCGGCGAATCGAACCGGACATCGATCGGGTCGTCGTAAAAGTGGATGGGCTGAAGCTCCTTCATCGCACCCATTTCCAAAACAAGAAACCCGACACGAGCGCCATCGCTGCCCCAAAGTAGAACGGAGCAGACGCGCCGAATCCGGTCCACGGACCAAGTCCCTGCCACAGCAGCCCGGCGATCAACGAAGCCGGCAGCGCTGCCAGGCCGATAGCCGCGTTGTACAAGCCATAGGCCGTGCCGCGTTTTTCGTTCGGGACGAGGTCGGCTACCAGCGCTTTAGCAGAACCTTCCGTGGCGGCATAGTAAACACCATAGAGGGTGAATAACGCCCACACCTGCCCGCCGGATTGCGACACAGCAAGTCCCAGGTAGACCATCCCGTAGGCGATCCACCCGCCGATGATCAGCTTGCGCCGGCCGATTTTATCGGAGAGCGCGCCCAGTGGACCGGCCAGTACCGCATAGACAAAATTAAACGTCAGGACCATGGCCATCACCTGGAACACGTCCAGGCCGCGCTCCTGTCCGCGCAGGATGATGAATGCGTCGGACGAGTTGCCCAGCGTGAACAGGACGATGATCAACAGGAAGCGTTTGAAGCGAGCGTCCAGCCCCTGCAGGCTGAGCACCGGCGCCTTGCCGGTCCCCTGCCCTGTAATCTCGCGCACGCCGATCACCAAAACGATGACCGCCAGCAGCGCTGGGATGAAGCTGACCAGCACCGCGATCTGGAAGGTGGCGCGCGAGAGCTCGGGAGCGGTCCCCTGGTTCATCCACACGATGACCATGGCAGCCGCCAACCCGATAAAAGCCCCGGCGGTATCACCCGCGCGGTGGACGCCGAACGCCAGTCCGCGCTGTTTCTCGTCGATGCTGCCGGCCACCAGCGCGTCGCGCGGCGCGGTGCGGATTCCTTTACCGACCCGGTCCACGAAGCGGACGGCGAGCACCCAGCCCCAGGTGTTGGCAAAGTACAGGAAGGGTTTGGCGAAAGTCGAGAGGCTGTACCCGGTGACGACCAGAAATTTCCGTTTGCCCAGTTTGTCGGAGAGCGCGCCGGAATAAAGCTTGACCAGGCTGGCGGTGGTCTCCGCCACACCTTCGATCAGACCAATGACCGATGTCCGCACACCGAGCACATTGGCGAGGAACAAGGGAATCAGATAGACGATCATCTCCGAGGAGATGTCGGTCAAAAAGGACCCGGCGGTGACGACCCACACGTTGCGCGGAAGACTGCGCCAGCCTGTTTTCTTTTCAGTTGAAGGGAGTGGATTCGTGGAGATCAGGATCGCCTGTCACGCCGCTCAATCCTTCTTGCCAAAATAACTAAAGGCGATCAGCACCGCTGAGATGACAGCGATGGCGATACCGGTCAGCATGAGGTCATAGGCATCCTTGGCAAGGAACACTTCCTCCAGGAATTTCACTGCCAGGACCAGCACGATCATGCTGCTGAGCTTTGACTTGAGATCATGCAGGTTGTGCGCGATCATCCAATCCGGGACGTTGATCTCCGCGATGAACAATTCATAAAGGCTGGCGGCGAAGATCAACATGGTCGTCGCGATGAGGAAGTAATCCACGATCTTCACCAGGTCGACGGTGACCGATGTGCCGGCGCTGGTGCCGGTGGTGACTTCGTAAACCAGCAGGCCGGTCTTGTACAATCCCCAGCCAAAGGCAGCGATGGCGGCAATGAGCAGTCCGATGACGCCGATGATAGCCAGGTAACGTGATTTTTCGATGATTAGTTTCATGGTATTCCTTATAAAATAATTTGTCTGCGGTAGGTTTTATTCAATTTTGAAGGTCGTGCGGTGACAATGGAAATTATATGTCAAAAAGAAAGGTGTTGGCGTGGCTGAACAACTTCCCCTCATGCCGTTCGCGAACAGCAGATCGCTTTTTTCAATTCACTGAAGTTCACCGTTCCCTTTCAAGGTGTATATAGCATGTAACAGTATAGGTTCCTGTGGATTGGTTCTTGCATACAGGCAGACCACCATTAAGTTCGTCAACCAGTTTACCTGCATAAAATTCTAATTGGGCTGCAGTATTCGTAAAAAGGCATGACTGAAGAGGAAAAAATATCGTGTTGCCTGTTATTGAACCGTGAATATCACAGGTCGGTTTGAAGCTGAAGATACTTGAGCCGGAACCATATTGGCCTGAGATATCGCACCCGTTCTGGGTAAGCGTCAATAGTATTGGAAAAGAAACAGTCTTGTCGCAGGACGGATAGAAGCGTGTGCCGCATTTTATTTGTAGCGCTTTGGCATAATCTTTTAATATCTCCACCTGACTACCAATCCAGAATCCATTCACAGTGATATCTCCGCAGGGAGGGGTGCTGGTTATAGTGGGGGTTGACGTATCCGACGGGACAGGGGTGAGGGAGGATGTTGGCGTTTCGGATGGGGTCTTGCTCGGCAGGAGGAGTTGTGTCGCGCTTGCGGTGTGGGAAGGAGTGGAGCTTGGATCTCTCATGACTGGAAAACTGTTTGATAATTGCGTTCCCGCCCAAAACGCACCCGCCAGCACGACAAGAATCACGGTGCCAATCAGCGCAATTTTCACAACAGGATTTTTGTTGGCAGGCAGCACAGCTTTGGTCGCATCAGCCAAAGTGGAGGGCAGCATATACGGTTTTAAAGTAATCGGTGGGAGTATTGGCATCCACCGTTGGCGAGAGGAATTCTTCGAAAACCCTGGTGAATGTGTCCATATCGGGAAATCTTTTACCGGGTTCTCTTTCCAGCGATATCATGAGTGCCGCTTCCACCGTCTCGGGAATCGCCGGATAGTGCTGGCGGGGATGAGGCATAGGCTGACTGGTCTGCATGATGAGGACGCCTGCCGGAGTGTCCGCTTCGTAAGGTTTGCGCCCGGTGAGCAGTTCGTAGAGTACCACGCCCAACCCGTACTGATCGGACTGCGGGCCGGTCTGCCCGGTCCATTGCTCGGGCGCCATGTAACCGGGTGTACCCATGCCGACGCCAGTCCCCGTCAAGGTAGCCGCCTCATTACTTTCGAGGATCTTGGCAATCCCGAAATCAGAAAGCTTGGGTTCGCCATCCCTGGTGAACATAATATTGGAAGGTTTGACATCGCGGTGGATGACGCCCGCCTGGTGTGCTGCCCGCAAGGCGCGTGCAACAGGCAGAATTAACTGTATGGCTTCGCGCCACTCCATGGGTTTGCCATGCAGACGTTGGCGTAAGTCCCCGCCCGGGCAAAATTCGAGCACGAGATAGGGTGCGCCGTCGAATTCGCCATAGTCATGAACAGTAACAATGTTGGGATGCGAAAGCCTGGCGAGTGACTTGGCCTCGCGCTCAAAGCGTTTTAGGATTTGTTCCAGCATCTCCGCTGGAAAAGCGCTGCGCCGGATGAGCTTGAGTGCCACATCCCGTTCGAGGCGTGTGTCGCGCGCCTTGTACACCGTAGCCATACCCCCTTCACCAAGCTTTTCAAGGATCTGATAACGCTCAATGCGCTCCCCTGTCAGATCTGCCATGTCGTACTCCCTTCATCATACATGCGCCCCGCCGAAAGGTATTTAACATTTTACATCCGATAGGATAGAGAAAACAACAGGGAAAACAAAAAGAGCAGAGCATTTTGTGGACTCCAAAAGTTGGACACAGGTTGAACAGCGATCGCATCTGGTTTAACTATAAGGACTGAGCTCCGTTCAGCATCCTGCGCGAAACGACTGCGTGCAAGGGGGGAATGTTTCCCAAATCAAAACAGCCATACAATCTTTTTTATTGAAACTTGCCGGTCAAAATCATTAGATTATTTGGCAAAAAAAGAGCGGACAAGCTGTCCGCTCGTAATGCTTTACTCATTTTCCCCTTCACCCCCCTCCGGCGCGGAGGGCTGGTCCACGCGGATGAGATCGCCGTGATAATTGATGACCACCTTGAAGCCGGTCATACCCAGGTACATACGCGCATTTTCAGGTAAGCCCGAATCGAGCAAACTGTCAAATTGTTTGTCGACATTCTTGAGCTGGTTCTCGATCATCGCCTTCGTGAATATATCATCCTGCCCCATCATCTTCGCCGTCTGCTTGCTGATCATATCTTCGTTGCCTTGAATCTGCCCCATCATTAGCGATAGCACCTGCCGGTCCACTTTCTCGGATGGGATGTGGATGCGGAAACCGGCGTCGTCCACGACATAACAGGGTTCACCGCCCACCACAGCGACTTCAGCGGGGCGGTCGTTTTCGTCGAAGACAAGTCCGGGAAAGAGAGCCTGACGGGGCATGGGCATATCTCCAAAATTAAGGGGCACAAGTATGTGCCCCTAGTTTACTCGATTACATTGACTGCTGTCCCATAATCCTTGAGGACGTATTGCTGCCCGGGAGCGATCGTGGGCATGGACCAGCGCAGCACCCATTTTGCAGCCTGCGGAGTCAAGTTGACACATCCGTGGCTGTGCGGCACACCGAAGTCATTGTGCCAGTAGGTACCATGGAAGGATACTCCGCTCTTGGTGAAGTAACTCACCCAGGGGATGCCTGGCAAATCGAACCCCTCCGCGGAAGCCGGGTCGCCGGCAGCCATGTGTCGGGTAAGACGCTTGTGATTGGTGATATGCCAGCCGAGAGGGGTCGTGCGAAAGATGGAATAAGAACGGCGTCCGGTGGAGCAGCGTGCCATGAAGACAGGTTTATTGTCCTCGTAGGCGGTCACAATTTCATCCGTCACATTAACAGTCAATAGTTTTTTATTGGAATCGACAATCGGCGAGAGAGGAGCGATCTCCCCGTCGGTAATGATCCGAAGATGTTCTGCAGGCGCATAGTAACTCACCTTGCGCTTGTCGTCATAAAAACGATACCAGGCATAACCCGCTGAATCGCGCACAAATTTTTCAACCCAATGCGTGGTCTCATAATACAGACGATAAGCCACCTGGCCCGGGTCAAACCCAGGGGTTTTGTAGGCGTCCGTGTAGGGAACAGAGACTTCTGCCAACACACCTTCCGACCGGATATTGGTCTCCGGCGTGTTCAGCAGTGTGCGCACCGGCTGAACGTTCGCAGAATGAGCATAACCATTCCCCATCTTGTACCAGATGCGGTTCCGGGCTTTCTCATCGACCCCGAGCGCGGTCTCGGTGATGGGAATGACCTGGTCTTTGAAGAAGGAATCGACGAATTTGGATGTCTTAATGGGTTCGGTATATACGTTGATGGAATCGGCGATGACGCGTCCCTGCATGCTGTCCAGAGTATTCCGGGCATACGAGGAATCGGCGTGAATACCGGAGAGCAAGGCGCTCGCCAACCCGGCTCCGCTTAATTTCAAAAAGTCGCGGCGTGTGATTCTTGCAGACATTAGTAGTGTACGTTGACCATGGTCCCCACCGTCGAGAAGTTGTAAATCCATTCCGCGTCGGGGATGCTCAGGTTGACACAACCATAACTCATGGGTGTGCCAAAGTTGTTATGCCAATAGGTGCCATGGATCGCGTACCCTTTATAGAAATACATGGTGAAGGGCACGTCCGGCAGGTAATAACCGGGACCGGCCATGTCGGTATAGCGCAATTTCATATAAACCTTGTACTGACCGGTCACGGTGGGATGCTCCCATGTGCCGGTGGATGTGACAAACGCATTGATCAACTGGCTGCCTTCATAGGCGTAGACCATCTGGTTGGTCAGGTCCACGTCGATCCAGCGCTCGCCCGTTCCACCGAGGGGCGGGGTATAGACCACCGCGGTCGGCAGAAAAACCGGCTCCGGCGTGAAAGTGGGAGGCGGGATGGGCGTGTTGGTTGGAACGGGAGTCTCAGTCGGCGTGGGCAGTATGGGTCGGCGTATGGGTGGGCGTGAACGTCGCGGTTGCTGTCGGCGTATTCGTGGGGGTAAATGTATAGGTCGGCTTGAGAACTTCCGACTGACCGGCCACCTGCAGGGGAGCCTCTGTCGGGGCAATGCCAAGCGAAGCCAGAGCGGGCGAGACTCCGCCCGACCAGGCGACGAAAGCCACCAGGACGCACAACATGAAAAATGCGATGAGCGAAACGGGGACGCGCCGGCTGACCACCGCAGCCGGATCGGCGCGCCGGTCGTGGCGGGGTGAGGGCGTGGTCGGAGAGACGAGCGGACCCGCGAACTGTTCCTGCTTCGGCGGCGGGAGCTGCGTCCGGGTTCGATTGACAGCCCAATGCATGGCCTCGCGTGCGCGCGTGCTCTGCGGGTTGATCTTGAGCGCCTGCTCGATGTAGGCGATGCTCGCCCTCGGCTCTGCCAGCGCTGCCAGCATGAGCCAGGCATCTTCCCACCCGGGGTCAAGGCGTACGGCCTCTTCCGCGAACCGCCGGGCGGCGCGTCTGTCCCCTTTTAATTGGGCTTGTTGGGATTTCTGCAGGGCGTCAGCTGCAGCGTGCTGGTATGGACTCATGGCGTGGATGGAGTCGGTTGAATGCTCTCGTTATTAATAAAGCAAAGGATGCCATTGACTACCCCCTGGGCAACAAGGTCGGGCTGCTGTGTAAGGATATCATAATCCTTGTTCAAAAAGCCGGTTTCAATGATGGCTGCCGTGGTATTGGTGCTGATCTCGCCGAAGGCATGATAATCGGTCATGTCGAGGGTGATGCTGCCGGGATGGAACGGAAGCCCGGTGGTGCGCCCGTAACGGTCGGTGAGGCAGGCCGTCAGGCGGTTGGCGCGGTTGATGTCGCGACTGCTCTTGGCTGAGGCCACCTTGAAACCGGTGGCTTCTTCATTTACATAATCGCACGAGTCGTTATGGATCGAGATCAACGTCGCCGCCTCATACCCCTGCAGGCGCGGGTCGAATTCCTTGAGCAGGTCGGTCTGGACACCCAAGGCGTTGAGTTTCTGCTGGACAAGGGTTGCCAACCGTAAGTTCACATCCCCTTCGGTCGTTCCGTTCGGGCAGACGGCGCCCGAGTCATTGCCCCAATGGCCAGAGACAATGCCGATCTTCACCTGGGGCTGGGGAGTCTGACCAGGCAGGGGTATGATCGCCGGTTCCTCGGTCAGCAGGAGCGCCAGACGATCAGACAGGTTACCCGAAAAAAGCCCGGCCGGAGTCCACGCTGTGAAGAGGGTCGCCAGCAGGATCGCCACAGCGATGGTCGTTGTCAGGGCGCGGGGCGAACTGGGGCGACGCGGGCGGGGCTTGAATTTAGGCGCCGGCGGTGCAGGTGCGGGAGTAGGTGGAACAGATTCTTGCATAATTTCATCTAATAGTACCTTAAATATTATCAATATGACAAGGGAAGGAATTATCCATTTCGTTGCTTTCAGAACATTCGAGAAGAATTCATAGATCTTCCCATCCCACCAGAAAGGGGATAGGGGTGGGGCTAAAATCAAGTAAAAAAGAAAATTCGAACAAAAATTCTGTTATACTTTAATCGATAGTCATTCCGCCATTGCCCGATCAAGGAAGTGAAACATGCCCAAATCACACAGCCGTTTTGTCTGCCAGGAGTGCGGCCGGGTGGCCGCCGCCTTCATGGGCCGCTGCCCCCAATGCGGCTCCTTCAACAGCATGGTCGAGGAAGTCGTCCAGGATGAACCGGCTGCCGCCTACCGCGCCTCGTCCGCCCGCGGGTTGAGCGGCCGCTCGGCACCGCGCTCCATCGGTCAGGTCGGCGGCGATGAAGAAGACAGGATCCCCGTTCCGATCGGGGAGTTCGCGCGCGTGCTGGGCGGCGGAATCGTGCCCGGTTCGATCGTGCTGGTCGGCGGCGACCCCGGCATCGGCAAGTCCACGCTGATGCTGCAGATGGCCATGGAGATGGGCGCAGGGCAGCGCGTACTTTATGTCTCCGGCGAAGAATCGGAGCGGCAGATCAAGATGCGGGCGGTTCGTCTGGTAGGGGCGCGGAATTCCACGCCCCTACCAGAGAACCTGCTGCTCGTCACGGAGACCAACCTCTCCACCATATTTGAGCACATCCGCGAGGTTAAACCAACCATCGTCGTCATTGACTCCATTCAGACCGTTTACCTGCCCGAGCTGGATTCGTCCGCCGGGTCGGTGTCGCAGGTGCGCGAGAGCTCATCGCAGCTGCGGGAGCTGGCCAAGTCATCGGGTATCAGCGTCTTCGTGATCGGGCATGTCACCAAGGAAGGCGTGATCGCCGGGCCGCGCGTGCTGGAACATATCGTGGACACCGTGCTGTACCTCGAGGGCGACCGCTTCCAGGCCTACCGCCTGCTGCGCTCGGTCAAGAATCGCTTCGGGGCTACCGCCGAGGTGGGTGTTTTCGAGATGCGTGAGAACGGGTTGATCGAGGTCACCAATCCCTCGGAGGCCTTCCTCGCCGAACGCATGATCAACGCCCCCGGCTCGGCCATCGCCGTCACCATGGAGGGCACACGCCCGCTGCTGGTGGAACTGCAGGGGTTGACCAGCCCCACGCAGTTCGGTAACGCCCGCCGCACGCCCAACGGCGTGGACTACAACCGGCTGTTGATGATCGCCGCCGTGCTCACCCGCCGCGTGGGACTCAAGCTGGCCGAACAGGATATCTTTGTCAACGTGGTGGGCGGGATCAAGATCGACGAGCCCGCCGCCGACCTGGCGATCGCCGCCGCTGTCACCTCGTCCATGCGCGATTTACCCATCCGCGCAGACGCAGCCCTGATCGGCGAGCTCGGCCTGGCGGGTGAACTGCGCCTGCCCGGGCAGATGCAGACCCGTCTTCGCGAGGCTGCCAAGCTGGGGTTCAAGGTTGCCATTGTCCCCAAGCGGCTTCGGAAAGCTGAAAAGTGGCCCGATGACATCGAGATCATCGAGGTTCGTTCGGTCAACCAGGCTCTGGATGCCGCTTTTTCCACCGGGGATTCATCCGCCAAGCGCAGAAAAACAGCCTGAGATCCGCCAGCCTGCAACCTTATCCTTCGACACCGCGTATACCTTCTTAGACATTTCCATTTACAGAAGGAGTTACCATGTTCCTACGATTACTTACCATCATTCTCGTCCTTGCCATGGCCTCGATGGCCTGCGGCTTACAAATGGACCTGCCCCAGATACCGACCGCCGGACCCGCCGTCACCGAAGAGGTGAATGTACCGGTCCCATCCGGCAGCGGGACGCCGATCCTCTCTCTCGGGTTTGGCGCAGGCGAACTTTATCTCAACCCTGGCGGTGAGGGGCTGGTCTCCGGTACCGCCACGTACAATGTTGAAGCGCTCAAACCCAGCGTGAGTGTCAACGGATCGGTAGTTAAAATCACTCAAGGGAATACAGAGGGTTTTAATGCCATCCCGCAGGATTTCAAAAACATCTGGGATTTCAAGTTAGGCAGCAGCCCGATGGACCTGACGATTGAAGCCGGCGCTTACAAAGCACGCTTCGAGCTGGGCGGGCTGGCGCTGACCAACCTGACCGTCAAGGACGGCGCAGCGGATGTGCGTCTCAGTTTCTCCGAGCCGAACACGGCTGAAATGGGCCTCCTGCGCTATGAGACCGGCGCCTCGAATGTCATCGTGGAAGGGATCGGTAACGCCAGTCCCGCCAGCCTGATCTTCAAGTGCGGGGCAGGGAACTACACCCTCGACTTTTCCGGCCAGCTGCAGCGCAATCTCACCGGGCATGTCGAAGCCGGTCTGGGCAACGTGACGCTGGCAATCCCCGAAGGCATCCCCGCGCAAGTGACGGTGGAGAGCGGCTTGTCGAACATCAGCGCGGGAAGCGGGTGGCAGGTGAGCGGGGATACATACATCCAGGCTGGCACTGGCCCCGCCATCAACATCATCGTGGACATCGGCGCGGGAAACCTGACGCTCGGTCAATAGACCCTCTCCTTTTACGGTTACATCATGATCAGGCGTGGATTCGAATCCACGCCTGATCATTTATATCGGAGTAAAAGGTCATATTTTATCCATGATGTCTATCACTTGTGCCATGCAGAATAGCACAATAAAATCACATAAACGGATAAAAATAGTTAATATTCAACGAGGAAACTATGCAGATAACACGTCAGGCCGATTATGCCATTCGCGCAGTAATGTACCTCTCCAAGCTGGGAGACAACCAGCGTGCAGCGACCAGCCAGGTGGCGAAGGAACAGAGCATCCCGCCGTCGTTCCTTGCCAAGATCATCTCGCAGCTTTCCATTGCCGGGCTGCTGCACACGTCACGCGGTGCGCGCGGAGGTGTGATGCTGGCCAAGTCTGCCAAGGACATCAGCCTGCTGGACGTGGTCGAGGCCATCGACGGCCCGATCAGCCTGAACGAATGCTCCAACCCCGACGGCAACTGCAGCTTCGGCGACGACTGCCAGCTCAAGGAAGTTTGGTGCGATGCCCAGGATGACCTGGTCAACCGGTTGAAGTCCACCAATTTCGCCCAATTCGCCAGCGCCAACTAATTCCACGGACAAGAATCCGCATCCCGGTTTGCGTAACTGCAAGCCGGGATTTTTCATTCATTGACCGGCTGCATGGATTTCATAGTTATAATTGAAACAAGCAATTAATATGGAGGCACTATGAACAAGAGAATTCTTACCGTGGCAGCTGTTGGATGCCTGGCCATCGTGATGGCAGCCTGTGCACCGGGCAGTTCCGACCCCGCCGCGCCGTACTACCCCACCTACACCGCCATCGCGCAGGGATTGATCGACCTGGCCAACACGGCAACTGCCCAGTCCGCCCAATCCGTTTTACCGGCCGAAGCCCCGACCCCTCCCCCACCCGTCGGCGGGACGGAAAACGTCCAGCAGCCCGATGGCACGACCAAGTATTCCGATTACGATGCCAGCTTCGAAATGGTTCTGCCCGCAGGCTGGATCGGCGTGCGCCCCGGAGCCCAGGAATTTAACGATGCGCTGGAGAGTGAAGGGGCGGCGAATCAGATGCTCCAGGAACAGATGACAGCCGACCAACAGGGATACGAACCGGTCAAGGACCGCTATTATGTTTACGCGACCAAACCGGATGAATTCGAGAATACACTGCTGTCGCATGGCAAAGTCGCATGGAATGCGGCTGATGCCATGATAATCGACCAATCCAAACTTGGTGAAATGGTTCAGGATTTGGAAATGGGGCAGGATTTACCGGGTGTCCGCGTGGTGTCTTCCAACATTGTCATGAATGAGAATGACGTGCCGGTCATGGTCATCGGCGCTAACTGGACCTATGAAGCTTCCGATGGAACGATGATCCCGTTCTACCTCAATTTCATTTTCTTCAAACCGACGGACAACAGCACCGTCCGTATCGTTATGAGTTCATTGAAGGATTATCGAGACTCAACCAGCGCCGACGTGGACGCGATCGTCCAGTCCATCAAACGGGTGGGACAGTAAATCAAGAAGCAACCATCCAAATCCCTCACAGCGTATAATTGCTGTGAGGGATTTTTTTATCCAAGGAGACTGCCATGTCCGGACCACGCACCGTCCGCGCGCCGCGCGGCACACAGCTCACCTGCAAATCCTGGCTCAGCGAAGCCGCCTACCGCATGATCCAGAACAACCTCGACCCGGAAGTGGCCGAGAAGCCGGAGAATCTCGTCGTTTACGGCGGGCGCGGACAGGCGGCACGCAACTGGGACTGCTTCGACGCCATCCTCGAGTCGCTCAAGAATCTCGAGGACGATGAGACCCTGCTGGTGCAGTCCGGCAAGCCGGTGGTCGTGTTTAAGTCGCACAAGGACGCACCGCGCGTGCTGATCGCCAACTCCAACCTCGTTCCCCACTGGGCGACCTGGGAGCACTTCGACGAGCTGGCGAAGAAGGGACTGATGATGTACGGGCAGATGACCGCCGGCTCGTGGATCTACATCGGCACGCAGGGGATTCTCCAGGGAACGTACGAGACCTTCGGCGCGCTGGCAAAGCTCAAGGGGTGGAAGTCGCTGGAGGGCAAATTCGTGCTGACCGCCGGCCTGGGCGGGATGGGCGGTGCTCAGCCGCTGGCCATCACCATGAACGAGGGCGTGGGCCTCATTGTCGAAGTGGACAAGGACCGGGCGGAACGCCGCCGCGCCATCGGGTACGTCGACACCGTGGTGGATACCCTCGAGGAGGCGATGACTCAGGTCGAGGAGGCCGTCCGCGCCAAACGCCCGCGGTCCATCGGCCTGATCGGTAACGCGGCAGATATCTACAGCGAGCTGGTGGTGCGCGGCGTCACCCCCGATGTGGTCACCGACCAGACCTCCGCGCATGAAGCGCTGATGTACGTCCCATCTGGATTGACGGTCGAGGCGGCGGACCAGCTTCGCACCAGCGACCCGGCAATGTACAAGCGCATGGCGATGGACTCGATGGCCAAGCACGTGCGGGCGATGCTCGATTTCCAGCGCAAGGGCGCGGAGGTGTTCGACTACGGCAACAACATCCGCCAGCAGGCGTTCAACCACGGCGTGACCGATGCCTTCGAGTTCCCCGGCTTCGTGCCGGCCTACATCCGCCCGCTGTTCTGCGAGGGCAAGGGACCGTTCCGCTGGGTGGCGCTTTCGGGCGATAAAGAGGACATCTACCGCACGGATGAGGCGGTGATGGAACTCTTCCCCGACGATGCGCACTTGCACCGCTGGCTGAAGATGGCGCGCGAGAAGGTCCCGTTCCAGGGATTGCCGGCGCGTATTTGCTGGCTGGGCTATGGCGAGCGGGCGAAAGCCGGACTGAAGTTCAATGAACTGGTCGCGAAGGGAATCGTCAAAGCCCCGATCGTGATCGGGCGCGACCACCTCGACGCCGGCTCGGTCGCCAGCCCCAACCGCGAGACGGAATCCATGAAGGATGGCACGGATGCCGTGTCAGACTGGCCGATCCTCAACGCGATGATCAACGCGGTGGGCGGCGCAACGTGGGTTTCGTTCCACCATGGCGGCGGCGTGGGCATCGGCTACAGCCAGCATGCGGGGCAGGTCATCGTCGCGGACGGGACGCCGGAAGCCGCGGCGCGCCTCGAGCGCGTGCTGACCAGCGACCCCGGCATGGGCGTGGTCCGTCACGCAGACGCAGGCTACGAGATCGCGATTGACGCGGCAAAGCGTCACGGCATCAAGATGCCGATGTTGAAATAGCCACTCCACAGCCCTCCCCAAAATACGATGGGGAGGGCTTTCAATAATTTTCAAATAAACTTTACTTATCTGGGGCACCTGAAGGTGTGCTACGCTAAGAGTGCCTGGCAGCGGGTGGGGCTATTGGTCAGCCAATGCGTAGAAGCTGCCTTCTTCCGTGGTGACATAGATCCTTCCAGGCACCAGCGCGCCGCCTGAAACGGTATTTCCATTCGGAAGGGAGAGAGTCCAATCGGGTTTGGATGAGCCTTTACGAACCGCCGCGCATTCGGGCTGGTTGAACGTCGAACCGCAAATGTAAAAGACGTCGCTGCGGTCCATCCCAAGGAAGGAGCTCGGGCGATAAGGAAACCGGGCGGCGTTGATCAATTCTCCCTGAGGGTCAAGCCAGACGATGGAGGAATCTTCATAATCGCCTTCATAGTGCAGCCACATGGACCCGTCCGGCAGCACGCCGGCAAGACCCGGAAAACCAAAGAAGGCGGTTCGCGACCACTGCATTTTATTCCGGACCTCCGCCTTCCCGTCCAGATATTCGAAAGCGGTCATTTTGTTTTCGAAGCGGGAATACAGCAGCCCGTTCTGCCCAACCATGTATTGTTCAGCCGTCGGCAGGTTGTCAAAGCGGACGACGTCCCCGCTCTGTGCGTCCACGATGGTGTTTCGCAGGAAGACAAACTCCCCATCCGGGCTGAGGACCGGCGTGAACGTGACGCGCCTGCCGAAAGCGGTCGTGTCCCAAAGCGGATCGCCCTCGGAGGATACCGCGCGCACATTGCCGATCACAACATAATAGACCACGCCGTTCATCCCCACTACCGGACCGGACGTGGCTTCAAAGCTGTCCGGCGGCTGGTAGTTCCAGCGCAGTGTGTCCGGCGGGAGTGAAGGAGGACAGGCCTCCCAGCATATCGGTGACGTAAATATTGCCGTCCGCGTCGAGGGCAGGCGAGCCGACGCCCTCGGCAGGCAGGTCCGCCGTCCAATTGACCGCGCCGTCCGGGGTCAGCGAATGCAGCTGCCCGCTGCCAGACAATAGATAGATCGTCCCATCCTCCGCGACAGCCGGGCTGCCGGAAAAACCGTTCGGGTCATCGAACTCCCAGAGGATGGACGGAGATTCGATGCTCTCCGTATCGATCCGCATCGCGGCATAGGGATCATGCCACTGACTCGCCCACAAATGTCCGCCCGGCATGGGAAAGGTGACGGGCTTTGGCTGAAGCGACAGCGCAACCTGCCTGAATGAGAAGAACAGACTGATGGCGATCACGCCGGCTGCCAGCACCGTGCCAATGGATTTGCCATGACCAGCCGCCGGATGGGCGGTAGCACGTCATCGTCAAACCGCCAGCGCCAGCGGGTTAGGAAATCCTGGAAGCGCGAAGGACGAGTCCCGGCGCTGGCGACGCGCCTCATGCCCTCGCCTAATAAATTGAATCCGAGAACGGTGATGAGCACCAGCGTGCCGGTGGCGAACATCTTCCACGGACCGGTGTAGATATCCTCGCTCACGCTGGAGAGCATCTGGCCCAGTTCGGGCATGCCGCTCAACCGTGTTGCAGCGACGTCGCTGATCCAGATCCACACTTCGCCGCCCACGTAGTAACCGAGAAAACCCAGGCCGGCGATCACCAGCAGGGTGGAACTGATCTCGAACGTGAGCAGCATCCAGATATACGGCAGCACCTGTCGCAGGACGTGAGTGGTAACGTTCTGGAAGCTCGTCTGCCCCAGCGCCCGGCCTGCCTCCACAAAAGCCTGGCTGCGGGCGATGCGCGTCTGGTCGCGGACGATGCGCGCCGTGTCGCCCCACCCCGTCAGGGTGAGGCCCAGCACGAAGCCCCAGGGTCCCCAGGCGGTGCCGGCGATCGAGACCACGGCGAGGGTGACGATCAAGGTGGGAATGGCAACCGCTGCGCCGATCATCGTATTTAATATCGAGCCGACAAATCCGCTGTCCCACCCAGCCATGAGCCCGATCCCGGTCCCAAGGGTTAGCCGAATCAGCGCCACGTATCCCACGAGCAGCAGTGTCGGGCGCAATGCCCACAGCATCTGGCTCAATACATCGCGTCCCCAGATATCGGAGCCCAGCGGAAAACCGGGCACTGTAAACGGCGGGTACGGAGCATTCAGCCATTTATCGCCGACCTGTATGACGAGCACCTCCTCGAGCGGATTGCGCGGCGCATAGTAAGGTCCCATGATGGCGATGAACAACACAAAACAGACGATCATCGCACCCGTGACAAGCGGGTAATTCATCGTCCGCAGCGACCTAAACATCGCCCACCTCCCCGCCGTGCTCACGCAGGCGCGGGTCCGCGCTGTGTGCGAAGGTGGAAAACGCCAGATCAGCGATCACCAGGATAATTCCCAGCACGGTCACGATGGTGGCGACGGTGGGTGGATGCAGATACGAAGCCGGCAATGCTGCGCTGGAAATGGTGGCCATGCCCGGCGGCTGTAACGACGTCGCCAGCATCCTCCCCAACCCCGGCCAGCCGAACAGCCATTCCACCAGGATCAATTCGCCGACCAGCAGCCTTAATGACGAACCCGACACGTGCGAGAGCGGAGCATAGATGTTGTGCAGGGCTGTCCGCCAGCGAATGCGCCTCCAGGAGTGGCCAAAGCTGAGGGCCGGTGAGACGTAATGCTTTTTGAACTCCTCCGAAAGCAGGACGGCGGTGGACTGCGCGATCTGGACCGCGGGGCGAAACATCAAGGCGATGAGCGGGAAGATCAGGTGCCTGTCCCACCCGAACCCGCTGATCGGAAAAAACAATTCCGCCTTGCCTGCAGGGGAATAAAGCAGGTAGAAAACAGAAAACGTGATCAATACCGCGCCGATGTAAAATCCGGGCATCGCCAGGCTCATCGTGGTGACCGGGATGAGCCACCCCGAGACGCGAGGCGGGTTCGCCCGTGCCGAATTCGTCCCCACGATGAAGCCGATCGCCAGACTCAAGGCAAAGGCTATCCCCAGCAATCCCAGGCTGGCCTTTGCCGCATTCCCCACCGCGGTGATGACACTCAGCCCCCGCATGTTGGGCATTTCAGCGGGATTCCCACTGAAGATTCCGGCAATATAGTCCTTGTACAAGGGCAGGACGGGGTCCGCTTGCCCGGTCTGCGCGAAGATCGGGTTGGATGAAAGAAGGGCGAAACGGCCGTAATGGGCATAAGCGAACGCGAAAAAATTCACGCCGATGAGCAGCACGGCCATCAGCAGCGCGCGCCGCAGGAAATAATTCATCATGACACCATTTTAGCACTATCAAGGAATGCTTTTGAAGATAATGATTCCGGCGATCAATCAAAGAACATGACACGCCCCAACCGTCTGCGGCTGGCCGGTTTTTATGTTGCGGACATGGTCTTCCCGGCAGAGATCTTTTTACTGGGAATTTACAGCCCGGAGATACTCCTGTTACTTGATCTTTATAGAATATGGGTGCAAGTCCAGAAACCCATAAAAGGAGATAAAAAATGTTCAAGATCAACGCACTTACCCAAAAGACCCTGTTTGCCCTGCTCGTGGTCGTGATGGCCCTGGCAGCCTTTCCCATCGCTGGAGCTGCCGCCATGGAAGGTGAACCACCTCAAGTGGACCCTGCCCGGTTGGAGGAAGGTTACGACAAACTGGTCGAGTGGTACAACAAACAGTCCGAGTGGATGGGGAAGGCCGATACGACCGTTGCAAAGATCCAAACCTGGATAGACAAGGCGACCGCCCGCGGGTTGGACGCGTCGGCTGTCCAATCGGCGCTGGATACCTTTGCGGCGCTGTATCCGGATGCCCGAGTGTATAACCAGCAGGCCGGAGCCATCCTGTCCACCCACGCCGGTTTTGATGACAGCGGGAACGTCACCGACCCGGCAGCGGCCATTGAAACTCTGCGCTCATTGCAGGCAGCGCTGAAAGCCGGTTATGACACAATGGGCGGAGAAAACCATGCAGGCGTGGCTTTAAGGGAGGCGGTCAAAGCGTTCCTTGATGCCAACCGACCCAAGTAAAGAGCAACCTCACAACAGCCCTCCCCAATAACAAATGGGGAGGGCTGATTTTAACTAACCTTACTTCTTGACCAGAGTACCCAGTGAAAGGCTACCTCGCCACCAGAACAAACGTCCCCGTGAAATTGACCGTCACCGTGACGTAATCGCCCTGCTGCTTAACGCCGCGTGTGATCAACCTGTCTTCCTCGGGATCGCCCGGGTTGAGCGAAACCGCCTGCGGTTGGCCGATCTTGTATTGCGGCAGGGTCACCCAGGCGCCGGATCCATTATTGGCTGAGGAATCCCAGTACAGGATGTCGTACGCGCGGGCATTCGAGTCCTCCGGGATCTTAAACTTGAGGGTGATCGTCCCGTCCGGGTTGACCAGGACTTCCAGTCCTTCCGGGTCCGTCATGCCGTACGAGATGGCTGAGACAAATTCCGCGCCTGCGCCCAGCGGACCGGGAAGCTCCTCTTCCAGCAATCCCTCAAGGGATACGGAGCCTTCGTAAGGGCAGCCGAACTTGACCCAGGTGCCGTCAGGCAGAACAAGGGCAGTGCCGGAATAAGTCTCGCAATCCTGTTCGACCGGCGCGCCGTCCTTGAAGGGCACTTCGACGATGTTGACGGGCTTGCCCTCAGGTTTCTCCTCTTCCTTATCCAGACATGGATTGCCCAGATCGATCACCATGGCATCGTCAACGTCGAAGATCTGAGCTCCGGTAACGGTGACCGTGCCATCCGGACCGGGTTTAATGGTCAAGCCGGGTCCGCTGTTTCCTGAGAAATCCCCATCATTCACGGTGACCAGGATGCCGGTATCGCCGAAGCAGGCATAAGTAAAGGTGCTGTAAACCTGTGCGCCGTTGCCCAGGTTGGCGGTCACGGTCACATCGACGAGACTCACCTGCACGCCTCCGATCGCGATCAGGCCGGACTTGGTATTGTTCGTGAAAGTACCCCCATTGACCGTCGCCGTACCATTGACAGCCTTAATCTTTGCACCATCGTCGGTTATCCCGCCGCCGTCAACGTCCACATTGTTGAGCGTGACGTTGTTGTTCGCAATGCCAAACAGGCCATAACCATCGTTGTTGTTGAGGGTGCTGTTCGAGACTGTGATATCACCCGTGCCGGCAGTTGCGTCGAGATAGGCGCCGTACGTATCGAGACCGGGGGAAGAGTTGTCAGAGATTTCTGCACGCAGACACTGTAATGTTTCCGCCGGACCAAACATCCAGGCCGTCCCAATCGTTGTCGTTGTACTGACCGCCAGTAACCGTGACATTGCCCGTGCCGAATGTGGTATCAACGATCGCACCGGTATTGTTGCCCGGCAGCGGAGTAGGAACGGTGACAGCGCCAGCAGTAACATTGTTGAGTGTAACGTTACCATCCGAGAACACCTCAAGCCCGGTCCCGTTGACATTGCCGGAGAATGTGCTGTTGGAGACGGTCACATCGTGGATCACAGCGAAGTCATCCACGCCGATGATGAAGACGCCATCCGGGCCAAGATTGCTGTTGGCAGTGACATTGGTCAGCGCGGTGCTCCCGCCTGAGTCAACCGTCAGCCCGATAAAATTATTTCCGCTGAATGTGCTGTCGGTGACGGTGACGTTCCCCGTCCCGGCACACAGGCTGCCACCGTATTGGCAGGAAATCAAGGGAGGCGCCGGTGCCGGTGGTATTTCCTGTCACAGTGACATCGTCCACGGTGATGTTTCCGGTTGTATCGACAACGAGAGACGCATAAGCATCACTGGCAGCGGTGAAGGTCAGGTTGTTCAGCGTGACACTGCCCAGCCAGTTGAGGATATTGAGTGCCACATCGAAGACCGGCGCAGCACCGATGGTGGCATTGCCGCTAACCCCGTTCCAGCCACCTTGGACGGTGAGGTCCGTCAAGCCGGACATGCTGCTGTGATTGAGGGTAATCTCACTGTCGTCATTTCCTGCATAGCTGGATTCAACCCAGATGGTTCCGGCGCCTGTGTAAGCGCCTGTCCCCAGTTCAGTGGCCAGAGCCGCCATGGTGGTGTAACCGGGCGTGCAGCCGTTTGCGCCGGGAGTCGGTGCAGCGCTGCCCGGGCACCAGACCGGATCGCCGGTGACCAGGACCTCCGCCGCTTCGACCGAAGCCAGCGGCTCGACCTGTCCCTCGTCATTAACCACAACGACCTGCGTGTCGGGCGGCACCTGCTCCAACACTTCGGGCAGAGACTCGGGCGGCGTCTCAGGGGGTGGCGCCTCCACCGGTGGAGCTTCAGGCGGAACGCCATCGTCAGCAAACGCCACAGTGGGCGAAAACAGGCTGAAGGTGAATACGAACAACGTCATAAGAGAAAAAAAGACAGTGCGGGATCGCGGATTTATAAGAACTCCTTTACAGGTTTAAACCACGAATGAAGGAAGAAAAGCGAAGATAAGATACCTTTTAATCATATTCCCGCACAGCAATACATCGAGTTAACAATTATGCAAGCTCTTTCGTTATAATCCATCGAGAGGCGGGAGGACGGCGGCCTTGGTCCCGGCTGCCGGATTTGCCATCGCAAAACATCACAAAAGCCTGATTGCCGTATAATTAAATTTAGTACGCTCCCTCAAACAAGGATTTGATGATGCTGCAGTTTCTGCTGCGAAAAACCCTGCGGGTGGCGATGGTGCTGGTCGGCGTGACGCTGTTCGCCTTCCTGCTGATGCACGCCATCCCCGGCAATCCCTGGGACAACTTCACCGGCCGGCAGCGCATGATGAGCGAATTCGGCTCGGACCGCATCGTGCAGCAGATGTTAAATCAGCGCTTCGGGCTGGACCTGCCCCTCTGGCGCCAGTTCACCCGCTACCTGATCGCCGACGTGGATGCGGAGAACGGCCTGGTCTGCGGGGTGATCTGCGGCAACCTCGGTCCGTCCATCACCCAGCGCGGACGCGGCGTCGTCGATATCCTTTTCGCGCCTCCCCTCGGAGGCACTTTCCTGGAAGGCCGGTTCGGCTACTCCCTGCGCCTCGTGCTTCTTTCGGCGCTGATCGCCGTCGGGGTGGGGATCCCCCTCGGGGTATTAAGCGTCACCCGGCCCAATTCGTGGGTCAGCCGCTTCATCTCGGTCGGGCTGGCCGCGCTGGTCTCGGTGCCGAATTTCGTGTTCGGGCTGTTGACGATCATCATCCTGGCCTCCTGGCTGAAACTCATCAATGTGATCCAGGATTGGAATCAACCGGCCAACTGGATCATCCCGGCCGTGGTGGTGGCGCTGCTGCCCATGGCCAGCCTCGCGCGGGTGACCCATGCCTCGCTGCTGAACATCCTGGGCGAGGACTACATCCGCACCGCCCGCGCCAAGGGTCTGACAGAACCCCGCGTGATGCGTACGCATGTGATGCGCAACGCAATCGTCCCGATCCTCACCTACACAGGGCCGCTGATCATGGAGATGTTCACCGGGCTGCTCATCGTGGAGAACCTGTACGGGTTCCCCGGCATCGGGCGCGAGTACTGGGTGGGAGTGCTGGCGCTGGATTACCCGTTGATCATGGGGATGACGTTGATCTACGCCGCCGGGCTGATGCTGCTCAATGTGCTGATCGAGCTGCTGTGCGAGTTCATCGATCCCCGCCTGCGTTCAGCCAGACTGCGGGAGACCTCATGAGGACCTTCTTCCCCTGGAAGCGGACGCTGCACTCGAAGACGGTCTGGTTCAGCCTGACCGTGATGCTGGGCCTCCTGCTGGTGGCGGCATTTGCCCCGTGGCTCGCGCCGCACGACCCGTACGAGGCGGGGCTGGGAGCGACCCGCTCGCACCTGCCCCCCGCCTGGGTACAGGACACGACAAAGCCCGGACAGGCGGAGTTTCCTCTCGGCACGGACCGCTATGGGCGCGATATTCTCAGCCGGCTGATCTACGGGACGCGCACCGCCATCTTTTTAGCGCTGGGAGCGGTGGGACTGGCAGCGCTGATCGGCACCGCGGTCGGATTAATCTCAGGCTATGCGGGCGGACGGCTCGACGCAATGATCCTGTATTTCATCGACACCGTCAACGCGCTCCCGGCGATCATGTTCATGGTGATCGTCATCCTTATCCTGCGCAGCAAAATGACCCCCACCTGGTTCCACGGTCTGGTCACACTGGTGATCGGATTTGCAGCCGTGGGATGGGTGAGCCTCGCCCGGCTGGTGCGCATCAACGTGCTGCAGATCAAGTCACAGACCTTCATGGAGGCTGCCCGCGCCCTCGGCGCCCCCGCGCGGAGAATCCTGTTGCGGCACCTGCTGCCCAACGTGGGACATGTGATCGTCGTCTGGGTGATTAACGCCATCCCAGCGGTGATCCTGCTCGAGGCGCTGCTGGGGTACATCGGCGTGGGCGTGACCGCCGCGGTGGACGGAGGGGAATTCACCGTGGTCAGCTGGGGCGGCATGTTCTTCTACGGGCGCTCAGCCTTTGTCCGCAATCCGTTGTCGCTGGCGGTGCCGTCTATTTTGATTTTATTGATCTCGATGAGTTTTATTCTATTGGGGGACTATATCAACAGTCTCACCCGGCGGGCGGGGGAATAGCCTGCCTGAAATTTGTCAGGCTGCAAGGAATCAATAACGCCCCGGATTTCTGTACGGAGCGTTAACTCGTTCAATCACAGTGTATGCCAATTTTATAAAACCACCCAGCCACGCCGCGCGCCTGCCCGGACAGCCTCCGTCCGGCTGGTGACGCCCAGCTTGGCGTACAGCGAGGAGAGGTGAAATTTGACGGTATTCTCGCTGATGTCGAGGGCGGCGGCAATCTGCTTGTTGGCCAGGCCCTCGGCAGTGAGCTGCAACACCTGACGTTCGCGATCCGTCAGCGGATTGATTACCATCTCCGCATCATCCAGCATGGAGACCGGTTGCCTGTCGAGCAGACTCTGCGCCAGCGCCGGGGAACCGACCCAAAGACCCTCGGCCAGTGCATGCACGGCAGCGGACAGTTCCTCTGGCGAAGCCTCGCGCGGCAGGATGCCCCACACAGTAAAGTCGGTTAATGTATAACCTCGCCCGGGTCATTACTGAGCAGAAGCACGGGCGGCACGCCTTCCTCCAGTTCCGCAAGCGCATCGGCCGAGGCCAACACCAGCACGTCGACCGGAGGCAGGCCGTGTGGTGATGACAACTCTGCTGCCACTTCCACATCCGGCAGGCTGCGCAGCACTTCACGCAGGCCGATGCGCAGCGCCATGCCAGGAGCGACGACTGCCACACGGATCAAAGCACCTCCTCCGTCACACGCGCAGGCATGCTCTTCAGCGCAGTTCCCAGGAATTCACGGATGACGCCGACCGGGATGGCCACGCTCTGGTCGCCGCCGAAGATCATGGCGTTCAGTCCGATGACTTCCCCGGCAGCATTGAGCAGCGGTCCGCCGGAATTGCCAGGTGCCAACTGGACATCGGCCCGCAGGACGGACAATTCACCCTGCCGTCCGTGCAGACTCGTCACTGCGGAAAGCACCCCACCGGTCAGCACGTTGCGCTGGCCCCAGGGATGCCCGAAGGCGAAAACCATCTCGCCAGGGTGCGGTGTCTCCTCGGAAAGGACCGCGGTCGAATGACCGTTGGCAGGGATTTGCAGCAGGGCCAGGTCCACGGCCGGGTCGCTGGCCACGAGCTTCGCCGGGTAATTTTTATCGTCCGCAAGGACAACCTACAGGGAGCGGCCGCGCCCGGCCACGTGAGCGTTGGTCAGCACCAGACCGTTCCCCACCAGAATGCCGGCCCCGGCGCCGCGCCGCTTGTCCATCACAACCGCCAGCACCGGGCGGATGCGGCTGAGCAGTTCCTCCAATGCGGCGGTGAGCAGACCCGGCAGGTTCATGCCCGCGTTCCTATCTTGATCTTGAGCGTCTGAGGTTGTCCGCCGCGCAGGATCTCCACCGGCAGGGATTTTCCGACCGCATCACCGGACAGGCGTGCGAAAAGTTCGTCGTGGTTGCTCACCGGCTGGCCGTCAATTCCCGCCAGGATATCCCCGACGATGATTCCACCGCTTTCGGCGGGACTGCCCTGCTCCACGCTGACCACCAGCAAACCGGCAGCCTGATCGCGCTTGAGGGATTTTTGCACTGACGCCGAGAGCTCTACGCCCTGGCTGCGGATACCCAGGTAACCACGCTGAACCGAGCCGTGCTTCGCCAGCTGGTCGGCCACCTTCCAAGCATAATCCGCCGGCAGGGTCAGGGCAATGCCACGCCCAAAACCGGAGGTGTTCAACCCGACCACGCGGCCTTCCGCGTCCACCAGCGGCCCGCCCGAAAAGCCGGGGAACGGCGTGGTGTCGGTGCGGATGAAGCGGTCAATGCTGCCCTGCGGCGTACGGACCGGGCCGCCTGTGGCGCTGACCACGCCCAGACTGACCTCAATTCCCTCGCGCGAAGGGCGCCCAAGTGCCAGCACCAGCGCACCGATCCTCGCTTCAGACGAAGTTTCAGCCGGTTTTGCGATTGCCTTTTCCAGGCGCAGGACAGCCAGGTCCGAGCCGGGATCGCGCCCGGCCAGCTTGGCGGCGACTTCCGCACCGTCCGGCAAAACGACCGTGATGCCGTCCTCCTGTTCGATGACGTGGTTTGCCGTCAGGACCAGGTCAGCAGCAAAAACGATCCCGCTGGCCGGCATGCGGCGTCGGGCGTTGACCAAAACCGTCGAGGCGCCCGCCTTTTCAGCTGCAGCGGCCATGGCATTCGATAATTCAACCAATACATTGGACATTTTTTGTTCCTCCTGAATGCCCGGCAGTATACCCTGCCAGCCCGCAGACGACCTCCTCCAAACGAGTGGGAGGCGACCCGGAAAAACGGGGAGGCCCAAATGTCATTATACGCCGTGCTCGGAGGGAAAGACGATCCCTTTGCCGGGAATCAAAAACGCCCCGGAAGTTTCCCAGAGCGTTCCCCTGTTTGATGATGGTCTATGCCGGCATAGACGGATGCAGCCGCCCATTTACTCGTAAAACGACAGGTAGTACGCCGAGATCACAGACGTATCCTTGGGGAACTCGAATCTGGCAGCCCAATCTCGATGACCGGGTCCACCGGCGCGGACGGGGTCACGAGGCCTCCAAAAGGGACCAGCCCGCGCAGGAGCCTCGCCCACCAATTGGATGAATTATCATCTTGAAATGCTCGAGCTTCCATCATATCGCGGCCAACAGATTCATTATACGACTACAAAACTTCATATATGACAGCAGAATATTGAACTAGGCATTGCTCATATGCTACGCTCGGAAAACATTTCTATTATGGTATCTTAGAAATTTTATATCTGGTAAAAATCTGGCTGGCTTATTGATTTCCAAGCCATCATATCTCAAGAGAAAATCTTGAGTTGCGTTACTTATTTTTACTTGCTTGACCGATTCGGAAACCTTCACAGTGAACTCGGGCATGATGGTCAACAAACCTCTATCAAAGGCTCTATCGTGAATGGCGTTAAGACAAAGACCATTTCGTGGGTTCACACGATTGGCTTTATCCTTCGACCACGGAATAATATGGCTTGCATTTAGCAATTCAGGGATTTCCAACCCTGTAATACAACATTGATAGTTATAGGCTGCAAGCACGGCCTTCCGAAAGAAACTCTGATTGACACGGACTTTGACAATAGACTCTCTTTCTTTGCCTGCTTTTGGCAAGTCGAACAAATCAACTTCTGACACTTCTTCAACTGGTTTGCCTACTTTATATGCTATAAGTTTTTCGCTTTCAAAAGCAAGCTTGCTCCAATCACCATTTAACTCATTCCAAATCTCAGCATCCAGCTTACTTCCGTGTGAAGCCCCAGAAATATTTCTTTTTTTCAAGAAGGGATCAAGACTTGCAAAATTAGCCAACTTCCAAGATACAGCCGAAGGTGTACGACCTAAAATCTTAGCAAGAGAAATAATATCTGGATTGTGAATATGTATTTTTCCAAACGGGATTTTGCAATACAAGTTGAAAGCAATTATCAATTCTTCGCGTGTCCATTTGTTTGTTGGCATGTTTCCTCTTTTTGTCTACCAAGGATTCTACTCCACAATAAAGGCTACTCAACTTAGTGCCCTTCGTGGTAAAACCTAAGGGAAAATCTTTCACACCACATGTGATAAAGTAAATTCACTTAGCAACAGGAGCCCTCATGAACGACACCCTCGAAGTGCTGCTCAAACGCAAATCCGTCCGCGCCTACACGGACCAGCCCATCTCCGCAGAAGTGAAGTCGCAGGTCCTGCAGGCGACTCTCCGCGCGCCCACCGCGGGCAACATGATGCTGTACTCCATCATCGACGTGACCGACCAATCCCTGAAGGACAGGCTGGCCGTCACCTGCGATAACCAGCCCTTCATCGCCAAGGCTCCCATGGTCTGGCTGTTCCTCGCCGATTACCAGCGCTGGTACGAATACTTCCTGCACTCCGGGGTCGAGGCAGCCTGCGCCGAACGCGGCGTCCCTTTCCGCGCACCGCAGGAAGGCGACCTGTTCCTGGCCTGCTGCGACGCGCTGATCGCCGCGCAGAACGCGGTTATCGCCGCCGAGTCGCTGGGTCTGGGCTCCTGCTATATCGGCGACATCATGGAGCAGTACGAGACCCACCGCGACCTGTTCTCCCTGCCCCGTTACACTTTCCCCATCTGCCTGCTGTGCTTTGGATATCCCACCCAGGGGCAGATCGACCGTCCGCAGACATCCCGCTTCGGCGAGAAGTTCATCGTCTTCGAGAACCGCTATCAGCGCCTGACCGGGGACGCGTTCGAGGAGATGTTCCGCGAACAGGAGTCTCTCCGCGCCAAAAACGCCGGTCCGGACACGCCTCCCAACGTGGGGCAGGCCATGTACTTCCGCAAGTTCGGCGCGGACTTTTCCATCGAGATGAACCGCTCTGTGCGCGCCATGCTCAAGGCCTGGACGGAAGGCTAGAACTTCAGAATTGTCATTGCGAGGAGGGCAACGCCCGACGCGGCAATCTCCTTATCGAATTGGACGCATCAGTCGTGCATGAGATTGCCACGGGCTGGCGCCCTCGCAATGACATATAAAATACTTTATGTGCCTTTAAATCAGACTACCCTCATGCCCTCCAACTGGATACTACTCCCCGGCGTGCTCGCCCGCGGCTACCGCGTCGCTTCGGGTCCCTCGCGCGACTATCCCTACGGCGCGCTGGACAGGCAGCGTCCGCTCTTCAAGGCGCGCGGACTCGATCTGGACGGTTATTTCAACGGTACGCTCAACATCGACATCCGCCCGGCCACTTTCAGGGTGCTCAAGCCGGAGTTCACCTTTCCGCTCGTCGAGTGGACAGACCTCCATCCGCCTGAGACCTTTTCCTTCTCACGCTGCAAGGTGGTTTTCCAAAACATCGAGTATGACGGCTGGGTGTATTATCCGCACCCCGAGACGAAGCTGCGCAACTTTCAGAATCCCTCGCTGTTGGAGGTCATTGCACGTCCCATCGAGGGGATCAAGTACGGGGATAAACTGTCCGTATGGGTTAATGTGAAAGAGATCGACGTGACGCTCTGAAATCGAACATAAGGTAGAATCTCCCCATGCCATCCGATACCCAGGTCATCTACTCCATGAACAAGGTGGGGCGCGTCGTGCCCCCCAATAAACAAATATTGCGCGACATCTCGCTCGGCTTCTACTACGGCGCCAAGATCGGCGTGCTTGGTCTGAACGGCGCGGGCAAGTCCACCCTGCTGCGCATCATGGCCGGCGTGGACAAGGACTACACCGGCGAGATCTCCATGTCCAAGGGCTACACCGCCGGCATGCTCGAGCAGGAGCCCAAACTCGACGAGACGAAGACCGTCATCGAAAACATCCGCGAGGCTGTGCAGCCCATCGTGGACATGCTGAAGCGCTACGACGAGGTCAACGCAAAATTCGCGGAGCCCGATGCCGATTTCGACGCGCTGATCGCCGAACAGGCCAAACTGCAGGACCAGCTCGACCGCGTCGACGCCTGGAACCTCGACAGCCATCTGGATGTCGCCATGCAGGCCTTGCGCTGCCCCCCGGCGGAAGCGCCCGTCAAGACGCTCTCCGGCGGCGAGCGGAGGCGCGTCGCGCTTACCCGGCTGCTGCTCACCGAACCGGACATCCTGCTGCTCGACGAACCCACGAACCATCTCGACGCCGAGTCCGTGGCATGGCTGGAGCACCATCTGCGCGAATACAAGGGCACGGTCATCGCCGTGACGCACGACCGTTACTTCCTCGACAACGTCGCCGGCTGGATCCTCGAACTGGACCGCGGCTACGGCATTCCCTGGAAGGGCAACTACTCCTCATGGCTGGAGCAGAAGCAGGACCGGCTCAAGCTGGAGGAAAAATCCGAGTCGCGGCGGCAGAAGACTCTCGAACGCGAACTGGAATGGATCCGCATGTCGCCCAAGGCGCGTCAGTCCAAGGGGCAGGCGCGCGTCACCGCTTACGAAAAACTGCTCTCGCAGGAAAACGAGAAAGTCCGCGAAGACCTCGAGATCTACATCCCGCCGGGTCCGCGTTTGGGGGACATCGTCATCGAACTGGACAAGGTCACCAAGTCTTACGGCGATAAACTCATTATTGAAAACTTCAGCGCCAATATCCCGCCCGGCTCGATCGTGGGTGTGGTCGGTCCCAACGGGGCGGGCAAGACCACCCTGCTGAAGATGGTCACCGGGCAGGAAAAGCCCGACAGCGGAAGCATCCGTATTGGCGAAACGGTCAAGCTGGCTTACGCCGACCAGACCCGCAGCCTCGACCCTGAGAAGACGGTCTACGAGGTCATCTCGGGCGGTGCGGACACGCTCGAGCTGGGTCCGCGCAAGATCAATGCGCGCGCCTACTGCTCGTCGTTCAACTTTGCCGGCACCGACCAGCAGAAGAAGGTCGGCGTTTTATCCGGCGGCGAGCGGAACCGCGTACACCTGGCGCGGACGCTGACCGAGGGGGCGAACGTGGTGCTGCTCGACGAGCCGACCAACGACCTGGATGTGAACACGTTACGCGCGCTGGAGGAAGCCCTGGAGGAGTTCGCCGGCTGCGCAGTGGTCGTCAGCCACGACCGCTGGTTCCTCGACCGCATCTGCACGCACATCCTGGCTTTCGAGGGCGATTCTCAGGCGCGCCTGTTCATGGGCAGCTGGTCCGATTACGAAACGGACTATCACGAACGCTATGGCAAGTCGGTGGACGTGCCCAAGCGGGTGCAGTACAGGACGTTGAAGAGATGAAATCAAGTGACGGTCGCCATTCAGGTGACCGTCACTTTTTGTAAAACCCCGCCACCTGTTCGGCAAAGTCAATCACGCTTTTACGCAGGGTCTCGGGTTCGAGCACCTCGACCGCGCGTCCCAGCCCGAGCAGACGCGTGCGCGCGGCAAAGAACGATTCGAACGGCAGGTCGAGCGTCACCCACCCTTTGGTAGTGTGATACTATCACGCATTCGATAATATATTTTCTAGATGCCGAGAGGTATAATCGGACGCGTGACATCCAGTTTTGGGTCTCCAAAGGCAGCATCATCTCCAGAAACACAGTCCGTCCATCCCAAAGGGCTAGGGTGGGATACGGTTGAAATCTCCATGCCGGCGCGGTTCGAGCGCTGTGTCGAGGTGTTTCACGACCGGCCCGCGGTCGTGGAGGACCAAACCATTTGGAACTACGATCAATTGAATCGCACCGCCAATCGGATCGCTCACACGCTTCTGGCATCCCGAAGCCCACAGCCTGAACCAGTCGCCGTGCTATTCGATCAGGGAGCTCATTTCCTGGCCGGTCTGCTGGGCGTCATGAAAGCCGGGAAATTCTATGTCCCGCTCGATCCACTCTTTCCAAAGACCCGCAATGACTATATCCTGAACGACTCCGGCGCGCGGCTGATTCTTACCGACTTGAAATACCTCCCCCTGGCGAAGGAACTATCCGAAGAACGGATTCCGATTCTGGAGATTGAACGCTGCGATTCTCCCGCCGACGAGTCCAATCCCGGGCTGCCACTTTCTCCGGAAGCGCTGGGATTGATTATATACACGAGCGGCTCGACCGGCTTGCCTAAAGGTGTCCTGCATAACCAGCGTACCTTGATCCATAATTCAGTCCGCCAGCATGACCTCATGCAATTTACTTCCAACGACCGTTTTAGCATGCTCTATTCCAGCAGCGTGATGGGGACGGTGCGGGACTACACGAACGCCCTTCTGAATGGCGCAAGCCTGCATCCTTTCGACATCCGTACGGAAGGATTAGCCCGACTGGTAAACCTGCTCGAGGAACGCCGGATCACAATTTTCCACACCATCCCGAGCGTTTTTCGTCATCTGGGAGGGGCTCTGGACCGGAACAGTCAACTGGACAGCTTGCGGTTCGTGATCCTTGGAGGCGAGATTCTCCTGAGGGCTGATTTCGAGATCTTCCGCAAAAACTTTCCCGTCACCTGCCGGCTCTTTACCGGGCTGGGGATGACAGAGACTGGCACTATCCGCCAGAATGTCTTATCCACGCATACGAACGTGGAGGGTCCGGTCGTACCGCTTGGATACCCGCTGAGGGATATCGAAATCCAACTGCTTGATGATAAAGGAACACCAGTGAAAACCGGGGAAGTCGGTGAGATCACTGTCCGCAGCCCATTTATTGCATTGGAATACTGGCAGAAACCAGATGAAACACGCACGGCATTTTCGCGGGATTCCCTGCAGGAAAACGTACGAATTTTCCGCACCGGCGATCTGGGTGAACAGCTTCCAGATGGGGCACTGGTGCACCGAGGACGGAAAGATTATCAGATCAAAGTACGCGGCTTCCGGATCGAACTGGAGGAAATTGAATCTGCCATTCTCGAAACGGGGCTGGCCAGGGACACCGTTGTCATCGGGTTTGATGTCAAGCCGGGTGACAAGCGCCTGGTGGCATATATCGTCCCGGCCGCCGGGAACAAAAATGTGGCCGATAAATTGCGTCTTTGCCTGAACGACCTTTTACCCGACCACATGGTACCGGCATTGTTCGTGGAATTGGAAGAGCTGCCGCAAACTCCCAATGGAAAAGCGGACCGCCAGACGCTGCCACGACCTAATTTTGGAGATCTGGCAGGCGATCAGGAACTGCCTCGCGATGCGGTGGAAGCTGCCCTGGTTGACCTTTGGAAGGAAATCCTATCCACCGACCATGTCGGGGTAGATGATAATTTCTTCGATCTGGGCGGGGATTCCCTGCTGGCCAGTGTCATGTTCATCGAGATCGAAAAACGCTTCGGCAGGCTGTATCCGCTATCCATGTTGGTGGAGAAAAAAACAATCCGGCAGCTGGCCGAGGTCCTGCGCGACCCTGGCAGCGGCATTACGCATTCGCTGGTCGCAGTCAAAGCCGAGGGGTTACGTCCGCCGCTGTTCATCATCCCCGGCGGTTATGGAGATGTCCTTTACCTGCGTGCCCTTGCCCGTCACGTCCATCCTGATCAACCGATCTATGGTCTCCAGGCTGCAGGGAAAGGTGGAAAACGGAAATATTACCCGCGCATTGAAGAGACCGCCGCCCAATACCTGATGGAGATTATGGAAGTACAACAGCATGGCCCGTATCTGCTGGCAGGGCATTCTTTTGGTGGCTATGTCGCTATTGAAATGGCTCGATTGCTCAGAAAGCGCAATGAACAGGTGGCATTGCTAGCCATGCTTGACACATACCCGCCCGGAGAGCGTAAACAGGCGCTTTTCAGAGACCGGATCATGATCCATTTAGAAGAATCTCCGTCCGCTAACCGGGAAGCAAAAACTGGCCTATGCAAGAGAACGCTTTGACAACCTCATCCTGCGCCTGTCGCGCACCCCTTTAATGGCTGGTTATTTTCACAGATCAGAGTCTTTAACCGAAAGAGCTGTCACTTACAGTCGGGCCGCCCGTTTCAGCTATAATCCTGCGCCTTATCCAGGCACGCTGACTTTGTTCAAGGCCAGCGAACGTCCCTGGTATATGACCTGGGATCCGATGGAATCCTGGCCGAATTACATCTCGGGGGATATTCAAATACAACCTGTCCCCGGCAGACATGATTCGATCCTTTTCGAACCGCATGTCCAGGATCTGGCTGCGGCACTCGACAAGCGGATCGAGGAGTTCTTGGCCAACCTTGAACCTATCGATTAACTTTGCTAAGACGGCATCCAGATGAAATTGTTCTGGCAAAAACACGCCCATGCCCAACTAAAAGCTTCTCCCCTGATTTTTCTCTTTGGTCTCGTCGCGATTATTACTACCATCTCGCTGCTCGGCCTGCACAAAATCAACGCGCGCGCCTATAGCTCGTTGTTTAACTTTGCCGGCACCGACCGGCAGAAGAAGGTCGGCGTTTTATCCGGCGCGAGCGGAACCGCGTGCACCTCGCACGGAAATTGAAGGGATAACATAAGAGTGACTGTCAGCAATATCGGTGACAGTCACTTTTGTTTACCACATTCATTGTAGAACCCCACCACTTGTTCCGCAAAATCGACCAGGCTTTTACGCAGGGTCTCGGGTTCGAGCACCTCGACCGCGCGTCCCAGCCCGAGCAGACGCGTGCGCGCGGCAAAGAACGATTCGAACGGCAGGTCGAGCGTCACCCACCCATCAGCGTCAGGCGGAGAAAGCGACGAAAGCCCTCCACGTGCGCGGTCGCCGATGTACTCACCCAGGTTGGGCAGCGCCTCGGGAGCCACACGTACCCGCGCACGGAACGGCGGCTGGGATTCGTAGTCCCGGCACCAGTCCGCCCAGAAGGAGGCCAGATCGAAATCCGGCGGACGGGTGAATGTTCCGGGCAGCAGGTCGGCGTTGAGGATCTGCGAGACGCGCACCACGTGCGAACTCCTACCTCGTCCATACACCAGATGCCAGATGTTCGTCTTTGCCACGAGGCCGTACGGCTCCGCATCCTGCTCAAATACAGTGTTGAAAGCATCCCACCGGACAGTGATGTGCAGCGGGCGGTCCTGCCACAACGCCTGCTGGATGGTGTGCAGGCAGGGGACATCCTGCGCCGACTGGAACCACCACGACGAATCGAGCAGGATACGCTGGCGTGTGCGCAGATTCCTCTATGCGGCGTGTCTCGGGCAGTGACGCGGACAGCTTGAGCAACGCCGCCTTGAAGTCATCGTCCAGTCCCAGCTGCGCCAATGGCGCGGGGATGCTCATCATAAACAAGGCACGCGTCTCATCGGGCGTCAGGCCGGTCAGCGTGGTGCGGTACTCCTCGACCAGCCTCACCCCGCCGCCGGGTCCGCGCTCGGCGTAGACGGGCACACCTGCAGCCGATAGCGCGGTCAGATCCCGGTAGATGGTCCGCTCCGAGACCTCCAACTCAGAAGCCAGGTCGCGGGCAGTCATCGCGCCTCGCGATTGCAGCAACATCAAAAGAGAAAGCAAACGGTCTGCACGCATGCAGTCATTTTACCAATAATTCCTGACACAGGATGTCAGGTATCTTGCGTTATCATGGGCATATCTCCGGAGAGATACGTAAAAATAAAAAGCCGGTTGATCCGGCAGAAGGAGTAAAGTATGGAAGAACTTGAAGTTCGGATCGTCACCCTGCCTGCAATGCGCGTGGCGTGCGTCAACGGCTTTGGTGAAGGCCCGGAGGGGCAGGCCTTCGGCAAGATGCTGGCCTGGGCAAAAGACCACGACCTGCTTAACAAAGCATACCGCACCTTCGGCTACAACAATCCTGACCCCTCAGCCGGTTCACCGAACTACGGCTACGATGTCTGGCTTACCGTGGACAAGTCCGTCCAGGCGGATGGCGAAGTGCACATCATCGACTTTCCAGGCGGTTTGTATGCGGTCACAAGGGTTGACGTAAAGAACCCGTGGGAGGATATCCCCGGCACATGGCAGAAACTGGTCAAGTGGATGGAAGCCAGCAAATACCATCACGGTCGGCATCAATGGCTGGAGGAGCACATCGGGCTGCTGGATGAAATGGGCGGGGACAAACCCTTTACGCTCGATCTTCATCTGCCGATCGCGGAATAATTTTTGAGGAGCAGAAGGGATGTGCTATCAAAAGCGCATCCCTCTTTTTTTGGGAAGGTCTTTCTGGTAAAATCACGCTCATGTCCAAATCCAAAATCTCTCCCCTGATTATCTTTTTCGGCATCGTTGTCATTATTGCCATCATCTCGCTGCTCGGCCCGGAGGACGCCGCGTTGGGCGCCAACGTGCGCATCGTGTATCTGCACGGCGCGTGGGTGCTGACCGCCGAATTGGCTTTTTTCGCAGCCGCCGCCGCAGGTGCGATCGGCTTGCTGGCACATTTCATCTCCGCCCTGAAACCCCGCGAAGAGGGGTTCCACCGCTGGTCGGCGGCGCTGGGACGCACCGGCATCGTCTTCTGGGTGACTTACCTGCCGCTCTCGCTCTGGGCGATGCAGTCCAACTGGAACGGGCTGTTCCTCGCCGAGCCGCGCTTCCGCCTCGCACTGACGTTCGCCATCGTCGGCGTGCTGCTGCAGGTCGGGCTGTGGATCATCCGCCTGCCGTGGCTGACCTCGCTGGCGAACATCCTGTTCATCGTGGTCCTGCGCGCGGTCTTTGCCACTGCATCCAATGTCATGCACCCGCCGCCCTCGCCGATCTTCAACTCGGGGAACTGGACCATCATCGGATTCTTCCTGCTTCTCAACCTGCTGACCTTGCTGGCAGCCTACTTCCTGACGCGCTGGTTCGTATCACTCGACCCACCCAAAAAGATCAATTGACATTAATCGCATCCTTAAAAAACTGGTCGCCGCATGGACACATCCTCCGCGCGGCGACCAGTTATACTTAAACGCGTACTTCCTATGAGTCTGCGCCTTAAATATCAGCTTGTACTTTTCACGACCATCCGCGCCGTATTTAACACGATGCACCGCATGGTCTATCCCTTCCTGGGTGTTTTCGCGCGCGGGTTGGGTGTGAATATAACTGACTTGTCTCTCGCTCTGACCGTCCGTTCCATCGTCGGCATGTTCGGTCCCTTCGTCGCCACCGTCGCGGACCGTCGCGGGCGCAAATTTGGCATGCTGCTCGGGCTGGGAGTCTTCACCTGCGGCGTGGCAGTGGTCGTCTTCTGGCCGACGTTGATCGGACTTGCGATCGCCCTCATCATGAGCACGATGGGAAAGTACATCTTCGACCCCGGCATGCAGGCCTACATCGGCGACCGGGTGCCCTACGAACGGCGCGGGTTGGCCATTGCCATCACCGAGTTCGGCTGGTCGCTGGCGTTCATCATCGGCATTCCGCTGATGGGGTTCCTCATCTCGCGCAACGGCTGGATGGCGCCTTTCCCATTGCTGGCTTTGCTGGGCGTGCTGGCATTCGCGCTGTTGTATTTCATCATCCCAAAAGAAGACCATCAGCCGGATCCGGACGCGACCGTGTTCTCGAACATGCGCCTGGTCATCGCCACTGTCCCTGCGATGGCGGGAATCTCCATCGGCTTGTGGGCGAGCGCTGGAAACGAGGTGGTCAATCTCATCTTTGGCGTGTGGCTGGAGGATGCCTTTGCACTGCAGATCGCCGCGCTGGCCGGCGCCTCGGCGGTGATCGGCTTATCCGAACTGATCGGCGAGGGGTTGGTGGCAGGATTCGTTGACCGGATGGGCAAGCATCGCGCGATCGCCATGGGGTTGGTGGCCAACAGCGGCGCAGCCTTGCTCCTGCCAATTCTTGGCCGCACTCCAACGGGCGCGCTGGTCGGATTATTCCTTTTCTATATCACTTTCGAATTCACCCTCGTTTCCATCATTCCCATGATGACCGAGGTGCTTCCTGAAGCGCGCGCCACGGTCATGGCTTTCAACGTGGCAGCACTCTCTCTCGGGCGCGCCATCGGCGCACCACTGGCGCCGTACCTCTACCAGTACGGTTTCCCTGTTGTGGCAGCTGGCGCCGTGGTCTTCAACATCTTCGCGCTGCTGGCGTTGAGGCGGATGGGGCGTCATTAACTTTCACACACAGAGTAAAATCAATATGGATCTCATACAAAAGCATCTTTGTAGATCAGTCTAGAAGCCTGACCCCATCTCGAAATTAGTTATTGGGCGGGTTGCAAACCCACCCTGCGACCGTTATTACAGGAGAGCCAATATAAAAAGGAGCTGCCCATGGACACCGTGAAATGGATTCGCGCAAATCGGGAAAAATTTACCGGCCTGAGCAACCAGGTCTGGGATTTTGCCGAGCTCGGTTTCAAAGAGACGCGTTCAGCCGAGTTGTTGGCTACAGCGCTGGAATCCGGCGGCTTCACCGTCCAACGCGGGGTGGCGGATATCCCGACCTCTTTTATCGCCAGCTTCGGCGACGGGAAACCGGTCATTGCCATCCTCGGCGAATATGACGCGCTCCCCGGCATCAGCCAGGAATGCGTTCCCTATCCAAAGCCGAGACAGGAGGGAGGCAACGGTCACGGCTGCGGCCACAACCTGCTGGGGGTCGCCAGCCTCGCGGCTGCGATGGCAGTCGCCGAGGCGATACGTGCCGGCGGGGCCAAAGGTACTGTCCGGTTCTACGGATGCCCCGCCGAGGAGAACGGTGCCGCCAAGACCTTCATGGTGAAAGCCGGCGTTTTCAACGATGTGGATATCAGCCTGACCTGGCACCCGGATGCGTACAACGGCACCCTGGGCATCAATATCCTGGCCAATATCTGGGTAACATTCCGCTTTCACGGCAAGGCAGCGCACGCAGCAGCGGACCCGCAGAACGGTCGCAGCGCGCTCGACGCCGTCGAGTTGATGAACGTCGGGACGAATTACCTGCGCGAGCACCTTATCCCGGAAGCGCGCATCCATTACATTATCTCCAATGGAGGCGGTTCCGCTCCGAATGTCGTGCCGCCGCTGGCGGAATCGCAATACATCATCCGCGCACCGCTGATGTCGCAAGTGCAAGAGATCTACCCCCGCGTGCTGGACATCGCAAAAGGCGCAGCGTTGATGACCGGCACCGAGATGGAAGTCATCTTTAAAATAGGAATGTCCAACCTGCTGCTCAACGACACCATCACCGATGTGTTTCACGAAAAGATGACCGCCATCGGCCCGCCCGAATTCAACGCTGAGGAGATAAAGTTTGCCGAAGAGATCGGGGCTACTTTCCCGCCAGGCGATGCCCGCGGTTATGTCATCAAGGCGTTCGGCAGCGCGGCAGCAAGTCTGGTCCCGGAGAAAGAGAATGGCGTGTTGTTATCAACCATCATGCCCAACACCCACACCGAATTTGTCCTGCCCGGCTCGACCGACGTGGGCGATGTGAGCTGGGTGACACCCACCGGACAGATCACCACTGCCACCATGGCGCTGGGCACCCCGGGGCATTCGTGGCAGACCGTTGCCCAGTCGCGGATGGGCATCGGACACAAGGGTATGCTCTTCGCCGGCGAAGCCATGGCGCTGACAGCCTTGGAATTTATGGCAAATCCCAAAAGGCTGCAGGAAGCCCGCGAAGAATTTGAAAGAAAGATCGCAAAGACGCCTTATGTCTGCCCCATCCCGGATGGCGTCAAACCATTCTAGCAGCCTCTCATCGGAGTACAATTAAGTTTGCAGTCTCGCTGATTAATGTTCACCCACTCTCTGCTCACTACTCTCTAATAACCAATCACTATTCTCTAATCACGAATAACTGGTCCTTCATGATCATCCACTCGGCTAACCAACTCCTCACTCTCTCCGGCGGACCCCAGCGCGGACGCGAACTCGGCACACTCGGCATCATCGAAAACGGCGCGGTTCTATTTCGCGATGAGAAGATTCTCGCCGTGGGCACCACCGCCGAGCTGCGCGCCGCTTACCCCAACGAACCAAGCCTGGACGCCTCCGGCTGCGTGGTGATGCCCGGCTTCGTGGACCCTCACACGCACGTCATCTGGGGCGGCGACCGCGCCAAGGAATACGAGATGCGGCTCGAAGGCGCCAAGTACCTCGACATTCTGGCAGCCGGCGGGGGAATCATCTCCACGGTCCGCGCCACTCGCACCGCCAGCATCGAAACGCTCATCGCCCAGACCCGTCCGCGCCTGCTGCGCATGTTCGCGCACGGCACAACCACCGTCGAGGCCAAGACCGGCTACGGCCTCCAAACCGCAACTGAGTTGAGGCTGCTCAAAGCCCTGCTCGTGCTGGACGACCAGACTCCGGTGGATATCGCCTTCACTTTTCTTGGCGCGCATGCCATCGCTCCCGAGTTCAAGGGCGACCCGCAGGGCTACACCGACCAGATCTGCAGTCTCATGCTGCCGCTCCTGCAGCTATGGTGGGAGTCCAATGCACCCAACCTGCAGAAGCCTTTCGTGGATGTATTCTGCGAGAACAAGGCTTTCGATTTGGCCCAGTCGCGCCAGATATTGACCAAGGCGCGCGAACTCGGCTTCCCGCTCAAGATCCACGCCGATGAGTTCGACAACCTGGGCGGCGCGAGCCTCGCGGTGGAACTGGGCGCAGCCTCCGCCGATCACCTGGTCAAGACCTCTGACGCGGACATCTCCGCCCTGGGTAAAAGCGACACGGTCGCTGTGGCGCTGCCCTGCACGCCGTTCGGTCTTGCCGAGAGAGATTACACCCCGGCAAATAAAATTCTCGACGCGGACGGAATCCTCGCCCTCGCCACCGATTGCAACCCCGGCACAGCCTGGAACGAATCCATGCAGTTCGCCATCGCGCTGGCCTGCCGCTACATGGGACTGACTCCCGCGCAGGCGATTGCCGCATCGACCATCAACGCCGCCCACGCCATCCGCCGCGCGGACCGGGTCGGCTCGCTCGAACCCGGCAAACAGGCTGACCTGCTCATCCTGTCCGTGCCCGACTACCGGCATCTCGGCTACCGCTTCGGCACGAATCTCGTCAAGCAGGTCATCAAGCGCGGCGGCGTCTATTCGGTGGATGTGGGCTACTACCGCACGGCATAAAATCACTTTATTGGAGAGATATGGATATTGATATTTTTGGCGTGCCGCTCGATATGGGCGCGGACCGGCGCGGCGTGGACATGGGTCCCAGCGCCATCCGCTATGCTCACCTTCAGCGTGAACTCGAAGGACTCGGCTGTACCGTCCATGACAAGGGCAACGTGGATGTGCCCATCGCCGAGATGTGCCAGATCACCGAACCCAGGCTGAAATACATTGACTGCATTGTGCCCATGGCGCGGCGCGTATCCGGCGCGGTAGCCACGTCCGTTCAGGGCGGGCACTTTCCGCTTGTGTTGGGCGGCGACCACAGCATCGCACTCGGTTCCATCCGCGGCGCGGCGAAACACAAAAAGCTGGGCTTGCTGTGGATCGATGCGCACGCCGATTTCAACACTGACGAGACCACCCCTTCGGGCAACATCCACGGCATGCCGTTGGCTGCGCTGTGCGGCTTGGGCGACCGGCGTCTGGTCCAGTTGTGGGATGAAGCCGTTCCTGTCGTGGACCCGAAAAACGTCGTCGTGTTAGGCGCGCGCGACCTCGACTCGGGAGAAAAGAAGAACCTGCGCGAGGCGGGCGTGATCGTGTTCAGCCTGGAACAGATCGACCGCATCGGCATGTATGCTGCCATATCCCGTGCCATCGAACAAATTACACAAGATGCGGATGGAATCTACCTTTCATTCGACGTCGACTCGCTCGACCCGCGTCACGCCCCGGGAGTCGGGACTCCGGTCTCGGGCGGGTTGACCTACCGCGAAGCGCACCTCGCCTGCGAAATGGTTGCCGAGACGGGAAAACTCGCCGGCATGGACATGGTCGAGGTCAATCCCATCCTCGATGTGCAGAACCAGACCGCCCATCTCGCGGTGGAGTTGATCCTCTCCGCGCTCGGGCGCCGGGTGTGGGGGAATTAGCATCCCAAAATGAACCGTCTGCCGCGCTAGACCCTTTGGGTGACTGGCGTTTCTTGCCCGGCCTTCAAAACAGGACTACAATTAAGTCATGCCTATTCCCTACGGTCCCATCCTGGTCGTTGAAGACGTCCCCAATGTCCTCGAGTTACTCGAGGTCACTTTGCGCTTTAAAGGTTACCCTGTCCTGACCGCCCGCAACGGGCAGGAAGCGCTGGAAGTCCTTAAGAAGGAAAAGCCGGCGCTGGTCATCACCGACATCCTGATGCCCAAGCTGGACGGTTACGCCTTCGTTTACAAGATGCGCACCAACCCCGAGACCAACACCATCCCGGTGATCTTCCTTTCCGCCACCTATGTCACGCCCGAAGACCGGAATTTCGCCATGAACCTGGGCGCAGCGCGCTTCATCGAAAAACCCATAGACACCGAGGAATTCCTGCTGACCGTGGCGGAACTGCTCAACGCGGAACCCTTCTCCCCTCCCCAGCCGCCGGAGGACAGGGATTTCTACATGGGTTACCGCGAGCGGCTCGAGAACAAGCAGCGCCACAAGAACACCCAGATCGCGCGCACCGAGCGCCTGCTGGTCACGCTCCCCGAGGAACAAAAGCCGGCTTTCGAAGCCCTGCTCCGTTCAGCGCGCGCCGACCGCGACGACATCCAGCGCGAACTGGACCATATCTACAAAATCCTGGACGATTATAAGAACGGCTAACCCATGACACATACCCCCACCCTGCCCGACCTGGAGCACATGGCGCGCCAGGCGGGCAAAATTTTGCATGACAGCTATGAAAAGGACCACGAGGTCAGTTACAAGGGGTTGATCGATCTCGTCACCAATGTGGACCACGCATCGGAGGATTACATCCTCGGCGAGATCCAACGCCTGTTCCCCACCCACCGCATCCTGAGCGAAGAAGCCGGCGGGCTGGACGGCCACGACGAGCATCTCTGGCTGGTCGACCCGGTCGACGGCACCGTTAATTATGCGCACGGCGTGCCGTTCTTCTCGGTCTCGATCGCCTACGCCCACAAGGGAGTCGTCACCCTCGGGGCGGTCTATGACCCGATGCGCGACGAGATGTTCACCGCCGAGCGCGGGCATGGCTCACATCTTAACGGGCGCGCACTGAAGGTCTCAACCGTCGACGAACTGGTCCGCAGCCTGATGGTGACCGGTTTCCCGTATGACCTGTGGACAACCGATCAAAACAATCTGGATTTCTTTGGCAAGTTTTCCCGCCAGTCGCAGGGCGTGCGCCGACTCGGCTCTGCCGCGCTGGACTTGTGTTACGTTGGGGCGGGACGCATCGACGGGTACTGGGAATTGTCTCTCAAACCCTGGGACCTGGCAGCCGGCAGTCTCATCGCCGAAGAAGCCGGCGCCCGCGTCACCACAATGGATGGCCGCAGCGATTACATCACGCCGCCCTGTTCAATGATCGCCTGCGCGCCTGGCATTTACGGTAAGATGATGGAAGTCTTCAACAGCTGACAGTGATAGAAACGCACGGGGGAGAGAATGTGACTTGCATCTCGTAACAAACTCCTTCATTAAGAACAAAGGGCTGCCCGCAAAGTGTTGGGCAGCCCTTTGTCAATCTGAATTCGATAACGCTCTTACGGCACGTTGATGTAAACGTAGAAGTAGCACGCCACGGTTCCATCACCGCCGACGATTTCCCAGGCTTCCCCGTACTGACCCATATAGGTCGGCGCCATCATCGGGACAGAGAAGCTGTACGTCTGGCCGGGATCCACCGAGAAGGTCAGATCATAGAAATCGGCTCCGGTATGCAGCCCGACGTTATTGAGCGCGCCGGCAAAACGGACATCGTATAAATTCTGATCCCACTCACTGCTGCCCGTGTTCTGCAGAACCCAGGTCGTGGTGAACGGTGTCCCTATGGAGTAGGTGGTCCCATCCGCCGGGGTCTGGGATGTTAGCTGGCAGGCGACGGTCGCAGGGGGAACAGGTGTGGGCTCGACAGCTGGAGGCGGCGGTGCGCTGACAACGGGCACGCTGTCCGTGTTCGCCGTGACAACGTAGCTTGCGGAGACCCATCCCAATCCGGTGGATGAATATTGTGACGGGATCTTCACCTGCCACCAGGCGCCATCGGAGCTCTTGCCGGTGACTTCCGAGGACATTCCCGGAGAGGCGACGCCTAAAATAGGATAGCTTGTACCCGGACCGGTGCGAACGTTGACATAGTCAACCGCCGTAGCCACGGGGGCTCCAGCAGGCGGCGGGGGCGGGGGCGGGACGGTAGCAGCCGGGGTCGGGCTTGCGATGACCGGAACGCCCTGCGTGTTGCTGGCGCTGATATATTGCGCCATGACCCAGCCGTACCCTGCGCCGACCTTGGCGGGGTCAAGACGCACGACCCACCAGGCACTGTCCTGGCTGACGCCAAGAATGCGGCCGAGCGACCCGGCAGGGGCAATACCGTAGGCAGGATAGTTGGTACCGGGACCGGTTCGAATATACACATTGGCTAGCGCAACGCCTTGCGGGTCACCCGGAGCCGGCGGGACCATGTCCGTGGTCGGAGGAACGGGCGGCGTGGGGACAACCGGCACGGCTTCGGCGCCCGAGGTCGTCAGGTAGGCGGCGCTGACCCAGCCCTGGCCATTCGGCGCAGGCGGGACGCTGATCACCCACCACAGGCCATCCTGGCTTTTACCGGTCACCTGAACGGAGGTCCCGCCCAGCAGGACACTGTAAAGCACGTAATTCGTGCCGGGACCGCTCATGATGGCGGTGTTGTAGTTGGCGATCCCCGCAGGCTGACCGGAAACCGCAGCCGGAACAACGGCGACCGGCAGAGCCGGGTCCGGGGTCGGGCCGGGGGGCGGAGGGATGGGCGTGGGGGCGACGGCCGTCAAATCGGCATAGGCATCCGCGACGGCCTGGGTCTGCACAGCAGACAAATCCTCCGTCGGGGCAGGTGTCGGGGCAGGAGCCGCAGGCGCTGAGCACCAATGCCAGGATCAGAGCTAGAGCAAAAAACATTCTTTTCATAGATTCTCCTTGTTAAATTCGAATATCACTGTCGGAATTGTTCATAAGCGAGAGAACAATACATGATACATAACCTATAACCTACTAGAGGTCAAGGATGCAGATTAATAATCACTAATATAAGGCTTGCGTTTCTGGAAAAAGAGTTTCAACCTCCCTGTCCCACCCACATCGGGCATGGGTCTTATGGGCAGGACAAGGAGGTCTTGTTAGGAAACAGAGTGTAGTCAGATCACGCAGAGGGAGCAGCAGCCGGAGGTTCCGGAGGCAGAGCGCCTGGGACACCCTGGGGGATCTTGTCGCGGTTCGTGGAAGCTGCGAAGCCCACATGACCAACATCCAGGACCACAGCCAGGATCAGCCACAGCCAGTCCAGGCCGGTGAGGCCAACGCCCGGGGTATAAAGGATGATGTACATCAGTGTGGTAAAAGGCAGGAACAGGAATCCAAGGCAGGGGATGATCCACGAACCGAAGACAGGAGTGAAATTCGCCGGCCGCGCGATCCACACCATGACAAGGAAGATCCTGGATAAACCGGCTACAAAACCCGTCAAACAACCTGAGTTATTAAATTTCATTTTGATTCTCCTTCTTTTTATTCAATCCGCGCAGGTATTTATAATACTTCCCCCGTTTACACAACCGGTGCTGTGAAATGGGGGAAGAGAAATTAACGTCTACCCGTTTGACTCCCGATTGAATTAGGGCTGGGGAGTCGCGGGAGGCTGTTGCGGAGGAAGTGCGCCCGGGTATCCCTGCGGGACGCGGTCGCGGTTGGCAGCCGCAGCAGCGCCGGCACCGGCGACGTCAATAACCACAGCAAGAGCCATCCACAGCCAGTCGATGCCCTGGATGCTTCCGGTTAAACCGGGGCCGCTGGTCGACAAAATCACATACATCAATGTCGTGAAGGGCAGGATCATGATCCCGATACAGGGGAGGATCCACGAACCGCCGAAGACGCGTTCGAAGGCGATCGGACGGGCAATCCAGGCAAAGATCAGGAACATCCGTGAGAAGCCAACTGCAAACGCTGTCAAACAACCACCACCACTTTGTCGTCTCATTTCCATTCTCCTTTTATTCGTGCTTAAATCGGTTTAGATTTGGATAAAAACATTCTAACACGTTATGCGGTCGGATAAGAAACCCAAGGGGAAGTCATCTCCCATCTTTCCCGATCCGGTCGTTCAATGCCGTTTACGACTCTTCTTCCCGGATATTTCTGCCGGCCAAAGTGTCATGACATCCGCTGGTGCCAGATCCCTGTCGAGCAGGCTCGCCATTATTTCCATGGGACGTGAGACATGATTGAAGAATAATTTAAAGCTTGGGCAAAGGTAATTCAACCCGGGCTCACCGTCCGGCGTGAGCGTAAAGCGGTCCTTGGGGCACCCGCCATGGCACGCCCAACGGACCTCGCACTCGCGGCAGTATTTGGGCAGCTTATCCAGTTTGTCCGACCCAAACTTCTGCTGCTTCCCCGAGGCGATCATCTCCACCATCCCCTTTTCGCGGATGTTCCCCAGCAGGTATTCGGGTTCGACAAAATGGTCGCAGGAGTACAGGTCACCGTTGTGCTCCAGCGCCAGCGCAATACCGCAGGTCGGCGAATGCACGCACAGTCCGGGAGGCGCACCCACCCGGTTCGCCAGCGTGACGTCGAACATCTGCACATAGACCGTCCCGACATCGGTCTTGACCCATACATCGAACACATCGTTCAGGAATTTACCATACCCTCCGGGGGACACTGAGTATGCCGATACTTCATTTCCGCGCTGGCTGTAGAAACGGCGCAGGCGGCCGGCATGGTGGTCATCCGCGTCCTCCGCCACCTGGATCTCGTTGGTCGGGATCAGGCCGGAGTCCATCAACCTATCCACGATGGGGATGAATTGGATGAACTGCGCGCCCAGCTCGTCGCGGAAGAAACGGTATACTTCTGCGCCGTGGTTCTCGTTGGTGGCATTGATCGTACACAGGATGTTAAACTCCGCGCCGTTCTTCTTCAGGAATTCAACACCTTTCACCACCCGGTCAAAGGTCGACGCGCCGCCCTTGTCCACCCGGTTGACATCGTGCAGGTGGCGGGGACCGTCCAGGCTGATCCCCACCAGGTAGTTGTTCTCCTTGAAGAATTGCGCCCATTCATCATTCAATAATGTCCCGTTGGTCTGGATGGTATGCTGGACCATCTGACCCGGCTTCTTATATTTCTTTTCGAATTCGAGCGCCTTTCGGAAGAAGTCCAGCCCCATCAGCGTGGGCTCGCCGCCCTGCCAGGCAATCATGACTTCCGGCGTTTGATGTCCCTCAATCGTTTGCTTGATGTAGGATTCAAGAGTCTCATCACTCATCCGAAAATTGCTGTTCGGGTAGAGCATTTCCTTGGTTAAAAAGAAACAATAGGAGCAATCCAGATTGCAGATCGCGCCTCTCGGCTTGGAAAGGACATGAAAGGCAGGCGGTGCGTACATGGGTATGGTCATTAAATCGGCTCCGATATAAATAAAGGGATTAACAAATGATACCTGAAATTCCATTAACCAACAAAAAAAACCTGATGGTTGTTGCCTGTGACCCGGGCATTGGTTTTATACAACCAATCGGCGGTCCAGACTGGGCTCTCGATTTTGAGTTTACTCACTACCTCGCCAACACTTCTTACAGCTTCTCCCCGAGGAACGATCAGGTGACTTTGAACGTCGACACACACATTGAACCGTGTTTTTTAGCATAAACCTTGGTGATTATGGCGCCAAATAAGAATATTTGAGCAAAACAGTAAATCGCGATCATCAAGACAGCAAATGCGCCTGCCGCCTCGAAGGCTGAGTGGACTCCCCCAAGCCTGAAATATAAACCGATCAACAGTCCTCCAATAGTCATTAGAAGAGCAGTAGCCACCGACCCTAACCAGACATCCCGCCAGGCAACCTTTACATCCGGTAAATATTTATAAATGAAGGCGATAGCCAGGATGACGACGGCCATCAAACCGATTAAATTCAGGGCAGATAGCAGGCTGCTTCCGCCCAAGTATTCTTCAACAATTGCTCCAAGCCAGACAAATGCCACATTGACCATGGTAACGAGAATGATCAATAACCCGGAAGCGATCACCATGATAAATGCAAACAACCTCTGCCAGATGAAGGCGAACATCTGTCCTCTGGGTACGATCGGGACTCCCCAGATCCGATTAAGGACATACTTGAGCTGCAGGAAGAACCCCATGGCAACCAGGATGAGGGAAATCAAGCTGATTGCAGATACGATCACCGATCCACCGGTGTTGGCAGACGAAATGGCGCTCACCGATTCATTGATAAAGGCTGAGATTTCCGATCCAAAGACAGTTTCAATGCGCGTGTAGAAGCGTTCCGCGGCAGCCGCCTCGTTGATAAAAAAACTGGCGATCAGAAAGGCGATATAAATTATCGCTGCAAAGGAGAACATCCCAAAATACGCCAGTGATGCTGCCAGTTGATTCGGCTTTTCACTGATCCATATTTCGAGGATTTCCTGGGTGAAACTCCTTAATGAAGAAAACTTGCCCATTGAACCTCTATTTTTCATATCGATACCCGGCAGGGGAATCTTGAAAGACGTTCAGCAAGAAATGGCCACCTGTATTGTTTTATACGATAAAAATGAAAAAGGTGAGGGTGCGATGAAGTTAAATTTATCTCTTCGCGGCGATCGACTTTATCCGATCAAGATGGACTCTTCCGGATACCCCACCAGTCTTTTTCGCGGTTCGCGTCCCAGCATGGCGATCATGATGGTGACCGCCCCCAGCCGTCCGATGAACATCACCGCCATTAAAACCCACAGGCCAAATGTGTTCAGACCGGCAGTGATCCCCAGTGATAATCCTGTTGTTGAAAAGGCTGACACGACCTCGAAAGCAATCTCGGTCAGAGAGAAGGGGTTGGTAAACAGGATCAACCATGTGGCAGTAATCACCAGGGTTATGCATAATACCAGGATGACCAACGCTCTCTTGATCAGTGCATCCGGCAATGAGCGTCTCCCGATGCGGATATGGTCGTATCCACGGACGTAGCTGAGTACAGCAAACAGCAGCACGGCAAAGGTGCCGGTGGTGATCCCTCCGCCCGTGGAGGCCGGACCGGCTCCGATCATCATCAGGACCATGATTAAGAGAATGCTGGAGAACTGCATTTGGCTGAAACCCGGCAGGCTGGCGAAACCCGCCGTGCGGGCTGAAACCGATTGGAACCAGGCATTCACAATTCTATCCACCGGGGGCATGCCTGCGAGCACACCGTTATGCCAGTATTCCGCAGCCAGTAAGCCGGCCCATCCCACCAGGATAAGAACCAGGGCTATCACCAGAGTGACCTTGGTATGCAAAGTCAGCCCCCTTTTGTTCCGGCTGTAGATCAGATTCATATAGACCGGGATACCCAAACCGCCCAAGATGATCAAAAAACCCATGATCAGCAAGCTGATGGGATCGCTCGGGATGCCGTTCGGATATTGGGGCAGGCCGGCAAACAGGTCAAAGCCGGCATTGCAGAAACTCATTATGGCATGAAAGATGGCATACAATGGTGCCTGATCGGCTGGAACGATGCCTGAGAAGCGCCAGTGCAGGTAGAGCAGTAAAGCCCCCACGCCTTCGATGATAAACATCAACGTCATCGCCCGGATCATAACGCGCATGATCTGCCCGGGATTGTCCAGCCCGAGGGAACTGGTCACCGTCAGGCGGCGTGACAGGGAGACTTCCCTCCCCAGCGAGTAGGAGATCAGGCTGACCGTGACGATCAAACTGACCCCGCCGATCTGCGCCAGGACCATCACTATGACCTGCCCCCAGAAGGTCAGGGTAGTGGCGGGGGTGAACATGCTCAAACCTGTCACCGCCGAGGCGGATGTGGAGGTGAAGACTGCCTCCATGAACGTCAGGGGACGCGCCGCCGCGCCGGGGATCAGAAGCAAGCCGGCTCCGACGCCGATCAAGATCAAAAGGCCGAAAACCATTTCAAGCGCGGGCGGCGTCCGTTGGACAACTTTCTCCGCAGCTGAACGGACCATTTTGATGACGCGCTTGCGGGGGCGTTTCAGAGGTCGAAAGGGTTTCATGTGAGGATGCTGAATTCAGTCAGGTGCTTCTTATCGCCAACCAATACGAGAATATCGCCCTGTTCCATTTTAAATTCCGCGTCCGGAGACAGGATCAACTCATTTCCCCGCACGATAAGCAGCAAGGCGACCTCATATTTTTCGCACTCGCTGACCTTCCTACCCAGCATTCCTTTGGGAGTTTGGATCTCGATCAAGCTGTAGTCCGGGCTCAGGGAAAGACCGTTCAGCAAGCCCGGAGTGCTGAGCTCATCTGCCAGATGGATGCCGCTATCCTTGGCCGGGATCACCACGCGGCTGGCGCCGATCCGGAGCAGGATCTCCTGATGACGGGACGACCCTGCCAGGCAGATGATGTTGGGGATGCCCATATCTTTCAAGGTGGAGGTGACCAACGCATTGGTTTCAAAGTCGTCACTGATGGCGACCACCACGGTCTTGAAAGCGGTAATGTCTGCCTCTGCCAGGGCATCCGGGTTTGTCGCATCCAGCACAAACACTTCGGTGATCTGGGTTTCCATTTCCTTTGCCACCTGAGGATCACTTTCGATTCCCAGCACCGTGTGGCCCATTTCCTCAAGCCGCCTGGCCAGGTTGACCCCGAAGCGCCCCAAGCCGATAACCGCAAATTCGTTTTCACGATTTTTCCGCGCCATTTTATCTCTCCTAAACAAGGGATGGCCACCATGCCGGCCAATTCATATCTTCGTAGAGGTGTAACGCCTTAACCTCTGCCTTCGACCTTATTCCTTTCAAAACGTGCAACACCTTTGGAAAGCGGAGGCGGTGTCTACGCGGGTACTTCCTGAATATTCAAGGTTATTCTGTATCTGAAAGAGATTCCGTCTGGTTTTCGGCGCGGCGGGACATGTAAAGTGTCACCAAAGCCGTCAGCAATGCGCTGACCACAATAGCAACTGCGATCACAGCCCCGGCTTCCCTCTGCACCAGGGTCACCGTAAAGAGTGCTGCGAACAAAGGCGCTCTCATCGTAGCGACAAGTGCCCTGCCATGGTCGCTGCAACGGCAACCGCCACCGGAATCTCGGGAAATAGAAGATTCGCTGCCAGGCCCAGGGCGACACTGGCAAACATGACAGGAAAGATATAGCCGCCTTTCCAGCCGGTGGCAAGCACCAAGGTTGTGGCAAAAAGTTTGGCGATGCATAATACGACCAGCATCAGAACGCCGATCTCCGCTGCATGCGCAATCAGATCAGATGTCCCTGCCTCGCCCGAGAACAAGGTCAACGGGAGGAGCGCGCCAATGATGCCCATGCCCACGCCGCCCAGCAGCCCGCGCAGCACCACGTGTGCCTTCATCGGCTGGAAGACTTTCTGCAGGACTTTAAGTGAAACCATGAACAGCAGTCCAACCGCTCCGCCGATCAAACCCAGCGGTGCAGCATAGAGCAGATCCACCAGGCGAGGCATATAGTCCGGGAAAACATACAACGACTCAAAGAAAGTCCCGCTCAACAAGACAAAGACCACTGTTGCCACAGCAGAGGCCAGCAGGCTGGGAAAGAGCACCCAGAAATACGTCTTCCTGCCTCCGGGACCACTTCGCGAGGATTCAAGCCCCAGCAGCGCGCCGCTGAACGGGGATGTGATGAAGGCAGCCAGCATCGCGCTGACGCCCGAGTAACCCATCGTTCGAGTTTCTTCTTCATTGAGTTTCAACCGGTCGGAGGCCCAAGTGCCCATACCGCCGCAGGCATCCGCCAGCGGCGCTTCGGGGCCAAGACTTGCGCCGGAGATGAGCGATACAAAGGCAGTGATCACGATCCCGGGGGCGTTACGGTAGTCAAAGCGCCCGGTCTTGCCAAACTCCTGCATGACTTCGGCAAAGATTCCGCTGTGATCGCCAAAGAATTTCACCAGCAGCCCGACCAGCAAGCCGCCGATGCTGCAGACCAGAAGGGTAAAGAGGCGCTGATCCAAGCCCAGCGCCAGCGCAGCTTCCTCCCATATCGCAGTTGTGCCCAGGTGGACGATGGCGACAAAAGCAAAGGTGATCAAGGCACTGACCAGACCCAACAGGGCGACGAGACCTAAAAGCTTTACGTAAGATTTCGGTTTAGCTTGTGTGTCAATCATTTTAAATCTCCTCTCGAGGTAAATCAATTTGATCAGTTGGTCCTTAGCGGTGTACGTCGTGTTACTCATGCCAGGGGTTCGCTTTCCGCAAGGTGCTTGTTTGTCCCTGGGCTGGTCCGTATTGATGAGCGGTGGGGCGGCTGCCGCGCGCAAGCCGCGATGCATTCCCAAAAAGATGGCTGCCGCGACCAGAAACATCAATCCGGCCGCCATCAGGAACATTTGCCCCATCCCAGTTGTAAACGCCTGATCATACTTTGTCGACGCGAGGTCCAACACGGCTTGCGGCACATTTGGATATTCACCGGATGCGGTCCGGATTGAAAATACTCGGAAGCGCTGCTTTAATCTGGTTCAGGGTATTTTCCGAGACGCCCGCCTGCGCAAGCGGTTTAAGAAACGCAGTATCCGCCAGCTGCGTGACCAGTATGCTCGAAAGAATCACACCCAGTGCGTAACCCGATTGGCTTGAGGCGGTATTAATCGCAGCGGCAGAGCCGGCCAGTTCAGAGGGTGGCGCGGCAAGGACCACTTGCGTCCGCGCGGGTACGACAAGCCCAAACCCAAACCCAATCAATGTGAAGGGGATGAGCATGAACCAATAGGATGTCTCCGTCTGAACAAAAGACAGCCACACCAGACTGATAGCCATGATAATAAAACCGCCGGCGATGATACGCCGTGCGCCAAAACGCATAGCCAGCCGCGCGACCAGGAACGACCCGAACAACATCCCGATCAAAAAGGGGATGAAGGCCAGCCCGGCCATGACCGGCGACATGTTCTGGACATTCTGAAAGAAGGCAATGAATTGATAAAAGAATGCCCCCTGCCCCATGAACAGGACCACTCCCGCTAAAATCGCAAACCCAATGTCGCGTCCGGTGAACATTTCAACACCGCGGAAAAATCCGGCCCGTCGCCTTAGCCAACGCACACACACCACGAACACCAGCAATACGCCGGCTGCCACAAGTGCCGGCTGCCAGCTGCTCAATATTTCCCGCGCAATAATCACCAAATAGACGAGCACGAATACGGCCACCAACAGCACAAGATTCACCACGGCGCTGGTGCGTCGAAACTCTTTCTTGGCCCGACTTTCAGGGACATCGCAAATCACGTACCGAAGGGCAACGATGCCCATGATCACCACCGGTATAAAGGCAACGCCTGGGATGCCCAGGGAGTCACAAATTCCTCCCAGTGATGCGCCTACAATAAGAGCCGTGCCGAGGGCAGCCAAACAAGATACCATAGGCCAGAGGACGCACAAATGGCGGATAGATCAGGGTAACGATGGCGCTACACATAGGGAGGACAGCGATCACTGTAATGGTGCCGACGAGATCCGTAAGCACGAACAACGGCGACCCGAGGGTAAACGCTCCAATAAGGTTGGCCAGAGTCAGCCCGACCAGGCCGACCACCAGGACCCGCTTGCGCCCGAACAAGTCACCCGAGGTTCCGACGATCAATGTCAGCACGGCCAGGATCAAGTAACCCATGGCGATCACCATTGGCGCATGACTTCCAGGGATTCGTAATCGATTTTGAATTTCCGGCGAGGAAAGGGTGAGATAGGCGGGCTCAAGACCTGTCGTCACCATGGCGAGCGTACAGGCGATGAGGACACGCACGGCCTGCGGGTCGCGTACCAGTTCATTCCAGATTAATCCCACTGGTGCGAATTGCGCCGGCAGGTGGAATTTACGTGCTGGTTTACTTTGAGGTGATTCCATCTCAATTCCCATTCAATTTCCCAAGATGATCCCTGTTATACAACAACCGGACCAAATCAGCACTACGAAAAGGCAGAAGATCCTGTTCCCGCATCAGACAACCGGAGGTTCAATCCTCTCCGGCAAAGCCGTTTCCTGCCTCGGCCGCGATTCAAACGCGCGCACGGCGGCATCCACAGTCATATAGATATTCTCTTCGCCGATGTGTTCCAGCAGGCCGGTCAGGCGCATCCGGTCACGCACCGAGCCCCGCACCTGCGCAAAGAGCAGATCGATTTTGGCATCGCGCAGATCGCTGATCAAGGCCTGCAGCATATCCGACGTGCCGATGTCGAGATCGGCGCTCGCGCCCAGGTCGAGCAGAATGGCTTGCGGCGGCGGATCAGACTTGGGTGCGCGTCGAGGATCTGCGTACGCGCCACATTGGCATTGAAGAAATACAGCGGCGCATCCAGCCGCAAGATCACCAGGCCCGGGACATACTCCGCATCCTGCGTGCCGGCTGACATCGATGTACTGCCCGGGAGCATCCGGCCGTTTGCCCAGGACCGCGATGTAAGGCCGGCTGGCGCGGTACAGCAGCATGACCAGCGACAGCAGCACGGCGATCATCAAGCCCGTCATCACATCCGTGGAGATGACACCCACCAGCGCCGTGATCGCCAGCGCAAAGTCGGTCTTGCGCTGGGCATAATAGCGCTTGAGTTCTGCGACATTGAACAGCCCCAGGATCGAACTGAGGACGATGGCACCCAGCACCGCGGAGGGCAGGTTCTTCAGCAGCGGCGCCAGGAAGAGCACCACCGCCAGGATCACACCTGCGCTGACCAGGGATGAGAGCTGGGTGCGTTCTCCAGCCGCTTCACCGCTGGCGGTGCTGGACAGGCTCATGTCGATGGTGATGCCCTGGAACATGCCCGAACTGATATTGGCGGCGCCCATCGCCAGCAGTTCCTGGTCGGCATCCACCTCGTAATGATATTTCGCGGCGAAAGTGCGCGCCCGTCCCCAGCGTCTCACCCACCGCCAGGAATACGATGCCCGCCGCCCCAGCGATGAGCAACGGGATCATCTCCAGGCTGACGAAAGGGAATGCAGGCGCCGGCATCCCGGTCGGGATATCGCCGACAACGCTGACACCATACAGGGTGTTGAGATCGAAATAGGAAGTGATCACGATTCCCAGGATCAGGGCGACCAGCGCGCCGGGAATCATCGGCTTGAAACGCTTGATCACGAAAGATCAAAATGATGGTGCCCACACCCAGCGCCAGCGAATAGAGATTGGTCTCGGGCAATTGGACAGATGAGTTGTCTCAACTGCTCGAAGAAGTTTCCGCTGCCGCCGGAGACGCCGAACACCTTGGGCAGCTGGCTGATCGCAATGAGACAGGCAACGCCGAACACGTAACCCGTCATCACCGACTTGGCCAGGAAATCCGAGATGAAACCCAGTTTCGCCAGGGAGAGGACGAGCAGGATGACGCCGACGGTGAGCGCCAGTGCGGACGAGAGCACCATGAGGGCCGCCGGGTCGCCGGCAGCCAGCGGCGCGACCACCGCCAGCGACATGATGGACATGGTCGAGCTGGTGGTGATCTTCAGATGCCGGCTGGTGGCGAAGATGGCATACGCGGTCATACCCACGATCGCTGAATACAAGCCCGCCTGCGGCGGCACGCCTGCCATCTGGGCATAGGCCATCGCCACGGGGATCATGATCATCCCGACCACCACGCCTGAGATCAGGTCGTCGCGCAGCCACTCGCGGCGATAGGATCTTGCCCATTCGATGATAGGTACGATATGAGCCAGGCGTTTGTTATGGAGTATTTCATCCAGCATGGATCATTCCGCCTTTCCTTGCACGCTTACAGCGCAAGAGAACATTCGTGAATTGCAGGTCAGACCCATCGTGAGCATGATCATGAGCCAGGCTTGTTTGCAGCAGATCCGGCAGCGTGGTGTCCTTCTTCAAAGGTCCGGTGATCATTTTCGACATGAACGACTGCCGCATCCAGTGTCGGGAACACATGATCTTCGCCCATAAATTCAAGCAGGCCTGTCTTACGGCTTTCCTCAAGTACGGGTAAATGCACATCCGCGATATACGCGTCGATGCCTTTCTCGCGCAATTCCTTCACCATTTTCTTGATGGTATCCACACTGGTCACATCAATCTCGTACCAGGAACTTAAATCAAAGATCACCGCCCGGGGAGGCGTATCCATTTCCTCGATCATGGCTTTCACGCGTTCGCGGTACGTGGGAGCGTTGGCATAGTACAACTGGCCATCCAGGCGCACGATCAACACCCCCGGAACAGGGATGTTTTCTGGATGACGGCCCCTATCCGAATAGGCACCAGGCACACCGGGAACCCGCCCCAACGAAGAAACATGCGGGCGGCTCGACCGGTAAATCACGAATGCCATCGACACCACAAGGCCGATGATCATGCCCTCCAGTACATCGATCAATACCACGCCGGCGAAAGCCAGCATGGCAAACCAGAACTCGACGCGCGAGGCGAGGCGGACCTTCTGCAGTTTACGCGAGGCGAGAATATGCCAGAGCGCGTGAATGATCAAAGCGGCCAGAACCGCTTCAGGCAGCGTTGCAAACAAGGGCGTCAGGAACAGCACAGTGACGATCGTCGCAATCCAGGTGACCAGGTTGGTCACCTGGGTCCGGGCACCTGCCTCTTCCTTGACCGCGGAGGCCGACATGCTGCCGGCGGCAAGCATCCCGCCGAACAAAGCGCTTGCCAGATTAACCACCGCGTGTGCGTTCAATTCCTGATTCGCATTTACGTCGTAGCCATGTTTTTCGGCGAACTCGTGCGCCACGGCCAGTGCTTCGCTGTAGGCCACCAGCAGCACACCGATGGCCGGCAGCACCATTGCCAGATACGTCGTGAACGGCAGAGGCAGGGAATGTCAACGAGGGCAGTCCCTGAGGCAGCGTACCCACAATTTCCACACCATATGTGCCATGGAGGTCAAGCACCGCACTCAACCCGATAGTCCCGAACAACACCACCAGCCCGGCCGGTATTTTTTTACTCCAACGCGGCAGCAGGAAGAGCAGCGCCAGGGACAAGTTCCTACGATGAACGTGACCCAATTTGCCTGCGGCGAGTTCCTTGATGATTCCCACCAGCTTCTCCAGTGTGTTGCCCTCGGGTTTGGGGACGCCGAACAGCTTGTTCAACTGTCCCACCGCCACAAAGACAGCTATGCCCATCACGAAACCGTCCATCACCGGTTTGGAGAGAAACTGCGTGATAAAACCCAGCTTTGCCAGGCCGGCTGCCAGAAAGACCAGCCCGGTGACCAGAACAAAAGCCGACGCATAAGTTTGATACGACTGTGGATCGGAAACGGCTTCAGGCGCTGTCGCCACCAGCGCCGCGGCAACCGAGGAAGCAAGGAGCGCTGCCGTGGCCGAAGTGGCCTGCACCGACAAATGGCGCGAGGTGCCGAAAAACGCATAAACAAGGAGCGCAGCCAGAAGCGTATAGAAACGCCGTCTGGGGAGGCAAGCCGGCGATCTCTGCATAAGCCATCCCCTCCGGGATGAGCAGCGCCAGCACGGTCAGGCCGCCCAGGATGTCGCCGCGACAGCCACCACCGTTCATAACCGGGGAGCCAGATCAGGATGGGCAGGATCCGTTTTAGAAATGGCGGGTTCTCAGGGTTTCCGGTTTTCGCAGTCATGGAATTTCCTCATAGTCGTATCAGGCGGACGGTTTGGTGTTGTCGAGCGGGATGAGCGCATCCGCCCACCAATCGGAGGCGGTACCAACGATTTCCAATTCATTTCTGCGGACCTTCTTTCGGCGGCGTGAATAGGGCTTTATCTTCCCCGATCTCCTCTTCGATCAGCGCATTGAGCTTTTGGTTCATGGCCGATAATAATTCTTCACTGTACTTGGGATTGGCCGGGTTGGCCAGATTGTCCATTTCCTCAGGATCCAGCAACAGGTCGTAGAGGGCGATATCATTATCGGCCTGTAGCTGCTATAACCGATGCGGGCAGGTTGTAATGACCCATCCCGAAGTAGCGGACCAGCTTGTAACGGCCGTCAAAGATGCCGCGGAACAACTCGCGCTTTTCAAGGTTCGGCACGCCAATCTCTTTGACGAGGCCTTTGAACTCCTCCATGCCGCGATGAAACTCCTGACCGGCCTGGTGTGCGGCCGCGTCGAACACCTTGGTCGCGTTGCGGCTAAACCATTCCGCGTCGATGGTGGCGATCATATCGTAGGTCATCAGGCAGCCCGCGCCGGGTTTCTCGCTGCTGCCGCGCGGCCCGGCAGAGGCGGGATTGGCCACCACGCCTGAGAGATCATGTCCTTTCAGGAGCGGGTAGCGTTTCCGCCGCTCGGCTTCCGGCAGGCCGGCATACGCCAGGATCGTGGGCACCAGATCGAGATGGGAACCCACCGCATCCGTACGGCTTCCGCCCGGGTGGCGCGGATCGGCGATCACCAGCGGCACGTTGACGGATTCCTGGAACGCCACGCTGCCTTTTTGGCGCAGGTGATGGGCGCCGCCCTGCTCGCCGTGATCCGCGGTGAAAATGACGATCGTGTTGTCGGCCTGGCCGCTCGCTTCCAGAGCATCCAGCACCGCTCCGATGTGCCGGTCCACGTCGAGAAGGCAGTTGAGGTAGTAGTTGACGTGGTTGTGCCACATGTCCCGGCGATCCATCGGTATCCGGCCATAGTACATGTCGCACAGGCGCTTGTAATTGCGGACTGCCGGCGGCTGCCCCTCCAGGTCGTCGAAGAAGGAGGCCGGCAAGGTCGTCTGCCATTTTTGATGGTAGAGCGGCGTATCGGGCGCACCAAAGATCGGGAACATTGCCTTGACCTGGACCATCTCTTCCGCGTCGGTATCGAAATACATCACATCGTGAGGGTTGACGAAGTTCACGGTCATGAACCAGGGTTTGGCGGCGGCGACTTCGGGAGCGCGCTTCGCCAGCCAGTCGACGGCCTCATCCGCAATCTTCGGATCTTTTAGAGCCCCATCCATCGGTCCGCCTTGCACATCGCCCCAATCCTGGTACTCGGAGAAGCCGTAGGGTTCCATCGCTTCACGGGAACCCTTCGCTGGAAACTCCGAGAGGTGCCACTTGCCTTTATAGACGGTGTGGTAGCCCAGATCGCGCAGCATATGCCCGATGGTGGGCAAGGTTTTCGGATCGGCCTTCATGTCGTCGATCCAGGCGAAATTGGTGTTGTCGAACATGCGGGTGTGCGGCGTATGCCGCCCGGTGTACATCACCGAGCGGGACGGCGTGCACACGGTGGTGGTGCCATGGTGATGGTTGAACGTGACCCCGCGGGCGCGAATGCGATCCCGGGCGGGCAAAGCAAATTCCGCCGGCATAGGCTGGTGGGCATATTCCTGATCGGTCACGATCATTAGGATATTTGGCTGCTTGGTCATAATTTTCTCCTCAGTAGATTGGATCTTTTGTTCCTTTTTTTGAGTACTGGTTTTGTCCGCAGCAGGTTCCGGCGGCAGTGCGCCCGGGTAACCCTGCGGGATCTGGTCGCGGTTGGCCGCGCCCGCCGCGCCGATGGTGGCCAGATCGACAACGACGGCCAGGGCGATCCACAACCAGTCAAGTCCTGAGATGCCCATGGTGCCGTTGGTTTTCAGAATGGCATACATCAAGGTCGTGAACGGCAGGAACAGGATTCCCAGGCAGGGGAGGATCCAGGAACCGCCGAAGACGACGTTAAATAAAGCCGGGCGGGCGAGCCACGCGAAGATGAGGAAGAACCGCGAGAAACCGGCCACAAACCCTGTCAAACAACCTGAACTATTTCTTCTCATTTTTTTCTCCTTTTATACCACTCATGAAATATGTCGAAATTCCAATCCGATGACGTTCGCCTGGCACCTCCTCCTGGTTTTTCGGGAGGCAGGTCTCCAGGTCTATCGATCTGGAAACCTGCCTTCAAATTATTGAATTCTTTCCTCCCAGGCAGGAATATAAACTTGCCTGATCAACCTTTAGGCTGCGATTCCACCTGCCACAGCTTCGATGACATGGTGCTCGTGCAGGTCCTTCTCCGCGTCCGCGTGGGACGGCTTGAGGTCAAAGACGACCTTCTTGACCGTGCCTGTGAAGGCGTAGACGCCCTTGTCCTCGTACTTGAGATCGACCACACCGCGGTTGTCCCGGCTGATATCCATACCGGCATAGGACGAGAAGGCTACCGGCACCGTCTTGTCGAGGCGGCCTTCGCCGATCTGTTTGTCATTCGCCCAGAGAGTCACCTTGCCGGGCGTACCAGGCCTGGGTTCGTCAGCCTCGAACAACATCTTGACGCTGACATCGCCAACCGGAAGCGGTTCTGTTGAAACCTGCCGGTAGACCTCCACTCCGAGGAAGGAGTAGGTGTGGTGGAGCAGACCTTTGTGATCCACCCACAGCGAGTAACCTCCCATGAAGTCCCCATTCGCCATGATGACACCTTCAGCGCCCTTCTTGGGAACATTGATCTCCGCCTCGATGGCGTAGGACCGCCCATAGACGCGAGGCACCATGCCTCGGGCGATATTCTGCACATCGCCCATGAATGTATAGCGCGTGATCGTCGGCAGAGGCGGCAGGATTCCAAAGAAGATCGAGAAGCCGGCCAGGAGCGGCAGGACCCGGTTGCGTTCCGCCTCCTTCCACCACGTGTCGACCAGTTCCTTGAGTTTCTGCGGATTCTCGGATGCCAGGTTTTTGGCCTGCGAGAAATCCTTGCTCAGGTCGTAGAGCTCCCAGACATCCTTCTCCGGGTCGTACACACCGGGGGCAAAGCGTTTCATCGTCGCGGGCGACATATCCCACGGGAGCTTGTCGAGGCGGGTGCCCGCCCACCAGCCGTCCTTGTAGATGCCGCGTGCGCCGAGGACTTCGAAGTACTGCACCGTATGGCGCTCGGCTGCCTTGGGATCATCCAGCGTATACGCAAAACTGGTGCCGTCCATGGGTTCCTGTTCGATGCCGTCGACAATTTTCGGTTCGGGGATGCCCACCAGCTCGAGGATGGTCGGGCCGACATCGATGACATGCGTGAACTGGCTGCGGACCGTCTTGTCGGGCTTGATCCGTTTCGGCCAGGCGATCACCATCGGGTCGCGCGTGCCGCCCAGGTGGCTGGCCATCTGCTTCCCAAATTGGAAGGGCGTGTTGTTGGCATGCGCCCAGGCGCCGGCAAAGTGCGGGGCGGAGTGTTCACCGCCGAGGCCTTCCAGGCCGCCATACTGCTCGAGCAGTTTCAACTGCTGTTCCGGGTCGAGTACGACCCCGTTGAGGAACGTCATCTCGTTGAACGAGCCGGTCGTCGTGCCTTCCATGCTGGCGCCGTTATCGCCCCAGATATAGATGACGAGGGTGTTGTCCAGGTCGCCCATCTCCTCGATGGAATCCAGCAGCCTGCCGACGTTCCAGTCGGTGTTCTCAGAGAAGCCGGCGAAGACCTCCATCTGACGGGCGTACAGTTTCTTCTGCGCGTCGGTCAGTGAGTCCCAGGCGGGGAACATGTCGGGCCGCTTCGTCAATTCGGTATCCGCCGGGATGATCCCCAGCTTCTTCTGGCGTGCAAAGACCTCTTCGCGGTACTTGTCCCAGCCCTGGTCGAACTTGCCCTTGTACTTATCCGCCCACTCCTTGGCCACGTGATGCGGCGCGTGCGTCGCGCCGGTCGAGTAGTACATGAACCACGGCTTGGTCGCGTCCTGCGCGCGGACAAGGTGCAGCCATTCAATACACTTGTCTGTCAGATCATCGGGGAAGTAGTAGGACTTGCCGTCCTTGCCTTCGGGGACGCCGAGCGTCGAGTTGTCCTGCGTAATGATCGGGTCATACTGACCGGCAGCGCCGCTCAGGAAACCCCAGTAGTGGTCGAAGCCCCAGGACATCGGCCAGTTGTTGAACGGACCGGCAGCTCCCTGGACATTGTCGGGCGTCATGTGCCATTTGCCGAAACCACCTGTGACGTAGCCATTCTCCTGGAGGATGCGCGGAAGTGCGGTGCAGCTGCGTGGCCGCGCGGACGTATAGCCGGGGAACGGACCAGGGAACTCGGCGATCGAACCCATGCCCACCCGGTGCTGGTTGCGGCCGGTGAGCAGCGCCGCCCGCGTCGGTGAACACAGGGCGATCACGTGGAACCGGTTGTAAGTCAGGCCCATCTCCTGCACGCGTGTGAAGTTAGGCGTATGCAGCACGCCGCCGAACAATTCGGGTCCTGCGAAACCGGCGTCGTCGATCAGAACGAGCAGCACATTGGGAGCGTCTTCCGGCGCCTTCGCATGGGGGATCATGAACCAGTCTGCGACGGAGTTGTCGAGCGTACGACCCACCGTGCCGCCGAAGGACTTGTCGGGGATGGGCAGGACGGTGCGGTTGGGATTGAACTTGCCTCCCGCCTCCGCCAGGGCTTCCTTCAGGCCTTTATCTTCCATGGACACAACCGACTTGGCCGGGGATCCGCCGAGCGCCTGCTCAGCAACCAGGCGGTCGTCTTCATCGACGATGGCCAGGATGACCGCCGAGCCCGGCTTGAGCTTTTCAGCCAGGCCTTTTTCCAGTCCGCTCTCCACCTTCTTCTTGGCGATCTTGCCCAACACCGCGCCGGCGGCTGCACCGACCACGGTCGCTGCCAGAAGCGGCGGCGCGAAGAGCCCCACGAGCAGGCCGACGCCGCCGCCAAAACCCATCCCCTTGCGGCCGAGGTGGTCGCCGGTCTCACTGACGACCGCCTTGCCATCCATGTCGTGCTGGGCAAGGATAATCCCGTCGGTCCTGACCTTCTTGTCCTTGACGAGCTTGAGCAGCCCATCGAAGTCTTTCTTCGCCGATGGAATGTCCTGGTAACCGGCCATGATCACGATATTCTTTTGATCTTTGCTCATTTTCGATCTCCTTTTTTTACGATCTGCGTAATCCAAATACTCTGGATGAATATTCTTATTGACCAATCAGAATAGGTCCGGATCATCCTCACGGTGTTGTTTTCCTGTTTTACTAGATTCAATTACTTCGCCTTGCCGCCGTTCTTGAACTCCATGCGCTGCGCGCCTCCGGCGGTTTCAAGAGCGAGCCCGCCCTGGCCGTCGGGGCCACCGGCTGCCACGCTGCCTAACAGCTGCAGGTACTGCGTGTCCATCGAGGTCTCGCCGCAGTATGCCATGGTGGTAGGCCCCAGCGTGATGGCGAATCCGTTCTCCTGGGAATAGGTCCCGCTGAAGTTGTTGCAGTCCGCTTTGCCCTCGAGGGTGCCATCCTCATTGAATATGATGGTGTAGCTTTCGGGGTTGGGGACCGTGGTCTCTTCCCCAGTGACGCGATCCTTCACGCTGGTCCACTGCCAGACGATACCCGTGATCGTATCCGAAGACGAGGATGTCCCGCAGGCTGCAAGAAACAACAGACTTGCAAGAACGAGCGTGAAAATCATTATTTTCTTCATAATCCTTTTCCTTTCGATCCGAGTACTTTTTATTATCCTTGCTTTTTGATGAGCTGATCCGCCCGCTCGTTGGCCTGCCGGGTCGTTTCCCCATGCGCGCTGAGCTGGAACACGTTCTCCTCGCCCAGGACGCGGAGGCGGTTGGTGTTCACCAGTTGGGTATAGACCTGCGGGCTGACGTTGACCAGCATCAGTGTATTATCATTTTTTTGCATATCCTTCGCAAACCGTTCCAGCACGGTGATAAAGGTGGCGCCCAGTTCGTTATAGCCCCGCAGGTTGAGGATCACGACCGCATTGTGTGTTGCATCCACATCCGGCAGTTTCTCCTCGAAGTTCTTCGCGCCGGCAAAGAACAGGCTTCCGTAGATTTTCAGGAAGGTGACCTTGTTGTCCGGCAATACCTCGGGCACAGGCAGCTCGACCGGGTAGCCTTCCGCGTCCGTCTCAAGTGCGACAATGGTGGTATTTTCCAATTCCTTGAAGGCAAATACCGCAAAGGAGAGCGCCACGCCAAAGAAGATGGCCTCCTGCAGCGGCAGAAACAACGTAACCAGGAACGTGTAGATCATCAACGCTCGCGAGGAGGGATTGGTGCGCCAGATCAATCGAATATCGCGGACGTTGATCGTCTGATAACCTACGTACATCAACAATGCGGACAGGGCGCTTAAAGGAATTTTACCGATCTGCGAACTGAACAATCAGGATGATCGCGGCAGCCGCGATGGCAATGATGAAGCTCGCCCAGCGTGACCGTGCACCGAGTTTAATCAGATACGTGGTCCCGCCCAGCGAACCACCGGCAGGCAGTCCCTGAATCAATGATCCGGCAAGGTTTGCCGCGCCTTGCCCGGTGAAGTCCCGCGAGGCATTGGGAAATTCCCCATCCGGGTTGGGAACAGCCTGGCTGATCCCCGCGCTTTGCGCCAGCGCAATGATGGTGAGAGAGAAAGCCGGTGCGAGCATGAGCGAGAGATAGGAGAAATCCGGCAGGACCGGCCTGGGCAGAGTACTGGGAAGCTCTCCCATGCTGGAGACGAGCGGTACCGTCGTCAGGCTCAACAGCGGAACCAGAAGCGTACCCGCCACCAGCGCGATCAGCATCGAGAATTTATACACCTTCGTCCGGTCGAGGACGACCGCCAGCACCAGCGTGGTCATACTCACCAGCAGTATCTGAAGATCGACCTGGTTCAGGTTCAGTAGCGTATCGATCGCTTTGACGACCTTATTGGAGTAAGAGCTGGAGTAGCCGGTAAAGTCGCCCAGCTGTCCCAGGATGATATTGACGCCGATGCCGGTGATGAAACCGCGCAGCACGGCACTCGAAATGAAGCGGGTGAGAAAGCCCAGCTTCAAAAGACCGGCAGCCAGCATGAAGACACCTGTCAGCAGGGTGAGCATGGCCAGCGCAGCCGGGCGGTCCGCTTCGGGTACGATCACCAGGAAGCTGCCGGCGGCAGCGGCAAGGGCTCCGGTCGAGTCGATGTTCATGTACACCGAGCTTGAGAACAGCGCCCCGATCGGCGTGGCCGCCAGCACCGTGTATAGGCCGTACATCGGGTTGACTCCCGCCAGCAGGGCGTTCGCCATGCCGCCGGTCACACTGTCGATGGACTTCACCACACCGGCGCTCAGATCGCTCTTGATGAACTGGGTGCCGAAGCCCTGTCCGA
>CAWHIK010000003.1:0-118156 GCA_963829485.1 uncultured Chloroflexia bacterium
CCCTGCGCTATCTCTGCGGAGTGACATTGACAAATGGTCATTTGTTGCGAATGCAACAAATGACCATTGTATGGAGTTCATCGTTGCTGGCTAGGCAATCCGTATAAATTGTTACACTCTTTCCAACAACCTATTGATCTCATTCATCTGTTCCGTCGTAAGCGGACCGAATTGCATGGCTCCGGCATTTTCCTCTACCTGTGCAACTGTGCGGAACCCGGGGATCGGAAGGGTCTTTTCACTGCGCGCCCAGTTCCATGCAAGAGCCCCCTGTGAGATGGAGCGTCCTTTACTTGTCAGAATTTCGCGTATGGCATCCCGCTTCGCCGCCCATTCAGGGCTGGGTTTGCCATCTTTGAAATATTTCATCCATTCAGGGCTTTTTTCGCCGCGCACATCATTGGCAGCGACTTTGATCTCAGTCGTGTATTTGTTGGTCAAAAGCCCCATCGCCAGTGGACCACGGTTGAGCGCAGCTAAATTTTCTTTTTCGCAAAGAGCGATCATGGCTGGGTTATCATCCAACACATTCAGTTGCAATTGAACCGCACTGCACTTTGGACCTTGCGCAAACACTTGTGCTCGTTCAGGAAAGTCTGTGCTCCAGCCATATGAGCGAATCTTGCCCTCCTGTACGAGTTCTTCAAGAGTCTCGCGTATCGGCGCAGCTTTTTCAGCCGGGTATCCATTGTCGTGGAACTGATATAAATCAATATAGTCTGTATTGAGGCGGCGCAGGGAAGCTTCACACGCGCTGCGGATGCCTTCCGATGAAGTATCCGCCCCGTTTACTTGACGGGTGGTTTCGTCGAATACAGCATTGAATTTGGTCGCGATCACGACCTGGGTGCGGCGTCCATCAAATGCGCGCCCAAGCACCCGCTCGCTGTGACCTGCCCCATAAACATTGGCTGTATCGAACAAATTGACTCCGAGGTCAAGAGCCTTGTGGATGGCGCGGATGGATTCCTCATCATCCACTTCGCCCCAACCGTTGGGGGTTTCACCAGACCAAAAAGGTCCGCCAATTGCCCAGCATCCCATGCCTAGTGCGCTAACTTCAATTTCAGAACGCCCTAAAGTTCGTTTCATTGTTACTCTCCTTGGTTATGACATTGCATGATCTTGATTTGGAAAATTATAATAATTACCTGAAAAACAGAAACTTATTAAGCGGTGTTTCCAGTATAGTGTAATTTCAATTGATGGTGGTAAATTTCGCCATCTTTAGCAATACGTATAAAGCCGTTTCGTTCATAAAAGCGATGATCTGACCAGCGATCATAGTTCACTTGCCAGACCTATGATCTTGACCGTTCGCCTTCGAGTGGATTAGGGTGCGGGTAGCAGCATAAAAGTGTGTCCAAATATTCAACGCCGCAGAAATAGCGGCATATGGAAACATTCTTGACCGCACATTTATGTTCATTCGTCATTTCGGCTTCATTCCAGGGACATCCATCCTGCTCCCAGGAGATCATATTCTTTGCCGTCGCCAGATCTATATCCATGTTTGCCCCATTGAGTTTTTTGATCAACTCACTCATCCTTTGCTCCTTGTGAAATCATAACAACGAACTATTGTTTCCTGGATGTCAGTAATGTTCTATGTGGAAACTCATGTCACAACTCATTGATGCCCTATGCCTTCAAATATCCCAGCCAAAGTTCTGGAAGGAGTTCTGCAATAGTTGGGATATTTTCAATTTTCTCACATCCCAATCCTGCGTAAAGACAACAGGCAAAAATGCCGCTGCACTTTATAGTAGCGCGCCACTCTCGCCGAATCCCAGTTGACGTAGTGTTATCTGCGATCCGAAACTATGTTACTTTTCTGAAACGTGTAACAAGGAACACCCCACTTCGCTGTCTGAGTAAAATTTAGACCCTTAGCGAGCCGCGGAACCCCCTGGCAGCATAGTAAGAGTCCGCACCGTTGTGATACACAAAGACGTGGTCGTAGCGACGATCGGCAAAGATGGCGCCGCCGTGTTTTCTAATTTCCGAAGGTGTTTTCAACCAGCTCGACGTTTTCGTATCAAAATCTCCAAGTTTCTGCAACTCTCGATATTGTTCTTCCGTTAAGATCTCGATGCCCATGCCAGTTGCCATATCCATGGCGGTATCTTTTGGTTTAAATTCTTTCCTTGACTCCAGCGCTGCACGGTCATAGCAAATACTTCTGCGGCCTTTGGGGCTTTCCTCTGAACAATCATAAAAAATGTATTCACCCGTCTTTTTATCATAACCAACAACATCCGGTTCACCGCCAGTTCTTTCCATTTCATGGAGCGACCACAGTTTTTCAGCATTTGCTTCCAACTTTGCCTGTACTTTAGCCCATTCAAGACCTTTATGGCGGTTCATGTTCTTCTCAAAACGGGCTTTCAACGCTCCAAGTAGTTCTTCACGTTGTTCTGGTGACAATTTCTTTTTATTGCCATTAATGTTGTTCATACTTTTATATTATTCCTGTTGAATAGGTGTGTCAAGCGTATCATTGCCTGAATTTATTTCAAAAACTCACCAGCCCATACTTTAAGCGCACCTCAAGTGATCGGGTCTGCCCATAGGAAAATCGAGACGGATGAACGGCGTCGTTTTTGAAAATAGGTACGACGCCTTTTTGTGGTTAACGTACCGTCAGATTTTTCCTTGCAAATAGCCTTGCTCTGTTTCTTAGAACGCTTTGTTCGGTGGCTCTTGACTTTACGCAAAACTAAGAAGCATTTTTACTGCTAATTTAATTGTTATACACGTCCAACGCCAAAGAGCAGTTTTTCACGATTAATTTCATTTGGACCATGAATTGCTATTGTTACTTTGGGTCGTGGTTGATGCCATGGCTTGAGCGTTACTACCACCTGAGCAGGGTCGCGCGGGTCAAAATTGGATGTAATAATCGTGCCTTGTTCTTTACATTCCCATCGTATCATTTCCCATAGGAATTGGGCGATATGGATTTGGTTAGGTTCGTACCAAATTCCGCTAACAGCAATATCACGGATGGTGAAATCTGAAGGCAGTAAATGAAAAATGTTATTTAAAATACGAAGCGGTGTTGGAGGGTTGTTGAATGTGTCGGATTTGAGTATTCCACGAGCCCAAGTTTGTGCTCCAGCCAACAGGTTTCCTTGAACATCTACAGCAACAAAGAAACGATAAGGTTTTCTTCCTTCTACTGTGACAGCAAGGGCATTTTCAATAGAACTCTCGTCGCTTACTGGATATAGATTGTAGTTGTTGTAAAATTTATTCTGTTTAACAGAAAACTCCTCATATTCGTGAGACTCAATTTCGCGCACGATAACCCCGGTAAGGTTTTTTGGTTTCTGTTTTCGAGTTGGCACGATAAGAACATTAAAGGCTGGCTCAACAAACTCGCGACACCATTTTTTTGCTACCGCATATGATGCTAGGTTTTCTTGCAACATGCCAGTGGCAATCACGCATTTATTGCCAAGTGTTTCTTTGGCATGTTGAATGCGCCAATTGGCAATTTGATACCCGAGTCCTTGTCCGCGGAATTTTTTATGAACTTTGAGACCATCTAAAAATGCGTGCGGTAAGATTTCTCCGTTATATTGCACTTTGTTGAATCTCACAGTTCCCATTCCTACAAATCCGTCATATCCATCACACTCCACCACTACGCCCGATGTCTGATATTCAGTTCCAAAAGTGATTGCTGTGTAGGCGTCTAACAAAAATCTCGTTGTCATATCGCCATCAAATTCCGTAATTAAGTTGGCGACAGAGACACTGTCAGATGGTTGCATTGCTCGAAGTTTGAACTTGTAATCAGAAATAGACATTTCTTCTCCTTATGAAATCTACCGATAATCAATTGTGCTTATTTAGCCGCCGAACGATTTCCACTAGCGGATAGTGTGGGCGGGCGTGGATTCTATTTGAGAGCAGGAAAAACTCGAAGCCAGAAAACTATCGAAAAAAGCCGCAGAATCCCACTTGTCGGGTGCACCCAGTAATGATGGCGGGCAATCATTTTTCACGAGAGAACGTCATGTCGTTTAGACAAGTGGTGCAAAAAAGGGGAATTTTCCGAAAAGGCGCATTTCTCGCGGTTTCTTGATGACGTTCTGAGAACTGTGTTGGGTGCACTTACCTTGCAACCTAACGATTAAGGGGGAATGATGGCTAAGCATGGAGTTTGATTTCTTGGGGTGTCATGGATTGATCCTCGGAGAAAGTTCCGTCCACGTGAGTCCGCCATCCGTGGTCCTAAGCAAACGAGAGTTTAACCAGATGCCTTGAGCATCGTTCATTCTGATCAGTAACCATCCTGTAGCTGGGTTGACAAAATCAAGTTGAAGGGACGTATGGTCATCTTTGGGTGGTATATCTGTTCCCAAATTATGAGCTACCCAGGTGTTACCGCTATCGTTGGTTGAGCAAAACCTGACACCACAGAAGTAAACCGCGTCCTGCACAGACAGAAATGAAATTTCAGAGTCTCCCTGTTCTATCATGATTGGACCGCCTGTGAGAGGCCATGTCAGCCCACCGTCGGACGTTCCATACACAAATAATTGGACAGTATTTGCAGTTCGATCCCAAATGCTGACTGTCAGAATCCCATTTTGCGAATCAAAGAAAATAGGCTGTAAAATTTTCCTGTCAAATGGATTGAATGATTGCTCGTGGTACTCTGACGGCAGTAATTGAATAGTTTTCCAGGAACTTCCCCAGTCTGTGGAAAGGAACACTTTGGGTGTTCCTTCCTGCTCGCCTGGTGCGATGATAAACTTGGTGGAATCATAATAGATTGCATCTATCACCGTCCAAAAAGCAAGTTCATTCTTATAATCACGAACATCATATAAATCTTCGGGCCATGTTTCGAAGTCTAACGGATTCCAACTTGCGCCTCCGTCTCGTGTTTCATAATAAAATTCATGTGCTCCAGCCGCGGAATATCCTGCAACAAGCCAACCATGATTTGCATCTGCAAAATGAAGTCTGTACCAATCACGATGAGGCCAGGTAAGTTCAGCCTTGAGATTTTGATTGATTACTTCCCAGGTTTTGCCACCGTCCGAAGTTTGCGCTAAACTTTCATCGGCCTGTATAACCCAGGCTGTTTGAGCATCCAAAAAATAACTGGAATGCGGTGGAATTACTGGCATGGATTCCCCTTTCGGAGTTGCGTCCATCCAAGTCTGACCCCCATCGGAGGTATGCAAGAGGAGACTGTTATTATTGCCACTGTTCCCCCAGCTCCAGCCTGATGTCTCATCCACCATATCGAGTCCGTCAAATCGGACACTTCCATCTTTTGAAGGAATTACGGCTGGTGCGATCGTCGGGGTGGCAATTGGGAGTGGTGTCGAGATGACAACAGGCGTATGGGTAATTATTTGCGCGGACAAGGTTACTGGTTGCTTAGTCGCGACAGAAAAGGGACTGCAACTTCCAAGTAAAAGCATGAGCTGAATAGAGTAGGTTGAAATCTTCCTCATTCCTATCCTTCAATCCTAAAGAACCTACATGGGCAAAATTCACCCACTCCAAAAGCTGAAGCGATTAGAGCGCCTAACGAGACTGTCGAAAAACCCCTGGTTCGAAAAATGTTCAAAAAAATCTCCCACAACAGGCTAAAAAATTGCCAAAATGTTGTGCGGAACACCAAAAACCAGACGCTTTTCATCGTTTCTGTCCCACTTTTCAAAAATTATTTTTGAAAAGTGACTTTTTCGACAGTTTCAACGGTTTGCGTTAGTGGCGTGTGGGCGGGCGTGGATTCTGCTTGGGAGCAGAAAAAACTCGAAGCCAGAAAAATACTCGAAAATGGCGCGGAATCCCACACATCGGATGCACGCTTTGTTGGGCAGTGTTTTAGGTTGAAACGGCATTAACGCTTTTTGATTTCTTATTAATCAATATTTTTTGTTTTATTGCTTGGTGACAATAAAATTTGTTTGCTCAAGACTTCATGCTATTAATTGTGTTTTGGTAAAAATACACTAGTTTTTTGTCTATCTCACCCCCTGCCACAAGCGGAGGACTTCTATCAGGAGGGTGATACTCCAAACTAGAATGCTGATTCCCACGGCGGCGGAGGCGACATCCTTGATGATACCAATCTTCTCGTTATGACCTGGTTCCACAAAGTCGCAAAGTGCCTCGATGGCGGTATTGACCATTTCCGCGACCAGCATCAATCCGCTGGCGACTAGTACAATACTAAAATCGAGCCACAGGCGGTAATAGAAACATCCCGTCAGCACCAAAGACGACAGGATGATTTCGACGGTGACAGAAGATTCGTTCAGAATGGCATAGCGAAGTCCCGAAAAGACGACGCGTAATTTGCGCATGGGATTGAGACTTTGATGACCAGTTCCGAGAAATTTATTTCGCAAATCTCTTCTTTCAGGTTACTCATTACGGTGGGAGCGCGTCGCTTCTTCACATATGGGTGCAGCATTGCAAGAGAATAAGGTAATTATAATCAGCAGACAGATTTAATAGATAGATTGTCTCTTCTATAAAACTGCACCAACGGTTTTCGTGACTGGTGCTGAGGCGGGCGTGGACTCGGCTTGAGACCAGTACAAACCCGAAGCGAGAAAAATACCTGCAAGTCGCGCAGAATCCCACTTGTCGGGTGTACGCTTTGTTGGGCAGCTTTGACAAATGTTTATTGCCTTAGCAATGTTATTTGATGTGGTTTCAGGATTTGCATGCACTTCAACAGCTGAAAATGTTAAAAGACTACATTGATGATAGGTCAATGGATCAGAAGATGGGCAATGATAATATATAGAACGCTATATTACATCCTATATATGCTCATTTATTCTTGTCGCCAAGCAATTTATTCAATTTGATTAGCACAAAAATCGTAATAAGTATTCCCGCAGCCAAAGAACTAAATATCCCTAAATCAGTCTTCATAAAACTGACTTTGTCGAGGATCGTCCACAGCCCCCAAAATATTAAAGTTGATGCGAAGATTAAAAGGAGTTCATAAATTAGAGTTGTAAATAATTTCATGATGTGCCTTTGGGGTTATTGATTCATTAAAGAGGATTAAATAAATTTGAGTTCAACTAGCAGCCCAACTAGGGGTTATCCCCCTGTGGGGGACTTTGCGGACGGTATATTAGCTTATGGACGGTCCGCCTAATACCCTAAAGGCTTTCGGACGTTAGACCGCCGTAGATAAAATTTAGATGAAATAATTGTAGCATATGGAGACAACTGCAAATCTTCGCAGAACGCTGGCTATGATTTAATTCTCTGCTCTTACTATACTCAACTCACTGTTATCTAATAACTACGCCCCCCAACTCCGCCGTAGACTTCAATATCTCATCCGCACCCATGCGGCACAGTTCGTCCTCCTCGCCGAAGCCGCACAACACACCGACAGTCTGCGCCCCTGCCGAGCGCCCGGCGCGGATGTCCACGGTCGTGTCGCCGATCATCAGGCAGTTCTCCGGCGCGACACCCATCTTCCCTGCTGCCCAGAGCACCGGGTCGGGGAAAGGTTTGGTGTGCGGGCAGGTCAGAGCAGTGGCAACGCAGGTGAAGTATCGGGACAGGCCGGTTTGCTCGAGGAACAGACGGGTGGTGCGCTCGTCGCGTGCGCTGACCACTGCCATCGGGTAGCGTCCATGCAGCTCGTCCAGCATTTCAGCCACGCCCGTGATCAGCTGGAACATCTTCTGTTTGCGATGATGATGCCGGGAAAGCCAGTCCATCAAGGCTGATACCTGGGCGTCAATGCCGATCCGGTCGGCGTAACCCAACAGCGCATTGCTGGGTGCCTCCGCCCACATGACAAACCGCCGGGCGAGGCGTCCCCTGTCCAGGCGGGGAAAGGCGTCCAGCGGTTTCAATAGTCGTTTAACGGATTCAGAAAAAAGGTCGTCGGTGTCGTTCAGCGTCCCATCCACGTCGAAGCACAGGGCTTTGACGCGCCCCACATCCAGCGGCATCAGCCCCCCAACGCCACGAACAGGGCGACGCCCGCCAGCGCCAGGCTGACGACCAGCGCGGCGGTCAGGAACAGCACGCCGCAGGAAATGAGCATGTTTTTCGGCAGGGATTCAAAGCGCTCCATGGTGCCAATTTTACCCTCTCCCGCTGAAAAACTGGTCAATTTTTGCTGTTGTGCTATACTCAAACCGGAATTTTTCCCGTAAGCCCGCCGAAATCCACCCATTTGGGGATGACCTGCGGCTTCTGGAACCTGTATATTAAGTACGAGGACACATGCCGAAGGACGAACGTTCGACCGTTGAGCTGCTTTACCAGGTCAGCCGCGAGGTCGCCACCCAGCTGGACCTCAAGGTGGTGTTGACGCGTCTGCTGTTCGCCACGCTGAAGACCGTGGGCAGCGAGCGTGCCACGATCATCGTGCTCGACGACAACGAAAAACCGATCGATTCGGCCATCGTGTACGGCACCGAAGTGAAGGAAAGCACGCCCCAGCAGCTGCGCGACACGGTCGAACGCGGGCTGGCGGGCTGGGTGGTGCGAAACCGGCAGGGAGCGCTTCTGGAGGATACCAGCAAGGACGAGCGCTGGCTGCGCCGCCCCGACGATGCCGCCGACCAGAGCGGGGCAAAGTCCGCCATCTGTATCCCGCTACTGGCGCGCGACAAGCTGGTCGGGGTGATGACGCTGGTCCATTCCAAGCCCAAGATGTTCGACGACGAATCCTTCGCCCTCGCGCAGGCCATCGCCGACCAGGCAGGGATCGCCGTGCTCAATGCGCGTCTGTACGCCGACAGCCAGCGCCAGGCGCGGGTCATGACCGCGCTGGCCGAAGGGGCCAAGGCGATCAACTCGTCCCTGCGCCTGGGGGATGTGCTCCAGCATATCCTGAATGAGACCATGCAGGCTCTGCAGGTCAAGATCGTCGCGATGGCGATGGCCGACCCGTCAGGCGGAGGGTTCACCTACCGCGCCGCGACCGGTGAGAACGCGCTCATGATCGTCGGCCGGCAGATTCCTCCCGGGCAGGGATTCGTGGGCTGGGTGGCACAGGACGGAAAAGGGGTGATCATCCCGGCTGCCTCGCAGGACCCGCGCTACTCGCCCAGCGACCAGATCCCCGGCGTGATCGTGCGCGCGGTCGCCGCAGCGCCGATCCATTATCAGGGTCAGCTCATCGGCGTGCTGGAGGCGATCAACCCGGTCTCCAAATCCTTCGACGGCGACGCGCTGCTCGTGCTTCAGGGCATCGGCAGCATGGCCGGCTCCACCATCCAGAATGCGCAGCTCTTCGAGCGGCTGCAGACCGCGCACCAGCGCTACCGCGACCTGTTCGATGACAGCGTGGACCCGATCATCATCACCGACTGGGACGGCAACGTCACCGAGGTCAACCGGCAGGCGGTGGGCATCACCGGCTGCAGCGGCGAGGAATTGCGCGCCATGAAGGTCGGCCAGATCCATACCATCAATATGGAAAAAACCGGCGTCGGCTTCGAGTTGCTGCGCCAGTTCCCCGTGTCGTATGAGTCCGAGGTGCGCAGCAAAGGCGGGACGATCACGCCGGTCGAGGTGCAGGCGCGCCGGGTCGGGTTCGACGACGTTGAATCCATCCAATGGATCCTGCGCGACATCACCACCCGCCGTGAACTGGACACGCTGCGCAACGACCTCGCCGCGATGATCTACCACGACCTGCGCTCGCCGCTGGCGAACATCGTCTCGAGCATGGAGATCCTCAACTCGATGTTCCCGCCCGAGGAAGCCGAGTCGGCGGCGTCAGTGATGGCCATCGCGCAGCATTCCATCGACCGCATCCAGCGCCTGATCAACTCCCTGCTCGACATCAACCGCCTCGAAGCCGGGCAGCCGCTCGGCGAGATGCAGCCTGCATCCGTGTCCGAGCTGATCGCCGATGCCATCAAAGCGGTCCGGTCCATCACCGACAGCCGCCAGCAGGCGGTGAAGCAAAATGTCGTGCCCGGACTGCCGCCCGTACTGGTGGATGCGGACATGATCCGCCGGGTGCTGATCAACCTGCTCGAGAACGCCAGCAAATACACGCCCGCCGAGAACGAGATCACTGCCGGCGCCGAGCTGGACGGGGAGTGGGTGCGCTTCTGGGTGCAGGATTACGGCCTGGGCATCCCGATCGAGGAACAGGGCCGCATCTTCGACAAGTACACGCGCGTCAAGCGGCAGGGCAGCCCGCGCGGATTTGGCGTCGGGCTGGCGTTCTGCCGGCTGGCGGTCGAAGCTCATAACGGAGATATCTGGGTCGAGAGCGAAGTCGGCAAGGGATCGAAGTTCATCCTGAAGCTGCCGGTCGCATTTGAAGAATGACATATCCCCCGGGCGAAGGGCAGTACCTGCTCATCCGGGAAACCTTTTACAGGAGTGGTTATGCAGGAGCTTGCCGAGAACATTTATTTGGAAGATGATTATGCGGGTGTCGCGCTGGGTGCGATCAACCTGCCGCACGGATTGATCCAGATCGATGCGCCTCCATCCCCGGAGGACGGGCGCGCCTGGCGCGCCGCGCTGCTCAACCTGGGCGGCGGCGTGGAACGGGTGCTGATCAACCTCGATTCCCATCCCGACCGGACGCTCGGCGTGCGCGCCATGGATTGCACGGTCATTGCGCACGAGACCACCGCGCAGGTCTTCCGCAGCCGGCCCAACACGTTCAAGGCTCAGGGCGACGAGACCGGCGCCGATTGGGAGCGCATCCCCGGCATCGGTTCCATCCGCTGGGCGCTGCCCGAGATCACGTTCACCAGCCAGATGGAGATCCACTGGAACAATGTGCCTGTGGTGCTGGAACACCACTCCGGTCCCAGCGCAGGCGCGATCTGGGTGGTGCTGCCCTCGCAGCGCATCATTTTTGTTGGCGACCTGGTGCTCAAGGGACAGCCTCCGTTCTTTGCCAACGCCAACCTGCCGGCGTGGATCGAATCGCTCGAAGCGCTGCTCAAAGCGCCGTACCGCGGTTCAGTGATCGTCAGCAGCCGGGGCGGGATCGTCTCGGAGACGGTCATCCGCAACCAGCTCGAATTGATCAAGAAGGCCAACTCGGACCTGGATAAACTCGCCAACCGGCAGGCTTCTTCCGCTGCGACGGAAAAACTGATCAACCCCATGCTGGCCTCCATCCGCACGCCGGCAGCCCGTCAGAAGCAGTTCTCCCAGCGCCTGCGCTATGGATTGAGCCGCTATTACACCCGCCATTATCACCTCTCCAGCAGCACCGAAGGAGACGAAGAGTAATGGACCTCCCTTACCAACCGGTCGTGGCCTTCACGCGCGGGCGGATCGTCGAATCGATCCACCTGGGCGCCGTGGCGGTTGTGGACGTGAACGGTAAATTGACCGCCTCTTACGGCGACCCGGAACTCATCACCTATCTTCGCTCCACCGCCAAGCCGTTCCAGGCGCTGCCCTTCATCGAGCGTGAGGGTGATGCCCACTTCAAGCTGACTCCGCGCGAGGTGGCCATGATCTGCGCCTCGCACTCGGGCACCGATGAACACGTCGCTGTGGTGCGCGGCATGCAGCAGAAGATCGGCGTGACCGAGGCCGACCTGATGTGCGGCGCGCATTGGCCTTACGACGAACCCACTGCCGAAGCCATGAAAGCGCGCGGCGAAAAGCCCACGCCTTATCGGCACAATTGCTCCGGCAAGCACACCGGCATGCTGGCTCATGCCAAAATGCGGGACCTGCCCACACAGGATTACATCAATTTCCAACACCCGATTCAGGAATCCATCCTGCAGGCTTTTTCCGACATGACCGACGTGCCGGCAGACGAGATCGAGCTGGGCGTGGACGGCTGTTCCGCGCCGAACTTTGCCGTGCCGCTCTACAACGCTGCGCTGAGCTTTGCCCGTCTGTGCGACCCGCGCCACCTCGCGCCGGTTCGCGCCGAGGCCTGCCGCCGAATCACCGCATCCATGATGGCGCATCCGGACATGGTCGACGGTCCCGGCGAATTCGACACGCGCCTGATGGAGGTCGGGAAGGGTCGCATCGTCTCCAAGGGCGGCGCGGAGGGCTACCAGGGCATCGGCCTGCTCCCCGGCGCGCTCGGAGCGGACTCCCCTGCGATGGGTATCACGCTCAAGATCTCGGACGGCGACCAGGGTTCGCGCGCCCGATCGATCGTCACGCTCGAAGTGCTGCGACAGCTCGGCGCGTTGACTGATTCCCAACTCAAGGAACTGTCGGTCTTCGGTCCGAAGAAGCTGACCAACTGGCGTAAGGTCGAGGTGGGGATCAGCCGGGCTGCCTTTCAATTGACAAAACGTTAGAACTTGTCAAATAAATATAATAGTGTGTCATTGCCTGCACCGTGCGCACACCGTCACCTGCCCCGCGAAATATGCGGGGTGCGCGGTCGGTGCCAGGGGGCACGCGTAGCGTAGCAATCCCCGCATAATGGATGAAAAATTCCCCTGTGCCTACCCTTAAGCAGCGCGCGCTCGAGATCCATACCCGGCTCATTGAATTCTACGGGGAGCCGGTCTGGCGCACGCCTCTCCCGCCGGTGGACGAACTCGTCTCCACCATCCTCTCGCAAAACACCAACGACACCAACCGCGACCGGGCGTTCAATGCGCTGCGGGTGAAGTATCCCACCTGGGAGGCGGTCCGCGACGCGCCAACAACGGATGTTGTGAATGCCATCCGTCCGGCGGGATTGGCGAACCAGAAAGGGCCGCGCATCCAGCACGTGCTGCGCGAGATCACCGTGGAGCGAGGCGGGTTGGACCTGTCCTTCCTGATGGAGATGCCGCTCGAGGACGCCCGCGCCTGGCTGATGAAATTCAACGGGGTGGGACCCAAGACTGCCGCCATTGTGCTGTGCTTCTCGCTCGGGCGGCCGGCTTTTCCGGTGGACACGCACATCTACAGGGTGACAGGGCGGATCGGTCTGCGCCCAGAGAAAATGACCGTCGAGGACGCGCACAAACATCTGGAGGCAGTTTTCCCGCCCGAAACCTATTATGCGGCGCACCTGAACATCATCCGTCTTGGGCGGGAGGTGTGCGGGGCTAGAAAGCCGAACTGCCCGGTCTGCCCTGTGAGGAAATTGTGTGATACGGGGAAGAAAGTATAGTACCAATGGTGTATTACCATATGAGTCCGGCTGGCTATACTAAGGAGAAGAAGATGCGACATCGATGGAGGAGTAGGGCATGCAAGAGGCGGGGTTTAAAGGACAGGGTCTGGTTGAGTATGCGCTGATTCTTGTATTTGTTGCCATCGTTGTTATTGCAGCTCTGGCTTTGCTCGGTCCAGCACTTGGTAACACGTACAGTTCGATAATTGGAATGTTCCCGTAGTTATTTTGTTAACCTCGATAAGCAGACACTCCCGCGAATTCACGGGAGTGTCGTGTTTTGTCGATTCAACACCAGGAGCTTTTACACTTTCTCCACGACCCAATAATGGGACAATCCCAGCCCTCTCAGCGGAGTCCGCTCGAGGAATTGCAGGAACCCGCGCAGCAACTTCCCAGCTGCACCGAAGCGGGCGATGAGATTGTCGTATGCGCCGAAGATGACCGTCCTTTCGATGATGCGCACGGGCAGTCCGGAGAACAGCTTCTCGAGGTCGTCCCGGCTGTAGACACGCACATGCGGCGCGAGCCGGTCCCGCCAGCGACGGGGCAGCCAGTTGACGAAGGGGATGTTGCCAAAGTGGTATTTTCCGTGCCAGTAGATTCCGTGAGTCTCGAAGGGATAGCCGCGGTTGGGGACGAAAAGCACGATCCGTCCATTGGGTTTTAGAACACGAACCATTTCACGCACCGCGTCGGCATCATCCTGGACGTGTTCGAGCACCTCGTGGCTGAGGATCAGGTCAAAGGTCGAATTGGAATAGGGAAGCTTTTCCCCGGCCGCGTTGACAATGCCCGGGGAGCGTGCGCCGGCTTCGCGGGCGCGGTCGAAGTCGTATTCCAGCCCGAAGACGCAGCCGCCGAGGGGAGACAGGTGCTCCACGTACATGCCCACCCCGCAGCCGTTCTCGAGCAGAGTCCCCCGAATGCGATCCCCAGCCGCGGAGAGGATCATCTCCAGCCGGCGCTGCTGGCCTGCCCGCCAGACGTAGGAGGGCTCTCCGCGCAGGGCGGCTTTTTCGAGGTCGCGTGGATTATCCATGCGCGGAATTATAAGACAGTTTGGGAAGGCGGCTGAAAGCCAAGAGAAGAATTTGGACTATAATTGATTTAATTACAAATCCAATCAACAATTTTCCAAGGAGGTCTAGCATGAGACGAGGAATGGGTCCTGGAAGAAGAGGCATGATGCGCCGGCGCCGCCGGACGATGCGCAGACGGATGCGCAGGAGAATGATGATTGGCGGCGCGGTGGTCCTTGCCATCGGAGCCAGCTGCACCAAGATGACCCAGGCTGAAGTTCAGCAGGTGGAACAGCAGACAGGCAAAAAGGCGGAGGACCTCACGGAAGAGGAATTGGATGCCGCGATGGAAACACTCGGCATCGAAGGCCAGGAGCCAACCGAGCAGGAAGTCGCCCAGTTGGAGGCGGAAGAGGATAAGAATCCATCCGTGTAATTGAAAGAGGCACTGAGAAGGCGAGTTGTCAGGTTCATCCCTTGATGACTCGCCTTTTTCTTTGCCGAAGCGGGGTGCCCACCTTATCACCAGGTACAGGGTCAAACCTTGCATGAATTTTGCCTCTATGCTAAAATCTTTTTGCAACTCAATACCGAACGCGTCGAAAAGTGGGCAACCCCCACTTTTCTGCTTGTAATACGCCGCGTTTTTCACATCAGCAAAAGGATAGATACGGAGCAGGACTAGCATGACGAAAAACGAATTTGCCCTGGCATTCAATGAAGTTCTCGAGGAAAAACAACTCCCCAAGGAGGTCATCCTGCAGGCGCTGGAATTGGCCATGGTCTCGGCCTACCGCCGCGCCGTGATGGCGTCCAGCGCGCAGCAAGTCGAAGCCAAGGTCGATCCCGAGACCGGCCAGGTCACCATCTTTGCCGAAAAGGAAGTTGTCGAAGAGGTGCAGGACTCGCGCACGGAAGTGACACTCGAAGACGCGCAGAATGTCAATCCGGAAGCCCAGCTGAACGACATGGTCCTGGTCGAATCCACGCCCAAGGACTTCGGCCGGGTCGCCGCACAGACCGCCCGCCAGGTGATCCAGCAGCGCATCCGCGAGGCGGAGCGCAGCGCCCAGACGACCTATTACGAGCGCCAGCTCGGCGAGATCGTCAGCGGCGTGGTGCAGGCCGTCAACAACCAGGGTGCCACCATCGGCATGGACATGAAGGCCGAGGGCGTGCTGCCCGCCAATCAGAAGATCCCCGGCGAGAAGTTCCGCATCCACGACCGCGTGCGCGCCATCGTGCTCGAGGTCAAGGACAGCGGCCGCGGACCGCAGATCATTCTCTCGCGCTCGCACCGCAACTTCCTGCGCCGCCTGCTCGAGAACGAAGTCCCCGAAATTTATCATGGCATCGTTGAGATCCGCAACATCTCGCGCGAGCCCGGTCAGCGCGCCAAGGTCGCCGTCTCTGCCACGCAGGCAGGCGTGGACCCCGTCGGCGCATGCGTCGGCGTGCGCGGTGTGCGCATCCAGGCCATCGTCAAGGAATTGCACGACGAAAAGATCGACATCATCGAGTGGAACGCCGACCCGGTGATCTACATTTCGAAAGCCATCAGCCCGGCGCGCGTCTCGGGTGTATACCTGAACGACACGGGCGACGGCGGCAAGACCGCCACGGTGGTGGTACAGGAGGACCAGCTCTCGCTGGCCATCGGCCGCGACGGGCAGAATGCCCGCCTGGCTGCCAAGCTGACCGGCTGGCGCATCGACATTAAGTCGATCGTCGAAGCGGCCACCGACACCCTCGGCAGGCTGCAGAGCAACCCCGACCTGGCAGAACAGGCGGAGGCCGAAGCCGGCAACATCCCGCATATCGAAGAGATCCTGGCCAAGAAGGCGGAAGCCCGCCCTGTCACACCCGAGGAATATTCCGCGCTGACCCAGTTCGTGGACCGCGTCGAGCGCCGCACGATCGAGCGCCAGCGCGCCGAGCAGCAGGCGGAAGAGGAACGCATCAGCACCGCGCGCGCCGACATCCCGGAAGCAGCTTTTGCCATGCCGCTCGAGGAGCTTGGCCTGCCCGAGCATGTGTTCAACATCCTGACCGAAGCCGGCTACGCCACCACGGGCGATATCATCCTGGCGATGAAGCTCGAGCCCGACAAGGTTCTGGGTCTGTCGGGAATCGGCCCCAAGGCGATGCAGTCCATCGAGAAGGTGATTGCCGAGGTGACCTTCCCCGAGCCGGTCGTTGAGACACCGGTCGAAGTCGAAGCTCCGGTTGTCGAGGAGCTGGCTGAGGTGGAAGCAGTTGCCGAGGCAGAGGTCACAGCCGAAGCGCCTGTCGAAGTCGAAGAATTTGAAGAAGAAGCGGCGAAAACCTTCGAGGAAATGTTCACCCTGCGGCCTGAGATCATCAAAACAGCTGGCGCAGAGGAAGATGATGCCGGTAAGGACAAGAAGGGTAAGAAGAAGAAATCCGTCGAGCTGGAGTTCGACGAGGAGCGCGGCGCCGTGGTCGGCAAGAAGAAGCACAAACGCGGCGAAGGCGAATGGGAAGAAGAGTGGTAATCCAGTAAAATGATGCCTCTCTCCCGCAAAAGGGAGAGGGGAGACAAGGTATGACCGCCAAACCTGCCAAACCCGTCAAACACGTACCTCAGCGCACCTGTGTGGGATGCCACACGGTGCGCCCCAAGCGGACTCTCGTCCGCGTGGTACGGACGCCCGAGGGCGTGATCGTTGACCCGAAAGGCAAGTTGAACGGGCGCGGGGCATACCTTCACAACAGTCGTTCCTGCTGGGAACGCGGACTTGCAGGCGCACTTAAGAGTGCCCTGAAAGTCGAATTGACAACCGAAGATAAACAACGCCTGGAAGCTTTTATGGATTCGCTTCCCCCCGAGAGCAGCGTCGAGTGAACGCCATGTAATCCACGGCCTGATCCCTTGCTCATCGGCACACAGCTTCCAGGTGTTGACGCCTGTTCCGCGGTATTTATCCGCTGAACGGGACCAGAAATCATACAGGAGGTGTCCCATGAGCAACAACGGGCCCAAGAAAATCGAAATTCCCTCCGCCATCAGCGTGCGCGACCTGGCGACCCAACTTTCAGTCAGTCCCATCGACATTATCAAAAAACTGATGAGCAACGGCGTGATGGCCTCCATCAATCAGGCCATCGATTACGACACGGCTGCCATCGTTGCCGCCGAGTTCGGCTTTGAAGCCGTCCCGATCGCCCAGGCCGAACCGGCCGCAGGAGGAGACCGGCGAGGTGCCGCTCTGGCGCCGCATGATCGGCGAGGAGAAGGACGCTGATCTCAAGCCGCGCCCGCCGGTGGTCACCATCCTTGGGCACGTGGATCATGGGAAGACATCCCTGCTCGACGCCATTCGCAAAACGGACGTCGCTGCAGGCGAAGCCGGCGGCATTACCCAGCACATCGGCGCTTACCAGATCGAGTACCAGGGACGCACCATCACTTTCCTGGACACACCCGGTCATGCCGCCTTCACAGCGATGCGTGCGCGAGGCGCGCAAGGTGCGGATATCGTGGTGCTGGTGGTCGCTGCCGACGACGGCGTGATGCCCCAGACGCGTGAAGCCATTGCCCATGCCAAGGCTGCCCGCGTTCCGATCATCGTGGCGATGAACAAGGTCGACAAACCCAATGCCAACCCCGATCTGTTAAAGAAGCAGCTTGCCGAGATCGAACTGGTCCCCGACGACTGGGGCGGCAACACCATGGTCATCCCCGTCTCCGCCAAGCAGAAGACCGGCATCGAGGACCTGCTCGAGGCCATCAACCTGACCAGCGACAGCATGTCCATCCGCGCCAACCCGAACGGCAAGGTCATCGGAACGGTGGTGGAGGCCGAGCTGGATAAATCCAAAGGCGTAATCGCCACACTGCTCGTGCAAAACGGTACGCTCAAGAACGGCGACATCGTTGTGGCGGGAACCACTCACGGCAAACTCAAAGCGCTTTCCGATTTCAAGGGGAAATCCGTTCATAAGGCCTCGCCGTCCACTCCGGTGTCGGTTATGGGGCTGAACGAAGTCCCTCCCGCCGGCGTGCTGTTCGAGGTCGTGGAAAGCGAACGCGAGGCTCGCGATATCGTCTCGGAGCGGCTCGAAGCCTCAAAACAGCAGACGGTTGTCCAGAAGATGACCCTCGAGGACCTGTTCGCGAAAGTGCAGACCGGCGAGCTCAAGGAACTGCGCCTGATCATCAAGGCTGACGTGCAGGGGTCGCTCGAGCCCATCATCAAGGAAGTCAACGAGCTCTCGGCCAAGGAAAGCGAGATTGCCATCAAGGTGCTGTATTCCGAGACCGGCAACATCGGCGAAAACGACGTTATGCTCGCCTCGGCCTCCAATGCCATCATCGTCGGGTTCAACGTGCAGGCGGAAGTGCCCGCCCGCCGCCTGGCCGAATCCGAGGGCGTGGACATCCGCCTCTACACCATCATTTACCGCCTGACCGAAGACATCGAAAAAGCGCTCAAGGGTATGCTCCAGCCGGAGTTCGTCGAAAAAGCTGTTGGCAAGGCGACTGTGCTGGCGCTTTTCCCCATCTCTAAACTGGGCATGGTCGCCGGCTGCCGCGTGACCGAAGGCGAGATCCGCCGCAACGGGAAGATCCGCCTGTACCGCATCAAGGACCTGGTGTACGAGGGCGAGATCGGTTCGCTCAAGCACGAGAAGGAAGATGTGCGCGAAGTCCGCACCGGATTCGAATGCGGCATCCACTTCAAGAACTTCAACGACGTGGCCGAGGGCGATGTCATCGAGTGTTTCGTGCTGGAGAAATCGGAATAAGCTGCAGCGTATCTGCAGGGAATTAGTCACATGCCAACCAAAGTGAGACTGCAACGCATCGCCGATCGAATCCGCGAGGAGCTGTCGCAGATGCTGATCAAGGAAATCAACGATCCACGCCTGCACCAGGTGTATGTCACCGATGTGCGCGTGGACCGGGAGTTATCATTCGCCGACGTTTATGTCTCGGCAGTGGAAGGCCAGGCTCGCAGCGTGGAGATCCTGCAGGGGATGAAAAGCGCCGGCGGTTATATGCGCCGCGAACTGGCCAACCGCATCGACCTGCGCAGTTTTCCCATCCTGCGCTTCCACTGGGACCCCACGCCCGAGAATGCGGACCATATCGAGCAGCTGCTCGCCCAGATCCGCAAGGAATCCGAGGGGAAGAAATAAGGCACAGGGTTGATGGATAATATCCACGCCGTCATTCGCGGGCGCATCGCTGCAGCACAGACGATCATGATCACCACCCACATCCGCCCCGACGGGGATGCGGTCGGCTCGCTGCTGGGACTGGGACTGTCGCTGGAGGGCGCGGGCAAAACCGTGCAGATGGTCTCGCTCGACGGGATCCCGTCCACGTTCAAGCACCTGCCGGGCAGCGCGCACGTACTCAAGAAACCGGAAGGCCCCTACGACCTGACGATTGCCGTGGACTGTGCCGACCATACCCGCTCCGGGAATGTCTTTGATGGATTGGGCAAGCCGGGGCTGAACATCGACCACCACATCACCAACGATAAGTTTGCCGAGATCAACCTGATTGAAGAGGAGCAGGCCGCGACCTGCGCCATCATCTTTGATCATTTGACCGAGTGGGGACTCGCGCTCACGCCGGACATTGCCTCCGCGCTGCTGACAGGCATCATCACCGACACGCTGGGATTCCGCACGACCAGTACCACGCCGCATGTCCTGCGGCAGGCGGCTGACCTGCTCGATACCGGCGTGGACATGCACGAGCTGTACTTGCGTGGATTGGTCCGCAAGTCGTTTAACGCCGCCCGTTACTGGGGCGCGGGATTATCTTCCATCCAGCATCAGGATGGAATCACCTGGGCAACTCTCAGGCTGGATGACCGAAAAGCCAGCGGTTATACCACCAATGACGATGCCGATCTGATCAATCACCTCTCCGCCATAGACGATAGCAGCGTGGCCATCATCTTCGTCGAACAGCATCATGGAAAAGTAAAGGTTTCCTGGCGGGCGCAAAAACCCGGCCTGGACGTGGCACAGGTGGCGCAGCAGTTCGGCGGCGGAGGGCACCCGGCAGCCTCGGGCGCTGAGGTTGCCGGGGAAATGACCGAGGTGCAGGAAAAAGTCCTTTCCACGACGAGACAGTTTTTGGGGTTGTAAGGCGCAAAAATCCGTTTTTACGATAGAATAGGTGTGTTCATCCAGTAATGGGGCAACATCACGGAATCACCTGAGTGGGAAATTAAATCGACTTATCGCGCGCGCTGACAGACATCCACACGCGCGAGGAGGCACTTTCATGGTTAGTTCACAGGATCTCAAAAACGCCATATCCGGTGCGCTGGTCGTCGACAAACCGACCGGCATGACCTCGCACGATGTCGTGCAGGCTGTCCGCAACGGGACCGGCATCCGCCGCGCCGGCCATACCGGCACGCTCGACCCGCGCGCTTCCGGCGTGCTGGTGGTGCTGCTCGGGCCGGCCGTTCGCCTGAGCGAGTTCATCTCCGCGTCAGACAAACGGTACCAGGCGATCGTGCGGCTGGGCGCATCGACGGATACCTTCGACGCCGACGGCAAGTTCACCCGCAAATCGGAGGCTCCGGTCGATGTCACCGAGTCGCAATTCGAAGAGGCGCTGAAGAAATTTGTCGGCCACATCGAACAAACTCCTCCACCCTATTCAGCGGTCAAGGTGCAGGGACGCAAGGCTTATGAAATGGCGCGGGAGGGCGAGGAAGTGGATCTCGCTCCGCGTACCATCGATGTGTACCACCTTGAAGTGCTGGAATGGGCGCCGCCTGAAGTGGTGATCGACGTCCACTGCTCGTCCGGTACTTATGTGCGCTCGCTGGCCAACGATCTGGGCAATATGCTCGGTTGCGGAGGATATCTTGTAGGCCTGCGACGCACCAAGAGCGGACGCTTCTCCCTGCGCGATGCCACGCCTCTGCGAAAACTCCAGGAAGCTTTCCGCGCCGGTAACTGGTCCCAGTACCTGATCCCTGCCGCCGAAGCGCTGGGCGATTGGCCTGCCATCGAGCTCGAGCCCGAGCAGGTGGACGCCATCAAGCACGGGCACCGCGTCCCCGCAGCAGAGGATGCCAAGCCGGGCATGGTCCGCGCCGTGAGCATGGCGGGCGAACTGGTGGCGCTGATGGAACTGGATGAAGAAGCCCGCCAGTGGAAACCCAAGAAGGTATTCTTCTCCTAAGCAGTCATCCCCTTTCGCATTTATAATTCTGCACGATGATTCACGTCACATCCCTGAACGACGTTCAACTGAACGGCACCTGGCTGACCATCGGCGTCTTTGACGGCGTCCACCGCGGGCATCAGGTCATCCTGCAGCGGCTTGTCGAGGGCGCGCATGCAGCCGGCAGCCCGGCAGCGGTGCTGACCTTTGCCACCCACCCGGCGGTTGTGTTCGGTCACCGCGACCTGAAGTGCCTGACCACAACCGAGGAGCGCGCGGGGCTGCTCGGCGCGCTGGGCGTGGACGTGGTCATCACGCACCCATTCGACAAAAAGGTGGCGGGGCTGTCCGCGGCTGAGTTCATGCGGCCGCTCAAGGACAGGTTGGGTTTGAGCCAGCTGTTGATCGGTTACGACTTTGCCCTCGGCAAAGGCCGCGAGGGGAACACGACCCGCCTAACGGAGATCGGACGTGAAATGGATTACACCGTCCAGGTGGTGGATGCGGTCAGCGACGAGAGCGGCTTGATCTCATCCACCGTCATTCGAAAACTGGTTTCCCTGGGGGATTTAGCCGATGCCGCCAAGATGCTCGGGCGTCCCTTTGCCATTACAGGTCCCGTTGTCCATGGCTCAGCGCGCGGGCACTCGCTCGGTTATCCTACTGCCAACGTGAATGTCCCGGCCGGAAAACTCATCCCCGCTTTCGGGATTTACGCCTGCTGGGCCGAGGTGAAGGGCGAAAAACATCCAGCCGCGATCAGCATCGGCATCCGCCCGACCTTTGATGAGGAGAAACCGGACATCCGTGTGGAAGCCTATCTGCTTGATTACGATGCAGATCTTTACGGACAAACGATCACTCTCGAGTTTGTGACGCGCCTGCGCGATGAAATGAAATTTTCCAGCGTGGAGGCTCTCATCGCGCAAATCGAATCAGACGTCCAGAACGTCAGAACCCTTTTGAAATAAGACGCCCTTGCTCTCAGGGGCGTTTTCGTCTATAGTTGCGCCCAACTCCATTTCTTTCCCAAAGGAGACGCCATGCCCAAACGTGACATCTACCTGCTGTCCCCCAAACAACTTTCCCCCGAAACCATCGCTGTTGCGTTTGCCAAAACCTCTCGTGCACCGGAATCCTTCCGCGATATAGCCGCGGAGTTGAGCGATGAAAAATCCGCCCAATTTCACGAAAAATGGGTCGTCGGTTACGGGCATGCCTCTGTCGCTGAGCATGCCGTGCTGCACTTGGCCATCGAGAACGTTTCACGCGTTGCCATCGAAAGCATCGAGAGCAACCGTCTCGCCTCCTACACTGAAAAATCCACCCGCTACCAGAAGTGGGATGCGGACGCGTTCACCATCGCACCCGAGCTTGAGCATCACCCTCTGCGGGAGGAATACGTCGCCGCCTGCCGGTTGCTCTTCCAAACTTATGGCGATTCCTTGGCGCCGCTCCGTAAACTGGTGGAGGACCGCACCTCGCGCCGCGAGAACGAAAACGAAGAAGCCTTTGACCGGCGCATCCGTTCTCAGTATGTCGATTCGTGCCGTTTCCTGCTTCCCGCCGCAGCGCATGCCAATGTCGGCATGACCGCCAACGCGCGCGTGCTCGAGAACGCCATCCGCAAAATGCGCTCGCATCCTCTAGCCGAGGTCCGTGTGATCGGAGAGGAAATCAAGGATGTTGCGCAAGGTGAAGTACCCACGCTGGTCAAGTATGCCGAGCCGGTGCCGTATCTTGTCGAAACATCGAAGGAATTATCTGCCATCACCCCAAACCCTCTCCTGCTGGGAGAGGGGCAAGGAGTGAGAGACTGGTGCACGCTGGTCGATTACGATCGCGCCGGGGAGGAGAAGGTTCTGGCTGCAGCTTTATACCGTTTTGGTGAAATGGATTTTGCCGAAGCGCTTAATCACATCCGTGGATTGAATTCCACCCGAAAGTCAGACTTGACGGATGCTTTGCTTAAGCGCCTCGGTCGGTATGACATTCCACTGCGCGAGCTGGAGCATGCGACCTACACCTTTGACCTGGTCATGGACCAGGGTGCTTATGCCGAATTCAAGCGGCACCGTATGATGTCGCAAACTCCGCAGAACCTCACCTGCCGCCTCGGGTATGCTGTTCCGAAGCGCATCACGGAAGCAGGGTTCGAATCCCGTTACCGCGAAGCCATGGAGCAGGCTGCCGAAGTCTTCGAAAAACTTCATGCATTCGATCCGCTGGTCGCTCAGTATATCGTGCCCAACGGATTCAACCGCCGCGTTCTGGCGACGTTCAACCTGCGCGAGGCGTATGCCTTCTGCCAGCTGCGGGCAGCGGCCAATGCCCATTTCTCCATCCGTAGAGTGGCGCAGCGGGTAACGGAGGAGATCAAAAAGGTGAACCCGTTGCTTGCCAAATTCATCTCCGTGCCGGAGATAGAAACCTGGCAGGGGATAGAAATAGATTATTTTACGAGTACCAAATAAAAAAGTCCCGAAGTTTACACAAACTTCGGGACTTTTTTCAGACGGCTAATTTCATTTATTGGGATTATTCCCCATGATTACGTCGAGCCGTGTCAAGTAATCTGATGTGAGCATAGCAGCCACTTTCGCCGCCTTGAGGTTCTCGTGCACCTGCGAGACACGGCTTGCACCCGTGATCACCGAACTGACGTTGGGATTCTTGAGGCACCAGGCGATGGCGAGCTGCGCGAGAGTGCAGCCCAATTCGTCCGCAACAGGCTGGAGCGCCTTCACTTTGGCGATCGCGTTGGCGTCTGTCAGGTTGCCGCGCAGCCACTCGTAGCCCTTAAGCGCGCCGCGGCTGTCCGTGGGGATGCCGTTATTATATTTTCCGGTCAGCATGCCGGAGGCGAGCGGCGAAAAGGTGGTCGCACCGTAGCCATAGTCCTTGAAGAGGCGGGCGTATTCCTTCTCGAAACGCTCACGCGACAGCAGGTTGTACAGCGGCTGCTCCATGACCGGTTTGTGCAGGTGGTGCCGGTCCGCGATCTCGATGGCAGCAATGATCTCCGCTGCCGGCCACTCGGAGGTTCCCCAGTAGAGCGCCATGCCCCGCTCGATGATGTTGTGCATCGCCCAAACGGTCTCTTCGACCGGCGTGGTCGGGTCGGGGCGGTGGCAGTAGATCAAGTCAACATAATCCAGGCCGAAGCGCTGGAGCGAGTCGTGGATTCCTTCGATCAGCCGCTTCCGGTTGAGGGTATTCTCCTCGTTGGGTCCCTTGTTAATGCCCCAGAAGAACTTGGTCGAGACGAGATAACTGGAGCGGCGCCAGCCCAATTTCTTGAGCGCTGCGCCCATGATCTGCTCGGATTTCCCGCCGGCATAGACCTCGGCATTGTCGAAAAAATTGACGCCGGCTTCGTACGCAGCGGCCATGCTCTCCGCGGCGGCATCCACATCCACCTGGTTGCTAAAGGTGACCCATGATCCGAACGACAATTCGCTGACCTTGAGACCTGTTCGGCCTAAGTAACGATATTCCATATTGGTTTCCCTTTCAATGATCTAGATTTTCCCAGAATTATAAAGCGAATAAGATGTAAAACATCCCGGGATTAAGTTTTTATTATGGTTCCGGAGTCCCGGTTGGCTCGAAGGTAGGTGTGGACGAAGCAGTTGCTGTCGCAGACGGGGTGGGAGTGAAGGTGATCGACGGCGTCAGGGTGGGCAGCCCGGGAGAGTGAAAACGTAATAATTTCTCTTCATCATCCCAGGTGGATTGCAGGCTGACGACTTCAATAAAAGTCTGTCCCGGCTTGAGCGCCAGCACCTGACCATCTTTTGACTCCAAGCCCAGGTTTCCACCTTGAGTCGACCACAGAACAGGGTATTGCATCCCATCCCGAAACAGTATGCCCGACTGGTTGGACCGGTTGAGCAGGTCGATCTCGAGTATCGTCCCGACGGTGTTCTCAAAGTGATGGTTGGCAAAGAGGATCAGCACATTTTCAAAGGCCAGTTGCTCCCCGGTCAATCGGTCAACTGCAGGGACAAGGATTCCAGTGTCATCCATAAGGTCCTGAGAACGTAAATAGGCTCCCTGTTCGGAAGAATATTCCCAGCCCACCTGGTCAAAACGATTGTAGATGATGCTCAACCGGCCTGCTTTCACACCTTCCGGCGGGGCTTCTACAGCAAACACCAAGCTGGCATGCGCGGCTGGATCAACCGGCAAGGCCGGGAGTGTGCGCAGGTCATCCAATGTTAATCCGGCGCTGTTGACGTCCTCGGAGTTGACCGGGAGCACGCCCACCCGGTTGGTGAGTTGCGGCCTGACCTCCACGGATGCCCCCCGTGTGATCAGGGTCGCATCGGGGAAGAGCACCTTGATATCCTCGTACACCACCCGCCCCGACCGGATTGGCGAAATGACATAACCATAGGGATTGTCCGTTGGCTTTTCCTGGATCATCTTTTCAAGCTCTGTCAGATAGTCGCCGTAATAGACCGCCAGAAATCGGCTCATCCCCTGCCCGATCGAGACCTCCCAAACGATGGATGCCAGTGAGAGTCCGGACTGCGGTCGGGCTGAGAGAGGAAAATTGGTGACCGACACCAAAAAAGGAGCCTGGTCCAATGTGGCAGGGTCGCTCACAGGCAGGCCGGTGAGTGGATTAAAACCCGGGAGGTAATCCGGACCGATGACTGCCGGCAGGGGCGTTGTACTGGGAGAAGGGGATGGGCTTGGAAAGGACGGAGCCGTGCTTGAAACCGCACGGGAGTCGGTTGCGGTGGAGACCGGTGAAGAGTCACGGGTTGGGGACAATTCAGGTTGTGATGCAGGGGCGCACGCTGACAAAAAAACAATCGATGCCAGACTGGCTGTTGTGATCCTTCGGGCAGTGATTGATTTAAACCTTGAGCGTGAAAATTCCGCGAACATGGAGCGGAATTATAACAGACCAGCAGCCAATGCAATTATTCGTGGAATTCCTCAACCTGGTAAATCAGCACATCCAGCCTCTTCTTGCGCCAACTATCGGGCGGTGAACCCATTTTGTAGCACAAGTTGTCGAGGAACTCTGCCTTGTCAGGGATCTTCTCCCAGACCTGCGGCAGGAATGTTGCACGACGGTAGGGTCCATCCTTTAGGATGACTCCGTCCACACCGGGGCGAAGCTTCGCCAGCAGGTCATCCGCGTTCTTGTAATCCAATGCCGCAGGCATGGTCAGGCGCGAGATCTCGATCTCGATACCTTCGAGCTCGCCGGCCGATACAGGCTGGAAACGGTAATCGTTCAACGCAGCAGCGACGGCGTGTTCGCGGACATCGTCAACCAGCGATTGGTACGGTTCCAGTGCGCCGATGCAGCCCCGCAAATTTCCGCGCATCGTCAGGGTGACGAAGGAAGCGCCCGGAGCGCTCAAAACGGGCGTCAGCATGGACGGGTCCAACGGAGGCAGGAGCTTCTCCTGCACGGCGCAGGTGAGCGCTTCCCGTGCCAGCCGCAAGAGGGTCTTCTTCTCATCTTGAGTCAGAATATCGGGCATTTTTCCCTCCCCGGATTACTGTGGTGCGAACTTTCTATAATTCCGGTTGTAGTAAAGTAGCGGTTCTTCCTCCGGGGTGCCCTGCGCCGCAAGGACAGAACCGATGAAGATCGTATGCGTCCCTGAAGTGAACGTGGCAATGACCCGGCAGTCAAAATGAGCGACGCCGCCTTTGAGCAGGGGTACGCTGGATACCAGCGTGAACAGATCGAGCCCCGCCAGTCGGTCCACATCATCCGGCAGACGGCCGGCGAACCGGTCGGAGATGTCCTGCTGGTCCGCTCCCAGCACCGAGACGCCGAATGAGCGCGACTCCTTGACCAGTTTGTGCGTGCGCGTGGATTGATTGATCGCGACGAGCACCTGCGGCGGGATAAGCGACACGGAAGTGAAAGAGCTGGCTGTCATACCGTGGACCATGCCGTCGTGCTTCGAGGTTACCACAGCCACGCCGGTCGCCCACAAGCGCATGGCTTGGCGCAACAGCTCGGGGTCGGCAGGGTTGACCGGGATATCGGATAAGTAATCGGTCATGGTGAGTGCATCATAATTGCCGCACGCCGGGGCGTCAAGTAAATATCGTGTTGCAGCAAGGATGTTCGGTTGCCCATGCTATACTTGATTCATCTCAAAACGAAAAAATGGGGAGAGGCACCATGGAAATATCGGTTCTGGCAGATTCGGAATTATCAGGCATCGAGCGCAGTGAGATTGACCAGGTATGCGATGAGGCCTTTAGCGCCAACCCGGGTGAAAATAATCCATCGTTTGATCTGCAATGGGTCCCTGAAAATGACTGGCATATCGTGGTTAGAGTCGATGGAATCATCGTGAGCCATGTCGGGATCGTGGAGCGCACCGGAACCGTTGACGGGCAACCCGTCAGAACTCGGCGGGATTGGCGCAGTGGCGACCCTCCCCGGTATGCAGAAAAGAGGCCTGGCTGCCGCCGCAATGCTCATGGCATCCGGGTTCATGCAGGATTCTCTCAAAGTGGATTTTGGCTTTCTGGTTTGTTCTCAGGAGACAGCGCGTTTTTATCGAAAACTGGGATGGCAGGAGGTCGCCGGACCGGTGATATTTGATCAGCCGCAGGGGAAAATCACCTTCCGCGAAGTGGCCATGATCCTGCCTTGTGTCAAAAAGGAATGGCCGACAGGGATCATTGACCTGTGCGGTTTGCCATGGTGATGACTCCCTTGTGAACAGATTGACTCGTATGGGCAAAGGATGAAAAGCTTTTTGTTGGTCTATTTGGCAGGTTTTATTATCATTGCCGGCTCGGGGTGTGCGCCGGTTCCTTTAGCCGCCACCCCAACAAGGACCGGTAACGGCGCAGAGATCATCTTCTTCGACGATTTCACGTACGCGGCGCGAGAGGAGATGACTGCCAATGGTTGGGTCCTGCGCGAAGGAACGGGCTGGCCCGGCGTTCCCGGCGCGCGCTTCAGGGCAGATAATGTCTCCCTGGTGGACGCCCCCGACCTGCCCGGTAACCGCCTGCTGCGTATGACCTCCTCCACAGATGGGACGGCGGAGGGGACATTCCAGACCCAACTTTGCCAACAGCGCAAATTTTTCGAGGGCACCTATGCCGCGCGCGTGCAATTCAGAGACGAGCCGGAGTTCGGGACGGACGGCGACCAGATCGTGGAGACGTTCTACGCCATCACGCCTTACGAAAGGCCGATGGCTCTGGATTACAGCGAAATGGATTTTGAATACCTGCCCAACGGCGGCTGGGGATCAAGCCCGTTGACCCTTTTTGTTACCACTTGGGAGACCGTGCAGATCGAGCCGTGGAATGCGGTGAACGTCAGCACTGGCGTCAGCGGCAGCCTTGCGGGCTGGCACACCCTGGTGGCGCAGGTGTCGGGCGGCGAGGTGCGTTATTTTATCGATGGCAAACTGGTCGCGCAGCACGGCGACCCTTATTACCCCGACGCGCCGATGTCCCTTAACTTCAACTTGTGGTTCATCAACGGCGGTCTTGCCGGCGCCGAGGATTTGCGCGAATATCACGAGGACATCGATTGGGTGTTTTATGCAAGGGATTCAGTCCTCTCGCAGGCCGATATTGAAGCGGTGATCGCATCGCTGCGCGATGGTGAGGTCGCCTTCAGAGACGATATTCCGCCATGGACGCCAGCCTTGACTTCCCCCTGCGATTTGTAAAATGAAATGCTTGAGCAGGATTGATTAATCCGTCCCCTCGGTTTGCTGCTCCATTCTGGTAAAGACATCGTCCAGCAGGGCGAGGAATCCTTCAGGCGTCTCTTGCGTGAAGATTTGCGTGCGCACCGCACGCGGCAGGCGCTGGAGTTTCAAATATCTCAGGGCATGCTTGCGGAACAGGATCAGTCCCTTGCGCTGACCGTGGAACGCCATGCTTCGCTCGAGGTGGAGGTGCATCATTCGGCGCACCTCATCGGGCGGAACCTGCTCGCGCTCGAGGCGGGAGAAGATCCACGGATTACCGATAGCCGCCCGCCCGATCATCACCGCATCGCAGCGGGTATACGATTTAATCCGGTCGATGTCCGCAACCGTGCGTACATCGCCGTTGCCGATGACGGGAATCTTCACCATGGACTTGATCTCCGCGATGGCATCCCAGTCTGCTTCCCCGCCGTAGCCCTGCTCCTTTGTCCGTGCGTGGACGGCGATGAGGGCGGCGCCGTTCTCCTCGAGGATGCGGGCGACCAGCCTGTAGTTGCGGCATTCATCCCACCCGAGGCGGATCTTGCCGGTGACAGGCACTTCCAGTGCGCTGCTCAGTTTGCGAAAAATGCGGGCGATCTTTAATGGAGTCTTCATCAAACCCACGCCGCCCCCGATATGCGCCACGGATTTCGCCGGGCAGCCCATGTTGATATCGATGATGTCGGGGGATTTATCCTGCACGCGGAGGGCAGCCTCGAGTAATTCGTTGGGGCTTTCGCTCCAGAGCTGGAAGACGACCGGCCGCTCGCCCTCGTCGTAGGTCAGGCGGGGCGCCATGTGTTCGTAAGCGCGGACGATGTTCTTCGCCTTGACGAACTCCGTGTAGCTCATCGCCGAGCCCAATTCGGCGCACAACGAGCGGTAGGGCCACTCGGAATACCCGTCCATCGGAGCAAGGATGGCATCGCCATAAACAGGAACATCCCGCACATGAAAGAGGGGAGTTATTTTCGTGGCTACGGGTGAGGCAGGTCGGACTAAATCCATGCTTATTTCTTCAAGCGCTCCGCGAACTGTTTCCTGAATTTACCCACCTTGGGAGAAACGACTGCCTGACAGTACCCCTGGAAGGGATTCTTCTTGAAGTACTCCTGGTGATAATCCTCGGCCATGTAGAATGCGTCGAGCTTGGTAACCTCGGTCACGATGGGATTCGGCCAGACTTTTGCATCGGTGAATTCCTTGATAATCGCTTCCACCGTCTTCTTCTGTTCCTCGTCGTGATAGAAAATCGCCGAACGGTAGGATGTGCCCACGTCATTGCCCTGCCTGTTGAGGGTGGTGGGATCGTGAACGGAGAAGAAGACGCGTAGCAAGTCGCCATATGAGATCACAACGGGGTCGAATGTGATGCGCACCGCCTCCGCGTGACCGGTCGTTTCGCTGCACACCTGCTTGTAGGTGGGATTGGGCAAATGACCACCCGAGTAACCTGATTCGACCAATTCCACTCCCTTGAGCTCATCGAAGACGGCTTCGAGGCACCAGAAGCAGCCTCCAGCCAATGTTGCGATTTGTTTTTCAGCACTCATAAAATTACCTCCGCTAAAAAAGGAGCGGCTCGCAAGCCGCTCCTGAAACATCATTTACACACTGGGTTCGGCGGCGGCTTCCTCAGCCGGAGCTTCCTCGCGCAGCAGGATGATATCCCCCGCCGCGTTCAGGTCCACGGTGATGTTGTCACCGTCATGGAACGTACCCGAGAGCAGTGCGTCCGAAAGCTGATCTTCCACTTTTTGCTGGATGACGCGGCGCAGCGGGCGGGCGCCCATCTCGGGGTCATAGCCCTGGTCGGCGAGCGATCCCAGCGCTGCGGATGTGGCGGTCAACCGGATGTTATGGTCCTTAAGCCGCAGGGCGACCTTGTCCAGTTCCAGGTTGACGATATGGGTGATGTTCTCCTTGTTCAAGGCGCGGAAGACGATCACATTGTCCACACGGTTGATAAACTCGGGGCGGAAAGCTTTCTTGAGAGTCTCGGTCAGCCTCTTGCGCATGTCGTCGTAGGTTAGCTGCTCACTGGTAGCCTCGTCGTCGCGCACCAGATTGAAGCCCAGGGAACCCTGCTTCTTGATCAAATCCGCACCGATGTTGGAGGTCATGACGATGATGGCGTTGCGGAAATCCACCTTGTGGCCGCGCGCGTCCGAGAGCTGTCCCTCTTCCATGATCTGCAGCAGCATGTTGTGGACCTCTGGGTGAGCCTTCTCGAGTTCGTCGAACACCACGATGGAATAAGGCCGGCGGCGCAGGGCTTCGGTGAGCTGGCCGGCGTCGTCGTAGCCGACGTAGCCGGGAGGCGCGCCTACCAATCGCGAAGCGGTATGCCGTTCCATAAATTCGGACATGTCGAGCTGGATGGCGGCGTCCTCGCTGCCGAACATGAATTTGGCCAGTGTCTTGGTCAATTCGGTCTTGCCGACGCCGGTCGGGCCGAGGAAAATGAATGACCCGATGGGGCGGCGCGGGTCCTTCAACCCGGCGCGCGCGCGGCGTACGGAGCGGGCAATGGCCTGGATCGCCTCATCCTGCCCGATGATGCTGGTGCGCAGTTCGTCTTCCATGTTGAGCAGGCGCTGGGATTCCTTCTGAGCGATCTGCATGACCGGCACGCCGGTCCACATAGAAACCACCTCGGCGATATCATCCGCGGTGACGATGGGGCTGTTGGCGCGGTCCCAGCCGATACGCAGGCGCTCGAGCTGATTCTCGATGGAGGTTTCCTGCTCCTGGTAATTCTTCAACTCATCGGCGTTGCCTTCCTCCTGGGCGAGGGCGCGGTTGGAGCGCACCTCCCTCAGTTGGGTGAACAGGTCCTTGGCCTGTTTGGCTGCCGGGGATTTGTACATGCGCACCCGCGAGGACAATTCATCGATCAGATCGATGGCCTTGTCGGGCAGGAAGCGCTCGGTGACATACCGTGACGAAAGATGGGCAGCGGCCACGAGGGCTTCATCGGAGATCACCAGGTGATGATGCTCTTCGTATGCGCCGCGGATGCCTTTCAGGATCTGGATGGTTTCTTCTTCTGAGGGTTCTTCCACCAAAACGGACTGGAATCGCCGCTCGAGGGCTGCATCTGATTCAATATGCTTGCGATATTCGTCCAGCGTGGTCGCGCCGATCACCTGCAACTCGCCGCGTGATAGGGCGGGCTTCAGAATATTGGCGGCGTCCACCGAGGAGCCGGCCGCGCCGGCGCCCACCAGCATGTGGACTTCGTCGATGAACAGGATGGAGCCAGCCTGCTTGAGCTCATCGATCACGCGTTTGAGCCGCTCCTCGAACTGGCCGCGGTACATGGTACCGGCGACCAGCGAGCCGACATCCAGCTGCAGCACGCGTTTGTTCATCAGCGGCGCGGGGACGTCGCCGTCGACGATGCGCTGGGCGAGGCCTTCCACGATGGCGGTCTTGCCGACGCCCGGTTCGCCGATCAGGGCGGGATTGTTCTTGGTGCGCCGGGCAAGGATCTGGATGACGCGCTCGATCTCCATCTGGCGGCCAATGACCGGGTCCAGTTTGCCCTGCTCGGCTTTGGATGTCAGGTCCATCGCCAGCTGGTCGACCAGCGGGGTCTTCGCGTCTTTCTGCTGTCCCTGCGGCGTGGCTTTTTGCGGTTCCTTGGCAGGACCGGCAGCGGCAGGGGAAGATGATGAGGATGATGATTCCTGCAGCACACGGCGGGTCTGGCGGCGGACATCGTCCGGGGTCACGCCGAGACGGCGCAGCACTTCGAGGGCAGTCCCTTCGCTGCGGACCAGCCCGAGCAGCAGATGTTCCGTCCCGATATAGTGATGACCCAGCCGGCGGGCTTCCTCGATGGCATACTCGAGCACCTGCTGCGTCTCGGTGGAGAGGTCGATCTTGTCGTCTGCTGCGCGGCCTTCGCCCGTCAGGCGGTTGACCATCTCGCGGACGCGTTCGGTGTCGAGACCCATATCCCGCAGCACACGCCCGGCAACGCCGCCTTCCTCCTCAACCAGACCAAGCAGCAGGTGTTCGGTGCCGATCAGATTCTTGTGTGCGCGTTCAGCTTCCTGGTGAGCCAGGCTCAGGACGCGGCGTGCCCGTTGTGTGAAACGTTCCATACCAGCCATAAAATATCTCCTAATCAGACCACTACGGTCTGATTGATTCTACCAAAGAAGGGAAGCTCATCCAGATATGAGATTTATTAGAGTTTTGAACTGCGTGAACGATTTCACTTACCGGTTATCGCCGTCGCCCTTGATCTTGCCCCGCTCGAGCCGGTCGTAAAGTTTCATAATATTGGATTCTGCCACGTCATCGAGGCTGAGTCCCAGTTCGGTGCAGACCTGGGCGATGTACCACAGCACGTCCCCCAGCTCGGACTTGAGCGCTTCGCGCGTCTCGTCGCTGATCTGTCCGTCCTTGTCGCGGAACACCTTTTTGACTTTCCCTGCCACCTCGCCGGCTTCGTTGACCAGTCCGAGAGTGGGGTAAATCACCGCGTGCCCAATAGCGGGATACGCGGCGGTCTTGCGCGATTTCTGCTGGTAATCGTTAAAGTCCATGTGTTCTCCCGATTTGATTAAGGACGGGCTGCCTGCCCGTCCCAATCGTGTGGATGCTATTTTACCCTTTTCTCGAGCGCCGCGCGGAGTTTGTCCATCAGCGGCTTGTGTTTCACCGGGTCGAATGGAGGCGCTTTCGACCAGTCGTAGAACCAGATCGGGCCTCGGCGCAGGTCCTCGGGTTCGGCCTCGTAGCGTGGAATGATGTGGACGTGCAAAGCAGGTTCGCTGTTGCCAAGGATCTCATAATTGATGCGCGCTGCGCCTGTCACTTCAAGGATGGCATCGCCGATGAGCGCCATGTCACGCAGGAACTTCACACGCTCGTTTTCTTTTAGGTCATTCAGCGACGGCACGACCGGGTCGGGCAGCAATAAGCAGTAGCCGTTAAGCACTTGCACGTCACCGAAGACTGCCCAGCCTGATTCCATTCGGCACAGGACTGTGGGATTTTCGCCTTTTCGAGCCGTTTCAACGCGACGGTGGATGAGGGTGGGCATGAAAGACTCCTTTTAATCCTATTATATCCATGTGACAAGGATTTTGTTTTCAGGATACAGTAAAAAATGACTGCCAGACATCCGATTGTATTAACGTCAAGTTCAAGTAAAATAATAGACAGCAGCGCGGGAGGAATTTCACTATGAGATGGAAACCATCCGCGTTTTTTCTTTCGAGGAGAACATGCTGACTCTTGTAGAAAAAATTCTTTTTATTGTTGCCGTCGGCGTGTCGCTTTATTTCACCTGGCGCGGTGTGCATCGCATCGTCGCGATTATTTCCAGCGGGCAGGGCGGACCGGATTGGTCCGTTGCGCGGCGGCGCGTAGCCGAAGTGTTCTTCAAGGTCATCAGCTTTCAGCCGGTGTTCCGGTTTCGTTTCTTTCCCAGCCTGTTCCATGCGTTGATCGGCTGGGGTTTTTTATTTTTCCTGCTGGTCAATGTCGTGGAGCTGCTGGTTGCTTTCATCCCGGGTTTCAGAAGTATTGTCGAACCTTACCACCTTTATTGGATCCTGGCTGACATTTCTTCGGTGGCTGTCCTGTTGGGACTCACAGCCATGGAAATTCGACGGTTCGCTCTAAAGCCTGAGACGTTGTCCACGCGCGAGAAGACGTTCATCAACCCAGCCGCGCGTTCTGGCATCAAACGGGACTCTGCCATCGTGGCAGGATTCATCTTCCTGCACATCGGCGCCCGCTTAATCGGTGAATCCATGTTCCTGGCAGGAACGGGACACTCCGACCCGTGGCAGCCTGCCGCTTCGGCGCTCTCCAGCCTGTGGGCGGGGATGAGTCCGGGTGCGCTTGTCATCGGCCAACATGTTGCAATCTGGCTTTCGCTCGGCGTCATTCTGGCTTTCCTGCCCTATTTCCCGTATTCAAAACACATCCATTTGTTCTTCGCACCGCTCAATTTCTGGCTGAAACCGGAGCGCAGGTCGATCGGGGAATTGAGCTACATCAACCTCGACGACCAGACCGTGGATCACTTCGGCGCGGCAAAGATGAGCGACCTGGGCTGGGAGCAGGTGATGGACAGCTACGCCTGCATCATGTGCTTCCGCTGCCAGGAAGTATGCCCGGCGTACACCACCGGCAAGACGCTCAGCCCGGCGGCGCTGGAGATCAATAAACGCTACCACCTAAACAAGGGCGGAGGCGCGGATACGCCTCTGATGGACTATGCCATCAACGAAGAAGCCGTCTGGGCGTGCACCTCCTGCGGCGCGTGCGTGGACATCTGCCCGGTGGGCAACGAGCCGATGCGCGACATCCTCGACATCCGCCGCAACCTGGTGTTGATGGAAAACAACTTCCCGAAATTGTGGGAAAACGCTTTCCGCGGCATGGAGCGCAACGCCAACCCGTGGAATGTCTCGCAGACGGACCGCATGAAATGGGCGGAAGGGTTGAACGTCCCGACCATTGAGCAGAACCCTGAGCCGGAGATTTTATGGTGGGTGGGATGCGCTCCCGCCACCGACGCGCGCGCGCAAAAGACGGCGCAGGCGTTTACGAAGATCTTGAATGCCGCGGGTGTGAACTTCGCTGTGCTCGGGAAGAACGAATCCTGTACGGGTGATTCCGCGCGGCGGGCGGGGCGCGAGGACATTTTCTTCGGGCTGGCAACGCAAAACGTGGAAATCCTGAATGAGGTCACCCCCAAGCGGATCGTGACCACCTGTCCGCACTGCCTGCATACACTGAAAAACGAGTATCCCGCAGTTTGGCGGGAATTACACCGTCATCCATCACACCCAGTTGATCAACGAACTGGTCGGAGCGGGGAAGATACAGTTAGCAGAGAATGGTGAGCGGTTATTAGTCACTTACCATGATCCGTGTTACCTCGGCAGGCACAACCATGTCTTTGACGCGCCACGGGATGACCTGAAGGCTGCCCGGCTGGAGGTGATCGAGATGCCGCGCAATAAGGATATGTCCTTCTGCTGTGGCGCAGGCGGCGCGCAGATGTGGAAGGAAGAGGAACAAGGTACAAGCCGCGTTAATGCAAGTCGCTTGGCTGAAGCAAAGGCAACCCTGCTAAGTGCAGCGGGACCTTCGGCCAGCGCCGGGACGCTGGCGGTTGGCTGCCCGTTCTGCATGATCATGCTTACGGATGCGTCCAAGGCTGATGGGGGGGCGGTTAATGTGATGGATGTCGCGGAAATAGTTGCCAAACGTCTTAAGGCTTAAGATGACCAAGATGCTATACTGTTTTTAGGTAATTAAAGGAAACGCACAAGGGCGGGTACGAGTAGAACCAAACCATTGCCCTGTTGTCAGACTAGTGATCCGCCACACCAGCGGGGGCAGGGACCGTTATTCGACTTTGAGAGGTGTCTATGCCGTTAGCCCGCAAGTTCCTTTTCGCCGGAACAGCCATTCTAATTCTATCCGGGGTTCTGTACCTGGCGACTTACCTCCATGGACAGGCTTACCAGCCGGTTGCCTCGGATGGGCAGGCGGTCAGCCAATTTTCCCCTGAAGTTCCACAAACCAAGCAGGAACCATGCCTGCATTGTCATATTCAAGGCGAGCATACCAATCTGTGGACTCCCACATCGCGCTGGCTGGTGTTTGGAACGCTGGGGTTGGTCTTTCTCTTTGGCTTCTATCAATCCGCGTCCGTTTGGACCCAGCGCAAGCCGTTCAAGCCGCTGACGAAACGCGCCTACGAATGGGTGGATGATCGTTATAAAATCTCCGGTCCGCTTTCGGAAATCGCCAATAAACCTGTGCATAGCTTTGCGCGACGGTGGTGGTATTGCCTCGGTGGAATTACGGCTTTCCTGTTTATTGTTCAAGGAATGACAGGGATCATGCTGGCGTTCTATTACAAGCCCACTGCCGCGGAAGCCTACGCCAGCATTCAATTTATCGAGAACGAGGTCTATTTTGGCGCCGCCATCCGCTCCATCCACCACTGGTCTGCCAATGGAATGATCGTGATGTGCGTCGCGCACATGATACGGGTCTTCGTCATGGGCACTTACAAAGCCCCGCGCGAATTGAATTGGGTCAGCGGCGTGATGCTCCTCGTCCTCACGCTCGCTTTTGGTTTTACAGGCTATTTGCTCCCGTGGGATCAACGCGCGTTTTGGGCCAGCACAGTCGGCACAGAGATCGCCGGTTCCGTGCCTGCGGTTGGCAACCTCGTCCTGATCTTCCTGCGTGACGGCTGGGGAGTTACGGAAGCCACTTTGGGACGTTTCTATGGCTTGCATATCCTCGTCGTGCCAATCATTACCGTCCTCTTTATGCTGGCGCACTTCATGATGGTGCGGCGGCTTGGCGTCAAGCGCCCTCTCTAGGAGGAGATATGACAACACCTCGATCACGAACCAGAACACGACGACAGCGTTCCTTTTTACCCGGATCCACTTCATGACCGAGTTCCGCGTGGCGCTGGTCATCATCGGCATCCTTGTGATCGTCGGCGTGCTCGGCATGTTCAATCATGTCGGTTTGGAAGACCCCGCCGATCCGCTGAATACTCCGCTGCACGTCAAACCCGAGTGGTACTTCCTTTTTCTATACCAATTGCTCAAGGTGGTCCCCGATTATGTGTTTTGGGGACAGATCGAAGGCAGGGTATTCATCACGGTTGCGGTGATCGTGGGTTTGCTGGCGTTTATGTTCCTGCCCTTCATTGAGAAAAAGGATGACACCAAACGAGCCTGGTGGATTCGCGCAGCCCTCTCCGTGATTGCCTTGATCATTGTCATTGCCCTGACCGTCTGGGGGGAAGTGAGTTAGCGATGCCTGATATTACACGACGTGACTTTTTAACACTGATGAAAGGCGCTGGAATCGCCCTGTGCGCCGGCGTGGTCGCCGCTCCCGTTGTGGCCTATTTCTTTCCGGCCAAATTGGAGATCTATCCATCCGAACCTGCGCTCGTCTGCGGGCAGGATGAACTGCCGGTCGGAGAATCCCGCACCATTCCCTTCGGGCGGTATCCCGCCATGGTGATCAACACCCCCGACGGGTTGAAAGCCTATTCCGCGGCTTGCACGCACTTTGCCTGCACCGTCAAGTGGAACAACCAGTCGGGAACGATCGATTGCCCCTGCCATGAAGGCTACTTCAAGCTGGAGGATGGTTCGGTCATCAGCGGCCCTCCGCCAAAACCGCTTCTAGCGCTTGAGACAGAAATTGTGGACGGAAAAATTTACGTAAAGGTGGGCGAGTCATGACCACAACCACTCAACAAGCTCCACGCCTGATCCTGCATAAACACGCGCTCCGGGATTTTTTTGTCCAGGTGATCGGACAGGGACGTGTCCTCAAGAAGTGGTATCCCGGTGTGATGCACTTCCTGATCTTCTGGGGGGTCGTCGTCCAGGTGATCGGAACAGCCATCAACCTGATGCAGATGAAATTGTTCCTGCCCTTTGCGTTGGAGACTTTTCCCCGCATGGGCTGGTATCTCGGCTACGAAATGGCAATGGATGTCGCCGGTCTCTTCATCATCATCGGTGTGTTGATGGCGGGATTCCGCCGCCTGGTCCTGCGCCCCAAAGAATTACAAACCAACTGGGATGACTGGTTTGCCCTGGCAATGCTGCTTCTCATCGCGCTGCTCGGGTTCACCAACGAAGCGATGCGTTTAATGGTGGTCAATCCGCCTTGGGCAGCCTGGTCCCCAATCGGCAATTGGCTGGCCGGCGTTTTTCTCGCCAGCGGCATGACGACTCAACAGGCCTTTGAATGGCATAACACTCTTGTTATTGTGCATGTGATCGTTGCGCTGGTTCTCGTGGCGGCTGTGCCGTTCACAAAACTGCGCCACATGCTCACCGGTCCGCTCAACATCCTCGTGCGCCCTCCAGGGCCGATGGGCGCTTTGCAAAAGATCGAGGATATGGAAACGACGGAACTCCTCGGCGTCGGAAAGATCGTGGAATTCACACCCCAACAATTGCTCTCGTTCGATGCCTGTCTGAAGTGCGGGCGCTGCCAGGAGGCCTGTCCCGCCAATATCAGCGGCATGGATTACTCGCCTCGCGATCTCGTTCAAATGATGCGCAAAGGGATGAACAATGCCCTGTTGACGGGTGAAGCCAAACCCGAGGACGACCTGCTTGGCAACGTGGTGCCGGAGAATTATTCATGGCAGTGCACAACCTGCGGCGCGTGTATCGTCAAGTGCCCGGTCTTCATTAACCCTGTTGACGAAGTGATAGACTTGCGCCGTTTCCAGGCGCTGACCAGCGGCAAATTGCCGAAGCCCATTTCGGATCTGCTCCGCAACTTCGAGCGGCAGGCGAATCCTTGGGGGATTCCCCCCGACCAGAAGATGGAATGGGCGGAGGGACTGAATGTGCGCGAACTCGCAGCAGGCGACCAGGTGGATGTGCTCTACTTCGTCGGGTGCGCGGCGGCTTTCGATCAGCGCAATAAAAAAGTGGCGAGAGCCTTTGTTAAGCTCCTGCAAAAAGCGGGTGTGGATTTTGGCGTGCTTGGTTTTGATGAAATGTGCTGCGGTGAAACTGCGCGCCGCATGGGGCATGAGTATATGTTCCAGGAATTTGCCAAACAGAACATCGAGACCTTCAGCAAGATCAAGTTCAACCGCATTGTCACAGCCTGCCCGCATTGCTTCAACACGCTCAAGAATGAATATCCCCAAATGGGCGGTGATTACAAAGTGATGCACTATACCGAACTGCTGGCGGAATTGAAACTTCCCGTGCCGGGATCGAATGCGAACGGCGTTCAGGGCAGGGTTTCGTATCACGACTCCTGTTATCTTGGGCGCTACAATGAAATCTACAAGGAACCTCGCGCGCTTCTGGACAAGGCTGGGGTTCAGCGCGTTGAAATGGCGCGCAAGATGGAGGATAGTCTCTGTTGCGGCGGCGGGGGCGGCGGCATGTGGCTCGAAACCGACATCGCCACGCGAATCAACCATCACCGCTTGCAGGATGCCCTCGACGCAAAAGCGGACGTGGTCGCGACCGCCTGTCCCTATTGCATGATCATGTTCGAGGATGCGATCAAATCCAAGGCGCTCAACGAAAAAGTGAAGACCATGGATATCGCAGAGGTGCTTGCGGCGCAGTTGCAGTTGTGAGTAGAGAGTCGCGAGTTGCCATCTGCAAACGCTTCGCCAAAGCCAGGACCACCAGCGCTGGGACTCTGGCCGTGGGCTGCCCCTTCTGCCTGACCATGCTTAATGACGCATCCAAGGCGGATGGGGGAACGGTCAAGGTGCTGGATGTGGCGGAACTGGTGGCGGAACGGCTGAAGTAAGTAATCTTCGTATTTGACCGGCTATGGAGTCCCTATCGCAGGACATCTCACCACGTTGAGCAACCCTTGGGATCAGGAATTGGAGATGTAATCCAAATGATTCGCAAACCACAAAAAGTTGTTGAAAGATGGATGGAGTTGGTACATAAAGGCGAGTTGGAAGAGATATTGTCCTTATATGATCAAAATGCGATTCTAATCCCCACATTTTCCGATAGCATACAAAATACCCCGGAGAAAATTACTGAGTATTTCAAGAGATTGCTGAGCAGAAAGAACTTAAAGTTAACTCTGCATCCAAAAACAATCAGGACACAACCGCTAAATGCAACACTTTTCGTAGTCAGCGGGATATATCAATGGAAATTCAATGTGGAAGACGAATTAATCACATATGAAGCGCGATTTACTTTTGTTGTTGATATTTCGAAAACATCGCCCATTATTCATCATCATTCATCGCAAATACCGCGGATGATATAAATAATTGTTGGTTACTCAACAAGGCATTCCAGCCGACGAGTCAATCGGTGGCGAGATCCAGGTGCTGGATGTGGCGGAACTGGTTGCGGAACGGTTGAAATAGAGGGAGAAGATGACAACTATCGTCGATAACATGATGTTTAGGCGTCAGTTTGGGGCAGCGAGAAAAGTATGGAATGGATAATTTCCTTATTAATCTTGTTGGTCATGAGCCTTATGATCCTGAGTATCTGGGTTTCTTCACGAATTTCGAAAATTATATTTACCGCAGTTTTCTTAGTCATCGCTGTCATTATGGCTATCACAAGCGATAGAGAGAATGTGGTTGGTAATATTCTGATATTAGGAATCGCTTTAATGGTAAGTTGGCTTAGAATCAACAAAAGCGTCACCGATTATGCGGGCGCACGCACGTTTTTACTTGATCGACTGAATCAAAAGCAATACACTACTTGTAAGATTTGTGGCAGCCATTTGTCCTACCATAGAAAACCTAAAAATCTTAGCCAACTCATGACAGGTGGGTTGACATGCCAAAGTTGTGGAGCTGAAAAAAACATACCCTTTGATGTATATTTTTCTAGATGAAGCCGGCTAACATCCGCTCGGCTATAGGCTCACTCTTCTCGTTTTAGATGTAAGTCACGCTTCAAGCGTGACCTACCTATTTTCAACACAACGCTTCAACCGAACAATCCCCTCTTCAATCTCATCAGGCTCATAGAAAACAAAACTTAAGCGGATGAAATCGCGCAGCCCATCCCGGCTGGAGAAGCGCACGCCGGGACGGAAAATCACCTTATTTTCCATTGCTTTTTGCTGCAATTCCGCTGCGTCGAGTCCGCGGGGTAGGCGCACCCAGAAGAAGTAGCCTCCCTGCGGGACCTTCCAGATTAGTTCAGGCAGTTCGCGGCGCAGGGCGGCATCCATCACCTTCAGCTTTGACCGGTAGATATCCTTCAGCCGGTCGATGTTCTGCGCCAGCCCGCCCGATTCGATGACCTCGCGCACGATGGCGGAGGTGAACGGGTTCAACCCGCCGCCGCTGTCCAGCAGGCCGCAGCCTGACAGCTTCTGGATCTTTTCAGCGTGCGCCTGGATCCATCCCAGCCGCAGACCGGGGGCGAGGATCTTGGAGAACGAGCCGAGAGACAGGATGTGGGGGTCTTCTGTCCAAGCGAGCCAACGCTTTCGGCGGCTCGCGGTCATAGCTGAGAAAGTGGTACACCTCGTCAGCCAGGATCAGAAAGTCGTGTTTCCGCGCCAGGTCCACGAGACGCGCGCGGCGTTCTTCAGTCAGGGTGTGTCCGCTGGGATTCTGATAGGTGGGGATGATATACAGGAATTTCGGTTGGTGTTCCCGCAGCTTCTCCTCCAGCAGATTCGATGACCAGCCCATCCTCGTCCGTATCGATGGACACTACTTTCAGGCCATGGTCTGTGAAGATGCGCAGCGCCAGGAAGTACGAAGGCTCTTCCACGAAGATCGTCTCGCCCGTCCGGGTGAACAGCGTGCAGAGCAGGTCGAGCGCGTTGGATATGCCGCTGGTGATGAACAGATTACCAGGGTCGACGGGAAGCCCGAGATTGCGGGATAAAAAACCGGCAAGCGCGAGACGGGTGTACCCGTCGCCCTGCTCAGCGCCGTACTGTAGAAACGCTGGGTCACGGTGTGAAAAGCAGGCTTGAGCGGCATCGTGCAGCAGGTCCACCGGCAGGAGGGAGAACGGCGGATTTCCTGCGCCGAGGTCGATCACGCCGGGCGGTGTGTTCACTTGTGAAGTCATCAAAGGCAAGGTCATGGTGATAAGTATATTTTATTTTTCATTATGCATCCGTTTGAAATGGGTCGAATACTCACAGGAATTATCTATTTTTAATCCCCCTGCGCTATAATCGGAGTAACTCTATCCAAAACAACAGTCTCAGTGGAAAACCATGCCAAAACGAAAGACATCCTTTCTCCCCCTGCCGCCCGAAGAAATTATCAAGGATTACCGCCTCGCCTACCGTTCGCGGCAGGTGTCGGTCATTGGGAGGCGCGAAGTGCTTTCAGGTAAGGCCAAATTCGGGATCTTTGGCGACGGCAAGGAGGTGGCGCAGCTGGCCATCGCACGCGCCTTCCAAAAAGGCGACTGGCGTTCCGGCTATTACCGCGACCAGACCTGGGTGATGGCGCTCGGTGTATTGGAGATCGGCGCGTTCTTTGCCCAGCTTTATGCCCATGCGGATCTGAATTACGAACCGGCGACCGCCGGACGCTCCATGGTTGGTCACTTTGTCTCGCGCTTTATCAATCCCGACGGAACGTGGGCGGACCAAACCGGGATGTACAACATCGCGGCGGATGTCTCTCCCACCGCAGCCCAGATGCCGCGCGCGGTCGGGCTGGCATACGCCTCGCGGCTTTACCGTGAAATTGAATCGCTTTCAGACCAGACCCGGTTCTCGCGCAACGGGGACGAGGTGACCTGGGCAACCATCGGCAACGCGTCCACCTCGGAGGGGTTGTTCTGGGAGTCGGTCAACGCCATCGGCGTGCTCAAGGCGCCTGCCGTCATCTCCATCTTCGACGACGGCTACGGCATCTCCGTCCCCAACCAGTTCCAGATGGTCAAGGAGAACATCGGCGCGATCCTGAAAGGCTTTGAGCGCGATGCCTCGCTTCCCGCCGAACAGGCCGATCGCGGTTATGACCTGTACTCCGTCCGTGCCTGGGATTACCCCGCTCTCATCGAAACCTACCAGACTGCCGGTGAAGTCGCCCGAACGTATCATATCCCTGCCCTCGTTCACGTCACCGAGATGACCCAGCCGCTCGGGCACAGTACCAGCGGCAGCCACGAACGCTACAAATCCGCCGAGCGCCTCCAATGGGAGGGTGAATTTGACGGCCTGCGCAAGATGCGCGAGTGGATGATTGCCAGCGATGTCGCCAACGAAAATGAAATTGCCGACTGGGAGGCCGAGGATGCCCTGACTGTTGAAAACATCCGCAAGTCTGCCTGGGAGTCTTTTGGCAAGCCGCTGCTCGCCGAGCGCGAGGAAGTGTTGGACCTGCTCGAAAAGGCTGCTGCAGCCTCTGTGCATGCCGATCAGGTACGAGGCGTCAAGGGAAGGCTCGCCGCCATTCCCGCCCCGACGCGCCGTGACATGCACATGCACGTCCATGAGACCCTGCGCCTTTTGCGCGGCGAGGCAAGCCCTTCGAAGGATGCGCTGTCGGAATGGAAAAAGGCTGACGACGCGCGAAACGAAACGCGTTACGGCTCGCTGCTCGTTAGTGAAGACCGTTCCTCCGCGCTGAAAGTGCCGGTTGTTCCTCCGTCCTATTCGGAAAAGTCACCCACACTGATGGGCTTCGAGGTCATCAACCTGGCTTTCGATTCCATGCTCGCACGCGAGCCGCGCCTGGTCGCGTTTGGCGAGGACGTGGGTAAACTGGGCGATGTGAACCAGGGTTTCAAGGGGATGCAGGAGAAATACGGCGCGCTGCGTGTCTCGGACACCGGTATCCGCGAGGCGACCATCCTCGGGCAGGCCATTGGCATGGCGATGCGCGGTCTGCGTCCCATCTGTGAGATCCAATACCTCGATTACCTGCTCTACGCGCTGCAGCTGATGAGCGATGACCTGGCCACGCTCCACTGGCGCACGGCAGGCGGGCAGAAGGCTCCGGTCATCGTCCGCACGCGAGGCCATCGCCTCGAGGGCATCTGGCATTCCGGCTCTCCCATGGCGGGGATCATCCATTTGGTGCGAGGCATGCATGTTCTAGTCCCGCGCGATCTGACCCGCGCCACGGGCTTCTACAACACCCTGCTCAAATCCGACGACCCGGCGCTGGTGGTCGAGGTGCTGAACGGATACCGCTTGAAGGAACGCCTGCCCGATAACATCGGCGAGTTCACTTTACCACTGGGTATGCCTGAAACACTGCGCTCAGGCACGGATGCGACCATCGTGACCTACGGCGCCTGTTGCCGAATTGCGCTGGATGCCGCCGATAAACTCTCCAAGGTGGGTATCGATGCCGAGGTGATCGATGTTCAGTCGCTGCTGCCGTTTGACATAAATGGCGCGATCCTCGAATTCGCTCAAAAAAACGAACCGCATCCTTTTCGTGGACGAGGATGTGCCTGGCGGCACGACAGCCTATATGCTGCAGGAAGTGCTTGAGAAGCAGGGAGGCTATGCCTGGCTCGACTCCGCGCCGAGGACTCTCCCCGGCACAGCGCACCGTCCCGCGTACGGCTCAGATGGAGATTACTGGTCCAAGCCGAATGCGGAAGGTATCTTTGATGCGGTGTACGACATGATGCATGAAGTTTCGCCAACGGAGTACCCAAAAATTCAGTAACCACAAAGGACACAAAGAGCACAAAGGATTCCTTCGTGACACTTTGTGCTCTTTGTGGTGAGATACAAGGAGATTTCTCGTGTCTATAAACGTATTGGTCCCCCGCCTGGGCGAAGGCGTAGAAGAAGTAACCATCACCAAATGGCTCAAGGGTGAAGGTGATTCTGTCAAAGAACTGGAAGCACTGCTGGAGGTCAACACCGACAAGGTGGATACCGAGATCCCCTCGCCTGCGACAGGTGTGGTGCTCAAGGTCAGCCTGCCGGAAGGGACCGTTGCAAAAGTGGGCGAGGTGCTTGCCGTGATCGGAAACCCCGGCGAGTCAGTTGATGGAAGTCAGTTGGTAATTGACAGTGAAAAAGGGTCTTTAGACAGTAACAAACCCATATCCGATGATCAATCCCCTTCTGGCCACCAACAACCGCCAACCATCAACAAGAATTTAGGTTTCATCTCACCCGTCGTCGCTAAGATGGCCTCCGAACACAGCATCGATCTGCAGCAAGTGAATGGAACCGGCCTCGGTGGGCGTATCACCAAGAATGACGTGCAGGCATTTATTGAGAGGGGCGGTGCCTCCGTTCAACCAACAGCATCACCGGCAGTGATCTCTCATCGGGGGGACCAGCTCATTAAACATTCCACCATCCGCAAGTCCATCGCGGAGCATATGCTGGCCAGCAAGCGGACCTCGCCCCACGTGCTGACCGTCATGGAGGCGGACATGAGTCGCGTGGCCGCGCATCGTTCCGCAAATAAAGAGAGCTTTGCGCGGGACGGCGTCAATCTGACGTATACCGCTTATTTTGTTGCAGCAATTGCCGCCGGTTTGAAAGCGTATCCCATGACCAATTCATCCTGGACCGACGAAGGGGTGTTGGTGCACAAAGCAGTCAATATCGGCATGGCGACATCGCTGGGCGAGGAAGGGCTGATCGTACCGGTCATCAAGGGTGCGGACGGGCTGTCGCTGCTCGGTGTTGCGCGTGCCGTCAATGACCTCTCCAGCCGGGCGCGTGCTAAAAAACTCCAACCGGACGAGGTCAAGGGCGGGACGTTTACCCTCACCAACCACGGAGTTAGCAACTCGCTGTTCGCCATGCCCATCATCAACCAGCCGCAATGCGGTATCCTGGGTGTCGGCGCGATGCAGAAGCGGGCAGTCGTGGTCACCGATTCAAATGGGGGCGACGCCATCGCTATTCGCCCGATGGTCTATCTCTCTTTCGTGTTCGACCATCGCATCCTCGACGGCGCTTCGGCAGACTGGTTCCTGACGAAGGTCAAGGAGACCCTGGAAAAATGGGTATGAATGGGATGAAGTATTGCCCTCATTGCGGACAATCGCTCAAGACCGTTGAAATGGGCGGGCGTGAGCGTCTGGCCTGCTTGGCGGAGTGCGGATATGTATTCTGGGATAACCCGGTGCCGGTCGTTGCGGGTATCGTTGAGCTGGGAGATTTTGTGATCTTGATCCGAAACAAAGAGTGGCCGGAGAAATATCGCGGAATAGTGGCCGGTTTTCTTGAAAAAGATGAATCTCCTGAAAGCGCGATCCTGCGGGAGTTGAAGGAAGAATTAGGCTTGGACGGCGAGATTGCTGGCTTTGTTGGGAATTATCCCTTTCCATTGAAGAATCAGGTCATTCTTGCCTATCACATCAAGGCTCATGGCGAGATCATGCTGGGTGATGAACTGGGGGCGTATGAGCTTGTCCTGCCGGCTGAGTTGCGGCCGTGGTCGCTGGGGACTGGTCCGGCTTTGAAGGACTGGCTCGAGCGCCGCGGGTTAAGGAATTTGAGATTGAGCGAAAATATGAACTGACAACGCTAACGTCAGGATGAATCCGCCGGTATTAATGTTGATCCACCTCGTGACCGTTTTTCTGCTCGGATGGCTGGTTCCAATAGCACTCCCGCAGTGGGTGGAATACATCGGATGGGCCGTGTGGTGTTATGGCCTGGCGACAGCCTAGGCGGACTGCGGCAGCTCATCGGGGCGCACACTTCCCCCGACCCGCATACACCAACGACATCCGTGGTGACTACTGGAGTGTACCAGTTCACGCGTAATCCCATTTACCTGGGCTATTTTTGCATGACACTCGGCCTGCCGCTGATTTTTGGCAATGTTTGGGGGCTGGTGGCAGCCCCAGTTCAAGTGTGATCTTTTCAACCGGCTGATCATCACGCGGAGGAATCGTACCTGTCCGGGAAATGGGCAGGATTACAGCTTGATTACAGATCAAGGTCAGGCGCTGGATATGGCGGTGCTGCGATTTCGGTGGGCGGAGTACATCAAGAGCAAGTAGGGGCTGCACGTAGTAAAATTGCAGGGTTCGGAAAAATCTTCATCGGGAAAGGTTCCCGATTTTCCAAGGAGAATTTCATGGCTGAGAATTTTGATGTTGTTGTCATCGGAGCAGGTCCGGGCGGATACGTGGCTGCCATCCGCGCAGCGCAGTTGGGATTGAAGACTGCGGTCGTCGACAAGCAGTGGCTGGGCGGCGTGTGCCTGAACGTGGGCTGCATCCCGTCCAAAGCGCTGTTGAAGAACGCCGAAGTGGCGCATACGCTGCGTGAGCGCGGCAAGGAATTCGGCTTTTCGTTCGATAACTTGAAACTGGATTTCGGCGTGGCGGTCAAACGCTCGCGGCAGGTGTCCGACCGGCTGGTGAAGGGCGTCGGCTTCCTGATGAAGAAGAACAATATCACGGTGTATATGGGCGCGGCAAAACTATCCGCGAAGGACATGGTAGCTGTTACGGACAAAGATGGAAAGGTGACCGAGCTCAAGGCGAAGAACATCATCGTCGCCACCGGAGCCACCTCAGCGGTGCCCGGCGCGTGGAAAATCGACGGCGAGAAGGTCGTGACCTACCTCGAGGCGATCCTGCAGGAGAAGCTGCCCAAATCCGTGATCGTGATCGGCTCAGGCGCCATCGGCGTGGAGTTTTCCACCGTGTGGAATTCCTACGGTGTGGATGTGACCATCGTTGAGATGCTTCCGCGTATCGTACCGCTGGAGGATGCGGAGATCAGTTCCGAGTTGGAAAAAGCGTTCAAGAAGAACGGTATCAAGACCCTCGTCGGACACAAGGTGGAAGCGGTCGAAGCGACAAAGACCGGAGTCAAGGTGACGGTATCTGCGGACGGTGCAACGAAAGTCCTCGAAGCGGACCAGGCGCTGGTGGCGATCGGCTTCCGCCCCAACTCCAAGGGGCTGGGACTCGAGGAGGTTGGTGTCAAAATCAACGAGCGCGGATTCGTCGAGATCGATGAAAAGATGCAGACCAACGTCCCGGGCATCTGGGCGATCGGGGATGTGACCGGCAAGCTGATGCTGGCGCATGTCGGGTCGGCGATGGGCATCGTGTGCGCCGAACACATTGCCGGGCATGAGACCGTGACCCTTGATTACGAGATGATGCCGCGCGCCACTTACTGCCAGCCGCAGGTTGCGTCGTTCGGGCTGACCGAGGCGCAGGCTAAGGAACGCGGCTTTACGGTAAAGATCGGGCGCTTCCCGTTCCAGGCGAACGGCAAGGCGCTTGGGCTGGGTGATTACGCCGGCTGGGTTAAACTGGTCGTGGATGAGAAGTATGGCGAGATCCTGGGCGCGCACATGATCGGACCGGAAGTGACCGAACTGCTGCCCGAGCTGACCCTGGCGCACATGCTGGAGCTGACCCCGCACGAGATCGCGCGCAACGTGCACGCCCACCCGACCCTCTCCGAGGTGCTGATGGAAGCGGCGCACGGTGCTGAAGGAAGTGCGATCCACATTTAGAGTTTGCCTGCGCCGAGTGATCGTGAGAACAGCCCCGGGAGTGCTCTCGGGGCTAACTATTTACAGGTAGAGTGCGGTTGTATAATAACAAAGCAGGCGGGCGGTTGCAGTCCGAGACGTAGTAGCAGTTGTCCGCATTGATGCGTCCCCTCAAGGGGATGATTCGCAATCCGTTTTACGACAGTACGAATTCCCTTGAACAACCTGGAGAAAAGAGAACTTCATGAAACAAAAATCCTTGCGCCTTTTGTTGGCGGTGTCCATCGTGATGATGACACTGGCTTGTTCCCTGTTCACCCGCTTCACTCGCACGGAACCGACGCCCACGTTCAATTATATTTTTACACCTGTGCTTACTCCGCTGAAGATCGAACCCGATTCCCTGCCGAAGGCGCAAACAGGCGTGGAGTACGAAGTTGAGATCCGCGTGAGTGATAACGTCACACCTGTGAATAATGTGTCCGTTTCAAGCGGAACGCTCCCTGCGGGGCTTGAACTTGTGTTTGTGGATGGCGTAAACGGCGCAAAGATCAGCGGTGTCCCGGAGGAAAAAGGGACATTCCCATTCACAGTCGGTGTGAGCTGTTTCTCGACCATGGTCGTCGGGCAGAGTGCCGAAAAGGAGTATGTGATCGTTGTGGAGTGAAATATCAAGTTGCTGCCGCCGGGAAACGTGACTCTATCGGTATAATGGAGTCAACCAAAGGAGATATGCCATGCCAGAGGAAAAGAAGTACACTGAAGCCGAAGTGCACCGATTTTTTGCGGTCCAATACCACGGTAAAACGTGGGAACTGCTCGATAAAGCTGACCGCACTCCTGTTGAAAATGAGTGCCTCGCAGATTATGCCCACACGTCGCTAGCCCACTGGCGGGAGGCAGGGACGGCAGTTAATTACCAGCGCGGAGTCTGGCTGCTCTCACGAGTCTATGCCGTGCTGGAGGATTCAGAGCTGGCATTGCTCTATGCGCGCCGTACGCTGGAGTTGACCGAGGAACATCTGGATGAAATGGAGAAGTTCGACCTTGCGTTTGCCTACGAATGCATGGCGCGCGCCCATGCCCTTACCGGCAACGTGGTCGAGGCGCAGCTTTACCTGAAAACGGCGCAGCAAGCCGGGGAGGAGATTCCCGAAAAGGAAGACCGGGATCTGTTCTTCGCCGAGTTGAAAGGCGGGGATTGGAATAACATCAGGGGTTAAAGATCATAAAGCAAAAGAGACGGCAGGTTCGAACCTGCCGTCTCTTTATTGTTAAGCTCTGATCATCGTGAGCAGCATCTTGAATTTCTTGAGTGCTTTGACCGCGTGCGGCTCATTGGCCGGCATGACGATGGCCTCGCCGGTTTTGAGCGTGAAGGGGTTGCCGGAAATGCGAATCTCGACTTCGCCGTCCAGCACATGGACCAGCGCATCGAACGGCGCGGTATGCTCGCTCAACTCCTGACCGAGGTCGAAGGCGAAGAGGGTCACGTTCCCCGTCTCCGCTTTGACGATCTGCCGGCTGACGACGGCGCCCTCCTGGTAGGAGATCAGGTCGACGACCGGTAAAACCTGTGAGTGGGGAGCAGTGGACATTATTTCACCTCCAGAGAATAAACAGCCGGCTCGCGCGTGAAGCGGGTGGTGCCGCTCACGACAAGCGTTGCCCGGTCGCCGCTTTCCAGGGCGACAGCGATGTCCGCTACGTTCTCAGATGTCAACGAAACAGGTGTGACCGTCGTCTCGCCGTTATCGTGCCTGACGACCAACGCGACGCGGAATGTCTGCGGGAGGATATTTTCGACCCGCGCAAATCCTTCCGGCTCCCAGCCCCCGTTATCGGATTCGAGATCGGTGAAATAATCGACAGCCGGCACGGAAATGTCATCGACCAGCAGGCCTTCGCCGTTCACCGCAGCATCTGTCACATACTTGAAACGCAGCTGCACCTTTTGACCGGCATAAGGGGAAAGGTCCACCAATTCCTGGATCCACTGTGCGGTGCTTCCGCCGCCGCTCAAACCGGTGTAGGCGCAGCCGTAGGAGTTGCCCTGAGGATCGTCTGTCGTGCAGGACGGTGTATTGAGGATCTGCCAGGTTTCGCCGTCCGTTGATGCCAGGACGTACGCATAATCCCAGTTCTCCTCGATGTCATACCAGGTCTGGTAGGTCATCTCGATGGGTCCACTGACGTTCGTAAAGTCGAACTCGCGGGTGAGACCCATGTCCAATTCGTCGCCCTTATTGGACCAAAAGGCCATCTTGCCTGAATAGGCATCCGCAGGTATCAGCCCGGTTGCCGTGGCGCCCTCGATATGGACGTTATACTCCCCGGGAGCGCAGTCCAGGGCGATGTAATCCGTGCCGTACTGGGTGACGGAACGGTTGACCTGATCCTGCGGACAGGTGAGTGTCTCGGTCTCATAGGCTTGAGGCGCTTCGGGATAATTGTGATAATAGAAGCGCCCGTCCTCGACGGACCCGTCCAGCAGGTAATTGGCAAGGGTCCAGTCCTGAAAAACATCGTCAGCATTGAGAGGGTCGCCGGTAAAGGGATGACGGGCATCGATCTCCTGCAGGGTCTGGTCCACGCTGTCCATGCCATTGGCGGCATGATTAATGAGAGTTTGTGTGGCTTCCTCCCCAAACCGGTCGAGGAAATAAGTCATGAATAGGAAGCTTGACCCGTAATGCGGTCCCGTTTCATCCGGGTTGTTCGGCCAATCGTTGAGCTGCAGATCCGGGTTGCTGACGAAGGCATAATCCCATCCGCCTGTAGTGTATCCGTTCAAAAAGGATGCCAGCTCGGACGACCCTTCGTTCATCCAGGATGCCTCGTTGCGGTCCTGTTTCCAGTGGATCATGTGCTGGAATTCGTGTGCCAGTGTGCTGTAGGTATATTCATCGCTGAGGGGCGAATTGTCCGCGTTGAAGAAGAACATCTCATGCGAATTGGAAAATTCATTCGTGTCCGGGTGGTATTCATCAGACGTTGAAAAATATCCGGCAACGGAGTACCCGATACCGCTTACGTACATAATGTAAATGTGAGGGTCATCATCCACACCGGGAGTCCATTCACTGCCAAAGAAGGCACGGTTGGTCGGGTATATCTTGTTCTCAAAGGTATCCAACAGTGCTTGCGCCTCACCCATGTCGAAGTCCACCCCGTCCTCGACCCAGAAATAGGCATGGTCGGTCATGTATTGAAGAGTGGCATCCAGTTGGAAATTCTCATCGTTGTCGAGGTTGGATGCCCAGAAGGTCTGCCTGTCTCCCACCTCGTAGGGTCCCGATGGAAGCGTCTCGGGGACGCTGCATTTTCCATGAAGCTGACAGGCGAGGGCGCGATAGTCGTTGATCGGGACGATGGTATTCTCCAGCGTCTCAAGCGTTTCCGAGGACACCTGGTCAGAGGGGATGCGCGTGACCTCGGCGGGCGTCACCGGGGTGGGGGAGTCCAGGTCGAAGCGTGGAAACTCAGGCATCGTCGTCGCAACCTGTTTTCCAAACTCATAAAATGCGACGCCTCCCGCTGCAACGATTAAGATGCAGCAGCAGAGAAGCACAATGAGAGCGGCAATGATGATCACGGCGGGATTCGAATAGAAATTCTTTTTGGGTTGTTCTTCCATGTTTTTACTCCTGGGTAAATGCAATGCGACATTTTACCCCCAAATCAAGTGAAATACCCTCTTAATAGATTAATTAGGAATTAGGAGTGATCGGGGGGAAATGGATGGGGATGGGATGCAGGGACCCGATGACAACCGCGGCCGGTATCGAAAAGACGATGGGCAGGATGACCGCCAGCGGGGTAATGCCACCAGCGGACGGGCTTCGCGCCGCGCTCCGCTGGGATGCAGTAGGCCGGCAGGAAGACCATCAGCCCGTACACGAAGGTCCACATGGCGATCTGGGCGAATTGCTGTGCGCCTCCGAAGCTGACCTCCGCCAGCGTGCCCGTCAGCCCGAAGAGCAGAAAGACTTGCGAGGGAGTGAACTCCCAGCGGCTGAGGAGGAATGCCCAGGCGATGAACATGGGGATGAAGACCACCACGCTGTGAAGCGCGACCACGTCCAGGTAATTGGCTGAGGCGGTGATGTACGCCGCGCCGACAGGGACACCGAAAGAGTGGCGCGAGGTTGGTCATGCTGACGGTGACTGCCTCCTCAAGCAGGGCGAGCAGCGTGGCGAAGAGCACGAACTTCAACCGCCAGTCTCCGCGCAAACCCAGCACGAAGCCTCGTATCCGCTCACGAAAAACATACATCAATGTCCCGCCGAGCGACGACCCACAACAGGATCAGCCCTGCGCCCATCAAGATGACGGCGCGGCTGTTGGGTCCCATCGCGGTCAGGGCGATGAGTAAAACCACACTGGTTGAGATCGCCAGCCAGATTCCCAACAGGATGACCAGAATTTTTACGAAGGGTATTTTCTTCATGGAGAATCAAAAGGGCGGGTATTTAGACCCGCCCCGATCTGGATGCTCGCTTATTTACTTTTGAAGACGATCTTGTCGTCCTTCACGTCCACGGTCACGCTGCCGCCCTCTTTGTATTTGTGTTCCAGCAGTTCCACCGAGAGCGGACTCTCGACATACTTCTGCAGCGCACGCCGCAAGGGTCGTGCGCCGAAGGCCGGATCGTAGCCTGCCTTGGCCAGCCAGGTGCGGGCGTGTTTGGTCAGCGTGATCTTGATATTGAACTCGTTCAGCCGGTCCTGCATTTCCTTTACCTGCAGGTCAACGATCTCCTCCATCTGCTCAACGGACAGCGGCGAGAACATGATGATCTCGTCGATGCGGTTCAGGAACTCAGGCCGGAATGCGCCCTTGAGCGCCTTCTCGATCTTGTCATGGGCTTCGCGGTCCTCATTGTCTTCGTTCTGTTGCAGGAAGCCCAGCGAGCCGCTGCGCCTGACGTATTCGGTGCCCAGGTTGGAGGTCATGATCAGCACGCTGTTGCGGAAGTCCACCACATTGCCCTGACCGTCGGTCATGCGGCCGTCGTCCAGGATCTGCAGCAGCGCATTCCAGACCTCGGGGTGGGCTTTCTCGATCTCGTCGAACAGGAGCACGCGGTAGGGTCTGCGGCGGACGGCTTCGGTGAGTTGACCGCCTTCCTCGTAGCCAACGTAGCCGGGAGGTGCGCCGAAGAGCCGGCTCACCGTATGCTGCTCGCGGTACTCGGACATGTCGATGCGCACCAGGGCTTCTTCGTCGTCGAACATGAACCAGGCCAGCGCCTTGGCCAGCTCGGTTTTACCCACGCCGGAAGGTCCGATGAAGATGAACGAACCGATCGGGCGGCTGGGATCCTTCAGCCCGGAGCGGGCGCGGCGGATGGCATCCGAAATGGCGTGGATGGCCTCCTCCTGCCCGATGATGCGCTCGTGCAGCCGCTCCTCCATGTGCAGAAGTTTCTGCGATTCGGTCTCCATCATCTGGCTGACGGGGATGCCGGTCCACTGGTGGACGACTTCGGCGATGTCATTGACATCCACGACTTCATCGAGTTTGTGCTCGGATTCCCAGGCGGTGCGTTTCTTGCGGTAATCCCCTTCGTGGCGCAGCCGTTCGACCTTGATCTCGGCGGCGCGCTGGTAATTGCCTTCGTTTGCCGCAGCAGCCTCCTCGGCCAGCATGCGGTCAAGTATGGTTTTCGCTTCTTTGAGTTCAGGCGGCATGGAATAGAGCGCCACGCGCAGCTTGGCCGCGGATTCGTCCATCAGGTCGATGGCCTTGTCGGGCAGGTGGCGGTCGGTGACGTAGCGTTCCGCCAGCCGGGCGGCGGCGACCAGCGCGTCGTCGGAGAAACGCACCTTGTGATGCGCTTCGTAGCGGTCGCGCAGACCCATCAGCATCTTGATGGTGTCGTCCACGCTCGGTTCCTCGACATAGATCGGGGCGAAGCGTCGCTCGAGGGCGGCATCCTTCTCGATATGTTTGTGATATTCGTCCAGTGTGGTGGCGCCGATGCACTGCAGCTCGCCGCGCGCCAGGGCGGGTTTGAGCATGTTGGAGGCATCCATGGCGCCCTGCGCCGCGCCGGCGCCGATCACGGTGTGCAGCTCGTCGATCATCAGGATGACCTCGCCCTGCGCCCGCTGGACTTCCTCCATGACGGCTTTAAGGCGCTCCTCGAACTCCCCGCGGAAACGCGAGCCGGCGATCATTGCGCCCAGGTCGAGCGCAACGACCCGCTTGCCCGACAGGATTTCCGGCACGTCGTTGGTGGCGATCTTCTGCGCCAGCCCTTCGACGATGGCGGTCTTGCCCACACCGGCCTCGCCGATCAGTACCGGGTTGTTCTTGGTGCGGCGGGAAAGGATCTGGATCAGGCGCAGGATCTCGTTGTCGCGCCCGATGACCGGGTCAAGTTTGCCTTCGCGGGCGAGCTGGGTCAGGTCGCGGGAATATTTTTCGAGTGTGCGGTAGCGGGTCTCGGCCTGGGGGTCGGTCACGCGCTGCCCGCCGCGGATCTGCATGATGGCATCGAAGACCCGGTCGCGGTTCAGGCCGGCACTTTCGAGGATGCGCGCCGCGGGTGTGTTGCGTTCGGTCAGGATCGCCAGGAAGATGTGCTCGGTGGAGATGTACTCATCCTTGAGCCGGTTGGCTTCCTCGTTGGCAAGGTCGATAATTCGTTTGACGCGTGGAGTGATGAAGATCTGCCCGGCGCCTCCGCCGAAGATATTGGCTTTGGGTGTGGAGCGCAGGGCGTTGTCGATGCGCTCGGACAGTGCGTCGGCGTTGACGCTGAGGATCTCAAGAATTTGAGGGATGACTCCCCCCGGTTGTTCGATGAGCGCCAGCAGGATGTGCTCGGTGTCGATCTGGTTGTGCCCGTAGCGCTGGATGATTTCCGCGGCGCGCTGGGCAGCCTCCTGGGCTCTCTCGGTAAATCGGTCAAAACGCATCATAAGTAGTGTCCCTCTCAATCAGGCGCGGAATCGCACCTGTGTCGTTTCTTCAGTAACTGTAGGGATTATAGCAAAACCCCGGCAAGCGGACTGACAGAGAAGTATTAGAGAAGTATATGAATATTATTTTACCCGTGTTTGGGAGAAGGCAGGTTATGCTTTTTAAATCCTCCTGCTATAATAACCCCCATGACCGCTTCCGCCCTGGCTGTTTCCCCCGGTACGCCCGGACAAATCCGTTCCCTGAACCCCATGCGTGACCTGTCCGCTGTCGCAGACCTGGTCGAATTATGCTTCAAAAGCACCATGGACAGGGATGGCCGGCGATACCTGCAGGACATGCGCCGCTCGGCTGCCGACACTTCCTTTCTGAGCTGGGCCACCCGGACAACGGATAATCTGTCCCTGCCGCTGACGGGTTATGTCTGGGAGGATAACGGGCGGATCATCGGCAACGTCAGCCTGATCCCGTACAACCGCCGCAACAAGCGTGTCTATCTGATTGCCAACGTGGCCACCCACCCCGATTTCCGCCGGCGGGGAATAGGCCGGCTGCTGACCGACGCCGCGATGCAGCACGCCCGCAACAAGCGCGCCGATGAGATCTGGCTTCATGTGCGCGAAGACAACCCCGGCGCGATCACCTTGTACGAGGACCTTGGCTTTCGTGAACGATTTCGCCGTTCGACCTATCATTCATCGTCCAGCGCACCGGCTCTCCAGGCTGTGCAGGGCACGCAGATCCGCTCACGCTACGCGGCGGATTGGGTTGAACAAAATGCCTGGCTCGAGCGCCTTCATCCCCAGGGGATCAATTGGTATTATTCCAATTTTTGGACTGTGCTTAAGCCGGGTTTATTAAACTCACTGGGGAATTTTCTCTCCGACATCAGCGTGGACCACTGGACAGCCTGGCGTGATAACGCGCTGAAGGCGGCCGCATCCGTGATCTATGGGCGTGACCGTGTGGATGCGCTGTGGGTCGCTGCCGCACCGACGGAGGCGGACGATGCGCTTCACGCCATGCTGTCGCGCATACGCGCCACAATGGATTCGCGCCGCGGCTTGCTGTTGGAATATCCCGCCCACCTGTCGGAGGATGCCATCCGCGCCGCCGGGTTCACGCTGCACCGCACACTGCTTTGGATGAAAGCGGAATGATTAGTTGGTCTTTACAGAGTACTGCGGGAATATTCAGCCCAATTCAGCGTTTATAGCTACTTTACAGCCGTTTCGATTCCGAACTTTATTCATGGAGCAGTAGCCCGGGCAATCCACCCGCAGGCTCTGCAGCCAGCACCGCCCTCACGATAGCCTGAGCCATCGCTTCAGCTGCAAATGCGCCGACCGTCGTCACGTCGGCGTTTTTATTTCCCGCGGAGAGGGCGAAGATCGTGTCGCCGTCCAGCATGGTGTGCGCCGGGCGGATGACCCGCGCCAGCCCGTCATGCGCCATCTGTGCGACCTTGGTCGCCTCCGCCTTGTCCAGCTGTGCGTTGGTGGCTACTACGCCGATGACCGTATTGGATTTGCTGGCGAACCCCATCACGGTGCGTCCGGTAAAGGTGCGCATGGTTTCCAGCGTGTTGGTGAAATAATCCTTTGCCCCCAGGTGCAGCGGACCCAATTGCGTTGAGCGAGCGCCGGCAATGATGCCGCCCGTCTGCGGATCGATCACGTCGCCGAATGCATTGACCGCCACCAGCGCGCCGACCAGGACGCCGCCTCCCGCGTCCACACAGGAGGTGCCCAGACCGCTCTTCATGGCGCTTTTCATGCCGAATAGTTTTCCCACTGTTGCGCCAGTCCCGGCGCCGACATTTCCCTCAGCACAGATATCCGCGGAAGCCGATGCCGCGGCGCGGTAACCCATCTCCGCATCCGGGCGGATTTTTGCGCTGCCGAGGGCGAGGTCATATAGAATCGCTGCGGGAACGATCGGGACCTTTGCTGCGCCGGTGTCGAAACCGATCCCCTGCTCCTCGAGGAAACGCATCACCCCGGATGCGGCATCCAGCCCGAAGGCGGACCCTCCCGCGAGAACAACGGCATGGACTTTTTCGACCAGGTTGAGCGGGTCGAGCAGGTCGGTCTCCCGTGTGCCGGGCGCGCCGCCGCGCACATCCACACCGCCGGCAGCGCCCTTCCGGCAGAGGATGACCGTGCATCCGGTCAGCGCGTCCAGGTCCGTGGCGTGGCCGATTTCAATGTTGGGGATATCGATAATGGAGTCTGTCATGGGAATCATAAAGGGGCGCAGAAAGCTGCGCCCCTCATTGAATGGATGTTTACTTTCCGAGTGACTTTACCAGGGTGAGGAACTCGTCCCACTCCTCGCGGAAGAAATGGACGGTCAGGTTTCCCAATTCCACATGATAGGTGGTCTCGCCGTCAGGTTCTTCTGCGCTCCAAACCAGGTAGTTCTCGGTTTCAGCCAGTGTATCGGTCTTGGGTTCGGGTGCGTTCTTGGACATGTGTCCTCCTTTGGGGTGAATGGACGAATTATAAATCACAGCCGGCTGGTTTATGAGACGGGTTTTTTGCGCGGAGGGCGGATTCTGCCCAGCCAGTCTTTGAATTGTTTTCGCAGCGAATAAGCCTCATTGTGTTCTTCAGGAGGCCAGGGATCCTCATCGTTCAACTTGCGGAAGATGTAGGTGTACGCCAGCTGCACGGTTGCCAGGATTGGCGCCGCGATGACCACTCCCAGCAGGCCAAGCAGGTCCGCTGCGACAATCACCGCGATGAGGATGGCCGCCGAGTGGACTTTAAGCGTGTGCGACATGATGCGCGTGGAGACCGCATAATCCAGTATGTAGTCAATGACAATGGCGATAATGATCACCATTGCTGTGTAGGCGAGAGGGGACATGCCAAAAAGCTTGTACTCCTGAAAGTAGGCGATCAGCCCTAAAAGTATCCAGTTGATGGTCGTACCCACATAAGGCAGGAATCGTGCCAGACCTGCGATCAAGGCCAGCCCAAAAGCGAAGCGAATACCCAGAATTCCCAACACAATGGTGTAAATGAAAATCGCGAGGAAAAACATGATCAATTGCCCGCGCAGAAAGGCGTTCCAGATATTGCCCAGCCGTTCACTGAACCTTCTGGCATCCTCGTTGTAATCACGAAAATCGTAAGAGAATATCCGTTCGCGCAGCCCGCCGCTTTCGATTAAAAGAAAATAGGAAACGAAAAGGAGAAAAAGCAGCCAGCCGATGCTGCTGATGGCACTGCCCGCCACTGAACCGATGATCGAACCGGTCTGCCCTAATATGGCCTGCGTCGAACTGATTAGCTGGTCACTCAATCCACTCAGGTCGATGCCGAGGCTGCTTAGATCATACGTGTATGGACCGATGACGATGACCTGTACTTTGAGAGAATCCAAAAGAACCGGGAGCTGCTCCAACAGGGATTGGATCAAGCTGATGAGGCTCTGGATCTGGGAGACTATCTCAAACCCTCCCAGTGCCAGCAAGCTAATGATGATCAGCGCAAGAACCAAATAAATCAGCGTGACGGAGAGCCCCCACGGCATGTGCGCTCTCCGTTCCAAAAAGGATGCGGCAGGGTAGAAAAGGTAGGCGATGATGAGCGCCATGATCAACGGCGGGAAGAGCTCCTGAAACCGAATGACCACCGCCACAGTCAGGGCGAGCAGGCTTACAGCCACGATGATCTTGGTTGTTCTACCCCACTTGGGTGAAGCTGGTTTTTCTTTTAGTTCCATAAAACCTCGCTGCATTTATTCTAGCGGTACATGACGAAATTTACAACTAGTATAATTGCGCCCATGCGCCGTCTAGTGTTTCTCCTGGCTATCGCCTTGTTGATGGGGTGTACCCTTGGGGTTAATCCCGATGCCGCGACGATTTCCCCGACCCTTTCCCCGGCTCCGTCGCCCACCCCGGACTCTCAGTTCCAGATCAATGTTCATCCGGACGGATCTCTCTATGTGGGCGACCAGGTAAGCTTCGAGGTCATCACTCCGACTGATTTTGACGCCAACGGGCGGGAGGTGGAAATCCGGCTTGACGACCAGATCATCGGAAAAGCTGCGTTCACTCCCTACGGGATCGCCGGGCGTCAGCAGGCAACGCTCTGGTGGGCATGGGATACGTCGGCGCTCGAGCCGGGTGCGCAGTTGCTTTCCTTTTCTGTCGTGCCGGACGGCCCTTCCTGGCAGGAGTCCATCCACCTGCTGCCTCCGAGTGACATTCCCGAGTCTCAGCGCGATGCGAGTTGGGAATCCCTGGTAAACCAGTGTTGTACACTTCACTACGTCTCGGGCACGGACGCCGCCGGCGATATCGAGATACTGGCAAAAACCACCGATGCAATCGCTGAGCAGCTTTCTCCCTTGATGCCCGTGACTGATGGAGAAAAAATCCCCGTCGTGATCATGCCGCGCACGCTCGGGCATGGGGGCTTCACCGATGGCGCGATTTACATTTCCTATCTTGACCGCAATTACGCCGGCAGCACTTTCGAGATGGTCTTCAAGCATGAAGCCGTCCATTGGCTCGATCGCGCATCAGGCGGTGACCTGCGCCCGACCCTGCTTCTCGAAGGATTGGCCGTTTACCTTGCCGGCGGACACTTCAAGCCCGAATCGCTCATCCCACGGGCGGCAGCGCTGCTCAACCTGAACTGGTACATTCCCCTGCGATCCCTTACGGATTCCTTTTACCCGTCCCAGCACGAGATCGGCTACCTCGAGGCTGGCGCGCTGGTGCAGTATTTGGTGGAGACTTATGGCTGGGATGCGTTCATCGCTTTCTACCGCGACATTCATCCCGCCCTCAGCGGGCTTCAGTCGGATGCGCTTGACCTGGCGCTGCAAACTCACTTCGGCTTGACTCTTGATCAACTGGAGGCGGATTTCCTCGAGCTGCTGGAATCCCAGCCGGTGGATCTGTCCCACATTGAGGATGTGCGGCTGTCCGTCCAATTCTATGATACGGTTCGGCGCTACCAGCAGATGTTTGATCCTTCGGCTTATTTCCAGACGGCGTGGCTGGCGGATGCCTCGGTGATGAGACAGAAAAATATTACTGCGGATTATCTGCGTCGCCCCGACGGCATCTTCAACCACTATCTTGAGAACCTGCTGGTCGAAGCGGATGCCGCCTTGAGATCGGGAGATTTCACCACGACTGCCCAAAAACTCAAGGCGTTGAACGTGATGCTGGATATTTTGGAAAATGCAAAATAAAAACCCCTCTCCGGAAACGAAGAGGGGCAGGAACTTGGACAAAAGTTTACGGGCAGGTGCCGCCTAATAATGGAACTATGAATGGAAGAAGGTTGCACCAATTGCTGCTTGCATCCACCCAATAGAAGAAACCAAGACACAGGCAGAAAATGCACAGGAAAAGGATCAGCAAAGCGATGACGACCACCATGGCAGTGGAGCGTTTCTTTGCTGGAGGCGGGACTGGCTCCGGTCCGGAAGGAACCTGACCGGCGAAGGATGGGATCGGCTGCGATATCGGTTGAGAAACCGGCGCAGGCTCCGGCGTGACGGGCTTGGAGGCATGCAGCATGGTCGCGTTCGGGTCGCTGACCACAGCCTCGAAAACGAGAGAGATCTGCTCGCCCAGGGCGACCACTTCGCCGGGGCGCAGGGCGTGCGGCGCGTTCAGGCGGACGCCATTGACGAAAGTCCCGTTGGTGGAGCCGAGATCCTCGATGGAGTAGGTGTTTCCCTGCAGCCACATGCGGGAATGTTTACGGGAGATTTCCGGGTCGTTGATGACAATGCCGTTGCCCGGTTCCCGTCCGATGGTGAATGAATCACCGCTAACAGGGAAAGCTTTTCCCGGGGTCGGACCGGCGCGCATGACGAGTTGAAATTCAGGCATGGACTCCTCCAATTCGTAGCAAAAATCTTGAAATATAGTGTACCGATTAACGCGCAAAAAGTCAAACGATTAAATCGTTCTTCAAAGTCATCGTAAAGTCAAAAATCTCGCAAAAGGCTTCCATCGCTGCTTTTTTTGCATCCGCCATCGATGGGGCAGGGTCACGTAATTCTGCGAGGCTGACCACCGGCTCATTCAGTCCGCAAGGGATGATGCCGTCGAAGTAGCTCATGTCCGGGTCCACGTTGAGCGCGAAGCCGTGGCGCGAGATCCCGTTCGCATCGACCTTGACGCCGATGGCGGCGATCTTGGCGGGTTTCTGCCGGTCTTCGGGACGGCAGCGCACGCAGCGTGAGTAGACATCCGGCTGGACCCATACCCCGGTCAACCCGGCGATTTGCCCTGCAGCGACGCCGAATCCCGCCAGAGCCACGATGAGTGCTTTCTCCAACCTGCGCAGGTAGCCCGTGTAATCGACCTCGGGCAGGCGCACGTTTTGGTCCACTCGCCCGAGCGGGATCAATGGGTAGCCGACCAGCTGCCCGGGTCCGTGATAGGTTACGTCGCCGCCACGGTCCACCCAGCGGATGGTCACCCCGCGTTCCTTGAGCTGGTCTTCGTCCAGCAGCAGATTCTTTTCCTGCCCGCGCCGGCCAAAAGTGTAGACGTGCGGGTGCTCTAAAAGTATCAGCGTTGCTGGTCGATCGCCTCGTGCGATTTCCGCGGCGAGACGATCCTGCAGTCCCCAGGTATCATCATAGGGAACAAGTCCGAGGTCATAGACTTCGCAGGTTTGTTTCATTATCGGGAGTAATCGACTTTCTATTTCCAAAGATATGGCGGAGCGGAAGGTGGGTGATTCAATTATAATAACCTTTGCCCATTGTATCGATAATACATTATTCTCGTTGCATGCCGAACTCATTCACAGAAATGATCATAAACTGGCGATTATATAAAAAGGAGAGTACTCATGAAAGAGATAGAACTCCAGCCGCACCAGCCGCCACCCCCGCCCAGACCCGGAGAATGGGATCAGTTTACCCGCCAGGCAGCGATCGTCATTTTGTTGCTTGCTGTGCTTTTATTGGTCTCAGCGATGCTTCCCATGATAAATATGCTGGGTGTCACCGGTATTTTCATCCTGATTCTATCCTACCCGATTAACAGACTGCAAACAAAGACAAAACTCTCACGCACCGCCGCGGTGTTTGTGATCATTATCCCGATCGGGGTGCTCCTGTTCCTTCTTTTCGGGAACGTGATCCAGTGGTTTGTTACAAATACTCAGTCAATGGTGGCCGATTTGCAAGCCAATGATGACTTAAGTCAGGCTATCCAATCCGTCACCGCGCAGTATCCAGATAGTGCCCAGTTGATTGCAGAAGCGCTGCGGAATTTTGCAATTTCCTTTGGCGATCAACTTTCTGCGGGGATGCAGTTCATTGCACTTACCGCCACATCCTTCTTCCTGGCTTTTTTGTTTATTCTGGAGATGCCGGCGAACCTTGCGAAGTCGTTCCAATCCCTTTCCGATGTCTCTCAGCGTGAATTCGGCATCCTGGCTGACAGACTGTCTGCGGTATGGAATGGCTGGTTGCGATCCACGGTGATCACATCGATCATCGTCGGTACGACCACCGCGCTGGAACTCTTCCTCTTTGGAATTCCCTACGCAGGTCTCTTGGGAATTATCACGGGATTTCTAAATTTAATCCCGACCTTCGGTCCATTAATTTCATACCTATTAATTATTTTGGTGACCTATACACAGGGTTCTTCCTATATCACGCTTGACCCGATTGTCCTGACCCTCCTGGTATGGGGTGTTAATATGCTGGTGAATCAGTATATCCGCCTGGTTATTTTTCCCAAACTGGCCGGGAAGGCGGTTCACATGCCTGTGTTCCTCGTGATCCTCGGGTTGGTGGTGGCTGCGGTGTTGTGGGGGGTGATCGGTGTCATCCTGGTGATTCCTCTCCTGGGTACCGCAGGGGAGGTACTGAAATACGTCCTGCGGAAAATCAATCGGCAGGATCCCTACCCCGGAGAAGAACCTCAGGCGGGTTACTGGGCGAGGGAAATCGTTTCGAAATAAGCAGGCTTTGAAATGGATAAGTGAAAAGGCGGCCGTCGGCCGCCTTTCGCTTATCCAAACACCCGCCGGTACAGATCTGATTCGAGCAGGTTATCCGGATCGGTGCGCTTCTTGAGAGCGCGGAATTTCTCGATTGTTTCATCCCCCAGGAAGCGGCGGGCAGTCTCCGGCGTGGTCTCGCTGTTCTTGGCGAAGTAGAATCGCCCGCCTGCACCGAGCACAATTCCATCAAATTCCTGAAGCATGGCAGCCAGCCTGGCCTTATTGGTACGGGTGACTTTGAAGTCCATCGCCAGCGAGAATCCATCCACCGAGTGACTAAGCAGGAAGTCGTCCGGGCGATGGCGCTTGGTCACACCCAGGTAGGATGGCAGCCGGCGCTTGTGCGACAGGGTTAGGATTTCTTTCCATGCATCCAGCGCTGTCTCTTTGGGCAGGAAAGACTGATATTGGATCAAGCCGCCGCGCCCGTAGGCCAGCTCCCAGTCGGGAACATAATCCAGCAGGAAATGGAAAGCCGCATGCGGCTGCCTGTAATGACCCTCGCGCAGGCTCATCACATATTTCGCCGTGTTCACCCCCCATGTCCCCAGGTTGTTCATGAACGGCGCCATGAAGTAGTGGATGATGGACTTGGGAAAGACGCCGAACATCTTGCCTAGGCAGGGTCTGGAAATCGACCTGCATGGTCTTTTTGCTGTCGGAATTATCGCCTTCATGCAGGTAATCGGCGGCATGGATCTGTCCGCGGCCTAATCCTTTCCCTTTGGCGGTCGCATCCAGCCACCCGACGATGTAATCGTGCTCAGGCGCGCCGTCCAGTAGAGCTTTCAACTGCTCCTCGAGCGTGTGCACCGGATAAGCATGGACCTGCAGCAGACCCGAATCCATTTTCTTCATCTGGAGCGTGATCGAGGTGAATACCCCCAGCATGCCCATCCCGCCGATCATGGCGCGGAACAGGTCGCCGTTCTTTTTCGGACTGCAGGTGATCCGTGCGCCGGTGGGCAGCAGCGCAGTGAACTCGAGCACATGGTCGCCGATGGTGCCCATCTTGAAGTTGTTTTTTCCGTGGATGTTCATCCCCAGGCAGCCGCCCAGGGTGGTGGTCATCGTGCCGGAAACGACGGGAGGCCACCAGCCATCCGGCAGGACGACCTGCCAGAGTTTCGCGAGCGTGACTCCCGGCTCGGCGGTCACCATCCCTGTTTCGGGATTCCACTCGAGGATCTTGTTCATCCCCTGCAGGTCGAGCACCATGCCGAAGCTGTTGAGGGCAGCATCGTTGTAACTGCGTCCCGCACCGCGAAGAGTGACGGACAATCCGTCCTTTTTGGCAATGTGCAAGGCTTCAAGGATTTCGTCCGCGCTGATGGGGTTGTAGAGGAATGCCGGGGCACTCATTGAGTGCCCAAAATTTTCGAGACGGGTTAGTTTGTCGTATGGAAAAGTGATTGTCATGTTTCTCCTGGCACGGGCGAGGCTAGAACGTCATGCGCCGGAAAATGATGGATGGGATGTTGCGGACGATGAACATGACCAGGCGCCAGCGGGCAGGGATATAGATGTCCTGTTTCCGCTTGCTGATTCCCTTCCAGATATCCTCGGCGGCTTGCTCCGGCGGAACAACCCAGAAGAGCTTTTTGGCACCCTTGACCATGTCGGTCTGCACAAAGCCCGGCTTGACGGTCAGCACATGGACGCCGTAACGCGTCAGCCGGTTGCGCAGCGCTTCGAGGTAACAGGTCAATGCTGCCTTGGATGCGTTATAGGATGGGTTGCCCACCCGGCCTCGTTCGCCAGCCACCGATGAGATGCCGACGATCTGCCCCGTCTTCAGGCTTTGGAACATTTCGGCCACCGGGTTGAGCCAGGCCAGAGCACCGATGTAATTGGCCTCGGTTGTTGCCCGGTCTTTTTCGAAATCATAGTTCTTCAGCCCGACGGGAAGCGAGATGCCGGCGCAGAAGATGAACAGGTCGAGCCCGCCAAAATCGGTCAATATGTCCTTGAAGAGTTGCGGGATGACCTTGGTGTTGGTGACATCGTGGGTGTAGGGAACGGCACGTGTCTCACCGGATGCCTTATTGATCTCGTCGCACAGGGACTGGAGCAGGTCGGCGCGGCGTGCGAGGCAGGCGACGGTGTACCCCTCGCGAGCCAGGCGCCGCGCCAGCGCAGCGCCGATCCCGCTGGAAGCGCCGACCAGTATGGCGCGCTTTCGGGGATTCAGGGGGGTGACCGGTGGGACTGAAACAATGGGTTCTGGCATGAGCAGCCTCTTGGGGGTGTGAATTTATGTACAAAGGATGCCTTCATTTTAGCACAGACTTCTGACCGTAAATCCGGGTCAAAAAGTATCCCTCCCAGATATGGTGCATCCTTACCAGGATATTGGCCAGTTATTAACCATAAAGTAACTCTTGGAATGAAAGGGGTTTTATGCTAAAGTATAGGATAGGTTTTTTGCACTCCTCCTTGGGAAGAGAGAATGGCAGATCTAAAATCGGAAGCCCTGTTCCTCGCACGCCAGAGGCTTCTCTCAGGAAACTTGAGCAAGGATGATGAACGCCTGCTCCTGGGTTTGCTGCAAATCGTCCAGCAGCAGGCACAGGAGTTGGATGCGCTTAAACGCATCAGCCTCAACCTGACCTCCTCCCTCGAATTGGAAAACGTCCTCTATACGGTGGCGCTTGAAGCCATCAAGCTGGTCCAAAACGCGAAAACCGTCCACATCTTCCTCTACCAGAACGATAAATTGAAATTTGGGACATCGCTTGACGGCGATGGCAGGCGTAATGTCCTGACGTCCGAGCCCCGGCCCAATGGCCTGACCTATACGGTCGCCCGAACATCCGGGACAGTGATCGTCGAGGACATGCAGAGTCACCCGCTTTACCAAGGCGCGCCCAAGGATTGGATCGGTTCGATCATCGGCATCCCGTTAAAGATGGGAGCGCATGTGGTTGGTGTGATGAACCTGTCGCGCTCCATCACAGGTCCCTTCTCGCATGAAGAAATCCGGCTGTTGCAGCTGCTTGCGGACCAGGCAGCGATCGCCATCATCAACGCCCGCCTGCACGAGGCGGTCAGTCGCCAGGCTTACACCGATATCCTGACCGGGCTGCCCAACCGCCGCGCGCTGGATGAGCGGCTGGAGATCGAAGTGCAGCGCGCCCGCCGTTTCAACCATCCCTTTGCCGTGGTGATGATGGACCTCGATGGATTCAAGGCGGTCAACGACACTTTCGGTCATGGCACCGGCGACCGCGTGCTCCAGCAGACCTTTTCTGCACTGGCCAGTAACTTGCGCTCAACAGATTTTCTCGCCCGCTATGGCGGGGATGAGCTGACCCTGATCATGCCGGAAGCTTCCTTTGAGGCAGCGTTAATGGTCACCCAAAAACTGCAGAAAGCGCTGCGTCACCTGGTGCTCGACATGCCCGATGGCTCCCGCAAGGCATTCGACATATCCGGCGGCATTGCCATTTTCCCCATCCATGCCTACTCGGCAGCAGACCTGCTTCGCGCGGCAGACGGCGCTCTGTACCGCGCCAAGCGCAACGCACGCGGTTCCTTCATGCAGGCAGTCCGGAATACCGGCGAGTTGCGGAACCTGGTTTCTGTAAAATAAGGGTAACTTTCCAGCCCCGTCACGTGTTTTAATCCTTGCGAGCACCCGCAGGGATTTTTATTTTTTTTGGAGGACATTATGCCCCGTAAAGTAAAGCTGATTTTGAATCCCATGGCTGACATGGGAAACGCCTGGCGGGTGGCAGACGACCTGCGCCCTATTGTGGCTGAATATGGGCTCGCCGATTGGAGCGGGACGGTCTACCCAACTCATGCCACCGAGCTGGCGAGGCAGGCTGCCCTCGATGGATACGACATGGTCGTCGCCATGGGCGGGGATGGGACCGTCCACGAAGTGGTCAACGGGCTGATGCAGGTCCCTGAGGAGAAGCGGCCCATTCTAGGTGTCGTCCCGCTCGGCTCAGGCAATGATTTTGCCCATTCGGTCGGTATACCGGATAAGGCGGATCATGCGCTGGCGCATGCCTTGAAAGGAGAGCCGTCCACGATTGATCTCGGCTTGCTGACCGACGAACAGGGACGCAAGGAATATTTTGACAACACCCTGGGTATTGGCTTCGACGCGGTGGTGACCATCCGCTCGCACCGCCTGCCGCTCCTGCGCGGATTCCTGATGTACCTGGTGGCAGTCATCCAGACGATTATCCTGAACTTTGACCCTGCCAGCCTGCATGTCGAGACGGATAAAGAAAGCTGGGAAGAAAGAACCGTGATGTTGACCCTGTGCAACGGACCTCGCGAGGGCGGCGGATTTCACGTTGCGCCGGATGCAAAAATGGATGATGGAATCCTGCACTACGCAGCGGTGCGCAAGATTTCCCGCGCGATGATGTTCAGGCTCATCCCCGAGGTGATGAACGGAACGCATGGAAGATTCGATTGTGTCCGCATGGGAAATTTCACCCGTCTTTCATTGACATCCGACAAGCCGCTTTATATCCACGCGGATGGTGAGATCTATACCAGCTTCGGCTCCAACCTGCGCAAATTGACGTTCGAGATTTTCCCCGGGGCATTAAAAATTGTACGCGGGTGAAGCAACGGGTAAATAATTAAGAATACGCCGCGAGGCGTATTCTTTTATATCAATTGCGTTTATATCTGGCGATCAGGATTTCTTCACGTATCAGGATCTCATAACTTTCTGCAGCTTTCGAGTAATATTCCCTGGCTTTGCCGTCGATGGAATTCGTTGAGAATGGCATCCTTCCAATTCTCCGCGAGAAACTCGCGCATTTCTTTCATCGTCCCGGCATGGATGACAAATTCAAACTTCCCAGCTTCATCCATCGTGAATAAACGGTTTTTTTCTGCCTGCGCAAGCGCACTGTTTGCCTGACCGTACTCAACATAATCATCCGTTTCATCGACTACATCAAGGTAGTATTCCTTACCGTTGACTTTCACTTCCACCCAGGCTTTATTCACCCCGGGATGGATGTCGAGCAGAATTCCGCCGGGTTTGATAAGGGTATGTACAGTCTCCAGCGCATGGACCATGCGCTCAGGCGGCATTCATCAGAGCGACCACGCCAGGATGGCGATGTCGAATGGATTGGTATGCACCTGGGCGGCGAAATCGTCCAGGCCGATATTGTGCAGCTCCACTTTGTGACGCAGGTGGCTTGGGAAGGCATCCCCGGCTTTTTGGAATCGCACCAGGTCGGGGTCGATGCCGGTGACATGCGCGGCATGGTCCGCGTAGCGCCATGTCATGCGCCCATCTCCGCAACCAATCTCCAGCACGGATTTACCCTCGAAGCTGACAGCATACTTCAACAGCGCACGGGTTTCATTTTCTTCGGGGTCTTGTAGTATGGTCATAAACAGCTCCTGATTATGAATCCACTAAGCAGCAGGGACAGGCATTTGCCTGTCCCTGTTAATCTTACACCACAATGTTAACCAGCCGTCCTTTAACGTACACCACCTGCCGCGGTTTCTTCCCCTCGAGATGCTTTTGAACGGCCTCGCTCGACAGTGCTGCTGCTTTGGCATCCTCCTCCGAGATCTCCGTCGGCACGGTGATTCGGTCTCGCAGCTTGCCGTTGACCTGCACCACCAGCGTGATCTCGTCCTCGTGGGCGGCGGCTTCATCCACGACAGGCCATTTCTGCGTGTGGATGGAATACGGTTTACCCAGCCGCATCCACAATTCCTCGCTGATATGCGGTGCGACCGGCGCCAGCATGCGCAGGTAGATGTCCTGTGCTTCGGCCCATTCGGCAGTCCCGGATGCACCTTCTTCGCGGGCTTTATACATGTCGTTCAGCAACTCCATCAGGGATGAAACGATGGTGTTGAATTCAAATTTCTCAAAATCGCGTGTCACCCGTTTTAATGTCTGGTGCACTTTACGGCGCAGGATCCGGATAGCTTCATTCTGCTTATCAACGTTCTTGATAGTAGTATCGGCAATAACCTCATCGGAGGTGTTCGCGCTGAAGAAGCCTAATAGTTTTCTCTTTTCCACCGGATCGGTGAACAGCAGCCATACGCGCCTGATCCAGCGCGCGGACCCCTCGATTCCCTGGGAATTCCACGGCGCACCCATTTCCCAACGAGCAAAGAACATGATGTAGGCGCGTACCGTATCGGCACCGTACAGCTTGACCAATTCGTCAGGCGCGACCACGTTGCCGCGGCTCTTTGACATTTTTGCATTGTCCTCGCCCAGCACCATGCCCTGGTTGCGTAACTGCTGCATGGGTTCCGCACCTTCCGTGATGCCCATGTCGCGCAGGGCTTTGTGGAAGAAGCGCGTATACAGCAGGTGCATGGTGGCGTGTTCAATGCCGCCCGTGTAAGTATCCACCGGCATCCAGTAGTTGTATTCCTTATCGTCGAACGGTCCCTGGTCGTACTTTGGACTCAAGTAGCGCAGGTGATACCAGGAGGAGCACATGAAGGTGTCCATCGTGTCAGTTTCGCGCTCAGCAGGCCCGCCGCAGATCGGGCAGGTGGTATGTTTCCAGGTTGGATGCAGCTTCAGCGGGCTTTCACCGGTGGGCTTCCATTCCACATCCTCGGGCAGCAGGACGGGTAGCTGGTCGTCGGGCACCGGGTTCCAGCCGTGTTTTTCACAATAAATCATCGGAATAGGCGCGCCCCAATAACGCTGACGTGAGATCAGCCAGTCGCGCAGGCGATAGGAAGTGGAAAATTTACCGATGCCATTCTTTTCCAGCCACTCGGTGACTGCAGAGATGCCCGGGTTTTTTCGTCCCTTTTCTTCGTTGACGATGGTCCCATTAAACTGGCCTGAGTTGACCATGTGCCCGCCGCCGATGTAGGCGGTTTCCATGGTAACACCATCCAGCTTCGGCTGGCCTTCAGGCTGGATGACCGGCATGACCAGCAAGTGATACTTGCGCGCGAAAGGCAAAGTCCCGCTCGTCGTGGGCGGGCACAGCCATGATCGCGCCGGTGCCGTAGGTCATCAGCACGTAATCGGCGATCCAGATCGGGATGCGTGAATTATTGACCGGGTTGATGGCATGGCCGCCGGTCCACACGCCGGTCTTTTCCTTGTTCATCGCTTCGCGGTCAATGTCGCTTTGGCGGGAGGCCTCGAATTTGTAGGCTTCGACCTCGCTTTTCTGCGCAGGGGTTGTGATCTTGTCCACCAGCGGATGCTCGGGCGACAGGACCATGAAGGTCGCGCCCCACAAGGTGTCCGGCCGGGTGGTGAAGACTTCGATCGGGTCGCCGGCTTCCGTCTTGAATATGACCGAGGCGCCTTCCGAGCGGCCGATCCAATTGGTCTGTCAGCGTGCGGACATGTTCGGGCCAGTCGATGGTCGAGAAATCCAACAATTCGTCAGCGTATTTGGTGATCTTAAAGAACCATTGGTCCAGGTCCTTCTTGATGACAGGGGTCAAGCAGCGCTCACAGTGACGGTCATCACCCCAGACTTGTTCGCGCGCCAGGGTGGTATTGCATTTCGGGCAGAAATCCACCGGCGACATCTTGCGGTAAGCCAAGCCATGTTTATAGAGTTGGATAAAGAACCATTCCGTCCACTTATAATAGTCCGGGTCGGACGAGTCCATTTCACGTCGCCAGTCGAACATCGCGCCCATCGTACTCATCTGCTTGCGCATCTTGATGATGTTCTTAGGGTGCGCATTCATTGGGATGGATACCGCGTCTTGATGGCGGCATTTTCTGCAGGCAGGCCGAAGGCGTCAAAACCCATCGGGAACATGACGTTGAATCCGCTCATGCGCTTGAAGCGGGCGCGCGCATCCGGAGGAGCCATCGAATACCAGTGGCCGAAGTGCAGATCGCCCGAGGTGATAGGGCAGCATGGTCAGCGCGTAATACTTGGGCTTTGAATTATCGATGTACAGAATGATACAGCCCATCGGCTTCCCATTTATCCTGCCATTTTTTTTCAAAGGCTTTGGGATTAAGCGAAATATCCTCTGCGGATGCCTGAGGTCAGTTGCCGGTTTTCAGCCTTGGACTCTTTTATCACCGCAACAGCAGGGCTCGGGCTTTGCCGGGGCGGTTTTAGTCGGATTTGAGCTTGACGGCGGCTTTTAGCCGGTGCCATTTTCTTCGGGCTGGTTTACAGCCGCCTTCTTGGCGATAGGCTTTTTCGCCACGGTCTTTTTCGCAACCGGAGCAGTCGCCTTCTTGCGACAGGTTTTTTCACTACAGGTTTTTTTCGCGGCAGGTTTCACCGCTTTCTTTGCCACTGGTTTCTTGCTTGCCTTATTCTTTTTTTCAGGTTTTTTAGCAGCCATTCTTTCCTCGTTGATTAAAAATTCAGTTGAATAAAAGTGTTATACCGTGCCCGACTCATCTAGTGAAGCCGTGAAGCACATCGTACGGGATTAAATCTTTCTGGCGAAGAGCAAGGAGGCGCGCGAGAAGGGAGCCGGGGGAGTGAACGGTTTTCTTCGTATTACAGTTGATGTTTTTCATAGCAGCCTCCTTTTCGGTATTAAAATAAAAGACCCTTCATCCAATCAGGGACGAAGGGTTCTCCGTGGTACCACCCTGGTTACGTCCGGCGTTCTGAACGTCACTCAAGTTTGCTGTAACGGGCAATCCCGGCGCTGACTACTCCATTCACCAGCGCAGCCTCCCTTGATGGGGGACAGGCGAGTTCGGTCTCTTGGGCGCTCCCGTGTGCGCCGTGACGGGCTTCCACCTTGCTCTCCCATCTCGCTGGCGGGACGACCTACTACTCCTGCCGTGGCTATTTGATTTCATTTATTATAACACTGAGCGATTGGCTCCGGCAAACCCCGGAAACCAACCGCCAATGCAGATCCTGGTGGACCCAGCGAGATTCGAACTCGCGACCTTCTCAATGCCATTGAGACGCGCTCCCAACTGCGCTATGGGCCCGTTCATTGAACTTTGATTGCGGATTGTAGATGTTTTGCCCGACCAGCAATCTTCAATCCGCAATCTACAATCCTGGTGGACCTGAGGGGATTCGAACCCCTGACCTCCTCAGTGCGATTGAGGCGCGCTCCCAACTGCGCTACAGGCCCGATTACAGGGCGAACGGTATTCTAACTGATGCAGGTATGGATGTCAAGAAGGGGCTAAGGGTTTTCTCAAATAATCCTGGATATTGTAAGTTAATCCCATCCCACTTTGTCCCCCTACCCCTCCCCAATTCGGGGAGGGGTAGGGGGTAGGGCTGAACAAACATTTATTCAATGCCATAAGAATGGCTGCCGCGGATTCCGCTGTAAAATAGAGGGGATGAGCCCGAGGAGAAAACAATGTCCGAAACCAGTTCCCGTCCCGTCTACCGAATCACCGACCTGCATGTGAACGACCGTCCGCGCGAACGGCTGGCGAGGCTCGGACCGCAGGTACTGACCAACGCCGAGCTGCTTGCTATTTTACTCAGGGTTGGCGTACCCGGCGAGAACGCCGTCCAGGTAGGGCAGCGGCTTTTGCTTAAATTCCAGGGCCTCTCCGGTCTGCACCGCGCGCCGTTCCATGAATTATGCGAGCAACACGGGATTGGCGAAGCAAAAGCCGCTCAGCTCAAAGCGGCCATCGAATTGGGAAATCGGCTGCGCCTCGAAGCGCCGGAGGAACGTCCTGTGGTCAACAGCCCGGCGGATGCGGCAGCGCTGGTGCAATACGAGATGTCCGCACTGGAGCAGGAGCACCTGCGCGTCATTCTGCTCGACACGCGCAATCGCGTACTTGGCATCGACAGTGTGTATCCACGGATAACGGTGATCACAGGGCGAGATTCGTTGCAGAAATGAAGCTCGGGTTTTTCTCCCATGCGAGTCATAAACTGGGTTGGAAAGCAATTACCGATATTCAAGCTGACCAGCTATCCCGGCGTTACACGAGAAGTAGCACGCTCAGTGCCTGCAGCGTAGAGAAGCTCTACCATAACCTAGACAGTGCGATACGGTTGCGGGAGCATGTGAAGTTGTCTGGGAAGAGAATGGCGGCGTGAATAAGACATGAGCGGAGTTTAGTCAGATGTAGTCACGAAGCGGCAGGCAGTTGAAGTGAATAGTGCGAGACGGAGGAGGATGTGGCATCCGGCTTGATAGTTTCTTGTTCATCCGCTCGAAATGGCGGAACTCAAGCTACGGGCAAAGATGCGGGACAACTTCAAGTGTGTGCGTTGCGGCTCTACCGAGAGCGTGCGCGTCCACCACAAGAAGGGCACAAAATCCCACAGCCTCGATAATCTTGAAACACTGTGCCTGAACTGCCATAAGACTGAACACGGCTATCGCCAAACTTAATAATTCAATGGAAAGCCGGATGAGGCGAAAGTCTCAAGTCCGGTTTGGAGAGAGGGGTGGGGAAATCCACACAGAGCAATCTGTGTATGGCGTCCCTGCCCCTACTCTACGGGATCCGACTCCCTCACCGGACGACATCGCGGTGACGCGCGCCATCGTCCAGGCCGGCAAACTGCTGGATGTGGATGTGCTCGATCATCTGGTGATCGGGCAGGGAAGATGGGTTTCGTTGAAGGAACGGGGACTGGTTTTTTCTTAAGCCTAACGGCTCGATCTCACCTGAAATGAATCAAACTCACCTGTGACGGGTTCCCACTCCACCTGGGCATCTTCCACATGTGACGCACGCGGACCTGTCCGCACAGCCTCGATGAATTTCTCCAACACAGTCTTGTCACCTTCTGCGATTGTCTCGACTTGATCCCAGCCGACGTTGCGCACCCAGCCGGTCAACCCCAGTTGATTTGCAGATTGCTGTACGAACGCACGGAAGCCGACCCCCTGCACTCGTCCGCGCACCCAGATGTGGACACGGGAAATGCCTGATTCGCTCATGGATTGCCTATTTCAAGAAAAGGATCAGCGGTGTCAACGTCAGCGGACTGAGCAGCGTGGTGACGAGGATCGTCCCTGTGACCAGCGAAGAATCAAGGTTGTATTCGGCTGCCAAAACCGTGGTCATCACCGCGGAGGGCATGGACGCCTCCAGCACGCTTCCCTGTTTGGCAGCACCGGTTAACCCAAATAATGAGGCAAAAAACAATCCAACGACCGGACCAGCCAGAAGTCGCACGGTGGTACCCAACGTCAACCCGCGCAGGTTGCGAGTCCACTGCGCCTTCTGCAGTTCCAGCCCAAGCAGCACCAGCATCATCGGAACCGTGGCTCCGGCCACCAGCGTGACAGACCTTTCAAGCGGAACGGGCAGAGTCAGGTCAAAGCGGATGACGATCAGTGCGAGGACCAAGGCATAAATTAGCGGAACCCTCAGCAGACCGAGCAGGGCGCGCTTGATGTCGGTGTGGCCGAGGGATGCGATTAACACACCGATGCTGTTGATCAAGACCGCGGAGGTGATGAAGTAAATGCTCGAATGCGCCAACGCGGATGGACCAAAGGCAAACGAAACGAGCGGCAGCCCGAAATTGCCGTTGTTGGCGAACATGCTGACCAGGATGACCGCCATCAACGCCCGACGTTCCAGGCGCAGAGCCAGACCGCCCAGGAAGGCGATCAAACCACAGGAGAGCATAACGGCCGCGGCGTAGCCGGCGGTTTTCAGCATTTCATCGAAGGGAAGTTGGCTCTTCGTGATGAGGTTGAAAATCAGCACCGGACCGAAGAAGTAAAAGACCAGCCGCCCGACAGTCCGGGAGTCGAGGGAGAATTTTTTCCCGACCAGATAAGCCGTGCCGCTGATGATGAAAATGGGCAGGATGTTTTCGGCAAAGGTTGTTAAGAGTTCGGAGAGGGTCATGGGCGGCTGTGTTGTTCTGGTGGTTTAGAATTAATTTCGTTTATTCTTCGGGCTCGTCCGGGTCGACGGCAAGCAGGTCGTAACGCTCCAGGTCATCGGTGAAGGTCAGGTTTTCCAGCGCTTCCTCGATGAATTCCGCCAGGTCATCGTCCTGTGTGGCATCTGCCAGGTTATACAGAACGATCTGCACGTCCTCGCCGCCGATCTGCGAGAGCGACCAGATGATCGCCCGGTAGGTTTCATCGTTATCCTCGGTATCGAGCGCCTCCAGCAGCGCCGGCCGGGCGGCTTCGAGAGACAGCTCACCTGCCGCCTCAACGGCTGCCAGGCGGATCTCGATGCTGTCGTGATCGAGTGAATATAGGACATCGTCCTGCCATTGATCGGGGTCGGCCGAGCGTCCCATCGCGAAAAGCGCGCTGGCTACCCACTGAGGGTCGCGCTGGCTGCAGGCGTTTTTGATAATTGCCGAAACTTCCGGTCGCGAGGAATACCCTAACGCTTCGACCGCAAATCGTTTGGCCAGGCGGTGCTCATCCTGCTGCGCCGCAGCGATCAGCGCATCTTCCACATCCTTGAGCAGCTGCGGGGATATTTCCTCCAACTCACCGAGGTAGACGAACCTCCCAAGCACGGACGCCGCTTCGCCGCGTACATCCTCCGAGTGGTCCTCTTGCATGATGCGTATGAGGGTGGCGGCCAGCCGGGGATCGCTGGTCTCCCACAGCATGCGGATGGCATACAACCGCACCTGCGCATCGGGATCATCCAGCATGGCACGGGCAAAAGCTTCCAGTGAGATCAACGTATCGTCAGCGCCGAGTTTCTCGAGGTCTTTGACCAACAGATGCTTTCGTGCGGTGGGAATTTGGTCCCAGACAGCCATCAAGGCTTTGATATCCTCAGGTCCGAGATCCGAGAAGTTTTTCAGGTATTTTCGCGGGAAAGCGGTACTTGAATCCTGAAGCGCATCCAGGACGCGTGAAAAAGGAACTTTGGTCATGACAATCTCACTCTTTTAAAATATCCGGGGCGGACACCTGTCCGCCCCTATTAATTACGGAAGGGTTATGACGACGGGGTTTACAAAATCCATCACGTTAATATACAGCATCAAAACAAGCAGCAGCGTAATGCCGACTGCATGCACCATGTTTTCGATTCGGGGCGGTACACGCCGGCGGAATATCAACTCGGGCAGCAGGAAGATGATGCGGCCTCCGTCCAGCGCGGGGAACGGCAGCAGGTTGAAGATGCCGAGTGAAATGGTCAGCGTGGCGATCAGCATCAGGGTGTAGTAGGTGGGCGTCTCCGCTGCGGACCCGGCAGGCTGCGATGCCTGGTCTTGACGGGTCTGCTGGTCCCTTGTAACCGCCTGCGACATGAAATCGTACATCCCTTTCAATCCGATGAACCGTGCCTGGTCTGCCGGGATCGTGCCTTGAATGAGGCGCGCGGGCAGGGTCAGGATCTCGACGATTTGCATGCCCGTGACGCGGACGCCCAGTGTGATCGCTGTCAGCAGGCTTGCCTTTTCGACCGGGTTGCCCAGCAGCACACCGGTTGCACCTTCCTCGACCGTCCGCTCGCTCGACGGAACGACGGTTGTTGTGTATTGTTCTCCGCCACGCTCATAGACCACCGCTACGGGCTGATCCATGTTGGCGTAGATGATGGTGCGGATCGCCTCCGTGCTGGCGATGGATTTGCCGTTGGCGCTTACGATCAGGTCGCCTGCCACCAAGCCGGCTTGTTCTGCCGGAGAATTGGGGGACACTTCGACCAAAATGACCTGACCGGGATTCGGGACGCCGGTCTGGGCAAAGATCAACGAGTAAACCAGTACGCCGGCGATCAGGTTCATCGCGGGGCCTGCTGCCAGCACGCCAAGACGTATCCATGGGCTGGCGGCTGCTAGCCCGCCCGGAGCATCGGGATCGTTCTCGCCCTTCGGTCGCATGAATCCGCCCAGGGGCAGCCAATTGACGGTGTATTCCGTCCCGGTAATAATATCCGTTGCGATACCGCGCAGCTCAATGGCACCGCGCGGAGCAGGCTTTCGCGAGGTTGGGGCTTTTGCCGGCTTCTCACCATACGTGACCAAGGGCACGCCGTCTGTATTCTTCGCCGGTTCCTTGCCGGGCTCCTGCAAGGCGGTGTCGCTGGTCTTGACCAGTTCGATGGTGCGCAGCACCAGCTTGCCGTCCACGTCGTCCACGGTGGCAGTGACTTCCTTATTTTCCCCGGTCCTCCAATCAAAAGGCAGGTCATGGTTGCGCGGGATCTCCACGCGCTGCCCGTTGATGTGGATGGATCCTTTTCCCCGCCAGTACCGGAACGCCCGCGGCGGAAGTCCGACGGCGAATTCTTCCACCTGGACCTTCCCAGCCCGGGCGGCGGAAAAATGTCCGAGCTCATGGATGATCACCACGGTCAGGAATACTAAAAAGAAAATTAAAAGTGTCATTTTATCTCCTCGCGCCGTCTACCGATAAACGAAGCGGTTCGTTGATTATATCGCTATTTATTTTTAGACAGCTTAATGGAGAATGAGACCGAAATGGTTCTGACAACCGATGGAACATTCGAGCGGACTCCCCCTGGTTTGAGTGGTGTGATTGGAATTATGTCACCAACCGGGCTGCGCCGCCCACCCCGGCTGTGAGAACGCGACTGACTCCCGGCAGCGTGCTCAACCGGTCGCGGACGTTTTGCATGCTCGTCCTGCGGGCAAATAACGTGGACATTCGGCCCCGCGTCGATGGTGTAGGCAGCCTGCAGACCGTCCCTGCGCCATGCGCGGACAGCCTCCATCACCCTCAGTGTTGCCGGCTCCCAGTAGAACAGCGCGGGGTGTGAGGTCATCATCACGGCGTGCATCAGGTTCGAGTCATGTTCGATGATTTCTGCCAGCGAGATGAAGTCGCGGTCGAGAATCGCCTGCCGGCAGACATCCAGCCGGCGCGGAGCGTCCGCCACGCGCGCCTCCTGCAAGGGACTGGTCCCTGCCAAGGCGTGACCCTCGGTGGAACCGGTGGGCTTGTGTTCTGCGGAGACCACGGCGATGCAGTCTGCGAGCGCCCAATGGTCCGGCGAGGCAATGGATGCTGCGAATGAATCCTCGTCGCCTGTGCCGGTCTGCCATTCCACGAATCCGCCGGGGATGGAGCGGCAGGCAGAGCCGGAACCGCGCCGGGCGAGGCGGGAAAGCTCCGCTTCGGGCAGATCAAGCCCGGCGGCTTTGGAGGCTGCCAACGCCAGCGCGGCAAAAGCTGATGCCGATGAGGCGATTCCCGCCCCGGTGGGAAAGTTGTTCTCGCTGACCACTTCCGCGCGAAGATTAAAACCAGCTTTTGCCCGCACGAGATCGAGAAATGCCGATACCCGTTCGAGTGGGTGACCTGTCATCTCGCGGCCATTGAGCACGAACTCATCCAGCGCAGAGGAGGGTTGGAAGCTGACTGAGGTACGCGTGAACAATCCATCCAGGTTCATCGAGATGGAGCCGTTGGCGGGCAGGCGCAGGGTATCGTCGCGGTTGCCCCAGTATTTTATGAAAGCGATATTTGGATGAGCTTGTACGGTGGCAGTATGAGTGAACATATTGTTTACCTTAATTCAGTTTACCATTTTTAACAATGAAATCAAAATTTTATAGCTTCTGGGCATCATCCCTGAACAAGATGCTAATTTAGAAACCATCTCCCAAAAATTGACTTAATCCAGAATTAGGATAGAATTCATCCGGTTATCCGCCGGCAAAAAGGAGAATCCTTGTCATGAAATTACGGGTAGTTGTGCTGGGAGCAGGTTTCGGAGGGCTCGAGCTGAGCACCATTCTTTCAGAATCGATGGGCGACAAACTCGACCTTACACTGATCGACAAGAACGACTCTTTCGCTTTCGGTTTTTCAAAGCTGGATGTGATGTTCGGCCGCAAACCGATCGAAGCGGTGCGTCTTCATTATAAGAATATTGTGAAGCCAGGTGTAAACTTTCGCCAGGCGACGATTACCTCCATCGATCCAACATCCCGCCGCGTGACGACGGACCAGGGAACTTACGATGCCGATATTCTCGTCATCGCCCTGGGTGCGGATTACGACATCGACGCTACGCCCGGTCTTGCTGATGGCGGGAATGAATTTTACTCCTTCGCAGGCGCTGAGCGATTGAGCAAAGTGATTCCCTCCTTCTCGAAAGGACATGCCATCGTCGGTGTGACGTCTACCCCATTCAAGTGTCCGCCGGCGCCGAGCGAAGCTGCGCTGCTTCTGCACGACGACCTCACCAAGAGGGGAGTGCGCGGCGACTGCGAGATCAGCCTAGTCATGCCGTTCGGAATCCCGATTCCTCCATCACCGGCAACATCGAAGGCATTATTCAAAGCTTTTTCCGAGCGTGGGATCAAGTTTATTCCCAACCGGCAGGTAAACTCGCTGGATCCAAAGCGCCGGGTAGCTGTTCTTGATAATGGCGACGAGATGCCTTACGATCTGTTCCTCGGAATCCCCAAGCACCGCGTCCCGGACGTGGTAGCTGCAAGCGGCATGACCTACGATGGCTGGATCCCCGTCAACCCGGACGATCTCACCACGGAATTTCCCGGCGTATATGCCATCGGCGATGTAACCAGTGTCGGGACACCCAAGGCGGGCGTGTTTGCTGAAGGCGCAGCGCGCACGGTCGCTGCGTCGATCATCGCCACTATGCAGGGTGGAAAACCGCCCGAGGTATATAAGGGGAAGGTACGTGTTACATCGAATTTGGCGCGGAGCGCATTGGCCGTGTGGACGTGGAATTCTTAGCAGGTCCGCCCACTGGCAGTTTCTTTGAACCCTCCACTGAGCTTGTCAAAGAAAAACAGCTCTTTGGCTCCAGCCGCCGTGTCCGGTGGTTCGGCATGTAGCGAACCTTTGCTTGGTATAAGAATCAATCATGATGACGCTCCTGATTTCTTGGGGGCGTTGTTATTTTATTAAGAGCCTATGAGGACTTAGTCAGAGAATCCATCCACCCCTGTTTACTACGCATAGATATACATAGGACCATGTGACATTTGACCTGATTCTTATGGACATTGGGTGATGTATTTGGTTGTGAAAAATCGTATAATTTACTTACAAAAATGCAAGGTGTGCAGGGGGTACGTCTGCATTTGTCTTGATGGGAATACCTGGTTTGGAACATCGAAAATGTTGTTCCGGAAGGAGGCACAAAGACAAACAAGATTTCCCCCAATTGCGGTAACGCAATCGAGCACATCTTCGTTTTTTAATTTGGGACAGGGATATTTCTATTCAACTTGATCGAGACTGGAGGGGTCTCATGCACACTAATAAATTTCAAAAAGCTTTGATGATTCTTGTTACGTTCACCATGATCTTGTCCGTGCTGTTCACGACCGGCGGGATACCGTCCGCGAAGGCAGCACCATCAGTTCCGGTAACTTTCACCATTTTGCATACAAACGATTTCCACGGACAGTTGGAGGCTTCCTGGCAGCAACCCTGGCAGCGCGCGTGTCGCCAAGGTTATCAATGATATTCGAACAGCCAAAGGGACTGGCAATGTCCTGCTTGTCGATATTGGTGACGAGATGCAAGGCAGCTTGCTTTCAAACCTTGGCGATGGCACACCCACAGGGAAAGGGATTCCCACCGTAGCCACCTACAATGCGATGGGATACAACGTGGCGACCTTTGGAAACCACGAGTTTGATTGGGGTCAAGAAAACCTAGCCAATCGTACAACCGAGGCCATCTATCCCTATGTGACTGCCAACATCGTAAAGAACGATACGGGCAACTGTGCCACCGCTGGCTGGACAAAGCCAGATTTTGCAGATGCACCGTATACAATCCTTACCGTTGGGTGTTCCACCTGATACGGTTAAGGTTGGTTTCATTGGTGTGACTACCACCGAAACACCCACCATTACCGTATCAACAGCCACAGCTGGCTTATGTTTCAAAGACCCAGCCGAATCGATCATTCATTACTATGATCAGATGAAATCCGAAGGCGCTGATGTGATCGTGGTGATGAGCCACCTTGGTTTCAGCGATGGTGGTTACGGTTACGGTATCCCCGTCTACGGCGATGGAACATTGGCTGCCAAGCTAAATACGGCTGGAAAACCAGCCAATTTGATTCTGGGTGGGCATAGTCATACAAACATGGCTCCACCAGCTACAGTCGTCGGCTCAACAACCATCGCACATGCCTACTACAATGGCCGCACCGTTGGTCAGGCTGAAATAACAGTACAGCCTAGTGGCGCTGTAAGCATTGCGTGGACAAGGACAACCGGATTTCACTGCTGGGGCCAAAGATCCCACTATTGATGCGCTCGTTACCAGCTACGCAACCAACCCAGCATATCTGGCGATCGTAAATACACCCGTCGGTTATTCGGCAGTCGACTTGCCCCGTTTCAGCGGTGTTGGTGGAAACGGCAACACCGATAATATGATGGGCACGTTCATCGACGACGCCATCTACAATTATCTCAATACCGATGCTGAACCTGCAAATGATATTGATCTATTCTTCAACAACGCCGGCGGCATCCGCACCGATTGGTGCTATGTCGGCGGCGTATGGGTCAAGCACAGGCTGTGTTGCAGGAACTCATGCCCCTGCTTACTCACATACGGTAACATGTTCACCGTCCTGCCGTTCGGCAATGCGACAGTTGTCGGTAAGATGACCGGCGCTCAGATCCTGGAAGTGCTCAACTACGGCCCCAACGTTAGCGGGATCATCCAACCTGCCGGTCTAAAATACAAATACTTCTCTATACGGGATGCCAATCCCGGTCCGCAACCCTATGCATGGGGCGCATTTGATGTAGTGTGTTGTAAACAAAACCACGAAAGCCTGTGAACCACTGGATCTCAAAAAGACCTATAGCGTGGGCACGAACGAATTCCTTGCTCCGGCTGGCGGTGATGGCTACACGCCTTCAAGTACATGACCAATATCACCTATTGGGGCGATATGCTCAATGCCGTCAATGCCTATGTAGCTGCAAACTACGGCACTCCGGAAACCGCCTATAAAGGTCCCAATGGCGATGGCACGTTGGATGGACGCATCACCGCGTGACGGCAACGAGCACGGCGGAAGTATCGTCCCGCTCACCATCCTGCATCACAACGACATGCACGGGAATTTATATAAAGGCAGTTATGTAGGCTATACCCAACTTGCCACGCTGATCAAGCAGGAAAGAGCTGCACAACCCAACCCGTACTCTCCTGCTCAACTCCGGTGATGATATCCAGGGAGATGGTTTCACATTATTACTATAAATCATCCTACACGGGATAGCTGTCGGACGGAACAGAATCTGGCCCCTGCCTTACGGACCAACCCTGATCATGGCTGTCATGAATACATGAGCTACGATGCCATGACCCTTGGCAACCACGAGTATCAATTTCGGCAGCGATGTATTCAAGGGCGTACTTGGACAGGCCATTCCCGTTCTGCAGGCAAATGTTGAAGATACCGGTTCCTATGGACTTGCTGAGGCGAATGGCGGTGTGGGACATATGTCGAAAAGACTATGGGACCGGAAGGCATCAAGGTGGCCATCATGGGTATCGGGAATCACCGTGTGCCGAACTACGAACTGCCGAGCAACATCCCCGGCTTGACGTTCAGCGATCCGATCGCCAAGGCTCAGGAACTGTCCACCCTACTGCGCCCGACCAATGATGTGGTGATCGCTCTGACACACATCGGCTTCACCGAAGACCCGAAGAGCGTGGAAGTGGACAAGAACGTGGACACCAACCTGGTGGCGAGTGTTTCCGGTTTGGATGCCCTCGTTGGCGGGCACAGTCACACCAACCCGGCAACAGGTTTTGGCGCATACAAATATCTGCCAAGCATTGTTGTTGATCCTGACGGGAAACCGGTGATCGTCGGCCAGGCTTACCGTTATAACAACACCCTGGGTGAGGAAATCCTTGGCTTACGCGCAAAGGCAGGCGGAGGCTATGAAGTGGTCAGCAGAACTGGTCGTTACCTCAGCGTAACTACAGCACAGCTGAAGATCCTGCCACCAAGGCGATTGTTGATCCCTATATCGCGCCATTCAACACCTACAACAATACAGTCATCGGTCAGACCACGGTACCCATCGATGCATTGAAAGCTTCACAGAAGAGACCAACGCCGCAAACCTGCAGGCAGATGCCTCTGTTTATGAACTGGAAACTAAGAACAGTATCCCTGTGGACTTCCATCTATCCGGCGCGATGACCAACGCGAAGTTGCCGACGCCGCAACCCCAGCCAGCCCAGTCACGCTCAAAGTCGCGACATGTTCACGCTCATGCCATACGAGAACTCGCTCGTAGTCATTAGCATGAACGGTCCACAACTCAAGGCTGTGCTGGAGCGCGCCTATCGGAACTACTATTACTATAAGTATGTGCCTGGCTACGGTGGCTACTCCTACTACACCACCTGCATGCTCGACACCAATTCGAAAGGCAGATTAAATACAAGGATCTGTACCCGGCCTTGCCGGATGGAAACAACGTCGTCGCCCTGACCATGAATGGAAAGAGGTGGATTTCCAGGATGCCACCACAGTACTACAATGTTTCCACGGTGAACTATCTGGCGGCAGGTTCCTGCAACTTCAACGACGGCGGGATAAGTCTATGGCCGCTAAACCAGATCGTGGCTGACACGCAGTACTATGTCCGCGATGCTGTGATTGATTACATTACCGCCATGGGAACTGTTTCAGCCTGCGATTGAAGGCCGGCTGTTCTTCAGTGATACAACTGCTCCGGTTATCACGATCAATGCACCTACGGCGCAAGATTACCTGCACCCGGATTTTCCTGACGCTCGACTTCAGCGCGGTGGATGGTCTGACGGCACTCGACTTTGCAGGTCTCAGGTGTGAAAAGTCTCAGGGCTGACTTGGATGGCTTATCGGTTACAGTGGCCAGGTGATTGATCTATACACCCTGGCGCTAGGTAACCACACCCTGACTGTGTATGCCATTGACTTAAAGCGTACAACACGAGCAGCTCTGGCTGTGACCTTCTCAGTGTAACTGCCACCATCCAAAGCCTGAAAGACAGTGTCGCCCGCTTCTACACCGAAGGCAAGATCGACAATCAGGGCATCGCCAACAGCCTGACCAAGAAGCTGGAAAATGCCCAGAAATCTCTGGACAAAGGCAAGATTGACACTGCGATCAATCAGTTGAATGCCTTCATCAGCGAGGTTCAGGCTCAAAGCGGTAAACACATTTCCGCCGATGCGGCTGCTCTGCTGATCGCGGATGCCCAATGGGTGATCAATTACCCGAAATAACCGGAAAGAAAAAAGAGAACGAGCACGGTAACATACTCCCCGCCAGTCATGACTGGCGGGGAGCTCTTTTCTGGATGTGCTCAATAAACTCAGCTTACTTTTGTGGAGAACCAGCCAGCAGCTTCTCTCCCCGCAGCACCAGGCTGTTGACCACTCTCGCCGTAGTGAGGAACAGCAAACTACCTCCGGTCAGCCAGTAGAAACCCTGCACCCAGGGCAGGCTGGTGTCCGTTCCACTGGAAATCCCGTGGAACAGGGCGGCCATGTATGTAAAGAAGCTGACATAATGCAGCAGCCGCCAGGCGCTTTGACCGATATGGTTGCGGATATAGAAGCTGGCGGTCACGATCGCCCAGGTGTAGAATCCCAGCTGCCCAAGCCCCACCCAAAAAGGATGATAGCCTGACGTGGCGAAAGGGGGTCAGGACCTGCGCCAGGCTGAAATTGGCGTAATGATCGCCAAGCAGGATCAAACCGTGGAATGCGGCAAACCCCAATCCCAACAGGCTTAGGTACTCGTGCAGGGCGAAGGCGGCCGGCGCTCCCGGCCACAGACGGGCCATCTTGTTGGTGATGCCCACGCCGAGCATCATCGACGCCCAAAGGATGCCCATCGCGACCAGCGCGGTCGAGCGAGACAGGTACCAGAACACCTTGGGCTCGGCGCCGGAGAGAGACCCAGCCATTCCAGGAAGCCAGTTGGGCAGAACCAGCACGGCGGCTGCGATACCCAGCGCTGCAGCGATGAATATGATAACCCCTGCCTTTGCGCTCATGGATGATTCTTGATCTTGTTCATTCACTTCCAATTGAGTCATTATTCCCTCCAAAGATAATTGCGAATGCGATTGCTATAAAGTGTCTCACCCGATTGAAGGATGAGGATCCCGGCAAGATCTGGGTTTGACTCGAGCCAGTCCATGCCGGCTTCGCTGCCGAGGATCAAAACAGCCTTGGCGGCTGCTTCCGCGCGGATGGCATCCGGCGCGACGACGGTGACGGTCAACAGGTCTGTATCCGCCGGCAAGCCGGTACGCGGGTCGATGATGTGATGATTCCATTGCCCTCCCTGCTGCCAGCGGTGATAGTCGATGCCCGAGGTGGCCGTTCCGCCGCGATCGATGAGCAGCGTCTCGAAGTGATTTTCGGGTTGAAAAGGATCGCGGACACCGATCGGCCAGGGCTGGCCATCCAGTTGAGGTCCGCTGACGGCGATGTCGCCGCCGGCATCCACCAGAGCGGGTCCGTGGCATTTCAAACGTTCGACAGCTTTCTCCGCAGCCCATCCTTTTGCCGTTCCGCCGAAATCAAGATGAACACCATCCGGTAGCCACAGCGTGCGGTTGGACTCGTCCCAGGTGATCATCGAAGTCATCGCAGGCAGTTCCAAGAGACCCAGGGCGGTTGGACTTCCGATTCCCGGAAGCATTTCAAACGATCGGTCGTACCCTGCCTGGACAAGGGCATCCAGAACCGTAGGGCGAACCAAACCGCCGGTATCCTGCTCGGCCTGCCGGGCGGCGTGAAAGACGTCCCAAAGGGTTTCGCTGACGGACACCGGCTGCCCTCCCGTACGGTTCAGTCGGCTCAATTCGCTGTCAAGCCTGAAACGGCTGAGAGCCTGCTCCCATTGTTCGAACCACTCCGGCACACTCCTTAAGGCGTTCCCTTCAAGCGGAGATGCGCTGTCGACAACAGCCAGCATGCGGCTGCCCATTGCGCGGAACTCGAGTTGTTTCATTAGCGGGATGATCCTGTGATGGTCACCGGCGCCGGAGCGTTGAACGGAGCCTGCGATGACCCTCTGGAAACGGAAGGCGACTGGGGAGCGGCACCGCCCAACAGGATGCGGACCCTGGGTTGGGGAGATGCAATGGAAACCGTATTAAATCCCCGGTCACTGGCAGCCGCACTTGGGTTCGGCGACTTGTTACCGCCGGCGAAAAGGTTCCAAAGGAACAGGCTGAGTGTCATGGTCAGAGTAAGAATGACGATCTGAACGTCCAGCCAGCGGTTGGCAGGTTTGTTTTGCACAGAAGAGCCTGACTTAGTCATCATCTCCTCCGTGGTCGTCATCCGAGAAGCTGAAACCAGACTGGGACTGCCCGGCTGGCTGGGAGGAAAAAATACTTGCCTGGTTTGATGAGGCGCGCGGTGCAGCAAAAGCACCGATCACCTGGCCTGCCGGGCTGACAAATACCACGTCGCCGGTACTGAAGGTGACCTTGTAAGCATCCATCCCCTTGACAGAAGTGCTTTCCACACTGTACAGGTCATTGCGACCCCAATATTGCGCCGCCAGTTGGGCTGCCTGCTCGGGTGAGATCTGGTTTTGAACAGCCTCAGTTACCGGCGCAGGCTGCTGTGCTTGTACGCCCAGATCCGTCAGGCTGCGGTAGGCAGTGACCGTCCCTGCAAGTATGGCAAGTACAAAAACAGTCAGGATGGTGGAAATGAACAGCGAACTCTTTTTCATTGTAGAACCTCCATAAGTGAAATGATTACAGACATAAGGATACTTTCCCATGCTTGGGATTCCCTGGGAATCAACTGTCAGTTTTCCAATCCAATTCCAATGTTTCTCTGCTACACTTTGTTTATGGAGATTTGTCCATGCGTGTTCTTGTGATCGAAGACGACCGGCGACTGTCCACCTTGATGGTGAAAACCCTTTTGTCAGAAGGCTTTCAGGTGGACCCTGCCTATTCCGGCGACGAGGGCGTTGAGATAGCTCTGCGCGGCGCCCACGATGTCGCCGTTGTGGACTGGATGCTTCCCGGGCGTGACGGTCCGGCGGTCTGCCAGGCCATCCGCACGGCGCGGCTGCCGATGGGATTGATCATGCTGACTGCCCGTTCGCAAGTGGAGGACCGTGTCGCCGGTCTTTACAGCGGGGCGGACGATTACCTGACCAAGCCGTTCGCCTTCGACGAATTGATCGCCCGTCTGCATGCCCTTGGCCGGCGGTTGAACGGGAGCGCGGCCGATTCGTTCGAACTGCGGGTCGGGAATCTGGTGCTCGATACCCGCACCCACACCGGCCGCCGGGGCGATGTGTCTCTTGACCTGACACGCACCGAATGGAACCTGCTCGAGTGCTTCATGCGCCATCCCGGGCAGACTCTCTCGCGGCAGTTCCTGCTTGACTACGTCTGGTCGTATGCCGCAGAGGTCCAACCCTCCATGGTGGATGTCTATGTTTCCTATCTTCGTGCCAAACTGCGCCGGCCGGGGATGAAGGACCCGATCCGCACCCAACGCGGTTTTGGATATTCCCTGGATCAAACCCATGCTTAGGTTACTGCGCATCCGCCTCAGCCTGCTTTATCTTGCGGCCAGCTTCACTCTGGTGGTGCTGCTTGGTGCGGCCACCTATGGGCTGCTGACGCTTTACTTCCAACGCGCGACGGACCTGGCGCTTCAATATAAGATGGCAACAGAGTTCCGGGCAAGAGGTCTGCCGCTGCCATCCGCGCTGATTACTGCCGAACAAACCTGGATGCAGGACAGTAATGGTCCGATCAGCCTGCGGTCCGCTTATACTCCTCAGATCGGCGGTTCTGATGACGAGGAAGAGGAAGGGGTGTTTTTACCGGGCGCAGGTCAAACAGGCGATGAAGATGATGAACGTTATGACGGCAGCCTGGCGCCTGTCTTTGTCCTCCCGGACGGGGGGAGCCTTGCGATCAGCGGGCAGTTGATCGTTCCTGATCCGGCGGCTATTAATCATGCCCGCCAAACAGGTTCGGACCTGCGCACCGTCAAACTCAGTGATGACACAAACCTGCGATTGTTGACCTATAACATCGGAGGGGAAGCAATCCTGCAGGTTGGCCGGCTGCTCAACGACCAGGATCGCCTTCTTTCCCAGTACCTGTTTGGGCTTTTCATCCTGGGCAGCATCGCAAGCCTGCTTATGGCGCTTGCGTCGTGGGTGCTTGCGGGACGTTCGATTAAACCTGCCCAGCATGCCTGGGACCAGCAGCAGCAATTTATTGCGAATGCCAGTCATGAGCTGCGTACTCCATTGACTTTACTTCGGGCGAATGCCGATTATGCTTTGCGCACTTCTTCCGCTGATGAGCGCATGGAATCTCTACAGGATATCGTCACGGATGTGGATTACATGAATCAGTTGGTGGAGGACCTGCTGCTGCTTTCGCGCCTGGATGCGCACCGCCTGACGCTGGCAAATGAAATTATTGCACTGCCAGAACTGCTCCAGGAGACCGCCCGCCAGGTGGATAAACTTTCCGTTGCTAGAGGCGTCAGTTTGAGTGTGGATTTCACCGCTGGAACAGTGCACGGCGACCGGGTGCGGCTGCGTCAGGTGCTGCTCATCCTTCTGGATAACGCCTTGAGGTTTACGCCATCCGGTGGAACCATCCGTCTGGCCTCTCACGTGAGCGGCCGGGATGTTGCCATCACGGTAGTCGACAGCGGACCAGGGATTCCACCCGATCATCTTCCGCACATCTTTGAACGGTTTTACCAGGTACCCGGACAGGCGGGGGAGGGGCGCGGTAACGGGCTGGGATTGTCGATCGCCAAAGGGCTGGTGGAGGCTCATCACGGGAAAATCAGCATCGCAAGCCAGATCGGGAAGGGAACCTCAGTGCAGATCCTTCTTCCAGCTGGGTGATCTGAAATAATCCATGCTGCCACTTTACTCATTTTGGATGCCCAATGGGTGATCGATGATTTGAAATCACCCTAATCACTGAACAAGTTATGCCACGGGGCAAGAATAGTAAAACAGACTTCCCGCAAGAAAAACTTGCGGGAAGTATGTTGTTCAGGAATAACAGATTCCTAAACCCATATGGGTTTTTGATTTGTAGTTCAGCTGCCTTGAAACTTCTTCATGATCTCATACGCCAGAGGTCCAACTGCACCCTTCAGCGTGCGCGCGTTTAAAGCCTGGTCGAGGTCCTTGATCAGGTCGTCCGCGCTTTCGAGACCGATGCTGGCACGGATGATTCCGTCTCCTGTCCACTCACGGATGCGGTGTTTTTGCTCATCGGTGTAAAAGGGCATGGCGTCGATGTACATGTCCGAGGGGTAATAAAAAAGCAGGCTGTGAGCATGACCCAGGGATGTGGCATAGGAGAAAAGCTTAATCTTTTCTGCCAGCGTTATCGCTGCGCCCAATCCGCCTTTCAGGCGGAAGGTGATCATCCCCCCATAATCGGACATTTGCCGGGAGGCAAGCGTCGTGGTGGGGATGGCTTTCCAACCCCGGGTAATACACTCTTTCCACCTTTGGATGACTTTCCAGAAAACGGGCGACCTTCATCGCGTTCTCACAATGCTGCTTCATCCGCAGCGGCAGTGTGACAAGCCCGCGCACGATCAGCCAGGCGTTGAAGGGACTGAGCGCTCCGCCCAGGTGGACGAGCATCTCCTTGCGGATGCGCTGCATGGCCTTCTCCGATCCCAATACCGCTCCCCCCAACGCGTCTCCGTGACCGTTCATATACTTTGTCAGGCTGTGGATGACGAAATCCGCGCCGAGGCTGATCGGTCTTTGCAGGCAGGGTCCCGCCCAGGTGGAGTCGACAGCCAGCATCGCGCCGGCTTCGTGAGCGATCCCTGCCAGGGCGGATATGTCCGCGATGCGCAGGATGGGGTTGGCGGGAGTCTCGGCGTAGACCAATTTGGTGTTCGGGCGCAGCGCGGCGCGGACCTGGTCCAGGTCGCTGGTGTCGACCAGGCTGACCTCGATGCCGAAGCGCGGCAGGTGCAGCCCGAAGAGTTCCACCGAACCCGCATAGCAGACTTCGCTGGCGATCAGGTGGTCGCCGCTGCTGAGGAATGTGAAGACCAATGCAGAGACCGCAGCCATGCCGCTGGCAGTGACGACGGCCGCCTCGGCTCCCTCCAGCGCGGACAGGCGGTCTTCGAGCGCGCGCAAGGTGGGGTTGCCCCAGCGGGTGTACGCAAAAGGCGGACGGGACGAGTTCATCATCAGCGCGTCGAACAATTTCCCGCCGAATTTTGGCAGCTTGAAAGTGGTCGCCATATGCAGGGGTAACCGCATGGCACCCGTGTCCGGGTCCGCGCTTTCGCCGGCATGTACTGCCAGGGTTTCAAAATCGAATTCGTCCATATCGTCCTCGTTTACTTTACCACCTGGTTTTTTCATTCAGTCCAATCATCTTTCCCGGTCTGCCAATTCCTGCAGCGTGGCTTTATGGCTCTCGCGCGTGATGGGATACTTCCAGGCGAAGAGCATGGCGAGTGACAGCAAAACAGCTGACAAGGGACCGATGAAAAACCGAATGGCGTTAATTGCCTCTTGCGGTTGGACAGGCGGCGGCATGTCCGGCTGCGGCGTGATGTAGCCTGTGTAAGCGAGAGCCAGCCCGATCCCCCATAAGGCCACGCCCGTCGCCAGTTTCTGGAAGAAGGATGCAAAAGCGTAATATGATCCCTCGCGCCGCTGACCGGTACGGAGTTCGTCGTACTCCACCACGTCCGGAACCATCGACCAGGGCACGACGTAAGCCGTGGCGATGCCGAAGCCGGACAGCGCAGCCAGCAGATAGGCCAGTGTGAGTTGATCCGGGAGGATGAATGAGATCGCCAGCAGGAAAACCGCCCAGCTGGCTGCTCCGATCATAAAGGCGCGGCGTTTGTCGAGTCGTTTGGAAAGCAGCACCACGATCGGGATGAAAAGGATAGCCGATCCCTGGGCTGCGAGTACGAAATAGTTTGCCTGGTCGGGAACGCCGAGGTAATAATTGGCAAAATAGATCAAGACGGCTGCAACGATGCTCGCCGTTGTCCAACTCAGAAGATACAGCGCCATCACCATAATGAATGGCTTGTTGGTCAAGCTCTGTTTGAGAGCCATCCCCCACGGCAGCGCTTCAGGCAGTTCTTCAGAAGGACGTTCTCGCGTGATGGTAAACACAATGAACGGAGGGATCATGGCGACGATGCCGAGGCCGACGCCGAGCATGAGATAAAGCTGCTGGGTGTCGGTGATGCTCCAGCCCAAGACTGTCGCAAAAATGATCGCGCCCAGCGAGCCTGCAATGGAGAAGACCATGCGGTAACCGTTCAGCGAACTGCGTTCATCGTAATCGGAGGTCATCTCGGGGGTCAGGGCGTTGTACCCGACGTGCACCACGGTGAATACCGTGTCGAAGATAATGTAGGCAAGTGTGTAATAGATCGTGAGCCCCAGAAGCTCAAACGACGGGACAACCCACATCAACATAAACGATACTCCCAGCGGTACCGCTCCGAAGAGAAGGAGAACACGGCGGCGTCCCCAGCGGGTGCGGATGCCGTCGGACCACAGGCCAAAGAGCGGGTCGTTGACCGCATCCCACAGCCGGCTGATGCCGACTGCCCAGGCGGCGTAGGCAGGGGGCAGCCCGGCCACGTCAGTGAGGAAGTAGAGCTGGAAGAACATCAAGATCGCCAGCGGGATGCTCGTGCTCAGGTCGCCGGTGCTGAAGAGGAGCTTCTTGCTCAAAGGCAGGCGGGATGTGGATTCGGTTTTCATAATTTTGTGTAATCCTGTTTCTCCTCGGTCTCATAGAGGTAGAAATCCTCGATGTTGCGATTGGCCACGGATTCCTTGAAGGCATCGAGTTCCCGCAGCGTTGCCGCATCCACCTGGCGCGGCTGGTGTTTGGCGAGGATATCCAAAGCCCGTTCACGCGCGCGGTCGATGGCGAGCCTGGAGCCCTCCTTCTCCCAGGTCTCATAAGGTTCCCGGGCGAACAGGGTAGGGTTGTAAAGTTCCTTTTTATACAGCTTGGATGTCTCTTTGGCGGTGATGTAGTTCGCGGAATGCCCGATCTGCTTGATCAAGTTCAAGGCGAGGCTTTCATCGTTGACTTCGATACCGCGCGCCAGCCGCAGTGCAGCGCCGCAAAGCTCGTCGTCCAGCATGAGCATGGCGTGGCTTTCAAGCATGGTTCCGTCCAGTGTGCCGGCGCAGGTGATCAGGTTGACGCCCGCCAGCACGGCCGGGAGCAGAGTCCCCATGCGCTCGAAGCCGGCCTGTGTGTCCTCGCGCTTGGATTCGGTCGTCCCGCCCACGCTGCGGATGGGCAGGCCGTAATACCGCGCCATCTGCGCGGAGGCAGCCGTGATCAGCCCGGTCTCCACCGCGCCGAGAGCCACCGTGCCATAGCGCATATTGGCGATCGTGGAAACGGTTCCGTACATCACCGGTGCGCCCGGTCGGAAGATCTGCGCCAGTGCGATATGCGCCAGGATGGCGGCATTCTCCTGCGCGACCAATCCCGCCAGCGTCACAGGAGCGGACAACCCGGCGATCGCTTCAGGGGCGCAGGTGACCGGCTGTCCGTACTCGGCACAGATGAGCAGCCCTTCAGCCTGAGCCTGGTCCATTTGCAGCGGACTGACCACCGAGCAGATGGCGAAGAAACGCGGCCGCTTCTGCAGCTCTTCCTTGCCCCCGACCGCGATGGACATCATGCGCATCATGTCCCAGGTGGGGAGGTAGCCGTAGCAGCCCATCCCGTAGGGCTTGCGGCTGTGGTGCGCCCAGGCCCAGATCGCCTCGGTATGAATGGTGGTCATCAGGATGTCGTCCGGCCAGATGTCCATCTGCGAGTTGTGGATGTGGCTGCAGGAGTTGATCAGGATGATGTGGTCGATCATGTCCTGTTTGGTAGCCGGACGGACAGTCCCATCATTGAGATCGATCATGCGGGTGGGAGTGCCCAGCCCGGCGAAGACCGGCGATGCCTGTTCGGGTCCGATATCGAGGCGGAATTCACCGTCGATCCCGAACAGGGAAAACTGCTTCGGCGCCTGGTCCACTGCCCAACGGATAAGTTTCTCGGGCAGCTTGACCGTCATTGCTTCCTCGTCCACGTCAGCGCCTGCCTCCCTGAACAGATCGCGGGCTTTCTTGTACTTGACCTTGATACCTACTTCGGCGAGGATCTCCATCGAGGCGGCGTGGATCCGTTCGATTTCGTCTTTGCTGAGGACTTCGAAACGAGAGGCTTTCATTGACATTGACCTTTCTGGAAAGTTGATAATCCAAATTAATGGATTTTCCCGGAAATATCAAGTGGCATAAAGCACGGAAAGGCTGGATGGTAGTAATCCAGCCTTTCCGTGCCCTGTTCGCAAAACGATCAGGGGGGAATTCTGCAGTTTATGGAGCGATTATGTTCCCTGCAAATTGTTGTTGGCTAAATGAAGGGATGGGCTGCTTACTTCTCGTTCGCGCGAACAGTAAAGAATTTCTGAACCGATGAGCGGAAATAAAGTATGGCATAAATTGCCAGGGCTATGATACCGGCTGTTATCAGATAGGGCAATGTTTGCTTTCCATAAGCAACGACAAGCGGCCATTCATGTCCCACCAGGTAACCCGCGCCGATGATCAATGTACTGTAGATATAAACACCAATGAACGTAGCGATGAAATAAGTGGCGAAGGACATGCGCGCCAGACCTGCCGGGATACTGATCAGGACACGCAGGCCGGGGATGAATCGGCCAAACAGCGTCAGCCCGGCTCCCCAGCGCTGGAACTGGGCCTGCGCCCGGTCGATGTGCGAGGGGTTCATGCGTACCCAGCGGACGATTTTGTCGATCAGCGGGCGCCCGCCCAGGCGTGCCACCCAATAGGTGACCGAGGCGCCGATGGCGCATCCCACAGCGGTATAGAATCCACCGACAAAAATCATGGAGGGATGCAATTGGTGCGCCTCGATGAGCATCCAGCCGGCTAAACCGAGGATGATCTCGCCGGGCATGATACCCGTGGCGTTTTCGAAAGCCAGGAGCGCCGCCACGCCAAACCATCCCCAGGCATCGTAAATGCTTTGGATGGTGGATAACAGGGAGGTTTCAAGTCCGCTGAAAAATGTCATTCTTCACTCGAAAAACCTAACGCATTAATGCAGACTAAGTTTATCGAAATAATCCCGAAGGGTCAATGTTTTTATTCTGTTTTCTAACTCGATGTTAATTTAATCTTGCTGTAATATCTTCTATTTATAATAATAATTGTCTAAATAAAAAACTGCACCCTTATTGACCTTCATCGAAGAGAGCCTTCAAGTCAAGATAAATAAATCAGGAGTTCAACATGACCAAGACCCATTATCCGCAAATCCCCTCGTCCGAGGTCACCCCCAAGGAAGCCTATCTCTCGAGACGGGACTTTATCAAAGCCGCAGGAGTGGTGGCCGGCAGCGTGGTATTGGCTGCCTGTGCTCCCCAGACGCTCGGGTCAGGTGATTTAGAATCCGGTGCCACACCAGTTGACCTGACCATCGCCTCAAAGACTGACGAACTGGGCGATCCTGTCAACAGTTACGAAGATATCACCAACTACAACAATTACTACGAGTTCACGACCGTAAAAGAAGGCGTTGCACGGTTGGCGGAGCATTTCCCGACTTCGCCCTGGGATGTTCAGGTCTATGGGCTGGTGAATAATCCCCGCACCTACAGCGTGGACGACCTGATCGGTAAATTCCAGCCGGAGGAACGCATCTACCGCCTGCGCTGCGTCGAAGCCTGGAGCATGGTCATCCCGTGGGTCGGATTTCCCTTATGGAAGCTGCTTCAGGAGGTGGAACCTACCTCCGATGCGAAGTTCGTCCGCTTTGAAACCATTTTCAAGCCTGAGGAAATGCCCGGGCAAAAGAATCCTCTTTACCCCTGGCCGTATCAGGAAGGTTTGCGGCTGGACGAAGCCATGAACGACCTGACCCTGCTGGCGACCGGCATGTACGGCGGAGAACTGCCCCCTCAAAATGGCGGCGGCATCCGGCTGGTCGTGCCGTGGAAGTACGGATTCAAGTCCATCAAGGCGGTGGTCAAGATCGAGCTGGTCACCGACCAGCCTGCCACACTGTGGAACACCATTGCCCCCAACGAGTATGGTTTTTATTCCAATGTCAACCCCAAGGTGGACCATCCCCGCTGGTCGCAAGCCACCGAGCGGCGGATCGGAGAATTTACAACGCCGCGAAACGCTCATGTATAACGGTTATGCCGATCAGGTCGGCAGCATGTACACCGGCATGGATTGGGAACTTATCTACCGATAGAGGCAGGAAATTGCCCGATTAGTTCCGGCCTCTTGTCGCTCAAAGGGTTCAAGACGTAAGGATAAGATTTCTTATCCAACGCAGTCGGTCCATGTGATGTATACAAGACAGGCACTCCCAAGGCTTGGCTGATCAATTCGAGAGTGTATGCTTTTCATTCTTTTCGCAACCGTCATACTGAGGTCCATTTTGAATAAGAGATTTGTCAGCGATTCCTGTCTGCCCAGATCTGTCGGGTCTGCAGGGACTTTGATTTCGCTGATGCCTCTCGCCGTCCAGTCTCGAAATGAGTCCGCCACAAGCGAAGGATCTTCCGTCGGTTTTATACCGGTTGCAGAATCTCCATCTGTCGATTGACATTCATCCGGTCCAGATTTGTGACCACCAGGCCGTCGATGGGTCCTGTTACATTGAGAGCATACCGTAAAGCAACAAAATCAAGATAGCCAACACGGAAATCCCTCTGCCAGGGATTGTTCCCATTGTGCGTATCCTGAAGTTGCGCTGTAAGAAGTTCGTCCTCGGTGACGAACGGACCCGCGCCGTGCCGCGTGGCATATCCGCGGATTAATCCCAGCTTGAGAGACTTCGCCGGTAAGTCCAATTCTCTGAAAGCAGAATATCCGCGTTCTTGTAGGTCAGCGTGCTCCAGCTGTTGTAGGGATAAAAGCCATACCACTCATCGAGCAGGACTCCCTGCGCGCCTTCGAAGATGAGTCACGCCGGGTTGGTTGACGAAACTGCCCAGATAGTCCGCCATCTACTACTTTCACCTGCCGGGCGAATGTTGATAGAGTATCTGCGGTGGCGTCGATGAATGCCTGATCGTGGAAGGGTTCCAGTTCCCTGGTGATCGATTCGTTTTCGCGGGCAGTTCTCCAGAACAGGTTTGAGCTGGGAGAATTTTATCTCCCGCATTCGCTTCAGCTTTTTCACTGTGACAGCATGGTCGTCCAAGTCTCCTGCGAAAAGAACATCCCTCGCCATGTGCCAGCCAATCGGACATGGTCTCGCCGACGCCCATGCCGCAGCTTCCGTGACGCCCATCCCCCCGCGCGATTTCCTTGATGCGGTTGGCAGCTTGTTGGAACGGTGTGGTCACCAGCGCATCCCGGTCGATGCTCAGGCGTGCAAAGGCGTCGCTGATTCCCAGCGACTGCAGATGCCGTTCCTCGGCGAGCAGAGCCAGAGGGTGCAGCATCATGAAGCGCGAGAGATGCGTCCGTGTGCCGGGGACGAAGGTCCCGCTGCCGAACTGCGCGAAGGTGTGGTGCCGGCCGTCCGGCGTGATGACGTTGTGCGCGGCCTGCGCTCCGCCGTTATAACGGATGACGGTGTGAGTGCCGGTGGTCCTCGTCAGGTAGTCGACGATGCTCCCCTTGCCGGCGTCTCCGTACCCCAGGTCTGCGATCAAGATGGCTTGATTCGTATTGGGTTTCATAATGCCCTCTGTTGTCCTGCAGGTCAGGATTTTAGCCTGAGGGAAATTGGGATGTGGGCGGATTGCCAATCCGCCCACACACTGTTATTGTCATTTACCGGTTAGCGAAGGCCGCGCTCCAAGACCGGGCAGTGCGCCTCCTCGAACTTTGGCTTTCACCAGCCCCGCCGGGATGCTCGCCAGCGCAGTGGTCACCACCTGGAGAGTCCGGTTCGTGACGCCGAAATCCTTCAGGTCGGCTGCACCTGATTTCAAATCGATGGTTCCTTCGGTCATGCCGATGGTGAGCGCGATCGTCTCGCAGACTGCCTCCGGATCCTCCAGCTCAAGCACATTCTGCCCGAGCAGTTTCCGCCAGAAGCCGAGGATGGTTGCGTCGCCGCCGTAGCTGGCTCCCTGCGGCAGGATGTAAAACACGTGGTAGCGTTCGCGCAGCTCCTTGACGATGGCGGCGGTGGCGATGTCCTGCTGCAGCCCGTCGCCGATGACCGCGCCGACCTCGCGGTGATTGACCGCGTCATACGCCATCTCGTCGCCGATGATGAACAGGTAGCCCTTTCGTCCGTGTTTGTTCCAGCAGTCGATGTCCGTGTGGTGGGCGATGAAATACATCGCCAGCTCGTAGGATTCCGTGCGCTGGCCGCCGCCTCCGCCCTCGAGGAAGATATTTTCCAGATTTTGGTCCATGCGGTTGTCGGATTCGAACTGCCCGACCTGCAGCGGGACCCGGTCGCAGGTCGCGTCGCCGATTCCTCCGAACAGGATCTGCGGGTCGGGGACATATCCCTTGCGCAGGAGCAAGCCCAACAGCTCGGGCAGCTTTTTCTGCAGCGTGACAGGGATCGAGCCCATCGAGCCGGTGACGTCGAACAGCACTGCAATGGCGGTCGAGTCGGGGTGTTCGTCGCTGTCGCGGCTCTCGCGGACCTTGACCTTCCACGGATTCAGCGTGTCGTGCGCATGCCACGACGATCTGCCGGCGCGATGCATGCCGTCGCTGTAGTCGAAGGCGCCTTTTCCGCTGGATGATAAGAAACGTGCGTGTTCGTCATAAACATTGGTGGACCATTTTCCGCTTCCCATTTTTGCCTCCTTTGGCGTTGGGTTAAACCATTTGGAATGGATGAAATTTGCGCTCTCCCCAGAGCTTGAAGAGCAGGTCGTCGAACTCCTGCAGTAAAGCCCAGGCATCCTGGGGAGCGCGTTTTCCGGGCAGGACGCTGCCCTTCAGGAACATGCGCATCTCGCGCGGGACCGAATCGGGGATGTTGTTTCTTTCGGCATCACCTCCTAAAAGATGGATCATGAGTTTTGCGGACATGCTGATGTCTGTTCCAAATGTTGGTGCTTCGTGATCGTGGATCTCCTGCGGATACCAGGCATTGAAATCCGGGTCGATGCGCGAGATGAGTTCTCCCGTTTCGGAGCGGACGGCGTGGAACCAATTCATGAGCATCAGTCCGTGCTGCTCGGGCTGGATCCAGACACTGGGAGGCAGGATCGCTCCGTGGATGACGCTGTTGGTGTGCGCGAATCCCAGCGCGGTCAGCACCCGGCGCCACATCCAGGCCATGTCCCGGGGGTCGATTCCATCCGGGTATCTTCGATGGACATCCTGCAGTGAATACCAGCCCTCATATTTTTCAACCACCGCAGCCTGATGGCACGAACCGCCATCATCGAAGATAAATGCATCGATCAGGTTGGGAAAGTAGGGAGAGAATTTTGTCCAATCACTGCTGCCTCCCAGCATTTGCAGCATACGGACTTCATTCGCAACCAGATCGTTGTTCCTCGGGTCGCGAGTGATTCTGAGCATGCTGCTGAACTCCTTTCCCTTTTCCCTGAAGCTGCAAGGGTAGTAATTGAAAAGTCTGTCCTCCTTGAAGTCAATTTCGATCTCATAGTATCTGCGGCTGGTCTTCAGGATCATCGTCTCCTTGCGGCCGTATCTCCCTGATTTGACCTTCTCTTCAGCTTTCTCGAACCATTCGATCAACTGGCGGAAGGCGGTCTGGGCGAGCAGCCTCTCGTCTGTGCTGTGATAAACATCCGGGTGCGTCGCTTTCACCAGGGAACGGTAGACCCTGCGCAGGGCAGGGAGGGGATCGCTGCCCGTTGCATCGATTTGTCCGAATACATCTTCGGGTCGAACGGCGTTTGACAGGTTGTGAGCGATCTGTTCCAGTTCGAGGTTCATCGGTTTCTCCTTGCTGTCCTTTAGTAAGTGTATTTATTACACTAACTAAGGCGAAAAAAATTAACTAGTCCAGGACAGTCAGTTTCAATTTCTTGAACTTGAACAGCATGGCCGGGCGGTGGGCGCCGGCGATGTCCCTGCTGCCGGTCTCCTGCAGCAGACCGGTCGCGAGCATCCGCTTGCGGAAGTTGCGCTTGTCCAGCGGCTTGTTGATGATGATCTCGTACATCTTCTGCAGGTCGGAGAGCCTGAACTTCTCAGGCATCAATCCATAGACGATGTTGCTGTAGCTGGCCTTGGCGCGCAGGCGGGCGATGGCGTAGTTCATGATCTTCTTGTGGTCGAACGCCAGGGTGGGGAGGCCGTCCACCGGGAACCAGGCTACATCCGCGACCTTGGCCGAGGCGGGCTGCATCAGGTTCTTCCAGGGGATGAGCGCGAAGTAGGTGACCGTGATGACGCGCGCGCGGGGGTCGCGGTCCGGGTCGCCGAAGGTGTAGAGCTGCTCGAGATAGACTTCCTTGACGCCGGTCTTGTCGTGCATCACGCGGACCGCCGCCTCGTCGAGCGATTCACCCGCCTTGAGAAACCCGCCCGGGATGGACCAGCTTCCTGCGAAGGGCTCTTCCGCCCGCTTGACCAGCAGCGCCTTGAGCAGTCCCTCGCTGACGGTGAAGATCACCAGGTCAACGGTCACTCCGGGAAGTTCGTAGGCTCTCATAGTTAGTGTTCATTCTACACTAATTATAATCATTTCAAGGGGTTTGTCAAGCGGGAAAAAAAGCCGCCAAAATGGCGGCTTCAGCGTATAGGTAAGTACAACGTCAAATATCATGGGTCATAGGCATGTTCCTTCATGAATTCCAGGGTCTGCTTGATGATTTCTATGGCCTTGTCTCTGTTTTCGCCAGGAGGGATATTTCTTAACCAATCGAAACCATGGTATACCCTGATCAAATCTGATAAGAGTTAGTGGAACACCCGCTTCCTTGGCAAGCTCGGTAAAATGGTCAATAATTGCGAGATTATGAGTACTATCGCGTCCCAGGCCTCACGACTAATACAGGAAGATCGGTTCGGAGTTGCTTGACATCTGGCAATTCAGCACCAAGACAACCGAATCTGTTTACAGGCCGCATCCTCCTCCTCGCGCTCGAAATTGTCGGGGGTCATTATCCATGGATAATAGAAGACAGCGAACTTCAGATACTTCTCTTCCCTCCTGGAATGCGAAGTTACTTGCAAGCCCGCCAGAGGAAGACATAGAAAAGAAACCCAATCTGTTGCCGTCGATTCCAAGATCCGCACCCTTCTGTTGAATGTAATTAATGATAGTTTCCAGGTCATTCTCGTTGCTTGTGTCATACGCCACTGCGATCAGCCCAGAAGCTGCGATCAAACGTCCCCAGGATTGATAGTAGCTCACTGTTCGTTTATTCCAAGCTTCGTTGTTTGGAAAACCATTTACCACAATAACAGCTGGCAGTAGTTTTCCGGGCTTCCGATCTGGCAGGATAGAAAATATCCATGGAGAGTGTATCGGTTTTTCCACCCGGGGTCGGATACTGGACCGTTTCGATGGGGATATCATACATTTCCGGGGTGTCGTAGACCAATGCGTTCATGAAATTGGACTTTGTAGGAGAAGTCGTTGCCGAAATTGCCGTGGGAGGAATTGGTGTCGATATTGCTTCAACAGAAGTTGGCGAAGTCTGAGCAGGCGATGCGCACGCTGTCAGGACTATTACTAAAAGCATAGTGAAGGTGAAACGGACTATTTTATTCATGGTCATCCTCCTTTTTCCAGGTGACAGATATTAGGTCACTATGTAATTCTCATGGGGTGGTCAGGTTCTCCTTCATAAACTCGAGGGTCTGTTGGATAATTTCTGTCGCCTCGTTACTATTTTCGCCTTCACTGACTGTTCGCTGATCGAACGAATGACGACCCTCATCGAAATCGACCAGTGTTAATGGAACTCCTGCTTCCGTGGCAAGCTGGGTAAAATGGTCGATAACTGCGATTTGGTCAGGAGTATCTCGTCCACATCGCACAATAAGCACTGGAAGATCATTTCGAAGCAGCTCGACGTCAGGCAGTTGAGCGCCAAGACAACCGATCTTAAAGCAGGCTGCGTTCAGCTCCTCGCGCAGGTAATTGTCCGGTGTCATTATCCATGGGTAGTAAAATACAACGAATTTAAGATAATCTCTGTCTTCCTGGAATGCGAAAGAGCTAGCAAGCCCGGCAGAGGAAGATACAGACCAGAGGCCTAGTTTACTTTTATCAATACCAAGGTCGACGCCATTCTGTTGGATATATCCAACAACGGCATCCAAATCACTCGCATTTTGGCTGTCAAACGCCACTGCGGCTAATCCGTAAGATGCGATTAATCGCCCCCAGGATTGAAAGTGATCCAAAGTTCTACCCTTGTATTTTCCACTATTTGGAAAACCATTTACAAGAATGACGGCCGGTAAAAGCTCCGAAGGCCGCCGATCTGATGGATAGAAGATATCCATAGGGAGCGTCTTGGACTGGTCACTTAAGCTCGGATATTGGACCGTTTCGACAATGACCTTATACATTGTCAGGGAATCGTACACGAGGGCGTTCTTAAAGTTTGCAGCATTGGGTTGGATTGGTTTCGATGATTCTGTAGATGGGGAAATTGTTGACAAGATTTGAGTCGGCGTTGCACAAGCCGTTAGAATTACCATAAAAAGTGCAATGATGGTGATGTGAGCATACCTTTTCATGGTCAACCTCCTGGATAAATAACAGGCAAACTATCTTTTTGCACTCGTTCTAAAAGAATTTAAATAAATAAAGCGAAACCCATGCGGAAGGTTTCGCTCTTGTGAGTACCAAGACCTTATTCCAGGGGGCAAAGATCAATGATCAAGTCTTGGAATCGGAGTTCCGGTCGTTGTTTAGACAATCATTTTGGTAAATGCATTGTAGCACGACAAAATTGTGAATTCAAGCACAGACTTATGCAATCGTCGTCTGGAATTTCGTCCCATCTTCCTTGCACAGAGCCTTGAAGCAGCCTGTCCCCGCGCGGATCCGGTGTACGATGTCTTGGACCGTCCGAGGAGTATATCCATAAACAGCCTACCCCAAAAGCCGCTTACGAATGGCCGCCAAATCAACTTGACTTACCCCGCCCATGCCAAGGTAGTTATCAATATCAAGCTCTGCACGTGTGCTGAGTAAAACCTCTCGAACAGATGTATGTTCGCGAGCAAGAAGCTCGTCTCGGTAAGCATCGGGGCTCAACTCATAATCCGCAACAATATCGTCCGGCGTAACGCCAACGAGTGCGAGCAGTAAAAGAGTAATAATGCCTGTGCGATCATTTCCACGAACACAATGGATAAGAATGCCGCCAGGTCGAGCCTGTGCGACAACAGAAATAGCGGCAGCGTGTCTCTCCGGCCACCGTCGAAGCACATCCGAATAATAGAGCGGCGTACACCATAGATCGGATGCAGCCCACTTATGCAAAAACTCCATATCAGTAAGGTCTTCTATGGCTACCTGAACCGTTACGATATCAGAATGAGGCGGCGATATGTTGAGCTCGTCTTCCGTTTTGCCATGAGTGCTCAGCGTAAGTATCGTACGGATCCCATATTCATATAGCGCTGACCAACCCGCCTCGGTGAGCCTGGCGGGAGTATCCGACCGGACAACGGCTCCCCAATGAGTCGTACGACCGTCTACAGTGCTTAAGCCGCCGAGATCACGAACATTTGTACAACCTTCCCAGACAAGAACTCTTTCTTTCATAATGAACACCTCCTTATGTAGAGCTCCTTAAAGCAATTACCAACCGGCTCCACCCACTGTCGCCAGCGAGGCTTTTAATTCGCGGCGACCCTGTTATGCCTTCCTGAGAATATTCAGGGAAGCCACTTTTCTCTCTCCTTGATCACCAGAGGCAAAGTCGTAAAGCTCATTTCCGTAATACATGAAACCGTCCTGCCCGTACTTTTTTTCCGATCCATTGAGATAATCCTCCTCCATGGCAGCTGACAGGACCTGACCGATAACCAGGGATTGAATACCTTTCTCCGATAAGTCCATATCGGTTTTGAACTGACACTCCAGCGATAAGAAAGCTTCCTTGATGCGGGGGACGGCAATGCAGCGAGCCGGTTCCGCTGTAAAACCGCCGATCGCGATCTCATCAGTTTCATAGTCATTGTTGAACACCGTTTGATAGCACGCATCAAAATACCGGGCGCTCACAAAATTGACGCAAAACTCCCGCCTCGTTCGAATATTGTGGTAGGTATGAGTGTGCTGGACCAGCGGAGTTAACACGTAGTACCCGCCGGCATCTCCATAGAAAGAACTCCAGGACTGAAAGCATGCGTTCGGCATTCCATTATCCTTGAACGTTGTAATGAGAAAAAGAGCATGGGGGATGCCCAACGCCATTTCAAAATGTGAGAAAATATTGAACTCCCCCTGCCAGCGATCGATAAAGTTTTCCGGCTTCGTATTGCCAATTTCAATTTTCATGACGTCCCTCGTTCGTAAAAACTGCCCGCTTTGAATCTCAGGCGATCGTCGTCTGAAATTTCGTCCCATCCTCCTTGCACAGCGCCTGGAGCAGCCGCCGGCCGGACATGACTCCCGTCGGCAGACCTCCGCCCGGCTCGACCCACTGCCCGCACAGGAAGAAGTTCTGCAATCCGGGAAGGGTCTGGCTCATCGGCTTCATCACCGTGGAGGCGTTCTCGGGCGTGATCAACCAGCCTTCGAAGCTGCCCTGCCAGTTGCCGGTGTAATGCTCGAAGGTCACCGGCGTGGCCACGTCCACCATTTCCACCTGCCCCGAAATGCCGGGGAAGCGCTGATCGAGCAGCTCCACCACCGTGTGCGCGACCTGGCTTTTCTTCTCGTCATAGGCCGCCTTGTCTTCCGAGAGTTCCTTCCAGTACTTGTAGTTGCTGGGCAGCATCACCACCACGCTGGTCTTGCCCTCCGGCGCGAGCGTCGGGTCCTGGTTGAAGACGTGCACAGGCAGCCGGTCCTGGACCGCATCCCCGATCTCCGTCGGCTGCTTGAGTGCGAAGCTAAAACCCGAGACGGATTTGGGCACATCGTCAAACGAACGGTTGATGCCCAGACCGACGTACAGCAACGGCGGGAAAGGTTTCCACTTCTCGTACGGTTCACGGACCTTTTCATCGGCGTATTTGCCGTCGAGCATCTTAAAGACGGTGGTATGCCCGTCTGCGGCGGAGACGACCCGCCCGGCGCGCTGTTCGCTGCCGTCGGCGAGACAAATCCCCACGGCGCGATTCTCCTCGACCAGGATCTTCTCCACCCGGCTGTCGTAGTGGATCTCACCCCCGAGGTCACGGTAGCGTTTGGCCAGAGCCAGCGACATGGGCAGCGATCCGCCGATAGGGTAGCCGGCGTTCTTGTTGTTCAGGTAGGCCAGGGTGTACAGGATGAAGAACATCGGAAATTCCGGGAACCACATCTCGCACAGCGCGTCGCGGATGAGCGGATCCTTGAACCGCTTTGAAAATACATCCATGGTGAGGGCAAGCCATTTTTGAAATTCCCTGCCGCGGGTGATCATCAATAGCCCAACTTAAGACCTTTCATAGTCCGTTTGAGGAAGGGGTCAAACTCGGACGGAGGGTCAAATGCGATTCCCAGCCGGATACCCTTGATGAACTCGCGGGTTACCTCGGCGTCCTGCGGAGAAAGCTCGAGCATGTGTTTCTCGAGTTTGTCCACATCGTTGTAGATGACAAAGGTACGCCCGTCGCTGCCCTCATAGCGCATGAACTCGTCCATGTTGATGAATTCGCGGTCCTGCGCGATGCCGACCTCCTGCCAGTAACGGTACATGGCATAGTCGGGATTCGACCCCACCAGCCAGTGGATGCAGCCGTCGATGGTGTAACCCTCGCGCTTCCAGGCGGTGCACAGTCCACCCGGCAGGCTGTGCATCTCGAAAATTTTAGACTTGTACCCGTTCATCTGGGCGTAGATTCCCGCTGACAAGCCGGCGAACCCCGCGCCGATGATGATGATCGATTTATCTTCCATGTCCATCCTCCAAATCAAGGCAGACTTTACGCGCCTGCCGAAAAACGGTCTGCAAGTCCCGCTGCCCACTCCCGAATAAACGGCATGTTGTGCGACCCGCCCTGCTGGGTTTGGATGAAGATCAACACGAACAGCACCTGCCACCATTTCATCTTGTACATCGCCAGCTTCCCGCCGAAGAAGGCGACCGCGACGGGTTTGACTTTTGGCGCTGACTTGAGTATGGGACGCAGATAATTCGACGGCAGGGAATAGCGCTCTTTGAAGGAAAGATGGCCTTCCCGTTTAACCTGCTTCGCGACAACCGGGTCCACTGAAAGCGGGATTCCGTCCAGGCTGGTCTCGTCCGTTTTGGTCAGGTTCATCGCCGTGACGAAATACGCCACCGGGATCTTGCTCAGGGAGACCTGGTGTTTCTTGAGAAATTTTCTCGCTCCTCGGTGCCACCCGAAGATCATCGGCGCGCCGATCACCGCCGCGGAATAAAGCTCGAAGGAGTCGACTTCATCGATCCGTTTGACATCCACCTGGAGCTGGGTGACTCGGGTTAATTCCTCGCCGACAGCCTGGGCGACATCGACGGTCGTCCCTGCGTTGGTGGCGTAGACGATCAGGATTTTCTTTATTTCCATGCGGGGGACCTGCCTTGTGACATAATTTGTTTCCGCTAGTAAGGATTGTCCGGTGTCTGAGTTATTTTGCATTATGATTGTACATTAATTCACATTATTGCATATTGCCGTTTGGAAAAAAAGTCTTTAGTGGTTGAATTAAAACCCAAGTTGTGGTGTATTATTTATCTGTAAAAACGTACGCAGGTAATCCGGCGTTATAAATAAATTGCTAAACAAAGATGCCATCGACCCTGATCCAGACCAAGATCCTTGTACCCCCGGTCCGTCCGACCTGGGTCAAACGGCCGTCTCTCGTCAGCCAGTTGAATAACGGCCTTGACCGAAAGCTGCTCCTGGTGTCTGCGCCCGCGGGCTACGGAAAAAGCACGCTGCTCAGCGAATGGGTTCACCAGGTGCCGGTTCCGGCTGCCTGGCTGACGTTGGAAAGCGCGGATAACTCGCCATCGCGGTTCTGGTCGTACTTTGTTTCTGCTCTCCGGACCCTCCCAGCCTTCCGGGAATTGCGCCCGGAGGAGAGCCTGCTGGGTCTCGAAGGCATACTGCCGGCTGCATCTCCGGAGGAATCCCTCACAGGTCTCGTGGATGCCATCGCGCAATCCCCTGGAGAATTCATCCTGATCCTTGATGACCTTCACTTGATCACCAATTCCAGCATTCACAAGGGACTTGTTTTCCTTCTTGAGCATCTTCCGCCGTCCACACAGGGGATGCACCTGGTGGTCGCCAGCCGCATGGACCCTCCCTGGCCTCTTGCGCGCATGAGGGCGCGCGCCCAAACCCTTGAACTGCGTACGCGTGACCTCCGGTTCACACCGGAAGAAGCCACCCTGTTCCTGAACCAGACGATGGGATTGAGCCTCACGGCGAACGACATTGCCCAACTCGACCTGCGCACCGAGGGCTGGATAGCCGGCCTCCAGATCGCTGCCCTGTCGATGCAGAAGCAGGATGACATCCCTGCCTTTTTGGAGCGGTTTTCCGGGAGCCATCGTTTCATCCTGGACTACCTGATCGAAGAGGTCCTGGCACAGCAATCGCCGAGGATGATCGAGTTTCTTTTGAAGACCTCCATCCTGGACAAACTGAATTCGTCCCTGTGCGATGCCGTTACCGGAACCTCCGGCAGCCAGGAACTGCTGATCCAACTGGAACAGTCCAATGTTTTTCTCACTTCCATCGATGACGAACAGCGCTGGTACCGGTATCATCACCTATTTGGCGACCTGCTGCGCAAACAGCTCATGACGAGCCGCGCGGCCGATGTTCCGGCGCTTCATACACGGGCGGGCGAGTGGTTTGAGGCTAATGGAAACCTGAGAGAGGCCATCCTGCATGCCCTTGAAGCGGAGGACATGAAGCAGGTCGCGCGCCTGGTCTCGGGGAATATCCTCATCCTCGCGGAGGGGGAGGCGCTGCCGGCGCTTCTCGAACGCTTCCGCTCCACCCGGCGGGAGGAAATTTGCTCCCGCCCCTGGCTGTGTATCTCGGTAGCCTGGGCGAAAGCCTACGCCGCTCAGTTGGACGAAGCCGAAGCTTTGATCGACCAGATGGAATCCGATGTTAACATGAACGGTGATGAAGAGGAGCGCGCGCACCTCATTGGACATGGGATGTCCATCCGGGCGTATATCTCTTATATTAAGGGACGGTTTGAAAAAGCCAGGGACATTGCGCACGAGGCTTTGACCAAGATCCCGCCGGATGACGCTCTGGAAAGAGCCAACATCCTCATTATCCTTGGACTTGCAACACAAAACATCGGGAATTCCTTGGCAGCCGTTAAAGCGTACAGGGATGCAGCATCCTACAGCCTCATATCGGGGAACCGGTATCTGTATATTTATGCGTCCTCCTGCCTGGTCTATGTCCTAAAAGGTCTGGGACATTTGCATGAATCGTTGGAACTCTGCCAGGAGGTCGTCAAGTTTGCAGAACAAGCGGACGAGGAATATTATGTTCTTGCCGTTGGGCTTGGTGCCAGGGGCGAAATCCTGCGTTTGTGGAATGAACTGGACGAGTCGTTGAAATCCGCACAACAGGCGGTGGCTCTTGCCGAAAAATGGAAACAGGCGGACACGCTGCATTACTCCTTGACCGTCCTCGCAGACGCCCATCTTGCCCTCGGTAATTATACGGAAGCCGGAAATGCGATCCAACGGTCCATGTGGATTGCGCGAAATGTATCAGAATGGTTCGTGGATATCTCGGAATTTCTGGAAGCCAAGTTAAATCTTGCAAAGGGAAATTGGGACTTGTTTTTGCAATGGAAGCAGCGTCGCTGCACTCCCGGCGCGATGCGTGTTATGTATCATCCAGTTCTTGCCAGGTACCTGATAATTCATAAGGAGTATACCGAGGCACTCAAAGCCCTGAACGATGGGATTTCAAAACTGCAGGAAGCCGGCTTGTGGGGGAGGACGATCGAGTTGTATCTGATGCGAGCGGTGGTGTTTTCCGCCCTCGGTAAAACAGAGAAAGCCATGTCCTCGCTGGCTGTTGGTTTGGAAATGGGCGAACCGGAAGGCTATGTGTATTTGTTTGTGATACAGGGGAAACCGCTGGAAACGCTTTTGACGCAAGGCGGTGAAAAAGGGAATCCACAAGGAATTTGCCCAAAAGATTCTGGACGTCATGACAGAAGAATCCTCTCAGGGCAAGGGAGAAGAATCAAAAACCCGGGGTAAAAAACCAGGGAAGGAACAAGCGCCTGCCGAACCGCTCAGCGAGCGGGAGCTGGAAGTGCTGCGCCTCCTCAATTCCAAACTCTCCGTCCCGGAGATCGCCCAGGAGCTGACCGTTGCTCCCTCCACGGTACGCACCCACGTTCGTGTAGTTTACAATAAGCTCGGCGTGCACGGACGGCTGGAAGCCATTCAAAAAGCCCGTGATTTAGGGCTAATCTAGCCAGGCTATTGATGATCGGTCTCATCCCCCGCTCCCAAGGCGGGGGATTTTTGATTTATCAAGTCAATCATCAACTTTGTGGATGACAACTCATCAACCCCGATAGGACAATGGGAGCGATGAAAAATTCATATTACAGGAGTGATCCCATGACGGAAGGCAAGGACTATGACACACCGGCGATTTACCAGATTCGTGTGAAAGGGGTCCTTGACCCCTCCTGGTCGGATTGGTTCGACGGCTTCACCATCACATCCACGGAGGATGAGACCGAACTGACAGGACTGGTTGTCGATCAAGCCGCCCTGCACGGGATTTTAACAAAGATAAATGACCTGGGTTTGTCGCTCACTTCCGTGAGCCAGGCCCACCCCAGGAAAATGGAACTTTAGTAGAAATGATCGCCCATTCGCTTGCCGGGGAAGCGAACAGAAAGAAGAATGATGTTTGGCAAGGCAAGGAGGTACGAATGTTAAAGTCTTTCTACAACCCGGACGATCAGCAACACCTGGAATACCACAAGGAGTTGCTGAAAATGGCTGAACAGGACCGGTTAGCGGACCGGTTCGCACTGGCCGGCTCTCCACAGGGTAACTCAAAGCGCACCCGCATGAGTTTGGTCGAGCACTTTCAGCGCTTGTTCAACATCAAGCCAGGCGCTGGAGCTGTTGCCCTAAAGCATCAGAAGCCGATGAAAAAGATGGGTGGTTAGGAAAACCCCATCGCGTTGTTTTGGAGGTAATTATGGAAAGCAAGCTTGGAATGGAAAGCGGTTGGCATGAACTGGGAGTCAGGATGAACCAGTCTGACGGAAGAGATATCCGCGAAGCAGCGCAGGTTTCGCGGGACCTAATGAACGCCGGGCTGGATCGCGCAGCCTGGTATTGCTGCCTGTTGGTGCGGCTTGGTGAAACGCTGGTTTCGATGGGTACACATTTGAAGGTTCGTTATTCAGTCCGGTCAATGACCAGGACCAGCTAATGGATGAGAAAAATGAAATCGACATTGATGACCACATTGATTTTGTTTGCGATGGTTTCCTGCACAACGATGCAGGTTGCCCCGACACCCGACCGCATTGCGACGGAGGTGCCGCAGGCTGATATGGCCAACCCCGCCTCGGTCTATTGCGAGGAACAGGGATATCGAAGCGAGATTCGGACGGCGGATGATGGCAGCCAGACCGGCTACTGCATCTTCCCCGATGGCAGCGAGTGCGACGAGTGGATGTTCTACAGGGGCGAGTGCGGACCCTCTGTCACGCCGCCTCAACCGACGCCGGAGATCATCGACGGCTGGAGAACCTATCGTAACGAACTGCTGGGTTACAGCTTCCAGTATCCTGCCGACGCTGTGATGGAAATTAACGACAGTCCAAATAAAAGCCTGTCCATCCACGGACCTGGAATGGGGGAGGAGTTCTGGAGCATCAGCCATCCGGGCGACCGGGATGAGTTCCGCCCCCCTGAGGATGCGGACTTGTTCCAATGGCTGACCGATCATTATCTCGTGGGCGAGAATCGGCAGCCGGATACGCAGATCGCCGGGACATTGGCCATTCACTTTCGACATGATCGCAGCCCGCAGTCTCCCGCCGCCGATCGGTATTACTTTGCCAGGGGCGGGCAGTTATACGAGGTGCTTATCGGGCACGGCAGTGAAACCGAAGATTGGGATCTCAACGATCGTTTCCTGCAGAGCATCCGGTTTGATGAGGATGTTTCCAAGTCGTCTGCACCCGCAGCGATCCCCACTGCCATGCCGATCGACCCGGCGGACTATCAGGGCTGGTGGACGTACACCCACCCGGTCTATGGCTTTTCGATCATGCTCCCTGAAGATTGGGTCGTGGAAGAGACTACCGGCAGTGATCCGCTTATGAATGGACATCTCCTCTACTTACGGACCCATTACGGAATGGAATCCATCCGCATGACCTTTCGGCGTAACGGTGAAGAAGATCACCTCTGGCCGATGGGAGTAGGTCATGGCGAGTTCATCCCGCAAGGGACTCTGGATGTGGCAGGCCAGCCGGCACGACGCATTTTGCTGGTCTGCCCGTCCGGAGACGTTACAGAGATCTGGTACCACGATGCGGCAGAAGACCATCCCAATATCCGGCGTGGTGATATGGAATTTGGGTTCATATTTGGCGGACCCGGACACTGCGAGCCTGGCTACAACCTGGGCGGAAAGGTCCAGCGTGTGGGCGAGATGATCATCGCTTCGCTAGTGGTGGCGAAATAATGAAAGAGAATAAGATTGAACACCCAAACCGTTGGAAATGAAAATATAGCCTTCAGGGCTCGCAAGCTGGCCTTCCTCTTCCTGGTCATCGTGCTGCTTCTGACCGCCTGCGCAGCGCCCGCTACGCCGCCCCCGTTCGGACCGGTGGAGGAGCTGACCTTCCAGTCCGGGCAATACAAGATGGTTGGGGACCTGCGCGTGCCGACCGGAAGCGGTCCATTCCCGGTGGTGCTCTTCGTGCACGGTTCCGGCCCGGCCGACCGCACTGGCAACATGTTTTTCCCGCCGGTCATGGAACGTATGTTGCAGGCCGGCTTTGCCACCTTTGCCTGGGACAAGCCCGGCACAGGGGAGTCCACCCCCGAGCTCGACGAGAGTGATCCAAACCTGCGACATCAGCGCGCCCAGATCCTGCTCGATGCCATCGAACTGATGAAAAGCCGCCCGGATATTGATCCGACCAGAATCGGTGTATGGGGAGGCAGCCAGGCAGGCTATGTGATCCCGATTGCCCTGACACAAACCGAGGATATCGCCTTCGTGATCTGTGTCTCCTGTGCGGGCGAATCCGGTAATGATGAGATGGCCTACCAGGTGATCGCTCTTGGGCTTTGCCAGGATATGCCTAAGGAAAAATCAGCGGCAAGGGATCGCCTGTTGAAGGAACTGGACCAGAATCGCTCGTATCAAACTTATGCCGGGTACAAGGTTTACCGCAAGACCTTGGCTGACCTGGCAGCGCTTGTACCGGTCTCGATCAAATACTGGCCGGTGACATCTGAAAAGGTCTGGCAGGCTAATCCGATTGAAGATGAAGGTGTGTGGAATCCGGTCCCTGTCTTCAGCCAGGTCAGGATCCCCGTGCTGGCGATTTTCGGAGACCAGGACCGCCAGGGGGATATCTTGCAGGGTGCATACGCCTACCGGAAAGCCCTGGGCGAGGCTGGCAACCCCAAAAGCCGGGTGGAAGTGTTCCCGAATGCAAACCACAGTATCTTCACTTCTAAAACCGGCTGTCCGGATGACGACCAAAAGACTATGGAGCAATGGTTCCTGTGGTTCGCGAATACCCAAGGGTTTACGTCACAGGAGAAGCTCATAGCATATTTATACGAGGATCCGTACAAGCCCGGCTTGCTCGACTCCATCCCATTTGCACCGGGATTCCTGGATTTGATCGAGGAATGGCTCATCGGCCTCCAACTATGACCAACCCGGGAGTGATTTGGACCACGGAAGGGATAAGAATTGTTCGTTCGAAATGGATTGTTATCAGAAATGGAAAATAAGCATGAACACTTTATTTATGAACCGGGATTCTTCGTTCCCGTATCAGTCAATGAAAAATATTTTCATAAAAGCCTCACTTTTAACGTGGAAACTCGGCTTATCGAAATATTAACCTGTTAGGAGGAAAAGATTATGAATAAGAAAACTGGTGGAATCATAGCTACCATTGTGGCCGTGCTCTTATGCGGCTGCCCGGGACTATGCTTGTGCTTATTCGGAGCGATTACAGCCACGGGAAATATGCCCTTAACATCAGATTTTCCTTACACCTCAGATTTTGGCAACCCTTACTCTGAGATGGCTCCCTCGTATTTGGGGTTCGTAGCTATTGTGCCTGGCGATGATCTTCATCGCCATCCCCATTGTCGTGGGTGTACTGACCCTTCGCAATAAACCCGGGAGCGATGAGGACCACGTATAGGATTAAAAAAATTTGAAAACGCTTCGATCCACACTCTTGCTCTTCCTCCTGGCTTTCCCGGTGTATTTCATGCTGCTTATTCTCCATGAAGGCGGTCATGCATTGCATACCCTGGTCATGGGAGGATCGGTTTCCTTGTTCTATGTTCATCCCTTCGCCATGGCTGGATATGCAAGGCCGCCTTTAGATTGGGAGAACGTCTGGTTCCATGCTGCGGGTCCAGCCCTGATGGTCCTGGCCACGTTCATCCTCTTCGTCCTGCTTTGGAAGCGTCGTTCTGTACCTCTTCTGCCTCTGGTGATGCTCTTTCCGTGGACCGCATTGATGCAAGGCCTCGTGATCCTGATGGTGATGGACGATTTCAACAACATAGCTCGACTCACCGGTCTGTCCCCGGCCATCTTTCAAGCATTGGGATTGATACTGACGGTTTTAGGGATATTCCTTTTCGTCTCGCTCTTCCCGCTGCTTGGACTGAATCCAAGGATCTAAGATCCCTCATCGTTGTTCCCGCAGCCTTTTTACTTTGGACTTTGGTCGGCCTGGTCGCGGGAACCCTGCTCGTGCCTGGATCACCGGCTGATGTTGTGTATGGATTAGGAGAAGATATCCTTATGACTGCCAGGATTTCACCTATCCTGTATGTGGTCTTCGGGTTGATCCTCGCTGGCACCTATGTCACGCTCTATCGCTGGGTATCCCCCAAACTACCCGCCTGGCTGCGCACCGAGGTTGTCAGTTGACCTGGAACGATTTGCGGTTTCCCGCTTTGCTGGCCGCCATCTGTGTGATCCTTGGAGTGATGATCATCGCCTAGGAGCACGGAAGGTCGAAACATAAGGAGACCTGAAATGAATGGTCACCATGGAACGATAAGAAGGATTTTTGCCATGAAACAATTTCCTTTGCGTCTGGTTATGTTTGCAACCATCCTGGCTCTGATACTGGCGGTCGGTTCATCAGCTGCATTGGCCACAGCGCCAGACTCTATAACTCAACAATTTAAACAAACATCCACCCCTGCATCCGGTGTGCCCACACCGACGACGCTGCCGAATGGTCTGGTTGACATTGGCGGGCGCAAACTTTGGTTTCAATGTGTTGGTAAAGGTACGCCCACTGTGATTCTGGAAGCTGGACAAGGCGATACCTCCTACAACTGGATCAAGGTACAGACCGGTGGCGATGGCAGTTATCGCGTTTGCTCGTATGACCGCGCCAACCTCGGTGAAAGTGACGCAGCGCCAAAACCTCGCACTTACCTGGATATGGCTCGCGATCTGCATGCCTTGCTGACCAATGCTCATATCGAGGGTCCCTATATTCTTGTGGGGCATTCCGGGGGCGGACTTTTAATCCGTGTGTTCAGAGACCAATATCCTGAAGAAGTTGCGGGACTCGTGCTGGTGGACGCAGCCCACCCGGATATGGGACAACGCCTGTTGGAAGGGTTGCCCCCAAAAACATTGTTTGAGTCGAAAGCCCTCCAGTATTGGAGAATTCTGGCTCTCCTACATGTCAGACTCACAAGGTTCCGCCTATCAGGATCAGGAAGGGCTGGATACCAAGGCTAACAACGCCCTGGTCAAAGACGCCAAGCCGCTGGGAGATCTGCCGCTGGTAGTGATCAGCCGGAGTCCTGACAATGCAACCTTTGAAGGTGCTCCGCTCCTGCCAGCAGTGACCAACGCCAAACTACGGCAGATCTGGCAGGAACTGCAAAGCGAACTGGTGGGATTATCCTCCAATAGCACCCACATCATCGCCTCCCATGCCGGCCACTCCATTCAGAGAGAGGAGCCGGAGTTGGTCATTGAGGCCATTCGGAAACTTGTAGATGAGGCGCGGGACCAAATGGGAGTGACAGGTTCCCCTGGTCAGCCAGCGGATCAAACAGACGCGGCTCATACTCCGAGAATTTTAGGAGTTGCCGATCGGCAACAGGAAATGCAAGATGGCAAGTTGATTCTGCATAAAGACATCGTTTTCATGGATGAAGCCGGTGACGCGGTTTTTGACGAGGTCAGGTTGGTCTCTGCCGATCCTCCGGGAGACTATTCTGTGGCAGGTGGTTACATCTCTGCATCTTCGGAAGAGCAAAAGGATGAAGCAATGGATCCACAGGCTGTAGCTTGTCCCTCCATGCAAACAACCTTCGTGATCGAGGTCCAAATTGTTGACCAGGCCTATAACCGGAGTGAGCCTGTGCTGGTTACCTTTAATCGTCCTGATTCAAAAGTTTACATCAGCCCTTCACTCATCATCGGGCTGGTGATCGGACTGGTATTGTTGGGACTGGTAATCTGGATGTTGGTCCGTTTTATGCTCCACTACCGCCGCTCGAGGCAGGCGAAGTCGGGACCTACTTTTATAGTCTGATTTGTTGTCAAGGAGAAAAACATGAATAATCCATCCCTTGATTTACGAAAACCCTGGCAGCGCACGCGCTGGGTACAAGCGCTTGCCATCCTGCTTGGGTATATTTTTCCCTTGACGGTCTTCATCAGCCAGTTGTTTGGAGGACCCCCTACAGCCCAAGGTTACCTGCTCTACGCCTTTGGGTATACCCTACTCGTCATCGCTGAACTCTTGCTTATACTTTGGTTCCTGTGTGGGGAAAAACCAAATGATCTTAATCTGAAGTCCGGCGTATGGTGGAAGGATATGCTCGGCGGTATTGTGTTGGTCGTGTTGACCTTCTCCGTGAAAATCTTTCTAGACCCCATGATCGCCAGATACTTTCACCGCGCCTCAGATATTGAGAGTGGAATGGTGGACCTCGTGAACACCCTGGCTGACAACCCATGGTTGGCTGCATTGTTCCTGGGACTCTGCGGTGTTCTCTGTGGCAGGCTCTGAAGAGCTAACCCGTGTATTCTTCATCACGCGCTGGATGAAGATTTCTTCCTCAAAGGTCTGGTTGGGAGTTGGAGTGTTTTTATCGGCATCCTTGTTTGGCCTAAACCATGTGGCACAAGGTTACGCGGGAGTTATTTCCGTGACACTCAACGGATTGATCATGGTGCTGTGGTACCTGCGGTTTGGGCGCATCTTTCACCTGATCATCGCCCATTATCTGTACGATGTCATTCAACTTGGACCGGTAATCATTTTCATGATACTTGGAGGGAGGCGGATGTAATTCAAGATTGTGATTGTGTCCATGAACAAGCGAATCGATAGGATTATGCGCCATCATAGCGTTTTCTTAACTGTGCCGCATTTCGAAAAGGAGAAAATCATGACAACCGCAGCATCAAACACACCTCTCGTCGAAAAAGAATCTCCGCCCAGGTGAATTGGATCAAACGAATTATTTGGTTCGTCGTGTTCCTGATTTGCGAAATTGCCATCTTTATATTGGGTTCGAACTACTTTGAGATCTTCCCAACGAAAAAGAATTGACCTATAACCTGGTCACTTACCGCCGATTTTCCTGGCGGCGGCATTACTTTTCAAATACTCCAAACGCTGGAGCCAATACTGGTTGGTCACGTATGCCTTTTTCGTGGCATCGGTGGCTTACCCAACCACGTATTACTTACCCTCGATTGGGTCAGAGGGCTGATGGGAAGGTTTGCCCTGACCCCCAATCAAATCCACAAACGGATTGGCCGTCGGCAAGGTACTTGAGGTGATCCTGGTCGTCGATCCCGATTCTTGTGCTGACCTAAGTTACTCGCAGGCGCTGACATGGGGTCGATTTATCTCCGACGCGGGAACCTCGAATTGGGTCTATGGGCATTGGGGGCTGGGTTTATGTTGCCGCCGTTCGCCACTTCCGCACTCTTGTTTTTTGCTATGGATTCATCGAGTATGGGCGCGTAACTGCTCGTGGGTAGCCGTCGTGTGGGGGTCATGGTCTTTGTTCGCGAATAGTCGCCTAGGAAGAACTGGTTTTCCGCGGCTCTTCTTGAAGCGCTTCGAACCATTCCTCGAAGCTTACACGGATCGGTCTGGCCACCGCCATCTTTTTGCACTGAATGCATGGCATGGCTTATAATTTCATGCCGGTCGTGTCCGATATTTGTTTTGCTTAAAACTTTGACCTCTTGGGTTGGCGTGTGGTTAGCTGATGATGAAGTCGGACAGCATCTGGGGCGCCTTCTTGATCCATGCGGCAGCAGACTATTCCGTTCATTTCGACGTTGGCGATAGCGTAGGTGTGAAACCAAGTAGATGGTCGAGACAGCGTGGAGATGATCCAATGAAGAAATGGTTGGCATTTTTGCTGGCAGCGTTAATCTTTGCCGCAGTCCATGAAGGAGCGCATGCGTTGGTAGCAGCGACTTTTGGAGAGTTGAAAGCATTCCAGGTGAGACCGTTTGGCTTTGAGGTCATTTTTCGAACTCCAACGGACGAACGATCTGGTATTCAATGGGCGTTCATCTCTGGAACAAGCAATGGTCTGACGCTATTGCTGGGGTACTCATTGCTGATGGTCGGCGAGAAGTGCAACTTCTTACAAAGTTCATTTTTGAAAGCATGCATCTTTTACACCACATTATTCTTGTTGCTGATTGATGCTTTTAACTTATCCATTGGGCCTTTCATCTTTGGAGGCGATGTGAACGGGATTGCAGTCGGGCTCGGCGTCAACCGATATCTGATCCAGGCGCTGTTATTACTGGTGCTGCTTGCGAATCGCGAGCTCGTAGCACGGAAGCTGCTCCCTGCATACGATGTGCATACAGCGCATCCTTTACTAAAGCCTTGGATACCGATCGCGAGATGATGCTGCAGCCTACAGTTGAAAGAATTAGATAGAAGGATAACTTGCTTCGATATTTGCCTGGCGTTTTATTCGCTGTTCATAACTTAATCGATGACCTCACGGCGATCGGCACCGATAGCCATGTGGGCTTCCCTCCTCAACGCCCCTCCCCGAAAGGGGA
>CAWHIK010000004.1:0-582624 GCA_963829485.1 uncultured Chloroflexia bacterium
CGATATCCATCAATTCAATAAAGCTTGCTATCTATGTTGGACATTAGGCAGTCAATCTGATCAAATTCGGCTCAGTACCTTACTGGTACTGGGTCTCCGGCAAAAGATGCAATTTTAGAGCTTATTGATGATTTCCCAGGGAATGATGAGAAAGCGGCTGAACGCATTGACCAATTCACGAAAAAGGCTATAGTTTAGGATATTCAACCCCAACAGGTACCGCAGATTGGGCCGGTGCCGCTCTGTTAGCCAGTTTAATCTTAACTGTACTATATCCCTATCGTTTCGTAGACTTTCGTCAATCGCGCTGGATTAATTTTGCTAAAGCATTGGATTACAAATATCCGCCATCAGGCGAGATGTTGACCAGGGCGAAATACCACCAGTTTCCCAATATGGGCACGTGCAGGACAAACACCAGAAGCGCTGACAGAATTGCCGCGATCACGCCTCCAAACAACATATAGCTGATGTATTTACCGAATAAGGCTTCCGCCGCCGACAGGGGTGAAACACGGAAGAGTTCCATGGTGCCGACATTTCGCTCGCGAACTATGGATAAGGCGGCAAACGTAACTGCCAGATGCTGAAGCAGGAGCGTCAATACTGCCATGGCGAAGAAATCCAAAATGGAAGGCTCGATGTTCGCTACGCTTTTTGTCTCGCTGCGAAAAGGGCTGACAATAATATCAGGGCTAATGCTCTGGAACTCTGCCAGCTTGCCGTCCAAGTTGGTGATGTCATTGTCTACCTTGTCAAGGCGCGCAAGCCGCTCGTCCCTGGTGACTGAAATATCTTCAAGTTGGCTGGTGTCTTGACGCAGGTCGGTGACCGTGCTCTTTACCGAGTCTTCGCTGCCTCCGTTCGTGCCATTCGCTTGCTGCAAACCGTCCAGCAAACCCAGGCTGACTCCCACCGCCTGGGAAATAACATCCACGTTGCTGGACAGCTCCTGCTGTTTTTGCTGGGCAAGCATTGCATCTCCACTTTGCACAGCCTGGCGCATGGCAGACACGTTTTGATGGGCTTCTTGCAAGTTGGTGCGCAAGTTGATCTGCTTCGACCTGTCCCTGTACGGCAAAGGAGCGCAGCACCTGCTGGTTAACCACGCCCGCGTAGAGCCATCCCAGGTATTTGATGTAGCTTATTTTCACGGGATCAATCTCGTGGTGATATAAGGTGAAAATGGCCTGCTGATTGTTCTTGATGGTGTTGGCGGCATCCTCGGGCACCACAATAACAAGGTCCACTAGTCCCTGTTGCAATTGGTCGAGAGCATCGGCCTGGTCGTCATTCACCCCGGCATAGGTGAACAGTAAGCCCATGGATTTCCCATACTGTTCAAAATCCAGGGCGGCAATGGGATTATCAGGCTGTGCAACGAACAGCGTGCGCACGGTGCTCGACTGGGCACGGTAGCCAATTCCAAAAATGAATAGGATTAAGAATGGACCCAGTACAAGGGTGGCGACCAACCGGGGCTGCCGCAAAATCTCAAAAATTTCCTTCCGAAAGAATGAGGACGCCCGGATTATGCCTCGGAAAAAATTACCCATGCTTCACCTCCGGACGCACCAGCTCAACAAAGACATCTTCAAAGGACGGCGTATATTCCTCCACCGCCTGCACCTGAATATTTTGATGCTGCGCCCATGCCATCAGTTCGGGTGTGGCGGTGCTGGCTTGATCGACGATGATCCTCATGCTGTCGGGACCCGTGCGAATTGTTTTAGCCCGCACAAAGGACAGCGAGCGCAGTAGAGCCTCCGCCTGGAAATCGAATGGCTGTGTAGTACGAAAATCGATCATATCGCCGCCATAGGCATGATGCCTTACACCACGAGGGGTATCCACCAGAAGCAACTTCCCATTGTTCTGTACACCCACCAGATCGCAGTTATCTGCTTCGCTAACGTATTGGGTGGTGATGAATATCGTGCGTCCCTGGTTTTTAAGTTCCCCGAAATGGTCCCAAAACTTGCGTCTCAAGACGGGATCGATCCCAGCGGTCGGTTCGTCCAGAAATAAAAGCTGCGGGTCGTGAACCAGAGTGGACGCCAGGCTGAGACGACGCAGCATCCCCCCCGAGATATTTCGAGCCAGCTTCGACCGGTGCTCGTACAACTCCACAAATTCCAAAGCTTCCTTTAGGCGTTTTCTCCTGAACAAGCCCATGCCATACAGAGAAGCAGCAAAGTTAAGGTTTTCCCATACGGTGAGGTTGGGGTAAAGTACGAACAGCTGTGGCATATAGCCAAGGCGTGCCCGATCGCCCTGGCTGAATTTATCCGGACTGCGATCGAGCACAGTCACTTCGCCACTCGTGGGTATATAGACACCTGTCAATAAGCGAACCGTGGTTGTTTTTCCCGATCCACTGGGTCCAATAAAGCCGAAGATGGAAGCGCGGGGTACTTCAAAGGAGATATCCTGTACAACGGTTTCATCGCCGAACTTTTTCGTCAAATGTCTGACGCTGATGACAGAGTCTTTGACTTGAACCGGCTGCAGAGGATCTGCCTCAGCCGGGGAAACCGGTGCCAAAATTTCATTCTCCACCGCGATTACTTTTCCATTACCTTCCATGTTTGTTCTCCTTGTGCTTCAAATGGACACCGTATCACGGGTTTATTCGCGCCGGATCTCTCACTACTGCCTGGCTGCGCGCACGAAGTTCCGTAATTTTTTGCCGCAGACTAAGCAGGGTGGTCTCGGCTTTGTCGATGCGCTCACGCTCACTGCGGACCTAGCGGGTGTAGGGGGCGACGTCATCTTTCAGGCGGGCGTCTGCTTTATCGAACTTGTGCGTTGCGGATACTCTTCTGCCATAGTTGTGCTATCGACCTTGCCATTCTGGGTGCAGTCTTCATGTGTTTCTTCAAGGCTTTGCGGAACGAGGCGGACTACCATCAGAAGTGACAGGCTGAGGTGACCGGAATGGCTCGGAAGGTTCAGCCGGCAGAGCCGCTTGCAGAATGGGTTCAGCTTTCTCAATCAAATGGGTTAGCCGTTCCATGCTGCTGGTCACCAGGGGCAGAGTCGGTCCATCCATTTCCCGTATGGTGTCCCAAACGCGCGCTTGGCGCTCTTTGAGGTCTGAAACCTGGGTGGCAGCCCCAGTGACAGCACGATGGCTGACAAGGCGGTCCACAGGATTTGACATACAAGTGATAAAGGCGGCGCTACCAGGATACCCAGAAAACCAAAAGCGTCTGCCAGGGCAATGAGCAGGACTACGGTCAGAATGGGATTATCCCACCTGCGGTTGAAGAGCCGCGGTTTGACCCAGACACCCAAGACAACCAAGACGACGAGTGCATAAATTACTGTCAACAGGCTCATCTGCACGCTGGTCAGCAACCCAATCAAAAGCACCGGGATGAACACCAAAGCCACCCCGACCACAGGAATCAGGCTTGCAAGAGCGCCAGCCAGTGCCAGGAGTGCCGGGTACGGGGATCCGAGCAGCCAATACCCCAAACCTAAAAGCAACCCCGCCAAAAGACAAAGGCTTACCTCGCTGCGTATATAGGAACCAAGGTCAGGCTCGACTGTCCGCCAAATACCACGCGCCTGTGTGCGCTGACCGGATGGAAGCAACGAGAGCCAGAGACGTTCAAAATGAATTTGATTGATGCTCCAATAGATGCTCAGGAACAGAATGATGAGTGCACCACTCACAACGCCGCCAATGCCCTGCATGAAGCCGAGTAAGGCCGGCAGAACAAGCTGCCCCTGATCGCCGGTGACTGCTTCGAAGAGTTTGCTCGGCGGTGGCAGCCGCGCAACAAGCGCCTGTTGGAATGAGCTGCCCTCCAACCAAATAGGCATTATCCATGCATCCTGTACCGATAGACTGCGAGCCAAATTCTGAATCTCCGAGATCGCGGCTCCAATGGTTAAGACAAGCAAGTAGCCGAAAAAGCCCAGGACCACAAGGTATAGAAAAATCCAGACCACGCGCGCTACAAAGGATCGCCCAGCTAGACGGTCAACCAAGGGGCGCAGCGCAGCCGCAAGCGCGAACGAGATCAACACATAAACAACGGTAATCCGGAACTGCCACAACACCACCAGCGCCAGAAGCGTGGTCATAACCGCCGCACCGAACCTTACCAATTGCTTTGTCATGGCGTATCCGAAGCAGGGACTTCTGCCAGCAGAGCATCCAGGTCGGTCGTAATGGTCTCGATCTCGTCCATCACTTTATCAACCTGCTTGACCTTTAGGACCGAGCCCCATTTCTTGAACCGCGCCTGTTTACGCAGGTCTTGCGCCAGGTCTTGAGTTTCATACCGCAGCCGGCTGGCATAATCGCGTCCGGTCGAGACTTCCGGTTCCATCGCCACTGGATGAAAGACGAAGCGATCGAGCAGGAGTTGAATAATGGCCGCCATGGGAATTGCCATGAGCGCACCGGCAATGCCGAACAAAGAGCTAAAGGCAAAAATCGCCAGCAGGGAGACGAAAGGATTGACCCCCACCGCCTTGCGCATGACACGCGGCACCAGCAGGCTGTTTTCCAATTGCTGAATAATAAGCGATGCAACGATCACCCAGACCAACTTTGAAGGCGCTATGGATAATGCAATTACCGCCGCAGGAATGGCGCCGAGCAGCGGCCCAATCATCGGTACAGCCTCCAGCACGCCCGCTATAAGCGCCAGCACCAGCGCATTGGGTAAGCCAATGAGCAGATAGGCAATCAGTGCCATGATGCCGATGGCCAGGCACAGGACGCCTTGTCCAACCAGGTAGAAACCAATCTTGGTTTCCATGGCTAAAATCAGTTCGCCTATACTTTCGCGCTTGCTCTCTGGGAGCAGCAGCAACAATGATTGGACGATTCGCTGGCCATCGAGCGTCCAATAAAAAGCGAGTACCAGAATGACTATGACTATAAAAATACCTTTAGAAACTAATGCCACATAACCCATCGCCTGCCCTGCAGAAGCCAGCATTTGCGGTCCCGTTTGCTGTACCGGCTCAAAGCCCGGTTGTGTCGCAGGGAGGAACTCGCCCAAACGCATAATCAATTGATTGGGGTTATTAGCCATCCACTCACGCAAGCCCTGGTAGTAACCCGGCACTGCGGCAGAAATCGTTGTACTTTGTTCGACGATTAACGGGAATAACAATAGCACAAAGCCTATGACCAGGGCAAGCAACAGGAGGTAGATAAGGATAACCCCCGCTGTCCGAGGAAGTCCTCGCTGATGCAACCAGGTTACGGCTGGCCTGATCACCGTGCCCATCAGGACCGCGATAAACAAGATGAAAACGACTTGGGCAAAACGATAAAGAAGCCAGAAGCTAAGGATGACAAAAACCAGGACGAGAGTCGCCCATACGACCCGCCGGAAGGTCCAATTATTCATTTGCGAAGGAGGATGGATATCCATGTTTTCGCCTGAGGGGTCCTTACTTAGTTCGAGCCACTGATATCGCCGTTGGAAAACGGTCTGGATTCATCTTGTGCGGTTTGCGGGTTTATCAATCCCGGTCGATCCTCATCGTTGTAGACAATCCCGACCCGCAGTCTGTCACCCTCCAGGAAGGGAAAGTCGATGTAAGTCGGCAGCTTGCCAACCGAGCCGCGGTCCAGGATGAAGCCATAGCGCAGACCATCGCTATTGCAGGACACTAACTGCACTTGCAGGTCGTTAGCCAGGTCATGCAGCAAACGGGGATCGAAGTAATCATTGAACGAGGCTGAAGTATGCGTAGCGATATATCTTGATGTAAAACGGCAAATAACACCACCAATCCGGTTTCCGGATCCTGCGCCAACCGCCAGCGGCTAAACTTTGGCAACAATCCCCAATGCGACAGTATGACCGGGACGCGGGCTCTGATCTGCATCGCTCTTTGATGAAATTGATTCAGGTCAACCATCTGGGTTATCATCGTTATCCTTTTCACGATTTAATCAATTTACGCTTGATCTCATCCATCCAGCCGTCATTTGTTCGTCAGGGTTCGTAACCCCATACCGATCATCGACAATATCGCTCTCGGATGGAAGGAATCTGTCTTGCGACTTCTCGATAGGCTGTGCGATTATGAGTTGGTTTTTCTGCTGTATCCTCAACCAGCGCCAGAAACCCCACAAGCAAAGACCCGCGAACAGAACAATCAAAACCGGCAGGCACCAGGTCCACAGGAATGCAATCGGACCTTCCTGCCTTTGTTCTGCACGCAGACGGGACTGGGAGGTATACCATTGCGATGTCGCAACCGCGGATTGAGTTTGTGTAGCGATATGGTCAGCGACAGCTGTCTGGGTCCCAGCAGCAATTAAGTCTTATTCTGTTGCTCCTGCGCCTGGGTCTGCCGGATCGCATCCTGGGTCAGTGCGGCGCTTTGCGTTGAATTGGCTGCATTTAAAGTTGCTTGTGCGTCGGCGCGCACAAGCTCAGCGTCAGCCGCCATTTGAGCAGCAATGACATCGGCGCTGTTTTGCTGCTGGGTTTGGGCTGCGCTCAGCGTTGCATCGGCCGAATTCAAGGTCGCCTGTGCATTGGCTCTGATAATTTCCGCAGTGGCAGCCGCCTGATTATCGGCGTAAATCTTCTCCTGGGTCTGAGCGGCTGCCAAAGTTGCCTGGCCATCCATTCCCGCAGGTGTAACTACAATCATCATGATCTCAGGCGCAGGGGAAGTCTCTAGCTGAGTACCACAGGAGGACATGATCAGCAACGCCAATAGCAATAACCAGATAACGGCAATGACAATATAGAAGCGGTGGAATGGATTCAAGTAGATTTCCCAATCCTGCAGGATGACAAGTTGCCAGCCGATACATCTGACAGGAACCTAGACGGCATCTTTCAGTGCCTTGAGAAGCCTAACCTTAATCACCTTGTGTGCCGGTTTTGCCTTGTAGGTCATCGGCTCCTTGGTGAATGGGTTGACGCCTTCGTGTTGAGGGCGTGGCAGGTTTGTTAACGACGTTCAATTTGAGCAGACCAGGTATGATAACTTCGCCCGGTCCCCGCTTGCCGAGTTCCTGGGCAACCATCGCGTTGATCGCATCAAGTGCTGACGTGGCTTGCTTCTTGGTAAGGCCGCTTTTCTCTGCCAGGGTAGTCACGAACTGGGACTTGGTCATTTTTTTGGTAGACATTTTATATCTCCTTTGTATATCGATAACTCTTTTCAACTGGGTAATTTTTCACTTCGCATTTGATTGCGAAATTCCCTTGACCATGGCGGCAGTTTTTTCCGGTTGGTCAACCCGCGTCGCCACATCTGCTTGCGCAATGATCCCTACAACCATGTTGTTTTTATCCACAACAGGAATGCGGCGCAATTGATGCTCAGACATCGCATTCATTGCTTTCTGTAAATCATCGTCAGCGAGGCAGGTTACTACTTTACTGGTCATTACTGCCTCCACTTTCGTGGAATTGGCGTCGCGCCCTTTAGCCACAATTCTTTAAAGTCAGATCGCGATCGGTCACGATACCGACCAGTTTTCGAGTCTGGTCGTTTTCGATCACGGGGATCGAACCGATGTTCTCGCGTTTCATCAATTGTGCGACCTTTGCCACCTTGTCATCAGGCAGGCAGCAAACGGGATTTTTCGTCATCACTTCATTACATTTCTTCATGATATTCGCCTCTCTTGGGATGGAATCAGCACTATCTTTGCAAAGTGATGGAGTGGGCAACCGGAAGGTTGCCCACTCCTGTTTTTATCGGAACGCGGGTCTAAGCGATTCCCAACACGTTCAAAACAACCAGGACGACCACGATAACGAGCAAAACATGGATCCAACTGCCTGCACGAGGCAATCTTGGGCTAATACTTCCACCCAGAAAACCCAGCAGCCAAAGTATTACTAGAATTACGATGATAGTCCACAACATGATATTTCTCCTTTTGGGCGAAATCGCCCAGTATGATGATTATGGAAGGTGGTTTACGTGATGCCACCCGTTGGAAGTTCTGGAACCGATAGACCTATAGACCGACATGGCGCCTGAACTCATCTTACAATAAAGGCTCCCCGGTCACATCCATCGACCGGGGAGTTTCCGTCTCCGCCACTTGGGGGAGGTTGAATCAGAAGCGCAGTACAGGCCAGAAGGGTTCCATAAGGGTTACAAGAATCCCCCAAACCAGTCCAAGCACAACACCTGCGATGACATCCCTTGGATAGTGCGCGCCGACGTAGATCCGCGTGAAACCGACCAGAACAGCGACTGCATACAGTGCAGCAACTACGACCAAACCAGGATGGAAGTGATTGACCAACAACGTCATCATGAAAAATATCTGGGTGGTATGACCGCTGGGAAAGGAATCCCCTTTTTCCCGCCAGCCGATGACGCGTGCCTTATCAATAGTAAGGAAAGGGCGGTCCCGGCCTAACAACATCTTGATGGTCTCCACCAGCAACCAGAGCGTGAGCGTGCCAAAAATAATTTCGATGGCCAGCTCACGGTAGTTCAACAGGAAAAACGCGAAAGCTGCAATAAATGCTGCCAGCATGTTACCAAGCTGGGTTGCCAGCCACATGATGCGATCCAGCCATTTGGGATAACCTCGCAGGTTTAAGAGCATAAAAACCCGGGAGTCCAGGCGCTGACCAGCTGACCAAATCAGGGACAATGTCACCAGGGCGAATAGAAAAAGCAAGACGACCAGTCCTCGCTGGGCGCTCAACGCCATCCATAGCGACGCCCGCACACCGCCCGGCAGCAGTATGAGGAACAGGACAAGTCCAATCACCAGGAGCAGCAGGAAAGCCGGCCGGCGTCGATGGGCAGACCAAAAGGAAGTGCGATGCGCTACTACTGGGGGCAGGGGAACCGGCTCGGGAACGCGATTATTCATCGGGCGCCACCTTGGGATTGACCGCCACCGTTGTCGCAGATTGTCCCGTAAGCTCTGTTCCAGCCATGACCGTCAAGGCGCGCGGGTAAACATGAACGGATAATGAACCCTGGCCCAATAGAATACCGTCGGCTAGTACAGGCATTTGCGGGTTTGAAACAAGGGTTACATGCTTGGCGCGGTAATGCATGATACCTACATCCTCCAAAGAATCTCCGCGAGACAGCATGGCATAAGAGAGCATGTTTAGTTTGCTCATATCTGAAAAAGTGAATACGTCCAAACGGCCGTCTTTGAAGGATACATTCGGGGAAATCTGGAAATGTGGCCCGAGAAAAGGCATATTCGTGATCAACAGCATATGGGCCATCGTAGCGAGGTGTTTGTGGTCATCAAGAACCATGCGCAGTCGCGAAGGCGTTGCAGAGATGAGGGTTGACAGAAGTCCCCCTACCTGTGCAAGTTTTCCGTGCTGGATATCATCCGCCATGGGATACAGATCGGAGAGGAGACCTAATGCAACACCTTCCAGAAACCATGTACGGGAATGTCCGCAGTGGACTCGTCCCACATCGATCTTCAATCCGGCGACCCTGACGCAGGAGGGCGACAGAATTTGCGATATCCCCTGTGATCCCCAGATTAAAAGCGACGTTGTTTCGTGTGCCGGTGGGAATGATGCCGAGAGTTGCATTACTTCCGACCATCGCACCTGCGATGCTGTCGATCGTCCCATCGCCGCCCGCCACAACGATCAACTTGATGCCAGACTTTATTGCACCATGGACAACTTCTTCAAGCTGACTATCAGGACGTGTGGTATAGACTTCGGGCAAGATCTGCTGGTCCTGCATCGCTGAAAGGATCGTGGCAAGCTGTTGAAGTGATTCTTCAGGCTTGCCGGAGCCGGCATTAAATATCAATTTCGCCCGGAGTGGGCGACGGGAGATTGATCTTAATTTTGCTTGAGGTTGTCATCCGCATTTCAATTCCCGATTCCTGAATATTATCAGTATGGTTCCTATAATATCTTTTCGAATAATTGCAGGCCACCCGGCTAATCCGCCGGGTGGCTATGGATCTAGCGGCCTATCAGGATGAATATTCCAGCCGCAATGGCGATGATCGCCAGGATCACGCCGAGGCCACCAATACCCAGAAGCTGTACTATGCCCCCAGGCGATGAGAAAGATGGCCAGCAACAGAAAGCCAATATTTCGAGTGATATGCATAAAGTCTCCTTTGCGCTACATCCCTTTGACCAGGTTTCCGAGGGCTAATACAATAAACCCGGCAACCACCAGCCCGAAAGCATAAGTGGAAAATCCGGGGATGGTCCCTGCATATGCCAATACCCCAAGTAACGCGAGGATCACGGCAATCCAAAATGTGACAACTTAGGTTCACTGAGTTTCATGATGAATAGCTCCTTTTCACAATCAACTATTTATGGATTTATCCTGGCTTGTGGTCAAATGACTCATTCAGCCTCAAGCGCTTTGGACAGCCTTTTTCCCGGCTAATGCGGCTTCGGAAACGTGGTCCAATTGCTCAACCACCAGGACCTGACCTTGCTGTTTTAATTCTGCGTATTTCCTGCGTCCACCTTCACTGATCATCATTCTTGTTTCCTGCCCAGATTGCGGTGCCAGAAGCAGCATTGCTATAGCGCCGGCCAGGCCGCCGACCAAGAGTCCACCTAAAACGCCTACAAAATTATTATTGTGGTATTTGGGTACTGTATTCTCGGTTGTCATGATTTTTCTCCTTGTTATCTGAAAATGGTAAGTGCTTGATTTGTTTTTCGTGCTGGCTATTACAGGTCCAATTACTGGCCAGGTTTTACTGTTGATAGCGTCAGGGGATAGCGACATCTATCATGCTTCGTTAGGATTATGGGGTACTGTGGTGCTCGCTGGTCGTTGTTTCGGTAACGGCTACCACTGGTCCACGCGGGCGGTAAAAGATCAACCAGACAACTTTTACAATAGCCCATGCAACCAGACCATAGATCAGCATTGCAAACACGGAAGAGAGTTCAAGCACCATGTTGCCTGACGTCGGCGAGTTGATCAATCCGGTAAAGGGGAACAGGAACAGACCGGTAAACCCATAGATCAAGGCAACGATCGGGCTGGCGGGATTGGCTCCAATCAGCATCAGGCCGATACGCAGCGCGATCAGGGCGATGAGTATTCCAAACAACAGCCAGATCAATTGAGTGGCTTTAAAAGTGAAGATGCGTTGCTCTCGTTCCGGTTCTTTTTGTGACGTTCTAACTTCTGATACTCTATTTTCGTTTGTCATTTTGACCTTTCTTTCTTTGGCCGGCTGTGCTCAACAACTCAGCTTGGAGTTACCGAACACAACCGGCTAGTAATTACGAGATGGAAGTGGCCTGGTCAGACTAAGCGAAGAGACGCTTTTTTCCAAAGAGGAGCTTGTAGATTGCCAGTAGGATGACCGATCCAAGCAGCGTGACCAGCATGGTCGGAATGGTGATGGCATCATTAATGGTGCCAACGCCCAGCAGAGGGCTGATGAAGTAACCGGCGATGAAAGCACCAACGACACCTACGACGATATCGAGCAGCAGACCTTGTCGATGAGTTCGTTCGCATGATCCTGCTGGCGATGTAACCAACGATGGCTCCTGCGATCAAGTAGATAATTAGGTTCATTTTTTTCTCCTTTGTGAATGTTTACGTTTCACGGAATACCGTGTGTTTTTGTTACTCCTTACTCCAATGGAAGGGATAAGGAGGTAAAGCACTTTCTACGAACATTAGCTATGTGCAGGCATGGTTTTCTTCAAATTAGCTTCGTAAGCTGTCACGTGCTTATCGATTTCATCCGCTGCCCGTTCGCGGGTGTAGCCATACTTTTCCTGAAGTAAACCCTCCAGGACTTCGGCTTTGCCGGCGACCCGATCCAGGTCATCGTCAGTGAGTTTGCCCCACCACGCTTTGGCCTCGCCTCGCATTTGTTTCCAATTCCCTTCCAAAATATCTTTGTTCATGGTTTGATCCTCCTTTGGATCATTTGAAGCTAAGCTGTCCCGGTTTACGCCGGCGCTCAGGCGCTATTCGCCGGTTTTCACATCCTTATCCTGTCAGCCAGGTGGCATCAATTGATAAGAATGCTCGCGGCGACGGTTCGCAGGCGGTCAGCCACACGCTCAGGCGTCTCACCTTTACTGATAAACGCATCGGCACCGGCGGAGAGTGCGGCTTGCTGACGGGCGTCCAGATGGCTGATGAGGACAATGACCAGTGCAGCCGGGCAGGCCTTCGGAGTTCTTCCAGAGCCGCGGTAGGCGAATTGGGCAATAAATCCCAATCCACCAACAACATGTCTATTCGGCTGACTGGCGCCTGGGCTAACGTGGTGGACCAATCGGCCGCTTCACCAACCACTTTCATCTTCAGATCAAGTATCATCAGACGAAGGGCGGAGCGTTCCTCAGGTCTGGCATCGGCTATATATACGCGGGTCATAATCTCATCCTACAATAAACACTCCCCAGCTACATCCATCGGCTGGGGAGTGTTTGTCTCCGCCACTTGGGGGAGATGAAAGTTAAACTCTGTCACTGGCACCCATGGGTGATGGTGCTTCCGCTTGCTCGCCAGTCCTTGTTGAAGGCTTCGATTGAATAACTCAGTTTCTCACCCGTGGCAACATAAGCGACATCAACATAAGATGTGGAATTCGGTGCCAGAGATGCGATTAGCTGCTTATCACGATAAATTTTATAGCCATCTTCACTATTCGAGCGATCAGCCCAGGCAAGGTTCATCGTCATGGTACCGCCACCATACAGCAAGTTCACAGGTATAGGAATAGGCTGACCAGACCGGGGTGTTCGAGTCGGGAAAGATGTGGACATAGGCGAGGCAATCACCATTGATGTAGTAAAAATTGGAGTGATCATAGCCATATGGGTCTGTGTAAGTAAGGCATTCAAGGTCATAGTTGCAGCGGAGCTAAATGGGACCTTGTTGGTGATTTGGGCTGGCGTACTGGAAATTCCCGGCAGGCTGCAGGCGGAAAGTACAACGGCAAGCGAAAAGAATAACGATAGGAGTTTAATTGTTTTCATTTTTTGTCCTTATGATCACAATGAAAGAGATGGATGTGTATTGTTGTGCACCCCAAAAGTTGGTTCATGTCCAACAATCGGGGTGCAGGTCAGGACTCCGCCTCTTTCTTTATTACCGGATCCAAATTTCACAAACAAACTATTATGGTCTGGTGGTAGGGCAACCGCTCTCCTGCGCTGGTATGATGTCGCCTTCATGCTTGCTGTGACCATTATAGCCATTAACGCTCACTGTGATCTCGTTATATGGATTCTTTTCGCTGCTGGTTGCATGGCAGATCGTGATCTTCCCATCGCTGACCACAATTGGATTTAAAGGGCAACCGCTCTCTGTCGCTGGGATGAAGTCGCCTTCATGCCTGCCGTGACCATTTAAGCCATTAACGCTCACTGTGATCTCGTTATATGGATTTGTTTCGCTGCTGGTTGCATGACAGATCGTGATCTTACTGTCGACGATTTCCACTGTGTTTGTCGGGCAACCGGATACCGGCGCCGGGTTGATATCGGCGGGATGCCCAAGGTGCTCATTAAATTCAGCACTGGTGACAGCGATTTCCACGTATGGGTTCGCCGGGTCATCAGTGGCATGGCAGACGGTTGTAGAGGTGCTTAAGGTGCAGGCTGCCAGAGTGGTGATTGCAAGAATTTGAGTTCGCGGCCAGTTTGCCCATCATTTTTCCCAACTTGTTCATTTGATGTCCATTCTAATTAGCAGGAATTATTGAAATTTGGTGTTCACTTTTTATGACCGTCTTCTGTAAGTAGATATGCCAGTCCCACGCCTGGAAAACCTACACTTTGTGAATTTGGTCAGGTTTCCCTGCAACGAATGGCAATCCTTTTCTCCGGTCAATCTTCAAGAATGAAGGTTATCTTCAACTGGACCCGGTATTCCGTGATTTGTCCCTTATCGTTCAGTTTGATCTGTTGATTCTCAACCCATGCGGACTTGAGGTTCGTGAGCGTTTTATGAGCTCGCGCGACACCCATCTTTATCGCATCATCAAAACTCGTTGTGGAGGATGCTATGATTTCAGTTACTTTTGCGATTGACATTGTAGGGACTCCTTTTGTTTTGTTTCTAATGGTCTTCAGGTTGTTTTATGACCTGAGAAAAATATGCTCCACTGGCTATGAACGGCCAGGGCAGCATAAACAATCCCCGAAGCAACCTTTTTAGACTACCAGGCGATTGAAGAAGGAACGGTAGTGCTGCAAGGTTTTACGGAGGTCTTCGGTAGAAACATCCTTTCCCTGATGCCACTGACCTTCCAGCAAGCGATGTTCGCTGGTAAACATCCGGGTGATTTTCTCCGTCACCTCGGATACCAGAGCATCCGCCTGTTGGACTGCAGAACGCGGTTCGTCCACGAACTTACCCTGGATCTCATTCCATCGTGCGCGAAAATGCTCTGATTCCTCTCGGGTAAGCAAGTCCACCGATAATTCGACATTCAAATTTTTATGGTCTTCGTGGGTAATCGTCTTGTCCATAAGGTCAGCTGCAACAACAGTCCCGGTCATTGGTTCGTCGGAGTTAAGAGCCGCTTCCACCAGACCTTTATCGACATAAGGATCTGAATTTACTGCTACCGGGCTGTCCATACCCCCATCGGTTCGTTCAGCAATATCTGATGTAATCACACGTTCACCAAAATTCTGTGCATTCATCTCAATTTCTCCTTAAACAACGGCGTCTTCTGTTGCGAGGAGTTCCTCGAACAGTGATCGGTAATAAATCATTGCCTGTCTTAGTTCTTCAGTATCAGCCTGGTGCTGCTCATTTTTGAGCGCAATCACCCGCGCGGCACGGTAATTACTCACCAACGCAGGATGAGTGACCGAGATATCTGCCGCCCTCTGCTCAAAATCAGACACCGGATAGCCAGACAGCTGCATGACCTCCATGATCAACCAGTCAGCCTCCACGATCGCCTGTCCGGGTTCGTCAACAAACTTGGATTGGACTTCTGCCCAATCAGCCAGATAATCGCTGCCGATCATCCACCAGAGAGCGAATGAATATCTAAAGATCTCAATATGCTTCTTTCGTTCTTCCAGCTCTGTATTCGCTTTTTTCTCTCCACCCAGGGCCAGCAAAGTGTGATCATACTCAGGTCCAAATTGATCCTGGAGTCGTTTCGACTGTTGATGGCGGGAAAAAATCGGCCCTAATATGGCGCCTATGATCACCAACGCCAAAACTACAGTGATTATTGTAAATGTTGCATTCATAAGGTATCTCCTTTTCCTGCATGATAAAAATGAAGGAAAAGCTGCCTGCCTAATTCATTTTATTTTTTCCCGCACGTCGTGGTTATCTACGTCTTGAACCAGCGAATACACCCAGAAGGACAAACACGATTGCCACGCCGATCAGGAAACCAAGGTTATACGGACTTCCGTCATTATGCACTTCATACATCTGCACATTCGGATTAACAAATGACACTACGAGAGTTACCGGGGAGATGATCCCGTGCCAGATTCCCATCAAGATGCCGGCAATGTTACCGTGCGCATCGGCTGTATTCATCATGGGGTTCGGACCCGGCGCACTGATTTGTATATTTACACCAGGCACACTTATTTGACCGCTGGGAGTGGGTGTACTGGCTTGCATTTTAGCGACAGGGTTATTGATCTGTGCCGATGAACCAGTTGCAAAGCCCGCAACAATCAAAAACATTACGGTGATTAAAACAAAAATGAAAAGTTTCTTCTTCATTACTTACCTCCGGATTTGATTCACAGACTTGTAGATTAAATGAGTCATTGCAGGCTGACGAGTAGAAGAACAATCTGCAACTCTATTTTCATCATACAATCAACACTCCCCAGCCGCATCCATCGGCTGGGGAGTGTTCCTCTCCGCCACTTGGGGGAGAGACCTTTCAAAATTATTTTTATTGCTACGAAAGGTGAAAAACACCGTGCGGCGAACAAACTCAATGTTGACATTGGTTCCGGAGCAGGGGATCAGCGTCAGGCTGATTGGTTATCAGTCAGCGGTGAGTTTTCCAGCGAATTGGTGATGCTCTGTTGCAGCACTTTTTGACTAGGCTTGTGTTTTCCGAACCCTTTGAGAGTATCCACAGGGTTGTGGTCACCCCCTCGGTGAGCTTTTTGAGTGCCTCGGCCGAAAGCTTCTCACCTTTTTCGAACCAGCGCACGGCCGCGTAGCCCATTACAACAGTTGTCGATGAAGCAATCGCCGCGCTCAACAGCCAGCCCGGCAGCCCTCCCAGTTTGCTAAACTGTTGGAAGAGGGTCCGCCCCAGGAACCCCAGACCAAAGGTGGCGGCCAGCTCGGAGGCACGCTGTGTGGTAATTTTATAGTTATAAATGCGGGCAATGCTGACCACCATGATCGACTGAGTGACCACCAGCGGAATAAAATCGATGACCGGCAGCGGTGTCAATGCAATTGCCGCCGAGATCGAGGCTGCCCTGACGGTGGTTTGCCAGGCGAGCTGCCAGCGGTATTCCGGTAATGCCTGTCCCAGGGCAGCGACCATCCCGGGTTCTGTGGCTGCCACGGCCAGCAACACTTTACCAAGGTTCTTGCCGTCTTTAGCGACGATTGGAACGATTTGATCGGGCTCCAGACCCAGGTTCTGTGCAGCGTTCGAAATAACGCCTTGTAGTTCTTTGCGTGGCACCAGGTCAATCTTATTCAACACCACCACGAAAGGCTTTTTCAGGGCAGAAAGCTCGTTGAATAGTTCCTGTTCGGTCTTTTTAATCCCCTGGATGGCGTCGAAGACCAGCACGAGAAAATCGGCATCTGCTGCTGCAGAAAGGGCAAGGTCTTTCTGCAGCTTGCCCGCATTCCCCACTGCATCCGCGCCGGGTGTATCGATCACGGTAAACAGGGCTGCATCGGCCAGTTGATTTTCCGTTGTGGTACCCGGCAAAGGGCTTACGACAGCCTGGTCATGTTTGTTTTGTATCAGCTGATTGTACAAGGTGGATTTTCCCACATTGGTCGGGCCGACGATGACTACCCGGTGTTTGTTACCAAAAGCCTGCCGGATCTGGGCGGTGGATAACTTGACCAGTATTTTTACCAGACCCGCATCCGATGGGAAACCAACCAATAGCGACTGGAAGCTGGCTTTTTCTTCAGGTCCCAACGCCTCCCAGATCTCGCGTACTTTCACTTGAACATTGAGGGGGAATTGTTTGAGAATGTCGTCAAATATCGTCATGGGATTATTCCTTAATAAGAACTCCACGATGGAGGTGAGGCACCGCAGTTAAAATAACATCACGGAGTCTACACTCAGGTTACGACAAACAATCCCCAGCCACATCCGTCAGCCGGGGAATGTTCGCCTCCGCCACTCGGGGGAGGGGGTCCGAAAGATGAGGAGACTCAGGTGACGAGGCCGTGACGCAACGCCAGGGACACGGCTTCGGTGCGGCTGGATACCCCCAGCTTGGATAGGATGTTACTGACGTGAGATTTTACTGTGGACGGGCTGACGGTCAGCCTTCCGGCGATTTGTGTATTGTTCAAGCCTTCAACCATCAGGGCCAACACGGCACGTTCACGTTCGGTCAGGTCGAGGCCGGGCGCTGGTGGTAGATTGGCTGTCTCGACCAGTACCTGAGCGGCATCGGGCGATAGTGTAGCACGCCCGGCATGCGCAGCACGAATGGCCCGGGCAAGCTCGTCCGCAGAGACATCCTTGAGCAGATAGCCAATCGCCCCGGCTTCCAGCGCGTTTTTGATCAGTTCGCCTTCTTTGTAGCTGGTCAACGCAATGACCTGAACTTGTGGAAACTGCTTGCGGATGGCGCGTGTTGCGCTTGCCCCGTCCATCTCTGGCATGACCATATCCATCAGGATCACGTCCGGCAAAACTTCCGCACAGAGTTGGATGGCATTTACGCCGTTTTCGGCTTCACCCACTAGTTTGAAATCATCGAAAACCATCAGGAAAGTTGCCAGTCCGCGGCGCACCATGGTATGGTCGTCAACCAGCATGACGCGGATGGGTTGGGAAGGAGAGACTTGTCATTCGGCCTCCTTCTGCGGGCCTTTCGTCCACTGCAGGATGAGTTCAGTACCGTGACCGGGATGGCTCGTAACAGTTAACAGCGCCCCCGCAGCTTCCGCACGTTCACGCATCATGCTCAAACCAAAGTGGCCATGTTCGGATGTGTTTTGCTCAGGATCAAAACCCAGGCCATCATCACGTATGCGTAATTCTACAGCAGTTCCATCATGTTTCAAATCGATATCGACCCGGCTGGCTTTCGCATGCTTGGCAATGTTATTCATTGCTTCCTGGCATATCCGGTAGAATGCCACTTGTGTTTCAGGAGGCAGGATGACTTCCTTCTCTACTGTCACTGTAACAGGGATATTGATCCGGCCCGAGAGCGCATTTCCCAACAGATGCAACAGGTCGCCAAGGTCTGTATCGGTTATTGCGGAGGGCCGCAGTTCGGCCAAGCAGCGCACGCATCTCGGCCTGCGCGGCACGTGTCAAGCGGCGCAAATCATTCAGCGACTTTCGCGCCTCATCCTGATCCCGTTCCCATAACCGCGGCAGAACATCAGCAATCAGCCCGGCGGAGAAGAGCGATTGATTGACGGCATCGTGCAGGTTTTGAGCAAGGCGCTGGCGTTCTTGCAGTGCTGCTAGCGCCTGTGCATTTTCATACAGTTCTGCGTTGACCAGGGTGATCGCAGCTTGATTGGCCACGGTCAGGGCCAAATCGGCATGATGAGCGGTGAAGTAATCCCGCTCAACATGCGCGACGCCCACACTGCCAATGACACGGTTCTTGACTGCCACGGGAACCCACATCCAAGCCCGCACACCCTTCAACAATAAATCCGCCTGATCGTCCAAAAGTGACCGCAGAAATTTTGCGGACGGGTCAGTGCTCCATACATCGGCAATACGGTCAGGCTGGTGCTCATTGAACAGCCTCGTCAGGGTTTCCGGGCCCTTCAACCGGATACGGAAAGGCACCGTCTCTTCCAGGCTCTGTGACCCACGTACAGCCAGAGCGACCATGGCTGTTCCATCGAGCACGAACAGTTCGGCATGGGTGTACTCGATCAGCACCCGCAATTGGTCAAGGATCAGACCCGGCTTGAGTTCCAATGCCGAGGCCAGAGTTTGGGAGATCTCCAACAGAGTCGATTGTTCGCGCGTATGGAGTTCCACCCGCTCATGGAGCAAGCGTTCTGCGGTGATCCGCTCGGTGACATCGCGGACGACGCTTAACAGGCACGGTCGAGCCTGAAACGGTATTGCTGTTCTTCGCACATCCACGTAGAACGATGAGCCGTCTTTATACAAATGAACCGCCGGCACATCGAACATACTTCCGGGATGGACATCATTGGCGGATTCGGTGAATTGGCGCTGGCTGTCGGGATGAATATATGCCGTCAGGTGCAAGCCAATGAATTCCTCGCGCGTATAACCGTGCATCTGTAATTGCGGCAGGGTTGGCATCCACCACGCGGCCTGTCTTTAAATCGCTGATGATCATTCCATCACTGGCGGATTCAAAGATGATACGGTATTGTTGTTCTTTGTCTTCCGCGCTTAATTGGGAGCGTATCTTTTTTTTCGTCATGCTTGCCCTTTTCTAAGTTCGATTGCTTGAAGTGGCTCGATTTAGGTCAGAATATTTATTGCTCGGTTTTCATTAAACATTATATTCGTTTTGCTGTTATGGGTAACAATTAATGTCTTGAGATAAGTCATCAATATTTATTCTGCTCTAGGCGGAACAGCCTATCCCATCACAACCTGCAACTCGTGATGCCGACCATCATCCACCAACAGAATCAGGTTGTCAGGCAGCGGGTTTCCATCCAGCAAAACCTGCCGGATACCCCGATTGACATTGTTCGGGTTCCCCACAATGATCTTGTAATTTGTCGTCCCGAAGCGGTAATCTACTTTAAATCCCGGCCAGTGACGGGGGATACACGGGTTAATGTTGAGCGCGTTGCCCGTCCGAGAAATTCCGAGGATTGCTTCAAGTCCCAGGCGGTACATCCAACCGGAGGAGCCGGTATACCACGTCCAGCCACCTTTTCCGGTATGCGGAGGCACGCTGTAGATATCGGCGGCGATAACATAAGGTTCCACTTTATAGCGCGCTGCTTTTTCGGATGCATTGGCATGGTTGATGGGATTCAACATCTGGAACAACTCCATGGCACGATCTCCCTGCCCGAGTTTGGCGAAAGCCCAGGCAGTCCAAATGGCAGCGTGAGTGTATTGCCCGCCGTTTTCGCGGATGCCCGGCAAATAGCCTTTGACATAACCCGGGTCGCGCTCCGTTTTGTCAAAGGGCGGAGTAAACAGCAGGATCATTTGCTCGGCTTGCTTCACCAGCAATTTGTTGACGGATTCCATGGCTTGCGCCGCCCTAGTCGAATCTGGTGTCCCTGACAGAACTGCCCATGATTGAGCAATCGAATCGATCTTGCATTCGGAATTTTCGTGGGATCCCAGTTTCGAACCATCGTCAAAAAAGGCGCGCAAATACCAGTCACCGTCCCAGGCATGTGCCTCGAGTGCTCGTGACAAATTCTCAGATTGTTGCAGATAAGGCAGAGGATCATCTTTCATTAGCTCAACCAGCGGCGCAAAACGCTTGAGTGTGGCGATCAAAAACCAGCCCAGCCAGACACTCTCGCCGCGTCCACCCATGCCCACCCGATTCATCCCATCGTTCCAGTCACCCGTACCCATCAAAGGCAGACCGTGTGCGCCAACTGTCGCGCCTTTTTTCAGCGCCCGGAGGCAATGTTCATAAAGCGTGAATACTTCGGTCATTGGTTCGTTATGACTGTAGCGGTCAGTTTCTTCTACTTTTAGCGGTTCGCCTTTCAGGAAGGGTATGTTTTCGTGCAAAATGGATTCATCACCGGTAGCCGTAACGTATTCAGCCGTTACATAGGGTAACCAGAGCAAATCGTCTGAAAAACGTGTGCGCACACCGCGCCCCGATGGCGGGTTCCACCAGTGCAGGACGTCGCCTGCCTCAAATTGATGCCTTGCCGCTTCCAAAATATGAGCGCGCGCAAGACCCGGACAGGTGTGTAATAATGCCGTCACATCCTGGAGTTGGTCGCGGAATCCGAATGCCCCGCTGGATTGATACAACCCGGTGCGGCCCCACAAGCGGCAGGAAAGGGTCTGATAGAGTAGCCAGCGATTGAGCATCAAATCCATGGCGGGATCAGGCGTCTCAACGGTCACGGCGTTCAGGATGTTATCCCACTGGTGTTGAACAGCCTGCCAGATCACCTCCACCTGACCTGGGGACTGAACCTGCCCAATCAGCGCCAGGCTTTCAGTCCGGCTGGCTCCTTCACCGATCAGGAAATAGATTTCCTCGCTTGCGCCCGGCAGCAGGTCAACGTGCAATTGTAGAACACCGCACGGGTCCAGCCCGGCATTCACTGCGCTATTCAATCCAATACGACCAAGAGCCGCCGGAGACCGCAAGCTGCCCATGCGTCCCAGGAACTCAGTCCGGTCGGTGGTAACGCTGTGTGGTTTTTTACTGGTTGCCAGGAAAGCCACACGTTCACCAAACTCACTATTGTAGTGGTTCGTGGCGAGTAAAGCATTTTTATCGGAATCAAACTCCGGCATGATATGGGATTGGTGGGAGTCGCGCGTTGTACCGAGCACCCATTCAGCATAGTAGGTAATAGTGATACGGCGCGCACGCCTCCACAGATTTTGCAGGCGCAAGTGTGCAATTTTAACTGGCGCATCAGGCGCAGCGAAAAGGCGCAGCTTATGGTTCAAACCATGACTCTGGCTCTCAAAGGTTGAATATCCAGCCCCGTGACAGATCTCGTGAGCTGTATCTGCGCCGGCGGGCATGGGGGTAGGTGACCAAACCAAGCCTGTTTCTTCGTCCCGCAGATAGAGTGCTTCACCCGGCATATCGGTGACAGGGTCATTGCGCCAGGGAGTCAGGCGGTTTTCACCGCTGTTTACAGCCCAAGTGGGACCGGAACCCGCTTCAGAAACCAGAAAGCCGAATTGCGGGTTGGCGATGACATTGATCCATGGATGCGGCGTGTTCTGTCCTGGCCTAAGATGAATGATGTATTCCCGACCATCGCTGCTGAATCCGCCGAGTCCATTTTCCATGAGCAAATTGCCCGGAGGTTGTATCTGTTCCGTCGGCTCGGGATCACGGGATGGGGAGAGCGAAGGGGTGAACTCTGGCAGGCGTGTGGATCGGTTCATTAACCTTCTGGCGTGTTCGGCCAGCGTCCCGTCCTTTTCATCCAGAATTACACCTGAAACTGTTTCAAGCAGAATCAGGTCAGCTGGTTGAAGTTGATCTGTGCGTAGAACGAAAATGCCATCGCGTTGGTTCAGTGAAGTATCCGCACCCATACGCCTGACCTGGCGTTGGATAGAGTTGTACAGGTCGAGGGCGTAGCCTGTATCCTGCTCGTTCAGAATAACCAGATTCACTTTGACATTACGGCGGCGCCAGTAAGTGAACGCTTGAAGAGCCTCTATTAGCAAGGGCGACTCTCCATTGCGAATACGGACCAGCAAAATGGGGAAATCGCCGGAGATGCCGAACGCCCATAAACCGGCTTGCCCCTTCTGATTCTGCGCCAGGATATGCGGCGCAGCGCGCAGTCCGCCTGCCGGGTAGAGCAAGGCAGAATACAAGCGCTGAATATTCTCAAGGGAGGACGTGTTCAATCCCAGTTCAAGCAATTCTTTTTCGCTGGAGGCGCGGGCATTGTCGAAGGCATGATAGATGGCTTGCCCGGACTGATAATGAGACAGCTTTTCCAATGCATCCGCCCGGGATGCAGCGGCTAGGGTCAGAAACGTGACCCGGGTTTTCGCGTGAGGTTCCAGGTCAATTTCCTGCGACAGCGACAGGATCGGGTCGAGTGTTCCACCGTCGGAACCTGATAGGTGGCGATTGGCATTCTGTAATGCCAGCGGGTTATGCATCGTCCGCATTCTTCCCAGGAATTTGGCGCGGTCGCTCTCGTGGTCGCCGGTCACCTTACGCCCGGCTTCGATGCGCATGGCATGGATCAACACGACAGTTTTTTCGTCCGCAGAGCGTGTACGGCGCTGGAAAAGAAGCGCATTCTCCTGGGGAAGATATTCACTCTCTATGAACATTTTATTAAGGGCGGGATGCCGCCGGTCGACTGCCTGTGCTGCCAGAACCACTTCGCCGTAACTGGTGATTTTTAGATGTCGAGGGCGGTTGCTGTTATTCAGGATATTCACCCGCCGAATTTCAACGCCATCCGTGCTGACGATGATCCCGGTACGCAGGGTGATCTCGTTGTCTGAGCGCTGGAACTCTACCATGTGCGGATAAAACAAGACTTCCTTATCCCGCGCCGGAAGGTTGGCACTCCCATTTCCCGGGTTGCATATGATCGGCTGGCAGGTGGCTGACCAGAGCTCGCCGCTCGCACGGTCGTGCACATAAATCCACGTTCCCCACTGGTCAAGTGTCGGGTCTGCATGCCAGCGCGTCAGTGCAAAGTCGCGCCACTGACTGAATCCGCCTCCAGAGTTGGTAATCATCACACTGGCATCACCCTGAGAAAGCACATGAGCCATCGGGATGGAACTATCTACAGGAACATGCCAGGGAGCACTTTCAACCCGGCGTGCTCCTTGAAGCAATTCGGCTGGCTCATCCGTGTGGGGATATTCAAGAGGAGGATTTTGCGGAATCTTTTCCTGGAGTAGTAGTTCCACGCTCTGGATGTGCTCATCGGCATGGAATCGTTCCACCATCACATCATTCAATAGGTAATTACTAGCCGCCAGAAGGATCATGCCCTGGTGATGCGCGAGGTAGGATTTCACAGCGGCGTGAGCCTGGCCGGCTGGTAAACGGGCTTTGGTGAAATCGAGCGCCTCGTAAAAGCCAAAACGACCGAGCATGTTCAGTTGTTCCAAGCGTGCCATGTTCTCCAGAACCGCCTGTGGTTGTAAGGAAAGTCCGATCAGTGAAGCATATGGAGCGATGACCAGATCATCGGGCAGGTCGCGTTTGTATCCCAGATCAGGCACACCAAAAGCCCGGTACTGGTAATTCTGGTTGACATCGAACGCGTAGTAGCCCGATTCGGAGATACCCCAAGGTACTTGCTGTTCCTGTCCGTAACTCATCTGTGCGTCGAGCGCAGCGTAGCAACTGGCTGAGAGGAATGTCCCGGCGTAGTTCTTCACGAACAGAGTTGGCATAAGGTATTCAAACATGGTGCCGCTCCATGATAGCAATACCTGATTGCCGTTGACCTGCGTCACCGGCCTCCCCAGGTGCTGCCAGTGGCTTTGCGGCACATCCCCTTTGGCAATCGCAATCAGGCTGGCTATGCGGGCTTCAGAGGCCAGCAGATCGTAATAACTCGGGTCGAGGCGTTCAGCGCTGGGCGTATAGCCGATATGGAACATTTGACGATGTTCATTGTATAAAAAACGAAAATCCATTACAGCGACAGCCGCACTTGCCTGCTCCGCTAAATCTCGAAAACCATCCAAGAGGGGTGTGACCGTCATGCGGGCTGACGCTAAATCCTCCTCCAATTTATGGCACCAGCCACGCGCATGTTCATCCCACGCGATGTCCGGGATTCCATCAGTCTGTATCCGTGTCTTGAAGTGAGCCAAGGCTGTTTCGATACGCTCATATACCTCAACCGCCTCTCCCAGTTTTGGTAACGAAGCAGGCAGTGCGTTGTGAAATTCCTGCCAGGCAGGCATTTGCCTTATTAATTCAGATGGCTCATCTTTGTGTTTGAGCCAGGGGGCAAATAAATCCACGCTGCGCTGCATGTTTTGCAAGTGCTGGTACATCAAATCCAGATAAAGTTGGAGTTCCGTCAGGGATTTACCCCGGAGATGAGGGTGGCTCTTGAGCAAGTCCATTAATCGATAAGAGACTCTTTCCCAGCCTTCGCCAGAGAGCCAATCGAGAGTCATTTTCCAGGCTGACGGCAGATGCTGGTTGGCGCTGACGCGCTCGTAAATGCTGGTCAATTCGACTTCAAAAGATTCAATAGAGGCATGTGGGTTATTTTTTTCCAAAGCCTGCAGGATTTCTGCCAGAATATCCAGAAGGACGAGCAATCCCTGCCACCGCTTGTCATCCAGGAGTGGCGCTTCTGCTATGGAAAGACAGCCTTGTTTGAGCGTAATCAGGCAAGCTGCCAGATTACCGCTATCCACGGTGGAAACGTATCGGGGTGGAAGCGCCGTCAGGACCTGTGAGTCGTACCAGTTCAGAAGATGTCCACGGTAGTGTTCCATCTTGTCCATGGTCTCAAAGGTCGAGCGCAGGCGGACTTCCAACTCGAGCAGTCCGATGTAGCCCAAGTCGTACGCAGAGAATGTAGACACCAGGAATAGACCCATGTTGGTTGGCGTTGTGTAATGCGCTACCTTGTCAAGCGGTGACTCTTGAAAATGGTCCGGAGGCAGCCAATGGTCATTCGGTCCGGCAAACTGCTCAAAAAACGCCCAGGTACGGCGCGCCAGACGTCGGACCTGTCTGCGTTGAGTCTCAGTGAGCGATGTGGTGATGCGTGAAACCGGTTGGCTGATTCTGAAGGCGACTTGTGGTGCGAGCAGCCAGGCTATCAGGAGGGGCAGTGCCACCCAAAGCGCCGTGGGATTAAAAACACCGATCGTGGTTCCCAGCAAAATGGTCAGCAGCGAAGAAACCGCCATCTCAGACCAGGTTTCGATGGGTGTATTCCGTTTAAACGAACGGGCTGCATTCGCGGCTGTTGTCCACTGTAATAGATTCTTGTGCGTGATGAGCAGGCGGGCGATCGTTAGCCCGATGGCGCTCAAAGCAAGCAAGGCTTCGTAGGGAAGAAAGAGAATGGAGAGTGCCCAGCGAATTAATGGAAGCTGGGTTGGTTTAACGATTTGTTTGAGTGATAACCGTTTTCGATTGTGCCTTCCTTGTTGCACAGCTTGGATCCCGATGGGTAAAATGGAAGGAAGTACCACCAGCAAGGTCCAGACCAGAGGGGAACCAGGCAGGAATAGCCAGCCAGCGGTAAGCAATGCCATTAAGGTGGCTGGCAGCAGGCTGCGACGCAAGTTGTCGAATATTTTCCAGCGATTAATAAGGGAAAGGCGGTTGCGAGTCATCCCGGCTATGGTACGGACGGTTGGTAACAGCCAGGGCAGCAATTGCCAGTCGCCGCGAATCCAACGTCGCATGCGGTTGGCGTACACCAGGTAACGCGCCGGAAATTCTTCGTACAGGGCGATATCCGTAACCAATGCGGCGCGTCCGTAAATCCCTTCAAACAGGTCGTGACTGAGAAGAGTATTCTGGCGAACCTGACCTGACAGGCTGCGTTCAAACGCGGCGACATCATAAATCCCCTTTCCGACGTAACTCCCTTCGCCGAACAAATCCTGATATACATCTGAAACAGCGAAGGAGTACAGGTCAAAACCGGTATTCACAGCATAGAATTGCGAAAAGAAGGAGCGGTTCGCACTCGCTGGTTTAATGGAAACGCGCGGTTGCAGCACCGTATAACCGGCGATGACCGAACACCCGTCAGAGGCGAATTCGGCATGATTAAGTGGGTGCGCCAGAGTAGCAATTAATCGGCTGGCACTGCCCTGCGGCAGGGAGGTATCTGCATCCAGTGTGATGACATATTTCATGTCATTGAGAATACTTGTATCCCCAATCTGAGTGGTATAAACAGGATCGCCCAGGTTGAGCAGCAGGCGATTGAAATCCGCCAGTTTGCCGCGCTTGCGCTCCCAGCCCATCCAAACTCCTTCAGACGAATTCCACTGGCGAGGTCGATGGAATAAATAAAAAGGTGTTGCAAAGGCATATTTATTGTTGAGATTATTAATGCCATCCTTGGCCAGATCAAGCAGTGGTTCATCTTCAGGCATGTCCTGTTCTGGTGCATCCTTGAAATCGGTCAGCAATCCATAGGTTAGTTGCGGGTCCGGATTGGAGAGGTAATAGAGTTCCAGCTCTTGCAGGAGGTGGTTAAGCTCATCGGCACTTTCCAGCAAACTGGGGACCACCACCATGGTGCGATTGCCCGGAGGTATACCCTCCGAAAAATCCATGCGAGGCAGACTTTGAGGTCTGATTTGGCGGGTCACATTCCAATTTACGAGAGTAATGGCTGCCTCTAAAGACAATCCAAACCCAAGGACAACGACGATGATCTGCTGGGCGAGTGAACCACCTGAAAGCGTGGCATAAACCAGCAATCCTAAAACAAACAAGGCGGTGACGATGGCGATACTCCCCAGGTAAGTCGCTGTTGGAACTGCAAGCAGCGCCTGATGAATACGGAGACCTAATCCCGGATGGTAGCCGATACGGACTTCGAGTTCCGTGCGTCCCGCATCCCGCAGATAAAAGCCGACGTGCGTTTGCCTACCTCGCCTTGATGGTTCGTCCCCCGAGCTGCGAGATAATTCTATTGCAGTGAGCGCGACTGCTTCTTCGCTGAAAGTGGAGTGCCGCGCCAGCTCCTCAACTACACTTCGATAACTATTGCGGGTGTCGAAGTCCATCTCCGCGTAGATCTTCGCAGGGTCATTCCGTAGAATTTGTTCAACGCGGCTTGTTTGTTCAAAAAAGACCTGCCAATCTGTAGTGGTAAGCAATCGCAGGCTGTGAAAACAGTTCGCGACAATAATCTCATTTGCCTGAACCGGAGAAGCGACCTGACTCGGATTTTCACTCAAGCTTTTCGGCGCTTCGATACCGGTCAGTTCAGCAGCTGCATAGACGAGTTGTTCTAAAATCCCGATGCGCAGCATGGTCGGAAATGCCCACAGTTCTCCGATTGTCAGAGGCGTGATCTGCTGGTAGCTCTGTACAAAAACAACAGCTTGAGTCAGGTCAAGCTGACTCTGGCTGTATCCAAGCCACTCCCAAGCCAGCGCATAGATCCGTGGGGATCCCTGCAGCGGCAACCTCTTTAGTTTTGGTAATTGGTTGAGAAAGTTGGCTGGGAGATCTTCTTTAACCTGGCGAAAGGTCTGTTTTACGATATAAAAATTATCCAGCATCCATTCGCCTGCCCGGGAAACAGGTAGATCACTGGATGGAACTGCTTTGAAGATTGCTTTGGCATTTGCCAAAACCTTTTCCCAATCCTCAAGATGCTCCATTAACTGATCGGCTTTTAGAGAGGAAATTAATTCTACTTTTTGCGTGTTCGCCAGGTGGTGCGCAAATTCCCTCAGACGATCATCCGCGTCTGATTTGGCTGGATCCGATAGAACACCTGGCTGTGTAACCTGCATGATCAGCGCTCAGCGCGTTCCCTTGACGATGCATCAAGAGGCTTCTGGTCAAATTTAACGGGCTGGTCCTGAATAATTAAAAGAGATACTTTACCGTACAGGATGAAATTGTTAACCACACTGCCATATGGCCATTGGTGTTTCCCAGAATAACCATGGGCGCTTAATGTGACCAGGTCAATATGCTCCTGCTCCACGACTTGGTAGAGTGCCGCAGCGGTGTGATCGCTGGTAATTAAGTGGGTTTGAACAGAAATTCCTTCCATGTACGATCTCGATTTTGCTTGTTCAAGGTATTGCTCGGCTTCTTCTGTATTTCTTGCGACGACGCGATCAGAAAGATCGATATCTTCGCGGACCGGAGGCATCTGGCGTGCCATTTCGGGTGGGTGTACCACATGCACCAGATGGACTTTTGGCTTATGGATAAGCGCCAATTGGGTGATGATTGGAAGAACATGTTCTGCCCGTTGGGAACCATCCAGCGGTACAAGAATGCGCTGGTCAAGCGAATATGCCGAAAAATCGCCAGCCAGGCTGTTTTGCAAGTTAGCTCGAATGAGGAGTACTGACGTGGGAGCGCTCAGGATGATTTTTTGTGTAATGCTGCTGATGCCCCATTTCGTTAAGCCATGACGTCCATGGCTGCTTAAAATGATTAATTTCATGCCCTCTTTAAGGCATAATCTGTTATTCCTTCCGTCACTAAACCTTCCAGTACGATTGTCCGTACCCGAATATCTAATCCTTCAAACCTCGCCTTGACCTCATCCAGGTAAAGAGCCGCTTTTGTTTTTTGGATTTGCCGATTAAGCAAGTCAAACAGTTGGACCGTTACGCCGGTCTGATTTTTTTCCAGGATGCGGAGCAGGGTAATCTCTGAATTAAAGGCACGGGCAAAAGCTGCTGCATGGGGCAAGACACATTCAGCCAGTTGAGAACCATCCAGAGGGACAAGAATAGTATCGAACATGGTTTCTCCCTTCGATATTTTCTGGAAACCAAGGTTCAACGAATTAAGTATTGAGATACTCAGTCGGTTGAACTATGGCTGATATTGAGGATGTGATTGGAGGGGAAATCATCTCGCTTATGCGAGGGGATTTAGGAGTTCTGTTGACTGATACGATGCAGGGATTTCGTTACGCACCTGGCAGAAATGAGTCTTCCAACCGTAAGTAATCCAACTTGCTAAAGCCATTATACTCTACTTCATTACCATTGATGATTAGGGCTCCGGGGAACTAAGCGGTGGATAATCCATTTTAGTCGTTGCTGAAAAAGTGACACGCTCAACAGTTGATGAGTCGCTTTTTTAATATCCCCTCATCTGAAATATAGTGCCCGTAACAAAACTGGCGCACCCGTTGAGGTGCACCAGTTGATTGCCTTATAACGATGCTGACGCTTCGTCAGGTTTCTTTTTTCCACGTCCGAACCAGTTTCGCCATTCCTTGTTCTCCCATACGACCAGGATGGGAGCGGCAAAGAAAATGGATGAGTAGGTTCCACTCAGCAATCCCACAAGGAGGATCACTGAAAATTCTCTCAAGGTGATGCCTCCAAACATGGCAAGAGCTAGCAGGAGGAACTCAACCGTCATAAGCTGGGTGTTGATGGACCTTTGAAGGGTCTGTACAATGGAATGATTTACGAGCTTCTCAAATTCCAATTTACGCAAAAGACGGCTGTTCTCGCGGATGCGGTCGAAGACCACGATCTTATCCTGTACGGAAAAACCGATGACCGTAAGCAAAGCAGTCAGGAATAGTGCATCCATTTCCCATCCGACCACCAACGAGCCGATGGCTACCACGCTAAAAACGACCAGGACATCGTGTATCATGGCAATGATGGCGCTGATACCATAGCGCGACGCGTGTTCCACGCCGCGGAAAGCCCATGTGATGTAAGCGACCACGACCAGGGCGGCAACGGCTATTGCAAGTGCTGCCCTGGATGTCACCTGAGCGCCAATTGTGGGACCGACGCTGTCCAGGCGAATGACCTCCACGGTCGTATTAAATTCATTCTCAAGTGCAGAGAGAATCGCTTCACGGTTGGCATCTTCAATGAAGGAGGAGCGAATGACGAGCGTCCCGAGGCTTGTGGTCTGGACCTGGGTGTCCTTGATATCCAGGGCATTATATATTTTTATGACATCGGCAGTTGGAGGCAATTCGCCGGATGCAAGTTTAACTTCCAGGAGGCTGCCGCCGGTAAAATCGAGAGCGAGTGGAAGCCCGTAGACTGCCAGAATGATCATGCCTGGAATGATGATCACCAGCGATAATGCGAAAAACAGATAACGTTTCCCGATAATATTCATGCTTGCACCTTCCTACAGCCCAAACCAGAATTTAACATTCTTAAAATTGATCGACCTTATTGACACTTTGAGTAATGTCCTTGTCACAACGATCGCCGTGAAAAGACTGATCAAGACGCCGATCGCCAGCGTGAGTGAAAAACCCTTGACGATGGTCGCGCCGAAGGTCGAGCCGAACCAAAAGAGGATGGCAGATGTGATCAAGGTTGCGATATTCGAGTCAAAAATGGAGGAGCGCGCACGTGTCCAACCCTGATCGAGCGATTGTGTCATGGATTTGCCATTCCGTAATTCCTCTTTGATACGCTCAAAAATGAGGATGTTGGCGTCCAGAGCTGCCCCAGTACTCAAGAGGAAACCGGCGATCCCAGCCAGAGTCAAGGTAACGGGGATGAACTTGAATATGGCAAACGAGATCAATGCATAGAAAATAATTCCGATGATCGCAATGAATCCCGGAAAACGATAATACAGCGCCATGAACGTGAAAACGGCCAGCATGCCGATAGCACCTGCGATCAGGCTTTTCCGAAGGGAGTCTTCGCCAAGAGTAGGACCGATGATTCGGGTTTCTAGTATCTTCAAGGGGATCGGCAGCGACCCATAGCGGAGTTTGATCGCCAGGTCATTCACTTCGTCGTAAGTGAATTGACCCCGGATAATACCTGCGCCTCCGGTAATCGGTTCATCAATGACCGGGGAGGATATGACCTGCTTGTCGAGCGCGATAGTCAGGAACTTCCCTGAATTCAGAGACGTATGGTCCCCGAATACATCTCCACCTTCAGGCGTGAGTTCGAATTGGATAACATAGCTTCCAAGGTCGTCAGTGGACACGACGGCGGATTTCAAGTCGCTGCCTGTCATGATGGTGTGAAAAACCGTGGAACCGTCTGCTGTGATGGGTTCTCCGCCGGGGCTGTAATCGGTCTGAATGACCGTTCCAGCTTCCATGGGGATGTCCCCGGTGTCGATAAATTCGAGCAGTCCCGTTTTCTGAATCGTGCTCAAAATGGCATCCGCATCTTGTACACCTGGGAATTCGCCAACAATTCTACGGTCGCCTGCTTTTTGGATGATGTTTTCCGAGACGCCAAGAGCGTTTGTGCGGTTTTCGATGATGGTTCTGGCGACCTCCATATCGGCGGCGTCAATTTCCGCGTCCGCAGGCAGGTCGGCTTCGAGCAATACTTGAACACCGCCCTGAAGATCCAACCCAAGCCTCGGCGATACATTCCTGCGTAAAAAGAATCTCGTTAGAAACTGGATTGACAATAGTGATCTGGTTGTTGAGTACAACCAGCAAGGATGCAATCACACTGATCAGGATTAATAATATTTTCCACACTTGCGGACGATCCATTTTAAAATCTCCTGTTCATGAAAATGCCAGCTTTGGGCTGGCGCAACGGGTGATTATACTCCGATTGGATGGGGTTTGGTAGTCTATTTGGTCTCTGCGCATCGGATTTTACGCATTCTCTAAATCATGCTTTTACGTCAACGGATGGTTTTTTCCAGGTAATCAAGAACACGATCCAATACATCCTGGGCCAAAAGAGTAGATGTATCGATGTAAATATCTGCATGTTCACGGGCATGGGACACCCGGCGCTGTTGTTCCAGGTATTCGTCGTAAGTCCAGTTCATATTCCTTCGTTTGCAGGTGGTCTCAAAAGAAGCATCCAGAAAGATCAACAAATCGGGGTTGGTAATGCGTCTCCACATATCCTTGACGTAGGAATGCTCCTGGGCGATATGCCTCACACGAAAACCCTTCGCAGTAAGGCCTTCGATCAGCGTGGATTTTCCCGAAGTGCATACTCCAACAACCCCAATGAGTGGATTCGTCTTACTGAAATTGCCATTCTCCCGGTTGTCTATTGATCTGCTCATTCGTTATCATGCATCAAACGACTCAGTTGCTCAGGTCCCCCAAGCACAGCGATCATATCTTCTCCATCCATCCTGCTGCTGTCGGTGGGGTGCATTTCTGATTGGTGATCATGTCTCAACAGCACGATGTTGAGATGGTAATTGTCTTCAACAAAACCGACCGTTTTGCCTGCGAGTTCGGATCCGGGCTTGATGGTCAATCGCGCCAGGCTGAGTTGCTGCCCTTCCACGGAGATGGGATTCGTGACATCCGCCCCGGCCACAGCAGCTGCGAAAACAGGTGCAGCCATCCCAGTTGCGCTCAATGCGGAAAAACCAAACTGCTCCTGCAGGCTTTTCGCAAAATCCTCGTCAAAGATCCTGATGACAACATGGATCTTCCCATTGATACTGCGAGCCTTAAGCGCGATCTGGAGATTCATCGCATCGTTCTGGGAACACAGGACGATCGTTTTTGCCCGGGAGATCCCCGCCGCCTCGAGAACGGAGGGCCGGGTGGCGTCATCTTCGATGACCGGGATTCCCATTTTTCGTACCGCGTTGAGCGTGTCCACGCTGGGATTCACCTCCACGACAACCACGTCCACGTCCATTTCATGGATTTTCTGTACGACCCGGTAGCCGAGGTGACCCAGCCCAACCAGAACGGTATGATCATTATGGGTTGATGCGACAGCCATTTCCCACTCCTTGTTTCTTGCGCGGCGATTGAACAGCAGGATTCCGAATTCAGTTAAACCGAGTGCTAAAGTTGCCAACCCAATCAGGGGCATGACGAAATAGAAGGACTGCAGCAAGGGCTGATTGGGAAATTCACCTGACGATTGCAGAAAAGCCAGGGTCAGCATGAGGTAAAATGCTTCCGCATAAGTCTCAAGCGGCACGCCATACAAGCTGGCTAATTTGAAATAAGAAACTCCAAGAACAAGAATCGCCAGCACAAAGATGGCAAGCGGTTCCTTGAATTCACTTAGGAGCAGAAGTGTGTCTCGAAAGGATGCATTCCACTCGCGGGGGATGATGCTTCGACGCTTCTTTTTCACGTTCACCCCTGGTTAATCGGCAGACGGACGCTCATGCGCCGCGCATTGTCGCCGGAGAGAGGCATAACCTTAAGGACGACGACGCTGCAATCGTCAACGGGTCTGCCATCGTCAAGATTGATCGCGTTCGCCAGCAGTGAGTCTGCGATAGATTGTGCAGATGGATTTTCCTTGGAAAGCAGATCCAAAAGCTGTGTTTTTGGGTTCATGGGGGTACCGCGCCGTTCTCCGGCATGGACCAACCCGTCGGAAAAAAAGACGACAGTCAGACCGGGCTCCACGGGTATTTCGTCGATCAGCGGGCGGGAGTTGCGCTGTGTTCCGATGGATTTACCCTCGCCCACAAGTTCCTTTACATCGGTGTTGTGTGCAACAAGAACAGGACAGGGGTTATTCCTCGTCAGGACAATGGACCTGGTGAGCATATCCAGTGATGCGATATTAAGAGTGGACGAAACTTTCCCGCCTTTCTCGGCATAGAGGGCGTCCGAAGCCGCCCTGGCTGCAGCTCCATCCCTGACTCCTTCAGCGAGCAGGCTGATGACTTTACGGACCACCATCATCGAAATCGCTTTAGCGCCCCGTCCTGATGATTGCCCATCGGCCAGTACGACAGAGAGGCCTCCGTGCGGTCTTTCCACGACCTCCAGAGTGTCACCACTCTCTGAGACAGCATATTTATTGATTTTGGCTACTGCGATTTGAACTTCCATGTCCACATTCTACAATATTTTGATGTGTAATAAATCATTCGGAAGATCTGGGTTTATATCCCACCAAAATGAGCAACGAAACAGGCTTCCGATACAGGGTTACTTTCTCCATGTGAAAGCCATTGCTTTGATATCGTTGAATGACCTTTTCCAGCTCCTCTTCCATTTTATTCTTACCTTTTGTAATTACCGAGTTCGTCACCCGATTGAGAAACTGGATCACTTTGCTTGTTTCTCCAGGGATTGCCGTGAGAAGCACGATCAACCTTCCGCCGGGCACGAGGACGCGATGAATCTCAGCCATGGTCAACGGGTCGAAAATGTACTCACTGGGAAATGTGGCGATAATGGTATCAAAAAATGAGGGGAAAGGGAGTTTTTGAGAAATCCCAATTACGAGATTGGGTTGATAACCATTCTTGCGTATCCGCCTGAACGCCAGGCGGGACATTTGTGAGGATTCATCGATCCCGAAACTATGCATCCCTCTATCGGCAGCTTCGACTTGTAAGTGCCCTGGTCCAAAACCCAGTTCCAATATTTTTCCGCCCCTGACTAAAGGGATCGTTTCTTTTACCCAGGTATTCCATAGCCCAAATGAAACTACGGCTGCCACAAGGTCATAAGACCAGGCAAAGGAGTGGTACAAAAGAAAATAAACGAGTTTTAGAATCTTACGCAAGGGTTGGTAAAACAAACAAGGGTTTGACTTGATTAAGTCAAACCCTTGTTTGTGCTAATGATGGATTACGCTTCGCCGGCTTCAGCGGGTTTCTTGCGACTAACAGACTTCTTGACGGATTCAACTGTGTCCTCGGCATACCTGCCTGCCTGTTCGTATGCCTGCTTGCCGCCTTCCACAGCGCGGTCACGGAGCTCAATTGATTTTTCGCCGATCAACGCGCGAGTCTCTTCGCCGGATTGCGGGGCGAAAAGTAAAGCGACAACCGCGCCGCTCATTGCGCCAACCAGGAAACCAACCAGGAATGCACCAAACTCATCACGATCTGCCATTTTTATCTCCTTTCAGGGATGGTTGAATGGACTATTTCTTCTTTAGACCCATTAATTCTAGCATACGTTTAATACTGGCGAGGTATTCATTCAACTGAATGACCGGTTCCACCAGGTTTTCACTTAAGAATTCAGTTGTCCCACGCAGCGTGTTGATGGTCTCGTTGGTGGATTGAAGCATGGGGCGGACTTCATTTTGGAGAAGGTTGATTAAGGTCGCCACTTGAACGGCGAGTACGACCACAGCGACACCTACGATCAACATTTCCACGGCGAGGAAGATGATGAAAATATTCTTGATCACTTCCGTCGGGGTGTCGGGTTGGATCAGCCAAAAAAAGACCAGGCATAGAAAGACGATAAGAATTACGCCTCCCGCGATCAGAGCTGCCAAAATCAATTTCTGTCTGCGGACAATCGCGGGATCAACTTCCGGTGGGGCAGGCGGGATGGAAGCGGCTTCGGGTCCCGGGGATGCTGGCTCCCGTGAGGTCGGATCAGGTTGTTCAACCATAAAAATATTATAGCATACAAGGCAATATCTGTTTTCATCGTAAAACGATGAGGCCATTTGTGTTTCGGGGCTTGACATGCGGTTCTTTTTTTGCTATTCTAAATCTACCGAACGGTCGGTAGGGAGAATATAGATGTCTATCAGCAGAGACAATATCCTGGTATCTGCAGCCCAGGTCTTTTGCCAAAAGGGATATCACGGCGCGTCGATGGCCGATATCGCCCAGGCTGTGGGATTGCAGAAAGCCACTCTTTACCATCATTTCGGCAGCAAGCAGGAGATCCTTGCGGAGTTGCTCGACCGGGCAATGCTCATCATCACGAAAAACATGGAAGATGTTCTCCGTCAGGATTGTGCCCCCGACGAAAAAATGAAATTAGCCATGCGTGCGTATCTCAAGGTACTTTGTGATCAGGCTGAAATTTCGTCGGTCCTTCTGCTGGAATACCGCTCGCTGGAAAAAGACTTTTACAAACGGCATATCCAGAACCGGGATAAATTTGAAAAGATGTGGCGGGACTTGGTCGACGAGGGTGTGGCTGCCGGCGTTTTTAGCACGGAAAGCGTGACGATGACCGTTTGGGCGATGCTGGGCGTTCTAAACTGGACGATTACCTGGTATCGGCCAGAGGGAAAACTATCCGGTGAAGAGATCGCTGATTTATTTTCCACCTTGATTCTTGATGGATTGCGAAAAAAGAAGCGAGCCGGAAGGAAGATGTGAAGAGAAGCCGGCTTGTTTAGCGGGTAGGCCTAATTTGAAAGGAGATAATCATGTACGGATTCACTCCCACCGATGAACAGAAAATGCTGGTGGATGCCATCGCCAGATACTCCAAAGGGGATTTGCGTCCTGCTGCACGGGATGCCGAAGAGGAAAAGACTCTTCCACCCGCCCTTGTGCGCAAGGGTTGGGAGTTGGGCTTTCTGCAGGCATCCATTCCAGAGGCGTACGGAGGGTTTGGAGAGAGGTCGGCAGTGACGGGGGTATTGGCTGCGGAAGAGTTGGCTTATGGTGATCTGGCAGGCTCGCTTGCAGTCATGCTGCCCGGCTCGTATGTCATTCCGATCCTGCTGGGCGGAAACGAAGAGCAGAAGAAGGAATTTATTCCCAAAGTGATTGAGGGCGAATGGGCGGCTTATACCGCTGCATTGATCGAGCCTTCTTTTGACTTCGATCCCAACGATCTTAGAACGACTGCCAGAGAAGCGGGTGGTAATTTTGTGTTGGATGGAATAAAGACTTTCGTTCCTTTTGCTGTAGAGTCTGAAGCGATGATCGTTTATGCCGGTTTGGGAGGTATAACGCAGGCATTCGTCGTTCCGAAAGATGCTCCGGGATTGCAGGTGGCGGGCGAGCGATTGAAGCTGATGGGATTGAACGCCCTCCCACTGTACGATATCAAGCTGGATGAAGTAAGCATCCCAAAATCCCACAGATTAGGTGGAGATGCCGGTCACGATTTCGCTCCGTTGCTGGCTTCCCAGCAAATCGCCAACGCAGCGATGGCAGTCGGGGTGGCACGCGCAGCTTTCGAATTCGCCAGGGATTATGCCAAGGAGCGTGAAGCCTTCGGTGTAAAGATCGCCCAGAAACAAGCGATCGCATTCATGCTGGCGGAAATGGCGACAGAGATCGAAGCCAGCCGGCTCTTGACTTGGGAAGCTGCCTGGAAACTGGATACCGGCAAGGAGGATTATGCGGTCGCTTCCTACTTGGCTTCCACTGGAGCAGCCGACATGGCGATGATGGTCACTGACCGGGCTGTCCAAATCCTAGGCGGGTATGGGTATATCCGTGAATTCCCGGTTGAAATGTGGATGCGGAACGGACGCGGTTTCACATCCTTCACTGGTCTGGCTATTGTGTGAATAGGAGGCGACTATGACTATTGAATTTGAATCTCCCAAACCGATCGCCCAGCAGCAATTCATGCTGCAAACGGTCGCTGATGAGATGATGCGGCCTCACTCGCGTTATTTTGATGAACATGAGCACGAGATTCCCTACAGCTACATCGAATTCATGCATTCGGCCATGCGCGCCACAGGCGCAGGGTCGCTCGCCCCCCGTGAAAAAAAGGAGGAGGCTGAAGACCCGAACAAGCCCAAGCGGCCACCGATCGGTTACCAGATGCTTGCATCCCTGCTGGAAATGCTTTCCTGGGGCGACGTGGGCATGTACCTGGTCACGCCGGGCGGGGGGCTGGGGGCTGCAGCAGTCCAGTCAGCGGCTTCGGATGAGCAAAAGATTAAATTCCTCTCGCGTTTTGGGGAGGAGAAACCCACCTTTGCTGCCATGTGCATGACCGAACCGCAAGCTGGGTCGGATACGTCCGCTATTCGGACGAGGGCAGTTTTGGACGAGTCCACAAGGGAGTGGATTATCAATGGTGAGAAGATCTTTGTGACCGGCGGCGATAAATCCCTCCTGCCGCGGGATGAATTTGGAAAAGGTTTCATTGTCGTTTGGGCGTCCATTGATCCGACCGCAGGCCGGGCAGGGATGCGGGCATTCGTCGTTGAGGCAGGCACACCCGGTGTGACGGTCACCAAGCTCGAGCACAAATTGGGAATCCGCTGCTCGGACACGGCTGCCATTTCGCTTGTGGATGTGCGGGTACCGTATGATCACATCCTGGGCAGCCCGACCGTGGAAAAGACCACGACCGGGTTCAAAGGCGCGATGGCAACCTTCGATGCAACGCGCCCCCTCGTTGCAGCTACTGGAATTGGGGTAGCACGGGCAGCTCTCGAAGAGGTTAAGAAAATGCTGGTTGATCGGGGGGTAGTGATTCGATATGGGCTCCCGAGACAAAAGCAGACAGCGATCGAGAAGGACATTATCGACATGGAGATCATGCTAAGGTCTGCGTGGTTGATGGTGTTGAAGGCAGTCTGGTTGGCGGATAACAAACATCCCAACGCCCTCGAATCGTCGATGAGCAAGGTCAAGGCCGGAGACGTGGTCACCAGGATAACGCAAAAGGCGGTCGAGCTTATGGGACCACTGGGTTACAGCCGTGAATATCTGCTCGAAAAGTGGTTCCGGGATGCCAAGATCACTGATATCTACGAGGGAACCGGCCAGATCAACCGGTTGGTAGTGGCTCGGCAGTTGCTGGGATACAGCGGTGCGGAATTAAGGTGATTCATTCGAGTAGAACTTGAAAGGAGGAGGCATGAACTATCACATCCATAAAGCCGTCGTGGTGGGGTCCGGTACGATGGGAGCCGCGCTGGCCGCTCACCTCGCCAATGCCGGTGTGACCGTCACTCTTCTGGACATCGTCCCCGATAAATTGACTCCGGACGAAGAAAAAGCAGGGTTGACGCTCAAAGATAAAACAGTTCGAAATCGCATTGTCAATCAGGGGATGGAACGTGCACAGAAATCCAAGCCGGCAAGTTATTTTTCGTCGGATGGGTATTCTCTGGTAAGAACGGGAAACTTAAAGGATGATTTTCAAGCTGTCGCGGATGCCGATTGGGTGATCGAAGCCATTGTTGAAAACTTGAAAATCAAGAAAGAGTTGATGACCCGCATCGACGAAATCCGCAAGCCGCTTGCGATCGTTTCGTCCAACACGTCGGGGATCCCGCTGAAGGACATCGCCAAGGGGCGGACGAAGGGATTTAGACAGCACTTTCTCGGTACCCATTTCTTTAATCCGCCGCGATATTTGAAATTGCTGGAAGTCATTCCCACAGCGGACACGCTGCCAGCGGTGACGGAGTTCATCTCTTGGTATGGGGAATTTCGGCTGGGCAAAGGAATCGTGCTCTGCAAGGATACTCCGAATTTCATAGGCAATCGCCTGGCATTCGGAACCGGCGCTTTTGGTCTCGACTTCATCATCCAAAATGGATACACGGTCGATGAAGTGGATGCCATCACCGGTCCATTAATGGGTCGGCCTAAGACCGCGACATTTCGGTTGATCGACCTGGTCGGCGTGGATGTCTGGGAGCATGTGGGGAGAAACCTCGCTCCGGCCATAACCCATGACAAACTCGCGCAGAAATACCTTTCATCCGATAAACCCAATGTGCTTATCCATGGCATGGTTGAAAAAGGATGGCTGGGGAATAAAAGCAAAGTTGGTTTTTATAAAGAAGTCAGGACCGACGATGGCAAGAAGGAGTTCTGGTCGCTGAACCTGGAAACGCTTGCCCACGAGCCTCCCAAGAAGATCCGTTTCGATTCCATCGGCAAGGCGAAGGATGTCGATAATCTTTCTGAACGGTTGAAAATCATGTTGGGCGAGTCAGACAAGGCTGCCAAGCTGGTTCAAGCGCTGACCTACCAGGCATTCCAGTATGCGTCGCACATTATTCCCGAAGTTGCCGATTCGCCGATGCCGCTGGATGATGCCATCCGCTGGGGATTCGGACATGACGCGGGTCCGTTCGAGATCTGGGACATGCTGGGAGTCAAGCAAACCGCTAAAGTAATGACGACTGCCGGTTTTCCGCCTGCACCTTGGGTCGGAAAGATGCTCGAAGCGGGGATCAAGTCTTTCTATAAGTACGACAAGGCTGGATCAAAAGTATCGGTGTATAACGTCAAGAAAAAGAGTTACCTCCCGATACCGAAAACACCGGGACTTGTGAGCCTCGTCCAGGCTAGGCAAGGAAGGAAAGTCATCGTCGAGAATGCCGGAGCGAGCCTGATCGATATCGGCGATGGCGTGGCGTGCGTGGAATTTCACACCAAGATGAACGCCCTCGATGACGATATCTTCGAGATGGTTCGCGAGGGACTGGATCGAACAGAAAAGGATTTCGAAGGTTTGGTTATCGGCAACGAAGGAGAGAATTTCTCAGCCGGCGCGAACCTGTTCATGGTGGTGGTCGCAGCCCAGCAGCAGATGTGGGGTACCCTTGAGTTGGCAGTGAAAAAACTCCAGGACATGAACCAGCGCATGAGGTATTTTCCCAAGCCGGTGGTCGTCGCGCCGGCTGGATTGGCGCTGGGTGGCGGCTGCGAAGTCATCATGCATGGAACGCGGGTTGTTGCTGCCGGCGAGTTATACGTTGGACTTGTTGAGCTGGGTGCGGGAGTGATCCCGGCAGGTGCGGGAACGAAGGAGATGGTGCGCAGGCTGGTCAACCCATCGATGCGGACAGGGGCGACGGATGCGCTACCATTTCTGATGCGCGTGCTCGAACTGGTTGGGCAGGCTAAAGTGGCGACCAGTGCCGAGGAAGCCCGTCAATTCGGCATCCTTGGCGCTGCCGACCGAATCGTGATGAACCGGAGCCATTTGCTTACAGAAGCCAGACGAGAGGTCCTGGCGATGGCTGCCGCAGGATACCGCCCGCCCGCTCCTGAATCCATCTACGCGGCGGGAAGGGAAGCCCTGGCAGCCATGCGCGTCGGCCTGCACATGTACAAAATGGGAAAACAAATCACCGAATACGATTCGGTCATCGCCAATAAACTGGCTTATGTGATGACCGGCGGTGACCTGAGCAAGCCGGCTTGGGTCAGCGAGCAATATATCCTTGATCTGGAGCGCGAGGCTTTTCTGTCCCTCTGCGGGGAGGAAAAAACACAAGCCCGCATGTGGTCGATACTCCAGACCGGCAAGCCCTTGCGGAACTAGGAGGCAGACATGAATAGACGAGAAGCTGTAATAGTTGCTGCAGCCCGAACTCCCGTTGGCAAGGCGAAACGCGGCGGGCTGGCTACGGTCCGGCCGGACGATATGGCTGCCTTTGTAATTCGAGACCTGCTCAAGCGGGTACCAAAGTTGAATCCAGCCGAGATCGATGATGTGATTCTTGGGTGTGCCTTCCCCGAGGGTGAGCAGGGGCTCAACATGGCAAGGACGGTCGCACTGCGCGCAGGACTTCCATTTACCGTCAGCGGGGAAACCATTAACCGGTATTGCTCGTCGGGCTCGCAGTCCATCGCCCATGCTGCTTTTGCCATCATGGCTGGGCAGATGGAAGTTGCCATTGCCGGAGGCACGGAATCGATGAGCATGGTCCCGATGGCTGGGAATAAATTTGCGCCGAATCCATTCTTTGCCCTTGAGGATCCCGGAGCATTTACCAGCATGGGTTTAACAGCTGAAAATGTCGCTGAGAAGTATGGTATCAGCCGGGAGGATCAGGATAAATTCTCCTTGCGCAGCAACCAGCTCGCAGCGAAAGCGGTCAACTCAGGGCTGTTCGATCCGGAACTCGTCCCCGTGGAGGTCGAGCTCACCGAAGTCGTTGACGGCAAGTCTTCCACCCGGAAGTTCACAGTGAAGCGGGATGAGGGTCCGCGCGCCGACACGACACTCGAAGCACTGGCCAAACTTCGCCCGGCTTTTAAAGAGGGAGGGACCGTCACTGCTGGGAATTCGTCCCAGATGTCGGATGGGGCGGCGGCCGTGGTTGTGATGTCTGCGGACAGGGCTTCCGAGTTGGGGCTTAAACCGCTCGTGCGCTTTGTAGGATTCGCCACGGGAGGAGTGCCGCCGGAGTTGATGGGGATCGGACCCCTCGCGGCAGTACCCAAGGTGCTGAAACTCGCGGGAATGGAGCTTGGCGACATCGACCTGTTCGAGATCAACGAAGCTTTTGCCGCCCAGTCACTTGCGGTTGTCCGTGAGCTGGGGATCGACGAAAACAAAATCAATGTCAACGGCGGGGCAATCGCGCTCGGTCACCCGCTTGGCTGCACAGGTGCTAAATTAACAACTCAGCTCATATTTGAAATGGCGAGGAGAAAATCCAGGTATGGAATGGTGACCATGTGCATCGGTGGAGGCATGGGAGCAGCGACCATATTTGAAAATCTCCAGTAGAATTGTATTGAAGTAAAAAATAAAAATAAGGAGACACACCATGGCAGATCTAACGATTGCAGAGTTGATGGGAAAAATGCCCAAGGCATTCATTCCTGAGAAGGCTCAAGGTCTGGATACCGTTCTTCAATTCAAATTTTCAGGGCGGGAGGCTGGCGAGTGGTATGCCGTAATCAAGGATGGAGCAGTCAAGGTCGAGCAGGGTACTCATCCCAGCCCCAAGATGACGCTCAGCGCCGATTCCGATGATTATATTGCGCTCTTCACCGGCAAGCTTGATCCGATGCAGGCATTCATGCAGGGTAAAATAAAACTGCAGGGCGACCTAAATCTTGCGATGAAGATGACCCAGTTCTTTAAGATGAAATAAATCACGGAAACTCTCTAATAAAGAAAAGACCGGCACAGTGTTGCATGTGCCGGTCTTTTCTTTATTGTTCAAATCTTGAGTTAAGCGTAAAGGCCCCAGTCCAGCGCAGTCGGGTCTTCCATCATGGAAAAATCCCAAACATCCATGCCCATCTCGACGACCACAGGCATGTTCAAACCTTCCTGGGCTTTTGCCCGGGTCATATCCACCATGGCGGGACCGTAGGGGCAGAAGGGAGTGGTGAGGATCATTTTCAGACGCGCATTCTTCTCTTCGATTTGCACATCCCAAATCAGCCCCAGTTGGATGATAGACATTCCGATCTCAGGATCGATCACTTCGGAAAGCTTCTCCCTTACAGCTTGAACTTTTTCAGGGTGAGTTTCGTGGATGGTCCATATAACTTCGTTTACAGGCTGATCGCTCATGGAACAGTCTCCGTTTGAGTTTTAACAATATACGTACAGTGAGATGCGCCGCTCAAAACACATTGAATCTTATTGGCAGGGACGGCAAGCATTTTTGAGATAAGCGTCTGGTCCACCGTACATACCTCCGGGTGGATTTGACCGATTTGGAGATAAGGGCATGTAATTTCGTGAATCAGGTAATCATCACCCTGCTTTTCCCACTCCACAACAAATCCCTCTTCAGCCAACAGATCCTTCATGACGGTTAAGCGCTCTTCCACACTTAATCCCTTGAGTTGTTCCTCATGTTCGGCGGCGAGGGAGGTGGCGACATGGGAGAACATTTCCTTGACCAGGGGCTGGGGGAGCTGTTCCTTCATCTGGCTCAACAGCCGGGTGGTCAGCCGAAGGTATCGTGTTGGGAATCTCTCCAATCCGTCTTCGGTGAGGGAATACACCAGCCGTGGACGTCCGACCCCGTGACGCACTTCTTTGGCATCAATGAGACCCTCCGCTTGAAGATTGGTCAAGTGGTGTCTGACAGAGATCGGATTAATGCCAATGACTTCAGCCAGCTCATTGATCGTCGAGCGGGGGTTGTGGAGGAGTGAGTCAATAATTCTATCGCGAGTGCTTTTCATTCAGAACTGAATTCTCTCTCTTTGCGAATTGGAGTATAACAGTCCCTATTTCACTTGTCAATATAGTAGATAATTATCATAAATATCCGGATGAACGGCTAGAATTTGATTAATATACTAGAAAATTATCATAAATATTGACATTTTGCCTCCAATTTGCTATAATGCCGAAGTTCAAAAAATATCGACCGGTCAACAGGAGTATCCATGTCGGAGTTGGTGATCAAGAATTTACATGTCAGTATCGAATCCAAGGAAATTCTCAAGGGATTGGATTTGACAGTCAGGCAGGGCGAGGTTCATGCCATCATGGGTCCCAATGGGACTGGTAAATCGACCCTGGCTTACACTTTAATGGGACACCCCAACTATACCGTTACCGAAGGCGAAATTTGGTTCAAAGGCAAGAATATTCTTGATCTCGAACCGGATGAACGCTCCCGGGAAGGTATCTTCCTCGCGTTTCAATACCCGGTTGCGATCCCCGGCGTGACGGTTGCCAACTTCCTCAGAACAGCGATCAATTCCCGCCGTCGAATTCAAAACCCTGAGGACAAAGGGATAGCCATTCCGGAATTCAGGAGGATGTTGAAGGAGAGAATGGAACTCCTGAAAATGGATTCCGCTTTCGCGGGTCGTTACCTCAACGAGGGATTTTCCGGCGGTGAAAAGAAACGCGCGGAAATTTTGCAGATGGCAACCCTGAAACCCGAGATTGCGATTCTGGATGAGACCGATTCGGGTTTGGATATCGATGCCCTGCGCATCGTCGCAGAGGGCGTGAATGCGCTGAGCGGTCCCGAGTTGGGCGTTCTGGTCATCACGCACTACCAGCGCTTATTGAATTACATCAAACCGCAGTTCGTCCACATTATGATGGGCGGTCGCATTGTTGAATCTGGCGGACCAGACCTGGCGCTTCACCTGGAAGAAGCCGGTTACGATTGGGTTCGTGAAAAATACGAAGAAACTCAGGCTTGATTTATTAATCAAGCGAAAAATATCCATGGAAGTAATACCCGGAATATTTTACTGGAGCCGAAATGAGTGAAGACGTAAAGATCCTTGAAGGATTGGGAGATTACAAGTACGGATTTCATGATCCCGAGAATTATGTATTTAAATCGGAGCGCGGCTTAAACCGAGAAGTCGTTGAAAACATCTCGCGGATGAAGGGCGAACCTCAGTGGATGTTGGATTTCCGCCTTAAGGCGTTGGAACACTGTTAAGCCGACCAATGCCCGCTTGGGGTCCTGCCCTCGACGAACTCAATCTGGACGAGATCTTTTACTACGTTAAACCGACTGAGAAGAGTGAGAAATCCTGGGACGATGTGCCGGATGATATAAAACGGACCTTCGACAAACTGGGGATTCCGGAAGCGGAGCGGAAATTCTTGGCGGGTGTCGGCGCTCAATACGAATCGGAAATGGTGTACCACTCTGTTCTGGAACACCTTGAGAAGCAGGGTGTGATCTTTCTCTCCATTGAGGACGGTTTACGCCAGCATCCTGACTTGTTTCGGGAATATTTTGGAACAGTGATCCCGATCGAAGATAACAAGTTCGCCGCTCTCAACAGCGCGGTTTGGTCAGGCGGCTCGTTTGTGTACGTTCCCAAGGGTGTAAAAGTGGATTTACCGCTGCAGGCTTACTTCCGGTTGAACACGGCGAATGTTGGGCAGTTCGAGCGCACCTTGATCATCGTTGACGAAGGCGCTTCTGTTCATTACGTCGAAGGCTGCACCGCACCGCAATATACGACCAACTCCTTCCACAGCGGAGTGATCGAGATTATCGTAAAAGAGGGAGCCAGGTCCAGGTACTCCACGATCCAGAACTGGTCGACGAATGTGTTCAACCTCGTCACTCAGCGGGCAAAGGTTTTTAGAAATGCCACGCATGAGTGGGTGGATGCCAACCTGGGATCGAAATTAACCATGAAGTATCCATCCTGCTATTTGATGGAATCCGGCGCTCACGGTGAAATGCTTTCAATGGCATTTGCCGGTCCCGGGCAGCTTCAGGACGCAGGCACGAAAATGGTCCACTTTGCTCCGAACACGACCAGCAAAGTCATGTCCAAGTCCATTTCCAAGAACGGCGGTCGATCATCCTTCAGAGGACTGCTGAAGGTCCATAAGGGTGCCAAGGGCTCAAAATCCAGTGTTGTTTGCGATGCCTTGCTGCTGGATCCGAAATCCCGCTCGGACACCTATCCGTCGATTGAAATTGACGAAGAAGATGTGTCGATAGGCCATGAAGCATCGGTCTCCAAGGTCGGTGAAGAGCAGCTCTTTTACTTGATGAGCCGTGGATTGAGTGAAGAGGAAGCCACTACAATGGTCGTTTCGGGTTTCATTGAACCTTTGGTGAAGGAACTACCGATGGAATATGCTGTTGAAATGAACCGCCTTATCCAGCTCCAGATGGAAGGGTCGATCGGCTAGCATGGAAGAAAAACCAAAAGTTGTAGTTTCCCGTACGCGCAAGGTTGATGCAACCGCCCGTGATTTTGCATTTGAAAAACCTGAAAATCCGGGAAATGGCGGATCCATCGAAGCTTATCGGGCTCGCGCATGGGAAACGTTTAAACGGTTGTCGGTTCCATCGACTAGCGACGAGGCTTGGCGCCGGACAGACATCCGGATGATGCCCGTTGAATCGTTCAAGCTGCCGGAGGCGGGAGCGTTTCGCGACCTGCCCCAGGTCCCAGACGATTTGCTTAAACCCCTTGTATCAGATCAACACGGGGGACAGGTCGTGTTGTATCCCGGCGGTTCATCGATGGAACTGGATGAACGGTTGAAACAGGCAGGAGTGATATTCACCGATCTCCGGACTGCGATTTCAAACCATCCTGAAGTGGTTGAAAAGATTCTTGGACTGACGGTCAATGTGGAAGAGGGAAAGTTTGCCGCCCTGGCAGGGGCTTTTGCGGAAAACGGAATTCTCCTCTACGTTCCTAAAAACGTAACGGTCGAAGAACCGCTCCATTCTGTCCTTTGGGGTCCGGGTGTTGGGCTGGCACATGTATCCCACCTGTTGGTTTGGATCGACGATGGTGCTTCGGCTACTTTTGTCCATGAATCAGCCTCGCCTGATGAAAGCGGACATTCGCTCCACGCCGGCATTGTTGAGATTCTGGTTGGGCAGGATGCAAAGCTGAAGTTTGTTGAGCTTCAATCCTGGGGCACGAATGTATGGAATTTTTCACACGAGCGGGTCCGCGTTGAGCGTAATGGTAATCTGGATTGGATATTTGGCGCAGTCGGCTCCCGGCTGACCAAGAATTTTTCCGAGCTTGATCTTGCCGGCGATGGCGCAGTCGGCAGGATGTCGGGCTTTTACTTTACGGATGGTTCGCAGCACCTCGATCACGATACACAGCAGAATCACCTTGCTCCGCATACGACCAGTGACCTGTTGTTCAAAGGTGCTTTAAAAGGGAAAAGCCGTTCGGTCTGGCAGGGGATGATCTATGTCGCACCTGGAGCCCAGAAGACGGATGGTTACCAGGCAAACCGGAATCTGGTGCTTAGCGAATTTGCAAGAGCGGATTCCATCCCAGGCTTGGAGATTCTGGCGGACGATGTACGCTGCACGCATGGCGCGACAGTCGGCAGGCTGGAACAGGAACCTTTGTTTTATCTTGAGAGCAGGGGCATCCCGCAAAAGGATGCGGAAAGAATACTGGTCGAGGGCTTTTTCGACCCGATCATGCAGCGAATTCCATTTGATGGTGTAAGGGAGCGGTTCCAGCAGGCAATTCTTGCGAAGACAGGTTGATCCCGAAGTACCGAAAAACCAGTCAGTCAGGTTCATTCGGGGCACGGCAGGATCGTGCCCTTCTCGTCATCAAATGAGTTTATAATATTAAGGATGTTGAATGAATAATTTGAGACCAAAAGTCAGTCCCAGCGGGGCGGAACGACGGCCTGCACGGGGAGGGAAAATGCCCTATTCCTTTATGAAATCGCCAGGGTCCGACCATTCGTTTGAAGTGGGCGACACAGTGGAAGTGTTTTGCGACCATGAAAAAAGCACCAATCGCGTTCGCGGGTGGCTCAAGGGAATCGTTGTCCAGGTGGATAACAAAATGGCAGCGGTGCAATTCCGCTCCAACGTTTTTTTGACCGATGGCTGGATGGTACCTGACCGGATTTTATGGTATCCGGTGACCTCCGATGCGATTCGCCCTTTGGGAACCGGTCCCAAAAAAGGCGGCAAGCGCGAGATTCTGGATTATTGATAGGGTTATAAATCCAGAGACATCATTATGGCTTACGACGTTACAGCCATTCGCAAAGACTTTCCAATCCTGCAGCGGGAGATCCGTCCAGGTATTCCGCTCATTTACCTGGATTCGACCGCAACCGCTCAAAAGCCTGCGAGTGTGATCGAGGCGATGGATGAGTATTACCGAAAATCCAATGCCAATATCCACCGTGGTGTCCACGCTCTTGCGGAGGAAGCCACTGCGCTTTATGAAAATTCCCGCGAGAAAATTTCCAAATTCATCAATGCACCTTCTCCGCGCCAGGTGGTTTATACCCGCAACACAACGGAATCCATTAACCTCGCAGCCTATTCGTGGGGGAGGTCCAATCTTAAGGCTGGTGACCTGGTCATTCTGACCGAAATGGAGCACCATTCCAATCTCGTTCCCTGGCACATGCTGGCGGAGGAGAAGGGGATCCGGCTTGAATTCATCCCGGTAACGGAAAATGGATTGCTTGACCTTGCAGCCTATCAGGATTTGCTCAGGCAGGATCCACGCCTTGTTTCATTCACTCACATGTCGAATGTGTTGGGGACAGTCAACCCTGCCGCAGAGATCATTAAAATGGCTCACGCGGCAGGCGCAATTACGCTGCTCGATGGCGCTCAATCCGTTCCTCACCTGGGTTTGGATGTTCAATCGCTCGATGCCGATCTGGTGGCTTTTTCTGCGCATAAAATGCTTGGTCCCACAGGGATTGGCATTCTTTATGGGAAGGAAAGGATCCTGGAATCCATGCCCCCATTCCTGGGCGGCGGGGACATGATCAAGGTTGTAAAATTACGCTCTTTTAAACCAAACGACCTCCCCTACAAATTTGAAGCAGGTACTCCGGCGATCGCGGAAACAGCCGGATTTGGAGCGGCGATCGATTACTTGATGGAAATCGGTATGGAGAAAATCGCCGCCCACGAGCACGAGATCACAGAATATGCCTTGGAACGCTTGGAGGAAATTCCCGGACTGAAGCTCATGGGTCCGGGTGCTGATAAAAAAGGTGGTGTTGCGGCTTTCACCCTGGATAATGTCCATCCGCACGATGTTGCGCAAATCCTGGATTCTGACGGCATTGCGGTGAGGGCTGGGCATCACTGCGCACAACCCCTGCATGAGAAATTTGGAATTCCCGCCTCGACCCGGGCTAGCTTTTACCTTTATTCGACTATGGACGAAGTGGACAAACTGGTCGATGGTATTTATAAAGTTAAGCGTTATTTTGGATAATTAACATGGACGATCTTTACCGGGAAGTCATTATTGAACATTACAAGAATCCTTCATTCCGCGGGAAGCTTGACCCGCATGATCTATCGTTTGAAGATTCGAATCCGTTATGCGGCGACCATATTCAGATCGACTTGCGCGTGGACGGGACGGGAATCATCACTGATGCGCGGTTTGACGGACATGGCTGTGCCATTTCGCAGGCTTCCGCAGATCTACTGTTGGAATCCATCATTGGGAAGTCCCTCGACGAGGTGAAATCCTTCACGAAGGATCACGTCCTCGATTTATTGGGAATTGACCTCGGACCAGTCCGGTTGAAATGCGCGTTGTTGTCTTTGAAAGTACTCAAAGCTGGAGTATATGGCATGAGTTCTGCCACAGATGAGCTGGTGGAATAACTCCGGCAATTCATCCACGACCCATGAGCTATGTTCAATTACATTAATTTGGCGCCCGAAAAAGTTGTTTATATCGAACTCGCCTCCGAGTCCGACCTGCCCAACGGGGAGCGGTTGTTTGCTGAGGTGGGCGGAACCCCCATTGTTGTTTTCAATATTGCCGGAAAATTATTTGCCATTGGTGATGTTTGCTCACACGATAATGGTCCATTAGGTGACGGCTTGATTGATGATGGTAATATCGTCTGTCCGCGCCATGGAGCGGAATTCGACCTTCGGACAGGGAAGGCGCTATCGCTCCCGGCCGTTGTGGATATCCCGGCATACCCTGTCAGGGTGGTGGCTGGAAAAATCGAAGTAGGGATCCCTAAAGGATAACAAAAACGGGCTTTCGCCAGAAAGCCCGTTTTTGTTTTATTTGGTCTTTTCGAATCGACCGACGATACGTAAAATATCAAAACCTTCTGCAAACGAACATTCTGCCAGCGTTCCGTGGCGGATCATGGTGGCACGAAGGACGTCGCGGTCGAAATAATATTTCTCGCGGTAGGTCTCGTATTGCGCTAAGGCATTCAACTTGGCGTTGACGTCGTCTTCGTTGACTTCAACCAGGAAATGGGGGAAGAATCCATAGGAGGATCGAACGACATCAAAACCTAGGACGGTTATCCCCCTGAAAGCGCGTAATGCTTCCTCGGTCATGGCATTATGGTCCTGATGGATATCTTGTTTGCTGTGAACAAATATGATCTCGGGTTTGAATTCCTCGCGTAACTTCAGAAAGAATTCGAGGATCTCCTGGCGGGAATCGTGAAAGATCCGAGTTGTAAATTCGCCAAGGATCACTTTTCCCTTTGGCACACCCAGGATAGCCATACTCTTAAAATGTTCATCGACGACATTCTTGAGCTGTGGATTCTTCTGGTTGTCGGACAGGGTTACGCACAAAAGATCGCTGATGGATGCGATGTGGTGGATGAGCGCTCCGCATCCCAATTCTATGTCGTCGGGGTGAGCGCCAAGGAACAGAACCCGTTTTCCAAAAAATTGCATGCTGGTTTCCTGACTATGGGCTATTTGGTGGCGAGGATTCCGCCGACGACCTTGGTCATAACGAGCTTGCCATCCTGCTTAAGGCGTTTTTCTGCCGCCTTCTCGATGTTGGACATCAGTTCGTCAAATTCCTTTTGTCCGTTGAAAAGACTTGTCCAAAGCTTTCGATCTTCGTTCAAGGATGCTTTCGTGTAATCAATAAATGGTTGGATACCGTCGAAGGTGAGGGGATTCTCGAAAACATGCATTTCTGACTTCGAGAAAAGCTGCCTTACGCTTTCAAAGATCATCGACTCGTATCGGCTTGATCCCGGCATCGGCGGGATGGGTTTTCCACTGGCTTCCTTGATGATTTCATAGAACAACTTCTTATTGGCGGGCAGAGGACCCGTTGTAAAGAGTTCTCCCCCCGGTTTCAACACCCTGTGCATTTCATTGATTGTGAATGGAATATCCGCGGCATAGTATATGGCGAAGCAGCTTGATTCCAGATCGAACGTGTTATCGTCAAAGGGAAAGCGCTGGTTGAAGTTCAGTTCCATGAATTTAACCGGCTTCCCTCGTTTTTCGTTTTCACTGTGAGCCTTGCTTAGCAGCTCTTGTGAAACATCACCACCCGTAATATCAGCATTTCTTTTAGTATAATCAAGGTAAAGAAAGCATTGTTTACCGGCCCCGCAGCCAATGTCCAGGATTTTTGATCCCTGCGCAGGATTGAGCAGTTCAAGCATCCACTGATCGATATCCCGACCGCCGAACTTTTTATGGATGTCAATTCGTGTTAACAAGTCCTTGGTGGTTTCCTGGTAATTAATTTCCATGAAATCTCTCCTTATGGTGACGCTTCAGTTGGCAAGGGCATTATACCAAACTAGAGTCAATATTCAGTAGTTGAATTTTGGATTTGGAGCATCGATGAAAAACCTCATTCAATCAGTCAAAGGGACACGGGAATTTTACCCGGAAGATATGGCTTTGCGGAATTTTATCAATGATAACGTCCGCCAGGCCTCTCAGTCGTTCGGCTACCAGGAATGGGACGGTCCATTCATCGAAACGATCGATCTATACGCGGCCAAATCGGGCGAGGAGCTGGTCAAGAAACAATCCTTTGTCTTCACCGACCGCGGCGGGGATCAGGTAACCCTCCGGCCGGAATTGACGCCCTCCCTTGCGCGGATGATCGCCAAAAAGCAGGGCGAGTTGACGTTCCCTGTGCGTTGGTGGTCGTTCGGACCTTTTTGGCGGTATGAACAACCGCAGCGGGGACGCTCTCGCGAATTCTTTCAGTGGAATATTGATTTACTAGGCGCAGACTCACCGGAATCAGATGCGGAATTAATTGCCGTTGCTGTGACATTTTTCAAACTGGTAGGTTTGAAACCTGACCAGGTGAAGATTCGGGTCAACGATCGCCAGTTGATGGAATCTCAATTTGGTGTGCTGGGAATTCCTAATGAAAAGCGGGTAGATCTTCGCGGCCTTATAGACCGAAGATTGAAAATGAAGCCGGACGCTTGGGATTCCTCATTGGCTGACCTGGGTTTGAACAAGGACCAGGCTGAGGGGCTTAATCGAATTTTGGAAAATAATGAGCTTTATAAGACGTCAGAATCCCTGGTCCGTGTATTCGCAGCACTAGATGCCTTGGGCATGCGAGACTATGTGGTCTATGACCCCAATATCATGCGCGGATTGCTCTATTACACCGGGACTGTTTTCGAAGCATTCGACTTAACGGGATCAGTGCCACGGGCAATTTTCGGCGGAGGGAGATATGACAACCTCCTGGCAGATGTGGGAGGAGATCCTCTCCCGGCTGTTGGCTTTGCGATGGGCGATGTGGTTATTGGACTTTTGCTAAAGGATGCGGGACTTATCCCTTCACTTGCTCCCAGCCAAGCGCCGATTCTCGTCACGGTTTTTGACGAATCACTTCTGCTGAAGTCTTATTCCTTGGCATCCTTATTGCGCGAATCAGGGTTAAATGCAGCAGTTTACCCTGAGCCGGCTAAATTGCCAAAACAGTTCAAATATGCCGATAAGATGGGCATGAAGGTTGCCTTGGTTGTTGGACCTGATGAAAGTGCGAAGGGTTTGGTCACCGTAAAGAATTTGGCGGATGGCAGCCAACAGACCGTATCCCGTTCCGATCTTTTGCTGGTCATTCGGAAAATCCTTGAAACAGCGTAAAGGTGGTGATATAATCCGCCCGCTCGAAACATGGTGCCCATAGTTCAATTGGCGGAACGTCTGACTGTGGATCAGAAGGTTGTGGGTTCAAGACCCACTGGGCACCCTGAAAACCTCCCCTGCGGGAGGTTTTTTATACTCCCTACTTTGATTGATAAAAAACCTAGCACACGTTGAACTTGAGTTTAAATAAAAGAGTGCAATCTGTTGTAGAATAATGTATGGCTCGTACGATCAAGGTTTTATTCCTCGCAGCAGAAGCGGATCCATTTATCAAAGTGGGCGGATTGGGGGATGTCGCCGGTTCATTGCCCGGAGCGCTTAATACTCTCTCCCGCAACCTGGATGTAAGATTATGCATCCCTTTCCATCGAACCTTGAATGTTGATGCAGCCAATCTTAAAACCGGTTGCCAGTTTCTTCGTCATGCGGGGAGAGGAGAAAATCCCCGCCCAGGTATTTGAAACCAAACATCAGAAGACTACCGTCTATCTGATTGATGGACCGGCGATCTCATCTGCGCAATCCGTTTACTCGTCGGATATGGCGTCCGATGGGGAGAAATATACTTTTTTCTCTTTGGCTGCGCTTGAATTAATCCGTCATCTCCGCTGGCAGCCAGACATTATTCATGCCAATGACTGGCACACTTCCCCAGCAGTCTATGCGCTTCGGCAGCGCGAGTCGGATCATCAATATGCGTGGATCAAATCAGTCATAGAAATCCACAACCTGCCATTTATGGGTGGAGGAGCGTCCCCATATTTTAAGTGCATATGGACTTCATCCGTGTTCGAATCCACACCTGCCGGATTGGGCGCGGCACTTTCCGCTTCCCATGGCGCTCGCGACGGCAGACGCGATTGTCGCCGTTTCACCAGCCTACGCTCGCGAATTACTCACCCCCGAGTTCGGTTGCGGATTGCAGGATTTCCTTCGCACCAGGGCGGATGTCCTGTCCGGAATATTGAACGGCTTGGATTTACCCTTATGGGATCCTGGCACTGATTTAACCCTTGCTTCCAATTTTGATATATCTGATCTGGATAAACGTGTGGAAAATAAAGCAAGACTTCAATCAGAATTGGGACTTCCGGTCAATCCCTCAATTCCGCTCCTGGCGATGATTACCCGGATGGATCCTCAAAAAGGCGTCGATATCGCCGTGGAGGGATTTCGTCAGGTGGTTGACCGGGAGTGGCAAGTGGTTATTCTGGGAACGGGCGTTCATCATCTTGAGACGGCAGTCCGCTCGTTGCAGGACGAAGAGCCCGAACGAGTTAGGGCTGAAATTCGCTACGACGCCAAACTTTCGAGGCAAATCTACGCAGGGGCGGATTTGCTCCTGATGCCGTCCCGCTATGAGCCCTGCGGATTAGCTCAACTGATCGCCATGCGGTATGGATGTGTGCCTCTTGGGCGTGCGACCGGCGGATTGGTTGACACCATTCGCAGTTTTACTGATGCGGATAGCGGAACCGGTTTTCTTTTTGATGAAGCAACCCCTTATGCGTTTGCCAATTGCCTGAGAGAAGCCTTGCTCGTTTTTAGCGACAAGGAGCGGTGGGTGAAACTTCAGCACAACGGGATGTCGCAGGATTTTTCCTGGGAAAATGCCGCCCGGCAATATTCTGACTTATATCATCAATTACTCACTAACAAAGACGCAGATAAATTTGGGTAGAAAAGAGTAACCTGGGAAATTTCAAGGGGAGAGGAGCATCGATATGAAAACGCGTGTAGTCATCCTGGCAGGCGGTGAAGGGTCACGATTGAGTGTTCTCACAGCCAAGCGTGCTAAACCGGCAGTCCCATTTGCGGGAAAATACAGGATCATTGATTTTGCATTATCGAATTGCACCAATTCCGGTCTTTTTGATGTCATGCTTATGGCGCAATACCGTCCTCAATCTTTAATAGAGCACATCGGAGCAGGCGGTCCCTGGGACCTCAACCGCGATTTCACAGGCGGTATCAGAATATACACTCCCTATAAAGCCAGATTTGGGACGGATTGGTTCGTCGGCACAGCGGACGCTGTCCAACAAAATTTTAGTTTTATAAAAAGAGAGAGACCTGACCATATCCTGGTCCTGTCCGGAGATCATATCTACGCTATGGATTACGATGCGCTGATCACGTTTCACATCGATCACCAGGCGGATGTCACCATGGCAACCGTTAGCGTGCCGGTTGAAGAAGCCCCGCGTTACGGCATAGTAGGAGTTGATGAATCCTACAAAGTGACATCGTTTGTGGAAAAACCCAAGAACCCTCCTACTAACCTCGCAAACATGGGCGTTTACGTCTTCAACTTGAATGTTCTCGATCAGGCATTATGGACGGATCGCCATCAGCACGATTCGGCTCATGACTTTGGGAAGAATATCCTTCCCCGGCTTGTTGCCGATGGAAGAAGGGTATTTGCTTATCCTTACAGCGGATATTGGGTCGATGTCGGAACGATCGAATCGTATTGGCAGTCTCAAATGGATTTGCTCGTACCGGACCCACCTTTGAATTTGAACGACCGCCGCTGGGTCATTCACACCCGGACCGAGGAGCGCCCTCCGGTGTGGATTGAAAACGGGGGTCAATTGTCGAACTCCATGGTTTCCGATGGATGTATCATTGAAAGCGGCGCCATCGTCGAGAAAAGTGTGTTATCTCCCGGTGTCGTCGTGCAAAGTGGGGCAGTCGTCCGCGAGTCGATACTCATGACGGATTGTAAAATTTACAAAGGGGGCAGGGTTGAACGCGCAATCCTGGATAAACGGGTTCAAATCGGTGAGGGGTCCATTGTTGGCGGAAAACCATCATCACATGGGCAAAATAATGAAATTTCTCCCGAGCTTGTTCTAATTGGCAAGAATAGTAAAATACCACCGGGTATGACGATCCACCCAGGAGCGCTGATCGGGACAGACGTGGTCTTTACTGATTTCGACAGCCTCGGAGTAGAATCCGGTTCATTCATTCAAACAAAACGTCAACCATTTGAGATTACAGATTAATCGCGAGGATTAATGAAACTGAACCGATCGAGTGGAATATTACTTCATCCAACCAGCCTGCCGGGCCCTTACGGCATTGGTGATTTAGGTCCCGCTGCCTATCGCTGGGTGGATTTTCTTTATGAATTGGGCTGTAAATTGTGGCAAGTTCTTCCGCTTGGACCAACCGGATATGGGGACTCTCCTTACCAATGCTTCTCTGCCTTTGCAGGAAATCCTTACTTGATAAGCCCGGAATTACTTCTCAACGATAATTTGTTGCTTCCGGAAGACTTGTCAAACCTGCCTGCTTTTCCAAATGACCAGGTTGATTATGGCGAGATATTCGTCTGGAAACCCGGACTGCTAGATATTGCCTATCAACATTTCGAACAAAATGGTTCCGATGTCCTGCGTTCTGAATTTTCAAAATTCTGTAATGAAAATGCTTCATGGCTGGATGATTATTCTCTATTCATGGCACTTAAGGATGCGCACGATGGCGCAGCATGGGGCACATGGGAAATCGGGACTCGCCTGCGGAATCCTGAAGCAATAAGTGCCGCGAAGAGGAAGCTGGCAGGTAATATCTCACATCACGCCTTCCGGCAGTGGTTGTTTTTCAAACAATGGAATGCTTGAGGTCGTACGCCAACAACAAGGGTATCAAGATCATTGGCGACATCCCGATATTTGTTGCATACGATAGCGCGGATGCCTGGTCAAACCCGGAGCTTTTTTATTTTGATAACAACGGACGACCTACGGTAGTGGCGGGAGTTCCCCCGGACTATTTTTCACCGACAGGTCAGTTATGGGGAAATCCGCTCTACAGATGGGAAGTTCATAAAGCGAATGGATATGAATGGTGGGTCAACCGATTTCGGGCGATACTCGGTATGGTGGATATCGTCCGGCTTGACCATTTTCGCGGTTTCGCTGGATATTGGGAAGTCCCTGGAAATGCCAAAACAGCAGAAAAAGGAAGGTGGGTTCCGGGTCCAGGAGCTGATTTCCTCCATGCGGTGAAGAGATCATTGGGAGATCTTCCGATTCTTGCGGAAGATTTGGGCGAAATCACCCCCGATGTGATTGAGCTGAGGGATTCTTTTACCCTGGCTGGGATGAAAATTTTGCAGTTCAGTTTTTCAGGACCGGATAATCCTTTTCTTCCTCACAGACATGTCGAGAATTGTGTCGTCTATACAGGATCTCACGATAACGACACTGCATTAGGGTGGTATGCCACCGCTCCGGAATCGGAAAAGGAATTCTATCGGCGGTACATGGCACGCAGCGGGGATGATTTTGCAGGAGATTTGATCAGGGCAGCCTGGAGCTCGGTGGCGGCGATAGCGATTGCACCCTTGCAAGACTTCCTTCGCCTTGGTTCTGCCGCGCGCATGAATTTCCCCGGGAGGGAAGCGGGAAATTGGTTGTGGCGAATGCCGGAGAATGGATTGAGTAAGGAGTTAAAAATTTGGCTCAATGAACTGAACCAACTATACATGAGATAAGCTTTGTTGAATCAGGAATGCTCTCTGGCCGCTGGGTGGAAAATCTAACCCGGCGGTTATTCTTTTTTCGAGCCTGGCGCTTTTTCAACTTTGGATGCCAGGAAGATTCCCAGAAGTATTAATGCAGCTCCAAATAATTCCCCAACGGAAGGTATTTCGCTGAGAATGACCAATGCGAGAATGGTGGACCCAATCGGTTCACCAAGGAGGGTAATGGAAACCAGCGATGCCGGTAAATATTTTAATGCCCAGTTGAAGGTTGAATGCCCAAGGAGCTGGGGAATGATCGCCAGGAGGAGAGTCCAAAAGTAAGCCTGAGATGGTAGTCCTAGAAGAGAATCTCCTGACGCGAATGTGATGAGGATCAGAACGATCGCCGCCATTCCATAAACGACGAAGATATAGGGAATGAGGGATGTTTTCACTCGTAGTCGCCTGCCGATGATGATGTATCCGGCTGCCATAAGAGCCCCGGCAAGTGCAAGGAGATCCCCCAGAATTGCCTGGCCCTGGAAAAAATCTCCTGGAGATGGGCACACCAAGCCGTTGTTCCAATTGCAAATATCTGAAAAGCCAATGACAATCCCTCCCAGGAAGGCCAGGACCATTCCCCATAATACGAATCGCGTGATCGGCTCTTTTAAGGTCAGTGGAGAGAGTAGCGCAACCCAGAGGGGAGTGGTTGTCACCAGCACGACCGAACTGGCGATGGTCGTGTGTTCCAGTGAAGATATCCAGGTGGCAAAGTGCAACGCAAGGAAGGTGCCGGCAAGCAATCCCAGTAGTAAATCGCGACGATCCAGTTTTACGAGTTCAGTGCGGTGCTTGAGCAGCGCAATAGGGGCGATGATCAGACTAGCGAAAACCAGCCTTAATGTAGCTATGGCGAGGGAGGATGCGTAGCCCTGTGCAAATCGGATGAATATCGACGCAGTGGAAACGGCGAGAATCCCGCCTATGATGGTAATGGTGAGAACAGTCTTTGTTGGATTAGTTTTCATGACTGTACTGTAACCTTGGTCTGCCTTCCCAACAGGGGTGATGGGAATTAACCCGATTAGGGGATAAATTTCATCTTAATTATCGCCTTGACGATAGTTATACCAGGGACTAGAATTTGGATGATGATATCCTAAAGCAGGTTATTACACATGTCAATCGTTGGATTTTGGAGAATAGGAGTTTGAAAATGGCTTATGAATTACCCCCGCTCCCTTATGCTTTTGATGCGTTGGAGCCTTTCATTGACAGCACGACCATGCAGATTCACCATGATAAGCATCATGCTGCTTACGTAACTAATTTCAATGGTGCGATGGAAAAACACCCGAAACTCGCCGGAAAATCGATCGAGGATCTGCTAAAGGATCTGACCGCTGTTCCCGAAGATATCCGTACGATTGTTCGGAACCATGGCGGCGGAGCCTGGAACCACACCATGTTCTGGGAGATCATGGCGCCGAAAGCGGGCGGAGAGCCCTCCGGTGCGCTCGCAGGCGCAATTTCATCCGCTTTTGGAAATTTTGCCAACTTCAAAGCCGAGTTCGAAAAAGCTGCCATGGGACGCTTTGGATCCGGGTGGGCTTGGCTGGTGAAAAAATCAGACGGCGGGCTTACGGTTGTCTCGACAGCCAATCAGGATAATCCAATGAGCGATGGTTCATTCCCTCTCCTTGGGCTCGATGTGTGGGAGCATGCTTACTATTTGAAATATCAGAATCGACGTGCCGATTATGTTTCAAGCTGGTGGAACGTCGTTCACTGGGCTGAAGTGGAACGCCGATTCAAATAAGCTAGCAAGTAATTGCATATGATGAAGAAGCCAGATATAATCTAATAGTCTGGCTTCGATTTTTATTAACCCAAAGGAGGAAGATATGACCCATATAATAACCAGTTTGTGTTTACGGGATTCGGGCTGCGTTGAAGTTTGCCCGGTGGAATGTATTGTCCCCGGTAAGCCGGTCGAAGAATGGCCGTGGTATTACATCGATCCTGACACATGCATCGATTGTGGAGCGTGTGTTCCCGAGTGCCCATGGTCAGCCATTTTCCCGGAGGACGAAGTCCCCGCTGCTTATACAGCAAAGGGTGGAGAGTTCATCAGCCGGGTCGGATTCAGCGGCCATTACGAGGGCAAGAATCACCATGGCGAAGCTGTTATCCTCGAAACAGCCAAGAAACTCGAAAAGGGTGAAGTCGTTGATCTGTCACCGGACAAACAGCCCAATTACGATTATTTCAAGAAGGGTCCTGGTTATAGCGCCAAGTAACTGATTTACCGGTTGAGAATTGAAACGCCCTGCGGCCAATTATTGAAGGTCACAGGGCGTTTTATTTTGGTATTCTAGTGTTCTATGGCAGACCTTAGTAATTCCTGGCCGATCAGGTCTGCAGCCTGAGAATCTCCATCCTCCAAGGCGACCACTGCAACCAGCGGAGTCCCCTGCCACCCGGCAGGAGTCCCCCCAATAAACCAGGCAATGGTTGATTCAGCATTTCCCGTCATGTCGATGAAACGCCAGAAGGATTGTTGTGGAGCCAATACCTCCGACGTCACCGCTTCAACGGATTCAGGCGTGAAGACAACCGTGTTGTCCTGGAACCGGGGTAATACTGCCCAATCTGATAATCCTGTTTGGACAGAGGTGGCTAACTGGCCGGGAGTTCGCACGCCTTTGTTCGCGAGAGTTGAGGCTGCCAAAGCCATTTGTAATGGACTCACCCGCAGACCGTCCAGCGTTCCCACGAGAGATGCAGGTGCCACCGCTAAACGGATTTCAGGCTCACTGTAGAAACCCAGTAAAGAAAATAGATCAATATTATCCTGACGGCTTGGGCGTACTCCCAGGTCATCTTCGAGCGCCTGGATGAATAGCGATAACAAATCTCCGGGAGGATAAATACCCTGTGCGGCGCGATTGATCAAGGGGGAATCGGGATCATTGATCACTTGTGCTCCTGTTTCACTGAGCATGTTTGGATCAAATGTGGGGTGAGAAGCCATTGCCAGAATTTCGCCGGTTTCAGCATTTAGCAGGATCGCAGACCCCTTGTGCGCGCCAAGAAGTGTATCGGCATTGGACTGTAAGGGTAAATCGATACTCAGGCGGATATTGGAACCGGGCGGCGGAGTCCCGTAAAGGAGTTGATTCCACCATAGTTGGATTGTCGGGTATCCCACCAGTCCACGCAAATAGGGGTCAAACTTAATTCCAAACCACTTTGACCATAAGTGCTGTTTGTATACCCTGTGATTGAGCCGAGATTTGGGTGTCGGTAGTCTCGCGAATAGCTCCCCGAATCTCCGGAGGTCACATTGATCGGATTATTGTTCCTATCGACAAGGTTTCCTCTTGCGACATACAGGTCTGATATGGTTCGTCTCGGGTTATCCGTCCTGGACAGGATATCATCGGATCGCCAGATGGACCACCATGCATTGGTTATTGACAATCCAAATAACAGGACGAAGAAGAAAATGGCAACATGGAGATAAGGTTTTTCGAAGAGGAGGGGAGCGGGGTCTTCATCCGGTTGGCTGCCGATAATGAGAATAAGAATTATGGCGATCATGGATGTCACCAAGGATGACCCGCCGTACGAGACAAATGGGAGCGTTACTCCGGTCAATGGAAGAAGGCGAAGATTGCCTCCGATGATCAATATACTCTGCGCGCCCAGGTATGCAGTTAATCCTGCAGCCAAAAGTCGTTTGAATGAATCCTGCGCTTTCATGGCTGTATGGATTCCGCGAGCGATCATCACTGCCAGAGTGGCGTACAACATAACAGTACCGACGAGGCCAGTTTCCTCAGCAAGCGCGGAAAATATAAAATCGGAAATGGCGACAGGGACCAGACCGGGCGAACCGATACCCAGACCGCGACCCGGTATCCCGCCGTTGGAAATGGCGATAAGAGATTGGATCGTCTGGTATCCTGAGCCACCTGGATCGGACCAGGGGCTGAGCCAGGCAGTGAACCTTACTTGAATGATGTCTACAGCGAGGTATCCGACTAAACCAGCGAGTAAAAAAATAAAAATACTCGCGAGAATCACGCGTTTGCGTCCTGTGGCTAGATACACAATGACTGAATAAAGAAATATGAATATGGACGCCGTCCCCAGATCACGTTGGACAACGAGAATGAGGATTGCGAGTCCGGTCAGAAAGAATGTCGGAAGGATCAGTGGGAAAAAGCCCTGCCGGAGGGGGAGATTGTCTGCAAGATAAGCCGCCAAATAAATGACCAGAAGAAGCTTGAGTGGCTCTGAAGGCTGAAAATAGACACCGCAGCATCCGAGCCATAGCCGAGGACCTGCGCCAAGGGGATTGGTTCCAAAGACGAGTGTGAGCGCAGTGAGAAAGATGCCGCTCAGCAGAAGTATGTATTTATAACGTCTTAAGAAACTTATCTGCCATGAATGCTTTGCGCCCAATATGAGCACTCCGCCGCCCAAGATAAACCAGAGTGCCTGTCGTAGTCCAAATGAGGGAACAAGCCTCCAAATCATTAAAATCCCAATTCCAGCAAGTAGAGCGCATAGTGGGAAGATGTAAGGATCTGTATCTGGAAGATTTTTCCTGAGCTGCCAGTGAGTTAGGAACACAGTTATTGTCCATGCGGCGAATCCGAGCCAGTGGGATATGCGGAGGTCCACATACCAGCTCCGCTCTCGGACAGCAGGCGCGATGCTTAGGCTGAGTGCAAGGATGAACACAGATAGGGCTGCCAGGATGAGCAGCCGGCGTTCGATGATTTTTGCAGGCAAAAGTGTGGAATTCACAGCGCGAAGATCGATTCGTCTATGGAATTGATTTACGTTTAATTGTTGGAATTCGGAAAATTAGTAATGCAATATGAAATCTCACGTAATATATTTTCCGATTAGTGGATGAAGTTTTTCCCTGGTTTCTTGAGGGATTATTTCACGATGTGTGATCAGTGCTGATGCGAGAGCGTGTTGACAGGAGCATTTCGTCTCCGCCTGGAAATTTTCAGCCAAAAAGCGAATGGCTTCCTGGGCGATCGCCGTATTTTTATTGAGCGTCTTGATGACCATATCCACAGAGACCGGTTCCATACTCACATGCCAGACATCGTAATCTGTGACATGCGCCATTGTTGCATAGCATATTTCAGCCTCTCTGGCCAGGAATGCTTCGGGAGAAGCAGTCATCCCTATGATGGACAAACCCCAGGAGCGAAAAATCTGAGATTCAGCTTTTGTGGAAAACCTCGGCCCTTCGATGGTGATCAGCGTTCCACCCAAGTGCACATTTGCTCCTGCTTTTTGAACATTATCGAGTACTTGTGCCGACCATTCACCACAAAAAGGGTCGGCTGCTCCGACATGCGCGACCAGGCCGTCGCCAAAAAACGTCCGCGGGCGGCTGTGGGTAAAGTCGAATAATTGATCCGGGATGACGATGTCCCCTGGAGCATAGTCTTCCCTTAGCGAACCGCATGCTGAAATACTGACAATTCGGTCAACGCCCAAAGTCTTTAATGCGAAGATGTTCGCCCGGTAATTTACTTCTGTGGGGGAGATGTGGTGCCCAATTCCGTGACGGGCAAGGAAGGCGATTCTTCTCCCGCTCAGTGAACCGAGCTTTACGGGTGCGCTGGTTTTACCGAACGGGGTGTTCACATCCGCTTCCTCGATATCGGAAAGTCCTGGTATTGAATATAACCCGGATCCGCCGATGACCGCAAAATCGATTTTCCTAATCATATCTTGTCTCCTTGCGTATGTGACATATCATCGCGGAGGATTTATCGCCACCGTAATGGAAGAGTGTCCGCACTGGATGGTGTCACCGGAAATGACCACTGTGGGTCCGGAAAGGATTTCCTGGTTAAGTTTCGTTCCATTTTTCGAATCCAAATCTTCGATCCACCATTGAGCGTGATGGAAGGAAAGTCTCGCATGGTGGGTGGATACGGCTTCGTCGCCGATAACGCATTCGCACGCGGGGTCGCGGCCGATGGTGATTTCCGCCTTGTTAAAGCTAAGCATCTGAGGCGAACCATCGACAGAGTTTAAGAGGAGGTTAATTGGCGGGACTTTTCGGGATGCGAGCAGCCTGGCTTGGATTCGCAGATCGTTCCAGAGAATCCAGATTACAAATCCCAGAAATGCAAAAAGACTCACACCGAGGAGCAATCGAAGCGCGAGGAGAACCTCTCCGGTCATTTATCTGGTTTATCGAGGGGCTTAAGAGTCGCTGTAGGTCGTTCGCTGGATACTGGTGATATGGGAGCCGTGCTCCCCTTGGTGTAAGCTGGCGGGTTATCCTGCCCGAATATGACAGGAAGACCTGCCAACGAGATCACATCTCCAGGGTATAGAACGGTCTGGTTGGTTCGTTGGCCGTTGACGTATGTCCCGCCCGTGGAATTTAAATCGAATATCACATAACGGCCTTTGATGGCTCGTATTTGAGCATGGTACCTCGAGACACGAGGGTCATCGATGACCAGATTATTGTCCATGCGGCGGCCAATGTTAATTACAGGCTGGCTGAGAGGGAAGACCCTGACACCGCCTATGATTAAAAAGGCATTCTTAGGGATGGTTTCGTCGGCGATCACGCCTTCAGAATTCTGCGGCATGTTTTGAGTTTCCGCTACCTCGATGGGTTGGTTCGCGCCTGATATTCGGATCTCGTCAATTCCCAAAGCCGGATCACCCGAGAAGGTCAGTGACGGCGGTGCTTCAAATTTAAAATTTGCTTCGCTTGCGATCAATCGCAGGATTTGCGAGAGACCTTCTACCAAACGCGGATCTTTGTTCCACTGGTCCAAGGATTTCGGATTGACAAATATTATATACCGATTTGGTACAGGCTGGCCTTCCGAAATGTTCGATTTTACCGCTGCAGCCAGCTGTTTGGAGATGACATCCTCCGCCTTCCTCCCAGGTAGAAGGTTCACAAGGTGAACTTCAATCAACGATTGAAGGCGTTGTTCAAGATTGTCTAGTGAAAGTCCCATGCTTGTATGGCTGCCCCATGTCTAGGTTATGTATATTATACGTTCTGCCATGCTATTTATGCAAGCGATTAATGACATTGCAATGTGTCGAAAATTTTTATTTACTGTATTGAGTAAGCTGTGTCTTTATTATCCCACGAAAACCAAATGGAGAGTGATAGGTCATTGCTGCCTTTAGTACTTATGACGCATCCTTTGCCTCTACCGATAAGTCAGGATTGTCCTCATTAGAATGGGAGAGGTTGAAGGAATATTGTGCGTTTTATTCGATGATGTCGACTCTGTTATTCTCGTCAAAGCGCCAAGGTTGCGCGTAGTCAGCAAGGTGGGAGTTGGTATCGATGATATCGATATCAAAGGGTGCAACGCAAGAAAAATTCCTGGGAGAATTGGTTTGCTGGGGCGGCATTGGATGCTACTGATCCTGAGCCCAAGCCATATGATCATCCGCTTTTTCACATGCCAAATTGCATGATCGCTCCCCATATTGGGACCGCGACGCGTACAACCCAAAAATGATGGCTGAAATGACCTGAGAGAATCTATTGGCATTCTTGACTGGTAATAAGCTTCAGTACTTTGGAAACCCTGAAGTCTAAGATAGAAAAAGCGGCCTAAAGGCCGCTTTTTCTATCTTATCGGTTGGTTGCAACTTGGACAAACAGTTTCATCCCGCAGGATGACGAAACCACATTTTGGGCAGGTCCTGGGTTGGCTCTTTCCCAAAGGGGCTCCACATGCGAGGCAATTCCCCTCGCCGACCGGGTTTGCTGATCCGCAATAGCTGCAGGAAATTCTAAGCAGCCGCTCTGAGAGTTGGGTGCTTGCTCCAGCTGCTCTTACGTTCTTGTCAATGGTCCGCCAGACCTTGTCGATGAGTTGGATGTTTTCGATATCCTGAGCCAAATCATCCAACCGGTTGATCAAGTTCCAGGGGTTAAAAAGAGTAGAAATGGCGGTAGTTCCGAGGCTGGCGGCAACTCCAAGCCAGGACTGTTCACCGATCTCAACCATGACGCCATCCTCGACGGACTTGAGATGGATCGTGACGGCGGTTTGTCCGCCGCTGGTTGCGCCGGGTTTGCTGGCAATTTGCACGATCAGGTCATTGTCCTCGCCAAGTAACTGCGTCCGCAGGTTTCCCCGCTGAAACGCTCCTGCCAGGGCTTGTGCTATCTGCGCAGGCGTGATGTCTCCGTGGAAAATGCGTCGGTTCATAAATTAGATTATAATCCTTTCGCCTTCCTGATGATATACGGAGATGTGATATTAAGGTTGTTTATGGCTAAATCAAAAGGGCGAATATTACTAATCGCGATAGTATTTGTTTGGGTCGCAGGTCTCTTCATGGTGATCCAGAATCCGAATTCTGCGTTTGCCCAGCAGCCAACCGGATCGATTCCCACCGTGACGGGGACGGCAACCGGACCGATTATCGTCGTGACATACGAAGAGCAAATTAATGTCAGGGCCGGTCCGAGTTCAAGGTTCTACCCGACGATTGGAATCATGTATCCCGGCCAGGAAGCGCCTGCTCTGGGGCGTTCGCCGGGGGAAACGTGGATCATGATTTATTTCCCAGGTGTTCCTGGAAATGTGGGTTGGGTTTATGCCCCTCTGGTTACATTCAAGGAAATTGGTTTCCTGCCTATTGTGGAGCCCCCTCCTACGCCAACACCGCTTACCACGCCGACGATTGACCCGACACTGGCTGCTGCGTTTGTCATCCCTGCCACGCCCACCCGGCTGCCCACATTCACCCCAGCGCCAGAGCTTGTGATTCCCAGTTTTGACGAAGCAGACCAGGCAACAAGAACGGGAGGGATTCCCATGGGGCTGGTGATCTTCAGCCTCGCATTTATTGGTGGATTAGGGGCTTTGATATCCTACTTGAGACGATGATAAAAAAAAAGAGACCGGTTGACTGAACTGCACCCCAATAGTTGGACACAAACCAACTGTTGGAGGTGCAGTTTTTATGACCAAGTTCAGATCATCAGATCGTTTAGCAGCAGCGCGAGCAGTAGAAGAGGGAGACAGCCTGCCCAGTGTAGGGAGGCGATTTGGGATGTCCCCAGCAGTAGTCAAACGCAGTGTAGGGTTATATCGTGAACATGGGCCAGCCGCCTTTGTCCGGAAGAATCGTTCCTATACCAAAGAGCAGAAGCTCGAGGTACTGAACTACATGCACAGCTACCATTTATCCTGCCAGGAAACTGGGATAAAATTTGGGATCAACGGATCGGCAACGGTCTGGGAATGGGAGCGCAGGTACGTGGAAAACGGGATCAGTGGGCTGGAGCCGAAGAAAAAAGGCAGGCGACCGAAAGGTCAAAAGCCAAAATCGCCGCTCACGCAAGTCGAGCAATTGCTGGCGGAGAATGAATACCTGCGAGCAGAGAATGAATACCTAAAAAAATTGAACGCCTTGGTTGCAGAGCGGGAAGCTCGCGAAAAACGTGGCAAAACGAACGAGTAGCTATAATCTCTGAACTAAGGCCAAAATATCCTTTGGTCATGCTTCTGCACATAGCGAAGATCCCCAGAAGCACCTACTATTACCACTGCATACACCCTAAGAACCTGGAAAAGCATGCCGCTGAGAGGGTGGAGATACGCCGGATCTGTGAGCAGCACAAGGGGCGCTACGGCTATCGCCGCGTGACCCTGACCCTGCATCAACGGGGATATCGGACCAACCACAAACTGGTCATGAAACTGATGGGGGCCGAGCAGCTCACGTGTGTCTTGAGGCAGAAGAAATATCGCTCCTATCGGGGAGAGGTGGGGAGGGCGGCTCCCAATCTCCTGAAACGCAATTTCAAAGCGACCAGGCCGAACATGAAATGGGTCACGGATATCACCGAATTCAAGGTCATGGACCAGAAACTCTACCTGTCTCCCATCCTGGACCTTTTCAACGGAGAGATCGTCAGCTATACCCTCTCCAAGACCCCGGACTTTCGCCTCGTGACGGACATGCTGCAACAAGCATTCCATAAGATCCCCGACCATCGTCCTTTGCTGCTCCATTCTGACCAGGGTTGGCATTATCGGATGAAACCGTATCGGAAGATGCTCAAAGATAAAGGCATCAAACAGAGCATGTCCAGAAAAGGCAATTGCTATGACAACTGTGTGATCGAGACCTTTTTTGGCTTACTCAAGACCGAGTTCTTCCACAACCAGCCCTTTTCTTCCCTCGAGGATTTTCAGAACCAGCTGGCAGAATACATCCATTACTACAACTATCACCGAATCAAGGTTAAACTAAAAGGACTGAGCCCTGTTCAGTTCAGAACTCAGTCCTTCGTTTCACCATAAATCAGTGTCTAACTTTTGGGGTGCACTACAGTACCCGGTCTCTTTTTCAGTTATTGCTGCAACTTCCTCCACAGGCACAGGAGTTCCCCGATTCAGATGCAGATTCGTGGTCGTGACCGCCGCAACCGCACCCGCCAGATTCTTTCTTGGCCGATGGGCTGTCAACAATGAAGCCTTGGCCGTGGCGAGGATCATTGATAAAGTCGATTTTTCCACCGTGAAGGTATTGCATGGAAGCATCATCGACCACGATCTTTATTCCACCCGATTCGATGGTTGTGTCGTTTTTATTGACCTTATTATCCAAAGCCATGCCGAACTGGGTTGAGCAGCAGCCCCCGCCAGCAACAAAAACACGCAGGGCGTAGCCCTCCAGTTTCTTCTCGGCCATGATATTCCGAACAGCATCAACGGCTGTGGGTGAAATGGAAATGGTTTGAGTTTTTACTTCCTGAAGCATTTATGCCTCCATCTTCAATATAATAGGACATATCCTATCAGAAATAAATGGTAATGTCAACCAAGATTTCTTTTGACTTAATCGCCATTACCCATATGCTATAATATTACGCATAGTCAAGGAGTGTCACTATGGAGAATCAAACTAAGTTCGGCAGTGAAACCAATTGGAATAATGGCTGCAGCCGTAATTATCCTGGCTGCCATTAAGGCGACTGCATTTATTGTTGGACCTTTGATGTTGGCATTATTGTTTGTTGCCGTTCTTAGACCAGCTTATTTAATGATGTTGAAAAAGAAATTCCCCATATGGTTGGCCACCTTGATCACGATCGGTTTATTCATTCTAATTATTGTTTTTCTGGGTTGGGTATTTTCCCTCGCGATCACGTCAACCCTCACAGTTATTCAGACTTATGGACCAGAAATTGCCGCAATGTTTCAAAGTTATGATGTAGATACCTCTACCTTACCTTCATATTCAGAAGGATTAAATGGCTTATTGAAATCGGTTGATCCAGCTGCGATAACAGGGTTGGTTATGGGCCTTATTAGCGCCTTGACAGACTTTATAAGCAACATTGTATTGGTCTTTTTCTTGTTTATTTTTACTCTTACAGGTGTACCGTTGATTATGAAGACGATGCACGAGACATTCGGTGACAATCACCAGTTAACCTTAAAATCCACCTCTTTCCTGGAAAATATGGCTCGCTATTTCATCTTGCGTACAATGGTTAATGCTGTGACGGGTGCGGGCATTGCCTTGGGCTGCTATTTACTTGGTATTCCTGGCGCACTGGTTTGGGGATTGCTTACTTTTGTATTGAGCTATATCCCTTATATCGGCATGTTCATCGCTTGTATACCTCCGGGGATTATCGCCTTTGCGGAAGGTGGGTTGACCGGGCTCGCCGTATTCGTAGTCCTTTGTCTTATCATGAACGGATTAGCCGAACAGGTTTTGTCTCCGGTAATTACTGGTCGTGGATTGTCGATTTCTCCGATCCTTATCTTTGTTTCATTTATATTCTGGGGATGGTTGTTAGGAAGCATAGGGTTATGTTGTTGCTGTTCCCATGACTTTGCTTGTGGTATTGTTTATGAATAGCTTTGAAGAGACAGCAGGTATCGCGCACCTGGTCAGCAATATCCCGGATTAGTGAAGTAGATTGGACTGAAAAAAACTCCCCGTCGCTTATTAAGCGACGGGGAGTTTTGGTTATCCACCAGTTGGAAGTCTATCTTTCAACGTTCGATCCAGAATATCATCCTGTTGTTTATTGGTGTTTTTGACTTTTTTGGTCGTTGTTACATTTTTGTTGCTTTGTTTGTCAAGCGCTTCCTGCCAGGCTAATTCAAATGCAGTAGGTTCTGGCTGGGCTGGTTCTTCGTTAACGTAATCGATTTCCTGCTTCTGGGTTTTTCCACGCTTGTTCTTCGGTTTTCTTTCAGGCTTGGCTGATTCGACCGGCTCCTCCTTAACCTCGGGGGCTGGGGAGAGGGCTTTGATGCTGAGGCGAATCTGTTTCTTTTTCCGGTCGATGTCGATGACCATCGCTTCCACTTCGTCGCCGACTTTGACCACATCGCCGGGAGTTTTGACGTACCCGTGCGTGAGCTCGCTGACGTGCACCATCCCGGGTCTTTCAGCGCCGAAATCGACGAATGCACCGTATGCCTCGATGCGCACGATTTTTCCTTTTACGATCATTTCCGGTTTCAGTTCTTTCCAGTCATGTTCCAGAGGTTGAATCATCGTCAGCTCAACCCGATCGCCTTTCACACGACGAACCCAGACGTCAACAGTCTGCCCGGGCTTGAGGACATCATCGACTTTATTGACGGGATTCTTCTGGATCTGTGAAATGTGGATCACGCCTGGGAGATCGGTACCAATATCAATGATTGCCCCCGCGATAGTCGTTTTTACCACCTTGCCCGAAAAATGCTGCTTGGGTTTAATCGCGGTTTCCGCCGCGGTCTCATTGCTCATGTGTTAGCTCCTGTATGCTGGTTATAATGCCGAACGTCGATTATACCTAGTTGACAATCATTCGTCAACGTGGATTTCGTCACTGAACATTCATGAAGCTGGTACTTGTTTTGTGCAAAAGTTTTGGTTATTGTGTAAGCAGAAATTGTCGAAATCGGAAAAAACAATCCTGCGCTATGTACAATTGTGACAATACAGACCGGAAGATTGTTGATCTCCTGATGGAAGACGGTCGGATGTCGGCATCCGAAATTGCCCGCCGCCTGGGTGGAAACCACTCGGAACGGGTTGTGCGATATCGCATTGAAAGAATGGTGAAAGAAGGTTTGATCTCACTTACGGCCGTGGTGAATCCCAAGGTGCTGGGGTATCCCATCGTAGCGGACGTTTGGCTTGAGTGCGAATCCGATTCCATCCTGAAGGTCGCTGAACTCTCTCCAAGTATGAAATGGTTAGTTATGTAGCTTGTTCCATTGGCGAAACGGACGTCTCGGTTCAGATCATTGCCAGGGACGCGTCAGATGTCTACGCCTTCGTGACCGGTGTGATTGGCAAAGTCCCCGGAGTTCGAAAAACAACTACCTCGATCGTTCCAATAGTATTAAAGGACGTTTATCAATGGCGGATTCCAACCGGATCTGCCATGTCGCGATAGCCCGTAAATAATCTTGTTGAAAGGAGTAAATATGAACAACTTGCCCTTCGATCAAAGCCGGCAGTTGCAGAAGCGGGCTCAAGAGGTTGTACCGCTTGGTGTAAATTCCAATTTCCGCTATTGGGGGGAAGGTATCACACCCTATATGGCGAAAGCCAAGAATGGATACTTATGGGATGTCGATGGGAATAAATATATCGATTATCGCCTCGCATTCGGACCGATCATCCTGGGGCATGCCTACGATGCTGTGAACGCCAAGGTCAGGGAGGAAATCGAATACGGCACCATGGCAGCGATGACCACCGAGCTGGAGATCGAGGTCGCCGAAAAAATTGTGCGCATGTGCCCGGGCGTGGACATGGTCCGCTTTGCCTGCTCAGGGACCGAAGCCACCATGCATGCCATCCGTGTGGCAAGAGCATTTACAGGCCGTGAACTCATCCTGAAATTTGAGGGAAATTATCACGGCTTTCATGACTACACTTTATGGTCGACATACGCCCCGGCGGAAGCATACGGGAACCAGCGTAATCCCATTCCGGTCCCGGCTTCATCAGGGATACCCCGGGTGTTGGGAGAAAAGTTGATCACCCTGGCGTTCAATGATGTGGAAAGTTTCGAGCGAGTGATGAAGAGCCGCGGTGATCAGATAGCTGCAGTTATCACAGAACCTTGCCAGGGAAATTGCGGTGCGATCCTACCGGAGCCTAACTATCTGGAAACCATTCGAAAATTGTGCGATGAGCATGGTGTTGTGTTTATTCTTGATGAGGTAAAAACAGGTTTCCGTATCGCCAATGGAGGCGCGCAGGAATATTACAACATTAAACCCGACCTCGCGACCTATGCCAAGGCACTCGGTAATGGATATCCACTCGCTGCTTTTGGCGGGAAGTCGGAAATCATGGGGATCATCGGGCATGGCGTAGCGCAGGGAGGTACTTATAACAATAATAAACCCGGCGTAGCTGCAGCCTGGGCAACCCTGACCGTGTTGGAAAATGAACCGGTCATGAAAACCCTTGAGGAAAGAGGCGGCAAGCTGATGGATGGCATTTCCGACATTTTTACCGAAGCCGGGATCCAGCATTGTATGAACGGTTACCCTGCGATGTTCTCTTTCGCTGTAGGAGCAGAAAAGGTCACAGACCAAAGGCAATGGAATGAAACCGAGAAAGACTATTATCTTCGCCTTGTGGAAGCGTTGATCGAACGCGGGGTAATGCCTGACCATGATGCACGGGAGCCCTGGTTCCTTTGTTATGCCCATACCGAAAAAGATATCGATGACACATTGACTGCATTCAGCGAATCTGTCAAAACGGTCTCGCGGTAATCCAGTTAGCAATTCCACTTACGGAGGTACTTTTGGCTGACCTTAATTCGCAAGAGATCGTTCAGATGAACCGCGAATACACTTTTTTTTCGTGGTCTGTTCAGGGACAAATTAACCCCATCCCGGTGGCAAAAGCCGAGGGAGTTTATTTTTGGGATACGGATGGGAATCGGTATCTCGATTTTTCGTCCCAGTTGATGAATACGAATATCGGGCACCAGCATCCAAAGGTCGTAAAAGCCATCCAGGATCAGGCAGCCAAATTAACCTTTGTCCACCCGGGAAACGCAACCGATGTCCGAGGTTTGTTGGGTAAAAAACTGGCCGAGGTAACCCCCGGAAATCTGAAGAAATCGTTTTTCACCCTGGGCGGAGCTGAAGCCAACGAGAACGCGATCAAAATTGCGAGATTTTACACTGGACGGCACAAGATCCTTGCCCGTTACCGGTCATATCATGGAGCCACGCACGGGTCGATTGCCTTGACCGGAGATTATCGCCGTTTAGCCGTCGAGCCAACGATGCCCGGAGGGGTCCATTTCCTGGACCCGTTCTGTTACCGATGCCCTTTTGGGCAGAAAAAAGAAACCTGCAAGCGGGAATGTATATCCCACCTTGAAGAAGTGATCAGGTACGAAGGCGCGGATAAAATTGCAGCCATCATCATGGAAGGGGTCGTTGGATCGAATGGCATCATCGTCCCGCCGGACGATTACTGGCCTCGGGTGAGAGAAATCTGCGACAGGCACAGCATCCTGTTGATTTCGGACGAGGTCATGAGCGGCTGGGGACGAACCGGTAAGTGGTTTGCGGTCGACAATTGGAACGTCGTCCCGGATATGATCACGACCGCCAAGGGAATCACAAGCGGGTACGTGCCTCTCGGTGCAGTAATTGTCTCTGACAAGATAGCCCAGTTCTTTGATGATAAATACCTCTATGCAGGGTTGACATACAACGGTCATGCCTTGGCCTGCGCAGCCGCTTTGGCAACGATCGATGTCTATTCTGACGATGGGCTCATTGAAAACGCTGCGACCCTGGGAAAATACCTGGGAGAAGCTTTGGAGGATATCAAGTCAAGACACGTATCTGTGGGAGATGTCCGTTATATCGGATTATTTTCAACGATCGAATTGGTGGCAAATCGTGGCACCAAGGAAATATTTGCGCCATCTGTCATGGCGGACATGGGTAAATTCCTTCGCCAAAATGGATTATTCACATTTATCATGGCAAACAATATGGGGAGCATGGTCTTCGTTGTTCCTCCCCTTTGCATAAATCGAAAACAGCTTGATGAAGGATTGGAAATCGTAGAGAAAGCGCTAGAGAAGACTGACAAGCTGGCACAATAAATCCTACAGAGTGAGAGATCATGGAAAAAATCCTAAATTATATTAATGGCGAATGGGTTGAGCCAGTTGTTGCCGAATATGCGGACGTCTTAAATCCGGCGACTGGGGAGGTCATTGGCCGAACTCCTCTGTGCAAGAAAGCGGACGTGGATGCTGCAGCCAAAGCGGCCTCGGACGCATATCCAGCCTGGCGCCGGATGCCCGCCCAGGAGAGAGTCCAGTACCTATTCAAGCTGCGCGACCTAATGAAAAACAATATGGATATGATCGCCCGGCTTATCACGAATGAATGCGGGAAGACATTCGATGAATCCAAGGCGGAAATGGTCAGGGCGATCGAGAACGTGGAGGTAGCCTGCGGAATCCCCATGATGTCGAAGGGGGAGATCAGCGAAGACATCGCGCCGGGCATCGATGAGATCATGCTGCGTCAGCCTGTGGGGGTATGTGCAACAATAGCACCTTTTAACTTCCCTGGAATGATTCCCTTCTGGTACCTGCCATATGCCCTGGCGTGCGGGAACACCTACATCGTGAAGCCATCCGAAAAAGTCCCGATGACCATGCAGTTCATATTCAAGCTGATCGAGCAGGTAGGGTTACCCAAGGGAGTGATCAACCTGGTGAATGGATCCAAGGATGCAGTGGATGCCATTTTGGATCATCCGGAGATCCGGGCGATCACGTTTGTCGGTTCATCGAATGTAGCAAAATATATCTATAGCCGCGCCTCAGCCAACGGCAAGCGAGTCCAGGCTCAGGGCGGGGCAAAGAATCCGGTAGTGGTGTTGCCCGATGCGGATATGGAAATGGCGGTCAAGATCATCGCAGATTCGGCCTTTGGCTGCGCCGGCCAGCGATGCCTGGCAGTGTCGTGGGCGGTGACCGTAGGGGAGGCTCGAAACGAATTCAACGAAGCCATCTGTGATGCGGCAGCCTCCCGCAAGGTCGGCTATGGACTCGACGAAGGCATCCAGATGGGAGCGGTCATCAGCCAGCAGAGCAAGGCGCGCATCGAGCAGCTGATCGGACTAGGGGGTGCCCAGGGGGCTTCCATTCCGGTGGACGGACGCGGCACGGTGATCAAAGGCTATGAAGGCGGAACTTTTGTTCGCCCCACCATCCTGATGGATATGAAACCGGGAAGCGAAATATGGAAGACAGAGATCTTTGGTCCCGTGCTGGGGCTGATGCATGTCAATACGATCGATGAGGCCATTGCACTGGCGAACAGCCAGGCGTATGGCAATCAGGCCAGCCTTTTCACTTCAAGCGGATCAGCGGCGCGAAAATTCCGATATGAGGTGGATGCCGGGAATATCGGGATCAACATCGGTGTGGCTGCTCCGATGGCTTTCTTCCCTTTCTCGGGCTGGAAGGAATCGTTTTTTGGTGATTTACACGGTCAAGGCATGGACGCGGTCGAGTTCTTCACTCAGAAGAAGGTCGTGGTCGAGCGATGGCCAAAAGAGTGGACGAGAAAATTCTAGGTATCAAGACCTTGGGCGTGAATAGAAGCCAGCAAGGTCTTAATTATCCACCCGTTTGAAGAACGGGAGAATTCATTCAAAAGGAGAGTGTTGCATGGATCTTGAAGGCTATCCTTATGTCTGGCTCATCGTCACTTTCATTGTGGGCTTTTTCCTGGTCCGTATGGGAGTTGGCATCTGGGCTTCCCGAAAAGTCTCAAATGCAGCGGATTACATCGTTGCCGGCCGAAGGCTACCGGTCTACATCGTAGCCGCATCGGTCATGGCAACCTGGTTTGCAGCCGAGACCCTTATGGGCGCGTCTTCAACAGGTTACCAGTACGGATTCCAAGGAGTCATCTTCGATCCGTTTGGTGCGGCATTGTGTCTTTTCTTATCAGGCTTTTTCTTCACACGACTGATGCGACGCGCCCGCTACCTGACCGTTGTCGATTTCTTTGAGCGCCGCTTCGGTAAATCCATGACCGTCCTGGCTTCCCTTTGCCAATTAATGACCTACTTCGTCTGGACAGGTGCACAAATGGTGGCTGCAGGGACAATAGTAAACGCATTGTTCCCCTCTGTGCCGATCGAGGTTGGCATGATCATCGTCGCTGTTTGGGTTACAGGCTATACCATGCTGGGCGGTATGCTGGCGGATACTTTGCTCGATTTCATCCAGATGTTTTTCACCGCTGGAGGAATGTTGTTGATCTTCCTTGCTGTGCTTAACCAAGTCGGCGGCTGGGATGCGATGACCAATATCTCCTCCACCATGTATAACCCAAAACCATTCACCCTGCTCCCGGATATGCAGGGTGAGGCCGGCTATCTGGGCTACTTCGGTGCAAATGGCTGGATGTACTGGGCTGCAGCCTGGATGGCAATTGGCCTGGGCTCGGTTCCGACCCAGGACCTGTTTCAGCGATCCATGTCAGCCCGCAATGAATCGACGGCTGTGTGGGGAACCTATTTTGCAGGTGCATTGTATCTATTCTTCGGTATCATGTCGCCGCTGATCGGCATCATGATGTTCTCGCTCAACCCTGCATTGGAAAATCCTGATGGTGTCCTGGTTCACGCGGCAATAACTTATGTCCCACCCGTGCTGACCGCTCTATTCATGGCGTCATTGGCCTCAGCTTTGATGAGCACTTCCGATAGCTCGCTTTTAGCAGGCGCTTCGATAGTTACTCAAAACCTATTTCCAGTTTTTGGCAAGAAGCTCGATGCAAAGAGCGAAGTCAAATGGACGCGTATCATGGTCGGCATAAACGGTTTCATCGGAATCGTGGTCGCAGTCTCTGCCGCTGTGATCTATGAGCTCGGCGTGGTGGCATGGACGCTACTCTTGGTGGGATTGTTTGTGCCCTTCGCCTTTGGGATGTACTGGAAAAAAGCCAACCGTTATGGGGCTGTGGCTGCGGTGGTTGGCGGATTTGTGAGCTGGGGCATCTTTACCTGGATGGCGTATAACATGGGTCTGGGCGGTGATGCCACCATCGTTGTCTGCGAGGGCGATGTGGATTGCGCCTTCTGGGATGCGGTCTATATTGCCTCCTTCTTGGCTTTCTTGGTTTCACTGGTTTCCATGGTGGTTTTCTCACTAGCCACCCAGAAACGAGATGTACCCATGCCGATTACCGATGTGGATGGCAAGGCGATGGACACCAATCCCTTCCATAATCTTGGAATAACCCCCATTAGAGATGCCTTGAGGAAATTACGTCCTGAAGAGTATGACCAATAAGTACCACGAAAGTACTTAATGACTTAATAAGGTTCTCAGAGAGGAGAGACAATGCCACAGGATCTTAAATCAGCACAGGAATATGCAAAAAAATGGCTGGAGATTATCGAAAGGCCTGAACGCCCGCCGGAAGATGTCGGCAAGTGGATCATCGAAGAATCCATGAAGAACTTTGCCGAATACTTCAATAAGGGGTGGCTTGATTATCGAAAATCGGTTACCCAGGCCGGGCAATGGGCGGCGACTGAATGGACGGGTCGAGGAGCCACATTTGAAGATGTTCTGGGCCGCAAATATATAGATTTTCTGGGTGGGTTTGGCATGATGGACCTGGGCTGGAGCCATCCCGAAGTCGTGGCAGCTGTCCAGGCCCAATTGCTGCGCACACCCATGCCCAGCCAGGAATTGATCGATCCGCTGCGCGGGGTGCTGGCGCGAATTTTGGCGGATATCACGCCGGGTGACTTGAATACAAGTTGGTTTGCCGCAAGTGGGACCGAATCCATTGAAGGGGCAATCAAGTTTGCTAAAGTCTACACCAAGAAGCCGGCGTTTATTGTCGCAGTAAAAGCGTTCCATGGTAAGACAATGGGCTCGCTTTCCATGATGGGTAAGGCCGACTACCGTGTTCCGCCAGGTGTGCTGTATGGAGGCCCGGTGTACCATGTTCCATTTGGGGATGCCGCGGCCGTGGAAAAACAGCTCGATATCTGCGACAAAATCGGCGTGGGCGTGGCAGGTGTTTTGATGGAACCCATCCAGGGCGAGGCGGGGGCAATAGTCCCGCCGGATGATTTCTGGCCGAGGATCAGAGAGGCGACCCGTAAATATGAAACGCTCTTGATCGCTGATGAGGTTCAGACTGGCCTTGGACGGACAGGCAAGCTGTGGGGCGTCGACCACTGGGGGGTTGTCCCGGATATCATGGCCGTGGCAAAATCTCTGGGTGGTGGTGTGATGCCCATTTGTGCAGTCTGCACCACTGCAGAGATCTTCCAGCCTTTTATGTACCCCAATCCATTCTTGCAAACCACAACAACGGGCGGTGGGGCGCTGGCCTGCTCGGCAGCCATCGCTGCGATTAACGTGACGGTGCGCGATAAGTTGTGGGATGTGGCCAGGGAAAAGGGTGACTATATCATGCCGAAGGTTAAAGAGCTGGCTGCCAAGTACCCGAAGGTCTATAAAGATGTGACCGGAAAAGGACTTCTGATTGGCCAGCATTTTCAGACACCTGAAATTGGAGGCCAGGTGGCAGCCGCCTTGTTTAAGCGCGGCGTCCTTGTGTCCGGGACATTAACGAATGCACTTTCCATCCGAATTGAGCCGCCACTGGTGATCACCTATGATGAGATCAACCAGGGGCTGGATGCTTTGAATGGCGCTGTCGAGGAAGTTGCGGCTTCAGTGCAGTAACCATGACACGAGATTGGTGCTCGTTCTAGAGCGAGCACCAATCTCCTCTTTAATTTGTGACGATTCTTCAAAAAGACCACATTGATTTTGCGTAAAGCGCAAAAAATTATTGACATTTTACTAATCCGGTATAAAATATGATTATGGAAAGCAAAATAAGCATCCAGGGTCAAGGACCATTGGATGAGACTGATAACCTGATTATTGAGGCAATGCAGAAAGATGGCCGCGTTGCTTTCGCCCAGATCGCCGCCCAGTTGGATGTCTCTCCCGGGATGATTCGGATGCGTTATAACCGCCTGGTGGAGATGGGTGTGCTCAAGGTGGTCGCCATCACCAATCCTTTGCGGTTGGGATATACCACGATGGCGATGATCGGCATCCGTACGGATGGGGAGCGGATGCTCGAGGTGGCTCAAAAGGTATCCGAATTTGAAGAAGTTATTTATCTCATCGTGGTCAGCGGTCGGTTTGACATCATGTGCGAGGTGGTTTGCCGTGATCACGCCCATTTACTGCAATTCCTGACTGAAAAATTGTACAAGGTGGATGGTGTGAGAGAGTCCGAATCATTTATGCACCTGAAAATCCAGAAGGAAGTCTACTTCTAAACACGAGCCAGCATGCGCGTGTTTGTTTTTTGCCTGGATAATGTGAATCTACCGGCCTGGCCGGTATAAAACCACAAGGAGATTGGATATGAAAGTCTTGCTCGTTGGTGTAGGCGGGGTGGGCGAAGCGATTGCGAGGATTGCGAAAGATCGCTCCTGGGTTGAGCTGATGGTCCTGGCGGATTACAACCTGAGTCGAGCCAAAGAAGTCCAAAAAAAGTTGGGCTCCCGGAAGCGTTTTCCAGTCGAGTGGATCGATGCCGGGAAGAAAAAACTCGTCGTTGACCTGGCAAAAAAATACGATGTCGATCTCATCATGAACGCTTGCGATCCAAGTTTCAATAAGCCGATCTTTGATGCAGCATACCAGGCGGGTGTGAACTATATGGACATGGCCATGACTCTCTCTGAGCCGCACCCGAAAACGCCATTTGAGAAATGCGGGATTAAGCTCGGAGATTATCAATTCGAGAGATCAAGGGATTGGGAGAAGAAGAAAATACTTTGTCTGGCGGGTTTGGGTGTCGAGCCCGGCATGGCGGATGTATTCGCGCGGTACGCTCAGGACTTCCTATTCGACGAAATTGATGAGATAGGTATACGCGATGGTGCGAATATCGAAGTCAAAGGGTATGACTTTGCCCCTAACTTCTCCATCTGGACAACGATCGAGGAATGCCTAAATCCCCCGGTCATCTGGGAAAAGGAAAAGGGATGGTTCACGACCCCTCCATTTTCTGAACCTGAGGTTTTTGAGTTTCCCGAAGGAATTGGAAAAATCGAAGTCGTTAATGTTGAGCATGAAGAAGTGTTGCTTGTGCCGAGGTGGGTAAAGACGAATAGGGTGACGTTCAAATATGGGCTGGGCGATCAGTTCATCGGGGTTCTAAAGACCCTGCATATGATCGGTTTGGATAATAAGGAGCCGATCAAAGTGAAGGACGTGAAGGTTGCTCCACGCGATGTTGTGGCTGCCTGTCTGCCGGATCCCGCTCACCTGGGCGACAGGATGTCCGGGAAGACTTGCGCCGGCACATGGATCAAAGGTAAAAAAGATGGCAAACCTCGAGAAGTATACATGTATCAGGTGGCGGATAACGAGGAATGCATGAAGAAGTGGGGCTGCCAGGCAGTCGTTGCCCAAACAGCGTTCAATGCTGTAATCGGAATGGACCTGCTGGAGCACGGAATCTGGAAAGGCGTCGGCGTTTTGGGTCCCGAAGCATTTGCCCCCAGGCCGTTCATGGATAAAATGGCTGATTATGGATTCCCTTACGGGATCAGGGAAATGTAACCAGCGTTCTCGGGTGTTCAATCCCCTTCCCTTGTCAAACCTGGGAAGGGGAAATTGTAACCAACGGATCCAAAGGAGATAAAAATGGCACAAGGTAACGGAAATGGCAATGGCGAAGCCGCGGTCATCCAGCGTGAGTCAAAAAAGCTCAAACGATCACTGACACTTTTCCCTCTCTTTGGTTTGATGTATTTCACCGTATGCGGAGGGACATTTGGCATTGAACCCCTCGTCGGCTATTCAGGCTCAGGGCTGGCACTGCTCCTGATCGTTTTGACTCCACTCATATTCAGCCTGCCCAATGTATTGATGGTTCGCGAATTATCAACCATGATGCCTGCCGAGGGCGGTTATTATCATTGGGTAAAAAAGGCGTTCGGCCCATTTGCAGGGTTTATGGCTGGTTGGAATAACTGGGTGGTTTCCTGGTTGGACGTATCGATTTACCCTGTGCTGGCCGCGTATTATTTGAGTTTTTTCATCCCCGCCCTGCGAAATGGCACAACCATCGGCGGTTATGAATTGTCACCGGATCTGCTTTCGTGGTTTGTCACCATCATTATTATCTGGGGTGTGAGTTATATGCAGATTCGCGGTTCACGACTCTCCGGTCTTTTCACAGGCTGGCTGGGTGCGATCATGATGATTCCGTTGTTCATCATGGGTTTCATCGGGATCTACAACTGGATTGTGTATGGAGGCCCCGAATTGACTTTCCTGCCCGGGGGCGAGGGCATCAATTCGACGACTCTCACTGCTGCCTTGAGTACGGGTTTGTTTGTGGTCATGTGGAACTACATGGGCTGGGAACTGCCCTCTGCGGCAGGAGATGAAGTGGTCAACCCACGCAAGACTTATCCGGCTGCCATGACTCTTGTGTTGATTGCGGCGATCCTGACTTACACCATCCCGACACTTGGTGGGATGATGGGCGGCGGTGGTGACGATGGCAGTACGATTATCTGGGGTATTGAAGCAACCACTGACGAAGGGATCATCGCCGAAGTCGCAGATTATGGGATAACCGCCGAGCAGATGGAATCCTGGGGAGCAGACCCGACGTCGGATATTGGTTGGGAATTTCCGGATATTGGACATGCAGTCGGCGTAAAATTCGGCGGTGACGGATTTGGTCTTCTTCTGGGTGGTTTGCTTACGATTGCAGCTGTCATGAGCATGGTCGGGTTGTTTACAGGTAACAGTCTTGGAGGAACGCGTGTCCCCTTTGCGTTGGCCGAGGACGGCATGTTCCCTCGATTCCTCGTGAAGGTTCATAGTAAATACGGCACACCCTTTGTCGCCATTATTGTCACAGGGGTGATTTATTCAATTTTCTCTCTCAATGCATTTGCCTTCCTTGTTGTGGCCGATGTTTTCCTGCAGATGTTGGTCATCCTGGCAGAATTCGCCGCGATGTGGGTTCTTAGGTATAAAATGCCCGAGAAGCCTCGCGACAAAGTTCCGGGCGGTTGGTTTGGGATGTTCCTGGTAACCCTGGGGCCAACGGTTATTATTCTACTGGCAATTTACAGTCAGATCGTTGAGGCGGGTTTTAGTTCGATCGGATGGGCACTGGCCTTCATGGCGATCGGGATAATCCTTTACTTCCCATTCAAAAAATACCTGAAGCCGGGAGTTCCGGATGTCGATCCATTTGAAGAGAACTTGGATTACCAATAAACCCAATTATAAAGAGAGCCTGGTTTGACCATATGATCAGGCTCTTGTCAAATTTCATATTATGATTTTTGAGAATTAGAAGGAGATTACCATGCCTTTTGGTTATTCTGGAAAAATCCTGCATGTTAATTTGACGAATGGAAAGATTACCGTTGAGACGCCGCCGGATGCGTTCTACCGAAAATACATGGGCGGAAGTGCAATGGGATTGTATTACATCCTGAAGGAAATGCCCCGCGGCACTGATGCCCTTTCGGCTGAAAATGTTCTGACCATCATGTTGAGCGTCACGACCGGTGCGGCGGTATCCGGACAAAGCCGCGTAAATGTGAATGCCAAATCACCGATCAGCGGCGGCATCGGCGATTCTCAGGGAGGCGGTTTCTTCCCCGCTGAGATGAAATTTGCCGGAGTGGATGGTATTGTCGTCAAAGGAAAATCCCCCCATCCAGTCTATCTTTGGATCAAGGATGGGGAGGCAGAATTAAGAGATGCTGCACAGCTTGTCGGTAAGATATCCGGCGATGTGGATGCCATCCTGAAGAAGGAACTGGGTGACGATAAGATTGAGATCCTTCAGCACGGTCCCGCCGCAGAGAAAGGCGTTCTGTTCTCCAGCTTGGTTAGCATGTCAAACCGTCATAATGGCCGAACGGGAATGGGACTTGTGGCAGCGAGCAAGAATCTTAAGGCGGTCGTTGTTCGCGGGACAAAAAAGCCGACTTTTGCCGATCCCAAAGGTATCGCTTATTTGAACAAGCAGGGTCCTAAAGAGTTGCCTGGCAACGCCGATATGGATGGTCTGGCAAAGTTCGGGACTGCATCGGTCGTCATGCCACAAAATACCAATGGAACATTGCCCACCCGCAACTACAGCGAAGGGCAATTTGAAAGCGCCGATCCGATCAGCGGCGAGGTGATGGCGGAGACTGTGCTCAAAGAGCGAGACACCTGCTATGCCTGCGTTGTCCGGTGCAAACGCGTCGTAGAAATTAAAGAAGGCGCATATCAAGGTTGACCCGTATTATGGCGGTCCGGAGTATGAGACATTGGGAACCTTTGGCTCCTACTGCGGAATTTCCGACCTTGCAGCCGTTTCACTGGCCAACCAGATCTGCAATCAAAATGGAGTGGATACGATCGCCTGTGGTGCGACGATCGCATTTGCCATGGAATGCTTTGAGAAAGGCATCATAACCAAAAAGGAAACAGACGGCATTGAGCTGAAGTTCGGAAACGCAGACTCCATGCTCAAGGCGCTGGACCAAATCGTGAATAATACGGGGACTCTGGGAAAAGTGTTATCGCAAGGATCGGAACGGGCGGCGAAATATTTCGGTAATAACGCTGACGAATGTCTCATCACAGTGAAAGGCGCAGAAGCTCCTGCTCATATGCCTCAGGCAAAACGCTCGCTGGCGCTGATTTATGCAGTGAATCCGTTTGGCGCAGACCACCAATCCAGTGAACATGATTGGATGATTGAAGAAGGTATGGCAACGGATCTGTACATGGGTCGTCTCTCCATGCTCGGGATGCCCGAAAAACTTCCCGCGCTATCCCTGGGTCCTGAAAAGGTCAAGTTTGCCTGGCTGACGGAAGTCTTCTATTCCATGCTGGATTTGCTCGAACTCTGTCAGTTCGTTTGGGGACCCGGATGGACTCTTTACGGACCGGCTGAAACCGTCGAATTGGTAAAACTGACAACGGGGTGGCAGGTTTCTCTTGACGAATTAATGGCTGTGGGAATGCGCCGCTTGAACCTGATGCGAGTCTTTAATGCACGTGAAGGTTTGGATCGAAAAGCGGATAGACTTCCCAGGAAATTCTTCAAGAAGCTCGAAGGGACGGGTCCAACAGCCGGAATTGCTTTGACTAATGAAGAAGTTGAAGACGCTCTTGATGAATACTATCGATTGGCCGGTTGGACTAAGCAGGGAGTGCCCACCCGCGAATCCCTTTCGAAACTGGACATCAGTTGGGCGGCTGAATACCTGCCATAAATTACTATCCAATAGGGCAGCTTGGAAAACATGGCTGCCCGTGTATTCAAACAGGATAAATGATGACAACTAAGCACTATACCGAGAGTTTTCCCCATATGTCTCCTGTCTGGACGAGGATATTTCCCTTTGAAGCTGAAAAAGCTGAAGGGAGCTATATCTATACCACCGACGGCAGGAAGTTGCTTGATTTCACATGCGGCATCGGCGTGACTAATACAGGCCATTGCCATCCCAAGGTGGTGGAGGCGATTAGGGAACAAGCGGGGCTTTTCCTCCATGCCCAGGCGAATATCGTTGTTCACCAACCTATGCTACAGTTGATCTCTGAGTTGAAGACCATCGTCCATCCTTCGATCGACGGATTCTTCTTCAGTAACTCAGGCGCCGAGGCGGTGGAAGGTGCGGTGAAGTTGGCACGTTCGGCGACAGGAAAACCCAACATCATTGTTTTTTCCGGTTCTTTTCATGGCCGTACTTCCGGAACGATGGCATTGACTACATCGAAGACGATCTACCGGTCCGGGTACCAGCCATTGCCTGCCGGCGTGTATGTCGCTCCTTATCCCTATGCTTTTCGGCTGGGGATGGACGAGGAGAAAGCGAGTCAGTATTGTTTATCAGCGCTGGAAGAACTGCTACTTTCCCAGACATCCCCTGCAGAGACGGCAGCGATCCTCATCGAACCCGTCCTGGGCGAAGGAGGATATGTTCCGCCACCTGCGTCATTCATGAAGGGTCTTAGGGAGATAGCAGACAGGAATGGGATCCTGCTCATATTCGACGAGATCCAATCCGGATTCGGTCGCACAGGTAAGTGGTTCGCACAGGAGCACTATGGGGTTGTACCGGACATTATGACCGTCGCCAAGGGAATTGCATCCGGCTTGCCGCTTTCGGGAGTCTTCAGCCGGCTGGATTTGATGAAAAAATGGACGACGGGTTCCCATGGAGGCACCTATGGCGGAAATGCAGTTGCTTGCGCAGCAGGGGTTGCCACCATTAGGGCGATGCGCGAAGAAAAAATGCTTGAGAACGCCCTCCAGCGCGGGGTGCAATTAACCACCGGACTTCGCAGGCTGCAGGAAGAATACTCTCAGATCGGTGATGTTCGAGGGCTGGGATTAATGATCGGTTCAGAGTTCGTTGATAAAAAGGGAAAACCGGATAAATCCCAGGCAAAAGCTGTCGTTCATGAGGCGGAAGAACGCAATCTGCTGCTTTTAACCTGCGGAACTTATGATAATACGATCCGCTGGATACCCCCCTTGAATGTCACGAGTGACCAGGTTTCTGATGCATTGAAGGTATTCGAAGATTCACTTAAGGCGGCAATAAAATAGATGCGTTCGAAATGCATAAAGCCGGCTCGACAAGAGCCGGCTTTATGATATAAGATTAGATCAATCTGTTCAACGTGAGCCACCAAAGGGATTCGGACCCTTGACCTGGCGTTTACGAAACGTCTGCTCTACCGACTGAGCTATGGTGGCATGATAGCGGCGGGGATTATAGCTTATTCCCTTTAAACCCGCAAGAATTGGACTTGGGTGAAGCTGACATGAATGTCGCAATGCTTTCATACCATACGTGCCCATTGGCGACCCTCGGAGGGAAGGACACCGGCGGAATGAATGTCTACGTCCGCGACCTGACACGGGAATTGGGTCATTTAGGTGTCCACGTGGATGTTTTTACTCGATCGCAGGATGAACACGTCCCGCACGTTCTCCATGACCTCGGGTTTGGCAATCGCGTCGTCCATATCCCTGCCGGACCTGAAACACCATTGCCCAAAAAAGAACTTGCTTCTCACTTGGACCAATTTACACGCGGGATTATTGAGTTTTCACATGAGAAGGGGATAGCCTACGATCTAATCCACAGCCATTATTGGTTGTCAGGGCTTGCCGCAAAATCACTGCAATCCCAATGGAATGTCCCTTTTGTCCATATGTATCACACCCTTGGGGAAATGAAAAACCGGATCGCTCGCACACCAGAAGAAAAGGAAGGCGCTTACCGGCTCGATGGAGAGCGAGTAGTCCTGGATAGTGCAGACAGGATCATCGCGGCTACGCTGGCTGAAAAAGCTCAGCTGGAATGGCTGTACGGTGCTGACTCTCAAAAGATCACAATCATCCCCCCGGGCGTGGATACCAGTCATTTCTACCCAATTCCTGCCGACGAAGCCAAATCCTACCTGGGAATGCCCCAGAATGAAAGGATGATTCTTTTCGTTGGTCGGATCGAACCACTCAAGGGGGTTGAAACAATAATTAGAGCGATGTCGCTATTCAAACTTTCGAATGTCTCCCGGCAGCATCCGGTTCACCTGGCGATCATCGGCGGCGACCCCAACGCCAGCGCGGAAGAAATGAACGCCGAAATGGTGCGGCTGCAAAAATTATGCCACGACCTTTGCATGGACCGGATGGTGGTCTTCCTGGGTAAACGTGGACAGGATACCCTGCCTTATTATTACTCCGCGGCTGAAGTTCTGGTCATGCCGTCGCATTATGAATCTTTTGGATTGGTGGCATTGGAAGCCATGGCCTGTGGCACGCCTGTTATTGCATCCCAGGTCGGAGGATTGGCTTTCCTTGTTCAGGATGGCATGACTGGTTATTCGATCCCGGATCAGGATCCAGATGCGCTCGCTGAGGGGTTGAAAAAAATCCTAAGTGACAATCCGACCAGGGAAACAATGGGACGGAATGCTGCCGAATACGCGAGGCAATATTCCTGGCCGATAATTAGTGGACAGTTAGTGAAGTTATATGAAGCATTAACAAGAGGGGAACCGCACCGATCAAACGGGAAGAATATTATGTAAAAAGGTGGTCAAGCCACCTTTTTATTATTCTTTCATCTTCACAAAGAACAAAATGGAACCGTCGATTTCCTGCGAGCGCATTTCAAACTCGTCTTTTAGATTGCCCACCAACCGCGATAACTGTCGTTGCCCGTAGGTGCGCGGATCGAATCCGGGGTCGAGCTGATAGAGGGCGTTTCCCATCATGTCCAACCGCGCCCAGCCATCCTCCCGGACTGCCATTTCGAAAGCCTGGCCAAGAAGAGGCATGGGGTCCTGGTCATCCTTTTTCTTAGTTTCGGTCTTTCGTTTTTGTGTTCGCGTGCGGGCGGCTTTTTGCTCCACTACCAGGTTCTCAGTGTAGACAAAAACATCGCAGGCGTTGACAAAAGGCTTGGGTGTTTTCTTCTCACCAATACCCATAACGTAGACGCCTGATTCGCGGATGCGCGTAGCCAATCTGGTATAGTCACTGTCACTTGAAACCAGGCAGAAACCGTCCACGACACCAACGTGCATGATGTCCATTGCGTCGATGATCATGGCGCTGTCTGTGGCGTTTTTTCCAATAGTGTAGCGGAATTGTTGCACAGGCTGGAAAGCGTGGAAATTCAGGATTTCCTTCCAGCCGTTCATGTTGGATGTCGTCCAATCCCCATAGATGCGGCGGACGGTGACCAGTCCATATTTTCCAGCCTCGACGAGCATTTGCGGCAGGAGATTGGGGGTGGCGTTGTCGCCGTCGATAAGGATGGCGATTTTTTGTCTTGATAGGGAAGAGAATTGTTCTTCAGGCATGGATGAATTATACTTTGTAAATCGCAGTCTGCGTGATAAGTGGCGGAACTTCATTTGAGACTTGAGTTATCAAAAACTGATAATTTAGTTGCAAAGCTGGAAATCTTTACACAATCTTCAATTTCAGTTTTCGATAAATTCACTAATCAGGGATAGACTTGATCAAATCATGCATTTGTTAAGTCGGAGAATAAAATGGCTGTTGGAAAAATCCTGATCGTCGATGACGAGCCCAACATCGTCAATGTCATAAGCGCTTACCTGAAACCGGAAGGGTATGATGTGTTTATTGCATCTGATGGGAGTCAAGCACTAAAAGCAGCGCAAGCCTTCAAGCCTGACCTGGTCATCCTGGATATCATGCTTCCAGGCGTGGATGGTATCGAAGTCCTCACGCGCCTGCGCAAGGAATCCGACGTTTATGTCATATTACTTACAGCCAGAACCGAGGAAATTGACAGGGTTATCGGTTTGTCTGTAGGCGCAGATGATTATGTGACCAAGCCGTTCAGCCCTCGGGAATTAACCGCACGGGTGAAATCAGCCTTTCGCAGGCTGTCTGTCGCGGGAGGAGCAGATGGCACGGAAACGATATTGTCTTACAAAAATATAACCATCGATAAGCCGTCCAGGCGGGTCACGGTAAAGGATTCGCCGGTGGACCTGACTGCAATCGAGTTCGATCTCCTGTATGCATTGGCAGCAAGCAGGGGCAGGGTCTTAACCCGGGAACAGCTTCTAGAAAAGGTCTGGGGTGGAGAATATTTTGGCGAAATGCGGGTGGTCGATGTGCATCTGGGGCATGTCAGGCAGAAACTTGGCATGGACGGGTTTATCGTGACAGTTCGTGGCGTCGGGTATCGATTTGAGGATGAGCCGTTATGAATTACATTCGAAAACATATCGCAGTAAAACTGTTCCTGTCCTTTGTTGCGGTAATGATTATCGGAATGGTGATCTTGATCGCCACGACCCGGCTATCCGTCCCGGCGGCCTATAACAGGCACATGCTTGGGATGCCCGGTCTTCGCGGGGAGTTGGGTCCGGGACAGGGTGCGGGGATGATGGCTGATGTTTATCGGAATTTTCGGAGCAGTTTTTACGAAGCGCTGACGTATGCTGGTATCGCTGCCGTTTTATCGGCATTGGCAGTCAGCGCTTATTTTAGCAGGAGAATTGTTGCGCCATTAAACCAGATGATGGTCGCCAGTCAGCGAATCAGCGAAGGTCATTATAATGAAAGAATTATGGTCAGTGGTGTTGATGAGTTGGGTCAGCTGGGAGAACGCTTGAATCTCATGACTTCGGAGCTGGAACAAACGGAAATCCGACGGAGGCAATTGATCGGGGATGTCAGCCACGAGCTCAGGACGCCATTGACGGCTATCAAAGGGTCCATGGAGGGTTTGGTGGATGGAGTGCTTCCGCCCACGACGGAACTGTTTATCCAAATCCAGAAGGAAGCAGATCGGCTGAGCCGGCTCGTGGATGATCTTCAGGAACTCAGCCGTGTGGAGTCAGGCGCAATTGAATTGAATCTGTTCCCGGTTGCGTTGTCAGACCTGGCTTCGACAACGAGTAAGCGACTCCGTTCAGAGTTGGCTAGAAAAAACATCAATCTTGAAATCGATCTCGATCATTGCCCAAAGGTAGTTGCCGATGAGGATCGATTGGTCCAGATCCTGATGAATTTAGTCTCCAATGCGATAACCTATTCGCCAGCGGGAGGACAGGTTTCGATTTCGGGGCATCAAGAAAATGATGTGGCTGTGGTTTCAATTGCAGATGCTGGAATCGGTATAGACCCAGAACACCTTCCCTTTGTGTTCGACAGGTTCTATCGCGTGGATAAATCCCGCTCGCGAGGGGTGGGAGGCGGTTCGGGTATTGGACTGACCGTAACCAAATCATTGGTGGAGGCTCACGGGGGTCAGATTTGGGTTGAATCTGAAGGCGAGGGGAAGGGGAGTATTTTTTCGTTTACTCTGCCAATTGCCAAGGAATAATACTGCCTTCCACGTTTTATAATGACCAGTTGCATGCAGCCGGTTTTTTGTTTTTAAAAAGCTCACGATGGAATGGTCGCTCATCCCCTGTTTGTGGTAAACTTTGCGTTTGGTGCATTTATCGAAAATCTGCAATCTTATTTTAGGAGGCCATTCATGGCAAAGAAAGTAGCAACCAGAAAACCTGCTGGGAAGAAGGCTGTTGTAAAGAAAACGGTCAAACCGGCGGAAAAGAAGTGGGTTTACCTCTTCGAGGAAGTCGGGAAAGCTGAGAAGTACACAGGTTCATGGGAAGGTGTGCGTTCCTTGCTTGGTGGAAAAGGCTCCGGACTGGCAGACATGACTCGGGCTGGCGTTCCTGTTCCACCCGGTTTCACGGTCACGACCGAGGCTTGCAACGAGTTCCGCAAGGCGGGGAAATTCCCCAAGGGGCAGTGGGAGCAGCAGCTCGCTGCAATGAAAATTGTCGAAAAGAAAGCCGGCAAGAAGTTTGGTGATCCGACCAATCCTCTGCTGGTGTCATGCCGCTCCGGCGCGAAATTCTCCATGCCGGGCATGATGAATACCATCCTCAACATCGGTCTCAACGACGAAGTTGCCGAGGGGATGATCAAACTGACCAAGAATCCTCGCTTCGTGTGGGATTCCTACCGCCGCCTGGTGGAAATGTTCGGCACGACGGTGTTCAACCTCGATGACGAAGTGTTCGAGCATCCGATGGATGAATTCAAAAAGAAAAAGGGATACAAGCTGGACGTTGAGATGAAGGCGGAAGACTGGAAATCCCTCGTCGGGACTTTCAAGCAGGTCTTTAAGAAAAATGTCGGCTTTGATTTCCCTCAGGATGTCAACAAACAGCTCGAACTTTCAACGAAAGCCGTCTTTGAATCCTGGATGGGTAAGCGCGCCATCGATTACCGCAAGGCGACCGGCATCTCTGACACGCTGGGAACAGCGGTAAATATCGTGACCATGGTCTTTGGCAACATGGGCGATGACTCAGGGACAGGCGTGGCATTCACGCGCAACCCATCCACTGGGGATAAAAAGATGATGGGTGAATACCTGCTCAATGCCCAGGGCGAAGACGTTGTGGCTGGGATCCGAAATACCTCGCCAGTCGAAGAAATGGCGCAGACCATGCCCAAGGTATACAAGCAGTTCATGGGCATTGCCGGTAAGCTCGAAAAGCACTACAAGGATATGCAGGACGTCGAATTTACAATCGAGCGCGGTAAATTATGGATGCTCCAGACCCGGAACGGCAAGCGGACTGCGAAATCCGCAATAAAAATTGCAGTTGACATGGCCGTGGAAAAACTCATCTCAAAAGAAGAGGCTGTGCTGAGAGTTTCTACTGAAAATGTTGATACGCTTCTGCACCCGCAGTTCGATGAGAAGGCGAAGACAGAGGCGGAAAAATCCGGCAGGTTCTTTGCCAAAGGTGTGAATGCATCCCCGGGTGCCGCAGTTGGCAGGGCTTATTTCGACGCCGATACCGCAGAGAAAATGGCCAAGGAAGAAAAACAGGATGCCATCATGGTGCGCCCATTTACGAAACCGGATGACGTTCACGGGATGATCGCGTCCAAAGGCGTACTCACCAGCGAGGGTGGAGCAACATCTCACGCCGCAGTCGTTGCCCGCCAATTCGGCATCCCCTGCGTGGTTGGTGCATCTGCGATCAAAATCGACATGGACAAACGCGAGATGGCTGTCAGCGGGGTTAAGGTCAAGGAAGGCGATTGGATTTCGGTGGATGGCACGACCGGGCAGGTCTTCGTTGGTAAGATTCCGACCAGCGCACCTTCCATCGAGGAACAGACCGACCTGTTGACCCTCCTCAAATGGGCGGATGAGATTTGCGCGAAGAAGGGAATGCGATCTGCTCCGAAGGGCTGGCCGACCACCGGCCTGCAGGTTTGGGCGAACGCCGATTACCCCAAGGACGCGCGCCGAGCCCGCTCCTATGGTGCCAAGGGCATCGGCCTTTGCCGCACCGAGCACATGTTCTTTGAACCGGAAAGACTGCCCATTGTCCAGCGGATGATCCTCGCAGGCACGAGTGAAGCCCGGACGGCGGCATTAAATGAACTTCTCCCCAGCCAGCGATCTGATTTCGACGGTTTGTTTGAAGCCATGGATGGATTACCGGTCATCATTCGACTGATCGATCCTCCGTTGCATGAATTCATGCCTGATGAAGAAGCTTTGTTGGAAGAAGTCATCACGATGCGAATCAAGGGCGAAACCGAGGGATTTGCTGACAAGGAAAAACTTCTAGCTGCCATTAAGAATCTGCATGAGTCCAACCCCATGATGGGTTTGCGTGGCGTCAGATTATCCATAGCCATGCCTGAGATTGTTGAAATGCAGGTGAGAGCCATTTTTGAAGCAGCATGCGATTGTGCCCTACGAGGCATCACCGTCAAGCCGGAAGTGATGATCCCTTTGACGGGCACGGTCAAGGAGCTTGAGTGGATCCAGCCTCGTCTCGAGAGAATCGCCTCAACAGTTTTGGCTGAGAAGGGCGTCAAGAAGCTCGAATACAAATTTGGTACCATGATCGAAATTCCACGTGCGGCGGTGACGGCTGCAGAGATCGCCGAACGGGCTGAATTCTTCTCCTTTGGCACGAACGACCTGACCCAGATGACCTTTGGTTATTCACGCGATGATGCTGAGCGGAATTTCCTGGTGACCTATGTCGAACAGGGCATTCTGCCAAAGAATCCATTCCAAACACTCGATCGAAGCGGTGTTGGAAAGTTAATGAAGATGGCGATCGCGGATGGTCGCGGAACCCGTGTCAATCTTGAAGTAGGCATTTGCGGTGAACATGGAGGCGATCCCGAATCCATCGAATGGTGCCACATGATAGGAAATAATTACGTTTCCTGCTCGCCGTTCCGGGTACCGATCGCGCGCTTGGCAGCTGCTCATGTTGCCCTGAAATACGCCGGCAAGTCTTTGGCGGAAGACAAGTAACATCACTAAATTTCAAAAAGCTCCGAGGTAAACCCCGAACCATGGGAATCCGCCTCGGAGTTTTTATTATGGACAAATAGATTCGAAAACTATGCCAAAAATGATTCTCGTCGCTGGTGCCACCGGATATGTCGCAGCCAGGCTGATCCCTGGGTTGCTCGACAGAGGTTTTCATGTTCGCTGCCTGGTGAGATCTTCTGAGAAAATTAGACATCGTTCCTGGATCGATCGTGTCGAACTATGTCAGGGCGATGTCCTTGACGAGAAATCCCTATATTCTGCGTTGAGTGGCGCGCAGGCAGCGTATTATCTTGTGCATAACATGTCGAGCGGAAAAAACTATCGGGAAAATGAACGAGTTGGGGCGATGAACTTTGGGGCTGTGGCGAAAGCCTGTGGACTGGAGCACATCATATTTTTAGGCGGATTAGGGGGTTCCGATATGAATCGCCATATGATGTCCCGGCAGGAAACGGGGAAAATCTTACGAGGTAGCGGAGTTCCTGTTACCGAGTTCCGGTCAAGCGTAATTATCGGGTCCGGTTCCATCTCATTCGAGTTGATTCGCTTTCTCACCTTGTGGTTTCCTTTGATTCCTGATCCGAAACAAACCAATCAATTGGGGCAGCCGATAGGAATAAAGGACCTGCTTCAGTACCTCATTCTAGCGTTGGAGCTTCCTGGAGCGCGCGGAAGGATTATCGAGATCGGCGGTGTTGATCGGTTAAGATATCCAACTCTCATGACTGGATTTGCTCATGCAATGGGATTAGTTCGTCCGCGATTGGCTTTACCTTTTTTCCCGATCGCGCTATCGGCGAGGATTGCCGATCTGCTGACCCCGGTCCCAAACGAGATCGCTTTTCCTTTGATGGAGGAATTAACATCCCCCTCCATTGTTCAGGATTCGCTGGCCGGGGAGATTTTTCCGGCGATGAAATTATCCCGCTACGAAGAATCCGTCCAGGATGCTTTGAGAAGAAAGGAATATCCGTCCCACTCAGGGTGGCTGGGAGCGCTTGTGACCCGTGATCCTCTAAAAGGTGACCAAGTCCGAACGAGCGGGGAAGGATTGTTAATTGACTATCGAGAAGTCGAGACAAGTGAACATCAAAATCTGCTCGCTGTTCATAATTTAAAGTCTACCGATGGATGGATATCTGTAGGCAAAGGGAGTGATGATTGGCTTGGTTTTCAAAAAAACATCAAAGCGATGGGCCAGCTTCGCGTGGAATTCCGGATCAAAGATGCGAAGATCAATTCAGATAGTCATGTTCGAGCCGCGAGGTATCCCTGGCTTGCTTTGGTGGAAGTTGATCTACCCACTTTATTCCCGGTGGATGCTTGAAGAACTAAAGAATACTATTTTCGAAAATTGAGCATTCACTCAACCCAGGTCGTCCTGTCGCTGAAATCCGGTCGATCAATGGAATCCGGTGCAGAAACCGGGTATCCAATATAAATTAGGGCGATTAGATGCTGATCTTTTTCCATCCCCAGAAAGGTCTTAACCAGAGGGTCGAGTGCGGTTGGTCCGGTCCTCCAGATGGCGGCCAAACCCAAGGCATGCGCAGCTAATAAAATATTCTGGCAGGCTGCGGCAGCTGCGCAAATATTCTCGATTTCGGAGATTTTTGGTTCGGTAGGTTTGTCTACTCCCACGGCTATGATGACTGGTGCCCTTAAGGGCTTGGCTCGTTCTTTCTCCAGTACTTCTTTGGACAATCCACTTGTTTTCAGGGCAAGGGACTCAGCCATCACATCCCCCAGCTTCTTTAGTCCAGAACCGGTGATTACGTTGAATCTCCAGGGTCGTACCTTGTAATGGTTTGGAGCCTGTGAGCCGGCAGCCAGAAGTTTCTCGATGTCCTGTTTATCGACAGGATCAGGTCGAACTGCACTGATAGAGCGTCTGGTTTTTATTGCCTCAAGCGTGTCCATGAAAATCCTTTCGTAATTCAGAAAAGTAGAATAAACTGCAGTTGAGATCTAGATATGAAAGTATTTTACTCTGCTTCGCATCAATCCCACAGTCCGCCATTTGAAATCCTGGACGGCGGAGAGAAAACCCAAAGTTATGAAATTCCACTTCGGGTAGAAAATATTCTGACGTCCCTCAGCCAAACTTCTTGGGCAGAAATCATCCAGCCGGGTGAACATGGTTTAACTCCCATACTCGAAGTTCATGATGCGGGATATTTGGATTTCCTGCAGACAGCCTTCGAGTTATGGACAAGAGAAGATGCAAATTACGAGCATCTTGCCCTAACGCCTGCGACCTTTCCGCCAGGGGGAATGCGGCGCTTACCCAAATCCATTCTGGGAAAAGCGGGATTTTACATGATGGACCTCTCAGCTCCGATTGGCGCTGGAACCTGCAAGGCTGCACTTGACTCGGCTAATAGCGCTCTCTCCGGGGCGGATGTACTACTGAGCGGCGAGAAGTCAGCGTTTGCGTTGTGCAGGCCGCCCGGACATCATGCTGGAAAAGCGAATTGCGGTGGATATTGTTACTTGAATAATGCAGCGATTGCGGCAAATTGGCTCAGCCACAAAGGAAAAGTGGCTGTACTCGATATTGACTATCATGCAGGAAACGGAACGCAGGATATTTTTTATGATCGAAGTGATGTGCTGACGATTTCTTTGCACGCCGATCCTGCGTATGAATACCCCTATTATGCAGGATATAGCGATGAAACCGGAAGTGGAGATGGACTGGGCTACCACAAGAATTACCCTCTCCCATATGGCACAGCCGATGATACCTACCTGGATACGCTTCGTCAAGCGCTTGCAACAATCCGGGAATTCTCTCCTCGTTTCCTCGTTCTCTCAGCCGGGATGGATATTTCGCAGGACGATCCGATTGGAAAGTTCCAGATAACCAATGATGGCATCGGGAGAATTGGAAACGCGATATCTCTCGAAGGATATCCGACACTTGTCGTGATGGAAGGTGGGTACAATCTTGCTGGGTTGGGGGCGGATGTGGTGACCCTTCTGGAGAACTTTTAATCGTAAACAGATTAATTGTTGTGCGATTGTAAGGATTGTGCCAACCGGGGGAAGCCACCGGTTGTTTATAATTGGGACAAGGAGTGGACAAAAGAATGAAATATAGAAATCTTTTTGGAATCTTTTCTTTTCTGGTTTTCATTTATGGTTGCGCACCTTCTCCCGAAAAGGTGTCGACGATGACGTCTGTGGCAGCAACCTCCACGGCGGAATCCTGGACGCAAACTTTTACGCCTACGATTACGAGCAGCAACACTCCCACATTCACTCCGACTTTCACAAGCACATTTACTCCCACCGAGACATTTACTCCGACAATCACACCGACGCCTACCATCACGCTCACCCCAACTTTCGCCCTGCCGGTCTTCGTGGTCAAGGAGCAGGCGCATTGTCGATATGGACCTGCAAAAGCCTACCTTCATGCAGGGGATCTGTATGCGGGTGACACGGGTCAGGTCTGGGGCGTGGATAAGCAGGGTCGCGCCTGGTTGTATGTCAAATTGGACAAATACAAATATCCCTGCTATGTTGCAAAATCTGTAATCGATGTCCAGGGGGATTTGAATACCGTAGTCCCGGCACCGCCTTTATACCTGCCGCAATCCACATTGTACGGTCCCATCCAGAGAGTCAACGCGTCCCGCAAAGGGAACGAAGTGATCGTGGACTGGGAAAAAGTATGGATGACGGAGGATGATGACCGGGGTTATTTTATTGAAGGATGGTTTTGTCAGGGCGGGGCTTATTTCTGGTCGGCAGTTGCCATACCCAACCAATTCATCACGACTTATACGTTCACTGATGAAGGCGGGTGCCACCTGCCCTCCAGCGCTAAAATCTATGTAGTTGAAAAGCATGGATATACAGATCCGGTGGATATACCTTGGCCGGCGCCTTGAATCTTTCCAAGGATCGAAAACATCCGGTATCGAACCGGATGTTTTTTTTCATGGTTTCTCACTACTGGAAAAATATGATAGGATTGGTGAAAATTAGGGAGAACTATGCCACAAAATCCAACTTTACTGTCAGTTCTCGCACATCCCGATGATGAATCCTTTGGAATGGGCGGGACGCTTGCTCACTATGCCAGGCAAGGCTGTGATGTTTACCTGGTCTGCGCGACTCGAGGGGAGGCTGGAGAAGTCGATCCAGAGCATCTGGATGGCTTCGCGTCGATAGCAGAATTACGTGAATCCGAGCTGCGTTGTGCATCCGAACATCTAGGCTTGAGGCAGGTATTCTTTCTTCCTTACCGCGATTTAGGGATGCTGGGTTCCGAAGATAATAAAAATCCTTCAGCGCATATAAATGCGCCATTGGATGAGGTGGCGGCTCATGTCGTCAGATATATCCGGGAATTGAAACCTGATGTCGTATTGACATTCGATCCGATTGGGGGCTACCGGCATCCCGATCATATCCATATTCACCAGGCAACCGTCCTCGCTTTTGAAAAAAGTGCGAACCCTGATTTTCACCCGGAAGCTGGTTCACCTTTTCAGCCGCAAAAACTATACTTCCACACCTTTCCCAGATGGTTTCTCAAGATAATCGTGCATGTCATGCCTCTTTTCGGTAAAGACCCAACTCGATTTGGACGAAATGGCGATATCGACATGAAGGCAATCGCTGAGGTTGATTTCCCAACCCATGCTCGGATTGACATTCGCGATGTTGAACAAATCAAAGCTGCGGCAAGTGCCTGCCATGCCTCACAGGGAGGTATGGGTATGCGACGAGGAATTATTGGCTTTTTTGTCAGGTTGTTTGGTGAAAAGGAGGATTATATGCAGGCATATCCTCCATTGGAAGGTCGGTGTAAGGTCAAGACAGATTTGTTGGCCTGAGAACGAATCCACAATCCCTTATAAGGTTTACACAAAATCAACAAATCTGGAAGTAAAGCATGTCAAAGCGAAATATCGTCCACATCGAAATCCCTGCGGAAAATTCCAGGAAGTCAGGCAAATTCTACGAAGATTTATTTGGTTGGAAGATATCCACTTTACCGGAAATAAATTATACAATGTGGGACCCTGCCGCCCAGCCTGGTGGCGGATTCAGCGATATTGGACCAGAGACAGCTCCGGGTGATATATTGATTTATGTAGATTCGGAAGATATCGAGACGGATTTAAAGCGTGTGGAAGAGGTTGGTGGTAAGATCATTGCGCATAAAACAGAGATCCCTGGTACAGGATGGTTTGGTGTTTTCAAGGACCTTGCCGGGAATAAGATAGCCCTGTATACGAGCAGGGATCCTGAATTTAACAAGTAAGTAATTTTGTAATATAAATAAGCTGGTGAGATAAGGAATCCATCTCACCAGCTTATTTCTTAAACCAAACCGAGGCCTCTGGCTATGGTAGCGGTAAGAAACGTCACGGTGAATGCGATCCCCAAGGTGATGACCACGCTCAGAGTCGCCCATTTTTTACTGGATGTTTCCTTGTAAATGGTCATGATTGTCGTGGCGCAGGGATTGTGCAGCAAGCTGAAGAGCATTAGGTTGATGGCGGTCAGCATGGTCCAACCGTATGTTCCGACGAGAAGAGTGTAAAGACCGGCAGAATCGGGGATGTCTGTCATAGTCGCTGCGCCCATGTACATCATCATCATCGTGGGGACAACGATTTCATTGGCTGGGATGGCGATAATGTAAGCTAAAAGGATTACACCATCCAGGCCAAAAAGGAGTCCGATGGGATTTAGGAAGTCGGCGATGATCCATGCCAGGCTTGTCCCCTGGAAAGTAATGTTTGCCAGAAGCCAGATGGCAGCTCCGGCAGGAGCAGCGGTTTGCATGGCACGCCAAAGGACAAAGAGTGTGCGATCAATGATGGATGTGTAGACGATGCGTTTCACATTTGGACGTCTGTAGGGAGGCAGCTCAAGTGTAAAAGCTGAGGCTTCACCTTTGAGCATTGTTCGTGACAGAACCCAGGATACAACAAATGTAACAAAAATGCCGATCATGACGATGAACACGACGGATCCGGCCGCAATGATACTGGTGAGGTAAGCCGGAAATGCCGCAGCAACGAAAACGGTGGCGAGCATGATCAGGGTCGGAAAGCGTCCGTTACAGGGCACAAAATTGTTTGTCAGAATCGCAATCAACCTTTCCCGAGGAGAGTCGATAATTCGCGTAGATATAACCCCTGCCGCGTTGCAGCCGAATCCCATAGCCATTGTCAACGATTGTTTTCCGTGGGCACCGCTCTTTCGATAGAGCCAATCGAGGTTAAATGCCACCCTGGGGAGATATCCTAAATCCTCCATTATCGTAAAAACGGGGAAGAAGATCAACATGGGGGGCAGCATGACGCTCACCACCCAGGCAAGTCCAAGATAGACTCCATCCCAGATGAATCCGGTGATCCACCAGGGCATGCCGATGGCTTCGAAAATCATTTGTCCCTGCTCGCCGATCCAGAAAAGGGGAACAGCGATCCAGGCGGAAACGACATTGGCTCCAATCACGGTAATCCAAATGATGACTGCGAGTACAAGAAACATGATCGGCAGCCCAAAGATCGGCGAAGTGACGACCTTGTCGACGCGTTGGTCCAGGTCGTATCTCTTGTCGTTTCGGGTCTTTACTGCTCGTGTTGCCACTTTCTCGGCTTCAAAATAAAGGGACTTGACGATTTCATCTCTGAAACCGGTTCCAAGACTCCTGCGCAATTCCTCAGCTTTAGACAGTACCAGGTTGGGAGAGGATGCTTGTTCAGCCATCTTATTGCCTCCCTTGGACAGCCATTTTTCGGCTGAACTGGGCTTCCGCCCTGCGCTGGCGAGCCATGAGGTCAGGCAATTCGCCATTGACCAATGCTGATTGAACCCGCAAATCACCATCCAGCAGCCTGATCGCCACCCATCTTGCATTTGGAATACCGGGCACCGATTGTTCGATCATCGGGACAAGTTCGTCAATGGCTTTTTGAAATTCAGGAGTGCCCTTGATTCGGAACGGTGTTGTCGTGATGGTATTATCGATCACCCCGGCGATGGTACTCAGCAGCGTCGACATTCCATCTCCGGTCCTGGCTGTAACGGGAACGGCGGGCACACCCAGATCCCGACTTAGCGCCCGGGTATCCACTTCCAGCCCCTTGCGTTCCGCCTCGTCCATCAAATTGACCGCCACGACAACCTTGTCGGTGATCTCCATGACCTGCATAACCAGGTTCAGGTTTCGCTCGAGCGCGGTGGCATCCGTGACAACGATCGTGCAGTCGGGCTGGCCGAACAGAAGGAAGTCACGGGCAACTTCCTCGTCCTGGCTGGCCGAAAGGAGCGAGTAGGTCCCGGGAAGATCGACCAGCTTGTAACGAACGTCGTTGAATTGATACCCGCCTTCTGCGCGAGTGACCGTTTTTCCCGGCCAGTTGCCTGTATGCTGCTTCAAGCCGGTCAGGGCATTGAATAACGTGGATTTCCCTGTGTTGGGATTGCCGGCAAGCGCAACAACACGGTCAAAGTTGTCGATCTTCAATCCCATCTGTTCCAGCTGAGTATAGGCCGGGCAGGTTTCGCAATGGTCGGTTGGAAGTTGTACTGAATTGGGTGTTGTCATTTAAACCTCTATCAACTCTAAAAGAAAAGTTATAACGTTCTAACCAGGATTTTCGACGCCTGCTCTTTACGCAGTGCTATGAGAGTTCCTCGAATACGATACCCGCGCGGATCCCCGAAGAAGTTTTTGAGCTCCGGGTAGATTGTCGTTCCCGGCGTGAGACCGAGATCCAGGAATCGCCTTCGGGTGAATCCCTGCACGGAATCATCCAGGTAGATGATTTCAGCTTTTTGGTTGTGCATCAGTTCAGCCAAGGGCATCGTCCCGGGTTGGATGACGATTCGCTCGACCGCAGATTCGGCTGTTATGTTTGCGGCGACGGCAGGCGCCAGGCGGTATTCATTTTCACCATCTGTCAGGATGTAGCGTTCCGGTGATTTCTCCAGAATCCGAATGGTTTGACCTAATTTCAAGCCTTCGGCTGTGATCTGGGCATATGCGATGGCCGGTTCGTCTTCGATGTGAATGATCGTCGCGGGAATACCTTCCGCCCATGAAGTGAGCGGTTTTCCCTTTGAGGCAGCCAAACCTCCATCCCTGTTCGGTATCGGGTCGCCATGCGGATCCTGGATGGGATGTCCCAGGGATGCGTCGAGGGCGTCGAGCTGCGCGTCCGTCAAATTATGTTCGCGCCGATGAGCCTCGCCATGGACTTTCTCCAGCGGCATGCGGGCTTCATCGGCGAGATAGCGCTCCCACAACCGGTGAGCGCGGACGACATGCAATGCCCATCTCTCGCCTTCGGGCGTTAGGCATGCGTCTGTCCCTCTCGTTTCGACCAGCCCTTGCGATTCCATCGATTCGAGAAGCTGCATGGATTTCGTCGGATTTAGGTCTAAAGACCCGCCTAGCGAGCTGACAGAAGCATGAAGCCCTTGTTGTTCCTGCCCAAGCAGATGTTTTAATGCATCTTCCACGTATTCCTTCTGGCGCGCTTCCTTCCATCTGTGATAACGTGGGACAAGAACGATCAAACCAGCAAGAACAAGCAATACGACAAGTGAAATCCACAGGATTATGCTCATGATAAAACCTCAACGTAAATCCGGCTTGTGATGGGATCGCCCAGGGTAATGGTTTTCTGACGATCTATTTTTACTGATAGATTTTGATCGAATATCGAGAATGCAACTATTTTCAACTCTGTCCCGGGGATGAGTCCAAGGGATTCGACGTGTCTGAGGAAACCGGGATCATCCGCCTTGACCCGATTAACCCGGGCTCGTTGCTCGGGTCGCAGCACATTCAATGTCACGGATGTGTCATCGGGCATGACCAGGTCGGGAGTGGGGATGGGTTCTCCGTGTGGATCACGAATGGGATCGCCAAGCAATTTGGCAATACGCGATTCAAAATCCTCCGAAATGACATGCTCCAATTTTTCTGCTTCGTTGTGAACTTCATCCCAGCGATAACCGAGAACTCCTGACAAGGTAAGTCTCAATGAGGCGGTGGCGGCGAATCACTTCGAGTGCAGCGCGCTCACCGTCTTTTGTCAGTGTAACACCTTGATGTTTTCGGTAAATCACCAGGGGAGGGGCGAATGAAGCCAGCCTTTAAATCATGCCGGTTACCGATGCGGCGGAAATTCCAAGCTTGATCGCCAGGGCATTTGTGCTGGCCGGCTGGTCATTCTGCGATAATTCATAAATCGCTTTCAGATAATTCTGATTGGGTTCAGTTAATTGATTTTCCATATGCGCTAATTCTGAATTTAGGATGTCCTAAATTATTTTACCCGAATTAGTTATGGGCTGTCAAGCCCAAAATCTCAACCAGTATTTATTTTAAAAGCCGGGAGATTTCTTTTACGCGGATATCGATGGTTCTGGCCAACTCGATACATTCCTGGCTTTTTCGTTCGGTAGAGGAGATCAAGTTGCCGTTTACATCAGCCAGTGCGGAGAAGAGCATGCGAACTAATCGCTTTGATTCGGTGGGGCTGCAATCGATTGCGGCGAGGGTTCTGTCGATTTGGATCGTATGCTGGCGTAAATGCGCCTCAAAACGATGGAGCCGATATCCTATGTGAAACCGAGTCTCTTCCCAGTAGGCTGCCGGAAGTCCCAATTCATCATTGCCTATGCTTGCAAATTCATACAGGATTTTCGTATGGAATTCGCGGTGAAAGGCGATCAATTTGGGGAGTGACGAATCCATCAATTGAACGAATGCTTTTTCTTTCAATCCGGTATAGCGAAAGAAATCTTTTTCAGAAATGGGGTTGGGAAGCCATTTTTTCGACCTGTGATTTTCAAGCGCATAGCGGATTACGGAAGCGAATCCCAATTCTGCGTCCAGGATGTGGGAATAAGTGGATCGGACCGACCATTCTTTTTTGGCTGGAGCACGTATGGAATTCTTAAGTGATAATCCCATAACGACCGCCTGTAAATCCATGAATGCAGAATGATATTGGGCAAGAATTCTTTGAGACAAAGATGGATATGGCATCTTGAGCCCGGCGGCTCGGTCTGAGGATAGTCTGACAGCGAGTTGTCGTAATTCGAGGTGGGTAACGAAAAATGCAAACCGGATGCCTTCATCGTGACCCTTCCAGTGCCAGGGCTGGTCCAATCGGGAATCGGGATATCCGACCATCATGGATGCGAATTTTTCGACCGCTGTTGTCAATTCCGGATTGAACATGGTTGCAATCTCCTTCCTGACACTCATATCGCCGGTGGATATCTCTGCGATGTGACCACTCAAGGTTCCCACATTTTAGCCTCGTCGGAGGCTGGGAATCTGCCTGCCTTATCTATCGATTTGAATACTTGGCTTATCCCATGCCGCCAAAAATGGAATTTCTCGCACCTGCTCCTTGGGATAATTACCTCTTCCTCAAGTATAGTGTGATTTCCCAATCTTGGGGTCACCTTGGATTGAAGCAAAACAGGCTGTCATTAGGGCGACAGCCTGCGGAAAAATTAACACATTATCCATTCATTTTATGTTTTTACAAATACCCCATTGCGCAGATCTGACAAAGCTTGTTGGATTTCTTCAGCGGTATTCATCACAAAAGGTCCATAAGGCACGATCGGTTCGTTGATCGTTTTTCCGGCCATTACCATGAACCTCACGGGGGAATTCTGGTCGGTCCTCACCTGAAGCGTATCTCCGTCGTTAAAGCACAGAAGCTTAACTGAAGTCACGAAAGTACCCGATTCACCCTCATCCTGTCCAAAAGTACCACTTCCTTCGAATACATACACTCGCAAGGTGTGTCCGACCGGAACAGGGAATGTCCAAGTTGTAGAAGGCGGGAGCGCAACATCGAAGTAATGAGGTCCAATCGCAATATCTTTTACCGGTCCAGCAATACCTTCGACAGTCCCAGCCACGATCCTGATTCTTGCACCGTCCCTGTTTAGCTCTGGAATATCACCCGAGCGGACTTCCTGGTAGCGAGGCTTGGTCATTTTTTCCTTTGCAGGCAGGTTGACCCAAAGTTGAAAGCCGTATATTGCTCCCTCGGGTCCACGCCTGGGCATTTCCTCGTGCAAAATGCCACCCCCTGCGGTCATCCACTGCACATCGCCAGGACCGATCATTCCTGAATTTCCGAGGCTGTCCCTGTGGTGCACGGACCCTTCGAGTATGTAGGTGACGGTCTCGATCCCGCGATGAGGGTGCATGGGAAATCCCGCGATTGGACCTTCGACAGGATCGTTAAATGCAAAATGGTCGAAAAGGAGGAACGGGTCGTGCAAATTGCTAGCATGAGGTGAGATCGACCTCATTAATTTGACACCTGCCCCTTCGATGACGAATTGAGGTTCAATTACCTGGGATACTTTGCGATTTACAGTCATGGCAACTCCTAAGGTTTTATTAACTCATACGGTTAAATGGGAAATTCAAATTATGTGCAGCGAAATCATTTTATCCAGTATATCAGGAACCGCGCGAGAGAAATCCACATCGTCACTTGATGATTCGATCGTGATAACTCTGCCAGGATCCAAAGTTGACAGCCATTCCCCTAAGTGGAAATTGAGCAATTCCAGGTCTTCCGGTTCTGCTATGTTTATCCTGTTCCGAACCGCTAAACGTTTTACTAATGTAGCATGGTCAGCAATCAAATGGATATACAAGTCTGGAACGGGAAGGAATGAGCGGAAGAACTGATAGAGATCCTCGCAGAGCTTAAACTCCGCTTCCGATAGATAACCCTTTGCGCGGAACAACCGTGTAAAACCGTGAAAATCCAAATCCAGACCACCGTCCACCAACGCTGTGCCAGCCTGATTTCGAAAATCCAACTCCTGCTTCGCCCTTTGGAGCAAATAGTCCATTTGATTGGCCAGGGCATACTTGGGGTCATTTTTAAAATGAACTTGAAAAGGCCGTTCTGTATGTTGTTCGAGACCGAGATTGAACTCATGAGAACGACAAAGAGCGCGGACAAGTGTCGTCTTGCCCGCGCCTGTATTCCCAACGACTGCTACGATACTGCCCATCAAACCTTGGCGAAATTGATCGCCGACCGGATTTGGTCAATATGGTTTTCGATGTGTGTCGGTCCCTGGACAATGATCAGCCCAATCGTGTAGTAGCTGTCTTTTCGAGCAACAAATTCCGGGGGTAGCAACTGAATAAAATTAATGGTTTCTTCGCAAAGCCGTTTCAATTCCTGGATCAGACCATTGGTATTTTTGTACGCGATGATTGTTGCTTGAATTCTTGCATCGACGTTTCCACCCCAATCATCTGCCCATCTATCGTAACCTCCAATGATATCGTCCATATAACTTTGGAAATTGCGTTCGCTGTGAATTAAATGCGCGAGGACCTCGCGAACACTCCATTCCTGGGCATTGGGCTTTTTTGAAGCCTGTTCCTCGGACGCGCCTTTAAGGCACTCAAGCAATTCGCTAACAGCCATCTCGTATTTTTCACGTGCGATTGTAGCCAATTGAGCAGGTTCCCAGGGTACGACCGGCATGGGGCGTTTTGTTAATTCCATGGTAACGGTCCGCTTATCGGAGCCGCGATAAAAGACAACTTCGACCTTGTCGCCGCCTTTTTTCCCGATAATCGCAGCCATAAGGCTTTCGGGATTACTCGTAACAGGTTTGCCTGCCATGCTGATGATCACGTCATCACGGATAAGCCCAGCTCTGGCAGCACCCATTCCCTCTACGACGCCATCGAGTCGAACGCCCTCGGTGGCGGGTACATGCAGGCGCATCGCCTGGTCCGCGTTGAAATCTCCCGGATTGATTCCCAACATGGGGCGGTTCACGGCGCGGACATCTTTCCCCGTTTCGAGAAGGTAGGCCAGGTTTTTCAGACCCACACCCCATTCCTCCTGGAATCCATCAAGCAGGGTACCCCACTGGGGACCGTCGGGAACAGTATGGGTGACCTTGACGCTGGTTCCATCGTTAGTGGGCTCGAAAGTAACCTGGACGTGCGATGGGCCAGGCTCATCCTTACCAACCCATTTGAATTTGATGGATTTATCTTTTTCAATGGATAGGAATTCTCCAGCCGAGTAGAAACCGGCATTCCAATAGAGATAGATACGACCGCCCGGTCGTGGCATCACTGTGGCAAGGTCGCATAGCCATTCTCGAAGGGTGGTCGCGTTTGTAAAAGCATAATAAACACGATCCACTGGAGCGTTAATGAATTGCTCGGTCACTGTTGAAGGCATACGAACTCCTCATGGATTTTTGTATTCATCGTGATTATACAGGAAATCCGGATTTTCGAAATAGCCTTTGAGTATTATTCATTTGCAGGGTGAAAGATTTATTACGAAAGACTGAAAGGAAAAGAGGCAGGAAACAAGTTAGGGATGTTACTTCTACCCTATATACATTCCCGTTTGAGAATCCAGAGTTAATAACAGATTGTTGTTCGAGATGGTAAAAGGCCTGTGATCCAATAACGACCTGACGATTTGACCATCTTTCCAATTCAAGGAGCTTATTGGAATTTGTAGATCCTGTTTTACCGAGCCTGTGTTGAGCACGATCAGCGTTTTTTCCTCACCCAGCGAACGTGAGAACGCGAGAACGGATTTTTCTTCATCCTGCATCACTCGCCCATAATCTCCTCTCCGTAAGGAAACTCTCGCTTTTCTGGCTGCAATCAATTCCCTTACCCAGAGCTGCAGATCGCCTTTCCAGTTTGCTGGATCCCATGGGAATGCACCGCGACATTCTGGATCTTTACCTCCCTCCAGCCCCACTTCGTCTCCATAATAAATGGCGGGGGCTCCAGGAAAGGCAAATTGAAACAGATAGGCCAGCTTTAGCTTCTCGAGATCGCCACCAAGCGCAGTCAAAATTCTTTCGGTATCGTGAGATCCCAATGGGACATACATCGCGAACACGTTTTCGCGCGGGTAAATTTGTAAAAGACGGTCAATCTTTTCTGCGAATTGTTGAAGGCTCTCGCGTTTGTTCAACAGGGCAATCAATCCATCCTTGACTGGGTAGTTCATAAGACCATCAAAATGAGTGTCGTTCGCCCAGCGCGGGTTTGCGTCCCAAATCTCGCCGAAGATATAGGCTTCACTGTTCGCCTTTTTGACAACCTGGCGAAATTCAGCCCAGAAGTCGTCATCATCGATCTCGTTGGGGACATCCAATCGCCACCCGTCTGCGCCTTTTTCGATCCAATATTTGGCGACCCCCAGCAGGTATTTCCGTACTTCCGGATTGTCCGTGTTGAATTTCGGCAGGCTTTTATGGCTCCACCAGCCTGAGTAATTGATAGCGTCGCCAGGCGTAAATGCATCCAGGGGAAATCTGTGAATGTGAAACCAATTCTTGTATGCTGACCGTTCGCCATTTTCGAGCACATCGTTGAACGCGAAAAACCCCTCCCGCAATGATTGAATACTCCATCCAGGATCACCCGAACATTATTTCGATGCGCGACATCAAGGAGAGAAGAAAAATCGTCCAAGTCGCCCAGTTTTGAATCGATTTTGTAATAATCACTTGCATTGTAGCGATGCGATGACGTGGCTTGGAAAATTGGATTTAGATAGATGGCATTGATTCCAAGTTCGAGCAGGTAATCGAATCTGCTGACAATTCCTCGCAGATCGCCACCCTGGAAATCCCAAATATTCGGTTTGGCGCCCCATTTCTGCAAATTGGGAGGATCGTTGGATTTATCTCCGTTTGCAAATCGGTCAGGGAAGATATGATAGAAAATGGAATCCTGGACCCAGTATGGAACCGGCATGATTGACCTCTAACGTTAATGATATGGATCTATGATACTTGGGATTATTTTACCACCGGGCGATGTGTCATTTGATTGCAGGAGTTAATAAAAGGAGAGTTGTGCTGTAAGCAGGCAATTCGGGAAGCGGTTTGAAATCCTCCAAATCCGCCCGCCTGATCAATCATGAGTGAACTGTAATACTTCAGGTCCCATGAGTGAAGTGAGTTGATAGGACCCCTGATTCATCGGGCTTTCATCGATTGACAATTCATAGTCACTCACCGAATCATCGCTCAAATTAATAAGGATGAGCAACAGAATTCATCCCCTCCGGTGCGTAAACTGGTAAAGACCTTATTATTACTTGATTTGATGTATGCTAAAATCACCTGACTGCAACGCGGGATAGGCATTTCTTAGTTGGATTAGATTGCGATAATGTGAAAATAGCGAAGCAGGATCATTGGTTTGATTTGCAACATTGACAATCTCGAAATTGGAATCTGGCTCTCTCCAGGGATTGCCTGTTGAGAATCCGGCGTTCACTTCCGCGCTCCATTGCATAGGACGGCGGATATTCTCGTCAGGTTTTATGCCTTCCATGCCGATTTCTTCCCCGTAATATATGAAAGGGCATCCCAGGTGAAGTTAGCAATAAGGAGGCGGCTAGTTTTGCTTTATTTCACATCGCCTTCAACCTCCGACATGATCCGATTTTGGTCATGATTGGTCAGAAACGATGAATATTGATAAGGTTCCATAATCCGATTGGTGCGATTTAATAGCACCTAAGGCGGGGATTGCGCTGCCAATTTTTGGGCTTAGCGTAAAAGCTGATGCCAAATCAAAATTAAATGCAAGATCAAATTGATCCCCGTCGGTATAGCTATCCACAACCGATAACCTGCTTCCAAATAACTCGCCGATGGTTATCGCACTAGGATTGGATTCCTTATAGAGTTTGCTAAAGTTTTTAAACCACTCATGGGTGGCGCGTGTGTTTTCTTGAAGTTGGTTGTTTTCGATCAAGTGTTTTGCAGCGTCGAGGCGAAAGCCATCCACTCCAATTTCGTCTAGCCAAAACCCGGTGACTTTTTCCATTTCGGCAGTGACTTCAGGATTAGTGTAATTCAGGTCTGGCATGCGTGAATCAAATACTCCATAATAGAATCCAGTTGGCGAAGGATGCCAGACAACTTGATTCCAGGGACCGGGATATCCGGGATTTATTTCCGACCAGATATACCAATCACGGTATGGAGAATCGAGGTTTTTCTGTGAGACTTTGAACCAGGGGTGCAAGTTCGACGTGTGATTTAATTGGGAGGTCGATAATTACTTTGATGCCTCGTTTATGAGCCTCGTCGAGAAGACATTTAAAATCATCCATTGTGCCATACTGAGGATTTACAGAATAATAATCGGTTACGTCATAACCGTGGTACGAAGGTGAAGGGAAAATCGGCATCAACCAAATTGTTGAAATCCCCAGGTCAGTAAATGTGTTCGGGTTCCCATCGTTTAAATAGTCAAGTCGCTCCGTTATCCCATTAAAGTCACCAATACCATCGCCGTCACTGTCATAGAAACTCCGGATGAAAATTTCGTAACCGACCGACTCGATCCACCAATGTTTACTTTTATCCGAAGGCGTTGCCAAGACGGTCGGCAGAGGGGAAGACTCAGTTTCTCTAGATTTTGAGTTGCAGCCGTAAAGTGAAAAAAATAATCCTAGCGTGAGAGTAAAAGCAAAAACTGTGGTCAAAATATTTTTGCTTACTTCTATGGCTTTAAGGGAAAGCCATTTTCTGGATGGTGAATATTCTTGACTATGGAGATTTATAAAAGGTGATCTAAGGGTGCAGGTATTCCCCCAGTGCGGGCAATGCCCGGTCGTTGAAACCAAATAATGCTTGATTTTCCCAGGCATTCCCTGATTCCGGGTTTGTTGATTCCCACCCATTCCCGGGAACCGCTGTCCAGGTGGCATCCCAATAAAAGACCCCAAGACCGCGATCATTATCCACGGCCCGCACTACCGACATGATATCCCGCAGCATGGCGCGCTGACCTTCCGGTGTAAATGGATAACCCGGAGTCGCCGTTTCTACGTCTGCAATATTGGAGAGAAAGTCATCCTCCTGGTCTGTAAACGCATACGCGGTCTCCACCACGATGACATCCTTATCATAGCGAGAGGAAATGTCGTTCAGGTTGTACTGCAACGCCGCCAGGCTGCCGTGCCAGAAGGGGTAATACGAAATGCCGATCACATCGAAGGGGACATCTCTCCGCGTGATGTTATCGAACCACCAGCGCGCCATGTCGTTATCGCCTCCCTCTGCGATATGCAGCATGACCAGAGTTGACGGGGAGCAATCTTTTACAGCCTGGGAGCCTGCTTTGAGGAGAGCGGCCAGGTTATCAAAGTGGTTATAGTCTCCGTCCGGCCACAACATTCCTGCGTTGATCTCGTTCCCGATCTGAATCATATCTGGGGGAGTCCCTTGGGCGACCAGACTGTTGCATACATCAAAGGTGTGGTCGTATACAGCCTGCTTGAGCTGTTCGAAGTCGTAATCTTTCCAGGCGGCTGGTTTATTCTGCTTGCCGGGGTCAGCCCAGTTATCCGAATAGTGAAAGTCCACCAGCAATTTCATGTCCTGGCTTTTCAACCGCTTGGCCATCTCCAGAATCTCGTCTTTATCATGGTAGCCATCTGCGGGATCCACCCAGACCCGAAGGCGGGCGTAATTCATGCCGTTGTCTTTTAGGATCTGCAGGGCATCCGCCTGTGACCCATCGCTGTATGCGTACACCCCGCCCTTGTCTTCGGATTTCTTCAAGCTGGAGATGTCTGCTCCAAGGATGGAAAGCGCCGTCCGCCCGGGGACCAGTTCAATGTCGTCGAAACTTGCCCAGGTATCCGGGTTACCGTCCGAATGCAGGCGGATGATGCACTGCCCGTCTGTGACCTTATTGGAAACCGAGAGATTGATCCAGCGATACCCCGGTGTGGTAGCAGGTACATAAATCCGCTTTTCCTCGTCTCCACACTTTAGCGCTAGATAGACTTCATTCTGCCCGCCGCTGGAGCGGACCCAGGCTCGCAGGGTGTACCAGTCATTGACCATCCCGGTGATGGTTTGACTTGATTCCACCTGGTACGCTTCCGCTGCCTTATGGGTCAGTCGGAAATTTCCCGAATGTCCCTTTTCTTCGGATAGGACAGCTCGACTCGGTTCCGGTGATATCCCATCCAACGGGCTTTCCGCCGGAATCCTGTCGTTCGAACCCGGGATTGACCAGGCTGATTGGCTGCGAGGTGGGATCGTCGTAGGGCTGGATGTGAATTCAGTGACTGGCGGGTTCAGATTCCGGTGAGTTGGTAACGGAGTTCGTACTCATCGGTAAAGCTGGAATGCACCCGACAACAGATAACGCTGAGGGCAAAGATCGTTATCCATGACAGAGTTCCAATGATCACTTTCATTTATCCTTTCACTGCACCTTGGGTCAGGCCGCCCACGATCTGATCCTGCAGGGCCAGGTAGATGATCATGATCGGCAGCGCGCCGATCAACGCGCCGGCTGCAAAAACCCCCCACCGTTGCTGAAATTGCGCGCCGGCGAAGATCTGCAGGCCGACCATCAGGGTGTATTCTCGGTGCTCTTAAGCAGCACCCGTGCCAGGACGAACTCACCGTAGGTGCCGATGTAGTTGATGATGGCGATGACGATCAGGATCGGGCGCAGCAACGGCAGGATCAGCTTGGTGAAGATCTGCCAGTCGGTTGCCCCTTCCACCATGGCCGATTCGTCGATATCACGCGGGATGGTGTCGAGATAACCTTTCATCAGCCAGATATTGATGCCCATGGCGCCGCCCAGGTAAACCAGGATCAGGCTCGCGTGGGTGTTCAAGCCCAATGAGGGAATGACATCGCCCATCTGGGAGATCATCAGGAAGGTGGCGACCAGCGCCAGCAGGCCGGGGAACACCTGGATGAGCAGGATGCCTTTGAGCATCGTCTAGGCGGCCGCGGAAGCGAAAGCGCGAGAAGGCATAGGCCGCTATCGTGGTGATGGCAAGCGAAAGCACGCGAAGTGATCGCGGCGATTTTGATCGAGTTCCCGAACCACGTCCAGAAAGGGAATTCACCCGAGTCCAGCAAGGTGCGGTAGTTTCCAAACCCGGGATTCTTGGGGATCAATGTTTGGGTGGCCAGAGAGCCGGTTGGGTTGATCGAGGCGGAGATCATCCACAGGATCGGGAAGACCGAGAAGATGATCAGGATGACCGCAATGATCAGGCGGATGCCAATGCTGAACCTGCGTTGGACTTGATGGAGATGCGAAATCGTTGAATGGAATTGAGACTAGACATTTTCACTGACCTCCTCCCACATGCGGGTATAGCGGAACTGGAAGAGGGTGATGGCGCCGACGATAAAGAAGATGATGATCGTGATGGCTGCGGCAAAACCGTAGTTCACGCCGCGGCTGCCGGAGAAGGCCAGGTTATACACATAGCTGATCAGGATGTCGGTATGCCCGGCAGGAGTGGGTGTTCCGGCCATGGGCGGGCCACCTGCGTTGAACAGATAGATCAGATTGAAGTTGTTGAAGTTGAAGGTGAACGAGGCGATCAGCAACGGTCCGACGGCGACCAGCAGCAGGGGCAGGGTGATATTCCGGAACTGCTGCCAGGGGTTGGCGCCATCCACCTGGGCGGCATCGTAGATAATCCTGCGGGATGGATTGCAGCGCGCCGCTGCAGATCAGCATGAAGTAGGGATAACTCAGCCACAGGTTGACGAGCAGAATGGCGACTTTGGCCCACCACTCATCGGTGAACCAGGGCGGAGCCCAGCCAAACAATCCTTCCAGGCATGCGGTGATCACCCCAAGTTCGGGATTCAACATGCCGCGCCAGATCAAAATGGTGATCAGTGCAGGGACCGTGTAGGGAATGATCAGCAAGGAGCGGATGATTTTCTTGAAAGGGAAATGCTGGATCATTGAACATGATGGCAATTGCCAGCCCCAGAGCAAAAATTCAAAAACAAACTGAAAAAGGCGAAACCGAAGTTCCAGGTGATGATCCGGACCAGGGGACCGCGCAAGGCCGGGCTGATGAAGAAATCCTTGAAGTTGTTGAACTTGATCTGGCGCAACAAAACCCGGTCGGAGCTGCTGCGCCGTCAGGGGAAGTAAATGTGCCCCGCAGGTTTTGATAGACGATCCCGGTCTCCTGGCTGATCATCGCATCCTGCTTCAGGATCATAAACATATAAGCGGCAACAACTCCGCGGCTTCTGCTGGGGAGCGGACCTGGATGGTTTTCCCTCCTCGCCAAACAGGATTTCTGTGAGGTTTTGATCCGTGGCGGCCAGGAAGGCATTCAATCGTTGATAGCCTTCGATCGTTGTCGGGATGCCCTTGTCGTCCAAGCTCCCCGATGCCCGCTTCACCGGGCTGGGGTTGGGTGAGCGGTTCGCCCAGCTAGCGCCAGGATAGCCATTCCCGTCTGGATCCATCAGCCAGAGGGCATAATCCCCTTCCGGGGACTTGAAGGCTGTCCAGGTGTATGCCTTGCCCAGATTCGGGGAGATACTTTGCTTTCAGGATCTGGTCGATGGCCTGCTCCTTGGTGATGAGATGGCCTTCCCCATAATTGGTAAAGGAGACCCAGACGGTAAAGAAGATCGGGTAGATCGTGAACAGGCCCATCAAGAACCAACCCAACGACCATCCAGCGGAGGGGATAGGCTTGCTTACGTAGAAGAACAAAATTGACGAAAATGTAATAATGAGGATAGCTGCAGCCAAGGGATAATAGCCCAGGGATAGCAATCTTGTAGACAAACCAGATCGACAGCATGCATCCACGACGATCAGAAGTGCGCCAGTCGCAACAGGTTGGGCAAAACATTTTCGAAGAGGGAGTCCTGGTTTTGCGGGTGTTCCTGGGAGGCATTGGAAGTCATGTTTTCACCTCCTTGCATTATGCAGTTATACAGAAAATGGAATGAAGGCCGGGGATTTATCCCGGCCTTCATTTCGAAGACAATTCTAATTATTCGGTTGTGACGTTTCCACCAGATGGGTTTCTGGATCGTAGGTGAAGGTCACGTTGCTGTCAGCAGCCAGGCTGAGAGTGTAGTTCGGTCCATCCTGAGCGCCGTCCGAACCGTAGTTCACGGTCCAGGCACCATCCAAGGCGACTTTATACTCGTAATCGCCCGCCGGCAAGTTCACGGTGAGGTATAGAGACCATCATCGCCCTTCACCATGGCGGTTGCTTCGCAGGCGGGATCCCACTGGCGCCGCAGCCAGCCTTATCCTGGTAGCTGCCGGGCAGGTTGACCATGCCGGCCAGCGCGCCGGCGATCAGGTCGCGCACCTGCTCTGCCGCATCTTTCATGGCATCTTCAGGGTCTGCTCGCCGGTCACCGCCAGGGTGATACCGTTATTCCAGCACTCCACACGGAACCCATTTCGGGGATGTTCGGCATCGGGATGGCGTTGGCGCCAGCTTCGTCCCATTGCTTTCAGGTCAGGGTCATCCGTGGTCGCCAGGACGGACTTGAATGCGGAGGGGCGCAATCCGGTTTCGTAGATCTGCTGCATAAATTCTTCAGTGGCGACGTACTCGGTCAGGAACGTCTGCGCCAGCAGCACATTTTCGCTGAAGGGGTTGACCATGAAGCCCTGCACGCCGCAGGAACGGAGCGCCTTGTCGGGGAAGAAGGGCGCTACGGCATAGGGCACGCCGGAGGCGCGGATGCGATCCAGCGCCCAGGGGCCGGCCATCAAGAACGGGATCTGGCCGGTTTCAAACAAGGAGTGGGCGGTTTCATAGTCGAAGGTGTCGGGCATCAGGCCTTCTGCGACGGCATCTGTCATCCAGGTGACTGCAGCGATCTCGCCTTCGCTATCCAGACCGACATCGTTGGGATTCCAGGCGCCATTGTCGTCCTTGCCAAAGACATAGCCGCCAAAGGCAGTCTGGATCGGCAGGGCATTGTACAACGGATCGCCGGCAATGGCGATGGCATACTGTGACTTTACCTTCCGCCTTCAGAGTACGGCCAATTTCAAGCACTTCGTCCCATGTGGTGGGCGGTTCGGTGACCAGGTCGGTGTTGTAGAAGAAACCAAGGTTCTCGGTGGCGTAAGGCACACCGTAGAGCTTGCCGTCGGTGTAGGTGAAAGCCTCCAAGGTCGACTCGACAAATTCGTCTGCCTTGTCGCCCAGGTCGATAGGGGCTACCAGACCGCTCTCGACCAAAGCGCCCAGCCAGTCATGGACGCCGATGTAAATGTCGGGGCCTTCACCGGCCGGCACTGGCGATGATCACCTGGGAGCGGATGTCTTGAACGCTACCCAGGTCTTCAACGACGAGCTCCACATTGTATTCGGCGAGGAAGTCATCTGCCAATGCTTGCAGAATCGGCGTGCGGGTATCATCAGCCCAGATTTTCAACGTAGCCACAGGCTCGGGGGGAGTGGTGGGTTCCGGGGGAGCCTCGGTAGGCGCTACTTCCGGCGCCTTGGTTGGAGCCGGTTCTTCGGTTGCGGTAGGTCCGCAGGCGGTCAATGCCATGACGACAATGACCAATAGTGCGAACACTTTGAACAAATTGCTTTTCATCTTTTTCCTCCAATCATTGAGAAAGGTTTGATTAAGCACGTCTGGATTATTTACAGACGCGCGGCGACCCAAAATAGAGTAACGATGATTGTCGATGACTGAAAGAGAGAGAAAAAATCAACTCGTGTTGACATCACGTGTAATTATGATTATACTAATTTCATTAGGAAAGTCAAGTCAAATGGTGGAGCGTGCCAGATTGCTCCATATAGGCGAGCAGGTTCAAGTGCCTAATATTACCTTAAAATTGCCCGACTTACCTTAGATTTTAACGAATATTAATAAACCTCGAGACCGAATTTCGTCGGACGGAAAATTTCGATCCCTTTCGCCACATCCTAAGTAGCTGGTAGATCGGCTCCAGAAGGATCACAATGAGAAATCGTTCCTTATTCAATAATGACTGGCTTTATTCCCCCGACCGGTTGGGCATGGATGCTGCTGACGAACAATTCATGTCCATCACGATTCCGCATACCAACAAGATCTTCCCGCACAATAATTTTGACAATCGGGATTACCAGTTTATCTCAACCTATCGGAAACGTTTCACTTACTCGATCCCGGACGAAAAGCAATTGGTATTCCTTGAGTTTGACGGGGTCATGCTGGCCTGTACATTACATTTGAACGGGAAGTTGATTGGAGAACATTTGGGTGGGTTTGCCCCATTTTCCATGAACATCACCGATTTTCTACGAGATGGAGAGAATGTCCTGACGGTCTACGTTGACTCCACTGAGAGAAAAGATATCCCGCCTTTCGGCCATCTGGTCGACTACTTGACCTTCGGTGGAATCTACAGGGACGTTCATCTGACCTGCGTGGATCCAACTTTCATCGAGAATATCTTTATCCGAACAGGACACGTGTTGGATAATCCCAAGCTGGAATGTGTCATCAGACTGAATTGTGTTGTTCCTCAACTGAAGCTTGCGGCTATATTGCTAGATCAACTTGGAAATGAACTGGCTGTAACGAATGGTTAGTCGAAAAGGAAACCACAACACTAAAATTCGATTCCCTGCCTGGAAATTGATTTATGGACATTGGATGATCCGGTACTTTATTCAATCAAAGTGATCTTGTTGCTGGACGGAACTGCGATCGATGCCACCTCGTCCCGATTTGGATTTCGTGAAGCCAGCTTCCGTCCGGACGGCGGTTTTTATCTGAACGGGCAGCGTGTTAAATTGATTGGATTGGACCGCCACCAGACCTATCCTTACATCGGCGCGGCTGCGCCATCCCGGCTGCAGCGCCTGGATGCCGACATCCTCAAGTATGAGCTGGCATGCAATATTGTCCGCACCTCCCATTACCCGCAGTCTCCGCATTTTCTCGATCGATGTGACGAGATCGGTTTGTTGGTCTTCGAGGAAATCACCGGATGGCAGCATATTGGGGATCAGGCTTGGCAGGATATATGCCTGGCATGAATTGAAAACCATGATCGAACGTGACCGGAATCACGCCTCCATAATTTTGTGGGGAGTTCGGGTTAACGAGTCTGTGTGATAATGACCCATTTTATTTCCGTACCAACGCGCTCGCCCATGAGACCGATCCCACGCGACAGACCGGCGGGGTGCGCTGCTTCCGGGAAAGCTCGTTCCTCGAAGATGTTTTTACCTATAATGATTTCTCCAATGGTGTTTTGGAACCCAACCATCAGCCTTATCTGATCACAGAATTTGCCGGTCACATGTTCCCCACGAAATCCTGGGATCACGAAGAGCGACTGGTCGATCATGCACTGTTGCATGCCGGAATTCACAATTCGCAACTTGGCAATGGGAAAATCTCCGGTGCGATCGGATGGTGTGCCTATGACTACAACACCCATATTGAATTTGGATCGGGCGACCGTATTTGTTACCACGGTGTCATGGATATATATCGTTTACCCAAATGGGCGGCCTATTTTTACAAGAGCCAGCTGCCCCCATCTAAGCAGATTGTTCTCCAACCTGCCACGCATTGGACCTTGGGAGATCGTTCCGGGGGTGGGATCAACCGGTTAACTATTTTCAGCAACTGTGACGAGGTTGAAGTGACGATCGGCGAGATCGAGGTCGGGAGGTTTGAACCTGATCGGGATGCCTATCCCAACCTACTTCATCCACCGTTCACCATCCTGGGATTGGACCGTTTTACCGCCTGGGGACAGAGACAATTCTATGACCTGCACCTGACAGGCTACATCGAGGGAAAGCCCGTCGCCGAACACTGGATCTCCAGCAACCGCGTTCCGCAGCGTTTGGAACTCTCCACCGATACGGATCGACTCTCACGCGGATGGCGCAGATATGACACGCTTGATTTTTCGCATTACAGACCAATACGGCAATCCTCTTCCATACGCGACCAAGGTGGTGACCTTCGAACTGGAAGGGGAGGCTGAATTGATTGGCGAAAATCCGTTTCCGCTGATCGGGGGGCAGGCAGCGCTGTTTGTAAAGGCGCGCCACCAGGCAGGCAGGTAATATTCGTGCTCATGCCCCGGGATTGCCCAGCGCATCGATTGCATTGGAGATTATCTCCGCTTAGGATAAAAGGTTTTGCTTTCAAAAGATATGATGGCGCTTAAGAAAATTAGGATAATCATATATGTCCAAAGACAGGATCATTACGCAAAAAGATGTGGCCGAACGGGCTGGGGTATCTCGAGGCGTGGTCTCTTATGTGATCAATAACGGTCCCCGCGAAGTTGCCCCAGAAACACGGGATCGCGTTTTGGCGGCAATTCACGATCTGGAATATCGACCCAACAAACATGCCCAACGCCTGAAGCGCGGTGGACGCCCGGCTTATAAATTGCTGGGAATTGTTGCCGGGGGGCAGTCTTCAACGTTCTCGAAAGACCCTATTACAACATCATACTGGCTGGCTTGTTTGAAGAGGCTCACCGTCTTGGACAAGAAATCCGTTTTTTCAGTTTCTTCGAAGCATTGACCGATCCGGTATTCTTTAATAAGAACATTCATAGAGATGAGATCTCATCCTTGATCCTCATCCTCCCGTCTATGATCACCACCAATCCCGATTACGTGGAAATTCTCGAGCTAATCGGTGAACGGGTCGATAATGTGGTTTGTTTGGAGGAGCCGATCAAAGAGTGGCCTACGGTTATTTTCGATAGAGCCATGGCAGCCCGTCAGGCGGTCGAACATCTTATCAACCTGGGACATCGACGAATAGCTTTTCTGGCTATTCAGGATGCGCGATTGACCGGATACAAACAAACTCTGTTGGACCACAATCTGCCTTATGACGAAAGGCTGATTTTCACCCCTGACTCAGCAAATATCTTATCGTCCGCGTATGATGCGACTGTGGAATCATTCAATTGCAACCACGACCTACTGCGATTTTTGCTGCGAATGATGAAAGCGCGATCAGCGCAATCGCTGCACTGCATGATCACAGTATCCGAGTGCCTCAGGATATTGCCGTTGTATCCATCGATAATATCGGTATATCTGGAATGATCCGGCCAAGCCTTACGACGGTGGATGTTCCCAAAAAGCAAATGGCGGCTTACGCGTTGCAGATTTTATTGCTTCACGAACAGTTCAAAGGCCAACAGCCTGCCTCGATTGTGCTCCCTACTGAATTAATCATTCAGAGAATCTTGCGGTGCAAGAATGACCACAAGATAAGTGATGACTCACAGGTCTGGCAGGACTAGAAAAAAGATAACAGGATGCAAAAATAATTCGCATCCTGTTATTGGTAAAAAAATGGTATGTCTATTACCGTAGAATTGCCTGCCATCCAGCATACTTGGACGTTGAGCCTAATTCTGCCTCGATGCGGAGCAGCTGATTGTACTTTGCCACCCGATCGGATCGAGCAGGAGCGCCGGTCTTGATTTGTCCCATATTCAAGGCGACCGCAAGGTCAGCGATGGTCGAATCTTCGGTCTCGCCGGAGCGATGCGAAGTGACTGCGCGCCAGCCTGCGCGATGGCAGGTCTCGACCGCCTCAATGGTTTCAGTGAGTGTCCCGATCTGGTTAAGTTTTACAAGCAGAGCGTTCGCTGCCTTTTCCTTGATCCCTTTCCTCACACGTTCCGGATTGGTCACAAGCAGGTCGTCGCCAACGATCTGGATCTTATCGCCCAGTTCCTTGACCATCAACTTCCAGGATTCCCAGTCATCCTGCGCCAATCCATCCTCGATGGACACAATGGGGTATTGGTTAACCCAGTTCTTCCAGAAATCAACCATCTGGGGACCGGTAAGCTTTTTGCCTTCTTTTCTCAGATTGTAGGTCTTGGTTTCTTCTTCGTACAATTCTGAAGCAGCGGGATCGAGCGCGATGGCAACATCTTGATTTAAACCTGCCTTGAAACCGGCTTTTTCGATAGCTTCCAGGATGACTTCAACCGCTTCGTTATTTGCCTTGAGCGCGGGTGCGTAACCGCCCTCATCCCCGACCAGTGTCGCATACCCCTTGGCTTTGAGGACCGCTTTGAGCGAGTGATATATTTCCGCCCCCCAGCGCAAGCCTTCTGCAAAGGATGGCGCGCCGAATGGCATCACCATGAACTCTTGCGCGTCAGTGGACTGCCAACCGGTGTGCGCGCCACCGTTCAGGATGTTCAACATGGGAACGGGCAGTACGTGTGCATACACACCGCCGATGTAGCGGTAAAGGGGCATCCCGAGCGAATTCGCGGCTGCCTTTGCAACTGCGAGGCTGACTCCGAGCGTGGCATTTGCTCCCAGCTTGGATTTGTTGGCGGTGCCATCCAATTCGAGGAGGGCAAGGTCAATGCCTCGCTGGTCGGTTGCGTCCCACCCGAACAACTCATCGGAAACGAGGCTGTTGACATTCTCGACAGCCTTCAGGACTCCTTTGCCCAGGTAACGCTTCTTGTCCCCATCCCGTAATTCCAATGCTTCGTGGATTCCGGTCGAAGCGCCGGATGGAACCGCGGCTCGACCCCAGGCGCCATCCGCAAGTATCACCTCGACTTCGACAGTTGGATTTCCCCGCGAATCCAGGACTTCTTGACTGGCGATCGACTCAATAGTTGTATCCATTTACTTTTCTCCTTGTATTAAAATGATTGCACACGACAAAACCAATAAAGTATAACTGATTTTTCCTTCATGCATATAAGAACTGGTTCGGTTTGGTAAAATTAGTATTGTGTTCTGAAGCGTCCCGGAGATATTGATGAAAAACGATATAAGAAATGAGCGTGATCGGCCGCGATGATCGCCAGATATGTATTTCACGAAACCATGCTGCGAAAGGTCGCGGTAGCAGTGATTGGGACGATCGCTTAAGGCGTTCATGCAGATGCACGTCGAAGGATTGGAGAATTTGCCCGGGAGTGGAGCGGTCGTTTTAGCTTCAAACCATCTTTCGAATTTAGATGTGTTTCCCATGCAGCTGGCTTTGCCTCGCCCGTTGTTCTTTATGGGCAAGGCAGAACTATTCAAGATCCAGTTTTGGGTTGGTTTTTTCGTCAACTGGGAGGGTTCCCTGTCCAGCGAGGGGTCAGTGATCAATGGGCATTGAACCATGCCAGAAAAGTCCTGGATGAAGGGCTGATCCTTGCCATGTTCCCGGAAGGGACCAGATCCAAAAGGGAAGGGCTTATCCGTAGCCAAGACCGGTGCGGCCAGGCTGGCCATTGAAAAGAAGTGCCGATTATTCCCGTTGCCCATTATGGCAGTGACGAGATCTTTACGAATTTTCCCCGCCGTGGACATGTCCATGTAGTCATCGCCAAGCCGATCTGGCTGAGAGTGATGACGACCCACTTTCATTAACCGATCGTGTTATGTTTTCGCTTGCAAATCTGCTGCCCAAGCAGATGAGAGGCGTGTATTCTGAAATCCCGACTGGTTTTAAAGATCTAGAGCGTTGACCTTATTAATTAAGATACGCTGCGTTTCCTGATGGCTTTTCTTGATCCCGGATTTCTCCCTGGCAGCTTTCACCAAACCTACAAATAGCGGGTGCGCGCGGTTGGGTCTGGAAAGGAACTCCGGGTGAAACTGGCTGGCCACCATGTAGGGATGGTCTGCCAATTCGGCGATTTCGACCAGCCTGCCATCCGGTGAAACACCTGAAAAAACCATCCCGTGCTTTTCAAATTCCTCCCGGTAGGCGTTGTTGAATTCAAAGCGGTGCCGATGACGTTCCTCGACGTGGGATACGTCGTAGGCAGCTGCAGCCTTGCTTCCCGGCAGCAGCGCGCAGGGATACAACCCCAGCCGCATTGTTCCTCCCATGTCTGTAATCGAGCGTTGATCGAGCATCAGGTCGATCACTGGCGCGGTAGTGCCCTTGTCGAACTCCGTTGAGTTGGCATCTTCCAGTCCCATAACATTTCTGGCAAACTCGATGCACATCAATTGCATTCCAAGGCATAAACCGAGATAAGGGATTTTGTTTTCCCGGGCAAATTTTGCCGCGATGATCTTCCCCTCGGTTCCCCGCGAGCCAAATCCGCCAGGGACGATAATGCCGTGCGCCTGCTGGAGCACGTCCCAGCCTTTTCCTTTTTCCAGGTCGGAGGAATGAACCCAAAGGATCTGGATTTCAACTCCTGATGCGAGGGCGGCGTGTTTGAGCGATTCCCTGACTGACATGTAGGCATCATGCAGCTCCACATATTTTCCAACCAGCGCGATCTTGATCTCGGGCTTGGATTTTCTTACTTCAGCGACCAGTTTTTCCCAGGATTTCCAGTCCGGTTTTTGACGAGGCGTGAGACCAAGTTTCTCAACGACATATTCTCCAATCCCGGCTTTTTCGAGTAGCAAAGGGACTTCGTAAAGGACCTTCGTGGTGGTCATCGGGACAACGGCTTTTTTCTCCACATCGCAGAAAAGGGCAATCTTGTCGCACAGATCGTCGGCGATGGGATGATCCGACCGGGCAATAATCATATTGGGGGAGATACCGATCGAGCGCAATTCGGCGACAGAGTGCTGCGTGGGCTTGGTCTTTAATTCGTCCGTCGCGCCGATGTAGGGCAGCCAGGTGACATGAATGAAAAAGGTGTTCTCGCGTCCGACCTCTGTTCTCAACTGCCTCAACGCTTCCAAGAATGGCAGTGACTTCGATATCGCCCACCGTCCCGCCGACTTCGACCAGGACGATATCCGCTTTCATGGCTTTCTCAACCAGGAGGATACGGCGTTTGATCTCATTGGTGATGTGCGGAATGACCTGGATAGTTCCCCCGAGATAATCTCCGCGGCGTTCCTTTTGAATTACTTCCGCGTAAACCTGACCGGTGGTGAAATTGCAGACTTTTCCCAGGCGGATATCGATGAAACGCTCATAGTGGCCGAGGTCGAGGTCGGTCTCAGCGCCATCGTCCAGCACGAATACTTCTCCATGCTGGTAGGGGGACATGGTGCCGGGATCGACGTTGATGTACGGATCAAGTTTTTGTACCGCGACAGAAAATCCACGCTGCTTCAGCACCCGCCCTAAGGCTGCTGCGGTAACGCCTTTTCCTACCGAACTCACGACTCCGCCTGTAAAAAATATATATTTCGTGGTCATTTCCACCTCTTTGAATTACTTCCATTAAGAGTTGAGCTGCCATTTAATAGCGAAGTGGGGAGGGTGCTTTGTCAGCGCCCTCCCCACTTGGGTAGACGAATTGCTGCTTGACGGGGTTGTTGGATTATCGGTCTCATCCCACCAGTTTTAGCAAATCTTCCGCAGCACGGCGCATCTCGAGGAAGATCAATCCCAGCTTGGCTTCCTGCCTGGCCAGGGCGGTGAGAACCGCTTCGTCGCCGACAGCCGTCAGTACGATGAACCCTTTGGTACCCTTGATGTAAACCTGTTCGAGCGACCCGCGTCCCAGTTCGGTGGCGATCCTTTCGCCTAAAGACAGCATGGCAGCCGACATGGCTGAAACGCGGTCCTCTTCGACTTCGGCGGGCAAGGCGGATGCCATGATGAGCCCATCGACGGACACTACGGCTGAGGCTTCGATGTCGGGAGATGCAGCCTGCATTGCTCGCAGGCGATCCACCATTTGTTGGCTGCGGGATTTACTCATTCAGAGCTCTCCGGGAAATTTGACTTGTGGAAAGTACCTTGAAATTATACGCCAAAAATATGAATGTGACCAATGTTCGTTTTGGTAAATGGGACTATTTCCGGTGATTAGTTTACTACACTGCCGGCATTCGAGCCCGGATGATAAAAATCCTATTTCATGTTAGACTTAACGATTGCATCATTGCGATGGAGCGGAAAATAAGTGCTTCAGTTGGATAATAACCGTAAAATTGCAAGGAGTTGGATGATCCTACCTGCCCTCGTGCTGGTTTTTTCAGCATTTGTCCCAGCGATGGCTCTCGCCCAAGGGCAAAAATCCACCCCGACTTATACCGACACTCCTTCGGAAACTCCCACGGTGACGCCAACAGATTCTCTAAATGTTTTCGAAACGCCGAACACACCCACGCCTGACCCTCAATTGATATATATTTCCATGCCTCTTGAAGGAAATGTTGTTCAAGGCGTGGTTAGCGTAACAGGGAAATCGGATGTAAATGGATTTTCGAGACATGAAGTCGAATTTTCGTACCAGCAAAATCCCACCGGGACCTGGTTTCTCCTGGCGCGAAGTGACCAGCCTGTCAGAAACGACCAACTGGCATTGTGGGACACTCGCGCCCTTACGGATGGTGATTATTCCATCAGGTTGAGGGTCTTTTTTACTGATGGCTCCTGGCGGGATGCAGTACTGACCCAAATAAAGGTGCGCAATTATTCTTCGACGGAGACAGCGGTTCCTTCACCCACCATGATGCTGGTGCCGACGTCCCTCCCGGCAAGGACAGCGACGATGTCAGCTACTCCCGAACCAACACCCACGCCATTACCGGAAAATGAGGCTGCCATTTCTTTGTCCCAGGTTTGGAGCAATCTTGGCCGGGGAGCACTGGTGACTGCATTGATGTTTCTTGTTTTCGGCTTGATAATCCGTTCGCGTAAGAAGAGACCATGAGATGACCGATAACCTGACATTTCTCATCGTGGGGCTGGGCAATCCCGGTCGCGATTATAAAGAAAACCGGCATAATGTTGGATACATGCTGGTCGACCGTCTTGCGGTCCGTCTTAACGCGCGGAATATGAAAGTTCAATCCAAGGCGATTGTCATTTCAACCCATTGGGAGGGATGCAAGCTTCTTTTAGCCAAGCCTCAAACCTACATGAATTTGTCCGGCACATCGATTCAGGGATTGCTCCATTTTTACAAACTGCCGCTTGATAACCTGCTTGTCGCTCACGATGACCTTGATCTGCCGTTTGGCGCACTTCGCATTCGACCCGGGGGTGGACCAGGAGGACAGAGGGGTGTGGAAGATACTATTTCCCGCCTTGGTACTCAGGATTTTGCCAGACTGCGCATAGGTATCGATAGGCCGCCGGGCAGGATGGACCCTGCAAATTACGTATTGCAAGATTTTCCCTCACGTGACCTGATCGCCCTTTCACAGATTCTGGATCGGGCAGCAAATTCTGCTCAAACGTGGATAAGAGAAGGATTGATCTCTGCCATGAATAAATTTAATGGCTCGATCATAATTTAAATTCGCATTTCACCTTCGTTTCGATAACGACCTCTCGATTTATGAAATTCATCCTCGATAAGATACGCGCTTTCCATAAATATCAGGATTTCCTAAAAGCCGTCCATTCCAATACGCGGATGACCGGGTTGGGTCTACCAAGGGCGGCGCGATTGCCCCTGGTTGGTTCCCTGCAGCTCGATCTGAACCGGCCGATTGTTCTGATCACCGACAGATCAGACCACGCCATATCATTGTTTGACGAACTGGCGTTTTGGGCGCCCGATTCCCCGCGATTATTATTTTCCGAACCCAATCCACTTTTTTACGAAGAAGCGGCGTGGGGCAGTTCCATTCGACGCGACCGTTTGTTGACTCTGGCAGCCCTCGCGCAGTATCACCTTCCCTTCGGCGAAAAACCGATCTCCCCTCCGATCATTGTTGCCAGCGCTCGTGCGGTGATGACCCTTACTCTTCCGCGGAGAGATTTCCTGAAAGCCTGCAAGCGCTTATCCGTGGGACAGGAGCTGAAGCCGGAAATCCTTCTTCGTCAATGGATCAGCTTCGGTTACCAGGTAGTGGACACCGTAGTCGAAGCTGGGCAGGTATCGCGGCGGGGGGGAATCCTGGATATCTGGGTGCCTACAGAGATTTACCCCTCCCGGTTGGATTTCTTTGGTGATGAGCTTGAGACAATTAGGCAGTTTGACCCTGCCACCCAGAGGACGCTATCCAGGCAGGATACCCTGTTGATAGTTCCAGCTCGAGAATTCATTCTTCCCGATTCCCTGCTGGAGGAAAAACTTCAACCTGAAGGTAAGGAATTATCAGAATTCCTCATTCCGGTTATTTACAAAAACCCTGCCAATCTTTTGGATTATCTTCCTCAACATTCACTGGTGCTGGTGGATGACCTCGGTATGATCGAGAGCATGGTTAATGAGGTGGAGGAACAAGCGGTCAGCTTCAAGCAGGAGTGCATTGAAGAAGATACTCTGCCTGCCGATTTCCCGGTCCCCTACGTGACCTGGTCTGAGCTGGTCGATAACATTCAGAACAATCCCTGGTATGAGTTGGGGCACTCCACCGAAACAGACGACGCTGCCGGCGAAACACTGGCAGCCTTATTCGGGCATTGCCAGCGCTTTGGAGGACATCTTAAGCCTTTCATCGAGAAGATAAATGAAATCGTCAAAGCCGGTGAGACGATCCTTATTGTCTCTCGGCAGTCAGAGCGCTTGCGGGAGTTATGGGCGGAATCGGTTTTTTATCAAGAGAGCGCAGAAAACCTTCTTTTTATTGAGGCAAGTCTCTCTGAGGGATTCATTCTTAATGACCTGCATGTCATAACTGATTCGGAAGTATTCGGCTGGGAACGGCCTCAACCTCGGGCACGTCAGAAACCGTCAGCAGAAGCACCTGAGGCATTATTCGCCGACTTGCGTCAGGGCGATCTGGTGGTTCACATCGATCATGGCATTGGACGTTATGGCGGGCTTGTGCAGCGGACGCTCGAGGGCCACGAACGCGAGTACCTCGCCGTTGAATACGATGAAGGAGATATGGTCTTCGTTCCGGTGCACCAGGCCGACCGGCTGACGAGGTATATCGGTTCAGACGGTGGGACTCCATCCCTGTCCAGGCTGGGAGGCGCTGATTGGGCATCGACCAAATCACGGGTGAGGGAAGCGGTCCAACAGATCGCCGAGGAGTTGCTTGATTTATACGCGCGAAGGCATGTCTCCCAAGGTTATGCATTTAAATCGGATACCGCCTGGCAAAAAGAACTGGAAGACAGCTTTCCATATATCGAGACCGATGACCAGGTGCAGGCTATCCGTGACATCAAGAAGGATATGGAATCACCCCGCCCCATGGACCGGCTTCTATGCGGCGATGTTGGGTATGGAAAGACGGAAGTGGCTTTGCGGGCTGCTTTCAAAGCGGTCATGGACGGGCGTCAGGTGGCGATCCTGGTGCCGACAACGGTCCTTGCTCAACAGCATTATGAGACTTTCAAGCAAAGATTAGCCGCCTACCCGGTATCAGTGGAAATGCTATCCCGTTTCCGCACGCATCGGGAGCAGACGGAAATCTTGCGTTCTTTGCTGCTCGGTCAGGTCGATATCGTTATCGGCACTCACCGGTTGATCTCGCAGGACGTTGAATTCAAAGATCTAGGGCTTGTCATCATCGATGAGGAACAGCGGTTTGGCGTTACGCACAAGGAACACCTCAAGAAGCTTCGAACGGAAGTGGATGTACTGACGTTAACGGCCACACCGATTCCCCGCACTTTATACATGGCATTGACTGGCGTGAGGGACATCTCGAACCTTAACACGCCGCCGGAGGAACGCCTTCCGATCATCACTCACGTCGGTCCCTATTCCCAGCGGCTTGTTCGCCAGGCAATCCTCCGCGAGTTGGAGCGGGGCGGGCAGATCTTCTTCGTCCATAACCGGGTCCAGACCATCCACTCCATGAAGATGCATCTTGAGAAGCTGGTCCCCGAAGCGAAGATCGGAATTGGCCATGGTCAGATGCATGAGACCGACCTGGCTGCCGTCATGCACCAGTTCAACGAGGGCGAAATCGATATCCTGCTTTCAACGACGATCATCGAATCGGGGTTGGATATTCCGAATGCGAACACCCTGATCGTCGACAGGGCGGATACATTTGGGCTGGCGCAGTTATACCAGTTGCGAGGTCGTGTCGGGCGGGGCGCGGTTCGGGCTTACGCCTATTTTTTCAGGCACCGTAAGCGTCCACCCACCATCGACGGGCAGGAGCGGCTGGAGGTCATCGCTGAAAATTCCCAGCTGGGAGCCGGTTATTCCATCGCCATGAGGGACCTGGAGATTCGCGGCGCTGGTGAGCTTCTAGGGACGCGCCAATCCGGTCATATCGCCAGCGTCGGATTTCATCTCTACACGCGGATGCTTGCGGCTGCAGTCAAATCAATTCGCAAGGCTACTGCATTTGCAGTCGAAAGCGGTCAAGCGGCAGGCACACAAGCGCTCGAGGCATTGGCGCAAGTCCCCCGATCTTTGCTGGATATTGAAATAAAAGAGCCGGTGACGGTGGATTTGCCATTGGCTGTGGGAATTCCCCGCCCGTACATCCCGAACCAGGACCTTCGCTTGCGCCTCTACAGGCGGCTTGCCAGCCTGCGCGATGAAAGCGAGATCGATGCCCTGGCGGCTGAATTCGGCGACCGGTTTGGGCCATTTCCGGAAATGGTCCAAAATTTGTTTTACCAGATGCGAGTCAAGCTTCGAGCGGATGCCGCCGGTCTGACGTCGATCAGCGCAGAAGGTGGTCAGCTTGTCTTGAGATTCCCGGCACTTTCGGAAGGGATGGCGGCGCGTTCACTCCCGGATCTGGGTCCCCAGGTGCGAGGCGGAAAGAATGCGTATTGGTGTACTTTTCTTAAGAATGACGATTGGATGGATCGATTGCTGGATGTTTTGGATAAGATAAAAGACCGTACGGTGGAAATATCCGACATTAAATTGCTGCCGTCCGGCGGATAAAACAAAAAATTGCAGAGCATTGATTAAAAGTATTTTCGCCTATAATTGTTAAATTCTCGTGTTTATTTGGAGGAGTCATGGCGGACAATAAGATCCTGTATCTTTCACGCGCTGATGTTGAATCGGTCAATCTCGAGATGACCACCATTATTAAATTACTTGAACAGGCATTCCTGGACAAGGGGCAGGGAAAAGTGGAAATGCCTCCGAAGCCCGGCATTCACACCATGCCCGACGCATTCATCCATGCGATGCCGGCTTTTATTCCATCCATGAAATCCGCCGGTATAAAATGGGTCAGCGGCTATCCTGAAAACTTCCGCCGGGGACTTCCGTACATTACAGGTCTGTTGGTGCTCAATGATGTTGAGACGGGTATCCCGTATGCTGTCATGGATTGTACGTGGATCACGGCGTACCGTACCGGTGCAGCCTCCGCCCTGGCGGCCAAATACCTGGCAAATCCCGGGAGTGAAGTGGCAGGCATCCTGGCGTGCGGCGTTCAGGGACGGACAAATCTCGAAGCGCTTTCCTGTGTGTTTAAGATCAAGCGAGTCTATGCCTATGATATTAGGTCGGATGTCCAGACAGTCTACGCCAAAGAAATGTCAGATAAGCTGGGGCTGGAAATCGTCGGTGTTTTGGATCCCAGGCAGGCTGTGGTGGAATCGGATTTGGTCGTAACGTCTGGACCCATCTTGAAGCACCCAAAGCCGACGATCGAAAAGGGTTGGATGAAGCCCGGTTCCTTCGCCTCGGCGGTGGACTTCGATTCGTACTTCACCGGTACCGCCATGGGGCAAATGGACCGGATTTCAACGGATGACCATGCCCAATTCCAATACTATAAGTCGGTGGGATATTTTCAGCAGACTCCGGATCCCTACGCGGACTTGGGTGAGCTGGTTGCGGGGTTGAAGCCGGGGCGGAAGGACGAAAAGGAAAGGACTTTGGCCATCAACCTGGGGCTTGCCATGGATGATATGGCTGTTGCTCCTGAAATCTACCGGCGCGCGAAAGAAAAAGGACTTGGAACCACCCTCTCGCTTTAGCTCAGGTTGAGTATGAAAATTGCCCGATGGGCTGCCTTGTGCGTTGTCGTATTGTTCCTGCTGGTTTCCTGCAATCTTCCCAGGGGAACCCCTGAATCGACATTGGATCCGAACCTGGTGGCCACCATCGTGGAGGAGACGTTAGCTGGATTTGCATCTCCTATGGTTGCAATGTCTCCAACTGTCGCCCCGCTTCCGGATGCAACTCCTACCGTTAAATCCAGCTCGACACCGGTTACCAGCAAGGTGACCGGCAAAGTCTGTTTCCCGAAATCGGGAAGAGCAGATATGCGCGCTTTTTTTCAGGAGACGGATCGGGGCACTGTCTCTGAGCTGGCAATCAGCGCGAGTTCCAACGAATACGAAATCACACTGGATCCTGGCAATTACATGGCCTATGTTTGGTTGACGGATTTCTCTTTTGGCGGAATGTATTCCACTGGTACATCGCCGGCAGTCTTTTCGATTTTCCCCGGCGAGACGACATCTGGAATTGACCTTTGCGATTGGAACAATGGTCCCTTTGATGTACCTTATCCTCCTGGGTATGAACCGCAGCAGACGACCGGCAGCATCAGCGGATCAATAACTTATCCATACGGGGATATTCCGCAACTGACCGTTGTTGCTTACAGCAAATCCACTCCGTATTGGTACTGGGTGGGTACGGCACAAGGGCAGAGTTTTTTCACGATCAGCGGACTCCCGCCGGGTAATTACCAGGTCGTGGCCTATGATGGATCCAATCGTGCGGGAGGTTCTCCGGTGGTCTTGGTCAAGGCAGGGGACGCTGCATCTGCGAATGTCACGGATTGGGGTGGCTCCTATCCCGCGAATCCGCTAAAGTAGGATCAGTCCCAGGTCATTTTGATGAGATTGAAATTATTCCGACCAGAATGCATTCTGGCATTTCTACCGTCTTTGGTGTAAAATATAGAACGAGTGTTCTCTTTCCTAAATCTCCTCAGGACAACTAATAATGGAATTCAAACTTCAAGCTCCGTTTATACCGACCGGTGATCAGCCTGAAGCCATCCGACAACTTGTGGATGGGGTGAATCGCGGCATGCGTCACCAGGTGCTTCTGGGCGCCACGGGAACTGGCAAGACCTATACGGTCGCATCTGTCATCCAGCAGTTACAGAAGCCGGCGTTGATCATGGCGCACAACAAAACACTCGCCGCGCAGCTGTATTCCGAGTTTAGGGAATTTTTCCCCGAGAATGCCGTCGAATACTTCGTTTCGTATTATGACTATTACCAGCCTGAAGCCTACGTGCCGAGAAATGATCTGTTCATCGAGAAGGAAACTCAGATCAACGAGGAGATCGAGCGGCTGCGTTTGGCTGCCACCACCTCGCTGATGTCCCGGCGTGATGTGATCATCGTGGCCTCCGTTTCCTGCATTTATGGGCTTGGCAGCCCGGAGGAATTTGGACGAGGGGCAGTGTCCCTCAAGGTGGGAGAAATTTACCGGCGTAATGCACTCATGCGGCAGTTGATCGAAGGTCACTATCAGCGGAATGACATGGAATTGCGCCCCGGCACCTTCCGTGTTCGAGGGGACACTCTCGAGTTGATCCCGGCGTACCTGGATAAACGCGGATTCAGGGTGTCCTTTTTTGGCGATGAAGTTGAGCGCATTATGGAGTTCGATCCGCTGACCGGTGAGATCTATACGGAACCCGATCAAATTGAGATTTATCCTGCCAAGCATTACATCACCCAGGAGGAAAAGCTCAAGGAAGCGATTGTCGAAATTGAGGCGGAACTAAATGAGCGCATTGCAAACTTTAAGGCAAATGATAAATTACTGGAAGCTCAGCGCATCGAGCAGCGCACACGATACGACCTGGAAATGCTCAAGGAGGTGGGGTATTGTTCGGGTGTCGAAAACTACTCGCGCCACCTGGACCGCCGCGAACCCGGTACCCACCCCTGGACGTTGATCGATTTTCTTCCCAGCGATTATCTGCTCATCCTTGACGAGAGCCACATGACTGTTCCCCAATGCCGGGGAATGTATAACGGCGACCGCTCGCGCAAGGAGACTCTCGTCGAGTATGGATTCCGCCTCCCATCGGCGCTGGATAACCGCCCGCTGAAGTTTACAGAATTTGAAAAGGTGATGGGGTCAACGATCTACACCTCTGCGACTCCCGGACCTTACGAGATGGAGCATGCGGAGCAGGTGGTCGAGCAGATCATCCGCCCGACCGGGCTGGTGGACCCCGAGGTGGAAGTCCGGCCAACCAAGGGACAGGTGGACGACCTCGTCAAAGAGATCAGGCTGAGGGTTGAAAAACAAGAGAGGATCCTTGTCACCACGCTTACAAAGCGGATGGCGGAGGATTTATCCGATTACTTGATGGAACTCGGACTTAAGGTCCATTACCTGCACTCTGAAGTTGAGACGCTTGAGCGGGTGGGAATCCTGCGCGACTTGCGGTTAGGCGTGTTCGATGTCATCGTCGGTATCAACCTGCTGCGCGAAGGACTCGATCTCCCCGAGGTGTCACTGGTGGCCATCCTCGATGCGGACAAGGAAGGCTTCCTTCGTTCTGGGACTGCGCTGATCCAAACAACAGGACGGGCAGCCCGGCACATCAACGGCCGGGTCATCATGTACGCAGACCGGATCACCAACTCCATGCGTTATGCGATTGACGAGACTGACCGCCGCCGTGCCAAGCAGGTCAAATTTAATCAGGAACATGGGATCACACCGGTCAGCATCAGCAAGACCATCCGCGATATCACCAATTCGCTCTCCGTGGAGGCGCGCGATTCGGCACGGACGCTGGGAGAATCGAAAGAGACGTACCGCGCTGGTAAACGCTCCGATGACATTTCGCGCAAGGAATTGGTGCATGTCATCTCGGAACTCGAGAAACAGATGAAGGAAGCAGCGAAGAACCTGGAATTCGAAAAGGCGGCCGCATTGCGGGATGAGATGTACGAACTGAGAGCGATACTGGCCGACGATGAAAAACTAAAGCCCTGGGAGCGTTTAAAGCTGCTTTCCGGGGAAGAATAAATCCTTGGAAGAAAAATTATAGGGTGGGTTACTAAACCGCCAGACGTTTAAATTCATGAAGATGTCAGGCTTGAAATCAGCCTACCTGTTGCTCAAAAAGGGAGTGCGTACCGGTAAATTTACCAGCGCGCACTCCCTTTTTCTTTCATTTATTTTGTTGGTCCCTTTATGAAATCTTTACACAGACAGGCTATGATGAGTGCAGTAAGACAACTTCAAATATAACAAAAGGAGAACAAAATGAAGAAAATTGTTGTTACAAGTTTGCTCATCGTTGTCGCGCTTGCTGTGTTTACGACCGGAGCCGCTTTCGCTCAGGACGAACAGCCACCGTTCGCTCCCCAGGGTCGCATGCACGGCGGGGGCGAAGGACCATTGCACGACTTCATGGTCGAAGCGCTGGCTGATGCCCTTGGGATGGATGCGGCAGAGCTGGAAACCCGGCTTGAGGGTGGCGAAACTGCGTATCAGGTTGCTCTTGCTCAGGGTATTGCCGCAGAGGAAATTCCTGCTTTGCTGAGTACCGCTCGAGCCAAAGCGCTTGATTCAGCTGTGTCAGCTGGAGTCATAACCCAGGAGCAGGCTGACTGGATGAATTCCCGCGGATTTGGCCGAGGCGGTGGAATGGGAACCGGCGCCTGCGATGGTACGGGTAGGTCTCCGATGCGCGGCGGTGGACGCTGGCAGCAAACGATCCCATAACATGAAGGTGGGAATCTAATAATAATCGCAGGGATGGGAAATTCCATCCCTGCGATTATTATTTCTTCTTTTTGTTTGGGGGAAAATGGTACGGTGGCTTGAAGTTCAGCCCAATAAGCATTGCTCCTTTTTTATCCAGGTTTAGGATAGATAAAGAGCCTGTACCACAAGCAATACGTTGAAAATGATCGAGAGGCATCCCAAGATAAAAGGCGATGATTAACTTAATGGGGTCCGCATGCGAGAATATTGCGACCAAGTCGTCAGGTTCGTGGTTTTTAATAATTTTCTCCATGGCATTGACCAAACGCGTTTGTTCTTCCTGAAACGATTCGCCTTTTGGGAATCTAAACCGTGATGGAGAATTCTGGACACTTTTCCACTCCGGTAGTTTCCTGGCTTTTTTTATTTCCAATCCCTTCCAATCACCGATATCCGTTTCGATCAACCCCTCGGCAACCGTTATCTTAAGTTTCCTGGTTTTAGCTAAAGGTTGCGCTGTCTCGATGGCGCGTTCCAAAGGGCTGGAGTAGACGGCGGATAGTGGAACATCTTTCAACCCATCCGCGATTTCTCTTGCTTCCTGCTGGCCTTTTTCGTTCAAGTGAACACCGGGGATTCGTCCGGCGAATTTCCCTGTTTTTACGTAATCATTTTCTCCATGACGGATAAGCAGAATAATGGGCATCTATTTGATCGTCCTCTTTAATTCGATGATTTTCTCAGGCGACAGTTCGGGGATGGTCTCGCTGCGTTCTATCCCCAGCGCTTTCCGTTGAGCTTCCCGCCACATCTCAAGGCGGGAGACGACCTGAGCTTCATATCCCTCGCTGGATGGCTGGTAGAAATAAGTGCCCAGCAACCTCCGGGGTAGGTACTGCTGCGGGATAAAATGACCTTCAAATTCATGCGGATAGACATAATCTTTGCCTTGACCAGTCGGCGCCGCATCTCGATTCCCGTCCTGAAGATGCTTCGGCACCGATACAACGCCCTCGTCTTCAATTTTCTTCATGGCCTTGAAGAATGCTCCCGCGCTGTTGGATTTTGGCGCAGTCGAGAGGTAGAGGGTTGCCTCGACCAGTGGATAAACTCCTTCCGGCAGCCCAATGAATTCAAAGGCTTGAATAGCGGATGCGGCAATGACCAATCCCATCGGATCTGCGAGTCCGATATCTTCACCAGCCAGGATGATCAGACGGCGCAGAATAAATCGCGGGTCCTCGCCGGCATAGATCATCTTTGCCAGCCAGTAGAGCGCAGCGTCGGGGTCTGATCCGCGGACGGATTTGATGAAAGCAGATATGGTGTCGTAATGAGCGTCCCCATCCTTGTCATAAAGGACCGCCCTGCGTTGGATGGATTCCTGGGCAACATCGAGAGTGATTCGGATGACTTCATCTATTATCTGCGGGAGTTGACTCGACAGCAAGCTCGAGTGCATTAAGCGCATTGCGCGCATCGCCCCCGGACACTTCGATAAAATGCTCACGTGCATCCTGCTCTAAGAGGACCTTCCGATTGCCATATCCTCGTTCAGGGTCAGCCAAAGTCCTTTCCAGCAGGAGATCTACTTCCTCGTGAGTCAGGTTGCGAAGTTGGAAAACACGCGACCTGGAGATGAGGGCTTTGATAACTTCGAAATAGGGATTTTCGGTTGTTGCTCCAATCAAAGTAACGGTGCCGTTTTCGACATGCGGCAGCAGCGCATCCTGCTGGGCTTTGTTCCAGCGGTGGACCTCATCCACAAAGAGAATTGTCCGTAAATTATACAATCGTCTTCGCTCCAGCGCTTCATCGATGATTATTCTCAGTTCCGGTTTACCTGCGAGAATCGCTGAAATGGTGACGAAGTGGGATTTTGTGGTGTTCGCGATAACCTGGGCGAGAGTGGTTTTTCCGGTGCCAGGAGGTCCCCAAAGGATGATCGACGAAAATAACTTATCGGCTTCAATCGCCCGGCGAAGAAGTTTCCCCTCGCCGACGATGTGTTCCTGCCCGACAAACTCATCCAGAGTACGAGGACGCATGCGTGCTGCGAGTGGCGCTTCGTTTTTCATCCGGTCCTGCATGGCGTGATCAAACAAGTCATTCATGGAGCTAATTATACGCGGTCAGCGATGAATCGTCCTTTGAATAAGAAAACCTAGTCCATTGAATAAGCGACTAGGTTCAACTTACCTCATGTTCACAACATAAATCTAGTTTTGAGAGGAATTCATCTCCGTTGATTTCAACTCTTTCTTACCGTGGGAGATATTTACGAGATAAATTCCGATCAGTGCAATTATTCCACCGATAATTTGAGTGCCAACGGGTAGTTCTCCAAGAAGAGGGATGGCGATAAGTGCTGTTACGACGGGTTGACCAACCATCGTGACGGACACGACAGAAGCCGGTAAATGGCCGAGAGAATAGGAACTCATAAGGTACCCGATCAATTGGGAGATGATTGCCGATGCAAGAAAAATCGCCATGGTCTCGGGAGGATAACCCGTCAGGGGGTTGCCCAGCGCGAGATTGAGAAAGAATAACGTCACACTGGCGCTAATAAATACGATCCAAATATAGGTAACCGCATCGATTGACCGACGTCCATATTCCGTGGTTAGGTAGTAGCCGGCGTACAACATTCCAGTAAAGATGGCGATGGTATCCCCAATCCCCAGCCTGGGATGAAGGAGAAAGTCAGCCCCAATGATCAGAGCTGCGCCAGCCATGGCGAGAAGTAAGCCCACCCAGAATTTTCGCCCGAGTTGTTCTCGAAAGAACAATGTTGCTCCAAGCGCAACCCAGAGCGGGGCAGTATTTCCCAGGAGAGTGGCATTGGCTGCCGTGGTAAATCCAAGCGCGATTGCCCAGATGCCAAGATCAAGTCCGGAAAAAATGCCTCCTACGATGGGAATAAAGAAGTTGTTGCTGCGGATTTTATTGTTTTTGATTAGTCGATAGACTGCGAATGGGGTAAGGATTATTGCAGCGAAAAACATCCTGTAAAAACCAGTTACCGGTCCAGGGGCATCCGCATATTTAATAAAAATCGCCGATGTGCTCAGGGCTAAAATACAAATACCCAGGGCGATATAAGGTAACAAGTTTTTACGGTTTGCTGTGTCCATGATGTTTCTTGCGAAGAGGATGTGATAATGAAGCTTGATTTAAGAACAGGACTTGTAGCTCCACGCCGAGATTAGTATCCCCACTCGGAATTATAAACATTGTATAGCGGTAAACCTGCCAAATAGCGATGAAGGTTTTCCGAGAAAAGTTCGCAGGCTTGCTGCTCATAATTCTGTGAGTTATCCGCGATATGCGGAGTAATGATTACGTTTGGCAACCCCCAGAGAGGGTTATCAGCCGGCAGAGGTTCCTCTGGAAAAACATCCAGTGCTGCTCCTGCAAGCCGTCCTTCCTGCAAGGATTTAATCAAACTGACCTGGTCAACTACTCTTCCTCGTGAAATGTCAATTAGGAAAGCGCCATTCTTCATTTGCCCAAAAGCCGAAGGACCCAGGAGTCCTTTAGTGGATGGTGTGAGAGGTACGCAAACGACTACAAAATCTGATAACTTTAAAATGGACTTGAGTGCTTCGGCTGGATATAGCCTTTGAACGAGGTTGCCTGCCGGGTCGCCGAGTCCATCCTTGGTAAATCCCGTGTCATCCGGTGTTTTTGCATCCCGTTTTGTTGCTAGAATTGTCCCCCCAAAGGGTTCCAGCAGCCGGGCGATTTGCCTGCCGACGCTCCCATACCCGACTATGCCGATGGTGGCTCCACGGATCTCTCCAGGGATGAATTTTTCCACCCTGTCCTTGGGCCATTCGGATCTTCTCTGGGAAGCCATGAGTGCCGGAAGTTTGTGCCCAAGGGCGAGCATCATCATCACGGCATGCTCCGCCATCTGAGAAACGGCAGCTCCGCTGAGCGTCGTGAGTTGGATTCCGTTTTTTTGGCAAATGGGATGTTCAACCCAGCGGTCTATGCCGGAGTAAAGGAATTGGATCCATTTGAGTTTTGGCGCATGCTCAGGCTGCGGGAGAATGGTCTCAGTGAACAGGATCTCCGTTTTTGCCCAAACATCAAGGGAAATATCCTCCGGTTTGGTTGCTGGCAGAGTGGTCATGTGACACTGTGGAGATACTCCCCGCAGAAAAGTCACTGATGCGTCGCTTATCGGATGAGTTATTAATATTTCAAGCATGCTTTGACCGAATCACCTTTGAATAAAAATAGACTAAGAATCCCCCCAGTATCAGGGCAGGAATTAATATCAAACCGGCCTCCGGACCAAAGTCACCTCCGACCCATAGCGATGGACCCGTGATCTGGATTTGTATCAATGGATAGGGCTTTAACCCGCTGACAGGAAAACCAAAAACAACCCCTTCAAAGAAATTCCATCCTATATGCAGGCTAATTGGCAGCCACAATTGCCGGGTCAAGACGTAGGCAAGAGATAGAAATAAGCCAGCCAGGAAAATTCCCACAATCGAGATCGCCGATGCGCCAGGATTTAATACATGGAATAGTGAAAATGCCAGTGATGAGAGTATCACGCCCCAGACCAGGTTGATCCCTTCTGAGAGGTTCTGGAGATGGTAACCGCGTGAGAGAAGTTCCTCCTGCCAACCGACAAGGATGAAGATCAGCAACCAGATTAGGGTCTGTCCGGTAGCAATGGATACGCCGTCTGTTGTCCAGGCGAAACCATCAAGACTTATCCATTTAAGAACTAGAGCTAATAGGAAAATCATCCCCATCATGATAAATGAAATAACCATGCCAGCTAGGAAATCCAAAAGCACGACTTTGTTTATTGTCAGACCCAAACTGACAAATGATCGTTTGTCTAAGAAACGTCTTGCATAAATGATGGACACTGTAATGGCAAAACACAAAGCCAGGAAGGAAAAGAAAAGCACCCAGGTTTGGGATTTTCCCGGACCGAACCATCCGACCGGGAAGGCGACGATACAGAAAAAAACGCCGAGAAGGATCGTCTGTAGGAGGATTCGCCAGCCAGCCCTCAGTCTCGGCTCGGGATACGTGATAAATATTTTGCTTATTATGGATCTAGGCTGGGACGATTTTTCCAAAGTCAGTTTGCCTTTGTATAGATGCCGGTTGGGTCGAGTTCTTCCCGGAGGATCCTTAATTCGTTTTCTTTCAATTTTTCGGTCTCACGGAGGTTTCTTGAAACTTTCAACGGCCAACCCGTGTTGTCAATTGCGTGCTGGGATGTTTTTTCCGGATGAAGGGCAGTCAAAACCAATTCGCCGCTTGAGTCAGGCTCAAGGATCCCGATATCTGTCACCACGGCGACAGGTCCTTTTCCGCGGAGTCCCAAATCATCGCGGCTTTTCCTGCCGTCAAGATATCCGGCCGATGTAAGAAAATCAACTTTCTCTGGAAATCGTCTTACTTGATGCGGTGTCATGATGTAGCACCTGTTCGCCCAGGCTGCGATTTCCTGTGAGCCGCCGGAACCGGGTAGTCGGACCTTGGGGTGAGAATAATCCTTCCCAACAATTGTGGCATTGATGTTGCCAAACCGGTCAATCTGTGCACCGCCAAGAAACCCGACATCGACGTTTCCGCGCTGGAGATAAAGTGTGAAGATGTCGTACATACTCACAACGGACAAAGCTCCACTGACGAGGGTAGGATCACCTATCGATAATGGCAGTCGCGCAGGTTCAGCACCAATGACTCCCGCTTCGTAAATCATGACCAGGTCGGGAGCATGAGTCCGTTTCGCGAGGTTGCAGGCCAGATTGGGTTGACCTACGCCAACAAAAACAACATCACCATCGCGTAACAGACGCGCCGCGTTGATGATCATCAACTCTGAAGATGAATAGGCGAATTCGGTCATGGTACATTCTCCAAAAATGAAATCATAACGTCGGATACTTCCCTGGGTTTTTCCAGGGGAACAAGATGCGTCGCTTTCTGCACTGTCTCGATTTTGGTTTCTGGTCGTACTGTTCTTATCCGCGAGGCAGTAATGGGGAGGAATGTATTCGTCTCAGCGCCTCGGATGATCAATAGCGGCAATTGGATTTTTGGAAATGCATCCCATAGGTCCATGTCGAATGCGACTCCTGTGTAATAGATCTGAACCTCCCAAGCCGGGGAGTAAGACAATTCGAATCCCGAAGTCGCCGCAGGCTTGACCATCCCGGTTATCATTAATCTCAAGTTTTCGTCATTGATATAGCGGAAAATTTTCTTCTGGCGATAGGCACGAAATATAATCTCAAGGTTTTCGAATCTCGCTCGTCTTTTTCTCGCAGTTGGGATTAGTGGGTGCAGTTTGTATCCAAGGCCAAGTCTTTTTATTATCTTCCAGCCGTGAATGACAGCCGGTGGAAAAATGACCGGGTCGATCAAAATCAACGCCCGATACTTTTTCGGATTCTGGATAGCCGCTCTTAAGCTGACAACGGCTCCGAGGGAATGTCCGAATGCGACCACACTTCCATCGTTGCAATTCTCCAGGAAAACGTTTAGATCGTCGCTCAGAGGCTGCCAACTTTGCAAGTGGTCAGGCTCGAATCCATCCCGAAGTGGACGCATCACCATTCCAAAGACATGAAAATGGGTGGTTAAATGATCGAGCAATGGCTGGTAACATCCCGGAGGGTAGCCGTTGGCATGTAAGAAGTGCAGGGAATCCCCCTTTCCACCGTAATCTTGCGATGGATAAGTGAGTTTAATATTCGCCATAATCCACAGGGGAACTGAGCCGGCTTTTTATTTTCAATCTGGCATGAACGTCGTTGCCCAGTTTCTCCCAATATTCATTCCTGTCATGGACACTATAAACCCAGTCTTCTAGGTATTTCTTGACCTCATCTTTGGACTCGCTAATCTTGTCCCACTTTAAGTAGAATTCATTGTCCCGATCGTAATAGCCTTGGGCATATGAAGGATGTGCCGCATGCGGAACTTCGCAAACAGCACTGACGATGAAGCCGGGGATAAGTGTGCGGTTTGGATCGGAGCGAATAATGCTTTCGTCGACGATCTCCTCTGCAGTGAGTATCAAGCGTTTGGAGGCAAAAGCCACCTCTTTTTGTTCACCGACGATGCCCCAAAGATGCGCATTACCATTCTTATCCGCCCGTTGGACGTGCACAATGGCGACATCCGGATTAAGGGCTGGCACTGCTATTAGCTCCTTACCAGAGTACGGATCGACGATGCGTTTTATTCGGGGGTTTGCAATCTCCAAATCGGTTGCGCCGGTTTGATTCATAGGCAGGAATGGAAGACCGGAAGCACCGGCTTGAAGCCTGGTGATCATTCCAAAATGGGAATACTCCTCCCATTCAATCTCCCCCCGTTCGATGGCAGCCCGGACTATTCTTAGCGAACCAACGCCGGGATTCCCCATGTAGGAAAAAATCACTTTGCTGGCGCATCCCGCGGAAACCATCTGGTCGTATATCAGATCGGGTGTGGCTCGGGCAAGAGTCAGGTTCTTCCGATTTTGCCTGATTATTTCATGACCGGCAGCGAATGGAATGAGATGGGTAAAACCGGCAGCGTAAACAACGTCGCCGTCGTGAACAATGGTTTTGATCGCATCGCTTAATGTCATCAATTTGGTCATGGATAATTTCCTGTGGTTATTTAATCACCTCAAGTTGAGTTCCCGTATGTGAATGTGGGTTGGGTCCTCGAGCGTGTTGTGTTTTATTTCGACAATGAGTTTTTTGACATTCGAGAGTTTCGTTATTAAAATTGAAACTTACCGTAGGATCAGGGGGAAGTCCTTTGAAATTCTCTTCAATAATAACAGGAGGCCCTTCCGGATCATCGAAAAGCTTAAGCGTTACCGTGAAATCATGCATCGTTGCTGTCGTTAGATCTAAGCCTGTGAGTTGCCTTGCCTCGGGAAATTCCAATTCAACAATTGTTGGATTGGCGTCAAGAGAGCGCATTAACGAATAAGGATCGCCGTCAAAGACGCTTTCGATATTGCCTCCATCGGTGCGGGAATATGTCACTTGCACTTCTTGCCCGTCGAGATTGATCACTGCTTCTTCAGGTTGGCTTCGTGCCAATTTCTCGGCAGCGAAAATTTCATCGACATTGTCCGCATATTGCATTCTGACTACGTAAAATCCCGGGTTCCCATCCGGGTAAGGGATGACCTTTTCAACGTCCAGGGTTTTAAATTTTCCACTTTCCAAAGCTCGAGTATATTCTTCTGCTGTCCAAACAAACAGATCCTTTGGGCTGATGTCCTGCTTTCGCATTAGAAAAGTATCCAGCCCGTCAACCATAATCCGATCGCGATACTCTTCCGGGGAAAAGAAGAAGGGCACGAATCGGTTAGCGGCGTTCGCCCAGACAGGTGATACGGTAATCTTCTTGGTGCTTTCGTCCTCCACATATTGAGGCAATGTTTCCTGAAATATTTGAACTGCACCATATTGCAGACCATACAAGCCATAAATATTCGTCCAGCGGGGACCATTAATGACCGCATCGTTCATTGTGAAAAGGCTGAGGAGAGTGAAGATCAGGAAGACACCTGTGGCCACGAAAGCAGGGCTAATCTTCTTTTCCACCCAGCCTAGTAACCATTCCAAACCTAATATGGCTAGTATCGTTGCGGGGACAATGAAGAATAATGTTCGCGCGATACTGATTTCCAGCATCGACGCTCCTACAGGGGCAGCTAGAATAGCGATCAGAACAGCCCGGTAGGATGATTCGCGGAATTTCTTTATCGCCAGGACAAGACCGATAACAAAAAGCGGAAGTGACCATAAAGGAATATGCCCGTAACCGACCATTCTATGCCGAATTAAATCCCTGCTGTTTGCAATGAACCAATATTGTGGGCTCAAACCGATAAAGTAATTCTTAAAAAAGATCAATATTTTTTCCCACATCGAAATGTGTTGATACCAGTACGAGTTAATCGCACGCAAGTGCGACTCAAGTGCATCGGGTAACTTAAGCTGAAATATAATAAATGGAATTGCCACCATTGCGACAAGCAGCATGCTCCAGGCGATAATCTTAATATTCTTCCTGTGATAGTGAAAATCCGACGCCATCAAACCTATGGCGGTTACTCCCATTAATGCCTGACTGTTGGAGTATGAATAAAAAGTCAATGCCCCAAAAAACACGGCTCCAAACAAATAGACCGGAGACTTGTATCGATACAGCAAATAGAACAGGAGGAAAATGGCATAAAAGGCGGTTGCCATCACTGTCTCAAAGGCTGTCCGGGAATGCAGGAACCAGGCAGGGAGAAGCGTGAGGAAGAGAATCGCCACCCACCAATATTTTTGGTTGAATATGTATTTCAGGATAAGACCAACTGATACCACGCCCAATAAGCCGATAAATATGGATGTCGCCCGTGTTTGGAGCACGGATTTTCCAAAAAGCATAACCGTTGCGGCTTGAATATATATGCTGGCCATCGGCGACCAGCGATCCCCTTCGACCGGCACATACACCGGAATATTCTTGTTGTTGGCAGAAATGAAATGGTTATCGATCAATTGCTCGGCGTAAATACTCTGCATGGCTTCGTCGGAGAAGAAAAATGCTGGAAACCGATTTAGCCCGGCAAATCTTGTAAAAACATATAGCAAGATACTGAGACCGACCAGAATAGCGATAAGGGAGAATTTAATATTTATACTGCGGTTACCCAGTGAGTTTTTAAGACTTGCGTACCGGGCCGAGAAACCTCTCGAAGCATCAGTGTTTCGAGAGCGAATCACCTCGATCCAATAATTCTCCAGTACAGGAGAAGATGTCAACGAAGCAGACGGTTTGCCCTCTTTTTCTGCTGTCTCGATATGTAGATCGACAGGGTTACCCAGCGGAATTTCAAACGAAATGTCTACTTTGACAAGTTCGCTAGCCGATGCTGATGTATCGCCTTGAGTTTCTGCTAAGGCGAGAGGGGATTCGACGGTGCTGTCTTCCTCTTTATTCCCTTTTTGGGGATGGTCAGTTTGTTGGCTTCTGTGAAGCCACTGCCTTGGATTTTGGAGCTTCTTTACAAGCCACTCCAGAATGGAAATTTCATTATCGCTCATGGCTATCGCAAGTTCAATTCATTTCGCGCTATGACCAGGCGCTGGATTTCACTCGTTCCTTCATAGATCTCGGTTATCTTAGCATCCCGGAAATACCGCTCAACGGGCAATTCCTTACTGTACCCCATCCCTCCATGGATTTGGACTGCAGCGTGGGTGACAAACATGGCTGTTTCTGAAGCAAACAACTTTGCCATGGCTGCCTGAAGTGAATAACGCTCATTTGTTTTCTTGGATCTTTCCTTGGCTAGAGCGGCCTGGTAGATTAATAGTCGGGAGGCTTCGATTCGTGTTTTCATGTCTGCCAGCTTGAATGAAATACCTTGAAACTCTCCGATTTTCTGGCCAAAGGCTTCCCGGTTTCTTGCATAATCAATGGATGCCTCATAGGCAGCTTCGGAGATGCCCAATGCCTGCGTCGCAATACCTATACGACCTGTATCGAGGACGGTCATGGCGATCTTAAACCCTTCTCCTTCCTTCCCCAGCCGGTCATCAATGGGGCATCGGTAATCCTCGAATAAAATTTCACTTGTGGCAGACGCGCGGATCCCTAATTTGGGTTCCTTTTTCCCGCGAACGAATCCTGGTTTCGTAGTATCGATCAGGAAGGCGGAGATGCCTTTCTGCTGTTTTTCAGGATCGGTCATCATGAATACAACCATGTAATTGGCCACAGGACCGCTCGTGACCCAGGATTTCCTCCCGTTCAGGATGTAGGCATCGCCATCCAGTACTGCGCGAGATTTCATGGTGCCCGCGTCCGAGCCTGACATGGGTTCTGTCAGCGAATAGGCACCTACCGCTTTTCCGGATGCGACAGGCTGGAGGAACTTCCTCTTCTGTTCATCTGATCCAAAGTTATTAATCCCGAAGCAATACAGGGAGTTGTTGACAGACATGATCACCCCGTGCGAGGCGTCCACCTTGCTGATTTCTTCCAGAGCGAGGACGTAAGAAAGGGTATCCATTCCGGCGCCGCCGTATTCCTCGGGGATTTCTATCCCCATGAACCCCATTTCCCCCATTTTTTGTACGGTACGATGGGGAAATTCCCCGCTTTCGTCGAATTCTGCCGCAATAGGAGAAATTTCATTCTTGGCAAAATCCCGCGCAGCGTTGCGGATCATCTCATGTTCTTTTAGGAAAGGAAAAAGTTCAGTCATCACCAGCTCCGATTTTTCGTCATTATAGCATTATTGACGCAAATGTTCTTGCCGCTGGAACTCCAACTGTTCTTCCGCATCCTTATGGAATATAATGCCCTTCAAGAGGATCCCATGACAGACGAAATTTCACCCGAACTCTTTCACCATCTCGTGGAGTTGGCCGCTTTGGAGCTTTCACCGGAGGAGGGGGAGTATTTACGCCGGCAAATGAATAATCAATTGGTGGCGATCAGGGAGCTGGTATCGATTCCCGTCGATGATGAAATCCCCATTGTCGCACGTGGGATAACCTATACCCCCGAAATGATGTCACCGATCAGAAAAGACGAATGGTTCCCATTTTCCGAACCAGGAAGATTGATCGATCAAGCCCCTGAGGCTGACGATGGTTACATTGTCGTGCCCGAAATCCCGCACAAGGATTTGGATTAATGGAGCTCATCGACCTTAACGCCCAGGAAATTTCACGGCTAGTAGCAAAACGGGAGATATCTGCCCGGGAAGTGCTTGAAGCAAACCTGTCCCGGATTCAGGCTGTGGATGGTGTCTCTGGTGTCATCGGGGGGGATCGGTTGCTTGAACCTGAAAAAGTTCATGCCTTCATCACGGTCACTTCAGAACGAGCGCGCAAGCAGGCTGACGAGGTGGATAGGAAAATTGCCGCGGGAGAAGATGCAGGGCTGCTGGCAGGTGTTCCGGCAACCGTGAAGGACATCTTTTGCATGGAAGGCATTCCATCAACGGCGGCATCAAAAATACTCTCAAATTTCAGCGCTCCATACACGGCTACTCCCGTGGCGCGGATGGAGGCTGCCGGTGCGGTAATCCTTGGAAAAGTCAATCTCGATGAGTTCACCTATGGTTCGTCGAGTGAATCTTCCGCTTATCAGCCTGCGCCGCGAAATCCCTGGAATACAGACCACGTTCCAGGAGGTTCGTCGGGTGGTTCATCGGCAGCGGTGGCAGCTTATGAAGGGGCGATAAGTCTGGGTACGGATACCGCTGGTTCCATCAGGCAACCCGCTGCTTTTTGCGGCGTCATCGGCATGAAACCCACCTATGGACGTGTATCCCGCTACGGGTTGATTGCCTTTGGTTCCTCCCTGGATTGCCCGGGACCTGTCGCGCGATCGGTGACTGACGCTGCGCTGATGTTGAAAGCCATTTCCGGAGTTGATTCAAAGGATTCGACAACAGCTGCCGTACCGGTCCCGGATTATCTTTCGGAAATGGAGAAGGATGTAAAAGGGCTTCGTATCGGGCTTTCACCGGATTATTTCAAGATTACTTATATCGACGCAGAGACGGGCGATATCCAGGAGCAGGAAATCCCGGTAGAGATCAAAGCAGCTGCGATCAAAGCCGCTGAGCTTCTTGAAAAACAAGGGGCGGAGATAATCGAGGACGTCCATATGCCTCATACGAGATATGGAATCCCAGCGTATTTCGTAATTTCGCGGGTTGAAGCAGCGTCGAATTTACACCGATATGACGGTGTGAAATATGGATATCGTACGCAGGACAAGGTTGATTCGCTTAGCGACATGTATAGGAAATCCAGAGGTCAGGGATTTGGCTTGCAGCCGAAATTGAGGATTTTGATGGGGATGTATGTCTCTGCTGCTCAATACAGCGAGCAATACTACAATCGAGCCTTGAGAATTCGCGCCTTGATTCGCCGTGATTTCGATGAAGTGTTCGACCGGAGTGGAAAATACCATGTCCATGCTCTCCTAACACCGACAACTCCAACAACCGCATTCAAGATAGGCGGTGTTTACGGCGATTCGGTTTTGATGCAATATGCAGACCAATTAACAGTTCCCGCAAATCATGCTGGAATCCCAGGTATCTCCATCCCGGCGGGATTTGACCAAAGTGGGTTGCCCATCGGTATCCAGTTCCTCGGTCCTGATTTTTCGGAAGGCATTCTACTACGGTTAAGTCGAGCTTATGAGAGAGTCACCAAAGCAGAATCGTGGAGACTGAGTTAAGCCTCCGATCATTGCTCGAAAATAATTAACTCATTCTCGACGGAGAGAACCCTATGAAAATATTAATAGCGTGTGACATGGAAGGTATATCCGGTGTAACATCATGGGATCATGTGGATCCTTCGCATGCCGAGTATCAGCGATTCCGGAAGATAATGACTGCCGACGTGAATTCGGCGATCGACGGTGCCATCAAAGGTGGTGCTACTGAAGTTGTCGTAACTGACGGGCATTCCAATGGTTTGAATATCCTCATAGAGGAACTGGATAAACGCGTCAGGTTGAATTCCGGGCTGGGCACGTCTCCTTATTCGATGATGCAGGGGATCGATAACACTTACGATGGTGTGATTTTCGTGGGTTATCACGCTCGTGCCGGTTCACCGCTCGGGATATTGGACCATACCTGGTCATCAAGGTCGATAAGAAATGTGTGGCTCAACGAAGTGCTCGTTGGAGAATGCGGACTAAACGCAGCCCTTGCGGGTTCGTTTGGAGTTCCCGTAATTATGATTTCCGGAGACCAAACTGCATGCCAGCAAGCTGAAGAACTGATAGGCAAACTGGAAAAGGCTGTTGTGAAGCATGCCACCGGGCGTTTTTCCGCGTCCTGTCTTCCCCCTCAGTCAGCCCAGATTCTGATCAGAAACACTGCCTTCAATTCGGTCACCAAGCTGAAAGCTAAAAACTCACCGAAACCATACGTGGTTTCCCAGCCGGTGAAAACGGCGATCGAGTTGGTTTCGTCCGATATGGCAGACAGGGCTATGAGATTGCCCGGTGCTCTTCGGGATGGGAATGTTATCTCCTTCTCCAGTCCTGATATGAGCACTGCATACATCTCATTTCGCGCTGCTGCAGGCCTTGCTGCGTTAAATTGATCATGTCGAGACGATTTGCTTTACACTCTGAAATTAGGTATCGCCGAGGGTAAGTGTCAATCCGAGTGAAAATTTATCACCTTGTTCACTGTTCGATAGTTCTTCTGGTTGTGCTCACTGGATGCGGGTTCGAATCGCATGGCGATAGTCAACCTGTCGAGTCGATAGGAACCAGTGAAGGTGAATTGAACATTGTTGCATGGGAAGGTTATGTCGAAAGAGGTGAAAACGACATTCGATTTGACTGGGTGTCGGATTTTGAGTTGGACAGCGGATGCAAGGTGAACGTTACAACTACATCAAGCTCAGATGAAATGCTAGCCTTGATGAATCAAGGCGGATATGACCTTGTTACCGCAGCGGGTGATGCCGCGGATAGACTTATTGCCGATGGCAGAGTCCAGGCGCTTAACATTGGATGGTTACCGTCCTGGGATTTGATCGATCCGCGGTTCAAAAAATCTCCCTGGCATACCGTGGATGGAATTCACTATGGCGTGCCTTTTTTATGGAGCGCGAACCGTGTGTTATATAGCGAATCAGTATTTCAAGAAACCTCCAGTTTCAAATAGCGTTATTTTTGAAGAACAGATTCTCCCTGATGGATTAACCAATTCAAATCGCGTGCAGGCTTACGAAGGTGCAATGGCGATAGCCGATGCGGCATTATTCCTGATGCAGCAACGACCTGAGTTGGGAATTCGCGATCCGTACGAATTAGACCGTGATCAGTTCGGAGAAGCTGTGAACCTGCTTCGACGTCAACGTGACCTCGTCAGTAGTTACTGGACGGATGCACCGGATCAAATGAATACCTTCCTGACAGAAGGAAATGCGGTTTCAATAGCATGGCCATCCACAATAAAAATGATGGAAAATCAAGGTCTGCCAGTCCAAAGTGTGATCTCCGTTGAAGGGGCAACGGGCAGGGCGGATACTTTTATGTTATCTTCAGAAGCTCCTCATCCAAATTGTGCGTATAGGTGGATGGAACATATTCTAGATCCGCAAGTCCAGGGAGATGCGGCAGCCTGGACAGGGACCAATCCTTCGGTAGCTGCTGCCTGCGAGACGAGCAACCTGCTCAGCGATGATGGATGCGAGCAAAACGGCTTCCATAGCCTGGACAATATTTACTTTTGGAAGACTCCTAATCAGGAATGCGGAGACGGTCGCTCGGATTGTGTTCCGTATAGCGATTGGGTAACGGCGTACATTTCAGTAATCGGCGGTCAGTGATCTTAAGAGTAATTTTGGATAAATAGGGATAACCATGGACTATGAAGCAGTCATTGGGCTCGAAACACATATTCAGCTCAACACGAAAACTAAAATATTCTGTTCCTGCAAGGCGGATTCCTGGCTTGATCCTCAGAACTCAAATATCTGCCCTGTTTGTACGGGCATGCCTGGGGTGCTCCCAGTTTTGAACGAGAAAGTCGTCGAAAAGGGAGTCTTGTTGGCGAAAGCGATGAATTCAGAAATTTCAGCTGAGTCGTTTTTTGACCGGAAGAATTACTTCTACCCAGATCTTCCAAAAGGGTTTCAGATCTCACAATATGACCGACCGCTGGCGAAAGGAGGTTACCTGGACATCCCCATGCCGGAGGGATATACACGCCATGTGTCGGTTTGGAAACTTCATCTTGAGGAGGATGCTGGAAAGACGAAAAACGAACTGGGTCGACGGTTTATCGATTTTAACCGCTGCGGTGTACCACTGGTTGAGATGGTTACGGGTCCCGACATTCGAACTGCGGACGAGGCTGCGCAATACCTGATTAGGCTTCGACAATTGCTCAGATGGATCGGCATATCTGAAGCCGATATGGAAAAAGGTCATCTTCGCTGCGATGCCAATGTTTCACTTCGCCCGGCTGGTGCAGATTATCTAAATCCGAAGACCGAGATAAAAAATGTCAATTCAATTGACGCGGTGAGGGGCGCCATCGAGAAAGAGATCGAACGGCAGAAACGTGAATACGACGCCGGAAGGAAAGTGGAAGCCTGGACACTGGAATGGGACGAGGATGACCAGATGCTTCGAAAGATGCGCTCGAAGGAAACCGAAGCGGATTACAGATACTTCCGTGAGCCGGATTTACTCCCGGTAATCCTGACAGACACCTGGAAGAATGAAATCCTGATCGGTTTTCCAGAACTTCCGCTTCAGCGACGCTCCCGATTTGCCAGCCAATACGGTATCCCTGAATATGATGCAGAGATTTTGACCAGCGAGCTATCTTTGGCTGACTACTTTGAAAAAGCTTGCATTGCCTATGGCGGGGATGCAAAAAAGATTTCAAATTGGTTAATTAATGATGTAATGCGGATGATGAATGTTTCCGGTATTTCTGCGGGTGAACTTAAAGTTGACGCCCGAATACCTGGTTGAGATCGTGCAGCTCGTGGATTCTGGCACGATCAACGCGAGTACAGGTAAGACTTTGCTTGAGAAGATCAACCAGACAGGGAAATCGCCCCGGCAAACCGTCGAGGACGAAGGCCTTATCAAGGTGAGTGACGATCAAACCATACGGCAAATTGTGAATGGAGTACTCGCGGAGTTTCCTCAGGAAGTGGCAAGTTATAAGGCTGGGAAAACTACGCTAATGGGTTGGTTCGTTGGGCAGGTAATGAAGAAGATGAAAGGGAAGGCCGACCCTCAAGTGGCAAAGGCGATTCTCGAGGAATTGCTGAATAAGGATTAGTGGGATTTCACCTATTTAGATTCGCCCAATGGAGAAAAGACGGATTTCCTTCCCTTTGTTTGTTTTCATAGTAGCACTAGGCATCCGTCTGGTGCCGGTAGTCCTGACCCGGGATTTGGGGATTGGATTGGACGACATGTTCCAATACGACATGCTAGCCAGGAGCATCGTGGAAGGGACCGGTTACCGGTGGTACTCACAGCAAGACCTTTACCTTGTCGAGAATTACATCCCTTTTGACATATCCACTGTGAATTACGATCCCAGAGGGATAATTACATCCTTCCGGCCTCCGCTATATCCTGCCTTTCTTTCCCTGATCTATTTAATAAACGGCATAGATTCGGACCGGTTCTTTGCAGCGAGACTGATACAAGCGTTCCTAAACGCAAGCCTCGTGCCCATGACTTATTTATTAGCGAAGCAGGTTATTCCCCATCAGTTGCGAGCTGCCCGCTGGTCTGCCTGGACGCTGGCGCTCTATCCCATGATGGTTATTTATCCCCTTTCGCTGGCTACTGAAAATCTTTTCTTCGTCCTGGTGCTTGGTTCGGTGCTCGCGTTACTTAAGGCAGGGAAGGACCAGCGTCTTCGATGGTTTGCGATTTCAGGGGCGCTTATCGGTTTTTCAGCGCTCACACGATCAGTGATCCTGCCTTTCAGTATAGTTGCTGGACTTTGGATTTGGTTTGCGTTTAAAAACCGGAAAGGCGCGATCCTCGTAATTGTTACTGCGATTATTGTTTGCCTGCCTTGGATCGTAAGGAACTCGATGCTCCATGGACGCTTGGTCGGAGTGGAGAGCTCGCTTGGATACAATTTGTACGTCGGGTATCATCCGAGAAGCACAGGGACTTTTCAGTATGGAATTTCCCTGGATCTAATTCCCATGCTCGACGACGGTCTGCGTGACCGGATAGGAACAGCCAAGGCAGTTGAATTTATCCGCGATGATCCGGCTCGGGTCATCCCGCTGGTTCTGATGAGGGCAGGTCATTTCTTTGGGCTTGAACGCAGAGCATTGACCTATTTTTATTCCAATAACTTTTTCGGTTTCATTCCTGCGCCGCTTTTAGCCACCTTGGCAATAGTGTTGCTTGCCCCGTTTATTGTTGTGTCATTATCTTCCATTTATGGCCTAATCCTTGTCGATTGGCGCAAACCCGAGGTGATCCTAATTGGATTGGTTATTGTGTCCTACGTACTTCCTCACATTCTACTTTTGGCTGAGGATCGTTTCCATTTGACAATTGTTCCACTCCTGACAGTCTTCGCTGCCAGGTTCTGGGATGGTGGCATCGGTGATATCAAGCAGTTGTTGGTTCGTTCCAAAGCAGGGAAAGTTGCATTCTTCGCCGCCAGCCTTATCGTATTGCTCCTGCTATGTAATTGGGGCTATGAATTGGCTCGCGATATGGATAAGTTGACCATTTTATTCGGACCGGGCGGGAATACATCAGGTTTTCCCTATTGAGGTTGGATGAGACAATTTCTCAGCATTAAAGAACGCCTGGACTGGAAGATCGCTGTTCTCACTGTTGTGAGTACTCTGGTGATCATGGTTGAAAGTTACAACCGGCTGACCAAGTCGGAAACGCTGGACCGTTTCCTGTTATTCTTTGTCCTACCCATGGTGATCATTCTCCTCGTTTTCAGGGAAAAGCCTTGGGATTACGGATTTCAGTTGGGGGATTGGCGCGCTGGATTGATCCTGACAGCTGCCTCGGTGGCTCTGATTGCTCCAATTCTTTTTTTGGTTAGCCGGTCGGATCCTTCGATGAAGGATTATTACAACTGGCAGCTCGGGTTACTACCTTGGCCAATGTTCATTGAATTATTCGCCTGGGAGTTCCTTTTTCGTGGGTGGCTGCTTTTTGGTTATGCCCGGAAATTTGGACCGGAAGCCATATGGCTGCAAGCGGTACCTTTTGCCCTTGCTCACTTGGGAAAGCCCGAAGTCGAGACCCTATCCACGATCTTCGGCGGATTTGTTTTTGGGTGGATTGCGTACCGCACCCGTTCTTTTATATACCCATTTCTTATTCATTATTTCGTATCGTCATTTACAATCCTTGTAACGGCAGGCGCAATTGGCTGAGTTTGTGATCAGACCTGCAAGTGTCGAGGACGATGGGTCCATTCGTAAGCTTGTGCGCCAGGCGAAGATCAATCCGACAGGTTTGCATTGGCAACGGTTTCTTGTGGCTCAAACCCCCGAGAATCTTGTCGTTGGCTGTGGACAGGTGAAAATCCACAGCGGTGACGTTCGCGAACTGGCATCGATTGCCGTTACTCCGGAATTTCGCGGCAGAGGGATCGCAAGTGCGATAATTCTTAAGCTCATTGAATCTAACAACGCGCCGATGTATTTAATGTGTCGCTCTAGCCTCGGGTCATTCTACGAGAAATTTGGTTTCATCTCAGTTCCACATGACGATATGCCAGCTTATTTCCGCAGGATTTCGACCCTTGCAAGGATTTTCTCGATATTGGATAATGGTGGTGATACACTCCTAGTAATGAGACGGGATTAATTAAGTTGCCATGATGAAAACTGCGATGTACATTGCCGCTGGTGTTTTAATCGGAATATTTCTCTCTTCGCTTGTGTGGCTCGCATCATCCCAACCGCGCGGTGAAGTAATTGAGTTAAGCCAGCCTCCGACTCAGAAACCGATTATGGTTCACGTGACAGGCGCTGTAGCCTCGCCGGGGTTATACTTCCTACCTGAGGATAGCCGTGTGAATGACGCAATTGACGCTGCCGGTGGTTTTCTCGATTCTGCAGATACATCATTTATTAATCTGGCTGGAATTGTCAGTGACGGTGAAAAAATCCATGTACCGGAGTTGATGCCCGGGCTGTCGATCGGGGGTGCGGGATTGCTGGTAAACATCAATTCCGCGACGCAAACAGAGTTGGAAAACCTGCCGGGGATAGGACCGACTCTGGCCAAAAGAATCATCGATTACAGGAATCAATACGGATTCTTCGATTCGATCGATTCGATCAGGAGCGTTCCGGGAATTGGCGACGCTGTATTTGAACAGATCAAGAACCAGATTACAGTTGGTCCTTGATGTCGGGTTTCGATCACTTCTCTCATCTCGCACCGTTTTACGATCGTGCTATTCCCTTCAAGTCACTTGAAGGGCTCTTAATGTATGGACATTTTATGGGTGATGAGATTGTTCTGGATGCCGGGGGTGGTACCGGGCGTGTTGCGGAGGCTTTAATGCCTCATGTCAGGAATGTAGTCGTGGCTGACCTTTCCAAAGGCATGCTTGGTCAGGCTGCCCAAAAGGGTTTCGACGCTCTTTTAACGCAAGTCGAATTGCTCCCGTTTCAAAATGAGACTTTTAATCGGGTTGTTATGTTTGATGCGCTCCATCATGTAATCAACCAAACAAATGCCGCGAATGAAATGTGGCGGATTTTAACTCCCGGGGGAATGGTCATCATACAAGAACCGAATATCCATAAGTTCCCAGTCAAATTGATCGCATTGGCTGAAAAAATCGCGCTGATGAGGAGTCATTTCCTATCGCCCAAGGAAATAATCCAACTGTTTGACAGGTTCCCAGGTGAAGCGACTGAGGTGGACGACGAGATGAGCACCTGGATAATCGTTCGAAAACCAAACCGATTTTAATTTAGCGTGACCTATAGTTCACGTGGTTATTTCAGGATGTGACGCGCGATCACCATCCGTTGAACTTCGCTTGTTCCTTCTCCGATAGTCATAAGACGTGCATCCCTGTACATCCGCTCAACAGAATATTCTCTGCTGTAGCCGTAGCCCCCGAGCACTTGGATGGCGTTTCGGCAAACACGTTCAGCCATTTCTGAAGCGTAAAGCTTGGCTTTAGCCGCCTCGAGTGTGTAAGGTCGCCCTTGCTGTTTAAGAAAAGCTGCCCGATAAACAAGGTATCTGGCTGCATCGATCTCGGTTGCTGCATCAGCAAGCATCCATTGGATTGCCTGGTGATTGGATATGGGTACTCCAAAAGTATACCGGTTCTTCGAATATTCTTTGGCAGCTTCGTAAGCAGCTTGTGCCAGGCCAACGGATAGCGCGCCGATGCTGATCCGACCGCCATCGAGAGTCATCAAGGTCTGATGGAGGCCGTTTCCTTCTTCGCCGATTAAGTTGGACAAAGGTACGCGGACATCTTCATAGGTAATGGCGTTTGTGGGTGAGCCGCGCAACCCCATTTTCTTTTCGGGATTCCCGACTTTCAGTCCCGGTGTATCGGTGGGAACCAGTATCAAGCTGTACGAACCATGCCCTGCGTCCGGGCTTGTTCGCGCAAATGTGATGATATATTCAGCAATTGATGCATTGGTGATCCAGGCTTTCGTCCCGTTGATAATCCAGCTGTTTCCATTTTTTTCTGCCCTGGTCGTGACACCCTGGAGATCCGACCCGGCACCGGGTTCAGTCAATGCAAGAGAAGCCAGCTTACCATCTCCGTTGATCACTTTGGGCAGCCATTCTTGCTTTAGTTCATCGGACCCGAAGAATACGAGCGGAGTGATGCCTAGACCGTTATGCGCGGCGATGGATAAGGCGGTGGAACCGCATCCCCATCCCAGCTCTTCAATCCCTATCGCTGCGCTTAGGGCATCAATCCCGGGACCTCCAAGTTCCTCCGGTACATTTAACCCAAGGAGCCCGATCGCCCCCATTTTTCGAAAAGCATTCCAGTTGAATTCGCCATTCTCGTCAACGTCGTGCGCCATGGGTTTAACTTCCCGGGCGACAAAATCATGCACGACCTGTTGCCACTTTTTTTGTTCTGGATTCAACTCAAAGTCCATGCCCCGCCTCCTTGCAATGGATGGATAGGATTACTCGATGAATGGAAAAGCTTATTCGTGATCTGAAGCATCATCGCCAGCTTGAGTATTGTAATGTTCCAAGCAACTCTGGGCTTCATCGATCTTCTCACCCGGTACGAATAATTGAACATTCGACAGGGGTCCAAATGTGACCGGGTAAAGATCCTGACCTGCTCCTTCCTGGAACAACTGGACTTCGATCCCCTCCGCCTCGAGGTACGATTTCAATAATTCCGCTTCAAATCTTCCTGAAATTACCGTAAGAAGTTCCCACTTGAGATTTGGCATGTCTACCTCCAGACTAGAATGAAAATTAGTGTAAATGCTGAACTAATGATAAGTTGTCGAATACCTATTCCGGTTGGCTTGTAACCAATGGCTGGATTAAAGGTTCCCCAAATCGTTTCGAGCCACTGCAGCAAATAGGGTAGAAAAATCAATGTTGGTAAATAATTGACCATTGAAAGTATAACGGTGAGTACCAAGTTAAAGGACGAATAGAGTAAAGCTCTTCTACCCAGATTAATTCGTTCACTCCTGGATGGTAATCCCTGCAAGGAACGCTGTTCCAGTCGTAAATAGGCATAGATTATGGATGCGGCGGATTGGAGCCAGGTGAGAATCCATAGCCACCATCCATCAGCTGAGTAGAACCCCGAGCTGACCCAATATGCAGCAGGCGCTGACAATGCCAGAGTGCCCGTAGCCAGAATTTCAACTCCAGCCTGCCCGCGTTCTTTTCGTTTACTTACCAGATACAGGTGCCACGCGAATACGATTATTCCTGGAATCGCAAGCGTAAGCAGAAAATAGTATTCAAGAAATATTAGGTAAGCCAGGGCGATTGAGAGTATTAATCCGTATATGCACATCCAGAAGATCGCTGCAGGCATGTCGGACTGTGGGCGACGGCCTGATTTTACTTTCGTGGCGATCGTGATGGGCTGGCGGATGAGAAATACTGTGATGGCTGCTGAGATCAGCGCCCATGTGCCGTGGGAAAAATCCTCTCCTGCGAATAAGCCGATCAGTAGTGGAGAGAATAGAAAAACCCAGGATCCGTGGTCTTGAGGAATGGCAATGGTGCGCCTGAATAGGTTTCCCAGCGGCATATGTAGATTATATAACAATCACCCCTGCGCGCAAAATCGCAAGGGTGATTGTTATTGGATCATTAGGCTGTAGACAGGGATTCCTACCCGCACCCGCCTCCGCTTTTATCGCGTTTCAGCTGTAGTTTGATTTTTGGATCAAATTCAAGGTCGTATTCGTGCGGATTCGGATCGGCGCACTCGTAGCGTTCTCCCAGTGCAGACTCGAACATATAGCGCAGGCTGTCATTGTTGAGCTGCTCGGAAGCAAGCGGAGTGATGGCAGGTTCTTCGCTTCCAAATGTCGTTAGCCAGTTATTGATTCCACCCTCCAGAATGTATACATTCGGGACACTTGCCGCGGTCAAAGTTTTCCATGCATCCGTGGCAGCCTGCTCGTCATTGCTCATCACAACGACGACGAGGTTTGGAGATGACTGGGAGATGATCTCCTTGGAAACAGATTCCAGTTCGGCTGGCTGCACATTTCGAGCGTCGGCGATGTGGAAAAGGTTGAATTCCGATTCGGGGCGAATATCCAGCATGGCCAGTCGTAACCGGTCATTTGCCTTTGTTGAAAGCAGTTCTGCAGGGGAGATCTGGACTTCGCGCGAGGCGAGAGCGGCTTCCTTGGCGGTTGAGACCTTCGCCCATTTATCTGCAAGGGTTGGCTGGCCAATGATCAGAACGGCAACGGCGCCTGCAAGCAGAAGCGCAGCTCCGGCGATTCGCATTTTTGGCTCAGCCTTTAAGTTTCTTTTTCCGATCAGCGCTTCCATCAATTCGGCAAATGCGAACATCATCAGCGCCATTAGCACGATGATCAGGACTACCTGTCCGGTGGTCAGGCCCATCCAGTCCATCAAGGTCAAGCGGCCATAATTGCTGCTTTCCCAGAAGGTTTCAAAGTACTGGACGGTTTCTCCGAAGAGAAATATCCCAAAAAGACTCCCCAGGACAAAAAACAAGCCATCGATTTTGAATGTTGCCATCGAGACGAGCGACGTCCCCGGGCAAAATCCGCCGACGATGAATCCGACTCCCATGATGAGACCGCCGACGATTCCAGGCCACAAGTAGGTGGGATTGATCCATACTTGATTAATATCCAGGATGCCGAGACCGGTCGCGATGGCGAGAAGAACCATGGCTACCACGATCGCTGTGAACATGACTTTTAGTACGGTCATCTCTGTAAAGTAGAACTGAGCCGCAAGTTTCTTTGAGTTACCGAAACCTGAGATTTCAAGGATGAATCCAAAGGCAAATCCGATCAAACCGAAGACCAGGTAGGTCCACGGGTTGAGAGCAGACACGTTGGTAAATGCAGCAAGGGGAAAATTCATTTCAGCCTCCTGTTACAGCCAGAGCCGGCGGACAAAATAAGCCAGGGCATACCCGCCGGCGAAAATGGCGAACATGAGAACCCATGATCCTGCGGCAAGAGTCGCTCCGCCCGAGAGCGCCTGACCGGATGTGCAGCCGCGGGCAAAACGAGCGCCATAGCTCATGATCGTACCGCCAATGAACGCCATGATCCAGCGAGTTTTGACCGTGATTTGAGGTCCCTTGTTGGTTTCCACCTTTAAGCGGCCATTGAACCAGCCCGACACGAATCCACCCAGGATGGCACCGAAGACGACAGGGATGATCCAGTCATCCAGCGGATTCTTTTCACCGCCAGCCATTTTCAAGAGATACGCGACCCGGTCAACGTGCTCCGGTGCGACGAGATCTTGAAAGAAAACCACAATCCTGTTCAAGCCTCCGGATGCTCCCAGCCCATTTCCGGTTAGGAAGAAGGCAAGGAACAGAACGATACCCAGCAGGGTTCCGCCAAGGTAGGGGTGGACATAGGGTCGTTCGGGACGGCCAAAGAGAATTCTCTTAAACCTTGATGGTTGTGTTTTAGACGTATCAATTGTTGTCATAGGTTAATCCTCCTTTGTGAGGGGTTGAACTTTATTCGCGGATGGTTCGGACGGACTAGCTTCCTCCGGATTGGTGGTTTCGTGCGGTACTTCGACGTCTTCCCAGCCTGTCACCATCCCCTTAATTCCATCCAGCGGTTTATGTCCGGTCGTGGTGAGATAAACATGACCTAGGATGAAGGATGCAAACGTCCAGGCGATTAACGTGTGGAAGGGTGCCAGCCAGATCAACCCGCCGAGCGGTGTCGTTATGTCCGGCCAACGTTGAACGCCCCACATCGCGATTCCTGTTAATCCTTGCAAGGGGAGCAGCACATTGAGTATCGCGAAGTAGGTAACCTGTTGAAGTGGATTCATTTTCTTTTCAGGTGTTTTTTCGAATGGGTGATGTTCGTTTTTGAAAATACCCTTGATGTAATACTTCGCCTGGAGAATTGCCTCATCAAAGAAGCCATATGGCCTGGGAATGAACTGCTTGATCCTTCCACTGGCGAGGTGATAGAAAAGCGATAATGCAGCGTTGACAGCCAGGAGCATCCACAGGATATTGTGGACATAGACCATGTTGCGGAAAGAGAAGGCGCCAAAGAGATCCGGACGGTGGATGACCAGGCCGGTGAAGAGTAGAAGGACGATTGCCGCTGTTTGCAGCCAGTGCCAAATACGCTCATACGAGTCGTACATGTAAACTTTTCGGACTTCTGCTTTAGCTGGTTTGTGGCGCAATCTGGATATGATGCGCAGTGTTGCATGCACCAGGATTGCCAGCATCACGCCAACGAACATCAGGGCTCCGAAAACATCCACCCAGTAAACATAACTGTAACCCAGTACATATAATTGTTCTGCATCTGTGCGGGGAGCAAAACTCAAAGTGCCATTATCACCTAGGGCAATCATTCCACTTGTGGAGATTTCAGGATCGACGAACAGAGGAGGTATTTCGCCGGTCGGTATGTGGTTGGACAACACAAAGGGGGCAGCCAATTGTGAATCCCGGTCGTGGCAGGCTGAGCATTCATTTATGGCATATTCGCTGGATGTGACATTGTGACTCACCTCATGGGCTTCGACGATGCCCCGGATCTGAGGATCCAATAACCCCAGAGCCGAAAGCCTGGAGGCGATAAATGCTTCCTTGTCTTTGTTATCGATAATCAGTTCATCCTTCGATAGTTGTCCATCGCCGTTTGAATCGAATTCAACGACGATATCCTGTGTATATTTTCCACCTTCCAGAAACACCGCTTCAAGGTCGAATTGACGGACGGGGCGTTCATTGCCGTTGCCATCCGTATAGACCCAAAAGAAAGTGGTGATCAGGTTATACGGTGCCAGGAGCTTGCTGCCATCCGCATCTGTTCGCTGCAGGTTGACTGGCTTATAGCCTGTAACCAGATCGTTGATCGTGCCCGTATCGCCCTCGACGCCGCGGCAGTTGGACGCGGGTGAACCATCCGTAGAAATCACGGTCCAATCGTAGGATTGGATGGCTGGGGCAAACATCTCGGGAATGTGGCAGGTTTCGCAGGCTACGGTAGCCATGTGCCGATCGACATAGGGAAGCCAGTCTTCGTGGCTGGATTGTGAATCATGGCAGGAATTGCACCGGCGCATTTCCGTTCCGAGGCTGGTATCGTTTGTCCCGGTTTCTCCCCTTGCGAAATTGTGATCCGGTTGTTTCAGGTATTCACCCAGGTTCAGGCTTCGGGGATCAAATAGAAGATGTTCAGGCGCTTGCTCGTCAGGTAAAGAATAGACCGGATTGTTCAGCGAGTAGTGACAATCGGTGCATGATAATGCTCTCTCGGCGTGGATATCCCACGAACGGGTCAGGCTGGCTTTGTCCTGTATGTTCATCCCTGATTCTGAAATCCGCTGCGAGGATATGATCTGCCCTGTTCTGGCACTCTCGGGATAATCCAATTCGCAACCGCTGAGCACAATGGGAATTACTGGGTCTGCCTGGACCAATCCATGGCATTGGGCACAATTCTCATTCTTTGGATCTTGGACCAGTACAAAGTTGGATCCAAGCATACCGTCCTGATCAAATGCTTCGGAATTCCATTGGTATTGACCGGCAACCTTGTCCACAATTCCAGTCCCGACCAAGGTGGCAGTATTTGCCCAGGCAAAATTGTTGTCGAGCATTGCATCTATTCGTGCTTCATTGTTGGGCTGGGTGAAATGGCAGAGGAAGCAATTCATTTCAATGGCGCCTGAATCACTCCAATCCCATTTGTTGGCTTTTCCCGTCATGTCGTTAAGATAGCTGGCTTCCGGATTCTGGATCGAAGGTTCAAGCGATTCCAGGGGTAGGTCATCCCGGCTGGTGACCGAAGGACCGCCGCCAGCATGCCTCAGCCCATAGGTTTTGATCCATTCGGCAGTGCTCAGGTCGAGAGATTCATCTCCATGGACGGTCAGGTACCTGTACAGCAAAGGGTCCCATTTGCCGAATAATCCATCGCTCGAGTCCCAGGGTGTGGTTGCGGGGATTTCACCGGGTACGCCGAAGTTGGCTAATCCCGCATCGGAGTGATAACTGTGGCTGGATATAAAATCCGTGTCGTGACATTGTCCACAGGTTTTTAGCGTGGAGACCGCTTCACCGGATTCAAGTACGTTGCTTCCATTCGAGTCCAGCAGCGCAAAGGTGGGATGAAGGGGAGACGGTTGTTCGGATTGGGCATCCGTCATGTCTGCGAAAACAATCCGGGTGAACAGTGTCAGGCTTAATCCTGCAATAATCGCGATGATGGAGAAGATGGTCTTTCGAGGAAGTTTATATTTTGACATTGTAGATCCCATCGATTTGTTTTATATAGCTTTCCTGACGTTGAAGTATGCAACCTTCACGACTTTATTTATCAAAGCGTCCGCCCCACTCAATGGGGTCACCCGGGTAACCGAGGCTTTTCCAATCAAGCCGGCCATTCTCACTGTGGCACTCGTCACACTGCAAGGCATCTTCTTTTGGTTGGACCATGTGCGTAGTTGGCCAGTACATCCAGGTTTCGGCAAAACCGTAGCTTCCGCTGTATTCAAGCCCGGTGATGGATTCGGCCATTTCGAAAGCGTTGTCCCAGTCGAAATTTGTCCAAAACCCATCCGGACCGGCTGTGATGGGAGCGAGGAGATAATTGTTTACTAAATCATAAGGTTGGTTGGCGACGTGCTTCTTGAATGGCATGATTTTGGCTTGCGCATCGGTGATATCGCCGGCAGGTTGATCGATCACTGTCGGGGTCGCGGGATCGATTTTATCGCCGAGTAAGTAACGGTAGGATAAATTTCCATTTGACCACATGTAGACGGGAGGAACTTCTTCGTCGTATACAAAATCGCCCTTGATCTTCAAGAAAGTAAAATGATCTTCGGGTTTATCCTGCCCGGCTGTCGACCAGTCCCAATTCATTTTTGTTGGATTCTTGTTTGCCATTGTTGGGATGTGGCAGGTTTGGCAGGCTACGGACGCTGTGTGCCCATTGATTCGTTCGTCATCATGAGGCTGGTCGTTGTGACAATCGGTGCAGGCTACCTGTTCGGTGGGGTCAACGGTGACGTTATCAGCCACAAGGCGGCCTTTGATCGCATGGTCATCCGTCTGGTGGCAGTCTGTGCATAGGAAGTTGTATCGACCCATGTGCACGTCTGTCGTCTCGGAGGGATTGTACAGGCTCTCGTCCAGATCGCCATGCTTGACATTGTTCCCGCCTCCGCCATTGAAATGGCAGGCTCCGCAATTGGTGCGGTCTGGAGCTTTCACGCTCCTGGCGGCTGCAAGCAGGTCGGTTCCCTCTGCTGGATTTCCGTATTCACCTTTGGAATAGGTCGATTTGTCAGCGTGGCAGGCCAGACAGTCGACATTTTCAACGATTGTGAAATCAAATGCCTGTTCACCTTCCTGCCAGCCAACTCCGATGTGGCAGGATGTACATTTCTTTTGATTTCCCTGTGCGCTGATGCAAAAGTTGTTGAGTTGATTCGCCTTGCCGATCGTGACGGGTTCATCCCGCCACGAGACATCGAAGGGTTCGCTTTCCCAGGTCCAGTGGGATGTGGACATGATCTGTTGTGCGGCATCCGGATGACACTCCAGGCATCGCAGCGTCACCTGCTGCGATGTTTCGAATGACCCTTGAATGATATCCTTATGGTCCACATGCGTAGCCTTTACAGGCACATGCGCCCAGGGATCGTCCTTAGCCTGGGCTTGCTTTGGAAGGGCATATAAAATCGCCACGACAATAATCGCAACGATTGCTATTGCGCCAATTATCCAGAAGGGTCTTCGTTTGTTCATGAGTAGCTCTCCAAATGGATGTGGGTTTAGTCTAAATCTTCAACGAGACTTGCCCGCCGAACGAGGCTGTCCCTCAAAACGCCGCGAAGCAAATCCAGTGCCTTGATCAAACGCTGATCGACCAATTGATAATGGACGGTTGTTCCTTGTCTGTTGGCGTTTACCAGACCTCTGTCGCGCAGGATCTTAAAGATGACGGGAAGTCGTAGGCTGTGTCAGGCTTAGCATGGACGCCAATTCATTGACAGTCTGCGTACTCTCAGAAAGAGAATACAAAATCAGAATCCTTGTCGGATCCGATAAGGCGAAACAAAGGTCTGCTTCCAGGCGGGAAACTTCTTGGGCAAGTGTAGGGGTTATCATGTCTTAGCTTATATGCGAATAAGCGAATATTTGAATAATCCTAACATTGGTCAATTGTGAAATGTAGTGCAAAGTGTCATACTAAAAGTAGCACTATGTCACTTTGTCTTGTAGTACAATTGAGATAGAAATAGGCAAATTACATCAAGTTAGGAGAGCATATGGTCTTCGAAAAAGAAGCTGTATCCGTTAATGTCGGGCAACGTCTCAGGCAATTGCGCGAAGAACGAAACATATCCATGCGCGGGTTGGCCACCAAAAGTGGGCTATCTGCGAACGCTCTCAGCATGATCGAGCGCGGAAAAACATCTCCTTCGGTGAGTACACTCTACAAGCTTTCAGACGCGATGGGAGTACCGATCACGGATTTTTTCGCCCAGCAGCTTGAGCGGCAGGAAGTCGTTTTCCTGAAATCCGATTCGCGGGCGCGGATTTCCTTTATGCGCGGGAACATCGAAGGACTGGGCGGGGAGCAGTTTGTAGGTAAAGTCTCTCCCTTCCTGGTCACTCTGGAGAACGGAGCCAGCAGCGGACCTGTTCAGATGTTTCATACCGGGCACGAGTTTGTCTTCTGTCTCCGTGGGAAATTGGAATACAGAGTGGAGAAACAGACCTTCTCGCTGGAAACGGGAGACAGCTTATTGTTTGCTGCTCAGCTGAAACACAGTTGGAAAAGCACGGGCGGAAATGTAACGACAGCCCTGATCATCATTTCAGAACACTCTGAAAGCGCGAAGTCGCTGGGAAAACATTGGAAGGAAAATGAATAAAAAAAATACGGACGCGAATGCGTCCGTATTTTTTTTATTCTAGTACCGGATCAATTATTCGCCTAATGCAGCAAACGCAGCATCAATCAAGGCGTTGACGTAGTTCGGATTATGAACACCATTGCTGGCGTCTTCTTCGATCGCGCCATAGTTCCAGAGAGCAGTAGCTTGTTTTTCGTCGTACGATCCCGGAACAGGTGCGCCATCGGCATCGAGAAGCCCGGCGGCTTGGAGAGCAGCCTTGAGTTCGGCCATTCTCTCTTCGACCTTGGTGATACCACCATTGACGTCGAGGCTCTCGGCGTCGGTGTGGCAGCCTTGGCAGGTGGCCAGTTGCGCCTCAAAGAGGTGGTTGTTACCTTCACCCAGATGGCATGCCACGCATGAGTCTTCCAACATGGCATAGTGTGCGCCCGGTTTGCCTTCCACACCAGAACCGCCGGAGCCCATGAGGAAGTCAGCTTGAACGCTCAGATGGGGATTGAAGCGGACGGTGGCAGCGTACTTGGTCGGATCGTTCTTGTCAACGAAATTGGCCATGTAACGGCGCGCCTGGTGGCAGTTGGCGCACAGGTTGCTGTTGCCATTATCGAAGGTCAAACCGCTAACGACCATGGTGACCGGGGCAGTGGTCTCAAGCGCCCAGTCTTCACCGGTGTAGGTGGTATGGACCTGATGGCAGGCGCGGCAGTCCTGGCGGGCAGGCTCGGTAGCGCCGGCTTCGACCTGGTTGAAACTCTGTCCAGCGGCGATCATGGCGCTGAAGGAGTTGCCGGAGTGGCAGCCTGCACAGTCTTTGCGGGCATACTCTTCAACCATCGCTCCGCCGTTTCCGTGTGCTTCCAATTCCCAGGCAGCGGTCTTGCTGGCGATGAGGTGAGTATCATTGTGGCATTCGGCGCAGGTCAAATCAGCGGAGGTGGGCATAGCTCCAGCTTCGCCTTGAGGACCCGCGGGACCGGCAGGACCTTCGGGACCCTGAGGACCTTCCGGTCCTGCGCAGGCAACCATTGTCAGTGTGAGTACGATTAATGCTGCGGCGATAAATAAAGCTTTTTTCATTTTACATTCTCCTATATTTTATATTTGGGCAAATCAGGCGTGGTAGTCGGTGATTATCTCTTGTAGTGTTATCCTCCTTATAAATTGTGAAATTTATTATTATCCACTCTTAATGATAAACAATGGGGGCTGATTAGGGCATGCACATTTATCACTTTTTCTTATGACAAATGTAATTAGATTAAGGAAATATTAATAATTCCGGCTAAATTTACGGAGATTTTTGAGAAATTAAGGCCAATTTTACACAATTTCAGGATATTTCTAAAGGGTTGGTTTGCTAACTATATGTTTAGCCATTTGGCAGCCAATTTTGGCAAATCATTCAAGGATCCTTGCCTTAGGGTGCATTGAGGTAGAGATTCGATAAAGGCTTTTCCATAAGTCTTGGTGAGCAGCCTTCGATCGAACACAGCTACAACGCCTCTGTCTGACGCAGTGCGGATCAGGCGGCCGAATCCCTGCCGAAATTTAAGGATCGCCTCGGGGAGTTGATATTCGTTGAAGGGATCCTCGAATGTCTCTGAGCGTGCTGCGATCAAGGGGTCTGAGGGAACATCGAATGGCAGTTTCACAATGACAACGACGGATAGTTGCTCACCGGGCACATCAACGCCTTCCCAAAAGGAGCGAGTGCCAAGAAGCACAGCCTGTTCGGTTGTTTTGAAAGAATCCAGCAGCGTATTGGGCGATGCCCCTTCGCCTTGTTCATAGACGATGATTCCGGAATCGGCTAGAGCGCTGGATATATTTTGCGCGGTCCGCTTCAGTTGCGCGTATGATGTGAAAAGTACCAGTGTCCGCCCGCCTGTTGCTTTACAGAGATTGACCAGGGCTCTGTCCACTGCCTGTTGATATCCGTGCGCATTGGGTTCGGGAACATCTTTGGCCAGGAAGAGCATTGTGGAGTTTTCGTAATCAAAAGGCGAACCAAGTGCCAGGTCATCCGCCTCATCTGCGCTCAAGGTGTTGCGGATGTAGTTGAATTCACCGGCTGTTGTCAGAGTGGCTGAAGCCAAGATGATGCTGTTCTTCTCATGCCAGAGATATTTTTCGATGAGCGGACCCACCCTAAGAGGCGCGGCTTGAAGAGAGAGTCGATTCCCGTTGGGTTGGATCTCTATCCAGTAAACCATGTCCGGCACCGGATCGTGTATCATTCCACTGATATTATTTTCCGCCTCTGTCAGCCGGCGGAAGATGGAGCTGATGCTCCCGTTGACATCCTCAAGTTCATCATGACCTTCGGCATACAGGTCGCTCGCCGCTTTGTAAATCTCCGCGACTGAGTTTAACAAAAGTCTGAGTGTCTCGCCAGCTCCATCCCAGTTTATTTCCACTTCATCCCAGCCTGGCAATGTCCGCAAGGAGGGCAGTATGCGCTCCTGGTAGGCGTACTGGCTCTTCGGTCTTCCTTCCCTCTGCTCGTTCATGAAAAACTGCAGGGTGGAGAAGAAATCCCTCGCTTGATTCTCCAGCCGGAAGGCTAATTCACCGGCACGATGGACGGATTGGCTCAACATGGCGAAGTCAGACGGCCGCATGGAATCCTTGATCGTTGCCAGGAGAAAACCGAGCACACCGCTTTGATGACTGCCGACTTCGCGCAGCATTCGTTCGAGATCATTCTGCGTCAACTTAAAACTGAGAGAGCCCGTCGTCGCCGCTTCGAGGTGATGTGCTTCGTCCACGATAAGATAGTTATATTCCGGCAGTACTTTGCTTCCCGTTGCGACATCTGCCAGGAGGAGCGCATGATTTACGACCAGGATGTGTGAGGTCAAAGCAGCCTGTTTGGCGCGGAAGTAGGGACAGGCACCGCCTTCCCGACCGAGGCAGGTCTCCGTGGTGCAGGCGTCGTCCTCTGCTGAAAGTCTGGTCCAGACATCCTTTTCTGCTGGACGTGTCAGATTGATGTCATTGCGGTCTCCGCTGGGGCTTCCATCCAGCCATACCAGCACTTTAGCGAGAACCCGCATTTCGTCGGCGTCCCTGGGTCCGGTGTGGCGGATAATTTCAAGGCGACGGGGACATAGGTAATTCGATCTGCCTTTGAGGACGGTTGCCCGGAGGTCGATCCCCAGTGCTTCTCTCAATGCAGGGATGTCTTTTTGGATCAGCTGATCCTGGAGGTTGATGGTATTGGTTGACACAATGACACGGGTGTTATTCTGCGTGGAAAACAGTGCGGCAGGGATAAGATATGCGAAGGATTTTCCAACTCCGGTACCGGCTTCGACCATCAAGTGTCGTCCTTCGGATAGTGCCGTTGTCACTGCCCGCAGCATCTCGACCTGCTCCGGCCGGTGCTCGTAGGCATCGAAATGCTTTGAAAAAGGCCCACCGTATTCAAGCAGGGATGCGGTTTCGTCCGGGTCCAGCGGGATGGGGGTTTCCACGGCTTGCAGGGCTTCCTGGCGGGTGTAATCGTAGGAGGCGAGTAGTTTCTCCTGGGTGCTTCGCCTGACAGATTTTGCGGCAATTCCTTTCCTGGCGCGTGACCGCATCAGCTCCTGGAAAAAAGGATTGGCATCCCAGTCAAGAGGTTCGCCGAGTCTGGTGATTTCCGCCAAAAGGTCAAGGGGAAGCTCCTTGCCAGCTTCGTGTAGGCATACATAGACACGATGGGTTACTCGTGCATCGTCAAGTGCGCGATGAGTTGCCGGGAGAGGGATCCCCAGGAGCTGCCCAAGCGCTCCCAGGTTGTACCGGCTGGCCGTCGGCAGCAGGACCGAGGCCAGTTCGTAAGTATCCACGACATTATTGAATTGTAGAATGCGGTGCTTTTGCAGGAAACCCAGATCGAACCGGACGTTGTGACCTACGACGGTCGCGTCGCCCACGAATGCTTCGAGTTCTTCGATCACATCTGGAAGTCGTGGCGCCTGGCGAACCATTTCATCGCTGATGCCGGTAAGCTGCGTGATGAATTCCGGGATATGTCGGCCGGGGTTGAGCAAGGTCGAAAATTCGTCTTCGACACGGTGGCCATTGAATTGAACAGCGCCAATCTCAATGATCACATCCTTGCTGGAATCGAGACCCGTTGTTTCGATATCAATGCAAACAAAGGACGACATGATTATGGGTTACCGGTTTTTCTTTTGATGGGATGCCCTAGGTCCAGGATTACTTCAAAGTCAACTTTTTTCATTCGACTTTTTTGGTTTTTCTTCCTGGGGAAGGGCTGCTCTAATTTTACCGAGCATATCGTTCGGAAAGGGATTTTCCTTTGCCACTCGCCTGATGAATTCTTTAAGATCACCTGACGCAAGGGTTGGAATTGGAGCATCGGTAACTTGAATGTCAGCGCGCTTGTCCGTGAAAACCAAGACTGACTGGATGGGTGGGTTTTCCAGGTCTTGAATTTTTTTCAACATGGAAGATACTTTTTCAATTTCATTCTGTGAATCGAGGTCAGGTCTGCCCAGTCCTTCCTGAGCGAATATTTTCAAATAAGCCAGTCCCATTCCACCCCCGCGCTGCTTCCACTTGTTCTTCTCGTAGGTGATGGTCCCCCTTTGGTAATACGGTATTATGACCCATATTCCTGCGGGTCCGACCAGGAGGTGTGAAACAGAGGTTGAATAGTGATAGAGGGAATACTCGTTCGCCAGACCCTTGAGGCTGCTTGTAATGATTTCATCCGGTCGAGGTCGTCGTCCCCAGCGGTTGATGAAAAAAACGCTGACCTGCGAAAGGATAAATCCGATGAACAGAGCGATCAGTGAAAGGTAAAACAAATCCGTGCGCAGCCAGGTGATGGCCATGCCGCCGAATAAGATGGCGATCGCTGCAACATTAAGATACTTACCCAACCTGGCATATTTATTGATCAGCTTCTCGTTCGTGATGACTTTCATATTATCCTTCGAATTTCTTGAGTACCAGGCAGGCATTCTGCCCACCCAGACCAAATGAGTTTGAAAGTGTAACACGGACATCCTTGCGGCGAGCCGTGTTGGGTACATAATCCAGGTCCAGTGCGGGATCTGGATTTGTGTAATTAATGGTCGGCGGGATGATCGACTCGTAAATTGTGAGAGCGCACGCTATCGCCTCCAGCGCTCCGGATGCACCCAAGGCATGACCGATCATGGATTTGATGGAGCTGATGGCTACCTTATAGGCATGGCTGCCAAAAACTTCCTTGATCGATTTCGTTTCGCCTGCATCATTCAACGGTGTGGATGTACCATGGGCATTGATGTAGTCTACTTCTGATGGATCGGTATCTGCGTCAGCCAGCGCCCATCGCATCGCGCGAATGGCACCAGCTCCCTCAGGGTCAGGAGAGGCGATATTGTACCCGTCACAGGAAGATGCATGACCGATGACTTCCGCATAAATCCTGGCTTTGCGTTTCAGGGCATGTTCAAGGTCTTCCAGGATAAGCACTCCGCTGCCTTCGGAGAAAACAAATCCTTCGCGGTCGATGTTGAACGGCCGGGACGCCGCTTGAGGATTGTCGTTGTAGTTGACAGGTAATGCGCGCATTGCGCAAAATCCAGCGATGGCAAAATCCGTGACCAGCGCTTCGGTACCGCCTGCGATCACGACGTCAGCCCGTCCGTTCCGGATAAACTCAAAGCCATCACCGACCGCCTGTGTGCCGGTTGCGCAGGCTGTTGCCACGGTCGTATTGGGTCCCAGGCATTTGAATTGCTGCGAGATCAAAAAGGCGGGGACATTGGGAAGACCCAGTGGAATGGTGAATGGATTTACTTTGGCGAGACCATGTTTTCTTAACGAGGTGATGCCCTCGTCGAATTTTTCAAGTCCGCCGATGCTGGTACCAAACGAGACGCCTGTTCTCTCGGGGTCCGTCACCGGGGTTGGCATGCCGGCATCTTCAAGAGCCATTTTGGCGGCTGCAAGCGCCATTTGGGATGACCTGGCCATGCGCCTGGCTTCTTTCCTTTCCAGGAATTGCTCCGGATCGAAGTCGGGCACCTCACCGGCAATCTGGCAGGGCATGGAGCTCGCATCGAACTGGGTGATCCTTCGTATTCCGGACCGTCCGGAAATCAGCCCATCCCAAAATTTACGTACACCCGTGCCAAGGACCGTTACGGCACCCAACCCGGTTATGACCACCCGTCGTCTTATCATCTGTAAATTCTTCTACTTTCCTGAAAGTTGCTTTTCAATGGCTAATTTGATGGAGTCTAAAATTCCGGCGTCTGCGGCTTCCTTGGCAACGCGGATGGCGTTCTTGATGGCATAGGCATCCGAGCGCCCATGGCCGATGAAAACGAGACCATTGATTCCCAGCAGAGGCGCGGCACCTTCTTCACTGGGATCCATGAGTTTCTTTAGCTTCTTAAAGTCGGTTTAACAAGCAGTCCGCCCAACTTGGCGGTGATGGGACCATTCTTGATCATCTCCTTTATTTTATCTGTCAATAGCTTGGCCACTGCTTCCGATGATTTCAGCATCACGTTGCCGGTAAATCCATCCGTCACAGCCACGTCCACATCGCCGTTGATGACTTCTTTCCCCTCCACGTTGCCGAAAAAATTCAAACCCGAATTTTTAATGAGGGGATACGTCTCCTTGACCAGCTGCGACCCTTTTCCCGCCTCCTCGCCATTGGAGATTAATCCGACAATCGGATTATTTACTTTTCGAACCTTCTCTGCGTAAGTCGAACCCATGATGGCGAATTGGTACAGGTTTTCAGGCTTGCAGTCGGGGTTTGCACCAACATCGAGCACAACGCAGGTCCCCTTAGCAGTTGGGAAGACAGGAGCAAGTGCGGGTCTTTCGACGCCAGGGATGGTTCCCAGTCGGAAATACGCTGTTACTGACGCCGCTCCGGTATTACCCGCAGTGACGAAGGCGTCCGCTTCGCCGTTCTTTACCAGATCGATTCCGACTGCCATGGAATTGCGGGAGTTGGGGCGGCGGGCTTTCAGCACCAGAGCCATTCCCTTGTCTTCCATCGTCAGCATTTCGGGAGCGTGGACAACTCGTATTTTCGCATCTGTTGACTGATACTTGGATAATTCGGCCTTGATTTTGTTTTCATCGCCGACAAGGATTATTTCAATACCATACTCCTGTGCAGCCTGGACTGCTCCCTCCACGTCCGGTACGGGACAGGTATCGCTCCCCATGGCATCCACAACAATTCGACGCATATCAATTCTCCTTGTAAATCGGATAACGCTCCGACCGAGGTTCTCTTAGAAATTCCTTGCTTGACAGACAAGCGAACGTGATTATAATACGTCCTGCCCGCGCTGGTGCTGGAATTGGCAGACAGGCATGGTTGAGGGCCATGTGCCGCAAGGCGTGAGGGTTCAAGTCCCTCCCAGCGCATATTTTGAAATAAAGCCGCCATTGGGCGGCTTTATAGTTTTAACCGGGAGCTGCGGTGAGGAATTATTCCTCGATCTTCATCTTTTTCTCAAGCCAGCGAACACCCGCGGAAAGGACCAATGTCATCGAGAGATATAAAAATGCCGTGACGTTGAATGTTGTCATGATCTGGAAGGTGCTGGCACGTCTTAGTCGGCTCAGCTGAGTCAATTCGTTTATCGCCAGGACTGTCAATAACGCTGAATCTTTTAGTAAAGCGATGAAGTCGTTCCCCAGCGGAGGCAGGACTCGCCGGATTGCCTGGGGGAGGATAATGAACCGCATCGCCTGGAGATAGCTCATTCCCAAAGATTTGGCAGCTTCCATTTGCCCTTTGCCGATTGACTGGATACCCGCTCGAAAAACTTCCGCCTCGAACGCTCCATACCCTATGGCAAGGGCCAGGACCCCTCGTACTTCCGGTGGAATTATCCGGATGCTCATTTCGGCTATGCCTGTGAAGAAACTACTGCCAGGGGCTATCGTCAAACCAAGATTTCCCAGCCAGTGGACGCCGTCAACAAAGATAGGAATGAGTGCATACGCAAAATATAAGACCAGTACGATCATTGGGATACCGCGTACGACTTCGACATACAGGGTTGCTGCGTTATAAATAAACACGTTTTTTGACACCCGCGCTAGCCCCACCAGCAAGCCAATGATCGTAGCCAAAATGTAAGCTGAGATGGTAACCCGCAGGGTGACAATAACCCCTGTGACCAGATAGTCAAATGTCTCGTTGTACTTGGGATTTACTATAAGTACGACTATGATCAAAATGCCGGCGACAACCAGGATGATCGCCCACCACGGCCATTTCGAAGGATCGACCCCGTCTTTAATCATCCCCGGCGTTTTTCGATTTTCAAGGGTTTCGGTTGTCATACTTCCTCCCATGCCCAAAAATTGGATAGGATAACCGGATGGGGATTATTCATCCCCACCCGGTGGATTTACACCCAATTGGATGGGCATTCAGAAACGGCGCAGGCGAGGTCTATTGCGAAAGACCCCATTTCTTGTTTAAAGCATCGAGTGTGCCATCAGCTTCCATGGAGGCAAGTGCCGCGTTCACGGCTTCGATCAATTCACTTCCGGGCGGAAAGACGAATGCCAACTTCTCGTCCGAAGAGATCTGGGAAGCGGATTTTAGTTTCCCGGGATTTTCCCCCATGAAACCGCCAGCAGACAGATTGTCTATAACGACTGCGTCAATATCCCCTGAGAGGAGGGCTAAAATGGCGCCAGGGAAATCCTCAAAGGATTGAATTTCTTTATCCGGGAAGGTCTCTTTGGCTACAATTTCGTTGGTTGTTCCCAGCTGGGTTCCAACGAGTTTGCCTGCGTCGCTTTTGAAATCACTCAATGTGCCAGTTTCATCTGCGCGAACGAGGAGCACTTGTCCGATTGTCACGTAGGGAGTTGAAAAATCAACTTCCTTGTCGCGTTCTTCGGTGTAAGTGACACCGTCCGCCAGCCAATCGTATTCTCCAGCCGCCATGGCGGGGAAGATCCCATCCCATGCAGCCTGCTGGAATTCTGCAACGCAATTAATTCGCTTGCAGATTTCATTGACTGCATCATAGTCCCAGCCGGCACCCTCGTTGGTCGCTTCGTCGATCATATTAAAAGGCGGGTAGGCGTTTTCGACCGCGACAACGACCTTCTTTCCTTTCAGGTCAGGGAGACCTTCCTGGGCTGTTCCGCCGGTTTGATCCCCTCCAGCAACAGCTCCGCAAGCCGAAAGAATCATAGTGGAGACGATCAGCACGCTCAGTATTAGGAAAAACTTTTTCATCTCATTCTCTCCTTTGGTGGATTTTGCCGTTCCTGATTCAGAATTCCTGCGTTGACTATAAGGATAGAGCAATAATCCAAAAAATGCAAGAGGCGATATAAACCAATTTACCCGGGCGATAAATATGATGGATCATTGGACATCGATCCATCATTCAAGTGTGCTCAAAATGGTAAAATAAACAACTGGAGGATCTCATGGACGCCATATTTCCTACACCGGAATGGTTAGCGGCATTTGAAGAAAAATTGAATGCAGACGAAAAATACGGTCGAGTCGGGAGCAAGTGGGAAGGCGATATTTACTTCATCATCAAACCGGATGGGAACCTAAAAGAGCAGGTGATCTACTATCTTGACTTATGGCATGGAAAATGTCGTGGGACCGAGATTGTGAGCGATATCGCTTCTCATACTCCTGCATTTTCTCTCGGAGCTGCTTATGGCAACTTTGCCCGGGTGTTAACCGGCGATCTCGATCCCATGCAGGCGATCATGACAAGGAAATTGGATGTCAAAGGGAACATGGCTGTCATGATGAGAAGCATCCCCACGATCCTAGAATTTGTTAGATGTGCGAGAGAAATTACAACAGGCATAATTTAATCGATGCAGCCAATTATTAGGATAGACCTTTCAAGTGGTCAAATCAATAATTTTAAGATTCCCCCGGAATGGGAATCCGATTATCTGGGTGGCGCTTCGTTGGCCGCCCGATTACTTTATGAATTTCTCACACCCGATCTCGACCCTCTTTCTCCTTCAGCTCCTCTCCTTTGCTTGACGGGACCTCTGACTGGGACAGCCGCCCCGACGGTCGGGCGCTTCGTTGTTTGTGCAAAATCCCCTGCGACTGGTCTGTGGGGCGAGTCTCACGTAGGCGGTCATTGGGGAACCGAGCTTCGAATGGCTGGCTGGGATGGGATTTGCTTACGGGGAGAGCGCCTCATCCCGTTCTGATTTCAATATCCGACAACCGAGTTGAAATGAAGCCGGCATCACACCTCTGGGGTCGGGATACATACGAGTTACAGGATCTCATCAAAGCCGAATTAGGAGATTCTAGAACTCGCGTGTTGGGGATTGGTCCAGCCGGCGAATCGCTGATCCCATTTTCCTTGCTCTTATGCGATCATGGACGCGTAGCCGGGCGAACGGGGATGGGCGCCGTTATGGGATCCAAGAATCTTAAAGCCATTGCCGTGAAAGGCACTGGAAAAATCCCGATTACCGATCCTGTTCAATTTTCTCGAATACGAGGCGAATCGAATCGGGATTTGAAAGACGATTCCCTGACATCCGCCCTAACAGCGTTAGGCACGGCTAGCGGAGCGGATTATTTCGATTACCTTGGCTTGATGCCAAAGAAGTATTTTTCTGCCGGGACTTTGGAGAATACTTCAGCGATTACCGGCTCCAGCATCGCGGAAACAATATTGACTGGAAAAAGTGCCTGCCACGCATGCGTAGTAGCGTGCGGGCGTGTCGTAACTTTAGCCGATGGAAACAAAAGGAAAGGCGCGGAATACGAAACCCTCGTCGGTTTTGGCGCGAACCTGGGGGTTACGGATACGCATGCGATCACCCTGATGGGTGAATTGTGCGACCGCTATGGGCTTGACACCATATCCACGAGTGGAGTCATTGGGTTGGCTTTCCGGTTATTTGAGCTGGGTATCCTCACTGGAGTCCACACGCAAGGACTTGATTTGACTTGGGGCAATGTTTCCGCCGCGAATCATTTGATCCACCTGATTGCTAAGCGAGAGGGGATAGGCGCTCAACTTGCTGAGGGAACTCGCTCGTTTGCTCGCAGGAATGGCGCAGAAGATGAAGCCATCCAGGTAAACGGACTGGAACTCGCCTACCACGATCCGCGCGGCGGGTCGGGCATGGCGGTCGTTTATGCAACATCCCCTCGCGGTGCATGCCACAACCAGTCCGATTATTTTCTTGCCGAAATCGGTCAGGTCGAGACAAAAATCGGCATTACTCTATTTGACAGACATGCTGGCAAGGAAAAGGCAGGCAACATTGCCCGGCATCAGGATTGGAGAACGATTAGCAATTCGTTGATCATGTGCCTGTTTGGCAACGTTGATCCGGATGTGATCTTGCAGTTGGTCAATCTCGGTTGTGGGCGGGATTTGACACTGGAAGATTTGATGGTGATCGGGGAACGCGGATGGAATCTTAAGCGGATGATAAACCATCGCCTGGGTTTGACCAAAGCGAACGATCAACTCCCCAAACCGCTTCTGCGCCCTTTGGAAGATGGCGGCGGTGCGGGCTTTATCCCTGAATTCGAGTCCATGATGGCAGCTTACTATCAGGCGAGAGGATGGGATCCGGAGACCGGTATACCCACCTCGTCCAAGTTGGATTCGCTTGGGTTGGAATGGACATTAAAAGTAGTTTACATAATCAATAAGAACTGGAGATTTCAATGAAGCTGGTTACTGTGTCTGAAATGCGCGAGATCGAGCAGGAAGCGGATGCCAACGGATTGACCTATGCTCAAATGATGGAGAATGCCGGCTCCGGGTTGGCCCATTCGATCCGGGAGATCCTTTTCGAGGACGAAGAACAACTTTCAGCGGTGGGTCTTGTGGGTCCCGGAAACAATGGGGGGGATACGTTGATCGCTCTGTCACACCTGGCGGCTCAGGACTGGCATGTCAGGGCTTATCTGGTCAATCGCTCGGCAGATAAAGATCCATTGGTCGATCGATTAAAACAGGCCGGGGGTGAGGTGACCGTTTCGGATCAGGATGAAAACCTTGAGATGCTTGGCGCATTCATCGGGTCCGCAACTGTAATCCTGGATGGGATCCTCGGCACGGGATTCAAGCTTCCCCTGAAAAGTGAAATATCAAATATCCTTCAGAAAGTTAACTCGACACTCGACGAGTTGGATTGGCTTCCGGAAGTTGTCGCCGTGGATTGCCCATCCGGAGTAAATTGCGACACGGGTGAAGCTGTTGATGAAGCCATCCCGGCGAGTGTTACCATGACGATGGCAGCGGTCAAACAGGGATTACTAAAATTCCCGGCTTATGAATTGGCGGGAGATCTGCAAGTCGTTGATATCGGTCTTACCAATCAAGTGAGTTCCTGGAAGAAAATAAAAGATCTGGTTGCTGATGAAGATATGGTGTCCGAAATTCTCCCGGACCGATTAAACGATTCCCATAAGGGGACTTTCGGAACGGCGATCGTTGTCGCCGGCTCAGTCAATTACACAGGGGCGGCGTTGCTGGCTGGTAAATCCGCGTACCGGATAGGAGCCGGATTGGTAACCATGGCTGTTCCAAGTCTGCTTCATGCGGTGCTTGCAGGTAGTTTTCCCGAAGCAACCTGGCTCTTGCTCCCGCACCAGACAGGTGTCATCTCTGCAGAGGCAGCGGATGTCCTGCTCAAGAATATCGAGCGGTCTAGTGCCATCCTGATTGGACCGGGTTTAGGAAAGGAAGAAACAACTCGAAACTTTATCGACAACCTGATCACGGGGAAAACTGCTTCCCGAAAAAGCAGCGCCCGGATCGGTTTTGTCCATGACGAGGCGACAAACGAGGCGGATAAAAAGAATCCTTTGCCTCGACTGGTAGTGGATGCCGATGGATTGCGTTTGTTGAAGAAGATTGATAGTTGGGAAAAGCTGCTTCCGCAGCGCACGGTCTTAACTCCACATCCCGGTGAAATGGCTGACCTGACCGGCTTGTCGGTGGACGCCATCCAATCGGACAGATTGGGTAGTGCCAGGAAGTTTTCACACCAATGGGGGCACATTGTCGTATTAAAAGGGGCTTTTACGGTAATTGCCGATCCGAACGGAGTTGCCACGGTGATTCCTGTCGCAACTTCAGCGCTGGCAAAAGCCGGCACCGGCGACGTGCTGGCGGGCTTGATTGTCGGCTTACTCGCTCAGGGAGTCGATCCATATCTTTCTGCTGTAGCGGGAGCCTGGATCCATGCCCAGGCGGGATTATTCGCCGCTGATAGAGTGGGCAATCCGGCGTCTGTTATGGCTGGCGATGTGGTTGATTCTATAAGTGATGTGCTTATCGGGATAATATAAGAAAATGGAGGCTGGAAAATTCAGCCTCCATTTTATTTACTTTTGTTTGTACTTTCATTATCCCTTAAGGAATTCTTCGAGGGATGATTTGCTGATCCTGTAGGCGTTTCCGACCTTCTTCGCTTTTAGTTCACCTGCTGTGATCGAGGCGATGATATCTTCCTCGGAAACGCGGAGAATTGTCGCTGCTTCGGCAGGGGTCATCACATCGGGTATGGCTGCAGCAGCCGCGCCTGACGCCTGTTGAGGTTGTTGCTGTCCGCCCTGCATGGTGCCCTGAAGCGATTGGTTCATGATGTTACCGATTCCGATTCCAGCCCCGATACCAGCGGTGAGGCCGGCGCCGCCGGCAGGATTTTGAGCTGCGTCGCGCATCGCATCTGCAGCCTGAAGCTGAGTGTAGGTTTGCATATCGAGCATTCCCATCGCGCGGAGTTCCTCGGCGGATTTATCAGAAGGTTTGAGATTTCCGATATAGAAGGATTTCAGGGTCATGCCTATCGCCGTGAAATCGTCCTGCGCCTTGGCGCGGACCCCGGCTCCTAATTCCTCGGTCAAGCCGATCAACTCGACCACGCTCTTTTTTCCTGTGGTCTCGCCGAGCAGGTCTTGAAGCTTGGACAGAAGCATGCTGCGCAGACGTTCTTCGATTTCAGATGTCCGATAGGATCCGGTCGCGCCAACGATCTTGGTCACGAAAAGCTGGGGGTCAGCTACCTGGAAGGAGTAGGTTCCAAATCCCTGCAGGAGTGCCACGCCCAGACCCATGCCGGGGTTGCGCACGATGATGGGCTGAGGAGTTCCCCATTTTTCGTTTGCGAATTCCTTGCGGGATACGTAATAAACCTCGGCGGTGAAGGGGCTGCGGTCGTTGAATGCTTTACCGATGAAATCGATCAGGAGGGGGATATTGGCCGTCGCAATGGTGTGCCGGCCAGGGCCGAAAGTATCCAGGGCATTGCCGTCGCGAAAAAACACTGCTGTTTGTGATTCGCGGACAATGACTTGAGAGCCGATATGAAAATCTCCTGCTCCCTGTTCCGGGAATCGGTGGACGATCTCGCCCGCCATCTCATTCGGGTACTCAATTACATCAAAAATTCTTGCCATGGTTTCTCTCCTTTGAGTCCGACTTGTTGAATATCTTGATTCATTATAGTCCAAGGAAACTACGGATACAAGTTGCTTTCTTGAATATCTACGCAGTCCGTGTCGCCAGGTTGCGAATACTCTAACCGCAGGGGGGGGCAATGAGGGGTCAGCTGCCGCTCATTGTTTTTCCACCTCCTCCGTTCCTTACCATGATGACCTCGGAAAGGATGCTGACGGCGATCTCCTCGGGCGTTTCCGCGTTCAAATCCAGACCGATCGGTGAATGGATCCGCTTGATCGTACTTTTTGCGATTCCAGACTTTTCCAGCTGTTTGACCGTTGTCGTCCACCTCCTGCGCGAACCGATGACTCCGATATAGGCTGCCGGAGTATCAAGGAGAGCAGGCAATCCTTTTACATCAACGTCAACCCCGCGAGTGGTCAGCACAAGATAAGTACTCGGATTAACCTTCATCCGCTTTGGAATTTCGCTCATGGTCACAGGGAGAAAGCGATCCGCATCCGGATTGGATTTCCTGGTGCAGAACTCTGGTCTGTCATCCGAGACAACAACCATGAAACCCAGCCATTTTGCAAGGTGTGCTACTGCCTTGCCTACGTGACCGCCTCCGATAACCACGACTGTTGGTGCTGGTAGGATGGGTTCCACATAGACCTCCACTTGGCCTCCGCATATCCCCGGGTCCCCACGGGACATGTCGGTCATGTTGTAACTCAACTTGATGGGATTACCTTTGGACATTGCTTCCAGCGCAGCCAGGCGGACGCGGTTTTCGAGTTCACCTCCGCCGACGGTACCCATGATGCTCCCATCCTGATAAACTAGCATCTTCGAACCTGCGCGGCGCGGAGTCGAGCCTTTACTCGAAACAATCGTACATAAAGCGCCCGAATCCCCACTTTCTTCCAACTCTGCAACAAGCGAATAAATGGATCGTTGTTTAGTCATGATCAAGAACTTTCCTTCCAGATTCCCGGGCAGCGAGTGAGCGGATCGATAGACTTTCGATTTCGCCAAGGGAATTTCTGGATATGGCTGCCGCGAGCGCGCGATCATATTGTTCGACCGCCCACTGATAATCTCCTGATTTCTCGAAATGTTCGGCTGCCATCACGTTATGGATTGTACCCTCGAATCTAGAAAGCCAGAGTCCGACCGCCCTGTGATAGTTGCTACGGTTGCGGTGAGGGATCATGCTGTAAGCGACGTCCCTTAAGTAAGAGTTCTTAAATATATATTCCTGTTGGTCCGAAAACTGCGTTCCAGTTCGCGGAAATGCCATTTCAGCCCTGACCAGTTGCCTTAAGCCGTCCTGAAGGAGTCGTCCCAGCACCTCGTCCGGCAGGGCACTCAAAGCACCTGTGTCGGAAGCGGTTCGGGTGATTTCCCTGATCGCTCCGACCCAAAAAACCCGCCCTACCACCGATGCCATCAATGCGATCGAACGTGACTCGCGTGAGAGATTGTCAAGCCTTGCTTGCAGCATCGCCCGCAAGGATTCGGGGATTTGCGACTGGATGTGCGAAATCGCCTCTTCTGGCGTGATATCAATGCCATCCAGCCTGGTTTTGAGTAATCCTTTAATAATTTCTTCGAGAAAGTAAGGATTTCCCTCCGCTCGATTGGCTAACTCATCCAGTAACGGTTCAGGAAAAGATTTCAGGTCAGGGTATGCGGTGGCAACCATCTCTGTCGTGAACGCAAGCGGGTTGAGTGTAATGATTTGCGATGCATTCCACCATTGAGGAAAATCCTTAAGCAAGCTCAACCTTGTGCCGCCAATGATCACGGCTGAAAGCGGTTCCGCCCCTGGATTCGACAGGGACAGGAGCAGGGTCAGGCTCTCCTTATCAGCCCAATGGAGATCATCGACGATTAATACCAGCGGTCCTTTTAGCATGATCCGGTGAAGAATCGCATGGGCGATCATCCCGGCTCGCTCCATTTCATCCTTGGCCGATAAAGCCTCGTTTGCCCTGACACCTTCGTCGTTTACAGCCAGACCGATCAGCTTTCCCATCGTGTTAATGGCGTCCGATGCGGGGATGCTTGATGCTGACCGATCCCACAGGCGAGTGATCTCAAACGTCAGCTTACTCAGGATTTGAGCGGGCGATTGGTTATCCTGTAATTCGAAGATCCGATAGAGAAGCTGCTTCCAGACATTGTATGGTACTCGGGAGGTCTGCGCGAGGGCTCGGGTGGAATACAACTGCACAGCCGGTATATCCCGTTGCAGTTTCTTCGAGAACTCCAGCAATAGGCGCGATTTTCCGATTCCGACTTCACCTGTGACCAGGAGCAAGGCAGGCGTGATCGAAGTTCGGGATTGTTCGTAATGAATCCTGAGCCGGGTCATTTCGGTGTCACGGCCGACCATGTGCGTTTCGAGACGGTCAAGACTCTCGTACGTGACCCTTGATGATGGTCTTGTGCCTGTAACTTGATAGGCCTTGATCGGCTCGGTTTTTCCCTTGGCGTGGACCGGCGGTAATTCCTGCAGCTCGAATATTCTCCTGATCAACAGACTGGTGCCTTCGCCGACGATCACAGTTCCGGGGTCTGCCGCCTGTTCCAGCCGTGCAGCGACATTAACCGTATCACCGATGACCGTGTACTCGTTCCTGGTCCCGATGTAGCCGGCAAAAACCTGCCCGGAATTTATGCCGACCCTTAAATTCAATTGATCCGTACCGGGGATGGAAGAATTCTTTAGAAAAATATTCAAGGTTTCGATCATAGCTCTGGCAGCGTGCACGGCCTTCTCAGCATCCCGATCTGTGGCATAAGGTGCGCCCCAGACAGCCATGACCCCGTCACCCATATGCTTGTCGAGGTACCCACCGGTGTCCTCGATGATCGAATCCAATCTCGACCAAAGTTCCTTAATGAGGTCACTCACGGTCTCATAATCCAGCTGTTCAGAAAGGCGAGTGAAACCCTGGATATCCGCGAACAGGATTGTGGCAGAACGCCGCTCTTCGGGGTAAAGGTGCGCTGTCATGGATAGTCAGCGTTTTAATAACTCAAGTTATTTTTCGAGAATTCCCAAGACTGAGGGTAGCAATTGCTTCTTGCGGGATACAACCCCAAGCGCATCCCGGGTCCCATCAGCAAGTGGAGGATAGGGAAGTTCGTCCAAGACCGGCGGTGGAGATGACGAGACAAGCAGCCGGCTAGAGTTACGAACGACGTCCGTTATAAGGAGCATGGCAAAATCAAGACCGCGTTTATCACGCAAGTCATTCAACGATGTTGTCAGCTGCTCGAGATAATCTCCAACCTGCATCAGGTCGGTCACCTCCACCTGTGCGACTGCGAATTTGTATCCGCCTGCTTCATAGGGTTTAATGTCAGTGCTGACCACTTCTCTTGGCTCGCGATTGGCGAGGCCGGCTCCGGAGGAGACAACCTGTTTCCCAAAGCTGGAAATGGTTTCACCTTTTAGGGCTCCATTGCCAACGAATGCCCAGCGAGCGAGCCTTTCGGCTGCTTGCTTATCCCGGGCGGTGGTGGTTGGCGAGGTTAGAACGAGGGTATCCGCAAGAAGACCCGCCAGCAGCATTCCTGACAAGGCAGGCGGCATGGATAACCCTGCTTCGGCAGTTAATTCTGAAACCAGCGTACTGGTTGAGCCCACGATATCCACGGTAAACCGGATGGGTTGGTGCGTGTGAGGATTCCCCAGGCGATGGTGGTCGAGAATTTCAAGCAATTCCGCTTCCTCCAGGGCTGCAATAGCCTGTCGGGGTTCGTTATGGTCAACCAGGATTATCTTCAAACGAGGGGGATTAAGCACACCGCGCTGATGGCATATGCCGACATAATGACCGTTCTCTCCTACGACAAAAAAATCGTCATGCTCTTCGCGAAGGATGCGGTTAAGTGAATCGCGGATGTGGCTGTTTGACTGAAACTTGGGCACGCTGGTGTCCGCGGCGTCCTTGCAGGCGGCAGAAAGGACATCACCGATCCGCTGGTTGCTTAAATCAAGGCGCGGACCAACAGCTTTTTGAAAAAAATTAAAAAGACTCAGCCCGTCGATCATCCCGAATGGCAGTCCTTCCTCGGTAACGACAGGAGCGATGCCGCCTGTCCGGCTGGCGAGGGTCCACGCCTCGGTGAGAGGGCTGTCAGGGTGAATCGTATCCAATTGACGAGTGACCGATTCGAATCGCGGGGAGGCATCCGTCAACAAGAAAGGCGGATCAAGCTCCAGTTTTTTCAGTGCCCAGGATGTCTGCGGATTAACAGCCCCGGCGCGGGAGGCTACCGTATCGTGCCCATCCCTCTGTCTAAGCAGCCAGGCGTACCCCATCGCAGAAGCGATCGAGTCGGTATCCGGATTAATATGCCCTATTACATAAATTCTGTCTGCCATTGCACTCCACCTCAGTCTGTTCGAATGGCTTTCATTGCCTTCCACACTCGCTCCGGTGTAGCAGGGTTGATGTCGACATTGACGCCGATCGCATCGAAAATGGCATTGCCCACTGCAGGCGCGACGCCATCCATGGGTATTTCTGCAACGGCTTTAACCCCGAACGGATGGCTGGGCTCGAATGTTTCAACAAATATCGTCTCAAGGGCGGGAACTTCGTCCGCGCGGAAGATGTGATAGGTGTTGAAATCCCTCTCTCGCGCGTTTCCAGTGGAATCGTACAGCATCTCTTCACAAACGGCATAACCGAGAGCTTGGATCATCCCACCTTCGATTTGACCGGATGCCGTGAGGGGATTGACGATGATGCCGGAATCCACCGCCATCACCAGCTTGTCGACGGTGACCTGGCCGGTTTCTTTATCCACAGTGACCTCGGCAAATTGAGCAGCGAACGGAGGTGGTGACGACGGAGATACATAGGATGCCACGCCCATGATCTGTTCCTGATTTTGCCGATGAAGTGAATCGAGAGCTATTTCGATCAATGGGATGCTGCGGCCGTCCGGCGCAATAGCGTTTTTATTCCGGAGCAATATCCCCTCAGAACTTTCAAGGTTCAGGAGACGGGCAGCGCGTTGTTTGATCTTATCTGCTGCGATTTCCGCAGCCTTCACCACGGCAGTCCCCGAAATGTAAGTTGTAGAAGAGGCATACGCCCCTTTATCGAATGGAGTGAAATCCGTATCAGACGAGTAGGCGATGATGTCGTCCACGGGGACGCCTAATACCTCAGCTGCCATTTGAGCAAGCACGGTATCGGATCCTGTGCCGAGGTCTGTTGCGCCAACCAGCAGATTGAACGAACCATCGTCGTTCATCTTGATGGATGCGCCACCCATGTCGAGATAGGGAATCGCAGTTCCTTGCATGACCATGGCGACACCGATCCCTTTTCTTTTGTAAGGTTCTTTTACTGTTAAGCGATCATGCCAGTCAGCATTTCCGAATTTGTCGTCCCACCCTATGGCTGCCTTGCCTTGTTGCACACACTGTTCCAGCCCGACCGTGTGAATAATCTCCGGTCTGGGTTCTCGGCCTTCATTCCAAGCTGTGCTGAAAGGATGGTATTCACCTGGGTGGATGGCATTCTTAAGCCTGAATTCAAGCGGGTCGAATCCCATCGAGCGGGCAATTTTCTCCATGTGCCTTTCCACCGCCCAATATCCCTGCGGGACCCCGTAACCTCGGTAAGCTCCTGACGGCGGAGTGTTTGTGTAAACCACATCTGCATGAAACCGGATATTTGGAGATTTCCGATAGTTGCCATCGCCAACATATAGCGCCATGGATTTATGACCCGTATTCCCAGTGACGGTTAGCGCATGGCTGCCGTAGGCACCCGTGTCGGATAGCACTTTCATCTCGTTGGCGGTCAGTGTCCCATCGCGTTTCACGCCGGTTTTCATCCAGATTTTCATGGGGTGACGCGAACGCGCCCCAATGAACTCTTCTTCACGCGAATATTCATAAATCACGGGACGCCTGGTTGCGATGGTCAGGTGGGCGGCAACGTCCTCGATCAGCATTTCCTGCTTGCCGCCAAAGCCGCCGCCGATGCGGGGCTTGATCACTCGAATTCGCTTGATGGGCAGCCGAAGGACGGGGGCTAGCATCCTTCGAACGTGGAATGGCACTTGCGTCGAAGTGCGGATCACCATGCGATCATCTTCGTCCCAGTAGGTGATGCACACATGCGGCTCGATATGCGCTTGTTGAACCTTCGGGACTTCGTAGTAGCCCTCGATAACTTTATCCGCCTCCGCAAAGCCTTTTTCGACATCTCCAATATCGATGCGAATTTCCGCTCCGAGATTCCTGGCCGGATCGGAACCTGCAAAGTTCACATACTCGGATTCGTCATGGATGCGAGGAGCATCAGGATCCATGGACCGGGATGAATCCAGGATAGGAGTGAGCGCTTCGTATTCGACTTCGATCAGTCCGCACGCCTGCTCAGCGATCTCGGGAGTTTCTGCAGCAACGAACGCGACACGGTCGCCGACAAAACGGACCTTGTTATCCAGCGAGAACGAATCCAACGGACCGGGAATCGGATCCGACTGCCCTGCGGTGGAATAAACAACCCGGGGAAGGTCCTGCCAGGTCAGAACAGCAGCGACTCCTTCCAACGCTTTCGCTTTTGACGTGTTAATGGATTTGATTCGCGCGTGTGCATGAGGTGACCGCAAGACTTTGGCATGAAGCATCCCTGGCAATTCAACGTCCGCCGCGAACGCCGGTTTTCCTTGGACCAATTTTATTGCGTCCACTTTTATCTCCGGTTTCCCCACCGTCTGGTAGGGAGTGGTTTCCGGGGCAAGGATGACCTTGGGCATGGCCTGAGTCTGCACCGAATAGGAATTTCCCTGGTCAAGGGGCTGCTGATGATGTTCTGACGGGGGATCGTAACGAATTGTGTCCGCCTGATCGAATTGATCCTCGCCTCTCATGACTGCAGCAGCCTTGAGAACAGCCTGAACGGGTTTGACATAGCCCGTACAGCGGCACAGGACCCCGGAGAGCGCTTCGCGTACTTCGGTCTCGTCCGGATTTGGATTCGCATCGAGTAGCGCCTTGGCGGCTAAAACCTGGGCAGGGGTACAATAACCGCATTGGATGGCACCGTTCAGGATAAATGCCTGTTGAATTGGGTGGAGACCTCCGGATTTCCGCCAACCCTGTTCGGGATGTTCGCCGAGCGCCTCAATGGTGGCAATCTTGTGCCCCTCCGCTTGCGTGGCGAGTAAAACGCCTGCGTTGACAGGGTGTCCGTCCAGCAGGATCGTGTCCGACCCACCAATACCTTGTTCATCGCCAAACTTTACGCCATGAAAACCAAGGCTGCGCAGGACCTTTAGCAACGATATGTCAGGAGCAACATCGATTGGGTATTCATTACCGTTGATCAATAAATTTATCAGCATTTCAGCCTCACTGTCAGGTTCCAGCTACCATTCGTAATCATTTCGTATGCGTTCGCGCAGTTCATCGATCGGCTTTAAGTTCCCATCCTTGTCTTCGTAATGCCAGAAGTCCCAACCATTTGCCGGAGCGCTCGTTAATGCCTTTGCCATTCCATGAATGGATTCCGTTTTATCATTACATCGGATCTTTCCATTGGCGAGTATGGTCGCCTTGGCCTTGCCTTTTTCGGACCAGATATTCTGTCCTGGGTTAAGATAACCGTACTCAAGCAAAAGACCAAAGGGGATGCGATGACTCTTTCAACTCCCCTCAAGACACAACGATTCGTCGGGGGCGGAAGGAGTCTCGGTGATCCTTTTTTGAGCTGCTTTGATGTATTTCTTTTCCTGTTCGATGCCGATCCAGTTGCGACCAAGCATTTTTGCGATGGCTCCCGTCGTACCCGACCCGAAAAATGGATCGAGGATGATACCACCCGGATTTGTGCTGGTCAGCAAAATTCGATAAAGCAGCGCGGATGGTTTTTGTGTTGAGTGCAGCTTGGAACCGTTTACTTTGAGCCTCTCCTTGCTGCTGGTCGTCGGGAGTGTCCAATCGCTTCTCATCTGGAGGTCGTCATTGAGCGCCTTCGAATCGAAATGGTTGAAGATGTATCGTGCGCCTTTCTTCTTTTGAGCCCAAATTAACGTCTCGTGCGCATTGGCGAAACGGACTCCTCTGAAATTGGGCATGGGGTTGGTCTTTATCCAGATGATGTCATTCAGGATCCAATATCCCAGGTCCTGCATGATCGACCCAACTCGAAAGATATTGTGATAGCTGCCGATCGCCCAAAGCGTGCCGGTATCCTTTAACACCCGGTGACAGGCCGAAAGCCAAGCCCTGGAAAAAGCATCGTATTCCGAGAAACCGTTAAATTTATCCCACTTGTCTGATACCGCATCCACTTTCGATAGATTTGGCCGATAGAGATCACGCTGCAGCTGCAGATTGTACGGAGGGTCGGCAAACACAACATCCACCGACTTGGGAGGAAAAGCTGACGAGGACGTCGATGCAGTTGCCGTGGATGATCTGGTTCAAAGGCAGGGAAGAGGTCATATGTGTAGGTGGGAGACTTTTTTAGCTAAGGCATCGTTCCGCAAGTATAGCGGCTGTGTCTGCCCTGTACCCGGCAGATGCCCATTCATCCTCGGCTTCGTGATAACCATTTCGCGCAGCGGATTTTATGTCATCGCTGGTCGTCCCATCGAGCGCAAGGATGGGAGTCTTGCCATAGCCACCGAGGGCAAGCCTGATCCTGCCGGATGTCCATCGGGCAACAGCGGTGCAGACAATAGGCAGGTCGAAAGGAGTCCGGGCAACGTATTCAAAAGTCAATTTAACATTAAGCGGAATTGATATTTGGGTGATCAGCAATCCAAATGAACGTTTTTCTCGGAGGGGCAGGAAGTTCCCCAGGGATGTTTCAGAGTCTCCCGGCTGAAAGATCAACTTGGCATCCAAGGCCAGCATCGCGGTGACAAATGCCGAACGACCTCCGCAGGAATTGAGTGAGCCGGCTACCGTTGCTGCGTTTCGATTATTTAGCGGTGATTCTACCTTTATGGCGCGTTGCAAGCTTTCAGGAGCGAGATCGCATTCCAGTAATTGCTGAAGGGTCACGCCAGCCCCAATCTCCAGAGAGTTTCCACGTTTATGAATGCGATTCATCCCGAGGGCTTGCAAATCCACCAGCAATAAATCTGATTCGGCGGAATGCATTCGCCTAAAATCTGGCGTATTGACCCATGTCCCACCCGCGAGGGGGACCGCATTCGGAGTTGAAAGCAAATTCAATGCTTCCTGAAGAGTCGTTGGTCGAGCATAATTTGTGTTCATAAGCAGTCACCCAGTAAATCATGTGAACGGATTGGAAAGCGAAAACCTGAATCTATTATACAAGACCTGCTATCCTGTGGCAGAAAAGTAATAATCCAATTAGTCCGGATACACCTTCCAGCCCAACTCGGCGAGATTGGCACCATCAAGCATTTCGTTTGGGACATTGATGAGCAGCGTTGTCGCTTCAGCCAGGAGATTGCCTTCCATATCGTAAATCCCTGCCCAGCCTTCTGCAGTTTTCCCCTTACTTTTGCCTGATTTTCCAATTATTTTCAGCTTTTGACCAATGGGCACATTCCTTCGATATTTCACTTCTAATTTACCAGTGAACATAAATCTCGGGGAAGATGGATCGCCCATTAGCGCCCGACCGCTGATCTCATCCAAAATTGTCGCGACGATCCCTCCGTGAAGTACGCCAGGATATCCCTGGAAGTGGTCCGGTGCGGTATAGGTGGTCTCAATTTCTCCGGGCGCAGTCTGGTAGATTTTTAATCGAAGTCCGACAGGATTCTCCACCCCGCAAATAAAGCACATTTTCGAGTTGGGCTGCTTTGCTTTTTGTTCAACCATGATTAAACTCCAGGAGCTAAGAAATTTTCTTGATCAGCCGCTGCGTTCCCTGCCAAAATTCGCCAGGGTTCAGTTTCACAGGATGTGTAACTATCGCCGACTCAATGCATACAAAGTTAAGGTAATCATCCGGAGCTAGATCGGGAATTGTCTTTGTTTTCTCTGGACCGGGATTCCAGACAACGGTATCGTTAAATCCTGCGGAAATAATATCAACTTGGGGGCATCCGGCAGAAAGGAGTATAACCCGATTAGGAGAGTTGATGAACACCCTGTCCACTTCACCCTCGAAGGATACTAATCCAACCTGTGTGAGGCGTCTGGAGACGGACGCTGTCTCATCCGTATAGTCCGTACCCTGAAGCCCGTCGATCTCGGCGGTGTGGATATCGTTAACCCATAAATACGTATGCAAAGCTGCCGTGAATTCTAGATTGTGTTCATCTGTGTTTCTGATGGAGAAGGAAAGCTCGAGTTCCTCTTTTTTCAAAACAACAGAATATTCCGCCAGAAATTTGTGAGGCCATAACACTGAAGTATCCCTATTCTCTGTTAGTTTAAATTCAATTGAATTTACACCCTGCCTGGTAAGATTCCATGCCTCTGTCCGGGCAAATCCATGCTTGGGTAATGACCCTCGACTGCCAAACTGAGGGAAAACAATCGGAACGCCGCCTCGAATGGGGAATTCTTTACGGTATATGGCATTACCGCTCATGAACAACATTTCCTTGCCGTCGGTTGTCAGCCATGAAGTCACATGAGCGCCATGCGGAATCGCACTAACGAAACCGTATTCAGGATCGCCAATTACAATTTTCGTAAAATTTGTTAATTGTGCGTCGTCGTTGGCGATGTTGATGTTTTTATGCTGCATCGATAAGTAACCTCTAGAAGGATTTCGATAACAATTATAAATCAGCAAATCGATAATCGATTACAGGTGTAGAATTATTCTGTGAATCATTACAATTGGAGGCTCCCATGGATAACGAAAAACGAATAAACGGATTGATCCAAAAGATGACGCTGGAAGAGAAAACATCCTTGTTGTCGGGTAAGGATATCTGGAATACGGTTCCTGTTGAGCGGTTGGGTATTCCGTCCATTGTCATGACAGATGGCCCGCACGGTGTACGAGCCAGCAACCCCGAAGTCGGGAGACAAGTGGGCCCGACGACAGCATTCCCCACTGGAATCTCGATGGGTGCATCATGGAATACGGAGTTGATTGAAAAGGTAGGGCAGGCGCTTGGAGAAGAAACGCGTGGCATGGGGTGTGATGTTCTCCTGGGTCCATGTATCAACATCGTGCGATATCCACTTGGAGGGAGGAACTTCGAAACCTATTCCGAGGATCCCTATCTCGCTGGTAAGTTGGCCATTGCCTACATAAAAGGCGTTCAAAGCCGAGGCGTTGGCACGTCTCTCAAACATTACGCACTCAATAACTATGAGATCGAGCGTTTTCGGGCCAGCACCCGCGGTGGATGAGAGAACAATGCGGGAAATTTATCTTCCTGCGTTTGAAATGGCGGTCAAGGAAGCGTCCCCCTGGACAGTTATGTGTTCGTATAACCGAATAAATGGGGTTTACGCAAGCGAGAACGCCTATATGCTAAGGACGATTTTGAAAGAAGACTGGGGGTATGACGGCGCAATTATTTCCGATTGGGGCGCAGTTCACAGTATATTCGAAATCGATTAAAAATGGTCTGGATCTTGAAATGCCCGGACCGGCCAAATACCATGCCTTGCTGAACGAGACCACGCAGAATTGGCAAATCGACGAAGCGGTTGTTGATAAATCAGTCAGGCGTATTCTTCGGCTGATCAGCCGGTCCGGACGCATGGACGGAGATATTTCCAAGGGTCAGGTAAATACGGTCGAGCACCAGTCACTCGCCAGGAAGTTGGCTGAAGAGTCCATCACGCTTCTTAAGAATCACAACGATGTGCTTCCGCTTGACAAAAAGAAAGTTAAAACTCTCGCGATTATCGGACCCAATGCTGCCAATGCTGTGATCGAAGGAGGGGGCAGTTCGCGGGTGAATCCACCTTACCGGGTCGCCCCGTTGGAGGCGATCAGGACTTCGGTTGGCGATAAAATCGAACTTGCTTACGAAGGGGGATGCGACAATTTCGCCGAGCCTTTCGATGTCCCGCGAGCATGGCTTCGACCGGAGGGACTGAGAGGTACTTTTTTCTCAGAATCCCGATTTTAGTGAAGCCCCAATTCTTGAGCAGGATGGATTCTGGCCTGAATTTTGGTTCCACACCGGTTGGTCCGCGATGCCAACTCCCCCGTTTTCCGGAAGGTGGGAAGGGGAGCTGACCGTCCCTAGAGTCAGGTGACTATCGGTTTCAGCTCGGTCATAACGGGAAGATGCGAATTCTGATCGATGGCAAGCTTGTATTAGGAAGTGATGCGGGCGCTCCGGATGCGCATAAAAGGTCTACCGCAGTGACTTCATTAAAAGGCGGAAAAAAATCAAAACTGACCATCGAATACATCCGGTATCCACACCAGGAGGTGATATTTTACAGGTTGGGGATGGGCATCCATTTCCCACCGGAAGCGGATCCGCGATTCGATAGAGCGGTGGAGCTGGCAAAAGGCGCAGAAAAAGTCATCTTTTTCGGAGGCATGCCTGATGGTTTCGAGACCGAGGGCGATGACCGCCCTGATATGCGCCTTCCGGGCAGGCAGGATGAATTAATCCAAGCGATTGCGGCAGTCAACCCGAATACGGTCGTCGTGTTGAATACAGGCTCCCCGGTTGAGATGCCCTGGTCGGAGAATGTCGCTGCGATCGTCCAGGCATTTTTCCCCGGTCTGGAAAACGGAAATGCCGTTACGAGAGTCTTATTTGGTGATGTCAACCCTTCCGGTAAGTTACCGGTGACCTTCCCGAAACGTCTGCAAGATAGCCCGGCATATATCAACGCATCCTACCCGGGCTGCAGGGAAGTCAATTATGGCGAAGGAATCTTTGTAGGGTACCGGTACTTCGACAAGGTTGAACTTGAACCCTTATTCCCCTTTGGGCACGGTCTTTCGTATACTAAATTCAAATATGGCAAGCTAACATCCCCTGCGCGCGGGAAAAGAGGTGAGACTTTAACTTTGACCGTCGATGTTACAAATATAGGGGATAGACCTGGTGCGGAAGTTATCCAGCTTTATGTGAGCGACAAGGAGTCTTCTTTACCGCGCCCTAGAAAAGAACTCAAGGGATTTGAAAAAGTGGCTCTTAAGCCCGGCGAAACGAGAACCGTTGAGTTTCGTCTTAACGAAAGGTCGTTTGCGTTCTACGATCCTCATGCCAGAAAATGGGTCGCAGAACCTGGGGAATATGAAATTTCAGCTGGGAGCTCCTCTCGGGATCTCCGCATCCATAAAAAATTCGAACTGCTCTAATATTTTGGATAAAAAAATGGAGGCTTCAGCCTCCATTTTTTTATCTGATGACAGGAGTCCTGGGAGCTAATAAAGCTCCCAGCTCGGCCAGCTTCTCGCCATGAACAAGCGCGAGGACTTCGTCCGCAGGCAGCAGAACTGTATCCCCGCGCGGGATGATCAGTTGATTCTTTCGTAATGATCGCGACGATGGTAAATTCAGCAGGCAGGGTTAATTCGCGAAGGGATTTATTCGCAGCAACAAATTCGGGATGCACTTTTTCCTCGATGAGTGAAAATTCCCCACGTCTGAGCTTGAGCAATGTCATCATGTCACCAAGTGACATTTCCTCAGCCACCAGGTGAGACAGAATATCAGCCTGGTTCAATGAGACATCCACGCCCATTTCCGATGTGAAGAGCCAGGCATTTTTTGGGTTGTTGACGCGTCCAATGATCCGCGGGACGTTGAATTCGAAACGGGCGAGGGAGGTAATGACCAAATTCGTATCATCCGAGCCGGTAACAGCCGCAAGCACATTGGCATGCATCACGCCTGCCTGTTCGAGGGTGACCGGCGAACTTCCATCGCCGGCTATTATGGTATCGTCAGGTAATTCTGCCTTTAACTTTTCGAGTAGAATCGGGCGCTCTTCGATAACTTTTACCTTATGACCTGCGTCCAACAGGAGTTTGGCCAGGTACGAACCGGTATTTCCTCCACCTACGATTATGACGAACATGGTCACATCCTCCTTTCCAGGCCAAACAATTCCTCCAGGCGGGGCATGGATGTAGAGAGGACAGCGAGGTGAACAATGTCCCCTTCTTTGAACGTGGTACCGCTCGAAGGAATAAACGCCTTGTCATCCCGGGTGATTGAAACCAGATTAATTTCACCGGGAATGGTTACATCTTTGGAGGAGCGTCCAACCAGAAGGCTCGAAACTTCATGGGAGACCATTGAGACCTCACCTCGGCCAAATGTGTAAAGTACGTCCAGATCAGTATGAGTAATCAGCTCAAAGATTCTCTCTGCGCCCCAGGTCGTAGTGGAAATGGTCATTAAACCCAATCGCTGATAGATCTCAGCACGCCGCGGGTCGTACAGACGGGCAATGACTCGGGGAACCTTGAATACATTTCGGGCAATCCGGGCAGCGACGATATTGGCATTGTCCGAAGCGCTCACCGCAGCAAAAGCCTCGCACGTTTCTATGCCGGCTTCCAGAAGCACTTTATGGTCAAAGCCAAGCCCTCGTAATAACCTGCCCTTAAAATTAGCGCCCAGTCTGTTCTCTGCGTTGTTGTCATGGTCGATAACGGTCACGTCATGTCCATGGGTGGATAAGACAAGACTGACCTGCGACCCCACACGTCCGCATCCCATCACAATGATCTTCATAACGTCTCTCCTCCTTTCAACTCACCAAGGATAAATCCTGCTTGCGGCTCAACCGTCTTGATATGAATTTACGTATCCATTCCAGGCAATAAAGGACGACGGCGTACATCAGAAGTCCAGGCCAGAAGTAAACAGGTATTTCAACGTGATTGAATATGCCTGCCAGGAAAGGTACATAGATGAGTAGGGCAATTATCAATAATTCTATACCAATTCCTGCCCATAAATATTTATTAGAGAACCACCCCATCGCGGTGTTATGGGATGTCTCGGTTCTGCAAGCGAAGGCATTGCCAATCTGCGAGGATACAACACCGGCATGGTAAACCGTATTGGCGATTGCGTAGGCTGCATAAACGCTCATCGGAGAAAAAAGGAAAGCCGGTACTTTAAGTCCTGACAGAATTGGAAAAAATATGCCGAGGTTGCCTGAGCCGAAGATTACCAAAAAGAATCCAAAATAGCACAGGACGGCTTCGATCATACCCAGCCATCCAAATGATCTCCATAACAAACCTTTGTCGATAAGTGGTTTTTTGCTTGCCCTGGGTGGCTTGTCCATAATATCAGGCTCAGGACGCTCCACGCCAAGGCCCAGCGCAGGCAGTAGATCGGTGCCAAGATCCACGGCGAGGATCTGCCTGACGGTGAGTGCCAAGGGAATCGGGAATATGGCGGTAACGATAAATGGCAGCAGCTCGGGAACATTACTGGAGAAGATGTACGTGATGAATTTCCTGATATTGTCGAATATCGCCCGACCTTCTTCGATGGCGGAAACAATGGCTCCAAAATTATCGTTGGTTAATATGATATCCGCCGCTTCCTTGGCTACATCGGTGCCGACGATACCCATGGCCACCCCGACGTCTGCTTTCCGAAGCGCCGGAGCATCATTCACTCCGTCTCCGGTCACTGCCACAACATCGCCCTTGGCTTGAAATGCAGAGACCAGGCGGAGTTTGTGCTCCGGCGCCATTCTCGCAAACAGGACCTCCTGGTCGAGAGACCGGATCAGTTCTGATTCAGTCATAGAGTCCAATTCCTGCCCCGTGATGATGGTGGGATTGGATGTCTCAAGCATCCCAACACGCCGGGCAAGCGATTCGGCAGTAAGTCCGTAATCGCCGGTGATCATGACGATTCGAATACTAGCTTTTTTAAACGTCCGGATTGCCTCCTCTACTTCAGGGCGGGGAGGATCCATCATGGCCATTAAGCCCAGAAAAGTGAGATCGCGTTCGACCGTTTCAACGGAGTACGATCCGAGCTTGGTCTGCAGCGGTCGTTGGGCCAGTGCCAGTACCCTCAATGCATTACGAGCATAATCATCATTGGTCGCGAGAATTTCGGATTTTAGCGATTCTGTTAGGGGTTCATCCCGGCCGGAAATTAGAACATGGGAACAAAGCTGCAGGACCTCCCTTGGGGCTCCTTTGACAAAAGCTATTTCCCTGTTGGCATCCCTATGAATTGTGGTCATCCGCTTTCGGCGTGCATCAAAAGGGATTTCGTGAACTCTGGGATACATGAGTTCCAACTCATCTTCGTTGATATCCGATTTGAAAGCGGCAACTTTCAGCGCAGCTTCGGTCTGGTCTCCGAGATTCGTCCACATGGGTCGTTCGAGAGATGGGGGAACGATCCTGGAGTTATTGCAGCAGGTGGCAGCGTCGAGAAGGGTGTGCAGATCATTTTCAAATGGTGTTCCAATGGGCGACGGAATGAATTCGCCCTTGGGCTCATAACCAGCACCGGTGATTCGGATTTTTTGGCGCGCTACCCACGCCTCTCTTACTGTCATTTGATTCTGCGTCAGAGTACCACTCTTATCGGTGCAGATCACTGACACATTGCCTAAAGTCTCGACAATATTCAACTTCTTTGCCAGTACACCTTTTTGAGCCAACCGCTGGACTGCCATCGCCAAGGAGAGGGTGAGAGTGGCTGGGAGACCTTCTGGGATGGCGGCTACCAATACGCCTAGCGCAAGAAGGCGGGGGTCAAAAATCCTCGTCCGGGTCGAAGGGTCGAGGTAACCCGTCATGAGAATCAATCCCGAGATCCCGATGGCAACCCAGGTGATGATGCCAATAGTTCGCTCGAGCTCGACTTTCAATTTCGAGGGCGGTTCATGGACGGATTGGGTCAGGTGGGCGATCCGGCCGAACTGGGTGAGCATCCCCGTCGCGTAAACAACGGCTTTGCCTGTGCCTGCCGCCACGGATGTGCCGGCGAAGATGAGGTTATGCTGCTCCAATTCGCTGCGGTCTTCGAGGTAGGATGGATCGGCCATTTTTCGGGATGGCACCGCTTCGCCGGTCAATGTGGAGTTGTTTGTGCGAAGGCCGTATTCCTCAACGACACGGGCGTCGGCGGGGATATTGTCACCTTCTGCGAGAACGAGGATATCTCCGGGAACAATCTTTTGCGCTTCGATGTGCGCGTCCTGGTTGTCCCTGACCACGTGCGCATAAATTGGGAGAACCAATTGAAGCTTTTGAACAGCCTGTTCAGCCCTGTATTCCCGCCAAAATAAAAAGGATGTGTTCCCTACGGAAAGGAGCAGGATAACAAGCGCCAATACCCAATCACCCGCTATGGCAGCGATCAGGCTTGCCCCAACCATCACCCAGATTAATGGATGTTTGAAGTGGTTGAGTAATTTCTCCCAAAGAGGGGTTTTCGGCTGGTCGAATAAGATGTTTTTGCCGTATAGCGATAATCTCGAATCGGCTTCTTCCGTGGAAAGACCATCAGGCGATGTTTCCATCGCCTGATACACATCTGTTACTTTTATCTTATGGATCTGATCGATTGGCATACGATGGGTGGAAAGATCCCACGTTGCAGGGGTCTTTCTTAGGTGGAACTGTCTTCCCGTGAATTTTCTGGTCGAGACAATTCTTTAGGCGCTCCGCCCACTCTGGGTTCCTGAGCGGGAGCATTTCTTTCCACATATTCTTCGAGAAAAGTTCGATCGCTATCGTGGCGAAGGGCATCCTCGAAGCTGCCGATGTTAACAGGGCTCGACGAATCTTCGAAACGCAGAGGCTTTAGGATACCAAACCAGCCGAAAAAGCGTGAGACTTTCATCATCAGCTCATAGCGGTATTCCTGAATTTTTAGGGATTGCCATTCCACAACATTCCCTGTTGTGCCGTGGATTCGTGATTTTTCACGGATCACCCTGCGAATATCTTCAGGGTCCCGGTAGCCTGCAGGTGAAATCAGTATCACATGGGCTAAGAGAATCAATATTGAGAAAACGATCAATACGACCCAGCCCCCCTCGTTCCACTTCGTAACAATTTGACCGACGAAAATGAACGTAGCGAGGGCGGTAGCGAAAGTGGTGCCGATGAGTCCAATCGTTCTTTGCCGGCCGACCAGGGTCTGCTTGACGTGCTGCCTCATTGCCAAACCCATGATGGCGATAGGCATAAATACGCCTACTCCATAATAGGGAATGGCGGTACTGGTATTGCCCCGCACGAGAAGTTGAATAATGATAGAGACCACAGCCGCAGCCGTGACAGGGCGCGTAAAAGTTCCTTGCGAATTCCGGAAAACAACAATTTCAGGAAGTTCACCGATGGCGACGTTGCGCCACGTGATCGCCTGCAAATCCTGAAAAGCGGTCATGGATGCTGCTGTGAGCAAAGCCACAGCTAAAATTTGATAAGCCCAAAAAAGGACGAAACCTCCATTCGCCGAAATGGCGTTGAATCCGATATAGGATAAGTTGCCCACCAGGCTCCGGCCATCAACGCCGTCGAATGCATTGAATTGTATGGAAAAGTAAGTTAAGAAAAATGTTGTTATAGCGCCATAAAAAAGAAATGAAGTCTGAACGAGACGCCCGATGCCAGATTTCCCACTATAGAAATGCCACAACTTCTCAAGCTTGGGTAAGAGTTTTCTGCCCCAGACAACGATGGCTGGGTCCTTGTCAATAACAAATTGAATGCCATTCGACATTGCTTCGAGACCGGTTAATGCGACCAACCCCTTCATAGATGCCCCCAGCAGGTGAAATAAAGCCTCCCAAATGGTGGCCACTTCCTGAGGAGGTTCAACATGCAAAGGCGGTACTCCAGTCGCCTTGGCGATGACTAATCCGATGACCATGGTTATGGTGAGAAGTACAAAGATTCCCAATCCTGTAAAAACAACCTGGGCGGATTCCCCTCTTCCTCGAATTGTGATATACCACGTGATCACAACCAGGACTGCGCCGATTAGAAAGTGCCAATACCATGCGATTCCGCCTGCTTGGCGTAGCGAAAGAAGCTGATCGACACCCGACAAGGTTGAGACAACGATTGTAAAAATATAATCCTGCAGCAAGATAAATGCCACAACCAAGCTGAGTGAAGGACCTAGATATCTGAGTGCTGCGGTAAAGGAGCCGCCTCCTTCGCTGAAGACACCCAGAGAGTACATGTATAGCGCCCCAAAGACAAGGTTTGCGATTCCGATCACCATGACAGCGAAATACGCCAGGTGCTCAAGCCCATAGGGATGCAAGGCTTCCATCATTTCGCCTGTCGCATAAAAGTAGGACGTAAAATAATCCACGCCGAAGAGGGCTAAAGCCGCAAGAAGGCCGACCTGACCTGCTCCATGGATGTGCGCGTCTTCTGCCTTCTCGCGAGGCGAAACACGAATGGAGACAACGACAAAAACAATCAATAAACCGGCAGTAAAAAGAATCGACATGGTAATTCCTTAGGTCAAATCCTCTGAAGACAAGAACGCTTCTTCGAGTAATCGTAATTCATGGAGCAGGTGCCTACGCGTGGACGAATTGAGCCGTGTATCTTGAGAAATTTTCGCCTGTTCTTCCCGTGAGGCTCGAACGACAAAGGCGGGTACGAACATGATCCTTCCGGCGGGGATGACTTCGAACTTTGAGAAGCCTACCTGTAATTCCTGATCGTCGAAGAATGGCAGTCTTAGACTCAGCCCGCGATTGAGGTCATGCGCTGCCGCCCTGGATCGGATTCTGTTGATTATCTCCTTCGTCTGGTAAAGGGTATAGGATCGACCCTGGTTGATCAATTGTCCAAGGATTCCGTATCGCTTCTTCTGGTAGTCCTCATCGGCGACGATATAGGATGCCAGCGCGATGGCGGCATGCAGGATTGAAACAAAACGCTGCATCGATGCGATATGGGCTTGCGCTTCTTCGATCGAACCGACCAGGAGATTGTTGTTTTCGTCAAATGCCACCCACTGCGGCAGATAAAATCTACGGGCTGCCGGTACATAGGGGACCAGGAGCTCGCCCCGTCCCTCCTCGGATTTCATCTCTTCGGCAATGGCGTCGGTGGCTGCTGTGATCGCCGATTCCGGTTCCAATTCATCAGCCTGTGGAATCGTGGGAATCTCGTCATCTTCATCGGCCAAGTATGTGACACTTCTTCCTGAAGGAAGCATGTTGTGGACCATATGCAACACGGTTGCATAGCGTATTAAACTCGTACTGATGGATATGGATTGATCCGGATTTTGCTCCAGCTCGGCCAGCCTATGCCTTAATTCCTGCCTCACATCTTTGTTGAGCAATCTGTTTTTTACCCCGCCGACAGCCTGGTTTCTTGCGCTCTGAGGGACAGACATCGGCGCATTTTCACCCAGTTTAGCCACAGCTCCGACTACGCGGTCCGGCAGAGAAAAGCGGACATACGGCATATGCTCAATGAGCGCATCGGCAATTTGCCTGGCTTGCGCTTCCAGGAATCGCTGGACAATCCCTGGCTGAGCGGCATAGAGGGTTTTTATCTGTTCGTATTCCTCTTGGAAATGTGTCGTAGAAGGTGATGGGGTATCGTTCATAGAGATAATTCCTTCCCGCGAAATCGTTTCGCTGGAAACTATGTATCATACCATAGTTACGTGACAGTCTCTTATAATACGAGCGGAGGATTCTGCTAATCCTGCATGATTTATCTGCCCAAAATCGCGAATTTTCACCAAGCCTTATGACCCAAATGTATCGATCAGAAGTTGGACATTTCCTCCAACCGGATAAAGGATCGGACACGTGCATCCATTCCTTATATACTCGTTGACTTTTTCTCTGGCTTCATCCGGGGTCCCGGACGCCGTTATACGAAGAACCAGATCGTCGGGAACAAGGTGTTTCGCCTTGTTGATCTGCTCCTTAGTTGCAGGCCAACCAAGAGTGGATTGGATTTCCGTAACAATTTCCTGCGAGACGCCACTTGCTTTCGCGATGTGAGGCTGCTGGGCTAGATACTGGCATAGCAGCATTTTAGTTGTTTCAATCGCGCGGTCATGGTCAAGGTCAACTGAGCAAACGATCAACTGCGGGCGATCGATCTCGCTGAGGCTGCGGCCTGCCTTTTTGGCACCAATCTCGAGTAATTCCAGCGCTTTGTGATTGTATTCCGGCGGTACGCAGTAATTGAGTACGGCGCCATCCGATATCTCGCCGGTCAATTCCATCATTTGATCTCCCGTAGCGCCGATCATTATAGGCACATTTCTGGGTTCCCGCCTCCCGTGAACAACATCCAATTCGATGCCATCCACGTGGATGAATTCGCCGTGAAACGTAACCCGTTCCATGTTGAGAAGGCGCCGAAGGATGAGCACGGTCTCCTTCATCGCGGTGAGTGGTTTTTTCCTGTCGATGCCAACATTCCTGGCAAGAGGATCCCACCAGGCACCAATTCCGCAGATGATTCGGTTGGGCGCCAGGTCATCCAGCGTGAGATAGGTGGCGGCAAGTAAACCGATATTCCGGGTCCAGTTGTTGATCACACCGGATCCGACTTTGAGCTTCTGGGTAACTGCTGCATAAGCAGCCATGGGTACGATGGCATCCCGGACCAGTCGGGATTCGGCCTGCCAGACCGCTTCAAACCCCTTTTCTTCGGCATATCTGACGTAATCAAGTCCATCTCGCAGGTCATGCGAATCCTGCAAATAAAGCGCTACTCTTTTGTTCATATTGACTCCTGTCTCATGGATTGGACATTCTCAAAATAATCGAGATCATCCGGATAATCCAGGTCGAGTCCCAGATTGACCCGGCGAATGATTTCCAACCTGGCGCCAACTTCCAGGGCGTGCATGCAGTGACGATTGAATGAATTAGGCCCATAATCAAATTTGATCAAACCTGCAGGACTCATTAGCATGGCGTTCGTCCCGTCGTTGTGGCGGTCTGGGGCTATGACGACGACGGGTGTATTGAGCGACTCGTTCGCCATCGCCTGGATATCGTCCGGGGAAATCAGGGGCAGATCGGCAGGGAGAACCAGAATCGCATTAATCTCAAATGCTTTTGCCACGGCGGTAGCCCTTAATAAAGCCAAATTTAAATCGGTTTGCGTTTGACCATGCTCGAGGACTGTCCTTGCTCCAAATTCGCGGGCAATGGCCAGAACCTCGGGGTCTCGACTGACCACCAGCGATCCCTCGATGGCAGGAGAATCCTTGATGACCTCCAGCGTTCGCTCCAGTAGCATACGATTGAGCCTGGCGCGTTCTTCGCTTGTTAGTACGCTGGCCAAACGGGATTTACCAATAATAATAGGTTTTACCGGAACGATTGCCCAAAGGGTCATGGAGATCTCTTGATAAAGTTTAGCACATCTACGGCAACTCTGCGACGGTCGGCTTCGGTGTTCATGATCGTATCCGTTGTAAAGGAATTTAGTTCAAGACTGGAGATATCAGATTCCAGATGTTTATCCTGATCGTCAAAAATGAAATGAGTGATCGTCCCGTGATAATGTCGGGCAACCGCCAGTGCTGAAGGCTCGATGCCCAATTCGTTGAACATTTTGGCCGCGGGTCCTTTGATCGCCTTACCTCCAACGATAGGCGATACGGATGCGACTACCTTCTTCTTTTTTACCGATGGGAGAATTCCCGGCACGGAAAGGATTGGATCCAGGCTGACCCACGGGTTTGAAGGACAAAAAACCACGGCGTCCGCACTTGCGATCGAACTCAAGGACCCCGGGTGACGGGCGTGAGTATTCTATTCCTGCAAATCTGACTCCCTTTATCCTGGGTTCTGATTTTTGGTGAGCGAAGTACTCTTGAAATGCCATCTCACCATTGTCTTGTGTGTCTACTATGGTTGCTATTGGATCGTCCGACATGGGCAGGATGGTGCACCGAATTCCCCATGAACGGCAAAAGGATTGAGTGACGTGTGTAAGCGTCTGTCCGGAGGCCAGTCTTTCTGTCCTTTCTACGTGGGTGGCGAGATCCCGGTCTCCGATCCTGAACCAATCCTCTCCCTGCAATCGCTTCACTTCGTTGAGAACAATCCAGGTTTCGTCCCGGCGCCCCCAGCCTGTCTCTGGGTTCGCGAGACCAGCTACGGTATAGCAGACAGTATCCAGATCGGGACAAATTTTTAATCCCCAATGATGGAAATCGTCCCCTGTGTTTACGATCACCGTCAGGTCATCCGCGGCAAGAATTTGCGCGAATCCATGGACGAGCTTCGCTCCACCGACTCCACCAGCCAACGCAACTATTTTCATACTGTCTCCGATAGAGATATCTTAATCGATGTATTTAACTAACTGAGCCAGTTTCTTGGAGTTTTTAATTGTTGGACTTTCGGCTGGATGTCCGATCAGAATCATCCCAAGCGGCTGCCAGGATTCGGGTAACGCCAGAGTGGTACGAACTGCTTCGGGCGCGAAGAGCGGTCCACAAGTCCACACTGCCCCCAGACCTTCAGCGTGAGCTGCCAACAGCAGCTGAAGACCCGCCATTGCCGTGGATTGAATCCCCATGATGGATTCGGCCGCTTGCCTGCGGTTGTCCGGGTATTTATCCAGATCCGTTTCGTCCATGCATAGAACGACCACGACAGGCGAATTCGTTATACGTTCCTTCGATCGTGTTATTCGTTTGTGGATTTCGTCCGCTGAAAGACCTTCTTGTGAGAGGTCACTTTCGAATACCTCCGCCATGTTTTCAGCGATCTTTTTTTTCGTCAGTTCCGTCTTCAAGACTGCAAATCGCCATGGCTGGCTGTTGTGAGCGGACGGAGCACAGGATGTTGTTTCTAGAATTCGGTCGATGACCTTTGGGTCAATTTCCTCCCCGGTAAACCTTCTGGTGCTCCGCCTCGAGCGCAGAAAATCATGCAATTCCATTTAATGCGCATCCACTTTATCTATGCGGAACTTGTACTTAACCCTTTTTTCTTTTTGATTGCGCCATTGATATTTCGCCTTCCCGGTGTACTTGAATGACAACGCATCGATATGTTCGTCTGCGCCATCTGTTGTAATTTCCACTACTTTCCCGCGGAGTTGTAAATAACGGTAGGGATCATCCGAGTCGACGATCACAAGAGCAATTTCGGGACGCGTCCGTATGTTCCTGTCTTTAATGCGGCCTTCTGCGGAATTGATCAACAAATAATCCCCATCCGCATTGAACCAGACCGGTGTGACCTGTGGCGAGCCGTCCTTCATAATTGTGGCAAGGTAGGCAATCGCTTTTTTTTCATCCTTAATTAAATCCATGTGACTCTTGGGAATGGACTTCATTGAATTTTCCTCTCCTTATCTGAATAAATCCTGGTCCTTTGGTCTTAGGACCTCGGATAGCTGCCCTTCTCTAAGCGGATAGGGAAACCCTCGCGCGTGGACGATCGGCGTACCCTCCGCGGCTTGCCCCATGACCAGCGACGCGGCAGCGGCCAGCTCGTCAGCCACGCCGACCACTGTGATCTGGAGAGTGTAATCTGTAAAATCCTTCCAACCTCGCTCATCGATGATTCCGGGGATCCCGCTCATTCCAATGGCAACGCCCGTCGTTCCTAATCTCCAGGCGCGTCCATGGGAATCATTTATCAGGACGCCGATTCGGACGCCGCACCGATCTTCCAGGGATTTTCGAATCTCACAGGCAGAGCGATCAGGATTTTCCGGCAGAAGCAGGACGATATCTTCGTGGTCCCTGCCATCCATGGTGACGTTGGAGTGATCGATCCCCGCGCTGGCGCATACGAATCCGAGCTTATGTTCAACGATAATTGTTCCCGGGCGAGTGCGGAGGACATCATTGCATTCCCTGAGGATTAATTCGACCAACCTTGGGTCTTTCTCAGTTTTTTTCGCGAGAGCAAAAGCCTTCTGGGACGGATTAACCGTTTTAAGATCGACGAACCTGCCCTCAGCCTTGCTGACGGCTTTCTGTGCGATAACGATAATATCATTGTCCAGGAGTTGAACAGTGGATTTTTCCAGACCCGCGATGATCACATCCGCGAGATCCATTCCAGGCGTGATGAATGGAATTCCTGAAAGCGATGTCAGAGAAAGTGTCATTCTGAGAAGATTCCCAAGAGGTTATTTCTTGCTAATGCCTGTAATTCTTATACCTGCATGGGTCGAGCCGTAAATCTTGTTAATATGGATAAGGATGCTGGTCAATCCTTCCGCGACCATGGAGTTTTCCAACGCACCTGCGTCCCACCCGGTTAATCCCGCAGCAGCCACCAATTCGAGCACAAGCGCTCTCGTCTCCTTGCTTGTTCCTGTCACGAGGACATCGCATTCAATACCATCGTTTTTATTCAAGTGCTCGTACGAGATATTCTGAAATGCACTGGCTACCTCCACTCCTTCGCCTACTATCTCAAGAGCTTCCAACGCTGCTGACCCTGAGGGTGGCATCTGAACCCTGGTCACTTTAGGGGGGACGAGGGGGACCGTGACATCCACCAAAATTTTCCCAACGAGAGCAGGTTTAATCGATTCGAGTGTGTCCCGGTGAGCTGCGTAGGGCACGGAAAGGACTATGATGTCCGCCTCGCGGGCAGCAGCCAAATTGTCTTTACCAATTATTGAGGTTATGGAAAGCAATTGGTTGAGTTCGCTGGCGGTTTCCTTTGCTCGATCGACATTTCTTGAGCCGATCATGACACTCATGCCGGCTCTTGCCCACCTATAGGCAAGACCTTTTCCTTCTTTCCCTGTTCCGCCTAAAACTGCAATTGTTTTATCCGAAACTGCCATCAGTTTTTACCTCTTGTTATTAAATTGGTGTTCATACCTCTCCCAGACTTTTTTACTCAATGATCTGGCTTGTCGTATGATTTTATCCTCATCCAATGTTTTCAGTTCCCCATTTTTCATGAGGACTTTGCCATTGACGATCGTTGCCTTGATCATCCCCGCTCTGAATCCAAACAAAATGTGCCACGGCAAATTTCCCTCCGTTAGCTCAGTAAAGGGTTTGTAGTCAACAAAGATGAGATCTGCGGCTGCACCTTCCTTGACAACGCCGAGATCAACTGGAAAAAATGCATTGGCGAGAGCAGCGTTGTTGCAGATTCCGATGTCGATAATGGAATTTCCGCTCATGGCTTGAGGATCTTTATTGTGCACCTTGTGAAGCAAATAGGCGGTATTGAATTCTTCATACATGTTGTTCGAGAATCCATCATTTCCAAGGCACACTTTGATGCCGGCCGAAAGCATCTCCTCAATGGGCGCAACGCCAACCCCATTATTCATGTTTGACCGGGGCTGGTGCGTGACCCAGGTCCCTGATTTGGCGATCAAGGCTTTTTCGGTCCTCGTTGAATGGACAAAGTGAGCTGCGATCGATTTGGGTCCCAATATTCCATGCCGGTTTAACCATCCAGCTGGCGATCCGTTGCCGTCTTTCCTCACCTTTGCCGCGTCCCAGATGCTCTCAGAGAGATGGGTGTGGAAACCGCTTCCGGGAGGGTTGGCTGATAGGCAATCATCAAGAGTCCGATCGGAGAGAGTCAACGGAGCGTGGAGTCCGAAACTTGCATAAAGCATCTTGTTGTTTTCACGCTTTGTTTTTTGAATATAACGCGCGTTTTCCCTAATGCCCGCTTTCGCCTTCGCCTTCCCGCCTCGATCGGTAACTTCGTAACAGAGAACCGCTCTCAGTCCGGATTGTGCAACCGCGTCGCCAATGACATCCAGAGAGCCGTCGATGAAATTTGGCGAAGCGTGATGATCGAATAACGTGGTCGTACCATGCTTGATGGCGTCGATCAGGCAAACCAGCGCGGAATAGCGAATATCTTCTTCGGTCAAGGCTTGGTCAAGCGGCCACCATAGCTGCTTGAGGATTTCGGGGAATATCTTCGGAGGCTTGCCTCGAACAGCCATCCCTCGGGCAAAAGCCCCATAAAAATGGGTGTGTGCGCAAATGTTACCCGGCAGAACGAGTTGACCCTGGGCATCCAAAGCGGAAGGGTCGTGATATTTCACGGAGAGTGCTGCCGAGGGACCAACTTCTGTGATTATCCCCGAATCGTCAATGAAAAGTGCATGATTGGGTAAAATTCTGTTTGGCTTTTCCCAGGTCACAATCGTCGCATTTGTGATCAGCATGAGCTCATCCTTTGATGGAAATCCCTGCGGGATTCCGCAGGGAGATTTTATCAGCCCAACCCGAATTGCATTGGGGATGGAATTTTCACGCCTCCCAGCGCATATTCCCACAAGACGGAATAGATGTTTTCCTTAAGGGACGCATCCTCTGTCGAGAAAAAAGTCTGATACAAGGTACTTAGGACGTTTTCAGAGGGCATGAGCCGGAGATAATTAAGTGCAGCCAGCCGTTCCTCTTCATTATCGCTTTTTATTGCTCGCAGCAAAAGGTCTGTCGTGGGTGCTCCCGGCGCGATACCCACGCCATAACGTCCGGCGAATTCGATCAGCCAGGGAGCTTCATGAGGCGGTTGTAATTTTCGAGGGACTCTTGGGTTGAGTCTTGCGCGAGATTCGAGCGTTTCGGCAGCTGCGTTCCGCACAACCCATTGTTCATCCTCAACCTGCATTTTTTCCAGAATCCCCGATACCCATTTTTCGTCCAGCCTCGCTAGCCCATAAACTACAGCCCGCCTCAGAAGTATATCCTTCGAACTGGTACCTTCCTGAAGCGCGGCGTGCCCTTCCACCCGGTTGTTCGCGAGGGATTCGGCTGCTGCTCTGCGAAGATCCTCGTCGCCCCGGAGCAGCGCTTTTGCAACAGCCTCCAGGCATGGGGGAGAGCCGATGGCAACAAGCGCAAGGCATGCCGCATGCTTGATTGCGGGATTATAGTCGCCAATCAGTGAAATGATCATCTCGGCTGATTTCATATCGCGGATCGCTCCGCTTGCCAGTATTGCCATCTGCCGAAGGTCTTTGTCTGATAATTGCATCAGCTGCCTGAAGAGCATGGACGCAGCCGGATCTTCGCTGAGTACCATGGCAGCAAAGGCTTGCATCCGGAGCGTAACCGGTCTATCACTTTTCATTAATTGAACGAGGGCAGACAAAACATTTGCACGCCAGGTCGCCTGCTTGGGGGCGTCCCTCAGAAAACGACCGGCGGAAAGGATGTTGCGATTGAGCATCTCATCCTGCTGCGATAGCAGGCTGGCGACCATGTCTGTTGCATCGCCTTTTGCGGCAAAGGATGCCAGCGCCAATGACCGTCCGGTCCATGGTTCCTGGCTGAGAATGGTGCCTGCTGATGTGGAGTTCATGACTTCACCGGCAAGGATCCCGCCAAATACCAGATGAACAAATCGCATACGTCCGTTACGTCTGCTCTCGATCAGACCGCTGTCGGCCAGCTTGGACAGCAAGCTGGCTTTTGGTGCTGGTGCCTTAGCTCCACCTTTTTTCTTGGTTTTTTTCTGCTGATTTTCCGGCTGTTCTTCGAATAACAATTCGTTGTTGGTCTCGGAATCGACCGGAACGGAATCGCCTTCGGGAGTCGCAACAGCGTTAGGAGTATCATCCTCGGCAGGCTCGAACGATTTAATCCAACCTTTGCCGCGCCGGCTGTCGAAAATTGACGATGAGTTGGCGATGACCTGATAACCCAGCACCCCGAGAGCTTCCAGGGGTACACCGGCCGGCATCATTCGCCGTATGTGAGTTTCTACAAAGTCAAGAGGTTTGGAACCTCGAATATCGCCTGCGTAGGCACCCCAAGTCTTGAGGGTAAACTCAAGAGGCGTGAGGTTCACAACATCCGTCCTCAGCCACTGGTTTAACAGAACAGAGTCGACACTGGTAATGGAAGATTGAGCCCACGCTTCGTTGGATACATATTTCGCCCATAGTTCCGACCATTTATCCAGAAATTCCTTCTGTTGGTCGAAACCCCAGGGTAGGACAACGAGCGGTGAAAAACCAAGCGCGGAAAGTCCATCGATATATTCCGGTGAGCCGGTAGCAACCACTTTTGTTTTTGGGTAGCTTCTTAGGAGCTGCTTGAGAAGCTCGGAGAATTGTCTTAAAGATTCAGGGGCGATTTCATCCAGACCATCAAGGATCAGGACAGCGCGACCATCCTCAAACGCCGTCCGGGTAAATTTCGGCATTCGACCCGAGTCGAACACAGAAGCCTGTTCGGATACGATATCTGCGATGGAATTTACAAGATCATTGGATTTCGGTGGGATGTCGAGATCACTCACATGGATAATAAAAGGGATGTAGCCCTTTAGGTGGCTTGTTTCTACGGAGCGATGAATAATTTGAGCCGCAAAATGAGCCAGCGCCACGGTTTTTCCAGACCCTGGTTGCCCGATCAGAGCGATATTTACATTTCCCGCCGTGGCTTGAGCCAAAGAAAAACTGGTAGCTCTGTAGGTGGCAGCGAGTTCTGGAAATGCCGGCATGTAGGGCAGGGTCTGGCTGACAACATCTTCTTCCGCGTGAGTCATGCCCGGTTCGGATCTGGCGGGCGGAGCAATTAATCGAGGCGGAATTACCAGCTCGTCGAGCGCAAAAAGAGAGGCTGCGAGGTGCATCCCTTGAACCTGCCTTAGCACCTGCTTTCGATAACGGTCCTCAAGCCCGGTTGATGTTTTTCCTTTCCCCTTGGTTTTAGTTTGGCGGAAATTGGCGCGGATTTGGCTAAGTTGAGGGCGAATTAACTGAACCAGCCACCAGAATACGGTAGCCAGGACAGCTCCGAGAATAAGCGATAGTACGTCGAACTCAACGCGAAAACCAGAGAACATATTTTTATTTTAGTATGAATTTGTTCCGTTGTGATGTCTCTAGGTGTGCTTGCAAGGTTTTTGTTAGCTGGGATGTCCGGATTTTACGAGTAGACTATCCTGCCGCAGGACGGGCATCGAAAAACCTGATTGGAATGGTGGGCAGATTGTTGTTGCGCAGGGGTAAGGACGGCTCCGCATGAATCGCAGGAATTATCGCTGATGGTTGTCACTGCTATACCGTGTCGTTGTGCGCTGATATCGTTATAGAGTGACAAAAAGCGACCATCGATCGAATCCACGACTGCCTGCCTTTCGATTTTTAATTTATCCGCCTCTTTATCGAGAGTTTCACGTTCGCCGACCAGGACCGTGTTTTCCTGCTCCACCCTCGAAAGGATTAATCGATGGGATTCGGCAGCTGAGTGTAAATCAAGTTGAGCCTTTTCCAGTAATAGCATCTCCTCCAGTTGCTGATCCTCAAGCAAGGCATGTTGCTTCTTAAACAAGCTAAGTTCCTGTTGTAATTCCTGCAATTCCTTGGGATTACTGATGCTCCCCCCGTACATGGTCGATTCGATTTGTTCGATTTTAATTCTTTTTAGCCTTGGTTTCGTGTTTCTTTTTGAGCGAGCGCGATTTCTGTCGAATCTTTTTTTGATTTCGCCTCGAGGAGCCTCTTTTTGGATTCTGATAGGGCAGCGTTGTTCTCAAGCGCATCCCGAATCGCTTTTTGGCGCGATTCGATTAGTGACAGGCGCGTGTCCAGTTGTTGCAGGCGGTACAGGTTTAATGCGTCACTCATTTTATGGGTCTGTTATTCGGTAAGGTTGAAATAATTGTAGGTGGCTTCTGAAATCTGGGCGATCATTTCGGAAACAGGTTCCCAGATTGCCTGGACGGGGTGGTATACATAAATTGCGAGAACATAGTTTCCACCTGGTGTATAAACTATGGCGGCATCGCTGATGTTCTGAATTATTCCTGACGGACCGCTGATCCAGCCGTGCTTATGCGCCAGTTGAGTCCCTTCAGGCATTCCTGCTTCGATTAAAACTCCGATTCGATCCTTCTTTAAAAACTCGATCATTTCCTCGCAAGCTGCTTTGGTTATTTTTCCTGGGAAGGCGGCTACCAATGCCCCTCCTCCCGTTTCCGAACATTGATATAAATCTTCCAGGATCGTGCCAATATCAGAGGCCGTGACTTGATTGTAGGCATCCGGATCAGCGGAAATATCACCTCGTGAATTTGCCGGTGTTTGTATTTTTTCCAGCAGGAAGGAGCCTTCTTTGAAATACCCGGCGATAAACGTGTTTTCTATCCCAAGTTGACGTAATGTCTCCGTAACGATCAGTGGTCCGCTATATTCATCGAGCCTTGCCATGAGTGCGTCTGATTGAGGATTTTCTGACTTGGTGATCATATCCAGGATTAATTCTTTGGTTGATTCGTCCAAGGCAGGTCCGTTTGTTTTGTAGGTCGTAATCATGATCGGTATCTTTATCGTGCTCGACGCCGTAAATGCGACGTCCGGATTGACGGGAACCAGCTCTCCGTCCAGGTAAACAAAATGGAGGGTTTCGCCGGATTGAAGATCCTTAAGATAGAAACCTACAATGCCGTCGAATCCGGCGAGATCGATGATCTGCTGCAGTTGAATTTGGAGATTACTTAGAGATGGGCGAGGTGGTCTGACATTGGAAAATGGCAGGGTAACAACGCGACTGGATGGCGATCGCAATGCGTCTTCGACGAGAACGGCTGCGCGAGCAATATCCAGGGATTGTCCCGGAAGGCCGGTTTGAAATTGCGTACTCCCAGCAACCGGCTGTGCAGGGACTGCAGGCTTGTCATATCGGGCTGCAATCTCGGTGCGAAGATAATTTTCCAATTGTTCGGAATTTATACTATCGATCAAAGGGATTTCTGCCGGGTTGGACTGCCTGTTCCATAGATAATCCCAAAAGCCCAGCCAGAATGCTCCACCGGTCCTTTCATAATCTGCTGCGGCGAGCATGGAGTCCAGGTTGATGGAATATCCGGCGCTCGATGGGTCCATTTGGACGATTTGGTCGCCCAGCCGTATCTCGACTGGTGTGTTGGTGTAGACTTGGAGCAGTCGCTGGCTGGCGGTCTGAGGATCGATCCCACCGACCGGGACTCCTGCGATCTTCATGCCGATTGGATAGTTAGCCCTCAACCTTGAATACGTGACAAGCTGAACCATTAAAAGAATAATCGCTGCGACGAAAAATGCCAGCGAAATCCATCTTGTTGCAAACGAAGAGCCTCTATTTCTCACAATGCCTCTAAGGGAGTTTCTGATGAACGGTTACCATTCTTGGTCTCCAAGTTTACTGCGGAAAAGAGCACGAGCAGGATCCAGATCGAATCAGCGATGAAGAGGTGGATTATTTGCATGGGAACTGGAGCGAGCAAAAGAACATTAGCTAACCCCGCAGTCCATTGAACAAGAACAAGGATGATCAGTGCGTGTCCGAGCCTGCGAGAATGGATATTGTCATTCCTGCTTCTGATATATCTCGCAAGGAAAAGTAAATAGGCTCCAGCGATGATCGCAATTGCTGGATGATAAATCCTCAGGCGGATAAGAAAATGAGCGCTCGGATCCGATTCCTGCGCCAATCCATGCGCCAAACTTTCCGCGGGAAATAACGTATCTCCAAGCGCTGTGATCGCGCCAGTCATCCCAATAAGGGCTACCCCTGCCAAGCCAAGCCCAAAAAGCCAAGAACGGGGAACATCGTTTTTTAGCGATAAAGATTTCCCGCCGCCTGCCCACCAGGCAGCTAACGTAATTGATGCAAGCAGGAAGAACGTATTTAGCAAGTGGAAAGCCATCACGATGGCGCGAGCGAGAGATTGATTGGTCGTCACTAGCCCAAAGAGAACCAGGCTTGCGCCAAGAAGCGATTCCGCAAGTATAAAAGCAGTGGATGCAACTAATCCAATTCTGACCGGATCCCCTTTATGGGAGATTTTCCAACCCCAAAGGAGCATGGTCAAGACCAGGAGTAACGCGCCGCCGCTCAAAAGCCTATGGATGAATTCGATGGCGGTTTCAATTTGGTGTGCTTGTGGGATTATGACCCCATTGCAGGTTGGCCAATGATTTCCGCAGCCTGCGCCTGAGCCCGTGGCTCTGACCAATGCGCCCCATAAGATAACAAAAATTGTCCACACAAGAACGAACCAGCAAAATTTTACAAACCGGTGCATACGTCACCCTAAATTGGTGTCAATTCTTACTTTTAGGTCTTGCGAGAAAAAAGTATAACACAGATGGCAAATGGCTTATGTGCTACAATTCTTTTGTGAGATTTGTCACTTTTTCTAAGTAAGAAACAGGATTGGAGAATTATGCTGCGCTCCTTTTTCATTTATTTTTCAAAGGCGAAGTGGGCTCAAAACCTAGTAACGAATTGGGGATTCGCCTGGCGAATGGCTTCCCGATTCGTGGCAGGGGAGCAAATGGTGGATGCTGAGCGTGTAGTCAAAGAGTTAAACCAAAAAGGCATCAACGCGACCCTCGACCAATTGGGTGAACACACGACAAACTCCGATGAGGCTAATCGCTCAGCGGATGGGATAATTGCCATTCTGGACGATATTCAGAAAGCTGGAATTCGGTCGAACGTGTCCATCAAGCTTACCCAAATTGGAATGGGTATGGACGATGAAGTCTGCGGAAATAACCTGAATCGAATATTGGAACGAGCCCGCCAGTACGGTAATTTTGTCAGGATCGATATCGAGGATTCTCCTTACACAGACAAGACCATCGAAATGTTCAATGCGATGCTCGCGAAAGGCTTCACAGTTAACACGGTAGGCATGGCGATGCAGTCCTATCTGTTCAGAGCCGAAAATGATACGAGGGCAATGCTTGAGAAGAGGACCAGTTTCCGTCTGGTAAAGGGTGCATACAAAGAGCCGGCGATTGTTGCTTATCCCAAAAAAGCCGATGTGGACGCCAATTTCGACATCCTTACCTCGATTCTGATCGATGCATCCTTAAAATACGGAACTAACATAAGTGATGACGGCCGGATCCCTCCCATCCCTGCGATCGCCACGCATGATGAGAAACAAATCGCGTTCGCCAAAGCCTATGCAGAAAAAATGGGATTGCCGAAATCCGGTCTGGAATTCCAAATGCTTTACGGCATTCGCAGGGATTTACAGGAGAGCCTTTTGAAGGAGGGATACCCTGTGCGAGTTTATGTACCTTTTGGGACTCATTGGTATCCCTATTTCATGAGGAGACTTGCTGAACGTCCAGCTAATATATGGTTCTTCATCTCGAATTACTTTAAGAAGTAAACTTCGGATGAGGTTTATCGACCCTGAAGGCAATTTGCCTTTAGGGTCTTTTTTATGGTAAAACTCTGATATGTTCATGGCAGAAAAACCACCCCTGGCTGTTGTCACTGGCGGTGCCCACCGATTGGGACGCGATCTGGCGTTGTTCCTGGCCGCTAAAGGTTATTCGATCGTGGTTCATTGTCACGAATCGTCCAAAGCCGCTCAAAAAACAGCCGACGAAATCGTTGCACTTGGCGTGCAAGCTTACGTGGTTTGCGGAGACTTGAAGGATCCCGTCCAGATTTCACGATTATTCGAAACGATCGATTCGACGGATAGCCCCTTAAGGGTTTTCATCAATTCTGCAGCTGTTATGGAGCCTGTAGGATTGCTGGATGTCGAGTTTGAAGATTTCGACTTTACGATCGACCTGAATTTACGAGCACCCATGATGTGCGCGAAAAACGCAGCCAAGCGAATGGAGGCTGGAGCTGTAATAGTCAACATATCCGATGTAGGCGCACGGAAAAATTGGGTCGGATTTCCAGTATATGTAATCAGCAAGGCGGGTCTGGAATCCTTCACCAGACTCCTTGCCAGGGTTCTTGCGCCAAAAATCCGGGTCAACGCGATCGCTCCAGGGCTTGTGTATCGATCCGACAGCATGAGCAGCGAGGAATGGGACAGACTCGTTGCCAGGATTCCGCTCGGACGTTCGGCTAAGCCCTCCGAAATAACCAGTGCGCTGGATTATTTGTTGAAAAACGAGTACGTAACCGGACAAACCATCGTGGTTGATGGTGGATACTCGCTTTTATAGTTCTGGAGAACTAATGGCAGATTCGATTGCTTTCCTGGCGGAGAGGTTAAAAGTGGAGGGGGAAAAATCCCTTACATTTTTCATTTCTCTGAGCGAGGACCAATGGTCCATGAAGGTATACACAGAAGACACCACCTGGAAAGTACGAGATATCCTTTCTCATTTTGTTGCTGCCGAGCAGGGTTTCCTGCAGTTATTCAAAGATATTCTTGCTGGCGGATCAGGCACAGAAGAAGATTTCGATATCGATACCTTCAACGCCGATCAGTATGCTGGGATGCGGGATGTTCCATATCAAAATCTGATTGGATTATTTCAAGCTGTCCGCGCGGATATGATTTCCCTCGTATCCGCGATGAACGAGTCGGACTTGTCGAAGCCTGGGCGACATCCTTTCCTGGGAGAAACGACCATCGGTGAAATGATCAAAATGGTTTACCGCCATAACCAAATTCATCATCGTGATATCCGAAAGTTAATGACCGAATGAAATCCCCATTCCACGTAGCCGTTCGGATTAGTCAGCCGTTAAATTTACTCTTCGCCGGGCTTTCATATTTCCTGGGTGTATGTATCGCGCGATATTTGGGGATCACTTTAGATTTCTCTCTTGTGATCGGTGGTTTGATTTTGTTATCAGCCGGCTTGCTTTCCTCAAGTATTCTATACGTCTACTTTGCACCTGCTGTGAGGCAGAGAGAGATATTGGGAGACGGTACCGATATTCTTGCTGTGTTACGAATTCTGTTTTATAGCTCCATAGTTTTACTGATGCTTTCTGGGCTAATTACCTTTTGGCTGATTTTGGCGGGCAAATTCAGTATATCGGCATCCCTATACATCATTGCATTTTTTCTTCTTGCGCTTGCCGTTTCCATTCCCCCTTTCAGGCTTGAAGATAATGGATTTGGAGAACTTGTGAGGGCGATGCTGATCGCGGGATTTCCGGTAATGGTTGCTTATTCATTACAAGCAGAGATTGTGCATCGAATGGTTACATACTTAAGCATTCCATTAGTAATACTAACTCTGGCCTGCTTATTAACTTTGGATTTTCCTGTGTATGCGGCTGACCAGATGTCAGGACGCCAATCCATGCTCGTACGTTTGACTTGGGAGCGCGCAATACCAGTTCACAATGGATTGATTTTAATTGGGTATCTTTTCTTTCTGGCAGCATCCTTTTTTGGGATCCCTTTTCGAGTTATTTGGCCTGTGTTGCTCACGGTACCATTAGGCGTTTACCAGGTTATTATGCTGCGCAATATCGCGTTAGGATTAAAGCCCAATTGGCGGATTCTGGCTATTAATGCGAACGCATTGATAGGGATTACTCTGTATTTATTGATGTTCACCTTTTGGATAAGTTGATATGCCAGGTTTCTTAGCCCTCATCCCGCCATCCGAAGCCCGTGATTTGCTTTTTTCAAAGCTCCCAGCGGCAAGCCTCGGGAGTGAAGTTGTCTCAACGGAGCAGGCGCTGGGTCGCGTGTGCGGGGAGGACATTTTTGCTCCACATGAGCTGCCAAATTTCAAAAGAAGCTCTGTGGACGGGTTTGCAGTTAGAGCCAGGGATACTTTTGGCTCAAACGACACCATGCCGGCTTACCTCAAGTTAATCGGCGAAGTCTTGATGGGGACTCAGCCAACTTTGGCTGTTGAGTCCGGGATGGCAGCGAGCATTCACACTGGCGGTATGCTGCCTGCCGGAGCCGATTCCGTCGTCATGCTTGAGTACACTCAAGTGTCGCGCCAGAGTGAAATTGAAATTTCCAAATCTGTCGCTGTAGGAGAAAACGTCATCCAGGTGGGGGAAGATGTCAAGAAGGGACAGCTGATCTGCCAGCGGGGGAAAATTATTCGACCCGCAGAGATTGGCGGTCTCTTCGCACTCGGGGTTCTGGAGCTTCGCGTAGTCAACAGGATATCCGTTGGGATAATTTCTTCTGGCGACGAAATTGTCCATCCTTCAACTGAATTGAAAATCGGTCAGATACGGGATATTAACTCCTCTACATTGTCAGCCTTAGTCAAGTCTTATGGAGGCGATGCGAAGATTTATGGTATTGCTCCAGACCGACTTGATGCACTAGCTGAAATCGCTGAAACTGCCCTAAATGAATGTGATGTCGTGCTGATTACGGCTGGATCGTCTGCGAGTACGCGTGACATAACAGCGGATGTGATAAATAACCTTGGTGCACCGGGAGTGCTTGTTCATGGAATAAACACACGTCCTGGAAAGCCAACAATTCTAGGTATTTGCCGCGGCAAGGCTGTTATCGGATTACCCGGTAATCCTGTAAGCGCATTGGTCAACGGGCTTCTGTTTGTTGTGCCGCTAATAAAGAGGTTTACGCTGCAGCCAGAGGTTAGCCCCCAGCCGACCGTAAAAGCTATCCTCACCATTAACATTCCCTCTCAAGCGGGACGAGAAGACTGGCAGCCTGTTAAATTAGTCTGCAGTGAGTCCGGCTGGATGGCTGAACCAGTATTTGGAAAAAGCAATTTGATCTTTTCGCTTTCTGCAGCAGATGGCCTCTTGTGTGTTCCAGCGGATTCCACGGGTTTTGGAGCTGGCGATTTTGTCGAAGTACACTTATTTTAATTACGGATGAATATGTCAGTTTATTTAAAGGATATCCCCTTAAGCGAAGCCCAACTCCGCCTGGAAACTGCATTGCAGGAAGCTGGCTTGTGGAACATTTTAGGCGTGGAGGAGATTCCACTGGATGAACATGCCTTGGGGCGTATTCTGGCGGAACCTGTTTGGGCAAAGATCAGTTCGCCGCATTACCATGCCTCTGCCATGGATGGTTTCGCAGTTCGCGCCGACGATACGATAGGTGCTCAACCATCCAGTCCCATCTTGCTCCAAATAGGGGATTCTGCGCGGTATCTCGACACGGGAGATCCTCTCCCCGAAGAATTCAATGCAGTAATCCCGATCGAGAATACCGAAGCGATGGACGAAGCGGGGAATCTTGCCACCGAAATTCGAAAACCATACTCTATCAGGATTCGCGCTGCAGTAACCCCGTGGTCGCACGTTCGCCCGATGGGAGAGGATATTGTCGCGACGCAATTGGTGTTGCCGTCGATGCACATCCTGAAGCCGGTTGACCTGGGTGCCATTGCCGCTTCTGGGCATACCTCATTGAGAGTGACTAAAAAACCCAGGGTGGCAATTTTACCGACTGGCACAGAGCTTGTCCCCATAGGTTCGACCTTGCGCGCAGGCGATATCCTTGAATATAACTCACTGATGATCGCTGCGCAGGTTAAGGCGATGGGTGCTGAAGCTGTCCGGTTCCCTATCATTAAAGACGATTTTGAAGAAATCAAACTCTGTGTTGGCAATGCGTCTGAAGATTTCGATCTGATTCTCCTCAACGCCGGATCCTCTGCCGGCTCGGAAGATTATTCATCCCGTGTAGTGGAGAGCCTCGGTCAACTGCTGGTCCATGGTGTCGCGGTCCGGCCGGGGCACCCGGTTATATTGGGAATGATTAATTCGGCAGGGAAGAAATCGAACGGGAAAGTGGTTCCGATCGTTGGAGTTCCCGGATACCCTGTATCTGCAGCTCTTACAATCGAAATATTTGTTGATCCGCTCCTCGCGAAGTGGCTGGGAAAGCCGGATAAAGCTCCCCAAATCTTGGATGCGATTCTCACAAGGAAAGTCGTCTCACCGCCAGGCGACGACGATTATGTGCGTGTCGTTACCGGCTACGTGGATGATCGGTTGCTGGCGGCTCCATTGCCACGCGGCGCCGGCGTCATTACATCGCTTGTTCGGGCTGACGGATTGGTTATCCTTCCTCGAGGCGTTCAGGGGGTGGAAGCTGGCGACAGCGTCCCAGTTCGCATGTATCGTTCAGATCAGGAGACGGAAAAGACGATTTTTTCCATCGGTTCTCACGACATGACGCTGGATTTGCTTGCCCAACACCTTGCCAGCCTCGGGCGGCGGCTTGTGTCGAGTAATGTTGGATCTCAAGGCGGGTTGGTGGCTCTTCATAGAAAAGAATCTCACCTCGCAGGATCGCACCTCCTTGATCCCGAATCGGGCGATTTTAATGTGAGTTATATTAAACAATACTTACCGGAACGACCCGTAAGGTTGATTACCTTTGTAAATCGCAGCCAGGGGCTTATGGTTAAAAAAGGAAACCCGTTAGGTATCGCAAGCTTGGATGATTTAGCTAAGAAGAAGATCCGGATTATTAACCGCCAGCGAGGGTCTGGAACACGGGTCCTGTTGGATTATCACTTGAAGGTGATGGGAATCTCAACTGATTTCATTCCGGGATATGACGAAGAAGAATACACCCATCTTGGTGTCGCAGCTGCTGTTGCATCTGGCCGCGCGGAAACCGGTCTCGGTATTGCAGCAGCTGCATTATCGCTGGACCTTGATTTTATTCCTCTATTCAAAGAGCGCTACGATCTGGTCATTCCATTAGAGTATGTTGACGGGGAATTACTTCGCCCTCTGTTCGATGTGATTAATAATCCTGAATTTCGGCGGGAAGTATCTTTGCTTCCAGGGTACGATGTAAAAGATATGGGGAAAGTGATAGGAGATTTGGGTCCTTATCCATTAAGTTGATTTTTGAGTTTAGGAGGATAATTGTTTTATAATCGTATAAGTTGGGTTATGCATTGATCTGAGGAGAAACAAATGACTTCTGCACTTGTCGTGGACGATAACCGCCAAATGGCTGATGCATTGGTTCAAATGCTTGCCGTATTGGGAATAAAAGCCAAAGCCGCCTATGGGTCCGGCCCTGGAATGGTTGTTTTGGGAGCGGAAACTCCGGATATCGTCTTTCTGGACATCAATATGCCTGGGGTGACCGGACATGAAGTTCTGATGTTCCTTCGCCGCGAGCCCAGGTTGTTGAATACACCTGTGGTTATCGTTACATCCGATGATCAACCGGAGACGCGTGATCGGGCGTTAAGTCTGGGCGCTTCGAGAGTTATTTACAAGCCTGCCGAGTTTGACGCCATCGAAAAAGTACTTGGGGAGTTCAAGTTGCTCTAACTGTTTGCAACAAATATGCAGGGGATGAGCATTTCTTTACCAATGCCATTCCCTGTTTTTTTGTGAAATACAGAATCGAGGAATTCTTATGCCAATTCAAGCAGGGTCTCAGGCGCCTTCTTTCTCACTGGATGACGATTCGGGGATAAAGCGAAATCTATCCGATTATCGAGGGTCCAGGGTGGTCCTTTATTTTTATCCGAAGGATGATACACCGGGGTGCACGACTAAATCGTGCAATTTTCGTGACGATTATTCTTCTTATGCTGATGCGGGTATCGTTATCCTGGGCATAAGTCCCGACTCGGTGAAGTCGCATTTTCAATTCAAGGAAAAGTTTAAACTCCCCTTTCCGTTACTCGCCGATACGGATCATTCCGTTTGCGAATCCTATGGTGTCTGGGGAGAAAAGAAATATATGGGCAAGGAATATATGGGTGTACTGCGAACGACCTTTCTGATAGACGAAAAAGGTGTGATCTCTCACGTTTTTGAGAATGTCAAACCGGACGAGCATTCCTCTGAAATTTTGGCTATGGTTAAGTAACAGCGACCAGCTCAATTTATTTCCTCGATATGAAAGAAGACAATTTTAAGTTTAGTACGATGGGTCACTTTCTTAGCATTGCTGATTTCAGCGATGGCTTTCCTGTTTCCTTTTGTGGATTGGAACAGCACAAATATCTTTGGTGTCGCCATTCTGGTGGCCGTAGCTGCCGCACTACTGACTGGTTCCCTTGAGGGGTGGTTGCGTTTCTTATTGGGTAAATTGGGGACAGCGACAAATGACCAGGACAAAGAAAAACTCATTTCTAATTCCGAAGATATTATTTTGCTCTCGTCAAGGATTGAGCTGCTCTCCGCAAAAACTAGTCGCGATGTGATTGTGAGTTTTATGAAATCGGGTATGGAGTTCCTTGCTGCCAGTGGAGTTTCATTTGTAAGCTTTGAGGAATGGGGTTCCCCGCTTTGGCCGATATCTTTGGGGGATATCCCCTTGGGTATTACCGAAACCTGGCAGAACATTCTAGCGAATCCGGAGACACGCCAGGCTTGTAGGAAATGCACAACGAGGGAGACCGAGGCAGACTGTGTTCTAAACCAAAACACTCGGCAGACACCTGCAAAAATCTTGTGTGTCCCGCTTCACAACGGACGGAAGGAATTGGGTGTTGCGAACTTCTTTTTTAAGATGCCAACAGTCATTGATGAAAAAAAACGGGCTGTTATCGCTTCCTTAGCTAGTGATTCCGAATCAGCGCTATTGAGAATTACCGAAAGAGCCATTGAATCTGATATTCTCGAACGTATACGGTATTCTGAAAAACGAGATATCTCCCGCAAGTTCATAGTTGATCTCTGCCGCCTGGTAAACACTACAGTGAACGCTGAAGTGACTGCCATTTGGCTGGCTCAAACCAAGGAAAAAGATTCTCCATGGATTGCCTACCCTCCGTTCGGAGACGAGGAGGATGGGCTTGGTGCGTTCCCAGTCTCTGAGTTGTGGCAATTAAGTAACGCCAACAGAAAGCCATATGAGTATGTCCTGACGAGTAGCCTCCACTCCAGCAAGTCGGTACTTGTGTTTCCCATGCAATTCGAGGGCGATGGCATTGTTGGGATGATGATGGTTGTTGGTCCGGGTGAGCAGCAGAACATAAGACTACTATCTCCTTATTTGAGCATTGTCGCTACAGAGATTGCCGCTTTAATTCATTTTGACGGTTCCAGGGAGAAGGAAGTTTACGATGCAATTGTGGATGAGCGATACCGTTTAGCGCGGGAAATCCATGATGGTATCGCGCAGACGTTGGCATTCCTAAAAATTCAGACTGCTCAAATGGTTTCTTATTTGAATACCGGAAAGATGGACAGGCTTGAAACCGTCCTGTCGGCAAATTATCAAACCCTGACTGAGGCATTTCAAGACGCCCGCCTTGCGATCGAAAACCTTCGCGTCACACCCGAAGCCGATACGAGGAGCTGGCTTAAGGATTTAGCGCAGGATTTCACAGTCACGACAGGGATACCGGTCGATGTAACGAACGTGCCGGATGGCATCGAGCTACCGCTCTCTGTCCAGGCTCAACTGGTTCGAATTATTCAAGAAGCTCTGAATAATGTGCGGAAACATTCCAAGGCTACCAGTGTCGTGATTACCTCTCGCGTTGAGGGGGACGACATTGTCATCGAGGTTATAGATGATGGACTGGGATTTGAATCCGAGCTTGCGGGAGGCGATTCGAAGTTTGGATTGGTGGGGATGCGCGAAAGGGCTGACATGATCGACGGCGATTTCCAGGTCATTTCCAGGAGCGGAGAGGGGACAACCGTTCGGTTGGTCATTCCACATCGGAACATTGATGCATCTACTGGTGCGTAGTTATTTGGCTCATATGGCAAAAATCCAAATTGTTGTAGTTGACGATCATGCACTCTTCCGCCGCGGGCTCGTTGCCATTTTATCGGAGATGCCGGATTTTGTTGTAGTCGGCGAAGCAGGCGATGGGGAAGAAGCGCTGGGGATCATCGAAAAAACCAAACCGGATCTGGTTTTGATGGATGTTAATATGCCGGTCATGGGTGGCGTCGAAGCTCTTCATGCAATTCGCCAATTTCGACCTGAGCAAAAAGTGCTGATGTTGACTGTCTCCCAATCAGACAACGACCTGGTAGGTGCTATTGCCGCAGGCGCTAACGGCTACCTGCTAAAGAATGCAGAACCGGAAGCATTGGCAAATACAATTCATCAGATCATGCAAGGAAACTCGGTTTTATCGCCCGAAGTGACCGAACGTGTATTTGAGACGTTGCGGCAAGCCCAGCAGAACCAAGCGCAGTCCCTTCTCAGCTCCCGGGAGATTGAAGTTCTAAAGCTAATGGCAAAAGGCAATACGACGCGACAAATCGCTGAGACATTATTCATTTCAGAGAATACAGTCAAAACTCACATTAGGCATATACTGGAAAAACTGGAAGTGAATAATAGGGCTCAAGCAGTGTCGAAAGCTATTGAGAAACGATACATATTCTTCTAATTTTTTAAGACCGAAATATATTATGGACGGGTGATTAGAAATCACCCGTCCATATTGATTTAATCCCTCTTATTTCAAGGCTAATTAAATGACAAATGTGACAACATTTGGTAAATTTACAGCACTGCATCAACGTTCAATAATTATTTAGATGACTAAATCAATTCGAATGCGCCGGGTTTTAATAGCGTCCGCGAATCCGTTGTTTAGCGATGGATTGAGGCATGTTTACATCCAACGCTGGGCTGACAGTGCCGAGTTCATCGGTGTTACAACGACCGTGGACGAAACCATGAAAGCGCTGAATGAATTGAGACCTGATCTGGTTATAGTTGACTTCGATGACATTTCCATAAATCGGGATGAGTTTCTTAATCGATTCATCGCAGGTCATTCATCCATTAAGGTCGTTCTTGTATCTCTGACGGAAGCCGGGCAGGTGGTCATTTATGACAGGCGCCAATTGACAGCGAAGCAGGCGGATGAATGGCTCAAGGATCCATGGGGTGAAGAAAAGGTTTTTGAAGATCATCAAATGAAAGCGAGGAAACAAACGTGAAGCGCAATAATCTCAAACATTTCATTATTGTCGCCATGCTCATCATCGTGTCGTCGGCATTGGTCTACGCTGCCCTTTCAGCGGTGGATTTATTGCCCATTGCTGCTGCGGTTCAGGCTGGTCCGATCGATGAGTTGTTCAGGCTGGAGATGATCGCGATATCCTTCCTTTTTTCCCTGATCGTGGTCCCGCTTGGATACAGCCTTGTTGTGTTCCGCCAAAAGAAGGGTGAGATAGAGGATGGGCAGCATTTTGAAGGTAATACGAGGCTCGAAATATTCTGGACAGTAATTCCCTTGATCATGGTGCTTGGACTTGCGTATCTCGGAGCTGAGAACCTGGCAGCCGTAACCCGGGTTGACCCTTCCGCCATGGAAGCCAAGGTGACCGGATTCCAGTGGGCGTGGCGTTTTGACTATCCCGAATCCGGCGTTACATCGAACGAGCTGCATTTGGTCGTGGACAGGCAAGTCGTTCTAAGGATGTCGTCGCCGGATGTCGTTCATTCCTTTTGGGTTCCCGAATTCCGCATTAAGCAGGACCTGGTTCCAGGGTTTGAAACGGAATACAGAATTACCCCCTCCGAGTTGGGCAAGTACATGGTACGGTGCGCTGAGCTTTGCGGGACATCGCATACCTACATGGAATCCCCGGTAATCGTCCAGACTCAGGAGGAGTTTGATACCTGGATCGCAGCGCAGGTGGCAGCCAATACCGCCGCAGAAGCCTCTGGAGTTCCGGACGCGTCACGAGGACAGAAAATCTACGAGACCTCGGGTTGCAAGGCTTGTCACTCCATAGATGGCAGTCCTTTGGTGGGTCCCACCTGGAAAGGTCTTTGGGGGGAGGCAGTTGAACTCGAGGACGGAACGACACTCGAAGGTGATGAAGCGTATATAGTCGAATCCATTCGAGAGCCTAATGCAAAAATTGTGAAAGGCTTCGCTCCTGGCATGCCGCAATTCAATTTGAGCGACAAGCAAATTGCTGACCTAATTGAGTTTATTAAAACCCTGAAGTAAAGAAAGGATGCATTGATGAGAAAATTTATTTCACTGGGATTGATCCGCGGCTTGCTTTGGCAAATAGTCGGCACCATTATCGGCGGATTACTTGTTAGCGGAATCCGCTATGTCATGGGATTGGAACCGTTCGGATCATTCATTTTTACCGAACCTGCCTGGGTGTTTGCTGGTTTATTCGGAGTTATCGCCTTCATGATTGGAGTCGGAGGGTTTTCCGATTGGTACAAGATGGCACTGGGCGAAAATGTAGCTGAAGACCATGGATCAGCAGGTTGGACCCGTTTTTTTGGATATTCCTTGGATCATAAGGTCATTGGTATCCAATACACAATAACATCGCTCTTGCTTCTAAGCATCGCCGGACTATTCGCTCTAATCTTCCGGACGGAACTGGCTTCGTCTGGACAGCAATTCCTTAAGGCGGATGTCACATTTATGAGCCAAAACGGGCTGCAGTGGTACAACACACTGATGAGCCTGCATGGGATCATCATGATCGTGTCGATCCTTCTTGGAATTGCCGGTGTAATGAATTACCTTGTCCCCATGTTGATCGGTGCCAGAGATATGGCTTTCCCCCGGTTGAATGCCTTCTCGTTTTGGATCGCAGTTCCTGCGGCGGTTCTCCTCTTGCTGAGCATGTTCCTCGGAGGATTTGATACAGGCTGGACGGGTTACCCGCCTCTTTCTGCTCGTGCTCCCGTCGGGATGCAAATGTTCTTTTGGGGAGTGTTCGTCGCAGGCTGGGCATCCATTCTTGGGGCGATCAACTTGATCACAACGGTTATTCGAATGCGCGTAAAGGGGATGGTGGCTTTCCGCATGCCGATCCTGGTTTGGGGATCGATTGCCACTGCGATCATCTCGTTGACCGCCACTCAGCTAATCGGGCTTTCATTCCAGCTGGTTAGTTTCCAGCGGTTGTTCGGAATGGGATTTTTCGATCCCGCTAAGGGCGGGAATCCGGTGTTGTTCCAGCACCTCTTCTGGTTCTATTCCCATCCTGCGGTTTACGTTTTTGTGCTGCCAGGTCTGGGTGTGATATCGGAACTCTTGCCGGTTTTTGTCCGAAAACCGCTCTTTGGTTATCGCTGGGTGGCAATCTCATCTCTGGGAATTGCCCTGGTCGGATTTTTAGTTTGGGCACATCACATGTTTACATCAGGCATGAACGAATATTTACGTGTTCCGTTCATGTACAGTACGCTTCTCGTGGCAGTTCCAACAGGTATAAAATTCTTTTCCTGGGTGGGTACGCTATGGGGCGGTAAAATTTCCACACCCACGCCAATGCTGTTTGTACTCGGCGGAATTGTTGTATTTCTGTTGGGAGGATTGACAGGTCCGCCTAATGCAACCGTCTCCACGGATTTGCTGCTTCACGACACCTATTTCATTGTTGGCCATTTCCACGACACGATGTTTGGAGGATATATTTTCCCGTTCTTTGCAGCGATCTATTATTGGTTTCCAAAAGCAACTGGAAAAAGGCTCTCTGAGAAGCTGGGCAGCCTCCATTTCTGGCTGATGATTGTCGGTATGCTTGTTTTGACCCTTTTGATGATGTACGCAGGACTGCATGGCATGCGCAGACGGATCGCAGATTATGACGTTGCTCTCGGTATCGATATCTATCACATGGGTATGACGATAGGCGCTTTTATGATTGCAACGTCGGTTGGGATATTCTTTTATAACCTGGTCCGGAGTCTGAAGCACGGTGAACCGGCCACAGGTAATGTGTGGAATTCTAGATCTCCGGAATGGCAGGTACCGTCGCCCATGCCTGTCCACAACTATGATCGCGAATTCGAAGTAGTCGGTGAGCCTTATGATTATGGTTTGCCGGGATCCGTTTATGTCCGGTTTTCAGATGAACAGGGAGTGACTGAACATGGAGCATAATCATCCTAATGGCTATCAGCGCGGATTTTACGTTTTCGTCGCTTTGATCGCGTTGTCGTTGATTGAAATCGGCGTAGCCTTATACTTTTCTTCGAACCTGGCACTAGGCGTTTTGATTCTCGCCAAGGCAGGCCTTGTCCTCTATTACTACATGCATGTTGGAAAACTGGCAGGCGGGGATGACAACGAATCCCACGACAGCACGGTATATAAGATGGGGACAAACCGGCTTGGATTGTGGCTCTTTCTGGTTTCGGATGCGTTTGTTTTCGCCGGCTTGCTGGTGACTAGATTCAGTCTGCTGGGCTTATCGCGCCCGCACTTGAATCAGACCCTTGGGTTGCTTGTGTCGCTTATCCTTCTGGTTTCGAGCTTTTTTGCAAATCGAGCTGAAGTGGCAGTTAAAAAGGGAGACCGGAAAACTCTGCTGATGAGTACAATGATCACCCTTGTGCTTGGGCTTGCTTTTCTCCTGGGCGTTGTATTTGTCGAGTGGCCGGCTGCCGCCAGGGAGGGAATCACACCATCCTCCGGTAGTCGCCGGGGCTGTTTTCTATATGATGACAGGTATGCATGCATTTCATGTTTTCACAGGATTGGTTTTTCTGGCGTTGATCTACCGTAATGCCAGAAAGAACCTGTATTCACCTGAAAAACACTGGCAGGTGGAGGCGGGCGTCGTATATTGGCATTTTATCGACGTCGTCTGGATGTTCTTCTATCCTGCGCTCTATTTGATTGGAACGTTAGTCTAAAGGCATTTATTTGCTTTGGTGGAGCGGGATTTATAAATCCTGCTCCACCAAAGGAGTGGTAAAAAGTGGAAAGAAAAATATTGTGGTCGGGATTATTACTGCTGGTGGTATTTCTTGGAGTAGCGTTGATCGTTTCCAGGAATAATCAGCTGCAATTCTCTGGAGTTGAAATTTCACCGGCTCCCGATGCTCCGGAATTGATTGGATTGTCCAGCAGCGAAATTGGACCGGTTCGTTTGGAAGATTTCAAAGGCAAGGTAGTCCTGTTGTTCTTTGGATACACCAATTGTCCCGATATATGTCCAGCAACCGTTGCAAAGCTGAAACAGGTCACTTCTCGCTTGGACGACAATTCAGACGATGTTGCGGTCCTCATGGTTACGACAGATCCGAAGAGGGATACTCCCGAGCAGTTGAAAAATTACCTGGCGAATTTCAATCCTGATTTTCTGGGATTAACCGGAAATCCATCGGACCTGCAATCAGCGTGGGATGATTATGGCGTGGCTGTGCTTGACGATGGAACCACCCATTCGGCCAGAGTTTACGTGATAGATCGAGAAGTGAAGTTGAGGCTCACGTTCCCCTTTGAGATGACCGTTGATGACATGCTTTCCGATCTCAAACTATTAGTGAGTGAAAACCAATGAAATATTCGCGGGAGATCCTTCTCATCGCAGGATCACTTGTGGCGGGGATTATGTTAGCTGCCATAATGACTGAGGTGACGTATCGGTTCCAGACAAGAGCCCAGGATCGTGATGGAAAAGTTGTTACACTTGTCATCCCGTTGGGCACAGCGCAAAGAGTTGAGGATGGAGACGCTTCGCCGGCGATCCCTGAAGATATGGTAATCGTCGCAGGTGATAAGCTTCGAATCGTGAACGAGGACAACGTTAACCATACCTTTGGACCTTTGTTTATTCCTTCTGGGACAACTGCGGAGATGGCATTCACCAAGCCTGATAATCTGGCATTTGCCTGCACATTCACGCCGGATAAATATCTGGGATTGGAAATCAAGGAACCTTTGACGCTCTATACTCGCGTCATGGGCATTCTATCAGCAGGAATTCCTCTGGGGACATTGATGGCATTGTATATCGTATTCGCCATTCGGCCAGGACTCAAGAGTGAAAGCAGTAAAAGTGAAAATCGTGCAAATGCGTAAGTGGATATTCCCTACGATCCTGGTTCTGGTTGGAGCCGCGGTGTGTGCCAGGCTTGGAATTTGGCAGCTGGATAGGCTTGCACAGAGGCGGGATTTTAATACTCATTACCTTCAAATGAAATCGGCTGAACCGTTGGTGTTGCCTGATAATGACGCTCTTACGGGGATGGAATATCGTGCTGTCGTGGCATCGGGTGTTTTTGATCATGCCAACCAGATTGCCATCCGCAACCAATATGTTGACGGGCAATATGGTTTCCATCTCCTGACTCCACTGATACTTGAAGGGGGAACTGCCGTGTTGGTGGATAGGGGATGGATCCCGGCTGAAGGAAATTCCACCAGGGCTGGATGGTCGCGTTACGATGAGAATGGTCTGGTTACTGTCGAAGGGGTGATTCGGCTTGCGCGGGAAAAAGCTGATTTTACTGGTAGGTCCGATCCGGAATTAAGTGGTAACCAAAAGAAAATGGATTATTGGTTATTCCCGAACATAGTGCGCATTCAAGAGCAGATCGACTACGAACTGTTACCGGTCTATATTCAAAAAGATCCTAGACCAGGAGTTAATGTGCTCCCTATCCCGGTCCAACCTGATCTGGAAATATCCGAAGGATCACATCTCGGCTACGCACTCCAGTGGTTTACTTTTTCTGCGATTCTTTTGTTAGGCTACCCGTTCTATCTAAAAAAGCAATTGAAATCACATCCCAATGAAATGGATTTTGCTGAGGTGCAGGAATGAAATTTTCGTTAAGGTCTCGATTTTCCTTGTTGTCTCTTTCCACTTTGGCGATCATCTTCCTTTTGGATTTACTGGGGCGGATCTCCGCTCTTTCAGCCCCGGGTTTGTCGTGCAGCAGCTGGCCGATTTGCTTGCCCGTTGACCATGGTGGATGGCTGGAATTAGTACACAGGGTTCTCGTTTTGGTAGCTTTTCTTGTGGTTATCTATTTATGGCAGTATTCATGGAAAAAATATCGGGACCATATCATCCTATTTCCTCTGACCAGCGTAGTTGTAACATTTTTTCTAGCGAATATCTTTATTGGCGCCCTTCAGGTTATTCGGATTCTGCCTGATTATCTGATAAATATTCATAGAATAACTTCGGTTGTGATGTGGATATCATTGTTCAGCTTGACAGTCGCTTCTGGATTCTATTCGATGACTAAGGTAAAAGATTTCCCTTCCGCAAGAGTTGGAGAACGCCTGAAGGACCTGTTAGTTTTAACGAAACCAATTATTGTTGCCCTGTTACTGGTAACCACACTCGGCGGCATGGTGGCTGGAATGAAATCGTTACCACCCTTTTCGTTAATCTTATGGACATTAGTGGGTGGAGCTCTTGCTGCCGGAGGCGCGAGTGCTTTGAATCAGTACATTGACAGGGATTTGGACAAGAATATGCAGCGAACTGCTAATCGACCGCTTGCGGCAGGGAGGATGTATCCGGCTGAAGGGCTGGCGTTTGGCCTGGTTTTATCAATCTCAAGTTTTTATCTCCTGGCGGGGTTTGTGAACTTGCTTTCAGCTCTGCTAAGCCTGGTGGGTATTATTTATTATGTTTGGCTTTATAGTATTGTTTTAAAACGCAATACCGCTCAGAATATTGTGATCGGAGGCGGTGCTGGAGCGATTCCTCCTATGGTGGGTTGGGCAGCAGCGACAGGAAATCTGACCATTGCTGCCTGGTTTATGTTCGCGATCATTTTCTTTTGGACACCGCCGCATTTCTGGGCTCTTTCCATTGTCCGGAAGAAGGATTACGAAAGAGCCGGGGTACCCATGCTGCCCGTGATTCAGGGTGAAAAGGAAACGCGGCGGCAGATTTGGCTTTATACCTTGCTGCTGGTCGCGCTGACTCTTCTCATGCCCATCCTGAATCTTGCCGGGTCGATTTTCCTGATCTGTTCTTTGGGATTGGGGGCGTGGCTGATATTGTCAGCCAGACAAGTATATAAAGGTGAAGGAAACAAGAACGCCTGGAAAATGTACCGCTATTCCAGCATGTACTTAATGTTCATCTTTATGGCGTTGGTGGTGGATGCGTTAGTATAAAAACCTTATTCCAAAATGGAGCATTGAATTTCAGATCCAGACGTTACGTCGGTGAAATCATACGGATTTGAGTAATATCCATAATTTTTAAAAAAATTCGAAAGGTACAAAAATTGCACTTAGGCTGAGGATCAATTATCAACTTTCAAGTGCGCTTGCAATATCGCTTCGCGTAACGAGAATATGGCGATGATAAATACTGCAATATATGCGATACTTGAAAAACCTGCGAAGATAACTACGCATGTCACAGTAAAAATAACAATAGTCGAAAGTGGCGACAAGGGTAAGCTCAACCAAACTAGCGCAGGCAATATAATTGGCAAATCATAGGCAAAAGCATAGGGAGCAGTGGCAAGGGACAAAACCAGAGTAATCGGTAACCAAATAATACTAGGCACTGAGCGGAATTGATTATCTATCAAAACCAGAATTGGAAGGAAAAGGAGCCACATCCCAAAACCGATCCAAGGGGGAAGAGAAAACAATCCAGCTAAGGTTGTAAATTTATTCCATTCCATTGATGAACTTTGTTGGCCATTTATTATCACTAGTAACATATCAGTTACCCATGAATTCTGTGTTAGAACAGCAATGAGCACCAACAACAATGTGGATCCAATACCCGCAAGCAGCATTTGTCGGACCGCCTCGCCTTAGAGCTGCGATAAGAAAAAAAACAATGAGGTGAGGCTTGATGATAACAAGGGTAAGACCAAGCCGGCAATGACAGGGCGGTTGACGTGCAAAGCAGAAATAAGCACAATTGCGGCAACGAGTTGGATTATTGTAACCTGCCCGAACTGTATCGTAGTATATGATATAACCAATGCGCATCCCAATATGTAAAAAAAAGAAATAGGTGACATCTTAGCAATGTGCCACCTAGACACTATGATAATGCTAACCACTAAAAAAAATATATTAATTGATCCGAAACCAATGAATGTCACTATTAATCGGTAATAAAGTCATAGGAATGAAAAGCCACCCAAGCCATAGCGGTGATTGAAATGTCGATGTGCCATAATGCGTTTCGTAGAAGCCATAGGGGGTTATTCCTACTACTATGCTTTTCGCAGCTCCGTAGAAAGCCGTGAAATCAACGAGTGTGCTCTTGATTGACGGCGGTTAATCCATTCGCAATCCAGAAACCACTTATTACAGCGATTAGAAATGTATTAATGGCCTTAACGAGTTTCTTCAAGGTGCTATCCCTCTGGTAAATATATTTGAGCTAACATTCCTGCTACAACATTCCTGGTACAATTTTTGCCCTTTCCGTAAAACGAAATGGGATGTGCCTGATCAAACAACATGTTAGGGCGAAACAGGCAGCTAGATGTAGCCTGAATTCAATGCGCCTTGGAGTAATCTGGTGTAAAAAGATTGTTCTTTACGTGAAGCAAAAGGATTTCTTTTTCTTCAAGTGCAACAGTACTTGCGCGAGGGTTTATCAGAAACATCCTGGCGAACCAAAAACGTGATCAAGGGATAAGTAGACATTGGTAATATATTCCAACTATTCTTATTCTAGTGGGCAACTTAAAAAGTTGGTGAACCCAGAAAGATGTTCGCAACAATCTTCACACAAAGTGCACTGTACATTGGAAGCTTGGCAAGAAAACCAGGAACAATAAAGGTGTGCGAGCAAAGATATAAACACACTCGAATCATAAGCACAGTCGCGACGCAATCCTAGTGATATTATTCTTTCAACGGTTAGCGTAATTGGCTTGTGCGTGCACACTGTGACTTGTCGACTTCCCAAATATCACGAGCGCTGATCAATGGTTTGACTTACAATATTTAACGCCTTTGGTATCTTGTGAGGAAGGCGTAAAACCGCCTCGTAACACGATCAAATTATTCGAAGCGATTAGGGACAGGTTAGTTCAAAGAGCACTACATAGTTGTCTGAATATATTTGTTTCCCGCATACGGGAATGAATTTGCCTATCAAAAAATCAAACGCAAGTTTGTGATCACCGTTCCAATCATGAAATTGCATGAACCACAGAACATCCCCACTTAATAATAAATGAGTCACTCCCAGTTCACGTAAAGATGTCCTTACACTATTCACATCCTCTGAGTTAATCCTCGCCATGCTTGTCCAGCTAAGCGGATCTGTGCTTTGAAGACATTGATCGCCGCAATAATATGTCTCTCCGTTCCACAATTGCATAACATGCGCATCATGAAGTAAGTTATTTCGGATAAATTGATCGGCGTTGAAAACCGGGACTTCACGGGACAGAAAGTCACCTTTAGATTCAATTCCGACGATGACCCCGAATGGCTGGACGGTAGAAATATATATCCCCTGATAAACTACGGTGGAGACAATTGCCCCTCCGACCAATCCGGCCAAAAGAATTCGTTGAGTGCGAGTTGATCCTAATGACGCGAGTACGACAGCAGTGATGATTGAAAGTAACGGAAATATTGGCAATAAGAAGCGTATTTGCTGCGATCCTGTTGCCCAGTAAGCAAAATAGATTAATGTAAAAAGCCCGATAAGGTTAGCTTTGCCATCTCCGCGCCTAAGTGGGTAAAGTATAGCAATGATAAACAGGAAACTGGGAACTTCTGTTGAGAATGTGTTGAATTTTTTTGACTGAATGAAGATATTAAACGGTAGTAACAAATAATCCCAAAGAGTGTTTCCGGTACCAAAATTGTGAAGAAACTCGTTCAATAGCGTCAGGCGATCCGGCTCCCAGCCTGGACCGCCGAAAAAGAAAGGATAGATCGGATTCCCACTGGCGAGATAATTTCGGATATACCATGGGGATGCAATCAAGATTCCTACGGCACCATATCTTAGTGCATTGAAAAAGATTCCTTGCCATTGAGCACGACTTTGCCATAAAATCCAAAGCCCGAGAAGCCCAGCAGTTACTATGGCTAAATACTTGCTCCCGAGCGCAAAACCAATTGAAATTCCTGCGATTATTAACCAAGTTGAATTTCGGCTTCTTGTCCATAGGAGAACTGCATATAATGATAAAAATTCATACAAAGCCCACCCTACATCAATATAAGCCCATGTTCCCCAAATAGGCAAAGTGGGGATCCCCAGCATTAATGCCAATGCAATCCATGCAACGCGACGGTTAATAATTTTGTCTGCCAGTAAAAATGTGGCCGCATAGAGGCAAATCGTATATGTGAGATGGATCAACTTGGCATACAAATCGCTGTGGAACGCCAATCCAAATGTAAATAACATCTCAAGGGTGAAAGGGTGGTTAATTTGATAGTTTTCCAACGAGAATGCAATGCCCTTTTCCCTAAGGAAGGTGACTGGTCCTTGTAAGTGATACATTAGACTGTCGTAATCCCAGGGAGGGGTGAGTGACTGGGCTAAACTAAGCACAAGGACAATCCCGGCGGAAATTATTATTATTCTCGAAGGCTTATTCAGTCTTGCCCATGCTGGATGCACCTTCGAAATCTGCTTGGGCAGAGCCGAGAGAATCATTGACCACTCTGGCAGGGTCAGGGCGAATAGTCCTGCAAAAAGTATCAATAAGGCTAATGGCGTCAAGTGTTTGATGATGCCGAGTCCAAGTATGGCATATGCAAAAATCCCAAAGCCAATGGGTAAGCCAAAAATTAGTTGCTCTGCCCCGGTCAAAAAGCTTGCATTTAGGAAGCGCAAGACGGTACGTCCAATTGCTATTCCGAGTAGCAGGGTCAGCATCCAGAGTCCAAGCGTGAAAATAACATTGGCTAGGGCTATTACCCCGAGTCTATCTAGTCCGCGCTCAGGAAAAGCTAGACGAAGGATAGCAAGAAATATTGAAAATACCAAGAAAACAAAAACGGAGCGGGTATGGTGTATTTTCACAATATTAATTCGAGACTATGCTCAAAATGCGATAATGCCTGTTTGAAAGTGTCACAAACGAGATAGTTCTGCCAGGAATTGAATTTTTCCCCCAATGGCATTTTGAAAGAACAAAGGATACATACCTGGTATCTTTTCCAAGCGTTTATTTTCACGCAGGTTATTTTTTACTAGCATCGCTTCCCATTCAATGCGTGAAAAATAATTATAGGGTAATATCACTCCGTGATGGCGATTTCCCACCCAGTCTAGAAATTTTAGAATGACGTCGTCGTATCGGGATTCAGAAAAATGATCTTTGACGTGAATTTTCCCACTACATACGCGGGCACACTCGTTCAATACTTGAATGGGATTGAGCGCATGGTGCAACACATCCACTAACAATACAGCAGAGAATGAGTTGTCATCGAAGGGCAGGTCCTTACCGTTGTATTGCAGCACGGGAATGTATGTTTCCGGGCGGAGAAGAGTATCCACGCCTATAATGGAAACGTCGTTCCGGAGATCCATAAGCAACTTGCTGATCATTCCATTACCGCAACCAACATCTAGTGCGGTCCCTGGTAGGAGATGATCCTTCATTGCGTTCGCGATAGCAAGAACACGCCTTTGAAAAACAACCCTTTGATGGAGCGCACCGATGGATTTTTGAATCATCATTCCTCGCGGGAGTTTAGTCAGTTTGTCTTACCGGATTCTGTCGGCATGCGTAAACAGGTCGAATTTTATTGTGGAGCACTTAAAATAATAGCGACATCGTCTTGATACAGGACATTCCAGTGATAATTGTCCTGCAGCATGTTTGCCAACTGCGACTGTGGTTCAACAATAACCCATTCGATGAGGTAACGTGAAAAAATATCCTGCCAGTCAGAAAGAGTAACCACAGCTTCATATTGCCTCGTAAGAAAGCCTTGTGTTTTAGCTTCTATAGTCCCGTCCGCGATACTATCAATGAAGGGAGACTGACCAGGCCATAAATTTAAGGCAATAAATCCTCCCCAGTTGAGATCGTTGAACATGTGACCTTCCTGGGGATTCTCTTTCAGCCAAGCAATCGCGTTTACGGGGAAAAATGTTGGCTCGAAGACGTAATTCGATTGTAGTGACTTATTGGTGAGTACTAATATCCCCAAGATGAATGTCGTCAAGAGTGGGAAGAATATTCCATGAAGTTGGCTTTCAATTGTTCTAAAGGTGGTTTCCACGCGCAGGAGGGCTCTAGTGTTTTCAGTACCTTGCAAAGTCCCTGCAAGAACAAAGACTGCAACCATGCCGTAGAGATGCACGTTTCTTGTTGAAATGAGGCTCATTATTGTAAATCCCGCCAAGAGGATAGCCTGTCCGGTAGGAATTTTTTTCTTATTAATACCTAAAAGGAAAATGGATAGTGCGATCAAAAGGAGCAGGATGCGCATTTCAGGCAGCTGAAAGTTTGGCGAATTGGATTCCGCCATACGGGACATCATATATTGATTGTTGACAAATCCTAGTAGGCTGACCCACGATTGAATACCCGATGGCGTGAACAAGCAGGCAATCATTGAAAGCAACAAGGTCAACCAAAGTTTCTTACCGGCCGAAATGTCCGCGTTTTGCTTGTCAAAAATATAATCCCATGTTGAACCTGCGGCGTAGGCGAGTAGCACAAGAATGCCTGCAATAAACTCGCCATGCAGGTTGCTCCAGAGAACCATTAAAGCGGGAAATATCCATAAAGGAGTTTTTTCTCCCCGCGCAAGTTGATCGGTCATAATAAGCAAGATGGCGAGCATCAGCATCGAGAAAAGATGCGGGCGGGTAATCCAATGAATGGAGGTGGCAGCCGCCCCTAGCAAAAAAAGGAATAATAGAGGAATGCGCAAGTTGAAGCGCTTGATAGAATTGCGAAGAAGAAGATAGAAAGTTGTTGCGAGTATCGTGGCAGAGACTACGATTGTACCCGCGAGACCGGTCATGGAATAAATTCCAAAAAACAATAAATCCGACAGCCATTCATGAGAGACGTAGGGAATGTTCCGGTAAGGGTAGGCGAACGGCTCAGTGGCGGGAATTTCTTTAGTCCGCGCAATAACCTGCCCGACTAGAATATGTCGCGGTAGATCACCATCCATATTTAGCATGCGATTTCCCAGAAGCAAGACGGCCAAGAAGATTGAGATAAAGAAAATATCCTGTATTCTTGGGAAAAAATACGGTAATAACTTGGATCGCATGGATGATTATTTCAAATTTGTGTTCAGAATGCCGAGAAAGAAACTTGCAAAGAATATTTGAAATCCTAAAGCAAATAAGATCGCTCCGGGGATAACGAGACGCATCGAAAGACTAGGCTCAAGTGGACCGAAAAGAGTTTGACCCCAATAGACAAGAGCGCTGACAGAACTGGCAAAACCCACTAGAATCATGCCAAGGCTGATGAGGATCCCCCTTTCAAGTGAAATGCGCTTGACAACCTGTTCCATCGACTGATCGCGAGGAAGCAGTTTTGAATTTACGCCGAAGACATACGTGAAAAGTGAGAATAGAATAGATTGAACTCCTATGATGATAAGGATTGAGGCGTACATGAGAGTATTAATATCCAAAATGATCTGACCTAGATTGATTGGACCAGGAAGAAGGAACGTTGATAAAAGGGCTCCAAAACCGACCAGTAAGATGCCAGGGTAGAAAAAGAGCCAACGTGGACTATACAAGAGCAAGAATCTTAAGTGTCTCCAGCCGTCACTCCATGTGCGTAAATGCGGAGGGCGAGTTCGTCCATCGCGATATAGGATGGTCGGAACTTCTTTTATCGTCAAACCATGCATGGTTGCCTTGACGATCATTTCGCTCGCAAATTCCATACCGGTGGTTTGCAGGTTAAGTGTGATAATTGCGTCTTTTCGAAAACCCCTTAATCCACAGTGAAAGTCTCCGATATTGCTGCGGAAGAATAAGCGAGCAATCCAACTCAGCACGGGATTGCCTAAGTAGCGATGAAGAATTGGCATTGCGCCCGGCATTATCCCACCTTTGAATCGGTTCCCCATCACGAGATCATACCCATCACTCAAGGCATCAATAAAAACCCGCAGGTTGGAAAAATCATAGCTATCGTCTGCGTCACCCATAATCACAAATTTTCCCCGTGCTGCTTCAATACCGCCCATTAAGGGCACTTCCGTACCCCCTTTGTTCGATGTTTATCAGACGAACACCCATCCGAGATGCGACTTCCTGAGATCCATCTGTGCTTCCGTTGTCTGCGATGACTATTTCGCCTGCGATATTATTCGTTGATAAAAAGGTCTGTGCTTTTCTGATGCATATTTCAAGTGTTTCGCTTTCGTTAAGACATGGCATCACAATGGAATGCGTAATTGTCTCTGACATACGATAATTTTACCTGAATAAAAGAAAACGGCGCACAGTTGATAGTGCGCCGTAAGGTGTTGGTAAGGTTGTTTATTCCCCCAGGTAATCCCTTAATTTTCTGCGGATCGATGGGTGCCTTAGTCTGCTCAATGCCTGAGCTTCGATTTGACGAACGCGCTCGCGTGTGACCCCCATCTTTCTTCCCACTTCCTCAAGGGTGTAAGCCTGGCCATCGAGCAGACCGTAGCGTAATTGCAGAATCCTGACTTCGCGAGGGGGAAGTCCGTTAAGGACTTCACTCAGGTGTTCGCGAAGCAAATTATAGGTCGCGGTGTCATCCGGCGGAGCTGCCTCATCATCCTCGATAAAATCGCCCAGTACCGAATCTTCCTCATCGTCTGTGGGTGTTTCAAGTGAAAGGGGACGACGGGCAACCTGGATCATGTTCTCGACTTTTTTAGGTGGAACTTCCAGTGCGTCAGCCAATTCCTCGACCGACGGTTCCCGACCAAGCCGCTGGGTTAGTTGATGCTGAACACGAAGCAGCTTGTTGATCTGATCGCCCATGTGGACGGGGACACGGATGGTTCGACCCTGGTCGGCGATGGCACGTGTAACGGCTTGCCGGATCCACCAGGTGGCATAGGTTGAGAATTTGTGCCCTCGGCGGTAATCGAACTTTTTAGTCGCCCGGATTAAGCCGATGTTTCCTTCCTGGATCAGGTCAAGGAAGGGTACGCCGCGTCCCATGTATTTCTTGGCTACCGATATTACGAGGCGGGAATTCGCAGTGATCAAGTGCTCACGGGCAGCCCAACCGTCCTCTATCAGCCGGCGTAATTCCATCCTGCGTCGAGGATTGACGTTGCCCTTGGCGAGCTCCTCGCGTGACATTCGACCGCGTTCGATGCGTTGAGCCAGTTCGACTTCCTCCTCGGCAGTCAGTAAGGGTACCCGGCTGACTTCCTTGAGATAAAGACCGATGGTGTCGTCGGTGTCGATGTTTGCCAGATAATCGTCGAGTGCGATGTCCGGCTCCGCTTCGGCTTCCGTTTCCTTTCCTTCTGCCGCGATCAATTCCTCTTCGGATGGCTCCAGCGTGGCGGTGTCTTCGATGAAAGGAATGCCGGCGCTTAAAAGCGCGGCAAATGCCTCCTCCAGCTGCTCAACGTCCTGCTCAGCTTCCGGGAAGAAGTGAAGAATGTCGTCGATGGTGATGTAAGATTTCTGGCGACCCAGCTCAATAAGCCTGGATAGCGCAGAATACTCATCGTCGTCTTCTTCGACGCCTATAAGTATTGGGTCTTCCATTCGTTTCTTTATTTTCTTTTCCTTCATGTTAATCAGAATCAGGATACTCTATTTTGAAGCATAATTCAATACCCATTAAATTGGGCGCCTATTGGGGCACTATAAAAAGCACCGCCAGCAATGGCGGATGGGAAAATCCTTGCTTAGAAATCCAGTTCCCCGCTAATTGAGAGGACAGAAGTAAAGGTTTTTCCGAAGGTAAGTGGGCGATCTCAAAGAAATCGAACCCGCGTACGCCTTGTTTACCGAGTATTACTATACAGAAAATCAAAGGTAAAGTCAAGCGGCAATATAAACTCTAATGAAATATTAATCAATTACATTTATCCTGCCGAAAAATATTGTCATTTGGCTTGGATAGCTGTAAAATAATTAAAATCCTTCACGCCTTTTGGCGTGAAGTGGTTAAATCCCCAATCGCTCCTGGAGGAAACATGGATATTTTTTTGATGGGCAGCCGTCACGGGTTAAGCGACTTTGAACAGTTTGCCATGGTATTTGTGCTTGTTGCAGCGTTCATCAGTCTCATTTATGCCTGGTGGTTGCGAACTGTGGTCCTCAAGAAGGACAAGGGGACCGAAAAAATGCAGGAAATTTGGAACGCGATTCGAATTGGCGCAGATGCGTATTTGAATAGACAACTCAAGACCATCCTGCCGATCATCGGCGTGCTGATGCTGGTCATGTTCTTTAGCGTTTATGTGGTTCTCCCAAGCCTTGAGGCGCAGGAGGAGTTCAAGTCCTTTGGTCAGCAGGGGATCTCGATGATCATCGCCTCCGGCCGAACGATTGGTTTTATTATGGGGGCAGCATTTTCGCTGATCGTGGGTCAGTTTGGAATGCGAATGGCGGTTCAGGCGAACATCCGGGTTGCATCCGCATCACGGCGGGGATTCAACGAATCCCTGTCAATCGCTTATTATGCTGGTGCATACACAGGGATGCTTACCGACGGATTGGGTTTACTTGGGGGGACACTTATTTTCATAATTTTTGGCAAAGCAGCGCCGGATGTTCTGCTTGGTTTTGGGTTCGGCGGGACGCTGATTGCTCTGTTTATGCGCGTAGGCGGTGGAATTTACACAAAGGCAGCGGATGTGGGTGCTGACCTGGTTGGGAAAGTGGAAAAAGATATCCCTGAGGACGACCCTCGTAACGCTGCCGTAGTCGCTGATCTGGTAGGCGATAATGTTGGAGATTGTGCTGGTATGGCAGCAGACATCTTCGAATCTTACGAAGTCACTATCGTTTCGGGATTGATCCTGGGCCTTGCCCTGGTTGCCATAACCGGTGATTTAAAGTGGATCGTCTATCCTTTGATCATCCGCGCAGTGGGTGTCATCAGTTCAATGCTGGGCACATTCACGGTTCCGGTCTGGGAAAAATTCCCGATCAAATTTCTCCGTGCTCACGACGCCGAAGAGGCGATGTTTCGCTCCTATGAAGTCTCCAGCATATTCACAGTGACGCTTTCATTCGTTATTGCGATACTCTATGCACAGGATTGGCGGTTCGCGATGCTTACTGCCATTGGTGTCGGCTTGGCGGTTGCGTTCAACCCGATTACGTCATACTTTACCTCAACTAAAAAGCCACCCGTGAAGGAAATTGTAAAATCAACCAGCACAGGGCCCGCTACGACGATTCTGTCTGGTTTGTCTGTCGGCATGGAATCTAGTGTTTGGGCTCTGGTGGTCATTGTGATTAGTTTCCTCCTCGCCCTGGCGCTCTACCAAGGCGATGGTGTAGTTTATGTTCTTTACGCTATCGCGATGATCGGCATAGGGATGCTAAGTCATACCGGTAACAATGTTGCCATGGATTCCTTCGGTCCCATCAGCGACAACGCTAATGGTATTGGAGAGATGGCCTGGCATGATATGCACGACGAGGATACGAAAAAGGCCCGTCAGATCATGGCAGACCTCGACGCGGTGGGCAATACGACAAAGGCAATCACAAAAGGTGTGGCTATTGCATCAGCCGTCATTGCCGCGGTCAGCCTTTTTGCCGCATTTATCGCAGATGTCAGCCGAGTCCAAAGGCAGATGGGTCTGGCAGAAGACAAATTACTGAACGGAATTGATATTTCAAACTCGGCAGTTTTTATCGGCCTCCTGCTAGGAGGTGCTCTCCCCTGGCTATTCAGCTCTCTCTCCATTCGCGCGGTTAGCCGCGCAGCCGGGCAGATTGTTGAAGAAGTCCGGCGCCAGTTCCGCATCCCGGGCATCATGGAAGGTACCGTTACACCGGATTATGGGCGTGTCGTGGGAATTTCAACGGCGTCAGCGCAAAAAGAGTTAATCCCGTTGGCGACCATTTCGGTGCTGATGCCTTTGATCATTGGTCTGGTATTGGGGGTTGAAGCGTTGGGAGGTTTCCTCGCCGGGATCATTCTATCGGGTCAGCTTCTGGCCGTGTTTATGTCCAACGCAGGCGGTGCCTGGGATAACGCCAAGAAATCAATTGAAGACGAACCCAGAGACCTCGCAGCGAATACCGGCAAGGGCTCGGAGCGCCATAAGGCAGGCGTGGTAGGAGACACCGTTGGGGATCCGCTAAAAGATACTGCTGGTCCGGCTCTGAATCCGATGATCAAAGTGGCTAACCTGGTCAGCCTTCTTGCCGCGCCAGTCATCGTGAAATTCTCTTCCGACGGGAATTTTAACATTGGCGTAGCCGTGGTCGCTGTAGCGCTCTTGGCGGCTACCATTTGGGCAATATCCAAATCGAAAGCGCCAATCGCTGATTTGGTTTGAGAAATCTAAAAATACAAAAAATCTGCCGCATCTGCGGCAGATTTTTTGTTGCCTCGCCAATCTTCTTATTATTGTTTGTTTTTAGTTGGGCTTGTATATTTCTTCTGCCATTCAAACAACTTGTTAAGCGCTTCAATGGGGGAGAGACCGTTTATGTCAATACCCTCGAGCTCGTCAAGCAACGGATTGGATTCAGGGAAGAGAGCAATCTGCTTCGACTCAAACTCATTTGTTTCTCTCGAATTACCGGATGCTTTTTCGAGTTCAGCCATAATCTCAGCCGATCGGGATATTACCGGTTTTGGAAGTCCCGCCAGCTGGGCGACGTGGATCCCGTAGGATTTATCCGCGCCTCCGCGGATGATCTTGTGCAGAAAAACCACGCGGTCTTCGGATTCGGTCACGGCAACGTTGTAGTTCCGCACACCAGGCAGCATCTCCGCGAGTTGAGTAAGCTCATGATAATGTGTCGCGAAGAGCGTTTTGGCTCTTAGGTCTGGATGATTGTGTATATACTCGATCACTGCCCAAGCTATCGATACTCCATCGTAAGTGCTCGTCCCCCGGCCGATTTCATCAAGGATTAATAGCGACCGGTTAGTTGCGTGATGAAGAATATTCGCCGTCTCGACCATTTCTACCATGAAAGTGGATTGCCCTGAATGAATTTCATCCTTGGCGCCGATCCTGGTGAAGATTCGGTCTACCAGGCCGATATGTGCGGACTGGGCGGGAACGAAGGAACCCATTTGAGCCATCAACGTGATCAAGGCAGCCTGGCGCAGGTAGGTGGATTTCCCGGCCATGTTAGGACCTGTTATGACTCGGACGATCTCGCCTTCTTCAAAAACGATATCGTTAGGAACAAATCGTTCATTTCTCAAGTTCTTTTCAACCACCGGATGCCGGCCTTCGCGGATCTCATGTGCTCCCGTCGAATCAACCGCAGGGCGGATGTATCCGTTCAGGGCAGCCACTTCCGCAAGAGATGCCAGGGTATCGAGTTCCGCCAGGGCACGAGCTGTCCGGAGTAATCGCTCGGAAGAAAGCGAAAGCTGAGCGCAGATTTCTTTGAACAGGCGAAGTTCAATTTCGCGGATCCGTTCTTCGGAATTGAGCACAAGCGTCTCGTATTCCTTCATCTCCGGAGTAATGTATCTTTCGCCGTTGACTAGTGTCTGCTTTCGGATGTAATCCGCGGGTGCGTTAACCGCCTGCCCCTTCGAGATTTCGATATAGTAACCGAAGACCTTGTTGTAGCCGACCTTCAATGTTTTGATTCCAGTCCGCTCGCGCTCAATTGATTCTAGATTGTTCATCCAGTCCCTGGCATGCTTGGATGCATCGATGACCCCGTCCAACTCTGATGAATAACCCGATCGAATGATGCCGATGTTCTGCAGCGTCTGAGGCGGATCTTCTTCTATGGCTTCCTGGAGGAGGGTCAATACGTCCCGACAGGGATCAAGTTGCGCAGACTGGAGATGAGTTGAAAATTCACCTTCATTAACAAGTTTTTCCAAAGCAGGAAGATGCAGCAGCGAATCCCGCAACGCTACCAGGTCACGGGGAAGCGCGTGATTGGTTTGTATCCGGTTTGATAGCCTTTCGATATCGTTTATGGGTTTTAGCTTGGCGCGTAAGTCTGCTCGTAATAATCCTTCCGAGAAAAGTGCATCCACGCCGTCGAGGCGATTATTAATCTTATGAACATCGAGTAAAGGTTGCGTGATCCATTGCCTGATCAGCCGTTTCCCCATGGGAGTTATTGTCGAATCGATGATTCCCAACAGTGAACCGCGAATTTCGCCTTGAAGGGTCTCGGTGAGTTCCAGGTTGCGGCGGGTTGCACTATCCAGAACCATGAACTCAGAGGATGAGTAGACTCTCAAGTTGCTCAAGAGCGCAAGGGCGTCGCTATCAGTTTCCTTTAGGTATTGAAGGATTCCACCGGCGGCGCGGACTGCAAGCGGCGAGGACTTCAAGCCGAAACCATCCAGGGTGGAAACTGAAAAATGGTTGAGTAATGTCTCCGAGGTCCGGCCTGGTTCGAACCGCCAGGCAGGCCAAGGAGTCAAATGCCCTGGAACTCCGACTGGGAGAATGAGATTGTCTGGATGAACGATTTCTACCGGGTTGATTCGTGACAATTCCGCGCGTACAGGTGTCCCATCAGCCTGCTCAAGTTCGGTAACGGCAAATTCTCCGGTGGAAACATCCACATAAGCGACGCCGACCATCCCCGAGTCAATTACGATCGCCACCAGGTAATTGTTGGCATCACCGGGCAGGAGATTGGATTCCATGAGGGTGCCCGGGGTCACAACCCTGACCACCTTGCGGGGGAAAATGCCTTTGGCTGGTTGGTCTCCCATTTGTTCGCAAATTGCGACGTGATATCCTTTTGTGATCAGCCTGGACAGGTAATTGTCAACTGCATGGTAGGGAATACCAGCCAGAGGTGCGCGAAGTCCTTTTCCGATTGGGCGGGATGTTAAAACGATATCCAATTCCCTCGAGACAATTTCTGCGTCCTCATCAAAAGTCTCGTAAAAATCTCCAAGCCTGAAGAAAAGGATGGTGGATGGATATTGTTTCTTAATTTCCAGATATTGCTGGCGGATGGGGGTGATTTCGCCTGTTGTCATATCAAAATTCTAATCGTTAATTGGATTTAGGCAAAGGACTTGATGCCAATTGGGGATGATGGGATAATGCCAGAGTTGAGCCTGTTGCTGAAGAAACAGGTCGTACTTAACCATTCGATTTCAAAATCATATGTCTCAATACAATTACAAAATGGCCTTGAGCGATTTTCAGGCAGCGCGCCAACGCGCAGCCCTTGAGGGTGTGATTGCCCGGGTGTCGGGCAGATCAAACGATCTGTTATCCTACGACGATGTTGCACGGCGGCTGAAGTTAAGAGCACAGGTTGAACGGGGGATAAAAACCATCCCCGTGGATGCAATTGTCGGTTCGGTGGGACGGTGCACGGAATTTACCCGTACATTTCTACCCAGGAATCTTAATGACCAGGAACGCTGGGCTCGTGTGAAGTCTGTCTTCATGGACCCTGAAGGTGCGAGTTTTCCTCCCATCGAAGTTTACCAAGTAGGGGATGTTTATTTCGTCCTGGATGGGAACCATCGTGTTTCCATTGCCCGTCAGGAAGGCGTGGAATTCATCGATGCCCATGTGATCGAGATGAAAACGCCTGTGCCGTTGAGCCCGGATGTGGAATTCGATGATCTCATAATAAAAGAGGAATATGCCAATTTCCTCGAAGTAACCGGGTTGACTCAAATAGCCCCCGGCGTTGATTTTAGTGTCACTGTTCCGGGGCAGTATGACAAGATATTGCTTCAAATCGAGATTCAAGAGTATTTATTTTCGGAGGCCAATCCACAAGGGCGATCCTTTGTCGATGCTGTGCGCGCGTGGTATGAAGAATACTGTCTTCCCCTCGCGGAAGCGATTCGTGAAAGGGATCTGATGAGATGGTTCCCTGGCCGAACTGTGACGGACATGATCATCTGGATCTCTGAGCATCGCAATGCGCTGGAGAGAGAAATTGGCTGGTCCCTCAGCTCCGAAGCCATTGTGTCGGACCTCGCGTATAAAGAGAGTGCGAGTGCTGAAAAATATCAAATGAAGCCGGGAAGTTGGCGCGAAACGAGAACGCTGGATAGGTACACTGAAAATCTATTTAACGAAATACTTGTCCCCTTGAGCGGCATGGAGGATAGTTGGCAAGCCCTGCAGCAGGCGATTGTTATCGGGCGGCATGAAGACGCAAAACTTATTGGGCTGCATGTCATAGGGTCCAAGAAGGTGAAAAACGATGAAATTAAGTCGAATACGAAAAACCTGTTCGAGAAATATTGCCTCGAAGGTCAAGTGAACGGCAATTTAATTGCTGAGTCAGGCGATATTCCCTCCAGGATCTTGGAGCGAGCTGTATTATCCGATCTCATTGTAATTAAGCTGAACCATCCTCCACGTTCCGGCGCAGGTATCTTAACCTCACAAATTAGGGCAATCATTTCGAAATCGACCCGGCCAATTATGGTCGTTCCCGGAGAATCGAGTGACCTCAAGCGTATTATGTTGTGCTTTGATGGGAGTCCAAAGTCCAAGGAAGCCCTCTTTGTGTCAGCATATATGGCAGAGAAGTGGAAGTCCAGCCTGACGGTTTTCAGCGCTCTTGAAGGTTCGAGATTTCCAATAAATATCCAGGAATATGCGAAAACGTATTTGGAACTACATGAAATTCAAGCCAAATTTGTCCTCATAAAAGGTAGGTTTGCAGAAGTAAGAGACGTCATACACGAAGAAAAGATAGACATGGGGCTTGTTGGGGGCTATGGTGGACACGCACTGATCGAGTTGGTGATGGGCAGTACGCTTGATTTCATGTTGAGGGAATTTGCGATTCCGCTTCTTATCTGCAAGTGATTATTAATCGAACAAATATTCATTAATTTGTCGAATTATGATATTTTCGATGTAACAAATTGGAGCATTTTTTCACAAAGTTGCGCTATAATAAAATCACTATACTTTGAAAAACGGAGGCTCAAATGGCTAGTGTAACGTATGACAATGTTTCAAAAGAGTTCGGCAACGTTACGGCGGTAAATAACCTGAACATGGTCATTGAAGACAAGGAATTCCTGGTCTTCGTCGGTCCATCCGGCTGCGGAAAAACGACCGCATTGCGTCTGTTGGCTGGGCTGGAGGAAATCACCCGTGGCGAGATTCGCATTGGAGACAGGGTCGTGAACGATGTTCCCCCGAAGGATCGGGACATCGCCATGGTCTTCCAGTCTTATGCGTTATACCCCCACCTGACCGTTTATGACAACCTGGCTTTTGGCCTCAAGTTGAGAAAAACCCCCAAGGATGAGATCAAGCGCCGCGTTCAGGAAGCAGCTGATATTCTGGGAATTGGCGAGCTGCTCACTCGGAAACCTCGTCAGCTTTCCGGCGGTCAGCGTCAGCGCGTTGCGGTCGGACGTGCGATCGTGCGCCACCCTCAGGTGTTCCTGTTTGATGAGCCGCTCTCCAACCTGGATGCGAAGCTGCGAGTTGAAACCCGCGCCAACATTACCAAGCTTTGGCAGCGCCTGGGTACAACTTTTATTTACGTAACGCACGATCAGATCGAAGCGATGACGATGGCAACCCGCATCGCCGTGATCAACAAAGGTGTATTGCAGCAACTGGATACTCCGCAGAAACTCTACGACCTGCCCAATAATATGTTCGTCGCAAGTTTCATCGGTTCTCCGGCTATGAACTTCTTCCCCGCAACATTGAAAAAGGGAGATGGCAAGCTGTTTGTCGATACCGGCACATTTTCCATTCCGATCCCGGCAGAGAAGGCGGCTCCATATCAAGCCTATGTGGACAAGAAGATTGTGTTTGGTATCCGACCGGAAGACATTCACAATCCATTGTACCTACCGCCGTCAATCCATGCGGAAACGGTGCCCACGAAGGTTGATGTCACTGAATTGATGGGTAACGAGATCTTTTTATACCTGGTCAGCGGCCCCAACAATTACGTCGCTCGGGTTGATCCTCGGACGACCTTCAAGATGGGTGACCAGCTCGAGGTGGCCTTCAATATGGATAACTTCCACATATTCGATCCTGAGACCGAACTGGCGATCCGCTAAACTAGAAAAAGCTGGAAAACCGCCAGGAGCAGAAGCCCCTGGCGGTTTTTATATATCAATTGGAGAAGGAATAATGGACGCAAAATTTAAATTAGTGTTAGTCAGGCATGGACAGAGCACTTGGAACCTTGAGAACCGCTTCACCGGTTGGACCGATGTGGACCTGACCGAACAAGGCAGGGCAGAAGCTCTTGCCGGCGGAAAATTACTGAAGGAAGGCGAGTATAAATTCGACATTGCCTATACATCGGTTTTGAAGCGGGCGATTAAGACATTATGGATTGTGCTCGAGGAAACCGGTTTTGAGTGGATCCCTGTCGTTCGGGCTTGGCAGCTCAATGAACGTCATTACGGTTCGCTTCAGGGACTGAACAAGTCTGAGATGGCAGCCCAATATGGCGACGCGCAAGTAAAGATTTGGCGCCGCAGTTATGATGTCCCGCCTCCGCCGTTGGAATTTAACGACGAACGGCACCCGCGATTTGATCCCAGATATGCCGGGATAAAACCTGAGAGCCTGCCTGCGACCGAATCCTTAAAAATAACACTTGACCGTGTGCTACCTTATTGGCATGAAACTCTTGCTCCTGCTATTCTTTCGGGAAAACGAGTCCTGCTCGTCGCCCATGGGAATAGCCTGCGTGCCTTGGTCAAGTATCTCGACAATGTATCAGAGGCTGAAATTACCGAATTGAATATCCCGACCGGGATTCCACTGGTATACGAGCTGGACGCGCAGCTAAAACCAGTAACCCATTATTACCTGGGTGATCCGGATGCGGTAGCAAAAGCAGCCGCCGCAGTCGCAAACCAGGCCAAGGTAAAATAGAATAAAAAGCCACCTCGCAAAGGTGGCTTTTTATTTTTCAAAATTTTGGGTCAGGATGCCAACAGCTATTCCGTAAGCTACAGCGACATTGAACGATCGCTTTTTCCCTCTCATAGGCAGGAAGAGGATTTCGTCGCAAATATCGAGTAAGCCCGGGTCGACCCCGCATTCTTCATTTCCGCCGATGAGAATTATCCCTTTTTCGTTGGATGAAACTCTCTTTGAGCTTTTTATACTCGAGATTGGTTTTGCGCGTGGATCCTGTTCCAAAGCCCAAAGCGCATACCCTTCGCTTTTTAACTTTTCTCCTACCAGGACAGCGTTTGCGTGGTAAGTCCAACTCACTAAGCTCTCTGCCCCCAGGGCTGTTTTGCTAAGGTCGGTATTTTCTGGAGTTGCCGTAATTCCGCAAAGATAGAGATGTTGCAGATTAAATCCTTCTGCGGTCCTAAATATGGACCCTACATTCCATCCTGAGCGGATGTTGTCCAACAATCCGGATAGTGCAATTGTGCTTGAAGCATCCTTGATAAACTCACGCTCATTCCGAATTGAGTGCGCCAAGAGTACATGAGTTGCGCCAAGGCAGGATGGACAGCGCTCCCCAAAAGAGTGACCTACCTCGAGCGGGTAACGAAGTCCGCAGGATGGATTCTCACACAACCTGATTTGGAACTGGATTTCTTTCACGCGCCTCCTCTCGATATCTTTTCCAAAGTCCATGCGACACCATCGTCGTCGTTCGACGGGGCAACCCAGCGCGATACTTTTTTGAGCTCGTCCGGTGCATTGCCCATCGCCACGGGTAACCCCGCAAACTGGAGCATCGATAGATCAATAGGCTGATCCCCAATAGCTGCGATTTCTTGCGGGTTAATATTCAAGTGGCTGGAAAGAATTTCAAGGGCGGATCCCTTGTTAACGTCAACGCGGGTTAGGTCCATATACCGCGTGCCGGCATATACATGATTAAGAGAAGGACACTGACCGCATAATTCGGTTTCTGCTATTTGGAGTATTTCGTGATCTGCAACTAAGGTGATCTTCAGCATCGGCTGTTGAAAATCGACTTCCGGCTTGTGCGTCCTTTCGCTTTTCCAGGCATACGCCGCAGTCATGGGATCTAGGTCCATTCCCAGTTCATCTGAACCAAACCACCAATTTCCATTTAGTGTGTCCGCGATGAGGCCGGAATGATTAAGGCGAGCAAAATTTACTATTTTCAAAAGCTCATCTTGAATTTGAAAAGTTCGTGCTGAGATCGTATCCCCATCCTTGCCGGAACAGATTAGAGAGCCAGCGGAACATATATACGGCATATCCATGCCCAGCATATCCAAAGCCATCTCCGCTCCCATTCTTCCACGGCCTGTGACGACGGCAACGCGAATCCCGAAATCTAGAACTTTCCTGACAGCTTTAAGGTTGGAGTCGGATATTTGCTGGCGGGAATTAAAATAGAGTGCCATCGAGGTCGAGTGCGATTAATCGAATAGCCATAATTCAGGTTTGCTTTATGGTCGAGTTGAAATTGGGTTCTTTGGCAAAACGGCTTGCGAGGACGAACATGATAAATAGGTTGATCAGCAAATCGATAAAAATAAGCGCCGGCATAACGTAAGGGCTGAAAGCCGCGAATCCCTGACCGATCAACCAGGGCAGAAACATTCCACCAAGTCCGGAGCCGACCAGAAACCAGCCGGTGATTTCTCCGGACATATGGAGCTTATTCTCGGCTAGGGACATCAATGTCGGAAAGACAGATGCCATGCATAACCCCAGGAGTATTGTGCCGACCCATAGTGCCTCGACAGAATCCCTGCCTGCGAGAATAAGCCCTAGCGAAACAAGGCTGCCTGCCAGGTCCGCAAATAGAACTTTATTTGGTGCAACCCGAATTGAAATCGGAATACCAATTAGGCGACCCAGCGTGAAGAAACCCCAATACGCGGATGTTAGGTAAGCCGCACTGACAGCAGTTCCGAGCTGGAGTGAGATGGTGTACGTGAATATCCAGTTTCCGTATCCTAATTCCGCGCCGACGTATAAGAAAAAGAATGCAATGACCAAGACAACGATAAAATAATTGATGGGACCTCTGGCTGACGCTGCTTCTTTACTCGGTCGTGTGGGATTTTTCAGGAACCAGGTCCAAACTGCTAAAGGTAATGCCACCAGGCTAAAAATCCAGTATACCCATTGAATGTCGCCGGTAAAATCAACCACTTGCGCAACAATTATCGGCGACAAAAGCGCTCCAACCCCGAAGAAGAAATGCAATCCATTCATATAAGGACTCACACCAGAGCCATGTATCCAAATCAAAAGCGTGTTGCCTCCCACATCGACAACTCCCTGCGAGAATCCCAGGATGAAAATGAAAAGGGCAAGGATGACGAGGTGGGCTGAAGTTGGGATTACAAATGCAGTCAAAGCAAGAAGAATCAATCCGGCGGGTACGATGCGATTAGCTGGCAAGTGGTCGTAAGACTTCCCTCCAAGCCAGGACCCAATCAGGTAGCCCAAAGACCCTGTTATAAAGATGAAGCTGATCTGATCGATGCGGCTGGATGTCCGCTCCGCAAGCGCAGGCAGTGTGGGTCCGGTCACCGCCGTTGTCAAACCCAGAAGGATGAAGGCTGCGTAAAAGGCGAGAGTGGTAAAGAGGGCTTCTTTGCTTAATTTTCTAAACATGAAATGGCGCCTATTCCATTGGGATAAGATGAGATCAAATTATACCGATAATTCCTGCCAAAGAAATCCTGAACATCGTGAACGTGATATCCCCGCAGAAAGGTGACAAAAGACATTGATTAAGTTTTTCCTTAATGGTTGTGCCGGTTTTTTATTTATTGTATAGTACTAATGTACTAGGCATGTCGGGATATGCTTGTCAAAAAACTTGTCAAAGGAGGAGATAAAGCTATGGCACTTGGAGGATATGCAAACAATATCGCTTGGGTGGATTTGACAGGAGGTAAAGTCGATTTCAAGCCTGTGCCCGAGGACCTAGCCCGAAAGTACATCGGCGGCCGCGGCCTGGGTGTGAAATTTGTCTTTGACAACGGACCAAAGGTGGATCCGCTTTCGCCGGATAATATTCTATGTTTCATGAATGGACCCCTGACCGGTTCGGAAGCGAATATGAGCGGTCGCCTGGCTGTGGTTACGAAATCTCCCCTTACCGGGACGGTTACGGACAGTCACCACGGCGGTTGGTCTGCAGCCCGGTTGCGATGGGCGGGTTTCGACGGTCTCGTGTTCAAGGGCAAGGCGGCCAAGCCATCCTATGTTTATATTCATGACGGCAAGGTTGAAGTTCTGGACGCCTCCGAAGTTTGGGGTAAAAATGTCCACGAGACGGTCAAGTTCTTCCAGGGGAAGTATGGCGAAAAAGACCTCAGTGTGATCGCGATCGGAAAGGCTGGAGAAAAGCAGGTTCGTTTTGCCTGTTGGGTGAACGAAAACGACAGGGCAAGCGGACGAGGCGGCACAGGCTGCGTTGGGGGTAGTAAAAATCTCAAAGCGGTCGTGATCAAAGCCGAGAAAAAACTGGTCAAAGCGGAGGATCGGGAAAAGTGGAAAGCCGCACACGATCTAGCCTTATCGCAGATCATGGATGAGCGGGTCGTAACTTCACCGCGAAAAGGCGGTCTTTCGGTGTATGGTACGAATGTTTTAATGAACATGAGCAACGTGATCGGTGGATTGCCAACGAAGAACAGCCAGCTGGCTGGTTATGGCGACAAGGCCGAACTTGTCAGTGCGGAGTACGTCAATGCCAATATTCTTGTTGATAATCCAACATGCCATGCCTGCCCGGTCGCTTGCAAGAAGGAAGTCGAGGTCAAGAGCGGACCGTGGAAGGGACTTCGTATGGAATCGGTTGAGTACGAATCAGCCTGGGCTTTCGGCGGCAACTGTTTCAACTCGGATATCAACGCTGTCGCTAAATGCATCGATCTGTGCAATGATTATGGTATGGACACCATCGAGATGGGTAATGCGTTATCCACCTACATGGAGGCAAGCGAAAAAGGATTTACAAACGGCGATGGTAAGTTGCTCTGGGGGGATACTTCCGCCATGGTGGCAGTGATCGAAAAGATCGGCAACCGGGAAGGCGTCGGGGACAAGATCGCGGATGGACCTGCGCGTTATGCCAAGGCGTTGGGACATCCTGAAATTTCCATGTCAGTGAAGGGACAGTCGATCCCTGCCTATGATCCGCGCGGAATCAAGGGGATGGGCGCAGGTTATGCGACCAGTAATCGCGGCGCGTGCCATCTTCGCGGGTACACGCCTGCAGCCGAGGTGGTTGGAAATGTGCTTGGACCCTCAACCGTATCCGATCCATTAGCCTGGAAGGGAAAAGGTGAATTGAATGTGATATTCCAGAATGTCCATGCGGTTACGGACTGCCTCGATATCTGCAAATTTGCCACATTTGCCGAATCGTTGGATGCGTTTGCTGCTCAATATGAAGCAGTCACCGGAGTTTCATCCAATGCGAATCATCTGCTGCTGGTCGGGGAACGAGTTTACAACCTCGAAAGGCACTACAATAACCTAAACGGCTTTGGTGAAGGCAGTGATTATCTTCCGAAGCGATTCCTGGAAGAGCCCTCGACGGTTCCGGGTTCGGAAGGTCAGGTTTGCGAATTGGACAAAATGCTGGTGGAGTACTACGAAAAACGAGGCTGGGTCAATGGCGTCGTACCCGAATCGAAGTTGAAAGAACTAGAGATAATCTAAATAAGGTTTTGCCCGTAAAACAAAGGCGCTCCAACCGGAGCGCCTTTTCTATCCTCCACCGACCGCTGGAAAAATACTCACCGAATCGTCGGGATTGATTATTGTGCTGAGATCATCTTCCCAGAATTGAATATCACGTCCATTGATGAAGAAGTGTACATGCCCAAAGAGTCTCCCGTCGGGCATTAGCAGTTCCTTTTTCATCTCAGGAAATCGGGCCACAACCGCCTCAAGAAGTTCGATGGCCTTCGGGTTGTGGTCAAATGAAAAATCAACAGATTTACTTTTGACAATATCCCGCAGAGTGGCATAAAACTTTACGTGAACAATCATTCTGACCTCAACTTTTCCACATTCATCCTTCCACTGGAGACAGGCGAGAAGATGCTCAACACGTCATCTCGTGCTATTCGGGTGGAAAATCCTTCATCCAGCAATCTCGGATTTCGGCCATTGATAAAAACAGGCAGGCTAGGACGAATGTTCCTAGTATCGTTGAAAAAATATTCTTGAAGAACCGGAAAGCGCTCACAGACCTGCTCCAAGACATCGATGATCGTCATTTCTGGATGAATTTCAACGACATTGGAGTTGCATCCGGTTATATTTCGAAAGATACCATAGAATATTACGTTCATCGTAGATGATTTTTTACGGGCATTGGATGATGCCTTGTGCCCACAGGCATCCTCCGCACACGGGAAAGATAGAATTTCCGAGGCAGTCTTCTTCGTTGACCTCCGATAATTCACAGCCTCCACAGAAGGAACAAGGTGCAAATCCGAAGTTGTGCAACCGTTCTCTGTATGCTACATACTCGGGTTCCGTCCATAAGCCTGACAAGGATTGATCGGCTACATTTCCGATGACATGTTTTTTTGACACTCGCTTTTTCCCGTGTAAATAACTGGTGTGAGTGTGCATCAGCGGCCAACAAGGACTTACATCACCAGTCCAGGCGATGGACATGGTCCCGCCCTCGACGAAATTACATACATCATTTGCGCCACCCCAATTATTACCCGCAAAACTGATATTCCAGCCGCTGTTAAATGTTTCCAGCAAGGCGTCCCTGGTGGATTCGTCAAAGTCCATTTTGGGTAGACTGATGTGAGGAAGATGAGGAGCAGGAAGATAAGCGACGTTTCGCATTGTACGTTCATACAGGCGGTCGAGCTGCATATCCTCTGTGGCAGGTTGGAGATTGCTAACCGACAGGTGTTTCGCCCCGACTTGGCGCGCAATTCGAATTATTTTGGGCAGATCGCCGATATTTCTTTTCATCGCGAGAAACGCGAAGCCGATGGCAGGTTGAGGGAAATGCCCGCCTTTGCGCATTTTTGCGAGTCTCCAAATATTTTTTAATATATTCGGAAGCTCAGCACCTATCCGAACATCGGCGTAGGTCTCCGGAGAAGCACCGTCGATCGATATCCAGATCATGTCAAGACCGGAATCGATCAACTTTCGTGTGACCGTCTCGGACAATGTGGTTCCATTCGTTATCAGCTCCACCTGCACACCAAGTGATTTCATTCGGGCAATCCATTCGACCGTTTTAGGGTGGAAAAGTGGCTCTCCGATCCCGCCGAAATAGACGCTAGGCTTTGGGTCCAACTCCTTCATCCCCTCGAAGACTTTCTCAAAAGTTTCATCGCTCATTTTTCCTATAGGCTGATCCCAGCAATTTCGAAAGCAGGTGATGCAATCGAGGTTGCATGCAACGGTCGGTTCGATGTAAATCTTCGTAAGATGCGTTATGGGGCGGTGCATGCGAACATAATTTGTTCCCTCGTCCAAGCGCACCTTCGCGCCGGGATTCAAACCATATCGGGAGACTACGTCTGCAGGAATGACAAGCCTTCCTTCGTCGTCAACTTCTGCCCAAGCTGTCGTCGGTTTGGTTGATGGCATATTAAATCTCCGAATGGAACAGTAACTATAAGAGAAGTCTCCGAATACCTTGAGTTTATTCTAACCTTCCATGAGCGAAAAGCCCATGATATTTGTCGCTATTTTGGACGATATTTATCCTTTTACCAAAATCCGTTAAGCAGTTGTGCATGTCGATTATGGGTGGTGCTATACTAACTGGGGATCCCTTGAGCATATGGATTTACGGGAAAAGCCGTCGAGCATCCTTTCACATGATCGGATCAGGGCATGAAACATCGTTCGTGTCCCCAAGGCTAATTCGGTGTCATATTTTCGACTTTTGCCGCAGATGGTTGTCCAGCCGAATTCTATCGAGCCTTGTTGCGTTCGGAGTTAACTGATTCGGTGACGCGGAAGGAAGCTTTGGAAATCGCTGAAAAAGATCTTAAAGGATAATACTCGTCCATTACAGTAAATCCTGCGAGAATGGAATGTCGTTCGCATCGGAGAAACGAATAAAATATTGTTCATTTAGTCGAAAAACAAGCAGGTGACTCGATGACCACAAGCTTATTACGAATAAATAAAAAGCGGTTATCTGAAAGCATTAGCACTCTGGCGGAAATTGGTTCCTTACCAACTGGAGGAGTAAGCCGCTTGGCGCTTTCGGATGAGGACAAGCGGGCACGGGACAACCTCCTCGTCTGGATGAAAGAACTCGGACTGGAAATCCATATCGACCAGGTGGGGAATATCGTTGGAGTGCGGCGGGGGAGAGAACAAGTTCCTCCTGTGATGCTTGGATCACATATCGATTCGGTAATCGGCGCAGGTCGACTTGACGGATGTTATGGCGTACTGGCTGCCCTGGAATGTATCCGAATCATGAACGAAAACAATGTTGACACACTCCGCCCCATCGCCGTAGCTGCATTCACCAACGAAGAAGGAGTCAGGTATCAACCCGGCATGCTGGGGAGCGCTGGATATGCTGGCATTCTGCCGGTCGAGTTTATACGGAGCATTGTGGGATCCGATGGCAGCAACTTTGGCGCGGAACTTGACCGGATTGGTTATGCCGGAACCATGAAATGTGGGGCTATTCACCCAAGCGTCTACCTTGAATTGCACATTGAGCAGGGACCCATTCTGGACCGGGAGAAGATTCCACTCGGGGTCGTGGAAGGCGTGGTCGGTATCTCCTGGTGGGAAATTACTATCACTGGCGAAGCCAACCATGCTGGAACAACACCGATGGAACTTCGTCATGATGCTGGGCTGAGTGCGGCCAAAATAGTATCTTATATCAGGCAAATCGCGATTGAGTTGGCTGGGAATCAGAGAGCGACCTGCGGGTCCATTAAATTCAACCCGAATGCCATTAACGTCATTCCTGGAAAAGCCATTCTGACCATCGACTTGCGAAACGACGATGAAGAAAAACTAAGGATCGCTGAAGGCATGCTTGAGGATTATGCCTTATCCATTGAGCATGAAGAAGGAGTCGATATTCAAATTAGGAGACTTGAGAAAGTGCCGGCGGTTACCTTCGATAAACAAGCTGTTACCCGGATCGAGGCGATTGCCGATTCGCTCGTAATTCGACACAGGCGCATGATCTCGGGAGCAGGGCACGATGCTCAGTTGATGGCGGGCTATTGTCCGTCGGCGATGATCTTTGTCCCCAGCATCGGAGGAATCAGCCACAGCCCGGAAGAAAATACATCCATTGAGTCATTGGCTGAAGGTGCGAATGTATTACTGCATACAGCGTTGTCCTTTGCGGATTCCAGCTAGAAAACCGCCCGGTTTCCTGCGATGATTCAACACGTCGATTATTCATGTTATTTTGGTTATATAATGGTCTAAAAGATGGGGCTGCAAACGGCTGTTTTCTTATCAAGCAAGGAGGAAATATGTCAAAAAAAGGCTCCAAAAAGAATAAGAAGCATCCTGAGATGTTGGAAGAACCAACTCCCGAATTGCACAAGGTTGATCTGGAAGGTAAAAAAAAGAATAATCAAAGCTCAACATCCATCGCTATAAATAAAAAACAATACGAAAATGAGCTTCGCAGATTGCAGGAAGAGTTGGTAAAGCTTCAAGAGTGGATTCGATTTAAAAATCTCAAAGTGGTCGTTATTTTCGAAGGAAGGGATGCGGCTGGAAAGGGTGGTGTGATCAAGAGGATCACCGAAAGCCTCAGCCCCAGGGTATGCCGGGTGGTTGCCCTGCCAGCCCCGACTGAGAGAGAGAAGACCCAATGGTATTTTCAACGCTATGTAGCTCATCTTCCAGCAGCCGGTGAGATGGTTCTATTCGATCGAAGCTGGTACAACCGTGCCGGTGTCGAGCGTGTCATGGGTTTCTGTACGGATGATGAATATAATGAGTTTTTACGTACAGTCCCCGAATTTGAGCGGATGCTTATTTGTTCTGGAATAATCTTGATCAAGTATTGGTTTTCCGTCAGCGATCAGGAACAGGATAAAAGGTTCGAGGCACGGCTGCATGACCCGACCAAGCGTTGGAAACTCAGCCCGATGGACCTTCAATCCCGAGCCAAATGGGTGGAGTACTCCAAAGCCAAGGACGTGATGTTTGCTTATACAGACATCAAGCAGGCGCCCTGGCACGTCGTGAACGCAGATTGTAAAATGTGCGCTCGGTTAAATTGTATCCACCACCTGCTATCCAAGATACCTTACGAAGACCTTACTCCCGAATCCATCGAACTTCCACCCCGCCAGTTGGATGAAAAATATATACGACCTCCAATAACAGATCAGACGTTTGTACCGGAGGTCTATATCCTTGATGAGACAACGAAAAAACCGTAGTAGTTTAAATGCAGGCAAAAAAATTCATAGCTGAGGTGCATATGGTATATCCTAAAATCAAAGTTATTCGGTTCGTACAGGCTGTTGCTCTACTCATTGCCCTTGTGGCCTGCGCTCCAAAGGAAAATGAAGAAATCAGCGACTCGGATTCAAGTGGTCCTGAACTAATAGGCACCAAACAGTATGCGAGCGCGCCTCCCATGGCGATCGATATGTCAAAGAAATATTTAGCGAACGTAACAATGGAAAACGGCGGCGAATTCGTGATTGAGCTTTTTCCCGACAAGGCGCCAATAACAGTGAATAGCTTTGTTTTTCTAGCCAATCAGGGTTTCTTCGACGGAGTAACCTTTCATCGTGTTCTCGATGGCTTCATGGCACAAGCGGGTGATCCGACCGGTACTGGCGGCGGTGGTCCTGGATACCAATTTGTAAACGAGGATAGCGACTTGAAGTTTGACAAGGCTGGAGTGGTTGCCATGGCCAATGCTGGACGTGACACCAACGGCAGCCAGTTCTTTATTACCTTTGATGAGGCAAATTTTCTTAATGGTGGTTATACAATTTTCGGCCAAGTTGTCAGCGGAATGGACACCGTGAATGGCATCACCCGCCGTGACCCGCAGGAAAACCCCTCTTTTATGGGGGATGTAATAAAAAGCATCTCGATAACTGAACAATGAGAGTTGAGACTTTACAATGAAGCCCGCGGACGAGTTGTCCGGTCATTTTGACATTCCTGCAGGCGAATCCAGGGTGCGCCACGCGGTTGTGAATTCGCGTTTTATTGCTACGATTGCCCCTGTGTCGACCAGCGACGAAGCACGAGCTTTTATTGGCAGGGTTAGGAGCGAATTCCCCGATGCCAGCCACAACGTGCCCGCCTACATCATCGGCGGAGGTAAATCTTTCACTGAGTATTGCTCCGATGACGGCGAACCTACGGGGACTGCCGGTAAGCCTGCCTTGGCAGTTCTTCGTGGCTCTGGCTTGGGCAATGTTGGGTTGGTGATTACGCGGTACTTTGGCGGAACCTTGTTGGGGAAAGGCGGCTTGGTAAAAGCGTACACAGAGTCTACTCAGATGGCAGTCAGGACGGTGGCGCGTGCAAGAAAGGTTCTCGTCCACAACGTGATGCTTGTGATTCCCTATAGCCTTTTGGAACTGGTCAGGCTGAAGGTAACTTCTTGTGAGGGTCAGGTGTCAAAGGAAGAGTTCACAGATGCTGTACGAATGGAATTATTAATTCCTGTTGATGGTTATCCGGTCTTTCTGGTCGCGGTCAAGGAAATATCAGCGGGAAAAGTTGAACCGATAATTCAATCGACAACGGAACTCATGGTTGTGAAGAGCGCGTAATCGTGCAATTTAAATACTTGTTGTTCAATAAGCCCTATGGCGTGCTTTCTCAATTTACCGACGAAGGCACCGGTCATCCCACGTTAAAGAAATATATCAATATTCCTGATGTGTATGCAGCTGGCAGGCTGGACAGGGACAGCGAGGGATTATTAATTCTTACAAACGATGGGGGGTTGATTAAGAGACTGACAGACCCCAAGCATCATATTTCCAAAACATACCTGGTCCAGGTCGAAGGTGATCCGTCGACGGGGAGGATTAAGAAACTCAAGGAAGGTGTTCAAATCAAAGGGCATTACACTCTCCCTTGTGAAGTCCGAACGATCAGCGAGCCCGAACTTGAGCCCAGGCTTAAGCCAGTGACGCCGCACGGTCCCGTTTCCTGGCTTGAGATCAAACTTTACGAAGGGAAAAAACGACAAATTCGCCACATGACTGCGGCGGTAGGCTTGTTCACCTTACGAATAATGCGCATAGCAATAGGGGCTGTTCCCATTGGCGATTTACGGTCTGGGGAATTTCGAATACTGGCTAGCGCCGAGATTTCATCACTGATGGAGGAGGAAACGAGTTGACTCGGCTGGTGAAGGTCGCCTTATGAGATCCCCTGTCGTTTTGCCTCTTCGCGTAATGCAAACATGATCGCCTGCACATTGAGACCTCGCTGGCAACAAAAACGGGAGGTCTCCAGAATTTCGTCCGACCACAGCGTCCGGGAAGTGAGGACCTCCTTGTCATCCAAGATAATCATTTGTACAAGACTGCCCAATGGGATGTCAGCGTTCCTGCTTGCGGGCAGCTCACAGTCCTGACACCCCTGGCATTTGTAAACATCCTGGCCAGTCCTGTCCTTGACGATTCGTCGCAGGGTAGTAGGTGACATTATTAAGTTCAGGCTTTAAATCTTTTAGAATTCGTCACTCTTGGGCTTGAGATTCATCGATAAAAACACTATGTCACTAGTATCGCCATCAGGATACATGAAGTAATCCTCCAGCGTGCACCGCGATTCGAATCCGATCTGTTCAAAAGCCCTCACAACCTTGGTTTGCTCCGCGATGATTTCTGCGATTAGCAGCCTGACGCCTTGTTTTCGGGCAATGTCCACCAGGGCACGGACCATTTTCATGCCAAGCCCTCGGTGGCGAAAATCCTTGGCGAGAAATAAACGAATTTCAGCAATGTGACGTTTCGGTCCATCAAAGTAATGCAGAGATCCGCTTCCGACCACGCGTTCTTTGACCAGCGCCAACAAGGGGAGCACCTTGTCGTAATTCAGGTTCTCGCACCATTCCTGAATAAGCGACGGATCTTTAACATAATGGCGGAAATTCCGCATATCCTCTTCGCCGATCGATCCATAAAATTCCAGCAAGCGGCTTTTATCGTCCTGGGTCATTGGCCGGAGGAGGACGCGGACACCGTCTCTTAATGTGACGACATCGCGGTGGGTTTCAATTTCCTTCATTAACATGGCGACTCCTTTTTTCGATGACGGCTCGAGATCAGCCTTACTGAACGGCCTTTTCCACCGGCTGAGATGGAACGAAACCCTTTGGCAGTAGACTTGCTTCGGTCACAATGCGCGGCACAATTTCCTCCCAACCGACCGGCATGATGTGCAGACCATGAACCCCTTGCTTTCCTTTGACTTTTTCGATGATCTCCAGCGTGATCCTGACACCTTCCTCCTGCGCAGCGGGGGGACCGCCTTTCGCGTCGGCATCGTCCATCCGCTTGATTATTTCCTCGGGAACATACACGCCAGGCACTTGGGTCATGTAATGGGTCATTTTTGCACTTTTCAAGGGAGTCAACCCGATCATGATATAGACCTTATCGAGGAAGTTGCGCTTCGCCAACTCGTTCAGCCAGATTTCCATCCTGTCCGGATCATAGACAAGGTTGGTCTGGAAGAATTGCGCTCCAGCATTGACCTTCTTATGCTCCCGGATCGCTTGGAATTTTGGGTCTGATGCAAACGGTGAGGCGGCAGCTCCAAGGAAGAACTTGGGTGGGAATTTTATTTCTCTACCGTCCAGATAATGACCCTCGTCGCGCATCCGGCGCAGAATCCAGATCATCTGAATGGCATCCATGTCGTTGATATCCATGCGGCCTCGCGGGGATGGGGCTAAGACCGGTGAATCTCCGGTCACGCAGAGGATATTTCGAACACCCAGCGCAGTTGCCCCGAGGATTTCCCCTTGCAGGCTGGCGCGTGTACGATCCCTGGCGGCGATCTGCATGACAGGCTCCGCACCGTTATCGACAGCGATCTTGGAGCAAGCCCAGCTCGTCATCCTTGGGGTGGCAGATGCGTTGTCCGTGAAGTTGATCGCAGTCACATAAGGTTTGACCAAATTTATATTTTCGATCAGTTTTTTCGTCGACATGCTGAGGGGTGGAGCGATCTCACACGCGACAACAAATTCGCCCTCTTTGAATTTCCGTTCCAGATTGGACACCGGTTCGGTGTACCCCGGTGCGTGGTATTCAGCATCACCTTTCCACCAATCCGGCTGGCGAACCGTGCGGAAAACCAGATCCCATGTCTTCCAGCGTTTTTCACCCTGGTCGAAAATCATGCTCTTGACCACCTTGCCCGAGCCGTTTTTCTTGATGGTTCCGATCACATCTTTCCAGGTTTCCTCGCCCACCTTTTCCCAATCAAGGGGAGGAAGAACTTCCATCAGGAGCTCCTGTCTGCCCAGTTTGAATGCACGCTCGTAGATCTTGTACCAGATGCAGGGGCGGGTTTTATCCACGTAGCAATGCTCTGCCGTGGAACCGCCGCAGGGACCGTTGCGCAAACCCTTGGGACATTCCATGGGGCAAATGAAAGCGGTCTCCTGGAGCATGCAATTCCCGCACATCCGGCAGCCGAATAATGGACCCTTGAGCAAGTATTCGAAGTTCTCCAGTGCGCGGCTGGAGAATGACTCCTGTTTAAAGGGAGAATAAGCAGGTTGCCAGCGGCGGCCAGGGGTGAATATAGGCATGATTGACTCCTTATGGTCGTGTTTTTCTTTGGTCCTACTAATTTTATTTCAAGCAAGCCAGCGATCGGTATTGGACTCGGCAGACATCAATCGCTGGCCGAGAAACTAAAGCATGGGTAACAGGAAATCGTATGCGCTCAAAGCTGCCTTGGCTCCTTCGCCGATGGCAACCAGGACCTGCTCTGCGTAGGTGTTTGTGACATCGCCGGCAGCAAAAACGCCCGGTGCGCTCGTACGGTTGGCGTTATCAACGATGATTCGCCCTCGTTCGTCGAGCGCGACAAGATCGCCCAGCATCTGAGTGTTGGGCGTGAGTGCCATTTCGACGAATATTCCGTCAGCGGAAATCCGGTGTTCGGCTCCAGCCGAATCCTTGCAGACGACTGTTCGCGCATAGGTATCGCCGACGACCTCCACGACCGAGGTCTTTTCGAGTATGGCCACATTTTTGGCTGAGCTTAATTTCCTGCCGAGGGCACTGTTTTGCTGTACATCTCCATCGGTGATGAGTGTGACATGTTTGGCTACTGTGGCCAGCTCTCCGGTCGAGCGGTAAGCCAGCTCGTCATTACCTATCACCACGGCTTTTTTGTCGATGAACAACGGTGCATAGCTCAAGGCAGAGTAGCACAGCCCTCGCATCGTATATTCCTTTTCGCCAGGGACATTAATCCTTAACTGGCGTGTGCCGCTGGCAACAATGAGCGCTCTGGACTTATACTCCTTACCGCTCTTCGTGGTGACCGTAAAGATATTGTCTTTGCGGACCACTGTCTCGACACTATCCAGATCGCGGGCATACTCAAGGTATTCCAGCTCATTCCTGAATTTGCTGACGAATTCCAGGCCGCGGATGACCTGGTAATCCTCGATCCAGGGCAGGGATAGACGATAGTTTGTCTTTCCGCCCAGGTCCTTCGAAATCAGCATAACATTGACACGCTTGCGGATCGCGTAAATGGCTGCAGTCAGCCCTGCGGGTCCCCCGCCGATAATAATCAGATCATTCATGGGATCATCCTTTCTGATCAATACGCAGCCTTGACCGTCTCTATGTCGACGTGATGACCACCCTCTTCGTCGGGTGCTTTGGCGATGAACTCCTTGTCCATCATCATCTGGGTCAGATCGCGCGACCGTTTGATGATGCGCTTGGCATTTTCCATTTCCTGGTCATAGGTCAAGGTGATACGGGCCAAGCCCTGTTCCTGGGCTTTCATCGCGACGGCAGCCGCCTCCCGGGGGAAGACTTCCCAGTCGTCCATGCCGGGTAGGATGTGTTCGGCATCCAGTTTGTCGCCGACGTGGTCTGCCATGGCTGTTGCGGCAGCAAAACACATCTCATCGGTGATGGTGGAGGCGCGGACATCGAGCGTGCCTCTAAAGATGCCAGGAAATCCCAACGAGTTGTTGACTTGATTCGGGAAATCCGAACGTCCAGTGGCAACCACAGCTGCGCCGGCTTCGACGGCTTCCCACGGCCATATTTCTGGCACGGGATTTGCGCATGCGAAGACGATTGCATCCTTCGCCATGGTTTTCACCCATTCGGGCAAGATTACTCCCGGTCCGGATTTTGAAAGCCCGATGACAACATCGACGCCTTTCATGGCATCGGGGATATCACCTTGGCGCCCTTCGGCGTTCGTAATGTTGCACAACTTCCACTTGTCCACGTACTCGGCTTTGCGCATTTCGATATCTTTACGATGTTTGCCAAGGATACCCTTGGAATCGACCATGAAGCATTTGGCAGGATCGGCTCCCCAGCCAAAAATCATCCTGGAGCATGCGACATTGGCTGCACCGGTCCCGATGAAGGCAATTTTTACCTCGCTCATTTTCTTGCTCACAACCTTAAGGGCGTTGATCAGCCCAGCCAGGGTTACCGTGGCTGTCCCTTGTTGGTCGTCATGCCAGATCGGAATCTCAGCCTTCTCTCTCAGCGTATCGAGAATGTAAAAACATTTGGGGTTGGATATATCCTCAAGGTTGACGCCGCCAAACCCCGGCTGTAGCATGAGCACGGTGTTGATGATCGCATCCGGATCTTTCGTGTCGAGCATGATTGGGATGCCGTCCACCCCGCCAAGGTATTTATAGAGCAGCGCTTTGCCCTCCATGACGGGAAGCCCCGCCTTGGGACCAATATCGCCCAACCCAAGTACTCTTGTGCCGTCACTCACAACAATGACGGTATTCCATTTATTGGTGTACTCATATACTTTTTCCGGGTCGGCTGCGATTGCCCGGCATGGAGCTGCGACGCCTGGCGTGTACCAAATGGCAAAATCGTTGAAACTATGCACGGAGCACTTAAGCGTGGTTTCGATTTTTCCCCTGTAGAAGGGGTGAAGCTTCATGGCGTCCCCGGCAGGTTTTTGAGCCTTCGCCAGAAGTTCTTCGACGTTTATTTTCTTTTCACCTTGCATGAATGCCTCCTTCCCTCAAGTGGAGTTTTTTACCCCGGCAGCTTCAAAGGCAGAGCCGGGAGCGAGCACAATTAATCATACATCTTTTTTGTGAAAACAAGCACAAGTTGATGGTCGCATTTTCCATTGCTCATTCCGGAGGCTCATCCACATCCGGCATAAGGTGAAAGATTACTGATTGAGGTATCCGTCCGCGTAAATGACTTTATTGAGCAGGATTTGGGATGTCTTCCAGATTGCAGCCTGTTCAGGGTCGCCCATCTCGAAATCCTCGAGTTGAGGCTCTTCGGATGCAGCAGTCCGGTCTGCGATCTTGTTATACAGCTTGGCCAATGGGGTGGACGTGTCCTTTGTTTCGATCCATTGGATGACCTGATTCTGTTGCTCGTCCAGCGGATTTGCGATCATCATTTTTAGTCCGACGCCCATCAGCATGGCGAGATAGACCCTGTTGATCAGCGGGCGGTTCTCGTTCGGAACGGCATTCGAGACATTGGACAAGCCGACGGAGATCATCGGGTGCGGGATCCCAGGCATATTGAAGCGTGCGGACTGTTTCAATCAAATGGGGACAATATTGCTGGCAACCCGAACAGGTCAATACGAGTGGATCGATGATTAGATTTTCCATCGGAAAATCAATTTCCATCATGCGTGGGATCAATTTTTCGATGGCAATATTCACGCGCTCCTCGGCTGAAACAGGTACGCCTTCGGCTGCCATGGTGAGCCCAATGACTTTTGCCCCGTATTTCTTTGCCAGCAGCGGAATTTTCTCCAGCCGTTCTGGTTCAGCTGAAGTTGAGTTCAGGATGGGCTGTGCTTTTTTGATTGCCTTCAGGGCTGCTTCCATCCCATCCAGGTTGGTGGTATCGATTGAGAGCGGTACGTCGACAACAGTTTCCACGGTCTCGATGATCCATGGAAAAACTTCCGCCCAGTCTTTCTTACGCGGACCCAGGTTGATGTCCACCGCTGCAGCGCCTGCATCGACTTGCTTGACAGCGAGATCCATGAAGAACTCGCGATCCCTGTTTGTCAGGGCTTCCTTGACTTTTTCCGAGATGATGTGAATATTTTCGCCAATTATGTACATAGTGTCCCTCCGGTTTAGGATTTTTCGAGTGCCGCTTCGACCGACGGAAATTTCGAAATGTCGGTGTGGGGCAAAAATAGGGCTGACGTGAAAGCTTCGTAAAATGTATTGTCAGCTGAGAGCTCAATATAGGTCATCCGCCTGGCAATCTCATTGACGCGCTCTCGCATGGATTTATCGAGTAATGCCAGGTAAGCGCCTTTGATCGACGTATTGCCCAGGAACAGAAATTTTTCCCAGGGCATGTCTGGCAGCAATCCGATCTGGATGGCTTTTTCAACATTGATATATTTTCCGAATGAGCCGCCGATCACCATCTGCTGGACACTTTCAAGAGTCATTCCAACCTGTTCAGCAAGAACGCTGAAACCGGCGTAGATTGCGGCTTTTGCCCTGAGCAGGTTGTCCACATCCACGTGAGTGAGGACGATGTCCTTTCCGTGCTCTGTTTCATTTGCCCAGGCGACGACATATTCGCTTCCATGGCTGCCTTCGCGAACACGGTTTGTCGGGATGGTTAAATTGACGTTCCCCGACTTGTCAAGAATTCCCGCCAGGAACATTTCCGAGATGAGCGAGATCAAGCCGGAGCCGCATAAGCCGATGGGTTTTCCGCCTCCGATAACACGATAACTGGGTTCGTAAGTGACATCATTGACCCAAACCTCTTCGATCGCTCCGGTCGTTGCCCTCATGCCGCACACAACTCCGGCGCCTTCGAAAGCGGGTCCTGCAGAACAGGCGCAAGTTACAAGCCAATCACGGTTTCCCAGGACGATTTCGCCGTTTGTGCCGATGTCAATAAAAAGTGTAATTTTCTCTGACGAGTCAACGCCGCTCGATAGAACCCCAGCGGTGATGTCGGCTCCGACATAACTGGCGACGCCCGGCAGGCAGTCGATGAAGGCATCCGAGGCAAAGCTTAGTCCGATTTCCCGCGCATTGGTCAGCGGTGGCTGATTAACTGCGGTGATGAATGGTGACAGCCTGATCGAAGATGCGGAAATTCCGAGCAGCAGGTGGATCATCGTCGAATTTCCAGCAATGACCGCCTTGACGATTTCCTTTGGCTTTGCATGAGCCCGCTTGCAGGCGGTTTCGCATAATTTATTAATGGTTGTCACGACCTGGCGTTGTAATTCTTCCCCACCGCCGTTTTTCGATGCGTAAACAATTCGCGAGATCACGTCCTCGCCCCTGGTGATTTGACCGTTATATTCCGCAGCCTGCGCTTTTACACGTCCAGTGACCAGGTCCACCAGCCAAAAACTGACCGTCGTCGTTCCGATGTCGATGACTGCCGCCCATAAAGGATCGTCTTCGTCGGTCAACCCGGGCTGGATGTCGATCAGCCGGATGATCTTCGTGTTTTCATCCACATCCTCAAAGCCGATTATGACTGTGACTTGCCAATCTCCGTCACGCAATGCCGCGCCAAGCTGTTTGATAAGGGATATCGAACAAAGGACATTCTCCAGGCGATGTTGTTGCCGAAGGGCGGTCTGCAGCCGGCTCCAATCGTCGGTCTGATCATCCATGGACGGAGGAATGAGTGTGATATTGAAGCGCCTGATGGGCTGGGACCAGGTGAACTCGTAATCTACGGGAACACTGATCTCGGATGCCACACGATCCGTAGTGATATGGCGTTCGATGGTATCCTGGGTCGGGATGAGAACATCCAGATCGCTTTCGATGAGGGATTGGCAGGCGAGTGCAAATCCCTGCTGGATGTCCTCTGCCGAAAGCCGGACCGTGGACCTCCGCCTGACATTCCCCGATTTGACCTGCACCGTGCACCGCCCGCAACGTCCCTGCCCGCCGCATGGCTGGCCGAGGTCCAGTCCGGCAAGCTGGGCAGCGTCGGATAGCAGCGTGCCTGTGGGTACTTGCACACTGGCAGCTGAGCCTATGGCGGAAGTAAACGTTACAGAGTGTTCAGTCATCCCAAAACGCGGTTGATACCGGAATTAGATACCGTTGATCTAATTCAATGCCTGTTTGATGAAAGCCGGAAGGTCCACAGCCTCACGTGGTCCTACACGGATTTCCCAACCTGGCAGCTCCTCCTCCAATTCACCTGAGAGTACTGCGACATGGCCGGGGATTACGATCCGTTTCTTGGAAATCTTGCTTTCAACGTCGAATCCCTTTACGGCTTTAGCAATCCGCTCGGCGTCGAATTTACCTGCAGCCCAGGCGGTAAGAACCGACATCCCGTCGGCATCCACAACAAGCAACCGCGCGGGAAGCCCTGAACTTTCCACTTCGTTCGCCACTGAGAAGTAGGTGATGCTGAAATTGGTGGTGACCAGGACGGGGCTTTCCGGTTTCGGAGCGTTGATGTCGTAAAGTCCGGGTGTCACCTGGATGGGTTTTTGCGGATCGGTGTAGATGTTCTCGCGGAGAACCAGGAGACCGTAAAGAAGCTCCGGTGAGAACTTGTCCAGCACCACGAAGCCTGCGTATTTTGCCACCGATTGAGCGGCGAAGGCCGATTCCCTTGCAGGGTCGTTGGCGTTGCAAGGATAGGTGATGATGGGGAAGCCAAGCGGTCGGAAGTTCTTTAAAGCCAGTCTGCGGATTTGGGTGGAGCGGGACAGCGACTCGGAGAGAGTTTTACCAGCGGGATCTAGAACAAGATCCTCAACACCCTTGCCTTTGACTTTTTCAGTCAGTTCTGCGAGGGCATCCAGCGAGCCGGCTGAGAGCACGAGTGCCGCCTTCGTCTGTGCGGCAAGCTCTGCCATCTTTTCCCAGTTGGATTCGTCCGCACCCGCCAGAAGGGGAGTCTCGCCGGGAAGAATGGCTGCCCCCGCGGCTAGCACAGCGGGATCTCTGGAGATCAGGATCAGGGGGCGTTTTGTCGCTGAACGGACTGCCTTGACGGCATCTGCAAATTTTGCAGGATCATCAGCCTCAACGGCGAAACCGTCCAGAGTAAATTCCATGCCCACGTAAATGACTTTATACGCGTCTGCTTTGGCGACAACGGCAGCGATATCGGGCTGGGACGATTTAATCCGCACGAACAAGCCAGCCTTGTTGTAGAAGGTTTTTTCGTGCCGATAGAGGCAAACTTCGTTGCCGACTTTCACCTCGGCCCCAATCCCTTTTAATGTGATCAACTTAACCGGAGGCGCGGAAGACTCAGCGAGCTGCACTTTGCTTTCTTCGCTGACATAGGGGCAACCGGAAAGTTCGACCTGCTTGGCCGCGAGTTTCATTGCAAACGCGAGGCACGTTGGGAAACCGCATTCCTTGCAATTGGTTTGCGGAAGCAATTTGTAGATTTGAATACCTGAGAGTGCCATGATGTCCTCCTACGCGGTCATGAGTTCGGTTATGGTGGCGCGTACCCGTTTGACCGATTCGGGATGGCGGAGAACTACAATGGACGCGCCGGATTCGAGCAAGGCTATGGCGGTCAGTGTTTCCCAGTGGATGGCGCGTTCCTTCCAATCCCCCCAGGCTTCGGGTACACCTGTTCCGACTTTTGATTCTTTCGTCTTCCAGGTTTCGAATCCGGCTGTGACGATCATGGGAGACTGAGTCATGGCGTCGCCCTGAAGAGCCGCCAGCCGGAGGCGTTCCATTACAGAATAACCGTATTCCATCCCGTAGCCGAGAGCGCCGGTGGTGGGGTCCATGACGATGCGATCATGCGGCATTCCCATGTCACTGATCAGGATGTGCAGCTGCTTGGCGAGGTTTACGTCCATGGGCGTGCGCGCACTAACAAGGTGACCATTCGCCATGGCCGTGGCGACGATGGTGCGATAATTTTTATCCTCGCAGATGCCGAGCACGAGCCTCTCACCTTTGGCTGCTTCGGACACCGCTACGAGCAACTCGTTATCCTTCTCGACTTGCCCGGGCCCAAACACGATCAGGGGCAGTCCGGTTGCGCCAAGCACAGCCTTGACGGATTTAACGGCGTCATCCGGCGCATCATCCAGCGTGAGCCAGAGCACGATCAGGTCAGCCCCAGCCGCTTCGGCTGCCTTGCTCCATGATGCAGGGTCGTTCAGCGCATCGCCCCAGGCTTCCTGAAGCAGCGGTGACCAATCTTCCGGTTTTCGGTCCCTGATTTCGATGGCGATGACCGGTGTGTGCGGTGTCGGCGCTTCAAAGTGCATGAACGGCATGGTTGTATCGCCGCCGACAACCACTGTTCTCGCTCTTGTTCCGCCTTCACTTGATGTGGCTCCTAAAGTTACTTCCTTGATTTTTCCCGCCCATTTATCTTTTGGAATCTCAACTGGCATAGCGTCTCTCCTTCTTGATGTTATTTTCGGATTGGTCCGGCTCCTCAGTATGTTACATGGGCAGACCTTGATAAAAAATTCAGGTCAATCCCGCTTTCTTTCTTGCCTCATCTCTGCGTTCCATAAATTGTTCGATCGGAGATTTTCTCTCCGCGGCTAGGCCAAGGTCTTTCAATTCTGTTTCATCTTTGGCTGCCAATTGTCGGAGGAGATGTTTGTATGAGATCAATGCAGCAGGGTAAATGATCCCGGCTGAATTGTGGAGCATGTAAGCAACCCGTATGCCTTTGTCCCTCATCATTTGCGCTGCCAGGACGAGGGGGATATCCGCTGGCAATTCGGGGACTCCTTCACGCATGATATTTTCTGCTTTCAGCGATTGGACGTTATCCCTGTCGTAGGCGTTTACCAGTTCAACGTAACCGACGATTTCGACTCCTTCCCCCTCGTCGCCCAGCACGACCATTTCTTCGGTATTCTGTTCCAGGAGATATCGTGCAATAGTCACGATGGGAGTAGAAGTCTTGCAGGTCGGGACACCGACGGTCATTAAATCTCGAACCAGTTTTTTATCCATCTTTGTTGTCTGCAGCGATTAAAATGAATGAGCGGATTGATGCAGAATTACTGTCGCATCAATCCGCTCTCAAGTTTAGAACATGGGCTCCATGACCATGGCCGGGTGGTTGTGAGCCTCCAGCCATGCAAGTAATTCGTCCACGGTCGATACGCTGCGCTCATCCGCGATCTTCTCAAGCAAGTCCGGATCGCCTTCTCGTTCGGCGACAGCCTTGAATTCATCCGACATCGTTTCTTTCAGGACGGATGACATCCACACCACACGCTTGAAGCCACCATCTGCGGAGATGAACTTGGGGCTGATGAGGTAGTACTTACCGACACCCATCACTCCAGGGGTCTGAAGTCCGCCGCCGGCAATGCCTGCCAGCGTGGAGAATGTCATTCCTGCCGGTGTCATAGCCGTGTCCTCGCGGCTGAGCACCATCACGCCATTGGCCTCGGGGATGAGCATAACAATGCATTCAAAACATCCGCAGGCTGTCATGGGATTTTCCATGATCGAGTACATGGACACATCGTTGACGACGCCGTGCGAACCCACACTGGCGTAAGCATTCGTTCCCTCCCAGTAGCCTTTTCGGGAATCGATCTGCTTGCCCAGTTTGATCGGCTGGTTCGGACCGGTGGGATTGATACTGAAAGAGGCTTTGCAGTCCAGCCAGTTGTACGCACCGCATAAGCCAAGCCGCTGCGGGCTGACCACACAGACGTGATTCGGTGCAAATGACTGGCAAAGCGTGCAGGAGTAAAACTCCTCCACCTTGTCATCGGTCAGATCAGCAAGGCGTTTGTTGCGGAAATCATAGGCTTCGCGAGCCTTTCCCAGCCATTCATCGAAGAGTTTCTGATCGGTGTAAATGATGACCTGCACCTTGTCCACAATTGCTCCAAAATCAGCGTGGAATCTTGCGTGCAGGATCTTGCCGATGTGTTCGAGGTTGAATCCTTTTTCAGCCGCGTTGTTCGAGACTCGTATCCAGGCAATGTCGCGCTGACCGACGTGCTGGATGCCGGACGCGCCGTTGACAAAGTAGTGGATCTGGCGTTCAAGGACGGGTTCGAAGTCGGCTTGCATCTGGCGTCCGGCAACCTTCACCACGACGCCGACATTCATGTTGCCCTGTGCGGGGATGTTGGAGAAATCGGGTCCAACGACATCCACTTTACCATCGATGACATCCTCAAGCGGTGCTGTCGACAGGAATTCGAAACAGCGTGCGTGCTTGCCGCCAAATTCGACCCGGAGGTCCGTTTTACGCACCACTTCTCCTTCAAACGCGGAGCCGTAGGGGACGGGTATCGGCACTTCGGTCATCTTGATCTTGACCCCGCGGACCTCGATGCATTTTTGAACCAGCTGTTCGGCTTTTTCGAGGTCGTTTGCCCCTTCGATTTTTGCGAATGGCATGGAGACGACATGCTCATAGGTTGTCACACCGGTGGGGAGTATTTCCGGGATAACCGTGTCGGCGATGACAGGGAAGCCATAATTAATTGCGCCGGCGGCGGCGGCATACTTGAGGTCGTCCACTTCGCCTAGCGCCAGAACAAAAGCGAATACGCGTTCCTTGTTGTAAAGAAGGATTTCCCGCGCCTGTCCGGCTTTCAACCCGCCAAAGGTCAAGGCTGATCGGGTGGCAAAACCAAGGGCGTAGATTGCAGAGATCGTGTCTGTTCCGAAGGGAACGGTGTACGTATCGTAGCCAAGTTCGACGCCTTCCTCTTTGAGCTGGTCAATAATGGACCGGCCGTTGACATTACCGCACAAGAAAGTGAGGATGTTCCTCTTCTGCAATTCGCGGACGATCTTCACGGCGACTTCGTTTGATTTCGCGCATCCCACAATCGCCGCAAAACCGGGCATGCGGCCGTCCACGAGCTGAATGCCCCACGAACGGAGGCGGATGTCGTCGATCGGTCCGTTAAGGTGACCTACGCCCTTCGGCGATGTTGGGGTAACCCGTCCCGCCAGTCAGTGACAAACCATCCATGAGTTCGGGCTGCAAGCCGTAGACAAAGCGGACCGCTTCGATGGTCTCAGCAGCGAACAAGGTCGCCATCCCGGAATCCAATGTTTCGCCCAGGTAGGGAGTCCACTTCTGGTTGGATGGGAGGGGGTGGAGCAATTCCCTCGCATGGCGGAGGACATCCTTGAGCTGGCCGAGTTTTTCAACTGCAATTCCGGTCATGCCGAATATTGTCGGCAAGTAGTATGCCGTGTTCGGGAAGGAAACGGGCGTGTCCGGTCCTTTTTCAGCAAGGGCTTTATTCAGCATGAACTCAGCTTCTGAAACAAGGGCGCTTGCGCCACGGATGGCTCGGGTAGCAATGTATCGCGACATGTCATCCTCCTTTAGTCGGCTGCAAGCCCGTAAATTGCTTCACGCCGTTTTTCGAGCGGCAGGGCTTCGAATTCGGTCATCTTGGTATCGCCTGACCTGCCGAACTTGTCCGGGTTCCATTCTGGGAGCCCGAGCGCAGCGCGTTTCTTGTCGATGTGTTCAAGTGTCTTGAGGATCATTTCGTCGGGATCAGGGATGAATTCGAGTTTACCGCCGTAAAGCTTTTCCCAGCCTTCTGAAAGGAACTTGAGCACCTTGTCGCTGTCTGTGACCCGGTCCGGCATACCGCTGACGGGTGATGCGCCGCCGAAAATTACATACGCACCGGACGCCACGCAGTAGGTGGCGATGGCGAGCGCTTTCTCCGACATCCATTCCGGAGCCAGTCCGACGGCGGGGATCTGGTCGATGTCGTCGCCCAGACCGCCTTCTTCGACCATTTGAGTCAGTACCGTCAGGATGCGGGTGTTGTCCACGCAGGAGCCCATGTGTAGTACGGGCGGGATGCCGACCGTTTCGCAGACTTCCCTCAATCCGGGTCCAACTTGATCGATGCCTGCTTCGCCGAGGAGCAGACCCAGTTTTGCCGATGCGATTGCGCCACATCCGGTTTGGACGACGAGTACATCCTTCTTTAATAGCTCACGAACAACCTTGACGTGGAGGTAATCCTGTTTTGACCGTGGGTTGTTGCACCCAACGATCGCCGCCACGCCGCGGATGCGGCCGGACATGATGGCATCGTTCAACGGGCGGAAGGAGGCGCGGTAAGAACCTCCCAGCATGTAATTGATGTATTCATGCGAGAATCCCGGGATGAGGTCTTCCTTTACATCAGGGATGTGGACTTCGCCGCGATTCTTATAATTGTCGATGGCGGACTTAAGGATTTGTTTCGCGGTGGTCAGCGCATGATGTTCATCGAATTCGATGTGCGTTGCGCCTTGGATTTTTACTTTCGGCGAAGTCGTGATTATTTGTGTATGGAAGTGGCTGGCCAGTTCAACCAAAGCCTGCATGATGCACTGGACGTCCACGACCATGGCTTCGACCGATCCGGTCATGATGGAAAGTTCCTGGTGCAGGAAGTTACCGGCTGCGGGGATTCCCTGCCGCATCAGGATCTCGTTCGCCGTGCAGCAAATACCGGAGAGTTGAACACCTTTCGCCCCAGCTGCCTTAGCGTACGCAATTATCTCAGGGTCCTGTGTTGCCGCAACGATCATTTCACTCAAGGTGGGCTCATGACCGTGCACCACAATGTTGACCATGTCTTTTTTCAAGACGCCCAGGTTTGCCTGCCCGAGAATTGGCGAGGGCGTGCCAAAGAGAATATCCGATACATCTGTGGCGATCATCGAACCGCCCCAGCCATCCGCCATTGCCGTGCGGATGGCGTGGCTTAGGATATGTTCATAGTCCTGGTCATCACCAATATGCGTTCGATGAAGAGCTTCAACCACTTCGCGATCGACACCGCGAGGAATGATGCCCAGTTCTTTCCATTTCTCCTGGCGTTTTTTCGGAGCGCGTTTTGCGGGAACAACCTCTCCCCGCTGCTGGCCAAATTGCGAAATGTAAAGGTCAGCCAGGTCATTGGCGATTTCATCCGGCCAGCGCCCTTCAACTTTGATGTCGTAATACGAGGCCACCATGCGCAGCTTGGCGACGTCCTTGATGGCGTAGCCTTCGGTCTCGTGGTTCGCAACTGCCTTAAGGATGAAAGCCATGTCGCGGCCATGGTCCGAATGTGCAGCAGAGCCGGCAGCGATCGCGCGGGTAAGGTTCCGTGCCTGGACCGTCTCAAGGGTTGCCCCGCAGACGCCGACTTCGCCGTTCTTCGTCAGACGGCAGGGTCCCATGCCGCATTGTTTGCAGCACATCCCTGCGGCTCCGATATTGCAGGGAACCATATTGTCCGCGCGCGAAAAAGCTGTCCCGATTCCCATTTCTTCGGACCGGGCGATCATCGCCTGCGCGGCTGGGTCAATCGTATACTCGGTTAATTCTCTTTTCTTTGGCATCTCACACCTCTATTCGTCCATGGATTTAATTACACCCATACCTGGGCAATTCCAAAGGGGTCTACCGCTATAAGGAATTTTCTGCTGAAAGCTCACAGTCTTCTTGACCGTCTCATAGGTTGCCGTGTGGCGGAATGCGCCTTCGTTTTCGGAGCGCTGCTCCGCCACTCCCGTCTCCGCAGTAGTAGCCAGGATTCCTAGATATCCAGCCTCTTCGAGCTTCCGCATTAAGTCGTCGTGAGTGAGTTTCTTTTCATCAAACTCAACCTGGACAACCTGGAAAGCGCTGCTGGCATAGACCTCCTTAACTCCTGGGCAGGCAAATAATATACGCCTGACCTCAGTGACGTGGTGATCTCCGAAAAGGGCAGGCGTATCAAAGGTAGACTTCTGCATTGGTCCTCCTTGAGCTGGCGGGATATGATGATTATGGTACTATTTAACAAATGTGGCTTGTCTTGCCCTATACCTTCGTGATAATTGTCACAATTTCAACTTATTTATTATTCCTTAGATCATGTACTCATAGGAAATATTATAATGTTGAAGGCCAACCTTATCTAATTCCAAATGTAACAGACTTGTCCTGACAAATATGATATTGAGAAAATTTTCACAATCTTTAATCATACTTTTTATTCTATCTTCCGCCATGCTAATTCTCGGGCGGCCTGTTGTTGCGCTTTCCGGGAAACCGGCGATTGGAAATCTCCAAGGAAATAATGACCCGTATACGCTTATCGCAGAAGTGAATGCGCTTCGCGCGGTGAACGGACTCCCGGCTTTGATTCCCGATCCCATTCTTATGGCGGTCTCCCAGGCGCATGCGGATTATATGGCTTCCACGGGTTCCGTCACGCATTACAGCGCGGACGGGTCGAGACCGTTTCAGCGGTCGCTGGCTGCAGGCTACCCCGTGGCTGGAGATTTGAACCTGGGCGGATTCCACTCGGAAAATATCATCGCAGGCACAAATATGACACCTGCAGAAGCAGTCAGCCGCTGGACTGGCGACGAACCTCACCTCAATACGATGCTGTCTCCACAATTCAAGGATATCGGTGCAGGAGTGTCAATAGTGGGGGACAAGATCTATTACGTGATCGATACATCCAGAAAATCTGGAACGGCCGCCGCTGTTTACACTCCTCAGGTGGTCAACGGCACACCTGCTTATAATCTCAATCCACTTGTGTCCACAATTTTTCCCAACACGCCCTCCGGGGACGGATCTGTCATACACACAGTTAAACCGGGAGAAACATTGTGGCTGATTGCCATCACTTATGGAATCAAAGTTGACGAAATTCTGTTCTTGAACAAACTGCCAAAAGACTCCCCCATATACCCGGGACAGATACTAGTTATTAAGAATGTCGTCGTTACGTTGACGCCTACAGACCTGGCAGCTACGGAATCGCCGAAAGAGCAAGCAAGCCCTACTGCGACATCTACGGTAACTCCCGTTCAGGAATTACTTGAAGTTGGCTCTGTGGATACTCCCAAACCGGTTGGCCGCAGCACTGGTTTTATTCTGCCCTTTGGCATCCTGGTGGCTGCCCTCGCTATGGCTGCAGTAATTGCATTTTCGAGCGGTAGGCGAAAGCGCGATTAGCATTTCTTTTTTTACGTCCTTGATCAGTTTTTGTAGTTATTGATTCAGGCAATTCATCTGGAAACAAGACTTCAGGACGATTGCACTAGTATAATCATTCCAATTATTGGACATACAATGGCGCAGGTTGGAGCTTGAATGTTTGATTTTGAGCGATTTAAAGAAAAAGACCAGAACTCAAAACTGGCCGGCCAGGCGCTCGATAGTCGGAATGAAGAGCTTCGAATGATTGCGCAATCCATTTCATTGGAAGAGCTTATTCAACGTACGGGCTCTTTGGTCGATAAATCTTTCGACCATGGTGACGTTTTTTCATTGGAGTTATTTGGCAGATCTTTGTCAATTAAGTATCCGGCACTTATTGCCTACGATCACAAAGGAACTGAACAGCCCGTTTTTATCCAATCATTGCTGCTTTACTATTTTGTTACTGCGAATGGCGCGGCGCTGACGGGAAAATGGGTTACGTTTGCAGATTTACCGGACGGCAGAATGTATGCTCAAGCTTTCCAGGGATACAGCGGCGATCAGGTCGCAAAGTCATTTGGTGAAAATCTGCCTGGTTTTCATTCCGCATGTAAAATGGCTGGAGGTCAGCCTGGCGACTTGGCCAACCCGTCATATCGCTTTCTGGGATTACCACGAATACCCTTGATGGTTTCCTACTGGCTGGGAGACGAAGAATTTCCTTCGACCTGTAAAGTTCTTTTTGATTCGTCCGCGTTAAATTACCTGCCCATTGATGGCTGTGCGATCATTGGAAGCATGCTGGTGAAAAACATTCTTAATTCCAAGTGGAAAAACTAATGCCTAAAAGGAATTGGATATGAAAATTGCGATTACCGGAAAAGGGGGAGTGGGTAAAACCACTCTTACAGCCTTGATAGCTCAGGGTTATGCCGACGCTGGCAAGCAAGTGCTTGCTGTCGATGCCGACCCATCTCCATGCCTGGCTGGTGCATTGGGGTTCCCGGACGATTTGCGGGAAAAATTACATCCCATTTCTGAAATGGATGAATTGATCGAAGAACGCACAGGAGCAAAACCCGGAACCGTGGGAGGTTTCTTTTCGCTCAACCCCAGGGTGGACGATATTCCGGAACGGTTCAGCATAATTCATCGAGGGGTCCGGTTACTTGAGATGGGTTCTGTGGACACCGGCGGGGCGGGGTGCATTTGCCCTGAAGCTGCGATGCTCAAAACGCTATTCGTTAATCTCATGTTTCGAAAGGACGAAGTCTTGTTGCTGGATATGTATGCCGGCGTGGAGCATCTTGGGCGCGCTACCGTGGATTTTGTGGACGCCATGCTGATCGTTGTTGAGCCAACGCGAAGGTCCATCGGGACCGCATCGCAGATAAAAAAACTGGCGAATGATATCGGTTTGACTCGACTATATCTGGTCGGAAACAAGGTGCGTAACGAAGACAAATCTTCCTTTCTGGAAGCGCAATCGCCCGGACTCCCGGTTCTGGGTTTTCTTCCTGCCGACATGGCTGTGCAGGAGGCTGACAGGCTTGGAATACCTGTGTATGACCACGTGGCGTCCCTTCGCTCGGCAGCCGGGCGAATAATGGAAAAACTTCCCAGTTGATCCTTTGAGAAAAGGAAACCGTTCGCAGGAGTAAATGGATGATGATTGTTTACATAATAATTGCAGCTGTCCTTGTGGTCGTGGTGTTGGTAGTTTATTTTCTTGTCATCTCTCCAGGATTGAAGACGCGTAGGAATTTGTCGAAACTGGGTCCCGAAGCCCCTCTCCTGACCATGGACGGCTTCTCTTTTCGCGATCTCAATAAGAATGGAAAGCTGGACGTGTACGAAGATCCCAGACAGCCTGTGGACGAGCGCGTTGAAGACCTTCTGGCTCAAATGACCCTTGAAGAAAAAGCCGGAACGATGTTCCACTCCATGATCGGTATGAATCCGGACGGGACATTGACCGAAAAAGCAAGTGTACGCAGCGGTCCAACGACGACATCGGATGTCGTTGCTGTAAAGCTGTTAAATCATTTCAACGTTTTATTTGGTCAAAAGTCCAGGACAATGGCGGAATGGAATAACCGCATCCAGAAAATGGCCGAGCGAACCCGGCTTGGGATCCCGGTCACGATTTCTTCCGATCCGAGACATGCTTTCTCCAATAACCTGGGCGCGAATCTTCCTCCGGTGGATTTTTCCCAGTGGCCGGAGCCGACCGGTCTTGCGGCAACTCGCGACGAGATGCTCGTGGAGGAATTTGGTGATATTGCCCGGCAGGAGTATCTCGCGGCCGGAATCAGAGTGGCATTACATCCCATGGCTGATCTCGCCACAGAACCCCGGTGGTGCAGGATCAACGGTACGTTTGGAGAGGACGCCGAACTAACCTCTCACATGGTCAAAGCTTATATTCGCGGCTTCCAAGGAAAAATCCTTGGACCGCAAAGCGTCGCCTGCATGACAAAGCATTTTCCAGGCGGCGGCCCGCAATTGAAGGGTGAGGATCCTCATTTCTCGTACGGCAAGGAACAGGTGTATCCCGGAAATAATTTCGACTACCATTTGAAACCTTTTGAGGCTGCATTTGAGGTTGGAACATCCCAGATCATGCCTTATTATGGGATGCCCATCGGTACACAGTACGAAGAAAAAGGTTTCGGATTTAACAAAGGAGTGATCACCGATCTGCTGCGCGGGCAGTATGGCTTTACTGGGATCATCTGTACCGACTGGATGCTGCTGACCGGCTTTTCCTTGTTTGGAAAAATGATGATTGAAGCCAAGGCATGGGGTGTGGAAAGCTTGACTCCGATCGAGCGGATGAAGGTAGCTCTCGACGCAGGCGTGGATCAGTTTGGCGGAGAAACATGCGTGGAGTTATTAGTACAACTTGTCAGGACCGGTAGAATTTCCGAAGAGCGAATTAACCAATCGGTGCGCCGCATCCTGAAAGAGAAATTCGTGCTTGGGTTATTCGATAATCCGTATGTCAATCCGGACGAATTGGAAAAAACGATCGGCAAGGCTAGCTTTATGACTAAGGGAGAGTTGGCGCAGCGAAAGTCGCTGGTGCTCTTGAAGAATGGCAGCGACAAGCCGCTCCTGCCGCTGATGGGCAGACCAAAAATCTATATTGAGAATCTGAATCCCGAGACTGCTACTCTCTACGGCGAAGTTGTGACTGAGCTGGCGAAGGCGGATTATGCCATCCTCAGACTAAAAGCACCATTTGAAGCAAGAAAGGGTATGCTTGAGAGCTTCTTCCACGCCGGAGACTTGGACTTTTAAAAATCCGGAAAAGGATCGTATTTTGAAAATCCTCGAGACGAAACCCGCGATCGTAGATTTATATTTTGAACGACCGGCTGTAATCCCCGAGATCAATGAAAAATGCACTGCCTTGATTGGAAATTTCGGAGCAAACGACAGCGCGGTTCTTGATGTGATCTTTGGACGCCACGTTCCAAACGGAAAACTGCCATTTGAGATTCCATCCTCATTGGATGCAGTGGAGAAGCAAAAAGAAGACGTCCCATACGATTCGGAAAATCCGTTGTACTCCTTCGGTTTCGGGCTTACTTATTCGAGGACATTATGACAACAACTATCGCGCTCGCAGGAAAAGGTGGAGTCGGTAAGACCACTGTCGCCGGGATGGTGATCAAATATCTCGCTCAGAACCAGCCTGGATCCATTCTGGCTATCGACGCTGATCCGTCGAGCAATTTAAACATGGTCCTTGGGCTGGACCTCGATTTCACCGTTGGGGAAATCCGGGAAGACATGCTTCAGCAAGTGAAGTCTTCCCTGGCAGAAGGAGGGGCAGCGATGGGAGGGCTTCCTGGCGGTATTTCCAAGCGGGAATACCTGGAATACCACGTTCGTTCCTCGCTCGCCGAGGGGAGCCGATTCGATTTGATCGCTATGGGAAGAGGGGAGGGGCAGGGTTGCTATTGCGCGGTAAATCATAACTTGAGAGAAGTCGTGGATGGAATGAGCCGCCATTATGCCTATGTAGTGATCGACAACGAGGCAGGGATGGAGCACCTCAGCCGACGCACGACGCGTGATGTCCAGCATCTGTTGATCGTGTCTGATCCGTCGCAGCGCGGACTCGTCGCCGCGAAACGCATCGCAGATATGAGCAGGGAACTTGATATTCGGATTGAAAAATCCTACTTGATTGTTAATCGCGTTCAGGATGCCCTGTCACCTGAGACGAAATCATTTGTCGACGGGCTAGGAATTCCGTTGCTGGGCATCATCAAAGCCGATGAGGCCATCTCCGCGTTCGACCTCAGCGGACGTCCGTTGGTGGATCTGCCGGACGAAACGCCTGTGTATCAATCAATCGAGCTGATGTTAAAGAAGATCCTATAGAAAACAAAACGATCAATCCAGAAGGTTGACCGTTTTGTTTATCGTCTTAAATAGCCGAGTGGTTAAAGGTCTATTTTTTTATAGAGTACTTTTTCGCGAGGGCTGGAAAGCAGTGGGACGCCGAATTCCAGCCACCTCTTGAAGTGCGAAGAGTTTCTATGCGCTTCCAGCGCTTCGGGGCTTTCGTACACTTCGTAAAGCACAAAAGAGCCCGGTTCGTCATCCTTCTGTAGAATGTCGAATTGTAAAACGCCTTTTTCTTTTAGGCTCTCTTGCGCGTTGGCACGAATCTCGACGAGGAAGTCATCTCGATTCTCGGAATCAACCGTCAAGTAAACAATTTGCGTAATCATATTAAGGCGGAAATTTTGCACTAATGTCAATCAATGCGCGTAGCCATTAATTGACATTAAGTAATGTCCAAACTTTTCATCGATGGTGCAACTTCTGAGCTGCGACAAAACTCAAGCCGGCTTCCGTGAGATCTCTGGCGGAGTGGTTGCAGGCATCGACTTTGTCCATGAAGTTTTGTTTAAGATTATCCCAATCTCCTGCATCGAGAACTTCTTTTTTCTCCCGGAAGTAGTCGAGAATATCTGATGGGTGGGGTCGGGTTTGTTCCACCTCGGGATCGCCACCTTCGTGTTTTGCTGAGATATTCGCGACATGATCTGCAATTTGAACCAATTCCCGGCGCCGGTCGTAGGGTTGAATTACGATGGATTTCCAGGTTTCGGTGATGTGATGCTCGAACCGGACGACATTCTCAAATCCGAGCGCTTTCCGGTACTGGGAGGTTATTTCCATGGTTTCATTGTTGATTGAGTTGGACCAGTTGAAACCAATCAGCGGTGATGTCCCATCGTCACGGCTGAACAATTTCGCTGCAAGCATGATCCATAAAGCGTGGTATGGATTGTCCGATCCAAAAAAGACAGATATCTTGAACTGGATATCCACACCCAGTCGGTAGAGAAGAAAACCCAGCAAGATGGTCCCTGCATTGAAATTCAACACATGTTGAACTCCATAGTTTGTGTAGTAATATAGGAATTCATCCAGCCACATCAATGCATGGTCATTAGGCTGACCTATTCCGCCAAAGTAACCGGTGATCGTCGCCGGTCCGCCCAGGTGGGGATTTGACCCATCAGTTCCTTTTGTATCAAGTGTCTCAACGAAGGATGCGCCAATAATATCCAGCGCAGCGACGATGGCTGGCAGATCGCCATCCACTTCCGATTCCTTCATCCTTCGAACTGCGATAAAGCGGCCGGGGACCAGGCTCTTCTTTTCAATAGCACGTTCGGTCATTTCCCGGATCCATGGAAAATACTGCAACGCGGAAACTTCAAGCGTTACTGCATAATCATCTTTGAATGTCGTCGTATCAGCCCGTGCACCCATCAAGTTGCGGCGATAATCCTTGACAGAAACGAACCGCCCGGCATCCCGCTGCTCAATCAGCCATTCAAGATCCTTGATATATTGCGGTGCGCGCATTTCCACCTGCTTGAACAGGTTATCCATCTTGCGCGATACAACATGTTTGCGATTGATTTCTTCTGGAGTGCCATACTTTGAAACAACAGCCAGGAAGTCCTTGATCACGCGTTCATCAGGATCGAGTAACACAGCATTGAGAGCTGTTAGGCGGTCTGACGGAATGGCTAAGAACTTTTGCAGATCTGACATGGTATCTCCTTTCCAGGATTGATTGGTTATTTTTTAGCACCATCCACGAGTGCGAGTAAATCATCATACTCATCGTCTTTCATTCCGAACCAATTCTCCGGGCTTGGGAATTGTTTACCGATCACCTCGTCGTGGTAACCCTTCAACCCATTTAGGATTACTTCTCCCGCATTTCCAAATACCTTCGCCATCTTCGGCTTGAACCTTGGATAAAGTCCAAACATGTCATGATAGATTAATAATTGGCCATGCGCATCAGGTCCGGAACCCAGCGACATGATGATGCAATTTTCCGCTCGTTCAGTGATCAGCTTGCAGACTCTGTCCGGGACCAGCTCCAAAAGGATCGCAAATGCCCCGGCTTTTTCAAGCGCCTTTGCGTCGTCGACGATTTTCTTGGCTAAAACCGCATCCTTGCCTTGAACTTTGAAACCGCCCAAAGCTGAAACCGATTGAGGCGTAAGCCCCAGGTGACCGATGGCTGGAATACCCGCATCCACGATCCCTTTGATGCGGTCGGCCATCGCTGCGCCGCCCTCCAGCTTGATGGCATCGCACCCCGCCTCGGCCATGAACCGTCCAGCATTCCTTATAGCAGACTCAACGGATGGTTGATAAGTCATATAAGGCATATCGCCGACTACAAATGCTGTCGGCGCCCCGCGCCGTACAGCCTGGGAGTGGCGGATCATGTCATCCATCGTGACGGGCAGCGTGGATTCGTAACCGAGCATGGTCATCCCCAGGCTGTCGCCAACGAGTATCATTTCGATCCCCGCCTGTTCCTGGAGATAAGCTGTCGGATAATCGTAGCACGTCAGCCAGGTAATCGGTTCAGACCGTGCTACTTTATCGAACAAGTAAGGTAATGCGATCTTCTTCCTATTCTCGGGCATTTTAGTCTCCACGTGATGGGTATGGGTAATGGTTCTTTCTGATAGTATAGAACAAGTCTGGGCGAAGTGCAACACGTACCAGCGAAATACCAATCGTCGGCGAAGAATCATCAGTTGACAGTAACTTTGAAAAACAAACCAACGGTAGTAAAATTAGTACGATGGTCCAACTGAAAGGAGGTAAGCTGGTCGAATGAAAACCCATTTTGGTGCAAATGTTTTTAGACTGAGATTGCCTCTGCGAGGGTTGGATTAGCTTCACTATCCACTGTACTTGATAATCCCGCGGGTGTTCTCAGCCTGCGGGTTTTTTTTGTCCCCGCAGATACCTATTCTAGTTGTTGAGTTGACCTTGAAGAGATGAAGTAATATGGATACCCAATCCACTTTCGAATTTTATGATGACCTGGAAGACAACGATCAGATTGATAATTTTGTTAATCGAACCCGCGCCGGGAAATCCTTGCCCTTGCGGAACCCCAAAAAAGTAAAGGATGTCGATCGGAGATTTATTCGAGATCAATCCGATCATGCGGCGGAGTTCAAATTCACCTACAAGGCTGCCCGCTTTGAAGAGTGGTGGCTTCTTGATTCGCTGGGCGATTTCTATGAGCACAAGTGGATTTCGGATGTGCTGAGGAGAGTCAAAGGTGGCAAGGAAGCATCCGTGTACATGTGCAGACCGGGGGTTGAAGTCGATACCCGGCTGACCGCCGCCAAAGTTTACCGTCCCCGCTCCTTGCGGAATCTAAAGAACGACGGGATGTATCGGGCTGGAAGAGCAGACCTCGATGAAGAAGGAAGGCAGATCCTCAATCATGGGATGATGCATGCCATGGCTAATAAAACCGAGTACGGCAAGGAACTCCTTCACCAATCGTGGATCTCATATGAATACACCAGCCTGGAAAAACTCTTCGAAGCGGGCGTGGATGTCCCCCGTCCATTTACGATGGCAAAGAATGCCATCCTGATGGATTTTGTTGGCGACGAAGATGGTTGTGCACCTGCGTTGAATGAAGTTTCCCTTGACAAGCATGAAGCAAAAGCATTGTTCGACAGAGTCCTGTGGAATATTGACCAGTCGCTTGCCCTTCACCTCGTGCATGGGGATCTTTCCGCCTACAACATTCTATACTGGGAAGGCTCCATTTGCTTTATTGATTTTCCGCAAGTTGTCGCACCCGAGATCAACAAGAATGCCTTTTCGATCTTCCAACGGGATGTTGTGCGCGTTTGTGACTATTTTCATGCCCAGGGTGTGAAGGCGAATGGAAAAAAGATTGCCACAGAATTGTGGACGTCCCATGGACACCCTTTGGTCGAAGAGGTGGACGTGCGTCACCTTGACGCCGAAAGCATGGAAGATCTTGCCTATTGGAAAAAGAAGCATAAGTAAATAACAGGAGGTGAAAATCACCTCCTGTTATCAATTTAACATCAGATCATTAGATGCCAATCGAGGAATCGCTCGATCCGCTCGATGGCATCCTGGTAGTTTTTCCTTTGAAGAAATCCGTGCGGTTCTCCGGCATACGTTTTGTATTCGAACTGCTTCCCATGACGTTTTAATGCTTCCACCCATTCTTCGCTTGACTCGGGAGGGACGATATCGTCTAGGAGCCCGTGGAGGATAAGGACGGGTTTCTTAATATTCTCGATCTGGTATAGCGGAGACCCCTCCCGGTAGGCATTAGGGAAATCGCGAGGGTGACCAAGGAAAATCTCGGTGTACAGTCTCAGCTCCCGGCTGCACTGCGCCCACGAGCTGTATAAGTTGGAATCGCCAAACTTCGTGATTCCGCATGCGAATCGATATTCCGAATCCCTGGAGAGGGCACAAATAGTCATGTAGCCGCCATAGCTTCCACCCATGATGGCGATCTTCGAGGGGTCGACGCCGATCTTTTTTAGAAATTCACCCCCATGGATGCAATCCTGTGTGTCGCCGCCTCCCCAGTCGCCATAATTCTTGTGTTCGAAATCGACGCCATAGCCGGTCGAACCCCGATAATTGGGGGCAAGTACGGTATACCCCTTTGCCACAAGATATTGAACTAAAAGATCCCATTCAAACATAGCCTGACCTGAAGGACCGCCATGGACATAAACAATGCCCGCCTTGTTAGATTTTTCGGGTTTGTACAGGAAAGCTGGAATTTCCAAACAATCCTTGCTTGGATATCGTATGATCTCAGGCAGGATAAGGTTGTTGGCTGCCATCGCCGGGAGTGTCGTAAAGGTTAATTGTGTGGACTTCCGGTCAGCCATGTCCAGGCGATAGATCTCAGGAGCAGAGATAGGACTCTCGTATTCGTAAGTGATGAAAGAGCCGTCCAGAGACCACTGGGGATTAGAATGGCATCCGTTTCCCGATACAATCATGTCAGACTTGCCTTTTTCCGGATCTAGCAGCGCAAGATTTTGTGCTCCTTCAACGTTGACGCAGCAGGCAATTAACTTTCCGTCAGGAGACCATGCCGGCCAGGAAATATCATGATCATCAGGGGTCACTTTTCGCAACCCGGATCCGTCAGGTTTTATTACCCATAAGTGATCATGTCCATCCTGCTGTGAGATGAATGCCAACTTTTTCCCATCTGGTGACCAGCGTGGATTCCACGAGCGGTTCTTATGCCGTCCGTAAACGACTCGATGCTCGTTCGTTGTCAGGTCCATGATGCAGATGTCGAGCCTGTTGATGTCGTCGAATCTCCGCAGAACGTAAGCAACAGCTTTCCCATCCGGAGATGGCTGTGGATCCCAGTGGTCGCCATCCGGAGTATTAGTAAGCAGGCGGGATTGAATCAAGTCCGGAGTGACCAAAACCAGCTGATCCACGTCCTCGCGCTCGACGCTGACGATCAGGGATTTCGAATCAGGCATCCAGCGCGGATTCCAGCTGCCGGTCCAGGTCTCGGTGATCTTCTTTGGAATTCCTCCTGCTGATGGGACAATGTGAACATGGTCTTCGAGGGAAAATGCCAGCCACTTGCCGTCCGGCGACCACTGAGGGATTTCGTCCGCCCAGTAGGGCACGGCTGCCCGGCTGGTCGTGATTCGCAAGAGCCACCCTCCAGCACTCGGAATAGTAAATACATCCGATAGAGATTCGCCGTCCCGGATACAGGCGATCGTGTGTCCGTCGGGTGAAAGCCTGTGATTCCGAATCCTTTCATGAGCTGAGATCAGATTGAGATCCCATCCCTTTGGGGGCTTAATATCCGGACGAGGGAGTGACGGCCATCCGAGGCGTTCGTACTTTTCCTGGATATCAATTATTTTTGACATGGATAGTCCTTTCACTATAATTTGTTCACATTTGAACGCAGAAAAATGCTATACCGGGTGCTTTTCGTTTTAATAATAATCCTGTACAATAGTTTTGAATGACTATGCAGTATTACCGCATGCCGCAAGAATATCAACTACAAGGCGGTTCAATCACCGGCGTCTTTTGATGACGCTGGTGATTTATTTTCTCAGCTGAGGAGGAGATCATGAAATTCAAAATAGTTGTGTTTCTATTGATTTTAGCATCATTGGTCCTAAGTGCTTGTGGGGTGGGAACATCCAGAAATGAACCGGCCATAGTCCGCATCGGTTATGCCGGCAGTCCGGATACACTCAATCCAGGCGCGGCAGTCCTTGCGGAGTCATATACCATGTTCGAATTGGCTTATGATTCGATGTATGAGCTGAATCTGGACGGCACTTTTTCGCTCAACCTGGCAAAAAGCGTTGAGACATCCGACGACGGATTGGTCTGGACTTATAAACTTCGCGAGGCGAAATTCCATGACGGCACTCCGCTCACAGCAGAGGATATCGTCTTTTCCTATAATTTATATGGCTCCACGGAAGGATATCCATGGATGGGTGATTACACATCCTACTTCGAGAACGTAGAAGCCCCGTCGGCGGATACCGTTGTGATTACCTTGTCAGAAGCCATCCCTAACATAGAAAGCCAATTGGTCTTTTTATACGTGCTGCCTAAGCATATTTGGGAGAATGAAGATCCGGTTGAATTCGAGAATACAACTATGATCGGCAGTGGTCCTTTCAAGATGGTTGAATACAAACCGAACGAATTTGTCCAAATGGCAGCCAATAAAGATCATCCGAATTCACCCAAGGTGGACGAGGTCATTTTCCAGACTTTTGAGAACAACGACGCACTGGTGCAGGCGATCAAGACCGGTCAGGTTGATATGATCACCGAAATGCCGGCCACGGCTGTGGAGGCTTTAAAGGCGGTGGACAATGTTGTGGTTGAAGTGGGCGCGCCTTTTTCACCAACCGTCACGGATGTCATATTCAACCAGTGCTTACCCGAAAACTGTCCGGAGGGCGATGGATTATGCACAGGTCATCCCTCGTTGCAGGATCGTAACGTTCGTCTTGCGCTGTCTCATGCGACAGACAAAGTGAAGATCAATGACGTGATCCTGCTCGGAACCGGCTCGCAGGGAACGACCTTGATCCCGGATGGACTCGGAGTTTGGTATAACAGCTCGATCAAGGATTATGAGTTTGATGTTGCTAAGGCTAATCAAATACTTGATGATGCCGGGTATAAAGATGCGGACGGAGACGGCATCCGGGAAATGCCGGATGGCACCAATCCTCTTGTCTATCGCGTCAATTGGCCAAGCGACACGATCGACGGTCCCCGCCTGGCAGAATTGCTTAGCGAGATGTGGAAGAAAGTCGGAGTAAAACTGGAACTCCAGGCGATGGATGCCGGTGCGCTGACTGCGGCCTGTTGTCCAGCTTTTGATTTCGACATTATCCTGTGGGGATGGGGTTCTGACCCCGACCCGAACCTGCTCTTGAGCGTGATGACCACAGATGAAATTCCCACTGGAAGCAGCGAGACAGGTTACTCCAATCCCGATTACGATGCGCTCTACCTGCAGCAGGCTGTAGAACGGGATTTCGAAAAGCGGAAGGATCTTGTCTGGCAGATGCAACAAATCGTCTTCGACGATGTTGTTTATATCATTCCATACTATGATCCGAACATCCAGGCGTATCGCACAGACCGTTTCACGGGATGGCTTACGGGACAGCCCAAGCTTGCTCTCGAGGATGTCAGTTCGCTCGTCGTGATCGAACCCGTTAAGTGACTATTTGATGAAACGGGTTATGCAAATCTTGTCTACTGGCGTATCGCGAGGATAATTAGCGCGCGGCGGTTGACAAGCTGACGTTGACTCTCCATGGATTTAACCCATTGGGTTAAATTGGTTTTAGCGGAGAGATAACAGTTTATCCCGGTGTTGCATCCAATACCTGATTATGGATGCAACACCGTTCTTCAACCCAAACTGGCTGGCTTATGTGAAAAGAACCCGGTTCTTTCTTAAAAAACTTGCATGGGCATTGTTTACGATCATCTTTGTGATCGTGTTAAATTTCTTTCTGTTCAGAGTGCTTCCGGGTGACCCTGCCAAGCAGGGGGTGCGCGACCCTCGAATGACCAAAGAGTCCATCGAAGCGATACGTGTTCGGTTCGGGCTGGACAAGCCCATCATCAACTGCTTCAAATCCTTGAACCCAATTGAGGTGGGGGACTGTCTTGTTAATCCATTCGACACCCAGTTCTTTATTTATGCCAGGAACCTGGTTCAAGGCGATCTGGGCGTCAGTTTTCACTACAACCGACCTGTGAAGGAAGTTTTATTGCAAAGGCTTTGGAACACTGTCCTGCTCATTGGCGCAGGTCAGATCCTGGCTATTGTATTAGGTGTTGTAATCGGAATTATGGCTGCCTGGAAAGCCAAAACCAAAGTGGACTACAGTGCCTTGTTGATTAGCTTGCTTGCCTGGAGCCTGCCAACTTTCTGGCTGGGAATGATGCTGCTTTTTTGGGGTTCAAATAATGGCTTCCCCATTGGGGGTAAGGCTACGCCTGGAATGCGTGCCGCGCCGCTTCCCGAGCAGATTGCTGACATACTCCACCACATGGTTCTACCGACCTTGACTTATACTATTATCTTCATGGGCGAATATATGCTGATCATGCGCTCTAGCCTGCTGGATGTTCTTTCTGAAGATTATATTCTTACTGCGAAAGCAAAGGGACTAAGCACGTTTCAAATCCTGAAAGACCATGCGTTGAAGAACGCCATGCTGCCCCTGGTGACGGTGATCGCATTAAATCTGGGTTTTACAATGGCAGGCGCAATTCAAATTGAAACAGTCTTTTCGTGGCCTGGCTTGGGCGGTGCCATTTACGAGGGAGTGGTGCGCCGGGATTACCCGATGCTGCAGGGGGCTTTCATGATGATTGCAATCAGCGTGATCGTTGCAAACCTTCTGGCAGAGCTCGGATACTCCATTCTTGACCCGAGAGTGAAAACTGATTGACATGGCAATTGCAACCTTGGAGACCCTGCCCGCAAAAGCATCACCTTTCCAGAATTTCTGGACTACTTTCCGCAAGAACCGGATGGGTTTGGCAGGCTTGATCATGTTGGTCGCGATAATCCTCGTGGCCATTTTTGCCCCATGGATCGCTCCTTATGATCCCTACTCTTCAGAAAATGTGACGTCGGAAGATATCTATCAGCCGCCAAGTCCCGAACACCCCTTTGGGACTGACGATGCCGGTAGGGACGTCCTTTCCCAGTTTGTCTATGGTGCCAGGGTGTCACTCGTTGTTGGTTTTTTCGCCTCCTTTATTGCGCTTGCAATAGGAGGGACATTGGGTATTTCAGCCGGCTTCTTCGGTGGGCGCACTGAAAATGTGTTAATGCGGTTCAACGATATCATGCTGGTCATCCCAGACCTGGCTTTGATGGTGGTGATTATCGCTCTGACCAAGCCCAGCCTATGGAATATTATCCTGGTGATTGGCCTGCTTGGCTGGACCTTTACGTCTCGCATTGTCCGTTCCCAAACTCTGGCTGTGAAATCCAAGAAGTATGTTTTGCGCGCCCGGGCGATCGGATCTGGCAATGGGCACATTATCAGAACGCATATCCTCCCCTTGGTGCTCCCCTTGTTAGTCGTAAATGCCGTCCTTGTGATTTCAGTATCCATCCTGAATGAAAGCGCACTGTCATTCCTTGGTTTGGGTGACCCGACTGTAATTTCCTGGGGACAGATGCTGAATTACGCATTTTCTCGCGGCGCCATGAGTTCAGGAGCGTGGTGGGCTTTAGTTGTCCCGGGCTTCGGGATTGTGTGGGTCGTTCTTGCGCTGACGCTGCTCGGTCAAGGTCTGGAACAGGTATTTAATCCCAGACTCGAGTCTCATAATCTGGTGGAGCGGAAAATGACTGCATCCCCGCCTCAACCGGAAACCACCAAGCCTGCCCCTTCGGTGGGTGAGCCGTTGTTAAGTGTAAAGAATCTGTCGATTGAATATAAGATCAGCGATACATCCGCAGCACGCGCTGTGGATAATGTCAGTTTTACTTTAAGAAAAGGTGAATTGTTAGGTTTGGTGGGCGAGAGCGGATGTGGCAAAACGACCTTGATGTTAGCCTTGCTGCATATTCTTCCCGCTGCTGGAAGTATTGTGGAAGGCTCCATCCAATTTGATGGTCATGACTTGACCAAATTTGATGAAGACCAGATGAGAGATATTCGCTGGAAACGAATTTCGATCATTTTTCAAGGTGCGATGAATGCTCTTAATCCGGTTCGAACAGTGGGCGATCAGATCCTTGAAGCGATCGTCCAACATGAATCGAGTTATCCTAAAGAGAAACTGGATGGCAGAGTTGATGAACTGTTGGACTTAGTTGGAATTCCAGCGGAACGTAAACAGGATTATCCTCACCAGTATTCAGGTGGAATGCGCCAACGCGCCATGATCGCCATGGCTCTGGCATGTAACCCGGAAATTGTCATTGCAGATGAACCGACAACCGCCCTGGATGTGATGATCCAGGCGCAGATTCTTGAGCTGCTATCTTCGCTGCGGGAGAAGCTGGGATTGTCCATCATCCTGGTTACGCATGACCTGGGCGTCGTCGCCGAGATGTGCGATTCTGTCCTCGTGATGTACGGAGGGGTTATGGCTGAATATGCACCGGTGGATGTTGTTTATAATTCCCCTCAGCATCCCTACACGCGCGAGTTACTCAAGGCATTTCCCGATCTGGCTAATCCCGAAAAACAATTGAGCTCGATCCCTGGTTACCCGCCTCGCCTCGATAATTTACCCCGGGGCTGCAGATTTGCGCCTCGCTGTTCGCAAGCCTTTGAGCGTTGCGAAGAAGACCTGCCAGCAATCCATGACTTGGGCGAAAACCACTATGCGAGCTGTCACTTATTGGATACGTAATGACTGAGCCATTCCTCGAAGTAACGAAGTTGAAGAAGGTCTTTTCTGCAGAGAAACAAAGCCTGTTTTTCGGTGGAAAAGAGAGGCTGGTGCATGCCATCGATGGTGTGGACCTTAGTCTGTCTCGAGGGGAGGTCCTTGCTCTTGTTGGTGAAAGCGGATGCGGAAAGTCCACGCTGGCGTTGACGTTGATGGGGTTGGAGCGCCCTACCGAGGGCAGTATTATTTTTGAAGGGACGGACATTTCAGCTCTCAACGAGGATGGCTTGAAGCGGATCCGCCGCAGGATCCAGATGATTTTTCAGGACCCCTACGAATCCCTCAATCCGACTCAAACGATAGAAGAAATCGTGACCGAGCCGCTGCTTGTCCATGGTTTGGCGAAGAAAAAGGATGATCGCCGAGCACTGGTTGTTCGTTCGCTTGAGGATTCGGGTCTCAAGCCTGCTTCGGTCTACCTGGATAGGTATCCGCATCAATTGTCCGGTGGACAGCGGCAAAGGGTCGTGATCGCAAGCGCACTGGTGTTGGAACCTCAGCTCCTATTGGCAGATGAACCGGTTTCCATGCTGGATGTTTCCATTCGTGCGGAGATCATCAACCTGCTTGCTGAGTTGCGGAGAACTCGCAAGATCTCGGTGATATTCATCACTCATGACCTCGGAACTGTCGGCTACTTTGCCGACAGGGTAGCCGTGATGTATTTGGGCAAAATCGTGGAAATTGGATCCGCAAGTGAAGTTCTTACGCAGCCCTCGCATCCCTACACTAAAGCGCTGCTCTCGGTGATCCCGGTTCCCAACCCCAGGCTGAGAAAGCAGCGTATCATCCTTCAAGGTGAGACGCCCAATCCTGTTGATATCCCTCGAGGCTGTCGTTTTAATCCCAGATGCCCAATTGTTGTGGATGTATGCAGGGAGATTGAACCTCAGCTTTTAGATATAGATAACAAGCACAAGGTGGCTTGCATTAGAGCAAAAGAGATGTGAACAGACATGGATATTATCAGCACTCAAAACCCACGCATAAAATTTCTAGTGAAACTGCGAGACCGCCGTGTTCGCGAGCGGGAAGGATTGATGCTTGTTGAAGGAGCATACGAGGTGGAGGTTGCCCTGAAGTCGGGGCTGACTCCACAAACGGTCTACCTGTCTCCGGAATTGGCAGCTGAAAAGGTTCCAATTGGAACTACTGCGGAAATATTAACAGTGAGCGTACCTGTCTTCGAAAAAATTTCCTATCGTGACAATCCGGATGGCTGGTTGGCGGTTTTTCCCATCCCGCGTCGGGATTTTATCGACCTAAAAGTGGGAACAAATCCGTTCGTTTTAACGGTGGAAGCGGTGGAAAAGCCGGGCAACTTAGGTGCAATCCTGCGCACTGCCGATTCTGCTGGTGTGGACGCGATATTGGTCTGTGATCCCAAGGCAGATCTCTTCAACCACAATGTTGTTCGTGCCAGTCGTGGAACTGTGTTCACCGTTCCCGCCGTTCAAACAACGAATGCTGAAGCCCTTTCGTGGCTGCGCACACAGGGATTACAGATCATTGCTGCCACTCCTTCGACCACGAAACCGTATTTCGAAATCGATCTTCAGAAGCCTACTGCTATTGTTGTCGGGACTGAAAACGAAGGATTGAGCGACTTCTGGCTGGAAAATGCAGATGAAAAAGTGCTCATACCCATGAAAGGAAAAGTAAACTCGTTAAATGTCTCGATTTCGACTGCGATCATAGCCTATGAATTGGTCAGGCAGAGAAGTAATTAATATTGTTGACCAAGTAGGCGCATTTCAAAAAGAGGATGCTCGTAAAGGGCATCCTCTTTTTGAAATGAATTTATTTTATTGTTGGAACTACGGCCGGAAGTGGAGCGCCATACTGCACCTCGCGCTCATACTTGAATTGCTGCGTGTAGAGCCGGTAGTAATGACCTCGCTGCCGTAGCAGCTCCGCATGCGTACCCATTTCCGAGATTTCGACCTTTTTCAATGACGACGATTCGGTTCGCGCGACGGATTGTGGATAGCCGGTGGGCGATCACGAAACTTGTCCGCCCTTTCATCAGATTCTCCATACCCTTTTGGATGAGCGCTTCCGTGAGTGTATCCACCGATGACGTGGCTTCATCCATGATGAAAATCTCGGGCTTGGCCAAAACAGCACGGGCGAGGCTGATCAGTTGTTTCTGACCGACTGAGAGAAGGTTGCCTCCTTCGCCGACCTGGGTGTCGTAACCTTTGTCAAAGGTCATAATGAAATCGTGAGCGCCTGAAAGCCTGGCTGCCTCCTCGACCTCTGAGCTGGTCGCTCCAAGACGTCCGTAGCGGATATTTTCACGAATGTTGCCTGAGAACAGGTGCGGAGTTTGCAGAACGATTCCCAACTTCGAGTGGATGGATTGGAGCGAGAAATCGGTGTAATCTTTTCCCGCGATTCTGATCTGTCCTTTGCGCGGTTCATAGAATCGGCACAACAGGTTCACGATGGTCGATTTTCCGCCGCCGGTCGGTCCGACGAGGGCGATCGTTTCGCCTGCCTCAACGGACAACGTGAAATCGTTTAGGACTGGATGCTCCGGATCGTCAGCGTAAAAGAAATCGACATGGTCGAATTCGATCCTGCCAAGCAGGGTGGGGGCGGGGAACGCATCCGGCTTATTACTGACCTCGGGCTCCGTATCAACGAGTTTAAAGATCCGCTCAGCAGAAGCGATGGAATGCTGCATCTCGGCATAAACTCTTGCAAGATCTTGAATCGGCCACATCATGAAGGTCACGTAAGCAATGAACGCCTGTATGCCGCCGATGGTCATGGTCCCCAGGTTAATTTGTATTCCGCCGGAGAAGACAATGATGCCCAGAGCGATGGAAGAGACTATTTGGACTGTGGGCAAAAAAAGCGCGGAGAGCCAGGCAGCCTTATAGGACGCGCCATACATGTTGTTGGTAAGGACTTCGAACTCGCTCAGGTTTTCGTCTTCCCTCTGCAATGCCTTGACCACTCTCACGCCTTGGATGTTTTCGTTATAAGCGCCGGTGATCTTGGAGTTGGCACGGCGCGAGGCACGAAACTGGACCAGGATGCGTTTGCGGAATTGAACAGCAATGACAACCAGAATCGGTATGGCAAGCAGAACGACAATGGCCAGCTTCCAGTTGATGTAAAGCATGAAAATTGCAGAGGTGGTGATGTTCATGATAGCCCAGGTCGTGTCCACCATGCCCCACGTCAGCAAATCCGCGACACGCCCTGAGTCGGATGTGACACGGGCCATCAAACGGCCGACCGCGGTCTGTGAGTAATAGGAAAGCGACAGGTCCTGCAAGTGAGTAAACATCATCTTGCGCAGGTCATATTGCACACGTTCGCCCAGCACGCCGGCAAGGTAAATAAACGCGAATACAAATCCGGCTTGCAGGAAGATAAACGTCCCATAGATTATCGCGATCGGTACCAGCGCGGAAGCATCGCCGGGCACGATGGCCGTATCGACGATCTGTTTGTTAAGATAGGTAAAAAAAGCATCAAGCGCCGAAGTGAGCGCGATGAAAACGAGAAATCCAATAACCCAACGTCGATGGGGGCGCAGAAGCGCCATGATCCTTTTCAGCACCGGTGTTGTGAGTTGACTGGTATATTCTTCTTCTTCGAGTTCGATTAATTCATCTGACATTTCGTATCTCCAGCTTCATCTTTTCCGCATGGGTATTTACGGTATGACGAAAACAGACTTACTTGGCTGATGCAATTTCCTGCTCGAGTTCTTCTTCGATGCGGGTTTGGATATCATAAATCTTGCGGTACATGCCATTGCTGGCAACCAGCTCGTCATGCTTACCGATCTCGACGATCTCGCCCTTGTCCAGGACTACGATCGTGTCTGCATTCATCACGGATTGAATGCGGTGTGCGATAATGAGCGTGGTGCGGTTTTCCATCAGATTATTCAAAGCATTTCGGATTTCTGCCTCGGTCTCCGTGTCCACCGACGAGGTGGAATCGTCCAGGATGAGTATCCTGGGATTTTTCAGAAGAGTTCGAGCGATCGTTACCCGTTGTTTTTGCCCGCCGGAAAGCGTTACACCTTTTTCGCCGACCAGGGTGTTGTACTTGTCCGGGAATCCCATGATCACCTCATGGACAGCTGCGGCTTTGGCCGCTTTTTCCACTTCCTCGATTGAAACCTCCCGACCCACGCCATAAACAATATTCTCCCGGATCGAGCGGCTGAACAGGAAGGGTTCCTGCTCCACAATCCCTATATGATGCCGAAGGTAGTCGCGCGAATAATCCTTTAAGTCTTGTCCGTCTAGCAGGATTTTTCCTTCGGTGTAATCGTAGAACCTTGGTAGCAGATTCACGAGCGAAGTTTTCCCTGACCCGGTGGAACCTAGCAGTGCAAGTGATTGCCCGGGAAGCACCTTGAAGGAGACCTTCTTCAATACCTGCGAATCGTCACTGTCGTATGAAAAGCTCACGGCATCGAAGATGATTTCTCCCTTCGGGCTGGTCTCGGCGACAAGTTTTCCGTCGGTGAGTGGTTCACGCTCTTGTTTTACGATATCCATGATGCGGCCGTAGGAGACCATTCCCGTCGACGCAGAAACGATCAGCCGTCCCAGGTTGCGAATCGGCCAGATCAACCAGACGACGAGGCCGGTGTAGGTGATGTATGTCCCGACTGTGATCGTTCCGTTAATGGCCATCGTAGCGCCGAGAAGATAACCGAAAAGCATCTGAAATCCCAGGACGATATCCGAGAGAGGCCAAAAGAGTGAATGCATGAGTAGAAGCGTTTTTCCACGGAGGAATTTTTCGAAATTATCCTTTTCGAATTTGTCCTTTTCGAACTCCTGCCGCGCGAAGGCCTTGACGACCCGAACGCCAGTCAGGTTTTCCTGAAGCGTGGTCGATAGGGTTGCTTCCTGCTCCTGATATTTTTCGTATGCAGCCGTAACCTTCTTGAAAAACCAAAGCGAGACAAGCAAAATGAAAGGAATCACAATGACTGACGCCCATGCCAGGACCTGGTTCAACTTCATGATGGCAAGGAAGTTGATCAAGAATAAAAGAATGATTCGGCCTACTCCTATGGCTTGTTCGCTATAGAATCGGCGCAGGGCATCCACGTCGGAAGTGACTCGTTCGATCTGATCTCCCGTCGGTGTTTTCGCGTGATACGAGAAAGTGAGCCTTTGCAGATGGTCGAACAGAAAGTTTCGCAGCCGGCGGGTGATGCCTTCCGCAGTAAAGGCAGCGAGGCGCCCTGAAACATAGCTAAATAATCCTTCGACACCTGCCAACAGGACAAAACCGAGCGCTGCGAGCGCAAGCGCGTTGAGGTAGGAAGATGACAAGCCTCCCGAATTAGCCAAGAGAACATTATCTGCGAAATACCCTAGGAGCAGGTAGGTGGATGTCCGGGCTAATGCAGAAATGGCCAGTGCGGCAGTCGCGCCGGTATAGGCGAGTTTGTAACCGGTCATCATCCGCCAAATACCCTTGAGTTTATTGGCGGAGAGGGCTTTTCGGAAGTCGAAATAGACTGTTGTTTGCGAGGGTTCGATTACTGCCATGATGTTCTCTTTTCTTTACGTCTCAACATTGACTTGCTGAATAAAAAAAACCGCGGGCGTGGGCGCGCCGCGGTTGATGGACAACGTTCAGGACAAACGATCAACAGGCGCACTCCAAGAAGGTTATTAATTCGCTACCGGCCCGAGAAACTATAGTGAAATTCATCATCTTGAAGCGCTACCTCCTTTGATTAAAATAATATTAACGCGCAAAGTTTATCATTTCGCTTCGCGAATTGTCAAGAGTGAGAGCAGGATTAATGGCGGGGAAGTCGCGTGCGGGAAGTAGTTCAGAACCTATGAGTAGGCCTGTGACCAGGCTTATTATCAAGTAAGAACGACAACAGTCGGGATCAGCTCGATACCTTGCGAATTCCGGATGTCATACTCCAAAAATTCGCGTAGCCATTATATAACAAATAAATTTTTATAATAATTATCACTAAACAACCACAGCCGTGAGATTATGAATCCACTTTTTCGAGCGGTATCTAGCAAGACCGAATATCCACTTCGCGATTTCTTCCGACATAACGAATAAATAAACATAGTAAAGCGGGAGATCGAGAATAAACGCTGCAGTATAGGCCATCGGCACGCCAAGAACCCATATGATCAAACCATCCAGAATCAGTGAAAAGGTGGTATCGCCGCCCGCGCGCAAGTTTCCAACAATGTTGATTGCATTCATCGCACGAAGCCAAATGAAACACGCAACAAAGATCAGTGTTTTTTGCGCAAGGCTGACTACTTCATCACTGACGTTGTATAGAGAAAGTATTAAGGGGGAAAGGAATATGACAAGGATGCCTATGACGACGCCGAATCCAGCACCCAGCCCGAGCGAGCGACCGCCATAGATATAGGCCTTTTCGGTATTTCCAGATCCGATTTGATTGCCCACGATCACGGCCGTAGCGCTGGTTAGTCCAAACAGGATCACCAGTGCAAGCTGATCGATTGTACCAACCATGTTCATCGCTGCGATCGTGTCGGTCCCCATGCGGGCATAAATAACGTAATACGTCGTGATCCCCATGGACCATAGAAATTCATTTGCAATAATTGGTAAAACAGGAACCAGAACTTTTCCAAAAAAATGAAAATCGATCCTAAGAAAATCATGCAGAGTTGCCGCCGCAGGTGACCTGGAAAGATACGTATAACTGACCAGGGCGATGCATTCCACAGCCCGTGCGATCACCAGAGCAAGAGCTCCGCCTGGAACTCCAAGTTCCGGAAGACCAAAATAACCAAAGACAAAACCATAAGTCAGGATGACGTTAAGAAATAACGCACTAATGCTGACGATGACAGGCGTGCGCACATCACCGATCGATCGCAGTGTGAGGGCATAGGCAAAAGTCACTGCAAAAAAGAAGAAACTCCATGCATAAATATATAAATAATCGCTGCCTACTGCGATGACTTTAGGGTCTTGAGAATAGATTCCCAGAATGATTTCAGGGAAAAACCTGGAAAGAATGAAAAACAATCCGGCTGACGCAATTCCGAGGATCAGAGCCAGTCCTAACACTCGACGAATCTCCGGAATGTTTCGCTTGCCCCAGAGCTGAGCGGTGAACATCGCAGCACCAGAACCAATTCCAAACAGGAGCAGGTTCAGCAGGAAGAAGACCTGTCCGGCCAATCCTACAGCCGCGACTGCCACGTCGCCTTTTTGGCCGATCATCAGGCTGCCGACCATGTTCAACGATGCAGAAACAGCATTCTGCAAGGCGATGGGAATCGCTATCTTAACCAGTAACCGGAAGTATTCCCTGTCATTGTAATAATCGAAGACCCGACGAAATAGGCTCACAGTTCCACCACGCTCAAGGGCTGGATTTATCAGCTAAGGTGGTTTTTGGCTAACATCATTCGGATTGTTCGAAAATCTCGTGGTACCCCTTATCGAGTTCATCATTCGAAATGTGGGCATATCGCTGCGTGACCGCTATATTCGCATGGCGGGCAAGTTCCTGCGCAAGTTTTAAATTACCCGAAGCCCGCAGAACGGTCGTAACAAAATAATGGCGGAAGGAGTGAGGTGTGATTTTCCCTTCCGCGGAATCGCCCAATGCCTGGCGTACACGTTCATCCACGATGTTACGCCCGGTGGCGGTCGTGATCGGCTTAACTTTTTTCCCTGCGCCTTTGTCGTGTCGCGCAAATAGTGGCAGTGATCCGAGCGGTTTCCCTGACGAACCGTCGAGCGTGGACCTTTCAGCCAGGTATGCTTTGAGAGCTGCAAGCGACCGCGACGAGAAGCGAATGATGGCCTGCTTGTCTCCCTTGCCAATAATGACCGCACGACCTTCGTTCCAATCGATATCGCCGCGACGCAACTTACAAGCTTCGTTCACACGCAAACCGGTGTCAGCCAGACACAATAAGAATGCGGTATCGCGCAAATCACGCAATTCTTGATTAGCATCATCGGGAGGGGAAGCGGGGGTGGACTGGACAAACTCAAGTACTCGATCAATGTCATCGCGAGGAAACTGAGGCAGCCGTTGACCGGTCCGCCGGCCGCGCTGACGGACAAGTAATCGCAAGCGGGGCAGGTTGGGTGTGTGGAGTCGTTCGGCTGCCAGAAATTCATAAAAACCGACAGTCGCTTGCAGGTAAAGCGCTTCGGTCGCTGGTGCATGCTTTTTCAGATCCTGAGCGAACCAACCAACGGCATCCTCGTCCAGGTCAGTAACCGGGACTTCAGTTGGGGTGATGCCATGCTTTATTAAGCAGGTTTCGAATGCCTTTAACGCAAAGGCGTAGGTCGACGCCGTGTTACGGCTTCGTGCGAGCTTTGAGTTCTCCAAAAATAACATTATTGCTTTTGAAATTGATGTCATGGTCCACCTGAATGGGTATTTCGCATAGTATTCTGAAATAGATCTTATAGCACCGCCATCAACTATTTTTCCTGTCCTTGAAACATGACGATCTCAAAAGCCTCTAAATAGATTATCTGTCAATCTCATTGCCGAAACAGGATTTTTGACCTGGAACATGTTCAAAGCCCCTTGAAGTTATGAAATCCACCATTTTCTTATGTTTCCCTTAATGATTCTTAAGTTAACCATAAATATTATATACCTTGTACTTCCCAAAGTCAATCCCCCGCCCTGAACTTACTTTCAATTGAAAAATACCAGGAAGTGACTGAATGATCAACCTTGCATTATCTCTGGCGACTGATTATCTTATCTGTACAGAATAAAAAGTTATTGGTTCCCCTGCCCCGAAAGCGATGTATCGCTTCAGCCGCACAAACTGATCAACTGGCTGCAGTGGATATTTCAGCCTCATTCTTCTCCCTGCCTGATACAGCACCTTCTGGTGCCCGAGTTTTTAATATTAGGTTCACATTACCCAGGAAAACTGCAGTGATTTCCGATCAAGTCTGCGCTCTTCAGCGAGGACAAACTTTCATTTTCCAATTCTAAATGGATACCGACCATGAATTGACAGACTAGAATATTTGTTCTATAATAAATCCATGGACGGTCTAGCCAAACTCAGGGTACTCTCAGACCAGATGACTCTGGAACCGACCGATGAACATCGAGCCGGGCTGGCATTTATTGAAAAAAGAAGTCAGGATATATGCATCCAGCCTGCCCAGATGCCCAATGGCAGGCAGATCCTATTACTCAAAACTCAATTATCATCGGTTTGCGAGCGAAATTGTTTTTATTGTCCCTTCAGGGCAGGACGGGATTTTCGAAGAGCAACATTCAGACCGGAAGAATTTGCCAATCTTTTCATATCCCTTGTCAATGCAAGAGCCACCGAAGGTATTTTTTTGAGCAGCGGGATTGCCGGCGGCGGAATGCACACACAGGATCAACTGCTGGCGACTGCAGAAATTCTTAGAAAGAAGATGGGGTTTCGGGGGTACATCCACCTCAAGATCATGCCTGGAGCCGACAAAGCTCAGGTTGAGCAAGCGATGCTTCTTGCCAATCGCGTTTCCATCAACCTCGAAGCACCTAACCCGGAAAGACTAAAAATACTTGCTCCTCAAAAAGTCTTTACGGAAGAACTTTTACGTCCCTTACGATGGGTGGACGAAATACGCCGGTCAACTCCGCCAACTCGAAGCTGGAATGGTTACTGGCCATCTTCGGTCACACAATTCGTCGCAGGGGGCGCAGACGAAAGCGATGTCGAGCTGCTTTCCACTACTAGTTGGCTGATGAAAAATGTCCGCTTGAAGCGTGCCTACTTTTCTGCTTTCAATCCCATCCGCGATACTCCAATGGAAAACAAGCCTGCAACGGATCCACTTCGGGAGCATCGTCTTTATCAGGCATCGTATTTGATCCGGGATTATGGATTTGCCATGGAGGAATTGCATTTTGAAAACGGCGGCAACCTACCGCTTCATGCTGATCCAAAAAGATCTGGGCGGATGAAAACCTGAGAGAAAACCCAATCGAGATAAACAATGCGGAGGTTACCCAGCTGTTACGCATACCCGGTATCGGTCCAAAGGGAGCAGAAAGTATAATCCGCGCCAGGAAAATGAAATCATTAAGTGAACTAGCCAGTTTACGGAAACTTGGCATTGCGTCACCTGAAAGAGCCGCACCATTTCTTTTGCTCAATGGCCGTAGACCGGCTTATCAGCTGTCTTTTTTGTAATATTCTGAATCGGGGAAAGTATTGCGACGCACTATAGTTAACGGATTACTCTACTTTTCCTGGATTTTCTTGTACGCTCCGACCCAGGGTGTTCCCAATCGATGGCGTTCGGGTATTTTTATTTTTCCCAACTTCTGCCCTACCTGCGCGGAGACGACTGCTGCGGTCGCCCAATCATCAGCCAGAACAGCAGCCTTCATCCTCTCCCCTAGTTGTTTCGCCCAGAGCCATTCCATCCGGAATTTGTCCGCCTTCACCCAGTAGCCGCGTTTCTCCCAAGCCTGGACCGAAATGTCGATCGTCGAATCGATTCTAATCAAAGCCAAGGCAACGAAAGATGCCAGGTCACGTGTCACCGCATCCACTTCGGTCTGCTTAATGAGCTGCCTTACCGCCAGGACAATAGACTTGGATAACTGGGTTCGTTCTTTTCCAGCGCTATCGGGATTAATTACTCGTGACATGCCATTTTCCCACGGGAACCATGATTTGGGGCGGAAGTCCATCCGAGTTCCCGCCAACGGTCGCTGATTATACATCCAAAAAACCGGTTTTCGAGTATCGATTTCTTGTTAACACTGCGCCGCCTTTCATTGACGCACGGTTATGCAGGCTTTATAATCTCGCTCGCGATTCGGGGACATGCTGGAATTGGCAGACAGGCATGACTTAGGATCATGTGCCGAGAGGCGTGTGGGTTCAAGTCCCACTGTCCCCACAGGGCATTATCATTCTGGAAAGAGGAACTTACTTTGAAAATCGAATCCCAACCACGCGAAGACCACCAGGTCAACCTGGTCGTTGAGGTCGATCCAGCGCAAATGGAAACCGCCAAGCGAAAGGCGGCACGCAAGATCAGTGAACGCTCGAAAATTCCCGGTTTCCGTCCGGGAAAAGCTCCCTATGATGTTGTCAAAAGGTATTATGGAGATGGTGCGATCACCGAAGAAGCGGTCGAGGTGCTTGTCGACCAGATTTATCCCGATGTCTTGAAAGAAGCCGGTGTCCAGCCAGGCGCAGCAGGCTCACTGGAAAACATCGAGAAAATGGACCCGCCGACGTTCAAATTCCTCGTTCCTCTCGCGCCCACCGTGGACCTGGGCGATTACCGGTCGGTTCGCAAGGCATATGAATTCACACCACCGGGCGATGACAAGCTGGACGAGGCAATCGAGAATTTACGGTCGATGTACAGCAAGACTGAAAATGTCGACCGTGAGATCAAGGAAGGCGATTTCGTCCTTCTGGATGTAAAAGGAAAATCCAAGGACAACGAAATTAGCGAGCTTACCCGGGCCGGGTATCCGGTATTCATCCGCGGCGAAGATAAAGACTCCGATTGGCCATTCCCCGGATTTGGAAAAAAACTCCTGGGTTTGAAAGCTGGAGACACATCCACGCTCACTTACACTTTTCCCGAAGACCACAACAGCGAAGAGTTGAAGGGACTTTCAGCGGAGTTTGAAATCATCATCAAAACCGTGCGAGGAGTCACCTTGCCGGAATTGAACGACGAATTCGCAAAATCCGTCGGCGTCGAAAATATCGAAGAATTACGTAATCGCGTTCGAGAGAACATCGAAGTCCAGGCCAAGGCGGATTACGATGATAAATATTTCTCAGAATTGTTCGACCTGATCAAGGTCGGCGCGACGATCAAGTATCCTCCGCAAGTCCTTGAACACGAATCGGAACACGTTCTCGATGAATTGAAGCGCCGACTGTCCGACCAACATCTGGATCTGGAAACTTATCTCAAGATGCAAAACTCGGATATGGACAAATTCCTGGCTGAAGAAGTACGCCCGACTGCCGTTCGCCGGCTGGAGAGGTCCCTTTTGATCGAGGAAATCACCCGTCAGGAGAAGATCGAACTCGACCAGACTAAACTCGAAGAAGCGTTCCACCAAAACTGGAACTCCCTTTCTTCGACGGATGAGAAATTCGCCAAGTTGACCAAGGGCGGTTCCAAAGCATCCAAAGAGCTGGTCGATGCGGTGGTGGTCGACACTGCCAACCGGATGATGGTCTCCCGGGTGCTCGACCGCATCAAAGCCATTGCCACGGGTCACGGGGATGACGTCGAACCGGCAGAACCAGCGCCTGTTATCGCCGAATCAGAAAACGTTGTAACAGAGTCCCTTGAACCTTCACCGGAATCAACCGACACTCAAGAACCCGAATCGAAATAATCTGTTGCCGAAATTCGGCTACAGCCCAGCAATAAAGGAGAAAAAGAATGATCCCGAATATTTCCAATGTCATCCCGATGGTCGTGGAATCCTCCGGACGAGGGGAAAGAGCCTATGATATCTACTCCCTCCTTCTCAAAGAAAGGATAGTTTTCCTGGGGACAGCCATCGATGACCAGGTCGCCAATGTCATCGTTGCTCAGTTACTATACTTAAATCACGAAGATCCGGACCGGGAAATCCAAATGTACATCAATTCTCCTGGCGGCGTGATCTATGCCGGTCTCGCAGTTTATGACACGATGCAGATGATCTCCAATCCCGTCAGCACGGTAGCCGTTGGTGTGACAGCTTCCTTCGGAACTGTCTTACTTACTGCGGGCACCAAAGGACGCCGGTTCGCGTTACCTAATGCAACGATCCATATGCACCAACCTCTCGGAGGCGCACAGGGTCAGGCGACCGATATTGAAATCGCAGCCAAGCAAATCTTACAATTGAAAGCCAAGTTAAATGACATCATGGCCAAACATACCGGGAAAAAACTCGAGGACATTGTCCATGACACCGACCGCGACTTCTACATGAGCGCACAGCAGGCTGTAGAATACGGTCTTGTTGACCAGGTGTTGGTGGTCCCTGAAAAGAAGTAACTGCCAGGATCCAGAAACAGAACGCCGTCTCAGTTGAAACGGCGTTCTGTTTTATAATTCATCCATCGAGGGTACCATGCCATATCCATCCACGTTTTCAATTGTTGCCCACATACCTCAATCCAAAGAATGGGGAATTGCGGTCGCATCCAAATTCCCTGCCGTGGGCGCTGTCGTCCCGTGGGCGCGGGCGGAAGCCGGCGCGGTCGCCACACAGTCGTTTGCCAACACATCTTTCGGACCAACCGGTCTTGATCTGATGTCGGGAGGGATGTCTGCATCTGATGCGCTGGCAGCTATGCTGAGCAGCGATCCTGACAGGGAACAAAGACAGGTAGGGCTGGTGGATGCCAATGGTCAGTCAGCGACTTTCACGGGTGAAAAATGCCACGACTGGGCTGGAGGTCTTACCGGAACCGGATACGCAATCCAGGGAAATATCCTGACGGGTCCCGAAGTTATACGGGCTATGAAAAAAGCATATCTCGAGTCGGAAGGAGACCTGGCTGCCAGGCTTAATGCAGCGCTGCTGTCCGGGGATAGAGCCGGCGGTGACAGGCGAGGCAGGCAAAGCGCTGCCATCCTGGTTGTGCAGCCCAAGGGAGGCTACGGCGGATTCAACGATCGAAAGATCGATTACAGAGTGGACGATCATCCGGATCCGGTTCTGCGAGTGGGGGAGCTAATCAAACTGCATCGATTGTATTTTGATAAAAGTCCTGAAAGTGAAGTCGTCACCCTGGACGCCGATAAAACCCTCAAGTTGCAGAGGATCATGAAGGATCTGGGTCACTTCAACGGCACCCCGACGGGAGTTTACGATACCCGCACACAGGAAGCATTTTCCGCATTTATTGGAAACGAAAATTTTGAAGAGCGCGTGGACCCTTTGAACGGAAAAATCGATAAACCTGTATTGGAATATTTATTAGAAAAATATGAATCCAAATAACAAGCAGCCTTCCCAAATGCGCTCAAAAATTTCCCAGCTCTCCCCTGCTCCCCTCGGTCTTATTTTGGACATGGACGGTGTTCTTTGGCAGGAAAATTCGCCAATCGGTAATTTGCCTGAAATTTTCAGGCGAATTAAATCACTGGGATTGAGAGTTATCCTTGCAACCAATAACTCCACCCGGACAGTCGACCAGTATTTACGCAGGCTCGAAGGTTTTGGTGTCACACTGGAATCGTGGCAGGTCGTAACTTCGTCACTGGCGGTGGCCGAACTTCTCTCACGACGGTTTCCGGAAAAAGGTGATGTTTTCGTCATCGGCGAAGACGGTATCCGGCAGGCACTGACCGAAAAAGGTTTCTCTGTCGTCCAAGCTGGAGCAGCGAAAAATGCGATTGCCGTTGTTTCTGGAATCGACCGTGAGATCAACTTTACAAAATTACGGGAAGCGACATTACTCATCCGTCGCGGACTTCCGTTTTACGGCACGAACGCCGACCTGACATTTCCCACGCCGGAGGGTCTCATCCCCGGGGCAGGCTCGTTTCTCGCACTTTTAACTGCGGCATCGGGTGTTAATCCTATCGTGGCGGGTAAACCAGAGCCGTTTATATTGGAATTAGCCCTCGAACGGCTTGCCACGCCGAGGGAAAGGACTTTGGCGGTAGGCGACAAACTCGAGACCGATATCGCCGGAGGGCAGGCAATCGGATGCCCCACGGCTCTGGTCCTTTCAGGGGTTTCCACGGCAGAAATGGGTGAAGCGTGGAAGCCACAGTTGGACTTAATCGCCCAGGACCTGACAGGCCTTCTCGCCTGAAATCCCTATGCGTTCTCATTTACGATCTTGAATTCATCGAACTACGCGATCTGATCGCAGGTATTGGAGAGCCTCCCTTTCGGGCAAAGCAAATATGGGAAGGGCTTTACAAGCAGTTTTGGCAAAACCCCGAAGAATTTACCAGTCTGCCCAAGTCTCTGAGGGCGAAATTATCAGAGACTTTCGAGTTCAATGTTGTTAACCCAACTCTGGTCCTCGAATCACTAGACAAGCGCACGAAGAAGGTCTTATTCAAACTTCACGATGGATTGTCCATCGAAGCTGTTTTGATGCGCTATGACCGCCGGCAAACTTTATGCATCTCCACTCAGGCAGGCTGTGCGATGGGGTGTGTCTTTTGCGCAACCGGGCAAATGGGATTCAAGAGGCATCTATCAAGCGGCGAGATCGTCGCCCAGGTCATGCATTATGCCCGTCTTCTGAACGACATGGGAAGTACCGTAACCAACATTGTGATAATGGGCATGGGAGAACCTTTTCACAATTACGAAAACACCATGTCTGCGATCGACAGGCTTAATGATCCGCTTGGATACAATTTCGGAGCCCGGAGAATCACAATTTCGACATCCGGGTTGGTTCCTGCCATTCGGAGATTTGCCGAGGAAAAAAGACAGGTCAATCTTGCCATATCGCTTCACTCTGTAGAAGACGAGTTGAGGTCGAGTATGATGCCGGTCAACAAACGCTATGGGGTTGATGAACTCCTTGACGCGTGTCGATATTACCTCGAATTGACTAATCGCCGCATAACCTTTGAGTGGGCATTGATCCACGGCGTCAATGACACCCAGGACCAGGCACTCAAACTGGCCAAAAAGCTCAAAGGTTTAATGTGCCATGTAAACGCAATTCCCCTCAACCCGACAACGGGGTATTCAGGCACAGCAACATCCCGTGAAAGGGCGGAAATATTCAAAGAAATACTCGAGGATGCAGGGATCCCATGCTCGATACGAATGCGCCGAGGGATAGACATTCATGCTGGTTGTGGTCAACTGGCTATCAAAGTATCAGATGCTGAAAGTCTAGCTTGATACAATGGCTACGCGCATTATACGACCTGCCATTTACCATCTTGTGGACAAAATATTCGGTTAATATTGGATAACCATGGATACTAAAACTGTTTCCCGCCCGCTGCTCCAATCGATTCCCTGGCTTACCTGGGAAATCCTGATCTTTGGATCGATCTTGATCGTTGCTGCCATCACCCGCTTCATGATCCTTGGCGAGCGTGCCATGAGCCACGATGAAAGCTTGCACACCTACTACGCATGGCGCTTCGCTGAAGGATTTGGGTACCAGCACAACCCCATGATGCATGGACCGTTCCAGTTCCACATCCTCGCTGTCATTTATTACTTATTCGGCGCATCGGACTTAACCAGCCGCATCCCTGCTTCCCTCTTCAGCTTGGCCACCCTTTGGATGATCTGGTACTGGAGACGATTTCTCGGAAAATGGGGGGCGCTGTTTGCCGCACTCCTGCTTGTTTTCTCACCCTACATGCTTTTCTACGGGCGATATACGCGCAACGAAGCCTTCGTCGGTCTTTACGAAATCATTATGCTTTACGCCGTCCTTCGCTATTTCGAGACCGGGTGGCATCGCTACTTATACATCCTCGTCCTGTCGATCGTATTCCATTTGATCACCAAAGAGACATCGTATATTTACATCGGAATGCTTTTGATTTATCTTTCCGGTCACATGGTCTACAAGGTTATCGAACGACGATGGGAAAATGAAACGGCTTACAAAGGATTTATCCTGTCGCTCATTGCGGGTATCGTTCTCCTGGGTGCGAGTGCAAGCCTGGTGCTGATTACCAATAATCAGCTCACTTCAGACCCCTCAACTCTGGTCCCTTCAGTACCCGGAAATTCCGAACAGGTACTATCTTCGCAAGCTTCTTACACACTTCCATTGACCATCAGCTTGATCGGATTTGCCGCGCTAGGCGTATCGCTATTTTTCCTTTTTAGAGGATTTGGAATAACGAGATTGCGGGAGCAGCGCTCGTTCGATATGCTGATGCTCACAGGGACTTTAATCCTCCCCACGTTGAGCGCACCATTAACGAAACTATTCGGCATCAGCCCTCTGGATTACTCTGCGCCAGGAATCGCCCGTTCGATGACTTTCATTATTCCACTCTCGATCACAAGCATAATTCTGGGTCTCTGGTGGAACAGAAAAGTTTGGGGGATCTCCGCGCTACTATTTTGGAGCATCTTCATCGCGTTTTATACTTCCTTCTTCACGCACGGAACCGGTTTTTTCAGCGGGCTAATTGGTTCGCTGGGCTATTGGCTTGAGCAGCAGCCTGTCCAACGAGGAAGCCAGCCGCTTTATTATTATCTGCTCATCCAGATCCCTGTCTATGAGTTTCTTCCGGCTTTTGGAGCACTTCTGGGCTATTACTACGGATTTCGTCATAAACCTAAAGCGGAAAATGACGAAGTGGACATAGTTGAATCGAATTTCCGGAATACGTTCAGCTTGCTGGGTTTTTGGGCAATTGCAAGCCTGATCGCTTTTACCATTGCCGGCGAGCGGATGCCCTGGTTGACGTACCACATCACGCTGCCTATGATCCTGCTTGGAGGCTGGGGGATCGGACAACTTATCGATCGCTTGGATTGGCAAGGATTGAAACAACGCCATCCGTTGCTGTCTCTGACCGTCATGATTGTTCTGCTTGTTAGCATCCTGACATCCCTCTATGCTTTGCTCGGCGCCAATCCCCCTTTCGCCGGAAAGGGGTTGGACCAATTAAAATCCACGAGGTCATTTCTCGTCCCGGTTGCAGGCATTGTAGCAAGCTCGGTCGGTCTTTGGTTTTTACTCAAAAGCTGGACTCGACCTAACGTCATCAGATTTGGAGTCCTCACTTTCACAGGCATATTATTTATCTTCACCATCAGCACTAGCCTTAGAGCAAGCTTTATAAATCAAAATGAAGGCTCGGAATATCTTGTCTATGCGCATGGCGCATCAGGTATCAAAGATGTTCTCAGGCAAGTCGAGGATATTTCTTATAGAACAACAGGCAGTCCAAAGAATATCATCGTTGCATACGATGACGATTCCTCCTGGCCGCTCACCTGGTACCTGAGAGACTTTCCGAACCAGCGCTATTATGGCGCTCAGCCCGGAGGCGACCTGGGAGATGTCCCGGTCATTATCGTCGGGGACAACAACTTCGCTGCGATCGAACCATTTATACGGAATAATTATTACCGCCAGGATTTCATCCGCATGGTCTGGCCTAACATGGATTATTTCAATTTGACTCCCGCTCGAATTGCTTACGCGCTGCGCGACAAGGACATGCGAGCCGGCTTGATGAGCATCTGGCTAAAACGGGATTACACACAATACGCAAACGCATTAACCAAGGTTAGCGAAGGATTTAACGTCAATTCTCTGACACCAGCAGAATGGTCTCCCGCCGACCGGATGCGGCTTTATATCCGCAAGGATATTGCCGGGCAAATATGGGAATACGGCTCCAGTCCGGTGTTGGAAATCCCTCCCGACCCGTATGAAGGGAACCGAATAGAGCTAATTGCCGATCTCACGATCGGCTCCCAGGGAGCGGGCACCGCTCAATTTGAGGCACCCCGCGAACTCGCGATCGCGCCGGATGGCAGTATTTACGTTGTCGATTTAAGGAATCATCGCATTCAGCACTTCTCCCGCGATGGCAGTTACATCGACGGCTGGGGATCTTTCGCAGACATAAATCAAGGCGATGCTCAACCGGGAACTCTGAATGAGCCCTGGGGAGTAGCTGTCGCGAAAGACGGCTCTGTCTTTGTCAGCGATACCTGGAACCACCGGATCCAAAAATTCAGCAAGGACGGCAAGCCAATAACGTCCTGGGGGCAATTCGGGCAGATCGACGCGATCAACGGTTTTTATGGACCCCGCGGATTGGCGATCAGTCCGGACGACATGCTCTATGTCGCAGATACCGGAAACAGCCGGATCGTCATCTATGACCTGAACGGAAACTATATCTCTGAGTTTGGCAGCCCTGGCGTAGAGGCGGGTCAATTCTCCGAACCGGTGGATGTCCACGTTCACAGCGACGGGCATGTTTACGTCACGGATACCTGGAATCAGCGCGTTCAAGTCTTTGCCCCGAACGCTGATCACACCGAATTCGTTCCTGTGTCGAGTTGGAATGTTTCCGGATGGTATGGCGGGTCGAATGAAAACAAGCCTTACATTACTCTTGGTAACAACGGGCACGTCTTCATTACCGATCCGGAAGGATATCGCGTGATCGAGTTCGATGGGCCGGATGGGAATTTCGTCCGTACCTGGGGCATTTATGGAACAGAAGCCGGGCAGCTCAACCTCCCCACTGGAATCGCTGCCGACCGGCAAGGACGCGTTTGGATCAGCGACTCAGGCAACAACCGCATTCTTCGTTTCACACTTCCGGAAGAATAATAAATAGCGACCTTCGGGTCGCTATTTATTTCAAAAACAGATTATGGTTTCCGCAAGAGATTTCACAGTTCGCGACATTTCCCGTGATAGCCGATGGTATAATCATTTCGCATCACGGGGTATACCTTACATCACGGAGAAAAATCCCAATGAAACTACATGAGTACCAATCGAAGCAGGTATTTGCCAAATACGGCATACCTATTCCTAAAGGGCGCGTGGCCTCGACCGCATCAGAAGCACGGCACATAGCTGATGAACTGGGCGGCCGCGTTGTCATTAAATCCCAGGTGCTGGTCGGAGGCCGCGGCAAAGCCGGGGGAATCCGCCTAGCCAAGGATTCCACCGAAGCGGAGCAGGTGGCAACCCAGATACTATCCATGGAGATCAAAGGACTGCCCGTCCGCAAAGTCCTGGTGGATGAAGCGGCTGCCATCGAACAGGAAATCTATCTGGGCATCACCAACGACCGGAGCGCCAGGAAACCGGTCATCATGGCGTCCGCAGCTGGGGGCGTGGAAATCGAAGAAGTTGCCCGGGTGAGCCCCGAAAAAATCATCAAGGTCCACGTCGATCCGTTGCTTGGAATCAAAGACTACCAGACGCGCGACATCGCCGCAGGTATCGATCTGCCTCGAGATCACTGGCGCGCATTCGGTGAAATCCTCAAAGGATTGTGGCAGGCATATGAAGAAAATGATGCCACCCTCGCTGAGATTAATCCTCTCGTCATTACAAAGGATAAACGGCTGGTCGCGTTGGATGGGAAGATGTTGATTGACGACAACGCGATGTTCAGACACAGCGACCTCGCGGAAATGCGCGACCTGGACGTCGAAGCACCTTCCGAAATTGAAGCCCGGAAATACGGACTCACCTACATCAAGCTCGATGGAACTATCGGATGCATGGTGAACGGCGCAGGGTTGGCCATGGCAACCATGGACATCATCAAGTATTTCGGCGGTGAACCAGCCAATTTCCTCGATATCGGCGGAGGCGCCGGCTCAGACAAGGTTGCTGCTGCCCTCAGGATCATCCTTGCCGACCAGAGTGTCAAAGCCATTTTATTCAATGTGTTTGGCGGTATCACCCGCTGCGACGAAGTTGCGCGAGGCATTCTGGCTGCCATGGCGGAGGTGAAGCCCAAAGTCCCGATGGTAGTCCGATTGGTCGGAACCAATTACGAAGAAGGACGCCGGCTTCTCGCCGACGCGAACATGATCACAGCAGATACGCTGGCGGATGCTGCTCAAAAAGCAGTGGCAGCCTCCAAGTCCGCCTAAACTGGAGAAACACAATGAGCATTTTAGCTGACAAGAACACACGCCTGATTGTTCAGGGCATCACCGGGAATGAAGGCCTTTTTCACACACGAGCCATGGTTGCTTACGGGACGAATATCGTCGCTGGCGTGACCCCGGGCAAAGGCGGAGAATGGGTCGACGAAAAGATCCCGGTTTTTGATTCGGTAAAACTGGCCGCCGATGCAACCGGCGCAAATACCAGTATCATTTTTGTTCCTGCGCGTTTTGCCTCGGACGCCATTCTCGAAGCGACCGATGCGGGACTCCCCTTCATCGTTTGCATCACCGAAGGGATTCCCGTTAGCGACATGATGCGCGTGCGGAACTACATCGACCAGAAACGGGTGCGGCTGCTCGGACCCAATTGCCCGGGTCTGCTGACGCCAGGAGAAGCAAAAGTTGGAATTATCCCCGGCGATATCGCCATCAAGGGCAACGTCGGCGTGGTTTCACGATCAGGGACTCTGACCTACGAGGTTCTCTATGCGCTTAAACAAGCCGGCATGGGCGCTTCCACCTGTGTGGGGATTGGCGGGGATCCCGTCAACGGGACCAATTTCCTGGATGTGCTTAGGCTCTTCGAAGAAGATTCGCAGACCGAGAAAGTGGTCTTGATCGGTGAGATCGGCGGAAATGACGAGGAAAAAGCTGCAGAGTACATCAAGCTCAAAATGACCAAACCCGTTGTTTCCTTCATCGCAGGCCAGACCGCCCCTCCCGGCAAACGCATGGGGCATGCCGGCGCCATCATCGAAGGCGGAGCCGGAACCGCTGCCGACAAGATCAAGGCACTCGAAGCTGCAGGCGTGCGCGTGGCAAAACATCCGGAAGAGATTCCATCCCTGCTCAAGTAACCCGATATTGCATTGAACAGGCTTTAAACAATAAGAGCCGCTCGATTTGAGCGGCTCTACTGTATAATTCAATCACTTAGCGATGAGAATCAATATAATTGACCGCTTCACCGACCGTGGTGATCTTCTGTGCGTCTTCGTCCGAGATCTCAGCACCAAACTTGTCCTCGAAAGCCATGATCAGTTCGACCAGGTCAAGGGAGTCTGCTTCCAGATCTTCGCGAAACCGCGCTTCCATTGTGACTTTGCTCTCGTCCACTCCGAGCAGGTCAACGATCACCGCCTTAATTTCGGTATATGTTTCAGCCATGGAAACCTCCTGTTGTTTATAATGCAGGGGATATTTTACCACCATGCAGTGAAATCCCATATGGGACATCTATAGACAGGAAACACTGCCTCATGCGAAAAGTTGCGCCGATTTCAAAGCGAAAAGACGACCACATCAAGATCAATCTCGAGAACGATGTCCGGTCGGGGATCACTTCGGGTCTGGAGAAATACCGCCTAATTCATGAAGCGCTGCCCGAGCTCGCTCTTGATGAGGTAGACACAACCGCTTCCCTTTTCGGAAAAACACTTCGAGTTCCACTGCTGATATCGTCCATGACGGGCGGGACGAAAGAGGCCGGTAAGATCAATACCCAACTCGCTAAATCGGCGCAGGAAGCCGGTGTCGCTATGGGCGTCGGCAGCCAAAGGGCAGCGTTGGAAGACCCCAGGCTGGAAGCATCGTTCAAGGTACGCCAGGTCGCTCCAGATATTCTGCTATTTGCCAACTTGGGAGCTATTCAACTCAATCATGGTTTCACCGTGGATCACTGCCGCAGGGCTGTGGAAATGATCGAAGCGGACGCACTGTTTCTGCATCTTAATCCATTGCAGGAAGCTGTCCAGCATGGCGGGGACACGAACTGGAAAGGGCTTGCCAGACAGATCTCAAAGGTGTGTAAAAACGTGGGGGTGCCTGTTGTTGCCAAGGAAGTCGGCTGGGGTATCTCGGAAAGGACAGCGCGCATCCTCTCCGATTGCGGCGTCAGCGCCATCGACGTAGCCGGAGCGGGCGGTACGAGTTGGTCCCAGGTGGAGATGCATCGAGCGCCAAATGAAATGACCCGGGAGCTGGCCGGCTCCTTCGTCGGATGGGGAATCCCCACTGCGGAATCCATCACACTGGTACGTCAAGCCGCTCCCATGCTGCCCGTGTTTGCATCCGGCGGATTGAAGGATGGGCTTGACATTACCAAGTGCCTGGCCTTGGGCGCCTACCATCGGCGGAATGGCTGGACCGTTCCTTAGGGCAGCTGCCATTTCCACGGAAAAAACCCTTCAACGGATCGAGCTGACCAGACTGCAGATCAAGATTGCCATGTTCAGCACTGGCGCACGAAAAATCGACACCTTGGATGCATCCAGGCTTGTGAAGGTTTGATCGGTTCCAAAATAAAGAACAAGGAAAAATCCATGTCCGACCTTCTCTCAACCATGCTCCCCGAAATTGAAGCGGAACTCAAGCGGCAGGTGTCACGCCTGGACGAGGAACATTCGCTCCCATTCAAGGAAATGCTCAGTTACCATATGGGATGGACAGGCGAGGGCTCCGGGGTTGAGGCTGCCGGTAAACGGATCAGACCCCTCCTGCTTTTACTCACGATGGCATCCTGCGGCGGGGATTGGACGAAAGCGCTTCCTGCCGCTGCGGCAGTCGAGCTGGTCCATAATTTTTCGCTGGTTCACGACGACATTCAGGATAACTCACCCAAGCGCCGCGGACGTCCGACGGTCTGGGTCAATTGGGGTGCACCAATGGCGATCAATGTCGGCGATGCCTTATTCGTGATGTCCAATCTGGCTTTGACGGATCTGGCGAAAGACATCCCTCCGGACCGCGTGTTGAAATCCATTCAGATTCTCCAGCAGACCTGTCTTGACCTGACGCGAGGCCAATTTCTCGATATGTCATTTGAGGAGCGAACAGACGTCAAGGTTGAGGATTACTGGATGATGGTGACCGGAAAGACCGCCTCTCTGCTCTCAGCCTGCTGCCACATCGGCGCCGTGCTGGGCAATACTGACGAAGCGACCGAAGAAGCCTACCGTTCCTTTGGCCACTTCCTGGGACTCGCCTTTCAGGTGCAGGACGACATCCTCGGCATCTGGGGCGACGAAGCTGTCACTGGTAAATCGGCCGCAAGCGACCTGATCGAAAGAAAAAAATCCCTGCCGGTCCTGGTGGGACTCAGCAAGCAGGGCGAATTCGCGAGATTCTGGTTAGAGAATCAGATCACTTCGGAGAATGTCGAAGCAGCGGCCAAAATGCTTGCCACTGAATCGGCATACACCTATACACACGACATCGCCAAACAGATGACCGACCTGGCTACCAACAGCCTGCGCGAAGCGGACCCGCAGGGTGAGGCAGGCGATGCCCTGATGGATTTGGCGGATAAGCTGCTTCATAGAACGACTTGATATCTTCCATGATGCTTGACACGTAAATTCACAGTCGCTTATAATCTCGTTCTCGCACGCGGGTGTAGTTCAGTGGTAGAACGCTTGCTTCCCAAGCAAGATATCGTGGGTTCGAATCCCATCACCCGCTCTTCCTACGAGTGGATTGGCCATAAATTGACCAACCACTCGTTTTATTTTTGATATAAAATAGAGGCAGTCATTGTAAGGGGATTGTATGGCAGATTAATCTATCCGAAGAGTAAAATTGCACGCGGAGGTTCATATTAATGGAAATCCAGGACAAGAAGGCGACGATCCTTTATGTTGAGGATAATCCCGACAACCGGCTGTTAATTCGCCGTGTGTTGGTGTCGGAGGGCTACACCGTGGTCGAAGCAGCAAATGCCAAGGATGCATTCGCCCGAATCAATGAGGCTCCCCCCAGCCTGATCCTGATGGATATTAATATGCCCGATATTGACGGATACACGCTCACCGCCAAGTTGCGAGCGCTTCCCGAGTTGGACCAGGTTCCGATCATCGCCCTTACGGCAAACGTCATGAAGGGGGATCGTGAACGGTCACTGGAGGCTGGCTGCGATGGCTATCTGCAAAAGCCCGTCGATATCGACACCCTCACTTCACAGATCGATAAATACCTCAAGATGAAGAGGTAAGGCATGAGTGACCAGCCGCAAGACAAAAAACAAAACACAAAACCAATCCCCTCTGTCCCCTCCCCGTCGGAGACACCCAAAGGGATTCCCAAAGATGCCACGGTCCTCGTCGTCGAGGACAATGTCTCGAATTTCGTGCTTATCGCCCGCCTGCTGGGATTTTTAAATGTCCATTGCGAATGGAAGACCTCCGGCTATGAAGTGGTCGAATACGCGGACACCCTCCCCCGCCTGGACTTGATCCTGCTGGATATCCGCCTGCCTTACGAGGACGGCTATGCCGCGTTAAAGAAAATTCGCCAGTCTGAAAAACTGAAGGAGATCCCCATTATCGCCGTCACGGCTGAGGGAACTCAGGAACAGATGAACAAAGCGAAAGCAGCCGGCTTCAATGGCTTTATCGGTAAACCGCTGGATCCGGATAAATTCCCGGACCAGATCCGCAGAATTTTTAACAATGAATCCGTTTGGGAAATACCGTTTGAGGATCGAGGGTTTTAGGCGGGCAATTCCTCACAACGGGGTTGGATTTTCCCAAATCCTATCAGGATTCAGAATCTTTAGAATTATGCCCGGGAGCGCATGAACATCTCCGACTATTTAAGAAAGTAGATTATGGCCGACGAATCCAGAGTCGCCCACAATCCAACAGGACCCGATCTGCAAATAATTATTAAATTGCAGAAGGCAAACTATGAGGTACTCCGCGCAAATAACGAGGAGGAGATCTCTTCTGCACTTGTTGCAATTCTTAAACTCTCGCCCTACCTGTCTGCCTATTATCAGGTCGCTGAAACCCAATTGCAGCTTGTCGGCATTGCCGGTGGAGAAAATAAAGGCGAAGTCGTTTCCGCTCCCAATACCATACCCATATCCCCCGCTGATATCGCAGCCCGTTTTTCAGGAGGATTGGAACTATTCAGCCTCGACGGAAATACGTCACTGCCCCGTGAATTGGTTCGAACACTGACAGAATCAGGATGCACGTCCGCCGCCTCCCTCCCCGTGATCGATTCGGTGGAGACGATCGGCTTGTTCATCTTTGGGTCGACACCGGAAAACCCTCTCACCCGTGATTTGCTCGACCCATTCATCAGCCTGGCAGACCTGCTCCCCATCGTTAGGGAAAAAGTCAGGACCAACCGGTCCATCCAGCAGCGGTTGCGCGAATTGGATTCGATCGCCACCATTGGAACAGCCATCTCCTCGGCAACGGATCTCAATAGCCTGTATACGACCATTCACGAGCAGATCAGGGAAACGATCGGCGATGTCTTTTTCATTTTCGCACTTTACGATGCCTCCACAAACACCATCCAGATCCCGTACCGGTACGAAGACGGAAAAGTGGATACGATCGAATCCTTCCCACTGGGAGAAGGATTGACTTCGATCCTTTTACGCGACCGGCAGCCGTTGATGATCGTTGAGGACACCGAGAGACGCGCTGCCGCACTCGGAGCCAGGGTGATCGGGAAATCTGCGAAATCCTGGCTGGGTTGCCCGCTGATCATGGCTAATGAAGCGATCGGCGCGATCATTGTCCAGGATGCCGAAGTCGAGCATCGCTTCGACGAGGACGACCTGAGATTTATGATGTCCCTATCCGCCCAGGTGGCAGGCGCTATTTTCAATGCGCGTCTGCTGGATGAAGCCCGACAGCGTGCCCTGCAACTTCAAACAGCGGCAGAAATATCCCGCGACGTGTCCGGCTCCCTGATCGTGGATGAACTGCTCGAAAAGTCGGTCAATTTGATCCGAGATCAATTCAATTACTACCATGCGGCGATTTTCCTGGTCGATAAGAGCGGGGATTTCGCGTCCATCCGTGAGGCCAGCGGGGATATCGGCAGCAGGATGAAAGCAGCCGGTCATAAATTAAAGGTCGGATCAAACTCGATCGTCGGTCAGGTAACCTCAAGCGGTGAGCCGCTGATCGTCAACGATACGAACCAGTCCTCCATCCACCTCCCCAACCCCTTGCTCCCCGAGACCCGCGCGGAAGCCGGCATCCCGATCATGGTGTCAGACCGGATCATTGGCATGCTCGATGTCCAAAGCAAACGCCCGTTCGCCTTCTCCGATGAGACGGTCAGGATCCTGCAGATCGTCGCTGACCAGATCGCGGTCGCGTTTGTAAATTCCGAGCTGTTCGCAGATGCCCAGGAGAGGCTGTCACAGCACCGTCTGCTTCACCATGTCACGACAGCGGCGGCATCCAGCACGACCATCGAAGAAGCCCTGAATAGCGCAGTTCAGGGGTTGCAGGTCACACTGGGAGGAGACCAAATTTCCATACTCCTAACGGATCGCGAAAACAAAACCCTCGAAGTCAAGTCGGCGATGGGTTATACGGACAATGAAGTCTATACAGTAAAGATACCCTTCAACACGGGTGTGACCGGCTGGGTGGCTACCAACCGCCAGCCGCTTCGGGTGAACGATGTCACCAAGGATTCCCGTTATATCGGTATCAACAACCGCATTCGGTCCGAGATGGCTATCCCGCTCATATACCGAAACGACGTGCTCGGAGTGCTCAATGTGGAAAGCACACAGCCGGATGCCTATTCGGAAAACGACGAGGAAATGCTGGGCACTCTGGGAGGCAGCCTCGCGGCAATCATTGCTCACTCCAGGCTGCTGGAACAGTTCCGGCAACAGGTGGAATTCGACAGGCTGCTGTACGATATCACCTCACGGATCCGGCGTACAAGCAACGTCAACACGATCCTCGAAACGACAGCCAATGAATTGAACAAGACATTCGGCGCCCGACGGGCAACGATCAAGATCGACCTTGAGAAAATCAAGCGAGAGTGATGCCCATGGGACAAGAGAGATGTAATGGAAAAGCCTAATACCAATAAAAACATCCTAACGCGATGGCTTGAGAAAACTGGCGGCTGGTTTATCATCCTGGTCATCGGCTTGGCGCAACTGTTATCTCTACCGGCATTTGCGCTTGGCGTCGCAGTCGTTCAAACCAATGCTAATTTCACCCCGGAGCAACTCCAGGCGGCGATGATCGTGGAGTTAATTCTATTAACCATTGGGTATCCAATTATTTTAGTGATTTCCTTTTTTTTCAGCCGTGTTGCTTTCAAAAGGTTAAATGCCCGGTTTGGTCAACAAACTCTACCGATCGGTACGCTGGAAGAATTGACAGCTTGGCGTCAAGTCACCAATATCTCCTGGAGATTTGGCGGCACCAATTTGGTCGTTTCGATTCTCGTTTTCGTAATACCCCTATTAATCTACCTTTCCAATTTTCAGGAAGCCACATACGAACAACTAGTGTATACAGTATTCGGCAGCATCGTCTCGACTTTAACCGTTGTAATTCTTTCTGTTCTCCTTATTGAAAATATGATGAGCCCCGCACGGAACGCGCTCGTGCCGGTATCCTTTGAAAATCAAATCGCAGGGGCTACATCGGCGCACGTCTTTTTCAAATTTCAATCCATCATTCTGGCCTTGATCGTCATCAGTATTTTATTGATCGCGCCGCTGGGCTATCATATGGCTTATACGATCCTTTACGAAGAAATTGGATCGCTCGAGGTTTTTGAACAACTCCAACAATTATCATTAGCTGCCAGTGCCATTGCGCTTGGTCTTGGTTTTGGACTTTCATTTCTTCTCTCCCGATCCGTTTCGACCCCGATTAACCAATTGATCGATGTGTTCCAGAAAGTGGAGGAAGGTGATTTAGGCCAGCGCGCAAAGATCTTAGCCACGGACGAAATCGGGAGTTTGGCTGTTTACTTTAATCGAATGATCTCCCGATTGGAACAATTCCAGCGCAGTCTGGAGGATCAGGTTGCGGAACGAACCGCCCAACTCGAAGCGACAAATGAAGTCGGACGTGTGGCAAGTTCGATCCTTGACCCCGACGAATTGATTTCCAAAGTGGTCAACCTGATCACCGACCGGTTTGGCTATTACTATGCAGCCTTATTCATCATCGAAGAAACCGGCGCCTGGGCGGAATTGGCAGACGCAACGGGTCACGCAGGTAGAATCCTCAAAGAACGACATCATCGATTAACCTTATCCGGAAACAGCATGGTGGGATTCGCGATCACCAATCGAAAGGCACGGATCGCGCTGGATGTCGGCGAGGAATCGATCCGCTTTGATAACCCCCTGCTGCCGGATACGCGTTCCGAGATCGCGCTTCCATTAATTGTTGGTGACCATGTCATCGGAGCGCTGGATGTGCAATCCAAAGCAGCGTCTGCTTTTAGCGATAGAGATGTCGCTGTGCTGCAGAATATGGCAAATCAGGTGGCGGTCGCCTTCGAAAACGCGAGATTGTTCCAGTCATCGCAAGCCCTGCTCGAAGAGATGAAAACGACCAATCAGAGCTACCTGTTGTCCAGCTGGTCTGAGTTGACACGGGCAACAGGAAAAATTGAATACCAGACCAAATCCGCTGTTTTACCTGACGAGGAACTGCATTCAGCGGAGATTCCGCTTACCGTCCGCGATCAAATCCTGGGCGAACTGGTCGTTCAAGGCGATGAAGCATGGACTCCGGAGCAAAAACGCCTGCTCGAAGCCGTCGCCACTCAGACTGCGTTTGCACTCGAAAACGCCCGCCTTCTCGGTGAAAGCCAACAGACAGCTTTGAGGGAAAGAATCGCCTCAGGAATTACGGAGCGCATTTGGGCTTCGCAATCCGTGGACGGTATCCTGCAAACCGCCGTCCGAGAGTTGGGACGGGCGCTTGAGGCATCTGAAGCGACCATAGAGTTGAAAACAGAAGACTAGGATGATTTATGAGCCAAAGTAGTTATTCTGAAAAAAACAAAAATAAAAGCCCCAACGTCCTGGCTCGATTCTGGAATGGGATAACTGCACCACATCCTTCGATTACCGACATCGGACAGGTCCGGCAAATAAGACTTGCCTCTTCTTTAGCTCTTGCCTTTACGCTTCTGAGCCTAACGGGGTTCCTGGTATCCCTTTCGCAACCAACCTCATCTGAAAGTTACCTAGCGTTTATTTTTTCCATACTTATCGGAACTGTCTCTTATATTCTTTCCAGGACCCGCTATCATCAAGCTGGCGGATTGATCTTTATTCTTGGAATTTCTTTTTCGGCTTACTTATCCATTTATGTTGGCGGTATGCGGTCTTTTGCGACAACCGTATTTTCGTTTGTCCCACTTGCATTAATTTTTGGGGCAGCCATCCTGTCGCCCTGGGCATTGCTATTGGTCACTGGATTAAATGTTGCTGCGATACTCGTTCTTGTGTTCGGGGTAGGAATTCCCGTCCAAGCGTCTGAATATATCCAAACGGCGGGCATTATCCTAACAATCGGTGTCACGCTGGCTTTGATCGACAGTTATCGTACAGGTACAGAACGAATTCGCTTGACCGAAGTAAATTCAGCCAACCTGGAACTTCAGGCCATGCGCACCACACTCGAGCAGCGTGTACTTGAAAGGACTGGTGCGCTCGACCGTCGTACATCCCAGCTGGAGGCAGCATCCTACGTATCAAGGCAAACCGCAGCCATTCAGGATCCGCTGACTCTGCTCTCCAATGTTGTGGACTTGATCACTGCCCAATTCGGTTACTACCATGCTGCCATCTTTCTTTTGGATGAAAGGAGCCGATACGCCATCCTCCAGGCAGCATCATCCGAAGGCGGCAAGCGAATGCTCGCGCGCGGCCACAAGCTGGAGGTCGGCCGGGAAGGTATTGTGGGATATGCAGCTCATCAAAAACGCGCCAGAATAGCATTGGACGTTGGCGAAGAAGCCGTTTTCTTCAATAATCCGGATCTGCCCGACACCCGGTCCGAAGTAGCACTTCCTCTGACGGTAAGGAATAAAGTCATCGGGGTTCTGGATATTCAGTCGTATGACCAAAGCGCTTTTACACAGGATGACATTAACACCCTCCAGGCGATGGCGGATCAAGTGGCACTTGCCATCGATAATGACCGCCTGTTGGCTGAAAGCCAAACATCGCTCAGGCAGCTGCAAACCATCACAGCGGAGAGCACTTTCCGGACATGGAAGAATCGATTGAGCCGCAAAACCCATGGCTATATGTACACACCCTCCGGCGTGTCGAACCTGGCTACCGCCGAGCAAGTTTCCGAGGCATCCAAAGCCGTCAATCCCCTCGAGGATAAGGTAACTGTGCCCATATCACTCAGGAACAGCACAATCGGCCAGATCACTCTTAAGCGGAGAGGAAAAAACTCGACCTGGACAGAACGCGAACAGCAGCTGGCGGAACAGGTGGCAGATCAGGTAGCCCTTGCCTTGGAAAATGCTCGCCTTCTGGAAGAAACACAGCTTCGCGCCGCCCGGGAACAAACCATCAGCAATATGAGCTCGCGCTTTGGTCAAACAACGGACATGGATACATTAATGAAACTGGCTGTTCAGGAGCTGCACCAATTACCAAATGTTACAGAAGCTGCCATTTTCATTGGGAATGCAAGCGCAAAATCAAAATGATCAATACCCAAGGCTGAGAATCATCTATGGAAAAAGTTTCTCGTCACAAAGACGAAACACAAATAACTGAGACTAAACCAACAAGGCTTGCATCGGGCTTGGATGTCATTGCACCTTATGCGCCACCCTTCGCGTTCCTGGTCACTCTCGGCTTCAGCGTTATCTACGCCATTGCGTTGAGTGGTTTTCCAAATCAGGCTCCTCCGACACAATTATTGTGGATTGCAGGCGCAGCAGCTATTTCCGGGTTACTCTTTCTCCCAGTACCTGCATTAGCGAAAAATGGGAAATTGATCCTCGCCGAATCCATCATGCTGGCTGCGTACACAGTATTTCTTTTTGTGCTTGCCTTTGTTTTCCCTACATCCGATGTTTATTTATACTTTCTTGTCTGGGCATTTCCATTATTGCTTATGTGGATGTGCGATTCTCACTATCAACGGATTGCCCCCCTTGTCGCAGGTCTCGCAGGCACTGTCATCATATTCTTAATAGGAAATTTTCTCGCAGTTGGTCAACCTGCCATCGACGAACTCATTTTCACCATCGCGTCGTTCTATCTGGTATTCATCATTGCATCCTGGCTGGGTTTGATCATCATTGTTAGAGTTATTCAATTCAAAACCCTGACCGCTCGATTGACATCTTCCTTCTTTCTGCTGGTCATGATCCCGACCGTTATTACTGCGATCATCGCCGCCTTCCAGAGTTATGCAAGGGATACGAATAACCTTTACTTGATGCTGGACTCAACCACAGAAGTCAAGGAACAGCAGATCAACCAGGTCATCAACGGGGCTTTCCAGGACATTGATTTTATGCTTCGCGATCCAGTGGCTAGGCAACGGTTCGAGTTCCTGTTTGATTCTGAGCCCAATAAATCCGTCAGCAAGATTAACAAATCCATTGTTCAGGGATATCTTAACAACATCCTGCAGCAATCCAACAATAAATACGAAGAAGCACTTCTTCTGGATGTCGCTGGAAATGTGATCCTCTCCACCATCCCGGAAAATATCGGGCGTAATTACGAGAATAATACATTTTTCCAGCAAGGAATGCTCCAGCCATACTCCACGACCGAGACGAACATCGCAGAGTTCGGTCCCAAGGCATTCCTCGTCACAGAAGCAATAATAGATAATACCGGACAAGCTGTCGGCGCGATCACCCTTCGTTCCCGGTTTGATGAATTCGAAAAAATTGTTGAGCAACCTTCCGGCGCTGGAGTTGAGGACGAGACTTTTCTTGTCAGTGAAAATCTAACCCCCTTGACCAAGACCCTCATTCTCACCGATGAGTTGACGTCAACTGCGGCATTGAACGCGATCAATGACCGGCAATCGGGATTCGAAACCTATCAGAATTACGCCGGAAAATCCGTTCTCGGAGCCTATCGCTGGCTACCAGGCCTTCGAGCCGCGATTATTTCCGAAGTCGCCAGTTCAAAAGCCCTCCTGGATACTATTTATTTAATTGCGATAATTTTCGCAGTCGGTTTCTTGGCTATCCTGCTGGCAATCGTCGCCGTATTTCTCACAGCGCGAACAATCAGTACACCCATCACAGCCCTCGCGGGAACTGCCGGCCAATTGTCTGCCGGAGACCTGTCCACTCGCTCCTCGCTGCAGAGGTCGGATGAAATCGGCCAACTATCCAATTCGTTCAATGGGATGGCGGATAGGTTGCAGGATTTGGTTTCCGACCTTGAGCAGAAAATCGCTGACCGAACCAGGGATATCCAACGGCAGGCTGTCCGTCTTCGCGTGGCATCGGAAATCTCCCGCAATTCAGCCACAGCGACGGAGTTGTCCGAATTGCTCAACCGGTCCGCTACACTGATTCGGGAAAGGTTCGGATATTACCACTCAGGAATTTTTCTCCTCGATGACAATCGCGAATATGCGGTCCTGAGCGCAGCCTCCAGCGAAGCTGGTCGCCTAATGCTCGAGACCAAGTACAAACTTCGTGTCGGCGAAGGGCTGGCCGGTCTAGTTGCTCAGACAGGCGAATCCAGGCTCGCGTATGATACGGACTCGGATGCGGTCCAATTCAAGAATCCCATGCTGCCTGCCACCCGGTCGGAACTTGGTCTTCCACTTAAAGTTTTCAACAGGGTAATTGGTGTCCTCGATGTTCAAAGCGATCAACATAATGCGTTCACGGAGGATGATATCGCCACCCTGCAAATCATGGCAGATCAATTAGCCGTGGCGATCGAAAGAACGCGTGTCTACCAGGATTCTCAGGAAAGCCTCCGCGAATTGAAACGGGGTTATCAGGGCTACACCGAAGAGAGCTGGAACAACATTGCGCGGACTCGCGGCTTCGTGGCGGGTTATACCTACGAAGGCGTCACGGTTCGCCCGTTGAATTCCATGCCAGGGGAAGCCATTGAAGTTTACAAAAGCGGATCCCCGCAGATGACAACCGATACAACGGGCAAGCTGAAATTTACTACCTTGTCCGTACCGGTAAAGATCCGAGGCGAAACGATCGGCATGATCAGGTTGAATGTCAAAGGCGAGGCTGTGCCCGACGACACCATCGCCATGGTAGAAGAAATAACTAACCGTATTGGTGTGGCGCTCGAAACAAGTCGTCTGGTTTATGAGTCCCGCCAACTGGCTACGCGTGAACATACTATTTCTGAAGCCTCAGCGCGAATCGGATCATCCATAAATTTTGAAGATATTCTTAAAACTGCTGTCGAGGAATTGGGAAAAATAATGGGCGAATCTGAAGTTGTCGTTCAATTAGCCTCTGGAATCACCAAGGAATGATCCTTTGCCAATGGAAAACAATATTCATGCCAGACCACGGACACATTAATGGACACGACTAAGCTCTCAACTCAGTCACCTCAACCGGTGAAACAAAAAGAGACGAAGTACCCCACTATTCGGACACGACTGACCGTCGCATTTACCTTGCTGGGGACTCTGGTTGTAGCCGTGGTGATCTTTATTCAATTTAGTAACTTCCGCACGGCTCTACGAAATGAAATAAAGCAAAGGCTTGGCAGCATCACCCGAATCGCTGCACTCCAGCAGGATGGTGACTTACTGACCAAAATCTCCGCCGGTAACGACGAATTCTATCAAAAGGTTAATTCAACCAATCTAATGATCAAGGATTCCGACCCGGATCTGGTGTTCGTTTATACCTTGCGAAAAAACGACCAGGGCATCTACTTTGTCGTTGATGCCAATCGTCCTGGCGATGAGGATATCTCAGCGTATGGAGAGATATACCTGGAACCAAGTTCAACTCTGGTGAACAGCTTCGACACTATGGACCAAACCATTATCGAGCCTGAATTTTATACCGACGAATATGGCACTTTCTTATCCGCCTATGCGCCGATTTATTCATCCACACAGGACAACGTAGGGGTTCTTGGTATAGATATTAACGCCAGCAAGGTCGTTGAAAAGGAACGCGCATTTTTATGGAATAGTCTGCTGATCCTTATTGTGATAATCCCGATCATTTACATTCTGGGATCGGTTTTTAGCAGAATCATCGCTTCTCCTCTCTCTATTCTCGCTTCAGAGACACAGAAAATTGGAGAAGGTCATTTCGAAATGGATGAGTTACCCAAACCTGGTACGCGGGAAGTTTTCGAACTTTCGACCGCCTTTCAATTGATGATTCGAAAGATAAACGAACTGGTTAACTCACTCGAAGGCAAGGTGTCCGATCGCACCGCACTTCTTGAACAAGCGAACAAACGATTGGAGTATCGAGAAAACCTGCTTCTGGCAGTGGCAGAAGTAACCCGCGCTATTGCATCCATTGGTGAAATGTCCAGCCTGCTTCCTAAAATCACGGAAGTGATCAGCGAGCGGTTTGGACATTACCACGTGGGAATCTTTTTGCTAGACGATAAAAAGGAATTTGCAGTCCTAAAAGCCGCAAACAGCATGGGCGGACGAAGAATGCTCGCGCGAGGTCATAGATTAAAAGCCGAAGAAGAAGGCATTGTAGGGTATGTGACAGGAACAGGAAAATCCCGCATCGCACTGGATACGGGATCAGACAAAACTCATTTCAAGAACCCAGACCTCCCCGAAACCCGGTCTGAACTGGCACTCCCCTTGTTGATTGGGGAGCAAATCATTGGTGCGCTGGATGTCCAAAGTAAATCACCGAATGCGTTTAACGAAGACGATATTCGGGTATTGGAAACGTTGTCGTACCAGGTTGCGATAGCTATTCAAAATGCCAACCTCTTCACAGAAACCAGGGACCAGCTCGAAGAAGCCATGTCAATCTATCAAAAATTTGTTGCATCGAGTTGGAATTATTTTATGGGGCACTCGAAACAAATCGGGTACCAGTATTCGAATAACATAATCCAAACCCTCGGTAAACCCCTTGATCGACCTGAAATCAATGCTGTTCTGAATTCAGGTCAGTCGATTACAGAATCCTCGACGGAAATCAGACTTTCTGTGCCTACAATAGCAGTACCTATTAAGGTCAGAGGCGAAACTATCGGTGTGATCGATATTCGATCCATAAATCAAAATCGCACATGGGACAAAACAGACCTGGCGACTGTGCAGACCATTGCAGATCGCCTCGCTTTCGCGCTTGAGAATGCACGTCTTGTGGATGAATCCCAGAAGCGCGCCGCACGAGAGCGAGCGGTATCCGAGATGACCGCAAAGATAGGCTCTTCTGTCGACGTCAATTCAATTCTCCAGCAGACCGTTAAAGAGTTGGGATTGATAATCGGCAACTCGGAAGTTGTCATTCAGCTGACAAGTGAAGACAACAAGAAACTCGAGGATCAATAATATGTGGGCTTCGATTAGAAGAATTATCTCTCCTCCCGTTTTTTCGGGCGATGAGGAAAAGACACGCAAGGCCAGATATCTAAACACCATCCTCCTGGCTGCTATTATCCTTTTGTCGATTTTCCTGCCCTTAATTATCGGTAGTGATTTTCAGACTGCGGAAGGTTGGTTTGGTCCATCCACAGCCGTGGTCGTTTTCCTTCTGGCAATTATGGTCGGCTTGTTTGTCTGGATACGGTTCGGGTATATCCAGCAGGCTAGTCTGGCTCTTGTTGTATTAACCTGGTTGGCGTTAACCGTCCAGGACTACTCGGCTGCCGGCATCCGGGACACCATTTACATGGGCTACATCGTCGTGATCCTGTTAGCCGGGTTGTTGCTGGACGTCCGATACAGCCTGGGGGTGGCGCTGGCCAGCATTCTTGCCGGCTGGACCTTTGCCTACATGGAAACTGCAGGGTTGTATGTCCCAAGGATTGACACAGCCTATAACATGGCCAGGGATTTCACTGTCATTTTTATATTAATTACGGTTCTAACCTATATAACCGTTTCTGGTCTTCAAAATGCAATCGAGCGCCTCAAGGCTAATTCAAGGGAATTGGAAGAAAGCAATCAGGAATTACGTGCGCTCCAGGTCACTCTCGAGGAGAGAGTGGAACTGCGCACGAACGAATTGATGTCAACCACGAAACAAACCGAAACAAGAGCCAGGCAGCTTCAGACAGTTGCAGATGTTGCGCGAGCAACGGCATCGATCCAAAATCTTGACACACTGCTTCCAATTATTGTTAGAGTTATCAGCGAGCAGTTTGGTTTTTATCATGTCGGAATCTTCCTCAATGACGACAGGGGCGAATTTTCCGTGCTCATGGCTGCTAATTCTGAGGGCGGCAAGAAAATGCTCGAGCGTGGCCATGCATTACGCATTGGAGAACAGGGCATTGTGGGCTATGTCGCCAAATTTGGACAACCTCGCGTCGCCCTCGATACTGGCAGGGACGCTGTTTACTTTAGCAATCCGGATCTGCCGAAAACCAGATCGGAAGCGGCTCTTCCTCTGGTCATCGGTGACAAGACAATTGGCGTTCTGGATGTCCAAAGCATACAGCCATCCGCATTTCAAGATTCGGACATCGAAGTGATGAGCACTCTCGCAAATCTCGTTGCGGTGGCTATTGAAAATGCCCGCCTGTTCAGTCAAACCAACCGGGCATTGTCAGATCTGCAAGATACCTATGCTCGGTTTTCAGGTTTGCAATGGAACGAATTCGCTTCCACCATTCAAGTCACGGGATATAAGTATTCCGGCATGGATATCGAACCACTAAAAGAAGAAGCCTACCCGGGTATTGGTGAAAAATCTTCAAACGTTTCGGGGTTGTCAAATGAAACCGGGATGAGCCTAAACATCCCGATCAATCTGCGAGGTCAGACGCTTGGATACCTGGGGATTAAGCCCGAAGAATCCGACCCAAACCTGGGGTGAAGATGAAATAGCCATTGCCCACGCTGCAGCCGATCGAGTTGCCCTTGCTCTTGAAAATGCCCGGCTGATCAAATCCGCCCAAAAGAAAGCAGCTAAGGAACAAAAGATCGTTGACATTTCCAACAAAATCAGCGCCTCATCAAGCCTGGACAATATTCTATTGACTGCGATTGTTGAGCTGGGACAGGCAATATCCGACTCGGAAGTCATCATCCAATTTGAGGGCAAAGAGTAGATGGAGAGCCACGTGGAAAGTACCTCAAGGAAACAAGGAACGACGGTACACAAAAATTCAAACCCGGCTTGCGGTTGCATTTGCGGCGATGGCAGCGGTCATCACTGTGACAATCGCGGTGCTGATATACATTCAGGCACGCAGGAATCTTTATGCCCAATTCGAGAATCGCGTCATGAGTGTGCTTAAACAAGCCGAGCAACGACAGCACCCGGAGATACTTGCTGATATCGATTCAGTAAACGACGAAGGAACACCGATTTACAACTTCCTGCAACAGGAACAGCTCATTATCATGAGGACTGATCCGACCATCGGCTCGGTGTATTTTCTGCGCCAGGACCAGCTTGGCAATATTTATTACCTTGTTGGAGCACTAAACAACGATTTGGCTCAAGTACTCCCACCTATCCATTTTGGCACCTACTTCGAATCGCCAAGAGAATCCCTAATGTCCGCCTTCGCTTCGGATGCACAGGCAGCCATGGATCAAATCACGTACGTGAACGAAACAGGCACATGGATATCAGCCTATGCGCCAATTATCGACGCAGAAGGCAGCAAGTTAGGCGTTGTGGGAATCGATTTTTCAGCAGACAGCCTGGTCGACGCTGAAAGAAATATGCTTGTTACCTCGTTCATACTCATGGCAATGGCATTACCCCTATTCGCAGGAATAGGCTGGTTCGTCGGAAGCCGGCTGGCAAAACCCATCGTTCAGCTCAATGAGGGCGTAAACAAGGTTACATCCGGAGATCTGCAATATATCGTGAAGATTAATTCCGGTGATGAAGTTGAAATGCTTTCCAACTCCTTTAATATTATGACTGGCAAGATTAATGACCTGGTTAATGGACTGGAACAACGGGTGGAAGAACGCACCCGGAATCTAACCGAGAAAACCATTGAGCTCGAACAGGCTTCGAAAAAACTTGAAGGCCGGGCATCTCAACTCGCAGCCATTTCTGTGGTGGCGCGGGCAGCAACTACAATGCATGACGCACAAGAGCTATTACCATCCGTTGCGGAGACGATTAGCCATCAATTCGGTTTCTACCATGTGGGTATTTTTCTGAATGATCCCATGAACCAGTATGCGGTCCTGAGCGCTTCCAACAGCGAGGGTGGAAAAAAGATGCTTTCACAGGGTCATCGACTCCGGATCGGACAGGTCGGAATCGTTGGAAACGTTGCGAGCACCGGGAAACCTCGTATTGCGCTTGATACAGGTGAAGATGCCGTTTTCTTCAATAACCCCAACCTGCCATCCACAAAATCGGAAATGGCACTGCCTCTGAAAGTAAGCGAAAACGTATTTGGTGTTCTCGATGTACAAAGCACCGAATCTGCAGCATTCACTCCTGAAGACATTGATATTCTATCCATTCTTGCCGATCAAGTCAGTATTGCCATTGAAAATGCCCGGTTGTTTGAAGAAGCACAGAAGTCAGCCGCGGAAGCACAAAGCGCGTTAAGACAATATGCCCGCTCCGACTGGAATCGACTGCAAAAGGTCAGGAAAACCCGGGGATACCGTTACTCTTATAAAGGTGTAGAGACATTGGAAATGCCCGTGTCGCTGGCTGAAAATGATGCAGAAAATTTGGATAAGTCACTGATACGGATCCCGTTATCCATCCACGATGAACAAATCGGGTCGCTGGGCTTGGTGCTGCCGGCCGAAAGAAAACTCTCGGAAGATGAAATGGACATTGCCCGGGCGATCGCAGAGCGTGTTGCCTTGTCCGTGGAAAATGCCAGGCTCTTCGAAGAAACGTCGAGCCGCGCGGAAAGGGAGAAGACCGTTGCTGCGATCAGCAATAAAATCCGCAGCACCAATGATCCCGAGTTAATGATCCAAACCGCTCTGCAGGAATTGCAACAGGCTCTTGGAGCCACCAAAGTTCAGATCCTGCCCTATTCCAATGCAGCCATCCCTCCCGATGCGAATCCTGCCGCAAAAAAAGGCAGGAGCCCGCGAACTGAAAACGTCGGACTAACGAGCAGGGATTACGAAACGAGGATACGCAATGAATTATGTGATCGCTGTTTCCAATGAAAAAGGCGGTGTTGCCAAAACGACAACCACCTTTTCGCTTAGTGCCACATTGAGCGAAAAGGATTTTCAGGTTCTGCTGATTGACCTTGACCCTCAGGGCAACTTGACACTTGCCACCGGTCTCGAACCGAAAGAGATCAGAAACACCAGCGGTGATGCGCTCCTGGACGGTTTTTCATTAAGCGATTGCATCCGTAAAACTAACATGCGAAATGTGGATATCGTCCCTGCCAACAATCGGATGGATGCAGCTGAGCAGTCATTGCCTGTCCGCTTGAATTATGCCCTGATACTCAGAGAAGCAATCCAGAAGGCTCGATTAGCTTATGATTTTATCCTGCTGGATTGCCCTCCCGCTTTGGGGGCAGTCACACTGAATGCCTTGTCAGCATCCAACTTGTTGATCATTCCTACTCAGGCTGAATATTTTTCAGCTTATGCCCTACGAGATATGATGGCGCTCATTAGAAAAGTTCGCCAGGAATACAATCCTCAACTGGCGTATCGAATCTTGATCACGCTTTTGGATCAGCGAAACAGAACGCACCGCACCATACGCCAGCAATTACAACAAACCTTCGGAATCGGTTTATTCGATACCGTTATTGAAATTGATACCCGACTGCGGGAAAGCCCCATCGTCGGCATGCCGATCACGCAATACCGCCCAAACAGCCGCGGTTCACAACAGTATAGAGTCCTGGCACAGGAGTTGGTACAGTATGTCCAGCAAACAAATCATCAAACGGCTTGACAAGTTATTCGACAAGATAAAGTCGGATGAAGCAGGCGCAAACGGTCGAGCAGATTCTTCCGCCTGAGCCTCTTCCGACTCCCCCACTGCCCGCGAATCCCGTTAGAGCTGCGCGTCCTGCTCCCGCGCCTGAAGCGTTCCATACCCGATCCCTGGCCGGTTTGCTCCCTGTAGAAACAGAGACCATCATCAATCAAGGAACGGATCAATCGCAGGCGTCCATGTCGCTGGTGTTTAAGAACCCGGAACAGGACTGGAGCCAGCTTCAGGTCGTGTCCGAAACACCCGGCCGCATTTGGGCGCCCGATGAACAGATGCTTGTTAAACAGGTAGTCGATCAACTCACTTTGGCGCTTCAAAACGCCCAGCTTATTCAGCAAACAGAAAGGCAAAATGCCGATCTGGCAGTTTTGAATGATTTCGGCAATGAATTGGTCACGCTGCTCGGGCAGGAGGAGATTCTCGAAAGCGTGTACAAGCACACATCCAGCCTCATGGACACTGAGAATTTCTTTGTGGCAACGTATAACGATCTGACACAGGAATTCACCTTTCCGTTCGTGATCAATGATGGAAAACGGGACCAAGCCTCTAACCGAAAGCTGGGCAATGGGTTGAGTGATTATGTTGTTCGATCCAAACAACCTCTGTTCATCCCGGAAAACATGGAACACAGGATGACCAACCTTGGCGTGGATATTGTCCGCATAGGAACTGGAGAGCTTGCCAAATGCTGGCTGGGTGTACCCATGCTCGAAGGTGAGCGAATCCGCGGGGTCATTGCTGTTCAGAGCATTAAGCGGGAACACGTTTTCAGCGAGCGGGACCGTGATTTATTAATGTCGATCGCCAGTCAGACTGCAATTTCACTTCAAAATGCTTCCCTGTTCAGGCAAACTCAGGAGCAGAATGCCGAACTCGCAATCCTGAATGAAATGGGGCGGGAGCTATCCGCTCAGTTCAGCCTGGATGGAGTTGCGAGTGTGGTTTACGCCTTCACCGGCCGATTAATGGATGTCGCTGATTTCTTCATTTCCATCTACCACCCCGAGAAAGAACAAATCTCCTTCCCTCTTGTTTACTTTGACGGGAAACAGACGACTCTTGACCGTGTGGATGTCGGGAATGGGCTGACCGCAAAGATCATCCACGATAAAATACCAGTCTTCCTGCCGGATCGTGTCGAAGAAAGATTCCGGGAACTAGGCGTCGAATTCGTGAAAGTCGGCGACGATGACCAGGCGAAATGCTGGCTGGGCGTTCCGTTGATGTTCGGCGAGACGGTTCTGGGAACGATCACTGTGCAAAGCACAGTGTCCGAGAATCTCTACAATGAACATCACCGCGACCTACTCGTGGCGATCGCCGGACAGGCAGCGATTGCTCTTCAGAAAGCCCAACTTTTCGAAGAAACGTCGAAATTCAAGATGGGGATCGAGCGATCGGGCGATGCCATCTTTATGACGGACCTCGCCGGAAAAATAATTTATACCAATCCGGCTTTCACCCAGATATATGGATTTACAAACGAAGATGCGCTGGGTAAAACTCCAAGAATATTAAAATCCGGTTTGATTAGCCAGGACAATTATCAGGATTTCTGGAAGACATTATTATCGAAAAACTCGATAACAGGCGAGATCATCAATAAAACAAAAGATGGACGGTTGGTAAATATCGCCGGTACTAACAGTCCGATTCTTGATGAAAAGGATGAAATCCTTGGATTCCTGGCAGTTCACCACGACATAACCAGCACGAAACAAGCCGAAGAAGCCATTCGTCAAAGCGAACAAGCCCTGCAGCGCCAAAACGAATATCTGGCAACCGCCGCCGAGGTTGGCAGGCTGGTCACCTCAACTCTTGACCAGGATATATTATTCGAGCGAACCGTTGATCTCATCCGTGGCAGTTTCGGCTTTTACTACGCATCTCTTTTCACGATAGATGATACTGGATTCAATGCGGTGCTGCGGGAAGGTACGGGAGATGCAGGGGAAAAAATGGTGCAATCCGGGCACTCCCTGGCGGTCGGTTCCAGGTCAATCATCGGCCAGGTTACAGCCACCGGAAAAACCATCATTGTCAATAACACAGCAGTCGATCCACTTCACAGGCAAAACCCGCTATTGCCCAATACCAGAGCGGAAGCTGGAATCCCGTTGAAAATCGGAGACCGGGTTGTCGGTGCAATTGATCTTCAATCCACTGAAACAGGCGCGTTTAAACAGGAGGATATTTCCGTCCTGGAAATTCTGGCTGATCAAGTGGCGGTCGCGCTCGAAAACGCCCGGTCCTATAACCTTGCACAAAAAGCCATGGAAGAAATGCGCGAGACCGACCGCATCAAGAGCCAATTCCTGGCAAATATGTCTCACGAGCTGCGCACACCGCTAAACTCCATCATTGGTTTTTCCCGGGTGATCCTCAAGGGAATCGATGGACCCATCAATGAGCAGCAGCAGCAGGACCTTTCAGCGATCTATAATTCCGGTCAGCACCTCCTGGGCTTGATCAACGATATTTTGGACCTGTCAAAGATCGACGCCGGAAAAATGGAGCTCTCTTTCGACGAAGTCAATATGGCGGATACCATACACAGCGTTATGTCAACTGCTGTTGGGCTTGTAAAAGACAAGCAAATCCGGCTACAGGAACAGGCTGAGCCCAACCTGCCTGCCGTACGCGCTGACTCCATGCGCCTGAGGCAAGTGCTGCTCAACTTGATTTCAAATGCGGCAAAATTTACCGATGAGGGGTCGATCATTGTCAGCGCCAATCTGCACACAAATTCTCTTGGCAAACAGGAAGTGATGGTGAGCGTTACCGATTCCGGTCCTGGAATTTCGCAGGAAGACCAGGAAAAATTGTTCAAACCGTTCTCTCAAGTGGACGCATCTCCCACGAGGAAAACGGGTGGAACCGGGCTCGGACTATCCATCAGCCATCGCCTGGTCGAACTGCATGGCGGCCGTATCGGCATCCACAGCACAGTTGGCAAAGGCAGCACATTCTATTTCACAGTGCCTGTCTTTTCAGCCAAGCCCGTGATCCCTGAAGTGGGAGACGGGAAAATTATCCTCTGCGTCGATGACGATGTACAGGTTATCAGTCTCTATGACCGGTATCTGACCCCCCAGGGATATCATGTGGTCGCCTTGACTGATCCGACCAAAGCCCGTGAAGTGGCAAAGGAAGTCAAACCGTTTGCCATCACGCTAGACATCATGATGCCCGGATACGACGGCTGGCAGGTCATCAATGACCTCAAGAAAGACAAAGCCACTCACGACATTCCCGTCATCATTTGCTCCATCGTCGAGGAGGAAGAAAAAGGCTTCAGCCTGGGCGCAGCCGATTATCTCGTAAAACCAATTCTTGAAGAGGACCTTGTTAATTCCCTCAACAGGCTGAACGGAGACGGCAGCATTAATGAGGTTTTAGTCATCGATGACGATGTAAACGACCTACGCCTGGTTGAGAAAATTCTTAATGACCACAGTCAATACAAACCTATCCTTGCTGAGGGCGGAGTAAACGGTTGGGAATCGCTCCTTGCCCATCCTCCTCAGGCGATCATCCTTGATCTTTTCATGCCCGATCTCGATGGCTTTACCATTCTGGAGAGAATGCGCTCGACACCCAAGCTTCGCGACATTCCAGTTGTCGTGATCAGTGGAGTTGATCTGACCCTGGAACAGCGCAGGCAGCTCGAGAACCTTGGTAAACGCCTGTTACAAAAAGGTATGCTCAACGAAGAGGAGTTATTTGCGACCCTGGAAAAAGCATTAAACCGGATAGAGGTAAAAAAGCCAGGGATGTAACCCATGTCAATATCCATTCGATGTCTTGATTGCAGCCACTCGACCACCTACTTTCCGACAAAAATTCCCTGTCCCAATTGTGGGAGTGAGTGGAGGACCGCTGAGTATGATTACGCAAACGCGGCGAAGGTTTGGCGCGTCGAACTCTCTAAGAGACCGTACGACCTTTGGCGATATTCCGAATTATTACCAGTCTCCCATCCAAACCCATCGATAAAACTGGGAGAAGGATGGACTCCCCTTATCCAAGCTGCCAATTTGGGGATGATGCTGGGCTGCCCAAACATTTTCATTAAAGACGAGCGGCAGGGTCCAACGACATCGTTTAAAGACAGGCAGGCGTCCATCACCATCGCCGCCCTGAAAGAAGCCGGGATAACCGAGATGGTTGCCGCATCCACTGGCAATGTCGCGATCGCCTATTCCGCTTACGCTGCCCGGGCGGGGATAAAACTCTGGGCATTCGTAACCAGCCTTGTGCCTGCAGTGAAAATGAGGGAGATCGCACTTTACGGAAGCCAGGTGATCAAGATCACCGGTTCCTACGATCAGGCCAAACAAATAGCTGCCGAATTTGCCAACCAACGCGGGCTGTACCAGGACATGGGAGCGCGAACCATCACATCCGTCGAAGGAATGAAAACCATCGCCTTTGAAATCGCCGAACAACTGACCCAGGTGCAACCTTCCGCGGAGGGCGAATCCCGAACTGCGCCATGGAGGACCCCGGATTGGTATGTGCAAGCCATCAGCGGAGGCATTGGTCCGATCGGTGTTGCGAAAGGATTTCGCGAATTAAAAATGATGGGATTCATAGATCGGATCCCATCCTTAGCGGTCATCCAGGCGGAAGGCTGCGCTCCGATGGTCCACAGCTGGAAACAGAATCTCGATTCGCCCCTTGTTGTATCTTCGCCAAAGACCCACATCGAAACTCTTGCTACCGGGAATCCAGGCCGAACTTACAATTTACTGCGCAAGGAAGTTGACGCTGAAAAAGGGGTCTTCGAAAGTGTGTCCGATGAGGAAGCCTTTCGAGCCATGCATGTGCTGGCCAAGATGGAAGGCATATCCGCTGAACCCGCAGCGGCAGTCGCTTTCGCCGGCTTATTTAAGTTGATCCGTTCGGGAGTTATCAAGCCGACTGATACAGTGGTGGTAAATTGCACAGGCCATACTGTACCGGCGGAGGCCTTTATCCTGGGAAGCGGCTGGGCGAGAAGCATTGTCCTGCCCGAAAAAGATGAACAACCACCCAAGGAGGAAGATGGTTTGCTGGCTGCGCTCAGCAGAGTAGCGCCGGACCGGTTCCCTCGAATCGCCATAATCGACGATACCGCAGAAGCACGTCGTCTTATTCGAAGAATTTTACAATCTCAGGGTAATTTCGTTATTTCAGAAGCAGCGGATGGAAAAAAAGGATTGGAACTCATCATCGGTGAACATCCTGACCTGGTCGTATTGGACCTCATGATGCCAGAGATGGATGGATTTGCCGTCCTGGAAGCCTTGAAAGCAAATCCGGAAACAGCCGACATTCCTGTCATTGTTTCGACTGCCAAGGAACTGACTGAAGAAGAAAAAAGCCGGCTGAAAGGGCAGATTCAATCGCTCATGCAAAAAGGGGATTTCATGAGTGATGATTTTCTTGATGAAGTCCGCACCATCATCCGATAGTAATTCATTTTAGAAATACGACAGCGATGAAAATTCCTCGTGGACGCGTAACCGGTGTTATTTCATCTCTCGCCTCTGCGTTGTTCCTGGGTCTTGCTCCGGTCTTTGGCAAAGCCGCTATTGATCTTGGCTTTAGCCCATTATTCGTGGTCGCGGTTCGAACGAGTCTCGCTGCCCTTCTTCTCTTCTTGATCGTTGCAATTTTCAGAAGACAATACCTGTATATCTTTCCCGCTGGTTTGCTGGGGTGCATGCTGGCTGGAGCGCTTAATGGCGCCGGCTCCATCCTCTACTATCAGTCACTCAGCCATCTCCCTGCCAGTATTGGACAACTGGTTTATTCGATTTATCCATTATTCGTTGCCTTGTGGCTTATTCTCGATAATCAGCCTCCAAGCAAAATGACCATCCTTAGAATGGGATTGGCGTTATTCGCCATAATCCTCTTGACTTTTACGGATTCATCATCCCCTGATCCGATAGGCATCCTATTAATGATCGGTGCAGCAGCACTCTATGCATTGCACATCCCGATAAATCAAAGGGTCCTTTATGAGATCCCTGCGCCAACGGTAACCCTCTATACGCTATTTGCGATGAGCATGGTTGTAGTTCCCGCGTTCCTTCTTTTCGACAGGACTTTTCCGCAACCAAACTCGAATTTTGGACCCCTGCTGGGCTTAACCCTGGTTACATTTTTTTCCCGTCTCACGCTCTTTTTAGGGGTCAAACACCTGGGGGGCATGCAGGCTGCCTTGCTCGGACTAGCCGAAATATTCGTCACGGTCCTGGCGAGTTATTTCCTGCTGGGAGAACAATTAACTGCGGTCCAATGGCTAGGCGCGATTATTCTGGGAATTAGTCTCCTCTTGTTTGGATTTGAAAAAAACACACCCACCCGACGATCCGGTGGATGGTTAAGCTGGATAAGTTCTCCAAAACCCAATATCACCATTCCGTTCGATCAATAAATCGACTCACTCCTTCATCACCATTCTATTGATCCCCGTAGACATAACCTGTTCCGCGCACGCTGTTGATCCGGTCGTGGAGGTTGGCGTGGATTTTTATTTTGCTTTTCAGTCGGCTGATTAGCGGACGAAGGATATCTTGTGCTTCCTTATTCGAGACATCCAGCCCTTTGATCAATAAGACCAACTCCCGAAATGTAAAAACTCTTCCTTGATTCTCCATGAACACTTTGAGCAATCGACCTTCTGTCACGGTTAAGTGCGTATTCTCCCCGTTCTCTACAATGATGCGGCGGTTTAGATCCAGAGACGATCCATCTTCAAAAACATAAATGTCGGAATTCCCGTCAACTGGAACTTCTATTCCCAGATTCCGTTGATCAAGTTTAGCTTGTCGTCTCGCCAACCCTCTCTCAACACTTGCGATAATCTGACTCGGGGAGGCAGGTTTTAGTAGGTAATCCTGCACGCGGGACCGCAGCGCATCCACGGCGGTTTCCATTGAACCGTGTGCAGTGAGCAGAATGATTTCTGTATCAGGGGATAGCTGGCTGAGTGCGTGCACAACTTCCATCCCGCTCATGCCAGGCATTCTCAAATCCAACACAAGCAGGTCAACCGAATTTTCGCCAACATAGTCCACAGCAGCTATCCCGTTATCAACGGATGCAACATCATAACCTTCCAGTTTGAGAATATCCGTCAACGACTGGCGTGTGATGTTTTCGTCATCTACAACAAGAAGTTTTCCTTTCATATCTTGGACTCCGGCAGGGATACGCGGAAACAGGCTCCGGGTGTCCGATCCGGAACGAATTCCAGATTCCCACCGTGAGAAATGATTATGCCGTAGCTGACAGAGAGACCCAGTCCGGTCCCTTTGGCTTTGGTGCTGATAAATGGCTCGAAAATCAATTCCTGTAGCTCTGAAGGCACTCCTGGACCATTATCCTGGAATTCAATCTCTACTTTCCCGTGCCGTTGTTGAATTGAAATCATCAGGTCGCCGCCAGCAGGCATAGCATCAAAGGCATTCAGAATGATATTCATAAAAACCTGTTGCAATTGACTTCCGACCGCATCGACATACGAAACTTTTGCTGGCCAGGCTGTCGTTACGCGGATACCCCGGGTTTGAAGCTGTGTTGCCAACAAGCCAAGGACGTTATCGATCATATCGATAACGTTGACGCTTTCACGTTCAGCGTTAGGGCGATAGAAATCCAGCATCCTTTGGACTGTCGCCATTAACCTTTCCAGCTCGGATTGCGTCATTTCATAATACTTCTGCCGCATTTCCCGAGGAAGATCCTCTCGTGCTGCCAGGTGCAGGCAATTTTGTACTGCCTGCAGGGGATTGTTGATTTCATGCGCCATGGATGCAGTCATTCGGCCTGCTGTAGCCAGCTTTTCTGCCTGGATTAGCGCGGATTGCGAATCCTCAATGCGGATAATATATTCACGAAGTTCACTGTATAACCTGGCATTTTCCAAGGCAACGGCTGCCTGCCTGGAGAAGATCAGGCTCATTTCCAAATCCGATTCGCGCAACGGAACAGTATTCAGGTCACGAGCAGCAAATAATACACCTTGATAGTTCACCCGTTTGATCGGTAAAAAGAGAATAGATCCATATCCGGTTGTCGCAGCAAGATCCTGAAACTCCAATTCGCCAAGTCCACCCTGTGTAGCCAATATGGGCGATTTACTATCATCGGTTTTAACTGCAATCTCGATAACCTTGGAGAGATCAACCGCTCGAGTGACATTTCCTTGTGATGCGACCAGATCAAATTCACCTGTCTGGTTTTTCTGAAGCAAGCCGGTGTGAGGGCATTGAAGCAGTCTGCTGGCTGCAGCTGTGATCAATTGAGCCAGTTGAGCAGATCGGGTTTCAGCCAGGAGCGATTCGGTAACATCGAATAATGGGCGCAGGACACGGACTTGAGCAGAATCCCGTTTCTTTTGTTTATCATCCAATGCCCGATTTACCGAATTGACCAGCTCACTTTTCTCGAATGGCTTGAGCAACAGTCCATCCACACCTTCATGCAACGCCTGGATGGCAGTCTCTACGGTTCCATATCCAGTCATGACGAGTATGGCGAGATCAGGTTGTTTTTGGCGTACTTCGACAATCACGTCGAAACCGCTCATCACGGGCATGCGAATATCCACGAGTAAAAGGTCTGCTTGCTTCTTGCGAAGATAAGCAAGCGCTTTCGCAGGTTCAGTAAACGCGGTTGTCTCAAATCCTTCCTTGTTGAGAAGCCGTTCACATAATGCGGTAATTCCCGGTTCGTCATCCAGAATGACGGCTTTGATCAAGGTCATTAGATCGCCTCGATGGGCAGCAGCACGGTAAAAGTTGACCCGCCATTAGGGGTAGATTCCACTTCAATCACTCCACCGTGTTCCGAAATAATGCCATAGGTTACCGAAAGACCTAAACCCGTTCCGCCTTGATCGGCGCGCGTCGTGAAGAACGGTTCGAAAATCCGAGGAAGGTTCTCAGAGTCAATGCCCATGCCATTATCTTTAATGCTTACACTTACAAGGAGTTTGTCATAACGACTTCTCCGGTTTGTTTCTATGGACAATCTGCCGCCTTTGGGCATTGCATTCAGCGCATTATGAAGCAAATTGAGAAATACCTGTTTCATTTGATTTCGGTCGATTAACACCCAGGGAAGATCGCTATCATACTTGGCGACGACTTCCACCCCATTTATTTGAAACAGATGCTGCATAAGGGCTAAAACATCCTGAAGGATTTCATTGAGGTCAGCTTTAACTCGTAATGTTTCCGATTGTCGGGAAAAATCCAACAATCGCCTGACGACATCGCGTGCTCGACGAGCTTCTTTCAAGACAACCGTCAAATCAGTCGCTTGAGGCGATTCAGGATTGAGTGACTCCAATACCAGTTCGCTGAAGCCAACTACCGTGGTCAACGGATTATTCAATTCATGCGCAACTCCTGCAGCCATCTCGCCAACCGCAGCCAGCTTGGTGGTTTGGATTAATCGCGATTCGGCCGCTTGCTGGGCTGATATTCTAGCTTGCAGTTCCTGCTGCGTATTTTCCAATTCCTGTAGGGCTTCCTGCAACAAGGATGTCTGCCTGTCGTTGTCCATCAATCCATCTAATACTGCGGCGGCAGCCATCCACATTCTTTTTGATTTATTACCAGAGTCATCGAGACCAACCAAAATGACACCGCGTGGATTGATCGGATAGATCGAAACCCTTCGAGCGCTGCTGCAGTCATCATTCAGCTGCTTTTGGAAAATTTTCGAATTGCGGGCGGCGGTTTTTGTCCACTCAAGTACTTCTGGAGAAAGTAGGAAATTCCGTACACGACGTTTGTTTCCGGAAGGGATGGAATCCGTTAGTATCGCCCAGCTCCCTGCCGATTCAGAAAGAACAGCGACCCAATTCGATTGAGTAATCTGCCCAAGTTCTTTTACAAACGAATTTATTCCGCGAAGATCATCCATGGCGCTATCAGAATTATACAGGCGAAACGGGCGCCCGCCGAGTGGTAAAATTGACCGCACGTAAATTCACAATGCACATCATCTCTCATCAATAGGAGTTAATTGAAAAATAAGATTATCGTTATTGGTGGAGGTCTTTCGGGCTGCGAAGCAGCCTGGCAGGCAGCACAACTTGGAAACGATGTCCACCTATACGAAATGCGGCCTGCTTCGGCAACTGGAGCACACGCAACTGCAGATCTTGCCGAATTGGTCTGCTCAAATTCCCTCGGCTCCAAACGTCCCGACCGCGCCTCGGGCATTCTCATTTCAGAACTTGAAATGTGTAATTCCCTGCTACTTGATTGCGCCAGGGAAACTGCCCTGCCAGCAGGATCAGCACTGGCAGTCGACCGTAAGGGATTCTCGGAACTTGTTACCCGTCGAATCTCCAGCCACCCCGGAATCACATTAATCAGAGAAAAAATCGACGACATTCCTGACTCACCGACCATCATTGCATCCGGTCCACTCACTTCGCAGGGGTTGTCTGAAAAAATCGCGGCTCTATCAGGAACTGAGCATCTATTCTTCTATGACGCAATCTCCCCCATCGTCACCATGGAATCGATTAACATGGACATCGCGTTTCGAGCATCGCGGTACGGCGATGGAGCGTTACAGGATGGCGATTATATTAATTGTCCATTGAACGAGGAGCAATACAATAGTTTTATTGAAAACCTTGCTGAAGCTGAAAGAATTGAAATCAAGGATTTCGAACGTGACATCGAAGGAGGAGTTAAAGCCGGTTATAGTCACTTCTTCGAAGGCTGCTTACCTGTAGAGATTATCGCCAAACGGGGTAGGCAATCCATGGCGTTTGGACCTTTGAGGCCGGTCGGTTTAACGGATCCCAAAACCGGACGGCGTCCGTATGCTGTTGTTCAACTCCGTCAGGATAATCATGCGGGAGATCTTTTCAACCTGGTGGGATTTCAAACAAATCTAAAATTCCAGGAACAAAAACGAGTATTCAGGATGATCCCTGGTCTTGAGAACGCTGATTTCATCCGTTATGGGCAGATGCATCGCAACACATTCATTGCATCACCCAAACTGTTACTCCCCACTTTACAGTTCAAATATCGCCCGGATTTGTTTTTTGCCGGCCAGATCACCGGTGTCGAGGGTTATCTTGGAAATATCGCCACCGGTCTGTTGGCAGGGATAAACGCAGCTCGGATTTTAAAGCACGAATACCTGCTTGACCTTCCCTCGACGACCATGCTGGGAGCTTTATGCAATTATATATGTTCTGCTTCTCTTAAGGATTTCCAACCCATGAAAGCCAATTTGGGAATCCTGCCACCGCTGACGGGGATTCTCAAGAATAAATCCGACCGCGCCAAGGCATATGCCGAACGGTCAACGCGTGACCTGGAAAACTACTTAACAACGATCGGATTCAATAGCTCATGAAGAAAAATATTATTGTCATTGGTGGATTGGTCTTATTCAGCCTGGTCGTAATCGCCTATTTTTATAAGGCATCGTTACCAGAAAAAGCCAACTCCTTCGATGGGAATCGGGCATACGATGATGTCAAAACCCAGGTCTCCCTGGGCCCCAGAACAACGGGGTCTCCAGCTCAAGATGATTTTATTGATTGGCTGGGTGGGGAACTTGAAAAATCCGGCTGGAGCCATACGATCCAACAAGCTGAAATGATGACACATCCCATCAAGAATATCGTCGCCCTGCGAGGAGATGGCACACCGGAAATTCTCATCCTGGCTCATTATGACAGCCGTCTATATGCCGATCATGATCCGGATCCTGAAAACCACACTCTCCCCGTCCCCGGTGCAAATGACGGAGCATCCGGGGTAGCCATTCTGCTCGAACTTTCCCGGGTTCTGCCGAAAAGCACAGTACCAGTCGGGTTGGTCTTCCTGGATGCCGAGGATAACGGACGAATTCCGGGCTGGGATTGGATTCTCGGATCGAGGGCTTACGTTGCATCCATGGATTTCAAACCTCGAGCGGTCGTCCTTGTGGACATGGTCGGTGATGCCAATCTGAAATATTTACAAAGAAAAATTCTCTGACCCGGGTTTGTCTGAAGAAATATGGGCTGTCGCCAGAGACCTAGGCTATGAGAAATATTTTATTGATGAATTCAAGCATCAGATCCTGGACGATCACGTCCCCTTTCTCGAAGCGGGTATACCCGCTGTGGATATTATCGATATCGAATATCCCTATTACCATACGCTTCAGGATACGGAGGATAAGGTTTCACCTGAAAGTCTGCAAATCGTTGGCGATACGGTTCTTCAATGGATTCTCCTCCAAAAATGATCTTTGATCAGGGAGAAAGCAGTCAATCCCAAATTGCTAAAAACGACTTCATCGCGTAAACTATAGTTATATGACGACGAGTTCAACTGGTTTACAAAGTCCGCCCTGCGCTGATCCGACGCTCGGTATTTGCTATAGCCCGCGGAGCGGGTGTACGCGAAGATTTCGAAGCGCAGCTGGAAAAATTCTTCGATGCCCTCGAACGTGCGGTGGATACCGGGGATCCATCCTGGCTGGATGGAATCATCCGGGAATGGGCAACCGCTCGCACGGAGACCGACCTGACGGGTGGCGAACACAACGCAGTCTCCGTTCTGAATGAAATCATCACACTGACTTACGATGTCGCCCGGGAGAACCTGCCCTCCGAACAAGCACTGGATATGATCGTCAATCTGACGCCGTATTACACACACTGCCTCGCCAAGGCAGGCGCTTACGACATGGAAAGTCGTGTGGCGTATATCTCCAGCGAGCTTCAGCAAACCCAGCAGAAGCTGGAAAAGCTCGATAGAAGTAAATCGAATTTTATCTCTGTCGCAGCGCACGAGCTAAAGACGCCGTTGACATTGATAGAAGGATACACTGCCATGCTGGGCGATTTGCTGCCCAAGGAAAGCGACAGTGCACCGCGGACATTGATCCAGGGAATTCACACTGGAATACGCCGCCTGCGGGAAATCGTGGATGACATGATCGATGTTTCTTTAATTGACAACAATCTTCTTTCGCTGAATTTGCAACCCTTATGGGTAAATAGAATAATCGAGTTGCTGCTTGAGGAGTTGAAGTCCTCTTTAGCCGATCGGAATCAGAATGTGGATTTCCGCGCATTCCCGGGCAGCGAGGAATTGCTGTTCGCTGACCCTGAACGCATCTATCAAGCGTTCAAAAATGTGATTATCAATGCGATCAAGTTTACCCCAGACGAGGGGACGATCACGATCGATGGCCGCGTCCTGCCAGGGTTTGTTGAAGTGACCATCGCCGACACAGGAATCGGTATCTCTGTTGAAGATCAGGCGACCATATTTGAAAAATTCGAGCAAGTGGGGGAAATTTCTCTGCACTCCAGCGGGAAGACCAAATTTAAAGGTGGTGGTCCCGGGCTGGGATTGGCCATCGCGCGTGGAATCATCGACGCCCACGGAGGCGCGATCTGGGTGGAATCGCCCGGCTATGATGAAGAAAATTGCCCCGGTTCGACCTTCCACATTCTTCTCCCCCAGCGCTCACAGGCTTCCGATCCAAAACTAGCCAAACTATTTGGAACGGAATAATTACCAGTAACAGTAAATCTGCTCCGCCTCATCTTGTACACCCATGAGGCGGTTTTTTTACGATAAAATACTCTTATGACAAAAAGAACCCCTCAACCGACTCGACGTCCGCGTGAGAAGGCCTTCCTTGTCGCGGTTGATTTCACGGCAAGAAAGCAGCTGCTCACAGTTAACGATTCCCTGTCCGAATTAGCGCTTCTGGCAGATACGGCAGGGCTCGAAGTCGTAGGCGAGATGACTCAAAAACTCACTCACCCGAACTCTGAAACCTTCATCGGAACCGGTAAAGCGGAGGAATTAAAAGCTCTTGTTGAGGAAACGACAACCAATGTCGTGATTTTCGACGATGAGCTTTCTCCTCGGCATCTCCGCGAGCTTGAGAAAATCCTGGGCAGTCATGTCCGCGTCCTCGACCGCACAGCGTTGATCCTGGACATATTCGCGCAACACGCTCATACAAGCGAAGGGATGCTCCAGGTGGAATTGGCTCAATATGAATATTATCTCCCGCGGCTCACCCGCCAATGGACTCATCTCGCCCGCCAGGCAGGAGGTGGAGGCGGCAGGACAGGCTCGAGCGGAGGCGTCGGTCTGAGAGGGCCAGGCGAGACACAACTCGAGGTCGATCGACGCCAGATCCGGACCAGGATATCGCACCTGAAAAAGGAGCTGGAAAAAGTTGAGGCGCACAGATCAAGATATCGGTCTCAGCGTAAACGCAGCCGTATCCCCATCGTTGCCCTTGTTGGATACACGAATGCTGGAAAATCCACTTTGCTCAACAAAATCGCCAAGGCGGATGTTTTCGTCGCCAACCAGCTCTTTGCCACATTAGACCCGACTACGCGTCGTGTGGAGCTTCCCGGAGGCCACCAGGCATTGATTACCGATACGGTGGGTTTCATTCAAAAACTTCCGACCATGCTCATCGCTGCCTTTCATGCCACTCTCGAGGAAATCGCCGAAGCTGACCTTCTGCTTCATGTTGTCGATATCGCCCATCCCAACGCGTTCAGCCAGTTCGAATCAGTCCAGGTGACTCTCAAAGAAATCAATGCCGGGCACATTCCATCCATTACGGCATTAAACAAGATTGACCTGTTGGGCAATCCTGAGAGAGCCCAGGAAATCGCTTCGCAATATCCGCAATCTGTGGGAATTTCAGCCTTGACGGGAAAAGGGATTCAGAATTTATTGGATCTCGTTCAGGAAGAACTCTATGAAAAACTGATCCCTGTCCACGTGAAACTCCCCTACCAACAAGGCCAACTCATATCCCTTTTTCACGAAGCTGGCCAGATCGAACGAATTGAACACGGACATGGCGGGATTGAGATCGTCGGAAAGATCCCCGGACGGATGATGGCTCAATTCTCCGATTGGCAATACGATGGCACGAAAACTCCCGAGAGCGAAGAGGAAGGTGACTAATGGTCGACGGTTTTTCAAAATTCCTTGATCGCGCATCTGAATTCCTCGCCCATCGAAAAGGTCTTCTTCCCCTTGCAGGCATTCTGCTGGTTTTCTTAAATTTCATATTGAATCTGATTCCCGGGCTAGGGTGGATCGCAACCAGCGATCTCCTGCTGCATCTTGGCGTCATCATTGCCATTCTTGGTTTCTTGTTAGCCCAGGCGCTTTAATCACCAGTCCTTGACTTACGCATACCCTGGGATATTCTTTCCCGGGGTATTGTTTTTATTTGAAAAATCCTTATACTGATAAATATGGTCCGATTATGAAAGGAGAACTGATGCGTCGCACCTCGCTGTTTTGCATTTTACCGCCCCACATGCTAAAAGAAATCGCCACAAAAGGTTCGGAGGCGCAGAAACAAATGGCAGTTCGAAACCTCGTCGCAGCATCCCGTATGCGGGGACAGCGACAGGACGCACACGAGCTGTTGTCCCTTACCAGATCCGAAATTTCGGATGCCATTATCCGAACAGTTTATGATGCCAAACAAGGCAGTTCGCTGCCGGGAGTTCCCGCCAGAAACGAAGGTGATCCGCCCGTTTCAGACGAGACCGTTAACGAGGCCTATGACTTCAGCGGAGCGACTTACGAATTGTTCAAAAACATCTATTCTCGGAATTCGATCGACGGGAATGGCATGAGGCTTGATTCGACTGTCCATTACCAGAAAGGTTACGACAACGCATTTTGGAATGGGCAGCAGATGGTGTATGGCGACGGCGATGAAGACCTGCCGGCGGACCAGCAATTATTCAACAGGTTCACAAAAGCCATCGATGTGGTCGGTCATGAATTGACTCACGGCGTAACACAATTCGAAGCCAACCTGACCTATTATCAACAATCTGGCGCGCTCAATGAATCCTTCTCGGATGTTTTTGGATCACTCGGTTAAACAACATCATCGCCAGCAACTGGCCATCGATGCGGATTGGATAATCGGCGAAGGGTTATTCACTTCGAATGTTAACGGACAAGGCATCCGGTCCATGAGAGCGCCGGGAACAGCTTACAACGATCCGGTGCTGGGCAAGGACCCTCAGCCTGACCACATGGATGATTACGTGAACACCAGCAATGACAACGGCGGCGTCCATATCAATTCAGGAATTCCTAATTATGCCTTCTTTGTTACAGCTACCGAAATTGGGGGATTTGCGTGGGAGAAAGCCGGGCTGATATGGTATCGCACACTCAAGGATAAATTGAAATTCGATTCCAACTTCCAGCAATGCGCTAATCTTACCTGGCAAGTTGCCGGAGAACAATTCGGTTCAGGCAGCCTCGAACAGCAGGCAGTGAAAAAAGGTTGGAGTGCGGTGGGGATCGATGCCACACAAAACGGACCGTCTCCCGCTCCATCCAATGGATGTCTGCCATCGCTGTTGCAGAAGGTCGGGATTCAATAAGGCTGGTTTGTCCGGGAGGCGCGTCACATGCACATTGAATTCGAACGTTCAGGCGGTTTCATGGGATTGACCACATCCTACTCATTTGACTTGTCAGAACTTCAAGACACGGATGCTGAGCAATTGAAGTCAATCATCGATCAGTTGAAATTCCCGGAACTGCCCGAAAACCTACCGGGAGCCAATCAAATGCCCGACCAGTTTACCTATACAATTTACATTCAATCGGAAGAATGGTCGCACAGGATCGTAACAGGCGATGCATCAGCGCCTCCTGAAATTCAACCCCTGATCGAGACACTCAATACCATCAGTCGATCTCACAAACGCTGAAAACGTCTCAAAATTAGAATTATGAAACTGGCGAAAGAATTATCTTTCGCCAGTTTCAATTATTACGGGATCCTTTAATTGGGTGATTACCATAATACTGATGATAAACAATACAACTGAAAGCAGTAATGAAACCGTAAAAGAACCATCCGGTAATTTCAATGCTTCCATTAAAAAGACAAATACTACAGCAGCCTGCCCGCAAAGCTGAACCAATCCATTGGATGTTCCCTCAGGTGTGGGTTGTGTGATCTCTGCGGCATACTGCATCCCGACGGGGAATGTGCTGACGAGGAAAAAGCCCAGGAAAAAAGCGGAGAGGAACAAAGCCCAGGTTGTGTTGGCATAGGTCAATCCCAGTAACCCGGGTATTGCCATGGAAAATCCCAGGAGAAGGAATTTTTTGCGCTTGTGCTGTCGGTCTGAAAACGGCGGTATGATCACCGCACCGAGCAGCCCGCCAACGAGCATCAATGCTCCGGTATTTCCCGCATCGATAGGGGAGAACCCTCGAGGCCGGATGATACCTTCCACCCATGTTGTCAACCCATTAAATAAACCCATCCCAACAAAAACGATGAATAAATACAACCAGAATGACTTGACGGTCAGGGCATGTTTTAACCCATCCAGCATCAAGGCGCGGACTTCCTTTCCAGGTGCGCACGGCGGGGTCGGAGGTGCCTCGCGGGCAAGGAGGATGAAGAGCAGCGCAGAAAAGGCTGCGATCGATCCATATATGAGCTGAATGTCATCAATCGGGATCAATTCCATGAGCAAGGGTGTTACTGCCATCCCGATCCCTGTACCCAGGAGGTTGGCCAATGTGACGACTCCGACAGCTGTCGCTCGCTCACCTGTTGAAAACCACTTCGCCGGTACTGTAGTCCAGGCGTTTAGTAAAAATGGCTGCGCCATGGCTATGCCAATGGTACCCAGAAGAACCAGGGAATAATTCTGCCCAGCAAATCCACGAAGGAGCCCAAAAACGCCCATGAGGACCGCGCCGATGCTAACCGCAATACGATATCCATAGGTATCGATCAACCAGGAGACAGGGATGGAAAGGGGTATATATGCGATCATGAATGACATCGCAAGGAAACCGATCTGCACGTCACTCACTCCGTAATACTCTGCTGCGGGACCCGTTATGGGAGCATATGAAATCCAAAGGATCTGGATCGTAAGGTTTATGAACATAAATACTGCGAGTACCACCCAACGATATCTGTACAGTATGTATGGTTGATCATTCATAAAAATCGCATCCCTTTTTCCCGAATCCTTTATTTCATATTATAAAGGGCTGACAAGGTCAGCCCTTTATAATCGATTTCGGTCTTCGCCTTAACTAAAATATTTGATCCGCTGATTGTAGTTGATCATGTAACCGGTAATCAGCAAGGGGATTGCATCGTAAAAGCCAACATACACGGTAGAAGTCAGGACCATGTGCGCAGCCATCTGGATGAAAACGACAGCCACGTAAAGATATAATCCCCAGCGTTTCCAAAACCACAACCCAATCGCGCTGACGACCTGGAGGACGGCTGCGACAGAGAGTGACGCCAGTATTAAATTCCTGCTATTGGCAAATTCGGGTTCCAGTTTGGTTATGTAGGCAAGGGCGATGGCACCGATTCCGTGGAGCATGATCAGGACGAGCCACGTTCCCCAAACGGCTCCATGCTTGGGTGGAGATTTCTGTTTTTCTTGATTATGTGCTGATTTATTGCTGGACATAATTATCGATTCCTCGTTTCTAATGGATATTTTCAAAGTATATCAACAAATTACCCTGCGACACAAAAGAGCAGGATGTGTTATTTTACCTTGGGTCCGGCATCGATCACCTGCTGAGGTGTATTGTCTGTAAACTTGGAGAAATTCTCTTGAAACCGCGCAGCGAGTTCCTTATATCTTTTATCGTATTCTTCCCGGCTGGGCCACGATGACCAGGGTTCCAGGACATTTTCCGGGACATCAGGGCAGGATTTCGGGACCTCGAATCCAAAAATCGGGTCCCGGTAATACTCCACGGAAGCCATCTTTCCCGAAAGGGCTGCAGTCAATAAGGCGCGGGTATGTTTTATCGATATTCTTTTTCCCACACCGTAAGGTCCACCCACCCAGCCTGTATTCACCAGCCAGCACTTAACCCCATACCGCTCGATCTTACGTTTAAGCAGCTCCGCATACTTATAGGGATGATGGACCATGAACGGTCCGCCAAAACAAGCGGAGAATGTAATTTCAGGTTCCTTGCCGAGACCCACTTCTGTGCCGGCAATCTTGGATGTGTACCCGGAGATGAACTGGTAAAGCGCCTGGTCGGGAGTTAATCGGGCAATGGGCGGCATCACACCGCTGGCGTCGCAGGTCAGCAGGATGATATTCCTGGGGTGACCGGCTTTTTTCTCATGCACAGCGTTTCCGATAAATTCGAGCGGATACGAAGCGCGCGTATTTTCTGTGACCGAATCGTCATCGAGATCAATCAAACGGGATACGGGATCAAACGGCACATTTTCGAGAATGGTCCCGTACCGCCGGGTGGTGGAATAAATTTCCGGCTCGGCTGATTCAGACAAGCCAATCACCTTGGCGTAACAGCCTCCCTCAAAATTGAATACACCTTCATCGCTCCACCCATGTTCGTCATCACCGATCAAGCGGCGGGTGGGGTCCGCTGAGAGAGTCGTCTTGCCCGTACCGGATAAACCGAAAAACAATGCGACATCATTGGCATCGTTCGGGTTGACATTCGCCGAACAGTGCATCGACAAAACGCCTTCCAGCGGTAAAAGGTAATTCAGGATGGTGAAAACGGATTTCTTGATTTCACCCGCATAGGCTGTATTTCCAATGATCGCCAGTTTCTTTTCAAATGACAGGCAGATAAAAGTCTCGCTCGCTGAGTTGTCCACCGAAGGTGCGCTCTTGAATGATGGAAGCGCGACAATGGTGAACTCCGGTACGAAGCGCTTATACTCCTCAATCGACTCCGGCAAAATGAACATATTTCTGGCAAACAAGCTGTGCCAGGCGAGCTCGGTCACGATACGTACAGGCAATCGATAGTTGGCATCCGCCCCGGCGTAGACATCCTGAACGAAGATATCACGACCTTGCAAAAAACCAAGCATCCGGTCATACAGAATCTCGAATTTCGCAGGTTCAAATGGGCGATTATAAACTCCCCACCAGATATTGCCCTCAGACGATACCTCCCGGACGACAAACTTATCATTGGCAGACCTCGCAGTATGTTTGCCTGTATTGGCTACAAATGGACCCCCGGCGACGATGGCACCTTCACCGCGAAATACTGCCTCTTCGTAAAGGCCTTCAATCGGCAAATTCCAATACGCCAGGCGCAGGTTGCCAATACCGTGATTGGAAAGGTTGTAGTCTGCCTTTCGAACTTGGGCAACCCCTTCGGCGGGAGTTTTAATATTCAACAGATTATTCATCCCCGGCTCCTATAACCAATCCCGTATCATCTTCTTGTCGCCGATATAAATTTCGTTCGGGCTGGTGGGATCCAGTGCCCATTTCATCCTCGATATTCCTTCCGTCACATCCTTGACTGTCCCGGAAATGGATAACCGGATGTGCCCTTCCATGCCAAATTCCCTGCCTGGCACGGTGACGACAAGGGCTTTTCTCAGCAGGAACTTTGCCAATTCCACTGAATTTCCATTGAAAGCTCGTAAATCAGGCAAGGCATAAAAGGTCCCGTCCGGCTTGATCAAACGTGCGCCGTGGAAGGTTTTCATTTCCTGAAGGAGAACGGCGCGGTTGTTCTCGATCTGCAGACGGATCGCCTCGACGACCGATTGAAGTCCATTCAAAGCGCCTTCAGCCGCAGCCTGGCTGACTGGTGATACACCAGACGTGGTTTGCGCTGTGATATTGGTCATCACCCGGACTAGCTCTCTTGGACCTACCACCCACCCGACTCGAAAGCCCGTCATTCCATAAACCTTGGCGACACCGTTGACCACAATGACGTGGGAATTTTCGACTTCCGCCTTGGTAAATTCGTAGGCAGGATGAGCAACCACCCGATCGAAAACAAGCTTATGGTAAATATCGTCGCAGATCAGGTAGATTCCCTTGCGCTCGCAATAATCCACTATTTTGGCGATCAGTTCAGGTGGATAAATCACGCCAGAAGGGTTGTTTGGACTGTTGACGATGATCGCTTTTGTGTATCCCGTGACTGCCCTTTCGATGTCCTCGAAACGAGGAGTGAACGTGCCATCCTCAGGAGTGACGATGACCGGCTTGCCGTAACACATCTTGACGATCTCAGGATAAGAAACCCAATACGGAGCAAGAATGATCACTTCGTCCTGAGGGTTGATCAGGGAAAAAAGGATGTTGAATAAAGACTGTTTAGCGCCGTTCGTGATGATGACATTTTCAGGAGCGACCAAACGGTTATAGTTCTCTTCGGTATAGCGGATGACCGCCTTTTTCAAAGATAGAGTCCCGTCAGCTGGTGTGTACTTGACTTCCCCGCTAGTCAACTTGGCTGCCGAACTCAGGATGGCGCTGATGGGAGTCTTGTTCTTCGGCTCGCCGATGCCAAGATGAATTACAGCTTCTCCACGTTCCCTTAGAATTCGCGCTTCCTCGTTCAGGGCAAGTGTCGGGGATTCGGCGATTTCGCTGGCTAATTTGCTTAATTTCATTTACTCTCCTGGTTGATCAATCCTTTTAGGTTATGGAAGAAACAGAACCTGGTCAGGATAGCCTGACCAGGATTGATTCACATACTAATCAAATGAGTCTTTTTATTATGGTTGTCGACCAAAAGCACACCCATAAATTAATTATACTATGCCGGTAAAATCTGGCTCCCCGTCAAATGTCACATAAGTCAGCGATTTAGTTCATACCACACAGACGCTAATGAAAAGAAAAACTGGATCACTAATTTAACGCATCGAAATCTTGTGGGTTTCCCAGCGACATGGTCACTGCCTCGGGAGCGATCCGTTTGATCAAGCCGCCGAGCACTGAGCCGGTCCCCACCTCGAGGAATGTCGTTACTCCCCGCTCCATCATGAATCGCACGGAATCCACCCAGCGCACACGTGACTGCATTTGGGCGGAAATGTCTTCTTTCAGGGCGTCTGCCTTATTCAATAATCCTGCCGTGACATTGCCAACAACAGGCACAGTCGGGTCGCTACACGCAGTCTGCTTTATGGCTTCGTCCCATTCGTATTGAATACTGGACATCAAACGCGAGTGCGCAGCAATACTTACGGGCAGCGGTAAAGCGCGCCTCGCGCCGGCTTCCTTCGCCAGAACCAGAACCCGCTCGAGCGCTTGCTTATGCCCTGAAACAACCACCTGACCCGGTGAGTTATCGTTCGCCACAGTCGCCAGCTGGTAAGCCGTGCTTGCGCGCATGCACAGGCGGTCCAGGGTGGGAATATCCAAACCCATGATGGCGGCCATCCCCCCAGGATTCAGCCTTCCCGCTTCTTTCATCAACTCCCCCTCGTTCGTACCAGCCTCAGGCCATCGGTGAACGTCATGGTGTTCGCTGCAACCAGTGCAGTAAGTTCTCCGAGGGAATGTCCGGCGACGTAAGCAGGAGCAAATGTCGGGTAGAAGGATTTTAGAACACGAAGCGCAGCAATCGAGTGTACGAATAAAGCAGGTTGCGTATTGACCGTGTCATTTAATTCAGCGTCGGGACCTTCCCACATGATCCGGGTGAGAGAAAATCCCAATATCGAATCGGCTTCCTCGAATAAACTGCGGGCAACTGAAAAAGATGCAGATAAATCCCTGCCCATCCCCACAGCTTGCGAACCTTGCCCGGGGAAAACCAATGCGGATGCTGCTGGATTGATCGCCATGTTCTCTCCTCTGGACATTAAACACAAACGCGCCGTTTACGTCACGGCGCGCAGGTGGTCCCTTAGGATTTCTTTTCCTTTTCCACTTCGATCACTTCGCGTCCCTTGTAGTGACCGCAGTTCGGGCAGACGGTGTGCGGGAGACGCATCGTGCCGCAGTTGGAGCAGGCGACAAGATTGCGCGACTGCAAGGCGTCCTGAGAGCGTCTGCGGTCCCGGCGGCCCTTGGAATGTTTTCGCTTGGGATGAGGTGTCATTTCTTACTCCTTGAAAAAATCACCAGTAAAAGGACTGGTTTTCGATTAAGCGGGCTGATTATACGGGAAGGATACAGGAGTGTCAAGGTGATATCTTCTAAACGTAAGCGGTCACATCTCATTCATGAACAACAGCGCCAATGCAACATTGGCTGACCAGGAAAGGATTTTAAATTCACCGGCCTTAAGGGCTTCGCGAATCTCATCGCGACTCAATAGAAACAATTCCTGTTCTTCAAGATCATCAGAGACTGGATCAGCGGTTTTTTCAGCATTCAATGCCAAAAAGAAATGTCCCACTCCCGCCCCTCGATTGGCGTCCACGGAATATTCGCCCAAAGGTATCCACTCATCCGCAACGAAGCCAGTTTCCTCTAAAAGCTCTCGCTTCGCGGCTTCCAATGGTCTTTCGCCAGGTTCTATGATCCCGCCAACGACAGCCAGAGACGTTCCTTTTACCGCATATTTGACCTGTCGAAAACAAACGAACGTTCCTTCCCGGGTAACTGCGACGACATTGACATAATCCGGGATGATCACCCATGCCCAATCGTCAATAACCCGGCCATCAGGCAGCTCCACAACATGGTTCTCGACTTTCAGGAATTTTCCTGCGTCAAGGATCGTTTCCCGGGATAATGTTTTCCACAATTTCAATTTAACTCCCCTGCTTAAGGAACGCTTCCATAAAACCATCCAGAGCGCCATCCAAAACGGATTGCGCATTACCGACTTCATGACCCGTCCGGTGGTCTTTCACCATCTGGTATGGATGAAGGACGTAGGACCGGATCTGACTCCCCCACTCTGCCTTGGTATAGTCTCCCTTGATCACAGCGATTTCTTCATCCTTCTCTGCCTGCTGGATCTCAACCAACCGCGCTCGTAATACCCTCATGGCAAATTCGCGATTCTGGGATTGTGACCTTTCGTTCTGACAGGTGACAACTATTCCGGTTGGCAGATGGGTGATTCGGATGGCGGTTGCGTTCTTCTGGACGTTTTGCCCACCCGCGCCGGAAGACCGGTAAACATCGATCTTTAATTCGGCCGGATCGATCTGGACCTCCGGGCTGTCCATTGCCACCTGAGGCAGGATCTCCACGAGCGCAAACGACGTGTGACGCCGGTGGGCCGCATCGAATGGCGACAAACGGACCAACCGGTGAACGCCTTTTTCAGACCTGAGGTAACCAAAAGCGTATCGTCCATTGATCGCAATGGTCACCGATTTAATCCCCGCCTCTTCACCTTCCGTTGTGTCCAGAATCTCGGTTTCAAATCCACTCGACTCCGCCCAGCGCAGGTACATCCTCTGGAGCATCAGTGCCCAATCCTGGGAATCCGTCCCTCCCGCCCCGGCATGGATGGCGAGAATCGCATCGTCTTCATCGAATTTTCCGGACAGCATGGCTGCGAAAGACCGCTTTTCCAACTCGGCTTCAAGGGCGGCGATCTCCACCTCGAGTTCCGGCCGCAGGGTTTCGTCTTCCATTTGAGCCAGCTCGAGCGAGTCTTGAATTCGATGCTGAAGCGCCTGCCAGGAATCGACTTCATTTCGCAGGGATGCTGCCTGCTTGCTGATTTTTTGTGCAGTTTGTGGGTCGTTCCAGAAATCGGCGGAAGCGATCTGCTGCTCCAACCCGGAGAGTTGAACTACCTTAGAATCGAAGTCAAAGTCGCACCAAAAGGTGCGAAGTCGTTTCCCCCATGTGCACCAGACGATCGATCAAATCCTTCATATTACCTCCAACCTGTTATTCCCCAAGAATACCATCGATAAACGCATCCGGATCGAAAAGAGTCAGATCCTCCGGCTTTTCACCCAACCCGGCAAACAGGATCGGTAATCCCAACTCACCCTGAATCGCGAACGCCATACCGCCTCGCGAGGACGAATCCAATTTTGAAAGAATAACTCCTGTGATCCTCACGGCTTCCTTAAAAGCCTTCGCCTGAGTCAGAGCATTTTGCCCGGTAGTCGCATCCAGAACCAGCCAGACATGATGAGGCGCACCTTCCATCGCTTTTGCAACCACGCGCTGGACTTTTTTCAACTCCTCCATCAGATTGTAGCGTGTATGGAGCCGTCCGGCGGTATCGATGAGGATGATGTCCACGCCCCGGGAAATCCCGGACTGGACGGAATTATACGCCACTGCTCCCGGATCGGACTCCGGGGCTCCGGTCACAACCTGTATCCCCAGACGCTCTCCCCAGACTTGAAGCTGGTCCACCGCTGCCGCGCGGAATGTATCTGCCGCTCCAAAAAGGACGGATCTCCCTTCTCCCTGAAACCTCATCCCTAACTTGGCTGCCGTGGTCGTTTTACCCGATCCATTTACGCCCACGAGCAGGACAACACTTGGCCGGCTTGAAAAATCCAGACCGGGTGGAACGGTTAACCTGGCACGAAGCTCCATCCGCAGCGCGGACCGCAGGTCAGACGCCTTGGTCATACCAGCATCTTTGACCTTACTTTTCAATGACTTCAATACTGAGTTAGTCGTCTCCACACCCAGATCAGCCTGGATCAGGAGCTCTTCCAATTCATCCCAGGTTTGATTTGTGATCTCCGTCGCGCCAAGCAAACTGGCAATCCGACCAAAGGAAACTTTGCTCGTTCGGGATAAAGCTGCGTTCCAGCGGGAGAGGATTTTGGGCATGACGGGGGCATTATATCATGTGATATACTCGCGCCTGAAACCGGAGGTAGTATGGCTGAATCGAAAGAACAAAACAAATGGAAAGAAATTTCAGCAGAATGGGATGGCAACGAAGGATATGTTGCTTTGGCGTCGTCAGGCGCTGAAGTTCTGATGGGCAAGGACAAAGATGGTAAGCCGGGCGCAAGTCCCATGGAGCTTTTGCTTGCTGGTCTGGCGGGCTGCACCATGATGGATGTCATTGAAATCCTCAAGAAAAAGCGCCAGGTCCCTGTGAAATTCACAACTGTCGTAAGAGGCAATCAGAGGATCGACACATATCCCTACTGGTACACCGAATTTCACGTTGAATATCATTTTTGGGGAGATACTCTTACGGAAAAGGACGTCGAACAAGCCATCAAATTGTCAGAAGAAAAGTATTGCTCGGTAGGTGGCACATTATCCAAGGCCGGTCCCATTAATTCGGTTTACCACATCCATAAGGATTAAATTTTACCGCAGGAAATATGCAACTTTTAACTCATAACAGCATCAAATACACAAACCGATTAAGCTTCCATTCATAAAAAGGATACAAAAGATGAACGAACCGATTAATGTAACCGATGCCGCTTTCGAAAAAACCGTTCTTCAGGCGCAGACCCCGGTGATCGTCGATTTTTGGGCTCCCTGGTGCGGACCATGCAAAATGGTGGGACCGATCCTGGATAAAATTGCGAAGGAATACGATGGCAAAGTCATCGTAGCCAAGGTTAACACGGATGAAAACAATGAATGGGCTGAGAAATATGGAGTCCGCGGTATTCCCACCATGCTGTTCATTGCCAATGGAAAAGTGATTCATCAGCAAGTTGGCGCCATGCCGGAACCCATGCTGCGGAACGTCCTGACCCAATTCCTTGAAGTCGCCGGCAGTAACTAAAAAGAGGGAGGTTTTTCAACCTCCCTCTTTTTAGTCCAGATCATTCCACAGCTCGTTCGATTTTCGCACCAAGCGACCTCAGCTTTTCGTCAACCTTGTCATAACCGCGATCGATTTGGCCGATATTTCTAATTTGCGATCGCCCGTCAGCGGCCAGGGCAGCGAGCACGAGAGCCATCCCGGCACGGATATCAGGACTTTCCACCTTTTCGCCGAATAATTTAGCAGGACCGGTGACAATGCAGCGATGAGGATCGCACAGCACAATTTGTGCCCCCATTCCGACCAGTTTATCAATGAAAAACATTCTGCTGGGATACATCCAATCATGGAACAGAATGCTGCCCCTGGCCTGGGTCGCAACGACAATGGCGATGCTCATCAGATCCGTCGGGAAGGCAGGCCAAACGTTCGTTTTGATCTCCGGTATCATTCCTCCCAGATCGGGCTCCACTTCAAGCGATTGTCCGGGCGTGATCACCAGATCTTCGCCGTCGATCGTCCAGTCCACCCCCATGCGATTGAAAACCATGCGGATCATATCCAGGTATTGCCAGCCGGCTTTCTTGATCCGAACCGATCCCTGAGTGACTGCTGCAGCGCCAACGAAGCTGATGACTTCCAGGTAATCAGGTCCGATGGTGAATTCTCCACCGCTGAGTCGGTCAACGCCTTCGATGGTGAGCGTATTGGATCCGATGCCATCAATGTGAGCACCCATGATGTTTAACAGCTGGCACACTTCTTGAACGTGCGGCTCGGAGGCTGCGTTTCGAAGGATGGTCGTTCCTTTTGCCAGGGTAGCGGCCATAATGGCATTTTCGGTCCCCGTCACAGAGGATTCATCCAGGAGAATATCAGCACCTTTTAATCCATTAGCCTTGAACTGAAAGGACCGACCATAAGTCACCTCGGCGCCAAGTTTCTGCAAGGCTAATATGTGCGTATCCACACGGCGGCGACCGATCACATCCCCTCCCGGAGGAGGAAGTTTTAGTTCACCAGCGCGAGCAGTCATGGGACCTGCGAGTAAAATCGATGCCCGAATTTTTCGGGTCATATCGGGGTTCAAATCGGCAGGTTTTACGGTTTTAGCTGTGATGCGCCACGAGTCCCCGCCCAGGTCATTTACTTCGACACCGAGGCTTTCGAGAAGGTGCCGCATCGCCTTGACGTCTCCGATGGCAGGAACATTATGAAGAACGACCGGCTCCTCGGTCAGCAAGCAGGCTGCGATCAGCGGAAGGGCTGCATTCTTATTTCCAGCCGGCGTTACCTCCCCGTTTAATGAAATTCCACCTTCAATAAGGAATTTTTCCATGTAATTTCTCCCAGTAATAGGTTCTTATTTTATGACAATTCGTCTATTTCGCCAAGAAATATTCACTATACGCTATTGTTATACTATCTTTTCTGTAAGGCACAGAACGCCTTTAATTGTATAAAATTAGTATGAATTAATATGGGACCCTTCGTATCATTGCTCGCCGGTTGGGCTGCGGGCGTCATTGTCAATTATGCGTCAGATGTCCTGCCGGCTGAGCGTAAACTTGGAAGATCAACGTGTTCCAAGTGCGATGCGAAATTAAGCTGGAAGAATTATCTGCTCATTAACAACTGCAAATCCTGCGGCCGCCCGATGGGAATCCGATCAATCATCGTTGTGATTATTTTCATCCTAGCTAGTCTATTTGTATGGTTTTTCCCGCCAGCACAACTGGGCTACATCCTGAGCTTGTTGATTTTGACTTACTTTGGTATCGTGACAGTAATCGATCTCGAGCACAGGCTGATCCTTCATCCCGTCAGTGCGGTAGGGGCTGTTCTCGGGCTCATTGCAGGGACGGTGGCACATGGGATCCAAGCCACACTTCTCGGTGGGGCAGCCGGGCTGGCAATAATGGGATTTCTCTATTTCATCGGCGCCCAATTTGCCAAATATCGCGCAAGGAAATTGGGGAAGGATGATGATGAGGAAGCGCTCGGGTTTGGCGACGTCATTCTTGCGGGGATATTGGGATTAATGCTCGGGTGGCCGTTTATCTGGTTTGGGCTCCTCCTGGGTATCCTGGCAGGCGGTTTGATCAGCCTGGTGATCATTGCGTTATTTATTCGTATCCGGGAAATATCAGACCCTGTCATTCTTCATCGCCTACGGACCCTATTTGATCCTTGGCGCAACCCTGGTGATGTTCGTAATAGTCCCGGTAAGAGATTTAATAGTACAATGATTTTTTGGTAATTTTGAACGCTTAGTACAAACGTAGGATTGTTGCAGAGCAAATGTTCTATAAAATAATGGTAGGGTTACCATAAATGGTTGGAAGAGGCAACCTTATGAAAATGAAGAAACCTAATCTGAAGTCAAAGCACAAAGGGCAAAGTTTTATCGAACTTGCACTGGTGTTTATGGTTTTAATGTTGCTGTTTGCAGGCGTGGTAGAGCTTGGTAATCTAATAAATATATACCTCGACATCATCGACTCAGCCCGAGAGGCTGCGAGGTATGCGAATGCAGTGAGTTTATACAAAACAGATCCGGTTTCCGGCGTAAAATATATCGGCGAAGACGTGTATGACAAATCCGCCCAGGTGGCATGGGCAACTTTAAATCCCGCATGCACATTGCTGCTTCCCCCGAAACCCGGAGCGGCAAATTGCCCGCCCAATGAGATGAAGATAGATTTCGATCCGACCACGGATGATATTGTAATTTCTATCCTCAGTTACGATGGTAGTTCTCTCCTTCGATTTCCTTCCGTGGGATGGAGTCGATTTGGCAACCACACTAGCACCGTGACCAATGCTGAAATTCTTGCCGAGCTGGATCCGACAGCTCTTAACACCGGCTTGGTCCTGGTGGAGATTTTTTACGATTACCACCAGCTCCTGGGAATGCCATTTTTTACTGATGTGCTTCCCGATCCCATACCTGTTCACACCTTCTCGATCATGCCCTATCCGGGTGCGGAACCCACGCCAACCCCTCTGCCCTAACGGTGAAGAAAAATGAAACCATACAGTAAGAATCAAAAAAACGAATCAAAAGGACAGGTGTTGGTTTTAGTTGCCCTCATCTTTCTTGTTTTGGTCGCCTTTATAGGACTGGCAATCGATGTCGGCATGGTATTTGTAAATTATGCCAACCTGCGTCGAGGCGTGGACGCCGCAGCATTGGCTGCTGCTACTAAATATCGTTTAAATGTTACCGAAGCGGACATGATAAAAATCGCCGAGGAATACTTGAGACTTAACGGTGTAGACGACGCCACGGCTACTGTTACGACCTGCGACTCCGAAGTTGGACTTTGCCCCTCGGGAGAAGATAGAAAATTAGTCCACGTCATCGCATCGGCGACGGTCCAAACTAATTTCATATCCGTTCTAGGGTTCGATACCATTGACGTCACCGCGGAGGCTGTCTCGGAAGCGGCATCGATTGATGTCATCCTGGTTCTTGATACTTCAGAATCGATGACGTTTGAAGAACCGAAAAATAATGCTGCCGCCCATGGCGGACTTGATTTTCGCGATCCCCAAATTTGCAACGCAGACGACCCGTCAGGGACCGACGGATTCCCCGGCGAATGCCATCCGTTTGAGGAAGTCAAAGCTGCAGCGTATGACTTTGTCAATCAATTATATTTTCCTTATGATCGGGTAGGGGTAGTTACTTTTGACCGATGGTCTTTTACAGGGGAAAGACTTGATCTCACTAATAATCCGGCAACAATTCGGAATTTCATTAAGAATCTCGAAGTTACCCCATGGCTGGTCAATTGTCCCATGAACGCCGGAGCTCTCACCGAACGCGACCTTGCTGGACCCTGTGCTGATTATTCCAAAGGATATTATGAGCTGAGTTGCGATTTGTTTTAATCCACGATGCCTCATGATCCAACCACATGTGGAACGACCAATATCGGTGCAGGTATGGAGCTGGCAAATAACATGTTTGGGACTGGAACGGTCCGCGAAAATGCCCTTTGGGTTGTTATTTTGCTAACTGACGGCGCGGCTAATTCCTCGGTAAGTTTGCTGACAGGAACGACCGATAAAACGGCACCTGAATATTTTGGCTATTGTCCCGTAGCGACATGGTCACAACAACCCTTCTGCCGCGACCCCTGGTCGGACCCGGAAGATCCGCGCCCTGCTAAAGGATCGCTCACGTACGATGCAGCAGATTTCGCCTACGACATGATCGATCTTGTTGCCGATAGAGATCCGGTACAAAATATCTCCAATAAACTAATTTATGCCATCGGACTCGGTCCTCTGGTCACCCAGAACACTGCTTGCTGGGATCCTGTGGCGGGCACAGGAAATGGCCTTTGCGATCCGGAGGCAGGATTGAAACTTCTCGAATATGCCGCCAAAGAAGGTGATGGGAATTATTACTATACACCTAACGCGAATCAACTCAAAAGAATTTTTACGACCATCGCCGAGAACATTGCTTTCCGCCTGACGCGCTAGTGAAAAGGGATCGAGAGAATTTATGAATCAGAACAAACTCCAAAACCCGCAAGGATTTAAGAAAAAACCACATTCGCGCGCGCAGGCGACGATCGAATTCATGCTTGCCTTGCCGATCCTTCTGCTGATCATTTTTGGTATTATCGATTTTGCGCTATTATTCCAGGCTTGGTTGTCAGTGCAAAACATTGCCCGGCAAACGGTTCGATATGCTGTAACCGGCGAATACAACGATGCGCACTGTGTTGATTTGGCCAGCGATGGGGCGTGCGCCGGTGTCGACAAGGACGCCGAAGAAGATGCCGCACGTCTGGTGTCGATTCATGATGTTGCTGACAGCTTTATCATAGGCTTGATGGAAGATCAGACCATCACCGACCAACTGACGCCCAGATACATTGACATCACGGTATGTTCAAATCGATTCACCTTCTTCGCGCCTACCATGGGACTCCCGCCATCGACTGTTTACTCAAGGTGTATGGATGGGGCTTCAGCCACTGAGGATGCCGGAGGCGCCGGAGGGTTGGTCATCGTCTCTGTTGATTTTAACCATCCATTCGTCACGCCTTTTATCAACGTGATCTGGCCGTCATTCCACTTGATCTCCACTCGCCGCGGAATCGTTGAAAATTTCAGGGTGGCGCGCGATCTCCCGGCTGTCCCCTTAGCCATGCTGCCCACATACACCCCGTCCAATACACCGACCATAATCGAATACCCCCACGGAAACCTTAACACCAACAAATACTCTTACTCCGACGCCGTCAGAGACGCCTACACCTTCTGATACGCCTACGCCTACAGAGACATATACGCCCTCCATGACGCCGACTCGCACTAGCACTCTCACCTTGCCACCAGTTCACCCGCACCCCAACGCAGCACGCGCACTTCCACTCGTACGTCAACAATCACCTTGACGGCATCCATCACCTTAACTCCCTCAAATACTCCTACGATTACGAATACGCCTACCAGGACTCTTACCCCTTCGATTACCAATACGCGGACCAACACATCAACTCGGACCAACACACCGACACCAACCATGACCTTCACACCATCCAACACACCGACTCGCACAAACACATTTACCCCATCGAATACCTTTACCCCTTCCAACACTCCTACAAGGACGAATACTCGAACTAATACCGCCACGCGAACGAATACTTTTACTCCTTCAAATACCTCGACCGCATCGAACACTCCAACTCGAACCAACACATTTACTCCATCCAATACAAGTACTCCAACCTTTACCAGAACACCTACCTTTACACCAACAAGGACATACACGCCTTCGAATACCTTCACTCCATCCAATACCCGGACACCAACCAACACTGCTACCAGGACCAACACGCTAACGCCAACGTCGACAAATCCACCTACGTCCGACCCGGACGCCTACGAGAACACCGACACGAACACCGACACCAACAAGCGTTTGTTTTGACTGCTAGCAGGGAGGAAATATTCCAATGACAATGCAGGAGTTTTTCATCTCCTGCATTGTTTTATTTTCAATTCGGAGTATAATTTTTGCCCGTAATAGAAAGGGACGATAATTACGTTCCCTTTGGGAAAGTCAGCGCAAGGACTCGCCAGATGGCGAGTTGACGAGGATGAGGGTTCTCCACTTCGCCGTGGAGTTAACCGGGAAGTCGTTCGCCCGGGAAAATCGAAAGATCAGCGGATGCCCTCCGAGCCGGCCAAAGCTCGTATCTCTTTCCCTCCAGAAGAAAATCGCTGCAACAAAAACGCCGGGTAACCGGCGGACAATCAGCGGCGACTGGCCATCGGTTACCAACCTGAGATGGTTGCGTAATCCTATTCATTTGACCTGGAGGAAATTATGTGTGGAATTGTTGGTTACATTGGTCCGCGCGATGCGACGCCTATTATTTTAAACGGCCTCAAGCGCCTCGAATACCGCGGCTATGATTCGGCTGGGATCGCGTTGATCCAAGACGGCGAGATTCGCGTTCGCAGGGATGCCGGAAAACTATCGAGGCTCGTGGAACTCGTCGAAAGGGAGCCCATTTCGGGGTCGCCTGGAATCGGTCATACACGCTGGGCAACGCATGGAGAACCGTCCGCCCGGAATGCCCATCCGCACGTGAGCAACAACGGGGACGTAGTCGTCGTCCATAACGGCATCGTGGAAAACCACCTCGAGCTTCGAGAGGAACTAACAGCTGAGGGGGTCGTGTTTAATTCGGATACGGACACTGAAACGATCGTTCACCTCGTTGAACATTATCAAGACACCGGTTTGAACCTGAGCGATGCCGCCAGAAAAACCTTTTCCCAAATCAAGGGAGCTCATGGGATCGTTCTGCTATCGACCAGGGAACCTGACAAGATGGTCTGCGCCCGAATCGGGAATGCCGGCGGCGTGGTGATCGGTCTCGGCGACGGGGAAAACTTCATCGCTTCAGATATTCCAGCCATCCTTGAACATACGCGAAAAGTCATTTTCCTGGAATCCCATCAAATGGCATTGGTCACCAGGGACAGCGTCAGCGTCGAATCCCTGAGCGGAAAAAAGATAATCCCTCAAGTGCATGTGATCTCATGGGATCCGGTTGCTGCTGAGAAGGGGGAATATCGTCATTTCATGCAGAAGGAAATTCACGAACAGGTACGCTCCCTTACCGACACGCTTGCTGGAAGAGTGGATTTCGAAAAAGGTCGAATTCGCCTGCCCGAATTGAACCTTGAGCCTGATTTTGCGAGGCACATCGACAGAATCATCATAACAGCCTGCGGCACTGCGGCTTATGCCGGGATGGTCGGGAAGATCCTGATCGAACAAATCGCACGAATTCCCTGTGAGGTGCAGATCGGATCGGAGTTACGATACAGCAATCCGATCCTTGACGGGCGTTCGATCGTGCTTTCCATAAGCCAATCCGGGGAGACTGCGGACACCCTCGCAGCCATGGAGGAAGGACGGGCAAAGGGAGCCAAACTATGGTCGATCGTGAATGCCATCGGGTCTCAGGCGATGCGCCTTTCGGACGGTTACATCTCAATGCAGGCAGGTCCTGAAATTGGAGTAGCATCAACCAAAGCTTTTACCGCCCCTCTGGTTGACCTGTACATGTTGGCTGTTTTGCTGGCGGATCATCGCGATGCGATCGATGAAAAAACCAGGAAGAAGCTAATCTCCGATCTACGGCTTGTGCCAGACCTTGTAAGCCGCGTTCTCAATTCGGAACCCGATATTGAAGGCGTCGCGGTTCATTTGAAGGACATCCGCGATTGCCTTTACCTGGGACGCGGCATAAATATGCCCATCGCTTTCGAAGGCGCTCTCAAGCTGAAGGAGATCTCCTATGTTCATGCGGAAGGATATCCTGCGGGAGAAATGAAACACGGACCGATCGCACTGATCGACAAGTCAATGCCTGTTGTGTGCATCGCACCGAAAGACCCCTGGCACGATAAGATGATCAGCCAAATTCAGCAGGCAAAAGCCCGGGGCGGGACGGTGATCGCCATTGCCACGGAGGGCGATGATCTGGTCGCGTCACTTGCGGATCACGTTTTATGGGTTCCGGATTGCCCCTGGATGTTATCTCCTATCGTCACGGTGATACCGCTGCAGCTCCTAGCCTACCACATCGCCTCGATGCGGGGTTTGGATGTGGATCAGCCGCGCAACCTGGCGAAGAGTGTCACTGTTGAATAAAAAACTACCCGAATGAAACAGCCATAACATCGTAATACGTGCCCGCCCCAAAGCCGTCAAAAAGGACATGGTCGCCAGGTTTTAAGTTCTGCAAATATCGGAGGAAGGCGATCATGCAGGAGGCGGCACTCACATTCCCAAAATCGCTGAGCAGCCATGGCATGTGAAGCTGCACTCCGTTCTTGACCAACTGTTTTGCCTTTAGCTGGTTAATTTTATAGTTGGCATGGTGCGCAATGGCGACTTCGATGGTTTTTTCAGACTGCCCGATGCGATCCAGCAAAGACTGGTAATCCTTATACACATCGGTAACAACCTCCACGCCTGTGCGGACGAAGAGCTTGACCATCCCCATCAATCCGGCCATTAAAATTGGAGCTCCGTCGAGCGGTTCGTGCATCAAGCCTGCGATCCTGAAGTTCCTGGGAGAATCAGATTGGACTTCGAGCATGGATTTTCCGGGTATCCTTTGCCCGGTATGAGGGTAGAACATTTTGAGTTGAAGCAGCCCATCCTCATCATAGTTTTCGTGGCTCCTACCTGCCAATAATTTCATCGTCTCCCCTGGGATTATCCCGATCACACCGGCGCCGTTCCCGAAAAGCTGCAAGGCGTTCTTGTCCCTGGCGTGGGAGGTTAACCTGCTTAGCGCTTCGATCCCGCCAACAAGGACTTTTTTTCCTTGCAGTTCTTCGGCGATATTCAAATCCCCATCTGCTGACAATTCGGGATTCAGCGCGAGGTGCATGGCGCCCATGGACCCATCGCAGGCTTTGTGAACACTCACCTTGAGTGCGCCTTCCGGAATCCCGGCTCTTTCTGAAATCCGAGCGACATAATCATCGGAGATCGGGCAGCTCATACCGATCAACACTCCTTGCACCTCCGAGGGGTCCCAACCATTAGTCTCAGCAGCCTGTCGAAGCAACCGTGACCCAACTTCGAGTTCCAACTCAAGGCTGTTCTCATCTGACAGTATTGGAGTGTGATGCCGGCTTTTGAAGCCCAATTCACCCAGGTTCATAATTTCGTCGTTCGCTAAAGACGCACCCAACCGCTTGCCCACAAAATCTGTCAGATTGGCATTATCGTAACTGGCACCCCATGCGCCATATACGCCTCCAACATTCAGTGCAGAGTTGAAAATGGAATGCATACCCAACGGGATACCACCTTCCACATCAATCTGGCTTACAACAACACCTTCTTTGTCAAAAAAGGAAATGGGCTCGTCAGAACTATTGTTATTCAAAGTCTCTTCCATTGTTTACTCCTTGGAATACTTGTAATCTGGATAATACAACACCAATTACACAATTTAGCTACTCAAATTTTGAAGTAGTTTTGATAGATGCGGTACTTATTCCAGTTTATTGCCTAGGTGGGATTCGTCAGGGCGAATATACAGATGGGAATATTCTTCAACCCCTTTTCACGTTTTGCCAACTGATCAACATCAATTCTCAAAATTGTTTTTAACAAATGCCTGTCCATCAGGCAAAGTTCCGGATGCGCTTCGATCGTTCGGGCATAAGGACAGGATTCGAGAATAATCCTCGGACCGGTGGCATGCGCTTCCCAGCGAGCATGATAATGCATCTTGTTCAACGTTTCAACTGCAGCAGCCAGCCTTCGCCCTACGGGTGCCTGGGAGGTCGTCTGATCACTATCAGCCATGCGTCGAGCAATTCTCTCCATGACATCATCAATGCCAGTCGTATCCAAACCGCCCAGCCATTCCTGCATAAGCACATCAGCCAGCCTGGAGATATTGTCTCCAAGCAGTTGCCGGTTTTCGCCATAGAGTTTAACCGGTCTGCCTCGCATCGATTCTCGACGAACTTCCAGCACCTCAATCAGCCCATCCTCTTCCAGACCGGCCAGGTGGTGACGAACATCTGCGGTGGTGACATTCAGCGCGCGAGCGATTTCGCTTGATGAGGCGGGTTGATGCTTCTTCAGATAAGCCAGGCAACGCTGGCGGGCGGTCGTTCTAGCTGGTGTCATTTGTCACATTATAATCACTTTTCCTATTTTGCAAACATATATTTGCTAAATTCAATTGACATAGCTCGTTACGGAATATATAATCCCTAATTGCATTGTGAGGATTTGGCATCTACCATATATTGCCTACGCGAAACATAGATGGAACAACTAAATTGGGATGCAACGTACGCCATTGCCAGAGAGTTGATTTTGGTGCATCCCCAAATAGAGCTGGACACTATTTCGCTGATACAACTTTATGAAATGGTTCTCGCTCTGCCAGGTTTCTCTGACGATCCTGCCCTGGCTACCGAAGAAATCTTGAAGGAAATTTTCCGAATATGGTACGAGGAGAGTACTCATGACAACAAGTGAACTTAATTCTCCCGGCGTTGAGATCCCGCCCGAAGCGGAAGGAGCGGTAGCCATCACCACGATCGACCGCATCTATAACTTCGGGAGGCGCTCGTCCATCTGGCCGATGATGTTTGGGCTTGCATGCTGCGCCATCGAAATGATCTGCGCCCAGGCATCACGCTACGATCTGGCGCGCTTCGGAATGGAAGTGATGCGCCCGAGCCCGCGGCAATGCGATCTGATGCTAGTCGCCGGGACAGTCACCAAGAAAATGGTCCCTGCCATCGTCCGGTTATACAATCAGATGCCCGAGCCAAAATATGTGGTCGCCATGGGAGCATGCGCATCAGGCGGCGGACCCTTCAAGGAAGGGTACAACGTCGTCGCAGGGATCGATAAATTTATCCCGGTCGATATTTATGTCCCCGGCTGCCCCCCACCCCCCAGGCATTGGTCTTTGGCTTGAACGAATTGCAACGGAAAATCGACAAGCAGTCGCTCAAGCAGGTCAGGTGGTATCGCAAGGGACCTGATTCCGTTGAGATGCCGATCCCCATGCTGGGACCGGATCTGATCGATCCTCGCCGCATCCCACAACTGAAGCTCGATTTGGCGAAATTGGACCAGGCTGCCGCTGCTCAACCAGACCAGGCGTCCGAGACCAAGGCATAGGTGACCCATGACTTTACCCGCTCAAACCACCCTTGACCTGTCTGAAAAATTCCCCGGCTTTGTCTCCGCCGATACACGCCCCGGTTATTCCGGCTGGATCGTTGCTCCCGAGAAACTTATCGAATTCGCGATATTCTTGCACGATGACCTCGGATATGATTTCCTCTCCAACCTGGTGGGAGTGGACTACCTCCCTGAGGGCAGAATGGAAGTCGTTTACCAGGTTTACAAGACGACAGGAGGACCTGCACTCACCTACAAGGTCCAGGTCCCTCGGCAGGATCCTGTTGAAGTCCCGTCGCTCACGCCCGTCTACCCTGGCGCTGAACTACAGGAAAGGGAAGCTTACGACCTGCTGGGAATACAATTCACCGGTCACCCGGACCTGCGCCGAATCCTGATGTGGGAAGGATTTGAAGGGTACCCCCTCCGCAAAGATTGGAAGGAAGCATTCTACGAAGATGATATCAAGCCCTTCAAGTCACGCTGGCCCGAAGGGAAATTCTCTCTCGCTGAGGAGAAAAATCCACTCGGTGACAACGTTCGCTTCCCCGCAGGATTTGATCCCGAAAAATGGATTCCCACCGACCCCGAAGAATTACTTTATGCGAGTCTGAAGAATTATCAAAGTGAAGACAAGGATGGCGTCAGGACCGATCATTTTGTGGTGAATATGGGTCCCCAGCATCCATCCACGCACGGTGTTTTCCGCGCTGTGGTCGTGCTCAACGGCGAGACCATCGTCAGCCTCAAACCCGTCATGGGATATCTCCACCGCAACCATGAAAAAATCGGGGAGCGAAATACCTTCCTGCAAAATATGCCCTACACCGACCGGTTGGATTATTTCAACTCGATGACGAACAACTGGGGCTACGCACTCGCTGTCGAGAAATTAATGTCGATCCAGGTGCCTGAACGCGCAGAATATATTCGTGTCATTATGGCGGAGCTCAGCCGTATTCAGAATCACATGATCCTGATCGGCATGCTGCTCAACGATCTGGGAGCCTACTTCACCCCTGCCCTTTACGCCTTTGAAGAACGCGAATTGATCCTGGACATCTTCGAGGCGGTTTCCGGCTCGCGCATGATGTGCAATTACTTCCGCTTTGGCGGCGTGGTGCGCGACATGCCTGATGGGACGCTCGAAAAAATTAGAGCTCTCGTGTTTGAGCGTCTCCCCAGAAAAGTGGAAGAATTCGACCGCCTGCTTAGTGAGAACGAAATCCTGGTCTCGCGCTGCAAAGGCGTAGGCTATTTGAGCGGAGAGGATGCGATCGCCTACTCCATGGCTGGACCTGTCGTCCGTGCTTCGGGCATTCCCTATGATATCCGCCGCGCCGACCCGTACGGGGTTTATGACCGTTTCGATTTCGACGTCGCGGTGCGATACAACGGCGATGTGTATGATCGATACCTCATCCGCATCGACGAAATGCGGCAATCCCTGCGCATTCTCGAGCAGGCGGTCAAGCAGATTCCCGAGGGTCCGGTGATGACCGGGAAACCGCAATATCAGGTCAAGGTGCCGGCTGGCGAGGCGTATGGTCGTGTGGAAGGTCCCAAAGGTGAGCTGGGATTCTACGTTGTTTCGACAGGCAAACCCAATCCCTGGCGGTATCACGTCCGTGCCCCATCCTTTATCAATCTGACCTCCCTCGAAAAATCCTGCGTGGGGAACAAAATCGCCGACTTTGTGGCCATCCTTGGCGCGATTGACATCGTTCTGGGTGAACTCGACCGGTAAGGAGATGCGAATATGTATGGATTAGGTCTGATCAAGGGTCTAGGCGTTACTTTCACCCGCTACTGGAACACCTACTGGGAAGATATAACCTATTTCGTCAGCCGAAAAGGGAAGCGGTACAACTCCCCGGAAGGGATTGCCCATCGATCGAGCAAGGACGCGCGCGGCATCTTCACCGTGCAGTACCCTGAGGAAAAATTGCCCGTACCTGAAGAATTTCGCTACATTCCATTCCTTGTCTACGAGGAAGGAACGAACGGCGAAAAGAATATCCGCTGCACTTCCTGTGGGATTTGTTCCAAGGTATGCCCTCCGCAATGCATATGGATCGTCAGGACAACAGATCCGGCGACCGGCAGACCGGTCCCAGCACCTGCGGAATTCACCATCGATGCCGATATCTGCATGAATTGCGGTTTTTGCGCGGAATTTTGCCCGTTCGATGCGATCAAAATGGACCACGACTACGAAATTTCTTCACAAAAGCGTAACGTAATGAACAAGGAAAAACTGATGAAGCCCCTCTCGTATTATGCTGGAATCCGTCCTTTGAACTATACAAGGGAGGAAACAGCCCGGGCTGAGAAGGCTGCTGCCAAGACCGCGAAATCTGATACATAGCCGAGGATAATATTTGCGTTGAAAGGTTGCAGGTTGGAGGGTATAATCCTCGCCTGCAACCTTTATAGTTTAAGATGTAACAGGATCATCTCTGCGATGTATAACGCTGACACGGAACTCCTATTCCCTCCCCGAATCATTTCCTCCTTGAGATCTCTGCGAGGGGCGACTTGGAAAAAACTCATCGACAAGGTCGATAAGAGCAGTGACACTTCCCCTGACAAGGTCGGATTCGTCCTGTTCATGGTCAGACTCAATGGCTGCACGACCTGTAATGCAGATTCGTTTCGGGCGATGCACGGTTGCTCACAGTGTTCCAATCAAGCCATCCGCCGGCTGAAGGAAGCGGATAAAATCCTGGTCAACAACTACGAAGCTGCCAGGCAGGAAATTGTCGAATATATGCAAGAAAACCCAACCCAAAACACCAATCAGGAAATTTATGACTCCAAATCAAAAACCAACACGCGAAGCCGTTCTCGCCGCACTAAGTAAAGTCCAGGAACCCGAACTGCACCAGGACCTGGTCAGCCTTGGCATGATCCGGGATCTATCCATCGAAGGTGATTCCGTCAGTTTTACGGTCATGTTGACGACGCCAGCCTGTCCATTGCGAGGGCAAATTGAAAAAGAAGCCCGTGCCGCTGCCCTGTCCGTGGAGGGTGTTACCAAGGCCAACGTTAAACTGGATTCCAACGTTCCCAACGACGGGCGCATGCGCGGGCTGGTTAACACTTCCATTCGCAATGCCATCGCGATCGCTTCGGGCAAAGGCGGGGTGGGCAAAAGTACTGTTTCGGTCAATGTGGCTGTTTCCCTCGCCGGGCAAGGAGCAAAAGTAGGACTCCTCGACGCCGATATTTACGGACCGAACATCCCGACCATGATGGGTGTAATGGAAATGCCTCAACCCAATGGCGATAAACTAAATCCTGCCTTGGCTTACGGCGTTAAATTCATGTCCATGGGTTTCATGGTCAAGCCCGGCCAACCCCTGATCTGGCGCGGACCCATGCTGAACTCTGCCATCCGGCAGTTTCTCAGCGATGTGGATTGGGGCGATCTCGACTACCTCATCATCGACCTGCCGCCTGGCACCGGCGACGCTTCACTTTCACTCGCTCAAGCGCTGCCTCTTAGCGGTGTGGTGATCGTGACTCTCCCGCAGCAGGTCTCGCTCGACGACGCCTCGCGCGGTCTCGAAATGTTCCGCACCCTGAACGTGCCCGTCCTCGGAGTAGTGGAAAACATGAGCTATTTGAAGCTCCCCGATGGTTCCAAAATGGACGTCTTTGGCCAGGGTGGAGGAGAAAACCTCGCCCGGCAGTACGACGTCCCTTTCCTCGGCGGCATTCCCATGGACCCGATCGTCAGGGTCGGCGGAGACAGCGGTAAACCGGTTGTCATCAGCCAACCAGAGTCCGAGTCCGCCTTGGCATTGAGCCATGTTGCCGAACAAGTCGCGGCTCGAATCAGCATCTCCGCACTGAGTGGAGACAAAACTCCGACCATTAATGTGGTTTGATTTATTGGTTATTCATACAGAGAAATCTTAAGGATATAATCTTATTATGCAGGCAACTATTATCGGTGTCCGATTCTCTAAAATCGGCAAGTTATACCATTTTGATGCCGGGTCCATCCCGGATCTTAAAGTTGGCGAACATGTTCTCGTCGAAACATCCAGAGGCAGGCAGATCGGCGAAATCATCCAATTCATAGCAGAACCATCCTCCCCGATGGATGGATCCTGGAAAGCCATCGAGCGGAGAGCTACTCCCGCTGATCTTCTGCTGCGAAAACAATGGCAGCAGAAGCAGGTCGAAGCCATGATCAACTGCCGTGCCCGGGCTGCCGAGTTGGAGCTGGAGGGTATAAAAATTGTCGCCGCTGAATATTCCTATGACGGTTCGCGGCTGGTCTTCCTGTTCTCGACCGAGACCGAAGACAAGGTCGAATTGAAATCCCTGCGGAAGGATATGCAAAAGGTCTATCCTTCCAGCCAGGTGGAAATGCGCCAGATCGGACCTCGCGATGTGGCAAAAATGATCGGCGGTATGGGCGCATGCGGACTCGAAACACGGTGCTGCTCGAAGTTCCTGACCGAATTCAGCCCGATATCCATCAAGATGGCCAAGGAGCAGGGAATCTCCCTCACTCCATCCGAGATCACCGGCATGTGCGGACGCCTGCGGTGCTGCCTGATCTATGAATACGAACAATACGTCGAAGCGCGCAAAGAACTTCCAAAACGCGGTAAGAAAGTATTGACGCCGCAAGGCGAAGGGAAAGTCATCGATACTTATCCACTGCGGAATGTCGTCGTCGTCGAACTCGAGGGCACCGGCAACCGCGAATTCCACCGCGACGTGCTGGAACCGTGGGACGAACTTGAAGCACTGCGTCGAAAATCGGAAGCCCCGTGCGACAAACACGAAGGCGGCGGGTGCGACTGCGGGAAGAACAAGAAATGACCGAAGAACAACCCGGAGTATGGTCTGAAAAACAGAAAATCCTGGTCATCCTGGCTCATCCGGATGACCCGGAATTTTTTTGCGGGGCAACTCTGATCCGCTGGGCGAGGATGGGTCATGACATCGATTATTACCTGCTGACGTGCGGCGATAAAGGATCGAGCGACCCGGGGGTCGATCCGTCCGAACTCTGTGCGATACGCCACAGTGAGCAACGAGCTGCCGCCAGCCTAGTCGGAACCCGAAATGTTACCTTTATGGAACTTCCGGATGGATATCTCGAACCGAGTATCGACCTCCGTCGAAAAATCGTCCGCATCATAAGGACTCACCGCCCGGACGTGCTCGTCACGTGCGACCCTCAGAATCTCTATCCCAGTACCACTTACGGCATCAACCATCCCGATCACCGCTATGCCGGTCAGGTTGTCCTGGATGCAGTTTTCCCAGCAGCCGGAAATCCTCATTATTTTCCTGAACTCCTCAAGGACGAAGGGCTGGAACCGTGGGCGCCTCGGGAAGTGTGGGTGTCCATCCCTTCAGCAGCCAACATCAACGTCACTCTCGATGTGACTGATCTTTGGGAAGACAAGATCACAGCGCTGAAGGAACACAAGTCTCAGATCGGCGACCCTGCAAAACTCGAGGAACGGATGCGCTCGCGACGTGCTCCCGATTCCACGGAAGAAAATCCTCGATATGAAGAGAAATTCCATATCATAAAATTAAAATAGAGGCAGACATGTCCGATTTTTTCGCTCAAGCCAGGGAGTTGTTTGACTATACCCAATCCATGCGGCGGGATTTCCACATGCACCCGGAACTTGGCTTCCAGGAAATCCGAACAGCTGGTATCGTGGCCAAGGAGCTGCAAAAGCTTGGTCTCGAGGTGACCACGGGAATTGGGAAAACAGGCGTTGTCGCGCTGATCGAAGGCAGCAAGCCCGGACCGACCCTGCTCCTGCGGGCTGATATGGATGCCCTGCCCATTGTGGAACAGACAGGGGCTGATTACGCATCTCAAAACAAGGGTGTGATGCACGCATGTGGACATGACGGTCATACAGCCATCCTGCTCACAGTAGCAAGGATGCTGGGCTCCGCACGCGACCAATTTCCCGGAACGATCAAGCTGGTTTTCCAACCAGCGGAGGAGGGTCAGGGCGGCGCAGAATCCATGATCTCGGATGGTGTGCTCGACAATCCAAAAGTCGATGTTACATTTGGCTTGCACTTATGGAATGAACAGCCTGTCGGCTGGCTGGGAATCGCTGAGGGATCCACCATGGCTGGTGCAGAACTGTTCACGATCAAAGTAACCGGAAAAGGCGGTCATGGAGCCATGCCGCATACGACGATCGATCCGGTTCTCGCGGGAGCGCACATCGTGACGGCCTTGCAAAGCGTCGTCTCGAGAACTGTCGCCCCGCTGGATTCGGCAGTCGTCAGCGTGACTCAATTTCATGGCGGAGACGCTTTCAATGTCATCCCCCAGACGGTCGAGCTGGGTGGAACCATCCGCACATTCAAACCCGACGTAAGAGACAGTGTCTTAAGACGGGTTGAAACCTTAGCCACGAAGACGGCAGAATCGTTTGGCTGCACAGCCGAGTTCATCAACACGCGCCTCACCCCCGCCGTTATCAACGACCCTGAAACGATCAGGATTGTTCAATCTGCGGCAAAAAAGGTCCTGCCTCACCTGACGATCGATGCAAGCGCTCCAATAACCATGGGCTCCGAGGATTTCGCCTACATGATGGAAAAAGTCCCCGGGTGCTTTGTTTTCGTCGGCTCAGCAAATGCAGAACGCGGATTGAACTTCAGCCATCATCACCCCAAATTTGATGTTGACGAACAAGCGCTCTCCTACGCTGCCGCCTTGATGGCACAATCTGCAATTGAGATTCTCAATATCAAGTAAGATTTTCCCTGGCTTTTACAATCTGCGAGGTTCTTATGGAAAATCCGCCCGTTGCTTCAGCCGAGTCAAATGACAGAAAAGAAATTTCCGTTCTCATCGCTTTGGGCGTAATCGTTATCGTTTGCATTTGCTGCCTGCTGGCCGTTGCCGGTTATGCGCTTTACTCAGACATATCTACATCGTTTCTGAGGGAAAGGACGCCTGCCCGAGACGATGCACCGGTCCAGACTGGAATAACCTTTGGCGAGGAATTTAGCTCTAATCGAAATGACTGGAGCGAAGGTTTTTTTGAAGATGAATACGGAACAATTAATTACACAGTCAACGGCTTGTACGCCTGGGACGTGGTCGCAACAAAGGGCGTCAGTCAAAAATCCTGGGCGACGGCCGCGCCATACGTTGATGATTTTACAGTAACCGTAGAAAGCACTCATGTTGGCGGAGCGGAAGATGCCAGTTATGGCCTGCTATTTCGGATTGCAGACATAGACAACCTCTACTACTTCTGCATCAGCGATGTGGGTTATTATTACGCGGGTTTATTGCAAAACGGCGAGTGGACCACGTTAATCGATTGGACCGAGACAAGTACTATCAATGTCAATTCTCTAAACACTTTGAAAGTTGTGGGAGAAGGTGACAAATTTACATTTTTCGTCAATGGGATTATGGTCGATTCCGTCCGAGACAGTTCGCATCCATCCGGTACGGCGGGGCTATCCATTGAACTCTATAATGCCGGGGATGAATCATCATTTGAGTTCGATAATTTCGTTTTATCGAGCCCATGATATCAATAATAAATTGACCAGCCCTTCTCTCGGCTGGTCAACAAATCATTCTTCTATCAGTTCCTTGGCTTTCTTGGTTTGCTTTCCCCGATCATCGGTATTGAGAATTCGTTTCCTGATCCGGAAACTCAAAGGCGTTACCTCAAGCAGTTCATCATCGGATAAGTATTCGATTGCCTCGTCGAGACTCATCTGCCGCGGGGGGGTCAAACGGATTTCCATATCCCCTCGGGATGCGCGGACATTGGTTAGGTGCTTCTTCTTGCAAATGTTGATCGAGATATCGCCCGGTCTCGTGGTTTCACCGACCACCATTCCTTCATATACTTGCACCCCGGGACCGATAAAAAGCATGCCTCGTTCTTCAGCGCTCTTCAGGGCGTAGGCAGTCGAATCCCCTGCCTCAAAAGCCACCAGCGATCCATTGACACGCGTTTCCATCGCCCCGGACATTTCGTCATATCCACTGAACAGGGTGTGCAGCGCTCCCATCCCGCGCGTGGCGGTGAGGAACTGGTAACGGAATCCCAACAATCCGCGAGTCGGGACCAGGTACACGAGGCGCACACTCCCGTCGCCCGTATCCTGCATGTCGAGCATCTTTCCGCGCCGGACGCCAAGCAGCTCCACGACTGAGCCAACCGTTTCCGGGCTGGTTTCCACGTGGACTTCTTCATACGGCTCGAGCATCGCGCCATCTTCGGCCGTGCGAAGGATCACTTCAGGACGCGATACCTGGAATTCATAACCTTCGCGGCGCATGGTTTCTATCAAAATTGCCAGATGGAGCTCGCCTCTTCCGGACACCAGGAAGGTTTCTGCGGATTCTGTTTCCTGAACACGCAGGGAGACGTTGGTGCGCAGCTCGGTGAACAGCCTCTCGCGTAATTTTCGTGAGGTGCTCCACTTCCCCTCGCGGCCGGTGAACGGCGAGGTGTTAACTCCGAAGGTCATGCGCACGGTTGGCTCTTCGACTTTGATAGTGGGCAGAGCGACAGGATTCGCCGGATCCGCCAGTGTTTCTCCGATCGCGATCCCTTCCAGCCCGGCCAGGGCGATGATCTCCCCCGCCTCCGCTTGTTCCACTTCCACTTTTCCTAGTCCCTGGTGAACGTAAAGGTATCTCGCACGTTCAGCCAGGTTGCGGTCATCCACTGTCAGACGGGCAAGTGGTTGACCAACCTTGATACTTCCGCGGAAGATCCTGCCGACGGCGGTCACTCCCCGGTAATCGTCATAACCCAGCGACGTCACGAGCATCTGCAATGGAGCGTCAACATCCACCTTGGGGGCTGGGATATGGCGAAGAATCGCGTCGAACAATGGCTGGAGATCGGGGCTTAGCGAGGGAGTTGTGCCGGCTTGAGCGGTGGTGGCTTGAGCATAAATGACCGGGAATTCTGCCTGCTCATCACTGGCGCCTAATTCAATAAACAAATCAAATGTCTGGTTCAGTACCCGTTCGGGTTCGGCATCCTTGCGGTCAACCTTGTTGATGACCACAATCGCTTTATGCCCCATTTGCAGCGCCTTTTTCAAAACGAATCGAGTCTGGGGCATCGGCCCTTCGGCTGCATCCACAAGAAGGAGCACGCCATCGACCATGTTCATGACGCGTTCGACCTCACCGCCGAAATCGGCATGACCGGGAGTGTCGACGATATTGATCTTTACCTGTTGGTTGGAAGCTTCATCCCAGATTGAAATGGCTGTGTTCTTGGAAAGGATAGTGATGCCGCGTTCCCGCTCAAGGTCATTCGAATCCATCACCCGCTCTGCCACTTGCTGGTTAGCCCGGAATGTGTGCGCCTGTCTGAGAAGCCCGTCCACCAGGGTTGTTTTTCCATGGTCGACATGGGCGATAATGGCAATGTTACGTAGATCAGTTCTTTCCACCACTTTTTTCCTTTTCTTTCTGTCAACTGGCATAAATAGCCCCGACAGCGGCGTCGGGGCTTGGTTGCATAAGGATGATATCAGAGAAGGTAGAATCGCGGAAGGGACAACTGCCTCGCTGGTCATCTCTTGATAATTATTCATGATTTTGGTATAATACAATTAATCAGATTAATAGTATTTATTGCCCTTATGATAAAAGAACACTCTCCCCTCGACCTTTCTGAGTTTCTACGCTACCTCGCATCGTACGACGTGGCTGCCCGTGATAACTTTCCTTCTCTTACCGAATTAAGTACGGAGCTTGGTGTCAGCGTTGCCAGCCTGCGCGAACAGCTTGAAGTAGCTCGAGCCTTGGGTCTTGTGGATGTGAAGCCGAAGGTCGGGATCCGTCGTCTGCCCTTCACCTTTCTCCCGGCGGTACGCCAGAGCCTAGGATACGCCATCGCCGTCGACGAGAAACATTTCCGCCTATTCGCAGATCTTCGCAAGCACACCGAAACCGCCTACTGGCATGAAGCTGTCAAATTGCTAACCATTGACGATGTGGAACAGCTTCAGGCGATCATAGCCCAAGCCTGGGTCAAGCTCAAAGGGAATCCCATCCAGATCCCGCATGACGAGCACAAACAGCTCCACCTGCAGATCTACAAGAGGTTAATTAATCCATTTGTCACCGGGATTCTCGAAGCGTATTGGGAAGCCTATGAAGCCATAGGTCTTAATGTCTTTACCGATTACAAATATCTTACCGATGTGTGGCATTATCACGAGAAGATGGTTTCAGCTATTCGAACCAACGAATATGACAAAGGCCACAAAGCCCTCATTGAACATACCGACATGCTTTCAGAACTTCTCGAACATCACCCGGGAAAATAACCGGAATTCAAAGGATAACATTCAGGAGTAACATGAAGAAGAAAATCGTCAATGATTTCTCCATCACCGTTGGCACCTCCAACGGGTCCGGATCGCAAACGTCCAACACGGCCATTTTGAGGGCGTTGTTCAAAATGGGAATCCCGGTATCCGGAAAAAACCTGTTCCCCTCGAACATCCAGGGGCTTCCCACCTGGTATACCATCAGGGTCAGTAAGAATGGTTTCACAGCGCGGCGTGACGAGCATGAGATTGTCATCGCCATGAATCAAAATTCCTTTACCAAGGATCAGGCTGATGTTGCACCAGGCGGCGCCTTATTCTACGCTGATGACATCAAGCAACCGATCACCCGCGAGGATATTTCTGTTTATCCCATGCCAGTTAAACAAATCGTACGCTCGGACCCTGCCGTCACCACCAACCTGCGCGATATGGTGGCCAACATGGTCTATGTGGGTATTCTGGCGAGAATGATCGGGATCGACATGAATGCCATCCGCTATGCGTTGGATGTTCATTTCAAAGGAAAACAAAAAGCTGTGGATGTGAATTTCAACGTCGCGAAAGCCAGCTTCGATTGGGCAGGCGAAAACCTGACCAAAACAGATCCCTACTTCATCGAATCCATGGACAAGACTTCGGGAATGATCATGGCTGATGGCAATACAGCTGCCGCTTTGGGCTCCATCTACGGCGGTGTGCAATTTGTAGGCTGGTACCCTATCACACCGGCAACCAGCCTGGCCGAGTCGCTAAATGAGTATCTCCCTCAGCTTCGTAAAACCGAGGATGGCAAGAATACATATGTGGTCGTCCAGGCTGAAGACGAATTGGCAGCCATCGGTATGTGCATCGGAGCAGGCTGGGCGGGGTTGCGCTCGATGACCTCGACATCCGGTCCCGGCTTGAGCTTAATGACCGAATTTGCGGGATTAGCCTACTACACGGAAGTACCTGTGGTGATCTGGGATGTCACCCGTATCGGTCCCAGCACAGGCCTCCCGACACGAACAGCCCAAAGCGACCTCACGTTCACTGCCTTTATGGGACATGGCGATACACAGCACGTCATTCTTCTGCCGGGGTCCGTGAGTGAATGTTTCGAGTTCGGCTGGCGAGCGTTCGATATTGCGGAAAGGGTTCAGGCTCCGGTATTCGTTCTTTCCGACCTGGATTTTGGAATGAATCAGTGGATGACGGAACCGTTTAAATATCCCGACACACCCATGGATCGAGGCAAAATTCTATGGGAAGCGGATATCGAAGAACTTAAGGGTCAATGGGGAAGGTATCTAGATAAGGACAAAGACGGCATTACATACCGGACGATTCCCGGAAACAAGCACCCCATGGGAGCTTACTTCCTTCGAGGGACCGGGCACGATGAATACGCCAGATATACAGAAGATTCGGCGACCTGGGAACGCATGATGAACAGGTTAAAGAGCAAATATGTCACTGCAAAGAAATTCATGCCAAAGCCGGTAATTAAAACTAAGAGGGGCAAAAGCAGGGATCATCGCCTTCGGATCGACAGATCCAGCCGTATTGGAAGCTCAATACTTGCTGGACAAGGAACATGGAGTAAAAACCGACTTCCTGCGTCTTCGGGCGATGCCCTTCACGGATGAAGTAAAAGACTTCGTCAAAAAGCACGATGTCCTTTATATCGTTGAATTGAATCGCGACGGTCAGCTGCACCAATTGTTGACACTCGCCTACCCTGACCAGGCTACAAAGTTGGTATCGGTAGCCCGAAGCGATGGTCTTTCTGCGACAGCCAAATGGATCGTCGATGCAATTCAGAGCAAGGAGGGAAAATAATATGACTGAGACCTTACCCATGGCAGGAGCGAGTGCACAGGTTAACCTCGCCGGCCTCAGCAAAAATGATTACCGTGGAAATCCGAGCACTTTATGCCAGGGCTGCGGACACAATTCCATTTCAAGTCAGCTTGTTACTGCATTGTATGAAATGAATATCGTACCCGAGAATGTTCTTAAATTCTCAGGTATCGGATGCTCATCCAAATCGCCCACCTATTTCCTGAATCGATCCTTCGGTTTCAACGGCCTGCATGGACGCATGCCTTCGGTGGCGACTGGCGCCCTCTTTGGCGACATCAGGTTGAAGGGTATCGGTGTTTCTGGTGATGGCGATACCGCCAGTATCGGCTTGGGACAGTTCAAGCATGCGGTACGCCGAAATGTAAATATGGTCTATATCGTGGAGAACAATGGCGTCTATGGTTTGACCAAGGGGCAATTTTCGGCTACGGCAGAAGTCGGGTTGAACCTCAAGAAACAGGGCATCAATGAGTACGAACCTATCGATATCTGTATGGAAGCCATCGCAGCCAAGGCGACTTTCGTAGCCCGGTCATTCGCAGGCGATCCCAAGCAGGTCAAGGAATTGCTCAAAGCTGCCATCGCTCACAAAGGCATCGCTGTGTTGGACATTATCAGTCCGTGCGTAACCTTCAACAACCAGGACAATGCCTTCCATTCGTATACCTGGGGCAAGGACCATGAAGCCCCCCTGCATGAGATTTCCTACGTCCCACCCCGGGATGAGATCATGATCCCGGAGGAATTCGAGGAAGGCACCGTCAAGGAAGTGGAATTGCACGACGGGTCATTGGTCGTGTTGAAGAAACTTGAGCGGGACTACGATCCGACCAACAAGTGGAACGCCCTCCAGATTCTTGAGGATGCCCAGAGAAACAATTGGCTGATCACCGGATTGATCTATGCACAGAAAGATGAACCGGCTCTCTATGAACTTTACAATCTTCCTGAAACACCGCTCAACCGCCTGACGGAAAAGGATCTACGTCCCAAGGCTGCCACTCTTGAGATGATAAATAAATCGATGACCTGATGCAGACACTTATCCCTCCCCCAGCTCGGGGGAGGGATTATTCATTTATACTTAGGGCATGATTCGAATTTCCACCGGACTCTCAATAGATGAAAAGGAATTAGCCTTTGATTACGTCCGCTCATCTGGACCGGGCGGTCAGAATATTAACAAGGTGTCTACAGCCGTGCAGCTTCGATTTAATGTCATCCAATCCAAATCCCTTCCAGATGAAGTGAAAAAAAGATTTTCTGCCATTTTTGGAAACCGGGTGACTGAAAAAGGGGAAATCGTCATTGAAGCGAAACGATTCAGGACCCAGGCAAAGAATCGAGAGGATGCCATCCAACGATTGATCGTTCTTCTGCAAAAAGCCGCAGTGAAACCAAAAAACCGGAGGAAAACAAAACCATCCATTTCTGCTTCGGCAGCGCGTATAAATTCCAAGAAGCGTCGCGGGGATATCAAACGCACACGCAGTTACAACCCCAACGATTGGGAATAGCCAGAGAGAATAATCAGCATCTATGCAAAAACATTCACTTTACGGTTTGACTGCCGGACTTACTGCCGCTGCCATCTGGGGAGCTATGTATGTGGTCTCAAAGGTAGTGATGGAGACCATCCAGCCTTTCACGTTGATCACATCGCGATTATTGCTAGGAATAGCAGTGCTATATTTTGTAATTATAAAACGAGGCGGAATGAAGATCACCCGCCGATCTTTTTGGCAGGTTTTTTGGGTCGGGACGATCGGATATGGGATCTCGCTGGGATTTCAATTTGTAGGGACAAAGCTATCTACTGCCGCGAACGGATCACTTGTAACGTCTGCAACGCCAGCATTTGTTCTGCTATTCGCGGCTGTGGTTTTAGGCGAGAAGATCACACCCCGGCGGTTGGCAGCTCTCGGCATTGCAACGCTAGGCGTGGTGGCCGTGATCGACCCAAGGACAGCCCAGCTCGAATCCGACCTTTTCTGGGGAAACATCTCACTCGTTCTGGCAGCGATCACCTGGGCTCTCTACTCCGTACTCATCCGTAAGGTTACTCGTGAAGTGGATGTTCTGACGACAAGCATGGTCGCGTTCGTGGGCGGACTGGTGGTCAGCGTGCCCCTTTCCATGCTGGAGATATCAAAATTTGGAGTTGGGCAGATCACCCCGGCAATCCTGGCAGGGATCCTTTTCCTTGGAATCATTTCGACCGCCCTGGCCATGTTCTTATGGAATACAGCCTTCGCGGAACTGCCCGCGGGTGTCGCTTCTTTAACCTTTTTTGCCCAACCTGTTGTGGGGACGATTCTCGGAGTATTCTTCCTAGGCGATCAGATCACTCCGCTGTTCATAACGGGCGGGATTTTAATTGGTGCAGGAATCGTAATCGCAGCCAAGGAATAAAAACACGAATTTACCGGAAAATGATAAGTGCTAAAGGACATCGCCGAGTGTGTGCAATAACGCCATGTTAGGGGGTCGAACTGACTCGACGGGATATCCGCCAATGATCACCACCTGTTTCCCCCGTTCAAAAGTGTAATTATCCAACAAATAACGACTGGCTGAATTAACCATCGCCTCAAGTGACTTTTCCATGGGCACGTGGACTGGCTTAACACCCCACATTGACGAAAGCTGGTGAAATATTTCCGTAGAGGGTGTAAAAGCAAAAATGGGCACCTGCGGCCGCATCTTGGACATAAGTCGGGCTGTGCGGCCCGTTTGAGTGAACACCGCTATCGCTGCCACATTCAGGTCGTGAGCAAGCTCGCAGGCTGCCCGGGAAACTGCATCCGCATCATCGTCGGACGGACTGTCAAACGCCTTGTAATGTCCCCACTCCGGAAAATTACCTTCAGCTTCCCGGATGATCCGCTCCATCATTTGAACGCTTTCAACGGGATATTTACCGCTGGCAGTCTCTCCTGAGAGCATGACCGCATCCGTTCCATCAAAAACGGCATTCGCAACGTCAGATGCCTCTGCCCTGGTCGGTAAAGGATTATCGATCATGGATTCGAGCATCTGGGTTGCGGTGATCACGATTTTTCTGCTTCGATTAGCTTCATAAATAATCCGCTTCTGGGCAGTCGGGACACGCTCCGGAGGGATCTCCACACCCAGGTCACCCCGGGCAACCATGACACCATCGGCCTTTTCGAGAATCGCCTGCAGATTCTCCAGAGCTTCGGGGCGTTCAAGTTTAGCAATCAGCAATGGACTTGCTTCACCCTTTGCCATGGAATTGATCGCGATGCGTACTTCTTCAACGTCCTGAGGAGACCGGACAAATGAAATTGCCACCAAGTCGATATTCTGAGATAACCCCAGTGCAAGATCATTTTTATCCTTTTCGGTGAAACCCCGGATATTCATCGGAATACCAGGTAGGTTGATCCCTTTATGGGAGGTTAATCTACCCCCTGACTTAACTTCTGCATAAATCAATTCTCCAATTACCCGATCAACCTTAAGTTCGATCCTACCATCATCCAGCAGAATGCGTTCTCCGCCGTGTACCATATCAAACAACTCGACGAAATCGACTGGGATAGAATCGACATCCACCTCTTTAGGTCTTTCGCCTAAGGCAAACAACCCAACCCTGCCACCCGGTTTTAGGTCCAGAGGTGCATCCAGCTTGCCAACCCTGATTTTTGGTCCCTGTAAATCCTGAAGGATCGCCAACGGAAAGCCCAAGTCGTTTGCGGCTGCACGAAGATTTCGTATTAGGTCTTTGTGTTCTTCGTGAGAACCATGTGAAAAGTTCAACCGCGCGACGTCCATCCCTGAAATCATCAGTCGCCGGATGGTCTCTGGTGATTGACTGGAAGGTCCCAACGTGGCTACGATCTTAACTTTTCGATCCATGGAATCTCTCCATTAATAATAAATTACTGGTCTTGCGTGCCGAATACGACAAGCAAGACCAGTAGCAAAAATTGTAACCTAGATAAAATTAAGTTCTTTCGCCTGTTTGGTAAGCCCTTCCCGGAATTGCGGATGCGCAACATTGATCAATGCCTGCGCGCGCTGCCGGATGGTTTTTCCATACAGATCTGCCACACCCTGCTCGGTGACTATGTACCGGATGTGGTTGCGGGTGGTCACAACGCCAGCACCTTGCTTGAGCATCGGCACGACCTTGCTGATCACCGTTCCATCCCGCATGGTGTTCGTGCTGGGGAGAGCGATAATCGGCACGCCGCCTTTCGACCGTGATGCGCCATAAACAAAATCGAGTTGACCGCCCACGCCGGAATACAGCTTGGGGCCAATGCTGTCGGCACAAACCTGGCCGGTGATATCCACTTCAATCGCAGAATTAACCGCGACCATGCGTTCATTTTGAGCGATGATAAACGGATCATTCACATATTCGGTCCGGTGCAGTTCGATCAGCGGATTATCATCCACCCAGTCGTACAACCGCTTGGAACCGAGGATAAATCCTGCCACGATCTTGCCGGCATGGAGGGTTTTCCGGGAATTCGTCAATACACCGGCATCAACCAGGTCGATCACGCCATCGGAAAATAATTCAGTATGAATACCGAGATCCTTTTTGTTGAACAGATACTTCAACACGGCATCCGGAATAGCCCCGATACCCATTTGCATGGTCGCGCCATCGGGGATCAGTTCGGCGACATGGCCGGCAATCTTTTGGATGGTTTCGCTTTCCCCCTCTTCCCCCATCGCCATTTCAGGGATCGGGTAATTAACCGGCACAATGTGGGTCAGTTTACTGACATGGATAAAGGAATCACCCAGGGTCCGGGGCATCTGTTCGTTCACTTCCGCGATGATGACCTTCGCACTTTCTGCCGGAGATTTCGTCAGACCCACTTCGACACCCAGGGAACAGAATCCATGCTCATCGGGCGGGGAGACATGAATCATCGCCACATCAATCGGGAGGTGATGATTCTTGAACAGCAATGGAAATTCCGATAAAAGGACAGGGGTATAGTCTGCGCGACCCTCCTGGACTGCCTTGCGGACATTCGCGCTGATAAACATCGTGTTCACACGAAGATGCCCTTCCATCGAGGGATCCACATACTCAGCCGGACCGATGGTCAACGCCTGGCAGATTTCAACTTTTTCAAGACTCGGAGCTCGTTTGACGAGAGCGCTCAACAGACTTTGAGGAACCGAAACATTGCCCGTCAGAAAAATCCGATTTCCCGAGTGGATGACCTCCACGGCCTTTTCGGCGGTCGTCACCCTGGACTGATAAAGATTATTCCATCCCATAGCCGCTCCCTTCCGCCGATGTTAGCCGGACGAGGTTGACCATTTTACCGTCATGCGTGTTGACTGCAGAAGCCAGTGCGTGGTTTTCCATGATCGCCTGATCAATTCCCTTGTTTGCAATTTCGCTGACATAGGGGATGGCGCGATTCATGAATGCGTGAGTGGCAGTCCGTCCAACAACGCCGGGAATGTTGGGGACACAGAAGTGGATGACACCCTCTTCGATATATGTCGCGCGATCATGCGAAGTGGGACGGGAAGTCTCGAAGCAACCGCCCTGGTCAATGCTTAGATCAATGATGACCGACCGTTGCTTCATTTTAGCCAGCAGGTCACGCTTGATCAAGATGGGTGTTCGCTCACCGGGGATCAGAACTGCACCGATGACGACATCCGCATAGGCAACCGATCTCTCGATATTTCGCCTGGAGGAATAGATTGTAACAATGGATGGGAAACGCTCGTAAAGCTTCTGCAATGCATCCATGCTGTGGTCCAACACAGTAATATGAGCGCCTAAACCAAGAAATGCTTTTGTCGCGTAGGTCCCCACAACCCCGGCACCTAGAATTACTACTTCAGCAGGCGGAACGCCCCCGATGCCGCCCAGAAGGATTCCTTTTCCCCCCCATTGTTCTGAAGCAGTCGGGCTGCGATCTGAGCTGTCATCTGACCGCCGATCTCACTGAGCGGACTTAATACTGGCAGCGACCCATCTTCAAGTTGAATTTGCTCGTATGCGATGGCGGTGATCTTCTTTTCCAGCAGGGTATTGACCCTGTCCTGGCGCGTCGAAGCGAGATGAAGCAGACCGGCAAGCGTTGAACCCGGCTGCATCCAATCAAGTTCTTCCTGCATAGGTCGGGCAACTTTTAAGACCAAGTCCGCCCGTCCAAACACTTCTTCGCTCGAATAAACGATCCTCGCACCCGCCCGCTCAAAATCCTGATCGGAATATCCAGCTCCTGCGCCGGCTTCATGCTCGACGAAGCAGGTGTGACCCTGCTCAGTGATGATATCAACGCCGGATGGCGATAACCCGATCCGATACTCGAATGGTCGCCTTTCCTTCGGAACACCAATATTCATATTGCCTCCTTATAATTTTATTGCGCAACAGCGGGAATCACCCGCAAAGAACTTTCAAGCCATATTTAAAACATCGCGAATGGATGGCAACGCCCAATCGATGGTCGCTTGATCGATCACCAAAGGAGGCGCGAACCAAATCGTGTGCTCGTGAGTTTCTTTTGCGAGAATGCCTCTCGTCTTCAAAGCTTCGCAAAAACGACGAGCTCCCCCTGCGCCCGGTTTCAACTCCACTCCGATGAGCAGTCCTTTTCCGCGAACCTCCTTGACATGCCGGCTGGGAATTTCCGAGAGTTGTTCCAAAAAATAATTTCCCATGTGGAAAGAATTTTCATCCAATTTTTCATTAACCAGAACTTTGATTGCAGCACGGGCAATCGCCGCGGCGAGAGGGTTGCCCCCAAATGTTGATCCATGCTCTCCCGGTTTGAACAAGCTCATCAGGGTCCGATCCGCAAGGATGGCTGACACCGGATAAAAACCTCCTGCCAGCGCTTTTCCAATTATGGTGATATCTGGTCGGACATCTTCATACCTACAAGCGAATAACTTGCCTGTTCTGCACAACCCTGTTTGGATCTCGTCGGCGACGAAAAGGATCGATTGCTCCCGACACAATTCCTCAACCTGTTTGAGATACCCCGGTTTTGGAATGATCACGCCGCCCTCACCCTGGATGGGTTCGATCATTACCGCGGCGGTGTTCGGCGTGATCGCTTTTCTAATCGAATCAATGTTGCCGTATTCGACGATTTTGAAGCCCGGTGTGAAAGGACCAAAATCGTCCCGGTAGGTGGGTTCTGTCGAAAAAGAGATGACGGAAATCGTTCGGCCATGGAAGTTTCCGTCACAAACGATGATTTCCGCTTCATGACGCGGAATCCCCTTAACTGTATAGGCCCATTTCCGAACCAGTTTCAACGCTGTTTCCACTGCCTCAGCGCCGCTGTTCATGATCAGAGACATTTCATAACCCGTGAAATCGGACAGCTCCTTGTAAAGTAAAGGCAGTTGGTCGTTGCGGAACGCACGCGAGGTGAGTGTGATCTTGCCGGCTTGTTCAACCAAAGCAGCCAATATTTTTGGATGCACATGCCCTTGATTAACAGCGGAATAAGCGCTCAAACAATCCAGGTATTTATTTCCATCGATATCATATACCCAAACCCCTTCCCCTTTTGTCAAAACCACGTCCAGGGGCTTGTAGTTATTAGCACCGTACTGTTCTTCCAGATGGATAAATTCCTGTGTATCCAAATTCGCCCTCTCGATAATTCGCTTCCCGAATGTGAATTGTATCACTATCAAACCGAGTTGCTACCGTTATATTGTCATGCAGAACCCGTGACAATAATCCTTACTGGGGAGGAACCCGGTATTTCCGCCAGTATCGCTGCAAACCATCAGCTGACATGCCAAGCGGATTGGCAAGGTCATAGTCCTTCTTAACCGATGCGTCCATCTTAAGGTTGGAGGATTCAAATTCGATCCAATTTATGAATTTTTCCCTAAGGAGTTCGATTGGCGGGTCGTCAGGCATGACAGTCTCCAGCCACTTCTCAGAAGCTTTCAGGGTCGCTTCGACTTGCGAAAGGTGCCAGATAGGGTCATCGAATATCCCAAAATGAGTCGGCGCAATCCGTTTTAGACCTGTTTTCCGAAGCAACGAAAGCGTACTGTACCATTTTTCGAAATGGAGCTCCGGGGGCGGCATTGGAACTCGCAGGTAGGGGTACCCCGGAATGCGAACTCCTCCCACATCTCCGGTAAAACAGATATCCTCCAGCAGGTAACTCACGTGATGCTCGGCATGACCGGGAGTGTGCAGCGCAATAAATTTCAAGCCATGGATGTCCAGTTGTTCCTCGTGGGAGACGACCCTAAGTTTTGCATCGGGAACTGGCAGGAAATCCCCCCACAACTTGTCCATATTTTCTCCGTAGATTCGCGTTGCGCTGCCGATTAATTTCTCCGGGTTGAGCAAGTGCGGAGCCCCGGCAGGATGGACATGGATGACCGCGCCTTGTTGAGCAAGCTTACCCGCTGCCCCACCGTGATCCAGGTGGATGTGCGTGAGAAGGACATGCGTGATTTCGCTGAGCTTTAGACCGTGGCCGGATAAGGCAAATTCCAGCGCGCCGAGTGTAGACCCCGGACCTGATTCCACGAGCACTGCGCCATCGTCATTTTTGATCAAATAAGATGCAATCGCGTGATGGAATCCCTGAAAATTTAAATCGATTGTATGTATTCGGGTTTTTGCCACGTTCTCATCTCCTGTGAAATATTCCTTGCCGCAAAATTCGCCAGAACCTGTTGGATATCATTGCCGCAACTGATCTGACATACCGGGACATTCACCTCCAACAGGGATTGAGCCAGCTTTTCACTCCCCCGAGGTCCGCCAAACGAATCCGCCATCAGTAGAATAACCTGGGGATGTAAATTCCTCCGTTGGAGTTCGTCCACGGCAAGGATCACTTCCGGGTGAATTGAGGGTGTGATCAGGATGACACTGGACCCCACCGGAAGGAATTTCGCTTGCGCAGAAACCAGCCCAGCCAAAGACAACTTACCGCTGTCTGAAACGAATGCAAGAGTTTCCAATATCTTGTTTTCCTGCCGGTCGCTTCTCTCCGCAGAAATAACCGTGAACACCTGCCCCGCAGATACAAACCCAACAGCTCTTCGCTTCTGGATGAAGTGATGTGCCAGCGAGGCACATATCGTTACTCCGTATTCCAGCGAAGAAGGCGGCAGGTCAACTTGAGGTCTGCGACGGAAAATGGCACCTTCGAGCCAGTCTGACTTCTGGACGTGAGGCAGTTCGGAGTGTATACCAGATTGAGTATCGAGCACCAGCCAGACCTGCGCCTGCGGATCCTGCTCGAATTCCTTGACCATCAATCGGCTTCTCCGAGCGGTAGATGCCCAGTGGATGCTTTTGATCGGGTCGCCAGTGGTATATTCCCGAACGCCTGATGCATGAGGCGTTACGTCCATGGTTTTCCTGCGAATGGCTTTTCCTCCGGGGAGCAGCCCGGGGGGTGATGGAAATTCTGCTATAGGCAATATCATGGGGAGTACGATTATGGATTTTTCCGCGGGGATTTCCTTTTTTGTCCGAAACAATCCAAACGGATCTCCCGCCCGCAGGATTGTAGGACCCAGCGAAAATGCCCCTCGGCGAACCAGCCAGGTACGGGCAAGGTAAAATCGCCTCTGGTGACCCTTTAATTGCGTTACAACACGCGAACCCGAAGCGGAAGGCAATGGAGTTTCATTGGCAATCTCCAGCCATAATCGCGGGAAAAGTGTCGGATTGGATATCTCGAAATTTTCCTCCAGGACATCCCCCACGCTGGCTTTGAGTGACCGCGCACTTCGGGTAAACCTTATACCGCGCAAGGCGGTCAGCGACCATAACCATGAAATAACCATGATGACGGTCCCGGCAAGGATGAGACGGGTATACATCACAGCGCCGGTGACGAGCACGCCAGCAACACCTACGATCAGGATTATCGCAATGAAAATCCGTCCTGCTTGATTCATGTGGAATTCGTTCAGGCGGATGGCGGCTGGTAATCCCCGCCTGGGACGTTGGTGCTTGTGACGATTTCCTGCACAATGCGTTCAGCGCTTACTTCGCGAAGGCGGGCTGCCGGCGTGACGATGATGCGATGTGCGAGGACAGCCTGAGCAAGCGCCTTTACATCATCCGGTAATACAAAATCGCGGCCGGCGAGTGCTGCCCGCGCCTGCCCCGCCCGGAATAAAGCCAACGATCCTCGAGGGCTTGATCCAAGATAGACATCATTGCTTTGGCGTGTCCTGGTGACGAGATCGACAATATAACGTTTAACCGGTGCCGAGACGTGAATGGATTTAACCGCCTCCGCCGCTTCCAGCACCTGGTCGCTGGAAAACACAGTGTCCAACTTTTCGATCGGGTGCTGCAACTGCTGTTGCTCCAAAACGTGGATTTCATCCGCCAGCGACGGGTATCCCAGCCGGACTCGCAGGAGAAACCGGTCAAGCTGGGCTTCAGGGAGAGGGAATGTTCCTTCGTACTCAATCGGATTCTGAGTGGCGAGGACCATAAAAGGTTTTTCCAGCAGATGAGTAACACCGTCTACCGTTACCTGATGCTCCTCCATGGCTTCCAATAGTGCCGCTTGTGTCTTCGGTGTGGCTCGGTTGATCTCATCAGCCAGGACGATCTGCCCCATGATCGGTCCCGGTCGGAATTCGAATTCGCGCGATTGCTGGTTGTAGATCGACACTCCCGTCACATCGGAGGGAAGCATGTCCGGAGTGAACTGGATTCGATTGAAAGTGGAATTCAACGACTTTGCTAGGCTACGCGCAAGCATAGTCTTTCCCACTCCGGGCACATCCTCAATTAGGACATGACCCTGGCATAATAATCCGACCACGATCAGTTCAATGGACTGGTGCTTCCCTACAATGACGCTTTCCAAGTTGGAGATAAGTCGTTCGCCAAACGCTTTTAGGTCGGTCATGGTGGATCCTTTCCGAATGATTATCCTTACTTAGACTGATTCTAAGGGCAATCCCCTTCTGGAGCAAGCTAAAAACCAAATCGGGTATAATGTGCCCGAACGTCCCCGTAGCTCAATGGACAGAGTAACGGACTTCGAATCCGGTGGTTGCGAGTTCGACCCTCGCCGGGGACGCCTCTCTTTTTGTGTTTTTCGGCGCAACCCGGGCTTGACATCAGGGTTATAATGGATGTGTAATTAAACCCTACTTTTTCGAGGAGAATGAAATGCCCCCAACAACTTTCGAGCTTTTATGCAGTGTTCTAATCGCAATGGTCATCGGAACAATCGTAGTCTTTAAAGGCTATCGCTTCTTCCTGGTCATCCTGCCCATCTTTGGCTTCATTTTTGGTTTCGGCCTTGGCGCTCAAACCATGCATGCCTTATTTGGGTATGAGATGTTCGCAACCGCGACCAGCTGGGTAGTCGGTTTCGTCGTCGGCCTGATCTTTGCCGTCCTGTCTTACTTCTTCTGGATTCTTGCGGTCGGCATTTTCTCGTTTGGCGTCGGCTATTCCGCGACCGTCGGCTTTTTGAGCCTGCTGGGCCTTGACCTGGGCTTCCTGGTCTGGCTCATCGCCGTCGTAGCTGGTGCTGCCTTAGCCTTTGCCGTGCTTAAGTTCAACATCCAGAAATACGTAATCATTATCGGCACGTCACTCGCCGGCTCTGCGTTGATTATCGCCAGCTTCCTTTATGCTTTTGGCGTCTTGCAGACTCCGCAATTATGGCTGCTGAGTGCCAAGGTCGCAGTTGCCAATTCCTGGTTCTGGCTGCTGGCCTTCCTGGTTCTTGCCGGGTTTGGAATTTACACCCAGATCGTCACGACCCGCAACTTTGTTCTCGATGTGAAGGAAGTCAGCACCACGGCAAGCTAAATGCCAGTCTGAAACACAAAAGGAGCGGCTCAATCGCCGCTCCTTTTTCTATTCACAAACTTCTAACGCCTGCTGGCGCGAAGCATCAACAGGAATAAGTTAATGAAATCCAAATAAAGTGCGAGCGCTCCAATGACGATCAATCCACCCTTCGCTGGATGATCTCCTGCCTGAGCGCCGATGTTCTTGATCCGATTGGCATCCCAGGCAGCCAGGCCAACAAAAAGTGCAATGCCAATGAAGTTCATTGCCCAATTGAAGCTGGAATAGGGGAAGAACCAGCTCATGAAATACATGAAGCTCCAACCCATCAGCAGCATCACCAGCACCATGCCTGCCGATGAAAGGTCCTTTTTAGTGATTAACCCCACAACAGAAGCCAGGAAGAACGTTCCGGCAGTCATCCAAAATACTGACGAAATATCCTTTGCGCCATAATACAAGAATAACGAAGACAATGTGACGCCTGTCAGCGCAGCGTATAGGAGGAATAAAATAAACGCTAATCCAGCTTTCAGACGCATCACGGATGCGCTGAGAAATCCAACGATGGCAATTTGAACGATAAACAATCCAAACGCGAGCCAGGGACTTGTCACCAACCTGACGAGAAAGAATTCATTCTGGGCGACAGCAGTCGACACCACTCCTGTGATTAACAATCCAAGTGTCATCAACATATAGACCTTGGCAACAAAACGATTAACATTGACATCCGCGACAGGCGAAGCGGATATTGCTTGTGCATTCATAAATATTCTCCTTGTTGATTGAATTGCCCCATTATAAGCGGTTCGTAAAAAGGTGGGTTATTAATTTTGAATTCCAACGATGAAATCCTTGCATCGGGTAAAATAGTCCAATAGGATTAACTTTGACAGGCAAAGCCGGAAATGAACGCATTGCGCTGCTCCAAATGCTTGCTGAACGCCTGGAGCGATTGAATGTGGATTCGAAGTGGGCACGCCGTGCCAGCGGAACACGGGGATCGGTTATGAAAACTATATCTCTGTTCAATGAGGGGAAAGACGTGCCTCAGGGAATAGTTGACAATTTAATCCATAAATCCATGGAAATTCTCGCCAAAGCTGCCAGGGAGATCCCTGAACGAGATGAGAAAAATACCACCTAGATTTTCGAGAGAATTATGCCGATAAACTACAATTTCCTTGCACCTACCGAAAGACAGCGCCTGCCCGAGTACAAACGCGACGATGCTTGGATAAGATCCTTTCTCCATAGTAGCGCCATCGGTCATATTGCGCACAAGAGCGGCGATCAGCCTTTTGTTACTCCGACGAACTTCTGGTACGACGAGACAAATCACCGCATCATTTTTCATTCCAATGTCACCGGACGCACCCGGTCCAACCTGGAAAAAGAACCTCTTGTTTGCTTCGAGACAAGCGAGTATGGTCGTCTGCTTGCATCCAATGCCGCGCTGGAGTTCTCCATCCAATATCGGTCGGTCATGGTTTTTGGGAAAGTAAGCATCCTGGATGACGCTTTCGAGAAGCGCCATTGTCTTGAGAGTTTGATCTCCAAATACTTTCCAGGTCTTCATTCAGGAACCGAGTACCGTCCCATCACTGAAAAAGAGCTCGAACAGACAGCAGTTTATTCCATCGAAATCATGTCATGGAGCGGTAAGGAAAACTGGCAGGATAAGGCTGAGCAAATTTCAGATTGGCCACCGCTGCCGAAGGATGCTCTTTGAAACCTTTGCTGGTTCGCAACGCGTATATATTATCGGGTCAGTCGATTTCCAACAAGCCTTCCGATCTCCTCCTGCGAAATGGCAAAATCGAACGATTAGATGACAACATCCAGACATCATCAGATTTCGAAATTCTAGATGCCGATGGCTTGATATTAACGCCGGGATGGATCGACATTCAACTCAATGGCGCATTCGGGTTGGATTTTACCGAGGATCCCGAATCGATCTGGCAGGCGGCAAGCCAATTGCCCAAGCTGGGGACGACATCCTTTCTTCCTACGATCATCACATCCCCCCTCGAGACTGTGGAGCATGCCATCGAAGTTCTTGTAAAAGGACCTCCTCCTGGCTTCAGGGGATCGCATGCTTTAGGATTACACATCGAAGGACCTTTTCTTAATCCCTCGAAAAAAGGCGCGCACAATCCAAGTTATCTAAAAATACCGCACCCCACGTACGTGGAGAATTGGTCAAGAACAAATGGAGTATTTCTTGTCACCCTCGCGCCGGAATTGGACAATAACTTCGCCACCACCCGGAGATTGAATGAACAAGGCGTCATTGTCAGTGCCGGGCATTCTTTATCTACTTTTGAACAGGCCACCGAAGCTTTTCAACATGGGATTCGGTGCGGGACGCACCTCTTCAATGCACAACCAGCCATCGAGCATCGAAAACCCGGACTTTCAGTCGCGATCCTCGAATCGGATAATATCTACTCGGGTGTTATCGTCGATGGGATTCACATGCACCCATCCATGGTCAATCTGGCATGGAAATGTAAAGGCGTCAAACGATTTATCACTGTCACCGATGCCATTTCCGCACTGGGCATGCCGCCAGGAAAATACAATCTTGGCGAGTTTGAAATTAATGTATCTGAAACGACTGTTACACTCGCCGATGGAACGCTGGCCGGGAGCAATATCACACAACAGAATTCGCTGCGTAATTTGATGGCCTGGACCGGGTGCACGCTTTTCGAAGCTGTTCAAACGGTTACAGGCACTCCTGCTGAGCTATTCACCCTCCCCAACAAGAGTAAAATTATACTTGGAGCCGATGCCGACCTTGTCCTGATTGACAACGAAATTAACATCTTTGCAACCATCGTTGACGGAGAAATTCTTTTCAAAGCCCTTTAATTGTTTAAAAATTACTTGAGTTTGATTACAGAAATATTCGAAAGGCAGACCATGACACTCCATTCTGAAATCTACGAGCAACCTGCAATCCTGCGAAACCTTCTGGCTGGGCAGGAAATTAATATTGGGAGAATCGCCGACGAAATTCACAAGCGGAATGTTGATTATGTTTTTCTTGCCGCCCGCGGAACGTCGGATAATGCCGGCCGTTATGCCAATTACCTATGGGGTGCATACAATGGTTTCCCTGTCGCTCTCGCCACCCCATCCTTATTCACGTATTATCAAAAGCCACCCAGGCTAAAGAATGCTCTGGTATTGGGGATATCACAATCTGGTAAATCCCCCGACATCGTGAGCGTGCTGTCGGAAGGGAGAAAACAAGGCTGCATGACACTCGCGATCACGAACGAGCCCGATTCGCCTCTCGCAAAAGAATCCGACCATGTCATTGACATCCAGGCAGGGACCGAGAAGGCTGTCGCAGCCACCAAAACTTACACAGCAGAACTCATGGCGCTCGCGATGCTTTCCACCGCTCTCGAAAAAGACCAGGTTCGGCATGATGCTCTTCAGCAAATACCTATTTGGGCTGAAAAAGTGCTTTCATTGTCCGATCACATCAACTCCATCGCACAACGGTACCTGTTTATGGAACGCTGCGTCGTTCTCGGGCGGGGATTCAATTATTCAACCGCCTACGAATGGTCCTTGAAGTTAAAGGAATTGACCTACATTGTGGCTGAACCTTATTCCAGTGCAGACTTCCAGCATGGCCCAATCGCCATGGTTGAACGAGGATTTCCAGTCATGGCAGTTGCCCCTGGAGGCAAAGTTTTCGAATCCTTGATGCCGATGCTAAAGGAATTAAGGGAACAACACAACGCGGAGATGCTCGTCATTTCAGATCAGGACGAGGCTCTCGAATTGGCGCAGTCATCCATCAAACTTCCCGCCGGGATTCCAGAATGGCTGACACCGCTCATTACGATCATTATCGCCCAGTTGTTTTGTTATCATCTCACTCAAATCAAGGGGTATAACACGGAAGCCCCTCGTTCCATCCGCAAGGTAACCGAAACTCATTGACCTTTGCGCTCATGATTAGGAAAAATGAAGCCAGGTTCTTTCGTCGGCTTATCGCTGTACCACTTTTTCCGATATTTTTAATATCCCTTCTCACATTATCAAGTTGCACTACCGCCGATTACGCACCAACACCAACACTAACCCCATCGTTGGCGAACCTGGAAACGAATACCATTGAAAGTAAAACCATAACCTTTACGCACTCACCAACTCATACATCCACTCCAGCGCTGACCCACACGAGTGAACCCAGCCCTACCATTACGCCAAATCTTCACCGCTATGTTTTTCCCGTCAGACCTGATCAATCAGTAGATTACGCTGAAGGCGTTTCCTCTCACGGGTACCCGGCAATCGATATCTTCGCACCATTGGGATGGGACTATGTAGCTGTTACCGACGGAACTGTCGAATTCGTATCTTTTCGAGACACCTGGGACCCCGTCAGCGACGACCCCAATACACGAGGCGGTATAGCCATATCCATTATTGGAGATGATGGCATCCGCTATTATGGTTCTCATTTATCCAAAATCGCTGATGGAATAGCTTCGGGGAATCGAGTCACCGCAGGTCAAGTGCTTGGGTATATCGGCGAATCCGGGAATGCGATCGGGCGAGGCACCCACTTACACTTTGGAATATCCCGCCCAACCTACCCGGAAGATTGGAAGATCCGCCGAGGCGAAATCAATCCTTTTCCCTATTTGAACGCCTGGGCAGCCGGAATTGATGTAACTCCCTTGTACTCAACTCCCACGCCAAAGCCCACCCCGTAAATTGCTCTGCCGCAACAACTCACAATCTCCCGACATCGTGATAGTTACTTTCCCGAATGCCGGCAGGCGTAATCTCGATGAACTCCGCATTCGCCTGAAGCTCAAGGATATTTCGAGCGCCTCCGTAACTTAATCCCGAGCGGAGCCCACCCACCAGTTGATAGATGATCTCTGATACATTCCCTCGATACGGAACGACGGCTTCCACCCCCTCCGGTACCACTTTCGCCCAGTCCTCTTGACTCTCTGCACTTTCATCGTCATTGTTCCTGGAATTTTCGCTGGATTTTCTTCCTATGGCTGCACCCAATGATGCCATGCCCCGGACAACTTTGACCTTTTGCCCATCCCGGATGACCGGAGAACCCGGAGCTTCATCGCACCCGGCAAAGAGACTACCGATCATCACAGAGCTTGCTCCGGCAGCCAATGCTTTCACCAGGTCGCCGGATGTCTTAATTCCACCGTCGGCGATAACGGGAATATGATCCAAGCGCGCCTTTTTTAGTCCAGCCAAGCTGTCCATAATCGCTGTCAACTGAGGGACTCCAAAACCGGTAACCACCCGTGTGGTGCAGATCGAACCTGGACCAATTCCCACTTTGATTCCGTCTGCCCCCGCTTGAGCCAACTCCACAGCTCCTTCGCCTGATGCGACATTTCCGGCAACTATCTGTGCATCAGGAATTTCCTTCCGAACCTTTTTCACCATATCGATGCAATGACTGGCATGTCCATGTGCAATATCCAGAACAAGGATATCAGCCCCGGCTGCAGCGAGTGCAATCGCCCTTTCCAGTTCTGAACCTCCCACTCCGATGGCTGCCCCGACTCGCAGCCGCTCACGCTTATCTTTGGTCGCTTGAGGGTGATGCTCGCGTTTTAATATATCCTGGGCAGTAATCAATCCGATCAACTTTCCCGAATCGTCAAGGACAGGCAGCTTTTCCAGACGATGCTCATGCAACAATGCCCTTGCTTGTTCCGGTGAAACACCGGCCGTCGTATGGATTAGTTTTACCGCAGGAGTCATCACTGAATCGACCGGAGCCGAAAGGTCTGGCGCCATGGCAACGTCGCGATGAGTGACAAGCCCGAAAAGTTTGCCTCCATCATCCGTAACGATTAATCCGCCCACGTTCTTTGCGTGCATCATTTTAAGTGCTTGCGAAATTGATGCATTTAGTTGAATGGAGTATGGATTCTCTATAATAAATCCTTCGGCACGTTTTACTTTTTCGACCTGCTTGACTTGTTGTTCAATAGACATAAATCGGTGAACGATACCAAGACCGCCTTCACGCGCGAGCGCGATAGCCATGGGCGCTTCGGTTACCGTGTCCATATTTGCACTAATGATGGGAATACTTAATGTTATGTCTTTTGTTATACGTGTTCCGGTGTCTACATCCTTCCGGGATGCAATACTGGATCGCTTCGGAAGCAGCAGCACATCATCGAATGTCAATCCTTTAGTTTGCCGGATTATCATTGTTGTCTCCCATCGATCGTATTGATACATTTTAGCATCGATGGAGCAACAATATCAATTTAAATAATTGTGTGGAAAATGAAAAATCGCAAGTTATAATGTATTAAATAATTTATTGGAGATTTTGTGAGAACAGTTCTAAATAAAATTATCAATCACCCGGTCTTTCCAATCAGCATGCTCGTGTTATGTTGCCTGATAGCAGGTTTCTTAACATTTCAGGATTTCGGCATGAGTTGGGATGAACCTTTATTTTATAAGTACGCGGACTCAATTCCCTACGCCTATTCGGTCACTGAAAGACTGAGCGGGACCTTTAACATTCTTAAAGCTTATGGTCCCAGTGAAACCGACCACATGATGTATGGTCCTGCCTATATTTTAGTCGCAAGACCGGTTGCGCTGCTTATTAAATCAATTTTTTCGACCGATATGCCAAGCGCATGGCATTTAGTCAATTTTTTTCTATTCACGACCGGTACGGTTTTCCTATATAAGCTTTCATTGATGTGGTTACCTCGATGGGCTGCATTCTCGGCAGCGCTCTTTTTCGTCACGCAACCGCTCCTCTGGGGGCATGCGTTTATAAATCCCAAAGACATTCCTTTCACGGTATTTTTCATCATCGCTTTTTTCGCCGGGTATAAAATGGTGAAGACCGCATCAATACCCGAGGGATTATCACAGGAGAAAACACATCCAGAGCAATGGAAAAAAATCAAGGTCGTTTTGTGGGTATCATCCTTATTACTATTCATCCTAACCGTAAATTTAGTACTATTCCGGGATCAAATCCAGGAATGGATTCCAACGGTGCTCAACCTCGCACTTGAAAAACCAACTTCAATTCCCGGTATTGTGTTTCGCCTCACCACCAATAATTCTGGCAACCCCGATCTCAATGCATATACGGCAAAAAGCCTATCCATTTTGGATAGGGTTCCTCTTATCCTTGCCGTACTTACAACACTTGTTGGTGCATTAGCCTGTATCGCTACATTTCAAGAGAACCGGCTTCGCGGCTTGCTTGGAAGAATCAACATTAATTTATCTTGGGGCGAAGCGGTAATGGCTGGGATTTCACTTGGGTTCTTATCTGCTATTCGGATACTCGGCCCACTTGCTGGCTTTCTTGTGTCCTTGTTTTTTATCTTCAGATTTAAGCGCAGGGCAATTTCGGGAATCTTTGCATACGCTGTTATTGCCTTTTTCACGATGGTCGTTCTCTGGCCTTATCTTTGGCGTTCACCCATTAGCAGCCTAATAGCTGCCGTTCGCCATATGGCCAATAATCCACAGACCGTACCCGTGCTTTTCAATGGAATGGTCATTTCTTCTAAAGAACTGCCTGTTGATTACTTCCTGACAATGCTGGGAATAACATTGACAGAACCCGTTTGGATTTTATTCTTTATCGGCGCTGTTATTGCTGCATCCTTGATGGTCAAACGAAAACTGGATTGGAAAGAATTCGTTCCCTTTTCATTATGGCTCATAATCCCATTTTCTTATGTCATCTTGTCCACACCACCGCAATATGACGGCTTCCGGCATTTCACGTTTCTTTTACCGCCCGTATTCATCACTGCAGGATTTGCGTTTTCCAAACTGTTCGAAATCAATAAGATAAAATGGCTCAATCCTATCCTTGTGCTGCTCATAGTGCTTCCGGGTTTGGCGGGAATAATCCAATTGCATCCGTATCAATATACTTATTACAATTCCTTTGTCGGTGGTACCAATGGAGCATTCCGCAGATTCGAAACAGATTACTGGTTGACGTGTTATAAAGAAGTATTCGATCAATTGGATGAACTTGGTTATGGGAAGCAGACACTTTATGTTCATAGGAATAAATACCTGGCTTCTCAATATGAACTTGATCAAATTCAAATAGAGCAATTCGAACCCGATCAGGACTCAACAAAAAAAGGCGATCTGTTGTTACTCAGTACCCGTTCCAACAACGATCAACGATACCACGTGAACGACCCTGAAGTGATAACCATTATCAAGAACGGCGCCGTGTTTTGTATGGTGAAAAGAATTCCTTAAGTAGATTAACATCGTCTGATTCGAAAAGGCGGAACAAACGAAATGACAACTAATCCGAATCCAATCCTGGGAAAAATGGGTTTTTCAAATAACGATCGTGTTGTGATCGTTCACACTGACGACATTGGAATGTGTCAGGCATCAGTTCAGGCTTTTATGGATTTGTGGGATTTCGGAACAATCTCATCAGGAGCCGTTATGATGCCTTGCCCCTGGGCTCCGGCAGCTGCGGATTTTTGCAGAAAGAATCCTACTGTTGACATGGGTGTTCATGCGACGTTAACTTCCGAATGGGATTTATACCGCTGGGGACCGCTATCCACTCGTGACCCAGGCTCCGGGTTGCTGGATTCATCCGGTTTCTTCCACAATAATTCCCGGGATGTTCAGCAAAACGCGGATCCGGATTCGGTCCTCGTGGAACTATCCCTGCAAATAGAGCGCGCTCACGAGTGGGGCATCGATGTATCCCACATGGATACTCACATGGGTTCCATCATGCATCCTCTGTTACTTCCTGCTTATATCCAAGCAGGGTATTCAAATAAAGTACCATTAATGATCCCCAGAGGGAACGCAAGCACGTTCGTCGGTATGGGTGCTTCACCGGAGGATGCTGAAGGATATGAAGAAATCACAACCATGCTGGAAGATCAGGGTATCCCCTTAATAGACAACATCCGGTTTATGCCGCTCGACCAACCGGACAATCAAGTCGAATTTGCAAGAAAGTTATTCATCGACCTTCCATCTGGAATAACACATTTCATCCTACATCCTTCGATCGACACTCCTGAGTTAAGGGCAATTGCTGGAGATTGGCAAAGCCGCGTTGCCAATTACGATGCCTTCATGAGCAAGGAGCTCAAAGAGACTATCAGGAATTCTGGCATTCAACTGATTGGTTATCGCAAATTACGGGAATTAATGTGAGGCTGACATGGCAGTAAATTTGGTAACCACCACCCGAACTCGAGTGATGTATGCGGTAACCAGCCTTGGAGTAGCCACTCCTGCTGAGGCTGTGTCCGGCATCGTTGCTTTTTACATTGTGGATGTCAAAAATCTCCCGGTGACGTGGTTCTCTTTATTCTGGCTCGTTTACACTCTCTATAACGCCTTGAATAATCCCACACTCGGATACTTTTCAGACCGCACCCGAACCCGATGGGGCCGCCGCCTTCCATATATATTATTTGGAGGTCTGCCGTATGGAGTAGCATTTGCGCTGCTTTTCACTGCACCCTTTGATGGAAAAACAAATCCGACCGGATTGCTTATTTACTTTGGACTCTGCATTATCATTTGGGAAGGTTTGTATACTGCCCTCGCGACTGGTTACTATGGTTTGTTACCGGAAATGTTTGGTACCTACCGGGAACGAACCGACGTCGCTGCAAAAATGAATATATTTCAAACCATCGCATTGGTCATCGGAGTTGCCTTGCCTCCCATGCTGGCAGAGATTCTCGGGTGGTCTGGAATGGCTACTCTTCTTGCTGTAATCTCGGTGATCGCCATTTATGTAGGATATCCTTGGCTTTTCGAAAGAAAAGATCTCAAAACAGATACAAGTTTCCCCTTTATTTCAGCCTTAAAGGCGACATTCATTAATCGAAGCTATTGGACTGCTGCCGGCGCGCAGGCGATGAGGTTTTTTGCCACTGGCACACTTCAAATGGGTATGCTTTTTTACTTAAAATACAGCATGAACGTGGACGAGAGTCAGGCTACCGTCATCCTGGGAATCGCATTTCTGGTCGCGATGATCTCGTTATACCCGTGGAGAAACTGGGTCGCCAACAAATTAGATTCCCGTCGTACGTTAATGATTGCTAATGCCGTGATGATCCTGGGCATCATCCCGCTTGGATTCGCTCCGTCTTTGAACCTTGCCTACCTTGCTGCAGTGATAGTCGGGATCGGGTTGGGTGGATTGGTCCTGATTGGCGATGTGATAATTACTGAGGTTGTTGACGAGGATGAAATCAAAACAGGCCATCAACGGGCAGGGATGTATTTCGGTATGAGTGGTTTCTTCATCACTCTTAGCGGGCTCCTGGTCTCGTCTGCTTTTGGTCTAATGATGCCAGCATTTGGCTACGATACCCTCCTCGACGTTCAACCCGAATCTGTGGAAATGGGCTTCCGTCTATTCCTCACGGTGCCCACCACGATCGGATTTTTGTTTGCGATTTTTCTACTTTGGCTATACCCTCTGCATGGTGAACGCCTGAAGAATATTCAAGCAGCGATAGAAGCAAAGAAATCCTTGCAGGATAATAGAGCATATGACAATGCGTAGTGCAAAATCACCTCAATACTACCTAGGGGTTGATGCTGGCGGTTCAAAAACGCATGCCTTGATCGCCAACGAGATTGGTGAAGTGGTCGGCTTTGGTCAAGCCGGACCTGGAAATTGGGAAGGCGTTGGATTGGATGGCCTCACCCAATCATTAACCGAATCGATTGGCAAAGCGCTTGCTGAATCGCGGATTACCATCAAGGATGTCTCCAGCTGCGGCATGGGTTTGGCAGGTTTCGACTGGCCCAGCCAGCGATCCATGATCCTGGATGCCATTACTCCCCTCGGCCTCGATTGCCCGGTGGACATCGTCAACGATTCGACGCTGGGAATTTTCGCCGGCGCAGCTGATGGCTGGGGAGTGTCCGTCGTATCGGGGACGGGCTGCAATTGCCGAGGCTGGAGCAGGGATCTAAAACGCGAAGGCCGCGTCGTGGGCGGCGGCAGTTATTGGTCGGGAGAATACGCTGGCGGCTATGACATCGCAGCCAGAGCCATGCGCGCTGTTACCTTCGAATGGAATAAACGGGGACCGGCAACCGCCCTCTCACCAGCTTTCATATCCAGCCTGGGAGCCAAAGATCTCGCTGATCTTGTTGAAGGGGTTTATGTCGGTCGTTACGATTTCAATCCAGGGTTAATTATGCTCGTCTTCGATGTCGCCACCCATGGAGACGAAGAGGCTCTAGATGTTATTCGCTGGGCTGGCAACGAATTAGGCCAGCTCGCATGCGGTGTGATACGTCAACTAAATTTTGAGAACGAGCATTTTGACGTGGTGTTGATAGGAAGTTTATTCGAAGGTCACCCTTTGATGAAAGAGACTATGGGCGAGACGATTCACAAAGTCGCGGCTGGAGCCAGGTTGATTCGCCTGAGCGCTCCCCCGGTAATCGGCGGTGTCGTATTCGCCATGCAGTTAACCGGATTGAATACAAAACCATTGAGAGAAAACCTGCTCACATCGATGGCACTTAGAAATCGCGAGGTATAACCATGCATATATGCGTACTATCCAGTCCAACAGGGGATAACTCAGATCCATTGGGTTACGATCTAGCCCCATATTTCAATGAATACGATTGGGAGCACCGGGTTCTTGATCCCGATAACATCGAAACAGAAGTCAAAGGATTAATGGACAGCGGCGTGGAAGTCTTCATCAACCTTACCGCCGGCTCTCCGGATGATTGGCTGTACGACCTTCCCAACGTCCTGATCGGGATGGGAGCCGCGGTGACTGGCGCTTTCGGTCACTTTTATGATCCCCCTCGGGCTGAAATGAAGGATGCTGCAATGAAGGCGGGGATTCCATTCCCGGGAAGTGTTTTCGCTTCCACCCAAGATGAAGTGGAATTCGCATCACGCACTCTTCAATACCCGCTTATTGTAAAACCGCCGCACGGATGGGCAAGTATGGGAATCCGCAAGGAGTCACGGGTAACGAATTCCGCAGACCTCCACAAGCAGGCTGAGATGACATTCAATGAATTTGACGGTGTTCTTATTGAGGAATTTATCGACGGCCATGAATTAACCGCTCTGGCCGTGGAAAACCTTGATGATCCTGCCCATCCTCATACTTTCCAGCCCATTGAATATCTCTTCCCCCCTGGCGAAAGTTTTAAGCATGTGGATATGAAATGGACCAATGCTGCCTTGATGAAACCTGTTGCGGTAACCAACGCCAAGGTCGATAAAACACTTCGCGATTATGTATCGCGGCTTTTTGTTCAAATGAAGGGCAATGGGTATGCCCGTTGCGATTTTCGCATGAATCGCGAGGGTGAGATCTTCATGATCGAGATCAATCCCAGTTGTGGTGTATTCGATGATCCGGCGGATCCTGCCTGCGCTGATAGCATACTGCTCCGCGATCCCTCGAAGCATTCCGGATTTCTAAAGTTGATCATCGACAACGCGAAAAGGCATCAAAAGAATAACCACAAATGATGAGGCTTGGAAATTAATGATATTTGCTTTTACGTTTTGGCTGCACGTGGTTTCCGTGACGAGTTCTCACATGATCTTATCGTTCTTCAACTCACAAGTCCAAAACAACCCTTGGAAAATATACTATTTAAACCGGATGTTTGTGAAGGCAATCACTTGAAAAACATTACAAATTACTTACACACCAACTTGAGCACGCCTTCATCCTATTGTATAATCCCAAATTGAACGAACCAGCCTCGCAGGTTAATCATGTCAAAAAACACCGACCTCTATAAGGTAAATCCCGAAAAGATTGTCATGTACTCTACGACATGGTGCCCGGATTGCCGCAGATCCAGGGATTTCATGACGGCTCATAACGTCGATCATGTCGAGATCGACATTGGCAAGGACCGGGATGCCTTTGCTTTCGTTGAGAAATTGACCCGCCGCGTCCGCATACCGACTATCGTTTTTCCCGATGGCACAGTCATGGTCGAACCTTCGGACGAAGAGCTGTCAGACAAAATTTCACTTCCTAAAAACTCCTAACAATGTCATCCGAAAATCCATTCACTTTAAATCCAACAATAATAGTTATGTATTCGAAATCCTGGTGCCCGGATTGCAGAAGGGCACGCAAGGTAATCACCGAATCCAAAGTACCATTCATAGAGTTGGATGTTACAAATGACGAGAAAGCCCGGGCGTTTGTGCGGGAGATTAATAAAGGAAATGAGAGCGTTCCAACGATTATCTTTCCGGATGGCTCCATCCTGGTCGAACCGGGAAATTCAAAACTCTCAGAAAAGATACAAAGCCTAAATTCCTTATCCACTGAATAAAAATCGCCAGAACCACGGCGGTTTTTTTAAACAACTCCAATTAGGATTTTCCCAATCGAATTTCATGACATAATTAGGGGCATGTCAATAAACCCATCCAAAATTGTGATCTGCGGCTCTGGAATCGCTGGAATTAGCGCAGCCTATTTCCTTGCTATAAAAGGATATAAAGACATAATCCTGGTGGATGAGCTTCCACCACTAACCCTTACATCCAGCCGGTCAACCGAATGTTATCGGAACTGGTGGCCTGATCCTGAAATGCTATCTCTTATGAACCGCTCCATCGATATCCTGGAAAAACTCGCCAATGAAAGTAGTAATGTCTTCTCTATGAACAGACGAGGGTATCTTTTCGTGACGAGTGACATATCTCAAGTTTCTGAAATTGAAAAAAGAGCTCGGACCATTTCCTCATTAGGAGCAGGACCTTTTAGAGTCCACAATGATTTTCATTCGGATTACATGCCCCATTCTACGGATGGTTACACAAACAATCCATCTGGAGCGGACCTGCTGCTCGGATCTGCTTTAATTCAAAGGTACTTTCCCTACCTGACAAAAGATTCAATCGCAGCTCTTCATGTGCGCAGAGCAGGATGGTTGTCCGCTCAACAATTGGGCATGCATCTTCTGGAATTAGCCCGGGACAAGGGAGTGACATTCAAAACAGCTAAAGTAATTAGTGTGGATATTCAAAACAACGAAGTCCGATCTGTCGAATTAAATACAGGAGAGAGGATTCGCACTTACGCATTCATTAATGCAGCTGGTCCTTATTTCAGAGATGTGGGTCGCCTTTGCGGATTGGAATTGCCAGTTCGTACCGAATTGCATTTAAAGGTAGCTTTCAAAGACCCGCTCGCGGCAATTGCCCGGGAAGCACCACTCCTTATTTGGGATGATCCTCAATCTTTGGATTGGGATCAAAATGAAGCTGAATTTCTGTCCAGCGACCCGGAAACTCGTTGGCTTACAGGCTTCTTTCCATCCGGAGCGCATACCAGGCCGGAGGGCGGACCGGGAAGCGAAATAGTTCTGATGCTTTGGGAATATCAGACAAAAACCATGGAGCCGGTTATAAATCCCCCCTTGGATGAATACTATCCTGAAGTCGCATTGAGAGGGATGTCTAGGATGATACCGGTATTGAAGCGTTATTTTGGTCGAACACCTCGTCCCCTGCTCGACGGAGGTTTCTACACGAAGTCCAAAGATAACCGCCCGATCGTTGGTCGCACATCCATAAACGGCGTGTATTTAATTGGAGCGCTTTCCGGGTACGGGATTATGTCAGCTTGCGGAGTTGGTGAACTCTTATCACAATGCATATCAAACAGCGACCTGCCCCCTTACGCCAAGGCGTTCTCATTGGAAAGGTTTGACGATCCCGACTACCAAAAATGGATGGAGACTCTGACAGACAGTGGGCAATTGTGAAGAAAATCCCGAAGTTATTCTGTAAACCAGTTGCAAAGTAAAAACACGTAAAGATACGTAATAATTGGGGCAGTGATTTCATATGGAGAATCAAATGCCCATCAAAGCAATCGCCATTGATGACGATCCAGCCATGACTGATTTGCTCACGCTTTTACTAAAAAGCCATGGCCTCGAAATCTACACCTCCAACAATGGCGAAGACGGTCTGCAATTGATCCGCGCGATCGATCCGGACATAATTATCCTGGACTTGATGATGCCCGGAAAGGATGGCTGGCAGGTTTGCAGGGAAGTGAGAAGCTTCAGCAACGTGCCGATCATTATTTTATCCGCGCTGGATAACCCTGGCATGGTCGCCAGTGCCCTGGATGCAGGTGCGGACGATTACCTAATCAAACCAGTTCCGAGTGGAGTTTTGATCGCTCACCTGAATAATCTAACCAGGCGGGCAAATGCCGAAAATAACGGTATTGACCTTCGCAAGCATACCAGCCCTTTTATCGCAACCAATCCTTTGCAAGCTTGAGTATTGTGGAGGTAAAATAGAATAATTCCACCTTGGAGGCTTGGCCTTGCAAACATGTTCCCGTTGTAATGCAATTTCGCCTGATACTGCCACCTCGTGCAGCAGTTGCCAGGCGAATTTAATGGAATACTCCACAGCTATCGTTGCATTAAGAAATTTAGTCGAAAACCCTCGAATAAGCGCTATTCGGATCAATACCGCAGGAGACGCCTGTCCATTGTGTGCAGGATCGAGAGGCACATTCCAGAAAGACAATGTTCCCCGACTGCCTCACGAAGGCTGCTCCCACACCCATGGGTGTCGATGTACTTATGAACCCGTCCTGGCTGAGATTTATCCATAACCAATAAAAATAATTAGAGCGCTCAGTTTCGAGCGCTCTAATTATTTTTAGTAAATGATACTCATCCTAATCGAAGCAAAGCTGTCGCTGTTTCAACCGGTTTCTCCATCATAGGGAGATGTCCAACACCAGGAAGAATTGTCATGAAAGAGCCTGGGAGGATCTCCTTCATCTCCATGGCTCTCTCAACAGGAATTAAAATATCCGCATCGCCATGAATTATTGAGACTTGAACTTTCAAGTCCCCGAGTACTGGTGTTAGATCGGGTCTTTCGCCAAGCGCACGCAGTGCGCAAGCAATTCCCAATTTTGATTGCCTCATTATCATTTTTGCCACATCTTCCCTTAGCCTAGGCTGAGATGATAACTTTTCTGCCATGGTTACAGCAAGCGATTCCACGCCATCCACTTCTAGCAATTTTATAGTTTCATATCGGGCTTGCTTACGCTCTGGAGTATCAGGCAAGGATTGGGTGGCGATCAAACCAAGTCCCAACAGACGGTCAGGAAAGGACTTGGCGAAAGATAGGGCAGCATACCCACCCATGGAATGGCCCGCAACAATTGCTTGATTGATGTCGAGGTAGTCAAGCAAGTGTATGACATCGTTAGCCATATCTCCAATGGAATACGAGATATCCGTCGTTATGGATTTTCCAAACCCACGAAAGTCTGGGAGAATAACGTCAAAATTATCCATGAGAAGAGAAAGCAGGGAATTCCATATACTGTGGTCCATAGGAAACCCATGAAGAAGGACCAATGGTTTTCCCATTCCCTGGCGGGTAAAAGCCATTCTTACATTCGTCAATGGCGCAATTTCCACAATTTTCTTTTTACCCTTCTACGATGAATGTTCTAACAACCATGCTCTGGCATACTGAAGGGCTTCGTCGCGAGACGTGATTTGCCCGACAGCCTGGGATTCCCTTATCCCTTCAAGGATTTTTCCAATATCCGGACCTGGTTTGATTTTTAAGTCAGCCATTAATTCGTCGCCGTTCACCAGAGGCGGAGGAGAGATCAACTCTTCTCGTTTTTCCCACCAATTCTGAAGAAAGATGCGAACAATATCAATATCGTCTGTCCAAATCTGCTGTGTCATCTCATTGACATAGGTCGCACGTTGATCTGCCAGCGCCAGAAGGCATAAATCAATTCCGGCACTATCGGTATCACGAAAGAATCGGTATAGCGCCCGTCTTGTGGGTATTTTTCCTTCCCGCTGGAAGTGAGAAATATGATTGACGATCCTCATGTGATTTTGAACAACTGATTTAATTCGATCGATCTCAGCATTGCTTAGCCTCAGTTTTATGGCGCGCCTGGCTGCAATCAACGCACCTTCTTCATCATGACCATGAAATCGTATCCGACTATCTATATTTTCAGCCTTATCAGGTTTAGCGATGTCATGGAACAAGGTCGCAAAGAAAAGCAAGGAACGAGGCGAACGGTCTGAGCCTGGCTGTTGTTTGAGATGGTCATGAAATTGGTTTCGGTATCGACCGAGTTTCATCGACAGAATACCTGTTAACAACTCATTGGTTTTTTGATTGTCGTATCCAGGCTCAAGTACATCGAGGATCGCTTCGAGATAATCGACAGCCTTCAGGGTATGGTTCCACACATCAAGACCATGAGGCGGTGGTTGTTCAACCCCTTTCAGCTCAAGGGTTTCAGGAAGAACATAGGTCAGAGCGCCTAACAAGTCCAACGATTTAATTGCTGCTGAAGGCTTAGGACCGCCCAGAATTTTGAATAATTCATCTCTTATGCGTTCTGGCGATGTCTGTTTCAGTAATTCAACCGATTTCTTAATAAGCTTTCCAGTCTCTTTATTAATGGAAAAACCCAAATCGGCTGCGAACCTGACTGCGCGTAAGATCCTCACCGGATCATCTATAAGAGAAGTCTCTGAGCAGGCACGAATTTTGCCTCCACGCAAGTCCGCAGCGCCGCCCGTTGGATCAAGGAGTTGACGTGTGCGAAGGTTATAAGCCATCGCATTAATGGAAAAATCCCGCGCCGACAGGTCAGATTCGATGGTTTCCCCTCGAAAAGATGCAAAATCAAGTACATCTCTTGCAAGGTCATCATTGATGATTATCACACGTCCAACATCGTTCTTCTTATCTAGCGCGTAAAAGGCTCCATCGAGGGCTTTCGCAACAAGCCGAGCGGTCTTGATCCCGCCAGTAGAGACAACAAAGTCAAGATCGTGAGTTTCTCGCTGTAAGAGGTAATCCCTGACAGCACCTCCAACCAAATAAATATCCTGGTCAGGCGCAAGGAGATCCAGGATGATGGTAAATATTGGATTATCCAAGTTCTGGGTGGATGCTGGGATGAATACTATCTCTGGGACTTCCTTGGGTCTAATTTGGCGCGCGGATTGCGAGGCTTGTTCGGCTGTTTTCCCCTGACTCACAATTTTTCCACGCACCCGAGCCACCCATCGTCCTGCGTACGGTGTAAATTCCTTTTCGTTTTCAGTTTCGCCCATGACTGCCGCTTATTTTGCCTGAAATTTCTCCAGATCAACCACACCGATGAAAGAGAGATTGCGATAATACTCATCGAGGTCGAGGCCATAACCGAAAACAAATTTATTGGGGATCGTGAATCCGCGGTAATGAATGGGAACCACGACCTCCCGCCGCTCTGCCTTATCCAACAGAGCACATACCTTGAGCGATTTCGGGTTTCGTGTTTTCAACATCTCAAGTACATGAGCAATAGTATGACCACTATCGACTATGTCCTCCACTAATAGGACGCTTTTACCTTGAATATTCATTTGTAGATCCAGGGTCAATCTGACGTTCCCGCTGGATGAATAATTCCCTGCTCCATACGAGGAGATGGCCATGCAATCGATGGCGTGCGGGATAGTGATATGGCGCATCAAGTCGACCATGAATGGAAGGGCACCCCGAAGTATACAAATCAGCAGAAGGTCTTCGTCTGAATAATCTTTGTTAATTTCATCCGCGAGTTCGCGGATTCGATTCTGCAGAGTCGGACCATCGATCAGGATCTCAGCAAGAAATTCCGTATAATCGCGCATTTTTCTCTCCCAGCAATTATGCTAACTTTCCTGGAACTTCATGATGCAGGCGGCAGCGGGCTTCATACATTTCGGATGCGCCAACGATCACAACGGGGTCGTCAAATCGTGCTGGTTTCCCATTGACCAGGCGTTGAGTGCGGCAGGCAGGTTCCCCGCATACCATGCATATCGCCTGGAGTTTATCCACTCTTTCAGCCTTAGCCATCAGAATCGGCATGGGACCAAAGGGTTCGCCTCGGAAGTCGGTATCAAGGCCCGCCACAATCACGCGCAAATTCCTGTTTGCCAGTTGTTGTGTTATCTCCACAATGCCTTCATCGAAGAATTGGGCCTCGTCAATGCCCACAACGGAAACTTCACTGGCTAATTTTCCGAGTACTTCCGATGATTTAAGTACGGGAATTGCATCGAAGTCCGCCCCGGCATGAGAGGTTACTTTTTCAACGGCATAACGGATGTCAATGGATGGTTTAAAGACCTGAACACTCTTCCGGGCGATGACCGCCCTCCGTAAACGCCGGATCAATTCATCCGTTTTTCCACTGAACATCGAGCCGCACACAACTTCGATTAACCCATGGGGATGAGGGGGCATGATTCTCCTGTATTCACCTTGTGGAATTGATTTATAAAAAACAGGCAGAAATAATTCTGCCTGTTAAGTTTACCTGATAATCTGTCCGGATGGACGAGTTTTTAATTTGCAGCTTTCTCTGCTTCCGGTACTTCATAGCCGAAAGCGCGGAGTTTCTTCTTGGCATCGATCAGCCCTTTTCGGCCAAATCCATCGATCGCGAGCACCGCTGCATCACCCTCGGCAAGCCTGTCCAACAATTGACCCACTTCAGTGATTCCTGCTTTGGAGAGAGCATTTGTAGGACGGGTACCCAACTCAAGCTCCGTGATGGAGCGCTTCGGTGACAACTTCGCATCTTCCTTCGCCTGCTGGGATTCCACATATTCCTTGCGGGCTTGAAGCTTCTTATAAAACCGGTCCACCTGGCCTTCGATGTCCATGATGCGTTGCTGCTCACCGCTGAAGAAAGAGTGGCATTTCGAGCAAACTTCGACGTGGATTTCCTTACGAGTGGAACCGGTCGTCCAGGTATTGCCGCAGGCGCATACGACCTTGGCATCTGTGAAATAAGTAGGATGAATGTCTGCTTTCATGTCCAAATAATCCTTTATTCTTCAACGACCGGCAGAACGTTAACGCGTTTGCGGCCTTGATAGACATCAAATAGAACGACACCATCGACAACCGAGAAGAGCGTGTCATCCTTGCCCTTGCCCACATTCAGGCCGGGTTTGATGCTGGTGCCGCGTTGTCGAATTAATATATTCCCCGCAAGGACATGCTCTCCGGCATATCGTTTTACGCCAAGTCGCTGGCCATTACTGTCACGATTATTGCGGCTGGAACCGCCACCTTTTTTGTGTGCCATGGTTACCTCTCTTCCTTACTTAATCTTTTCAATCGCCAGGCGTGTATATTGCTGGCGGTGACCGGTCTTCTGACGGATGCGCTTCTTGGGGCTGTAATTGAAATTAACGGTCTTTTCGCCTTTAAAGTGCTCGACTACTTTGGCTTTGATGCTTGCTCCCTTGACGTTGGGGGAGCCAACGGAGACTTTATCACCGTCAGCCAGAAGAAGAACGTGATCAAGGGTCACGTCCGAACCGGTTTCTACATGGAGCAAATCCACATCGATCGTGCTTCCTTCGACGGCGCGATACTGCTTACCACCGCTTTCAACAATGGCGTACTTCATCTTATCTCTCCTGGTCTTCGCTTCACCACAGGCGCTGCGGTTCTTTTATCTCCGCCTCGCTGAGGGGAAGCCGGGAATATGGCATGCATCTGCCCCAGCCTGCGAACTGCCGGGGCAGAACGAATTGCAATTATACAGTTGGGTTATCGGATTGTCAACAAGGAACCTTATACCAATTTAATTGTTCTGGGCACCCTGATTAACCCAATTCTTAATCAATTCCAATTGAGCTTCGGTCAGCTTTGTACCCTGTTTGGGCATCTTACCCTGCTCGATCACCTTGACCAGGCTGCTGTTGTTCGCATCTCCGGGCTGGATGACAGGTCCCTTGACCGATCCCGCCATGGCTTTTTCATAGGATGTCAGATCCAAGCCTCGAGATACTTTCTCAACTCCGTGGCATTTCACGCAGCTGGTCTCGAGGATTGGAAGAATTTCTTTCGAGTAGCTGACTGCTTCACCTGAAGATGTGTCCACGGCAGGGTTTACCTCCGCGACAGGAGTTTCCACTTGCGGAGCAGGGTTAGTTGACGATACTTCAGTCGCCACGGCCTGTGGTTGAGCCGCAACCTCATTTACTTCGGTGACCTCAGCTCCGCAAGCTGAAAGTAGACCAACTAATACTATAATTGAAAGCATCCCTGCAAAGTTTCTCTTCTTGTTGTTCATGTCTGTTAGCCTCATCGAATTTCTCCTTATAAATATGATATATTTTATACAATTTAGGTTAAATTTTGATTAAAAATTCTCATCAGAATCATGTACAAGGAGAAGTTATGGATTCAAACCCAGTCATCAATGGCGTATCCGGATATCTTGCTTCTCCGGCTGGAGTCGGACCCTGGCCGGGCTTAATCGTCGTCCAGGAGTGGTGGGGACTTGACCAGCAAACGAAATCGATCGCCGACCGATTTGCTGCTATGGGGTACCTGGCTTTTTCCCCAGACCTTTACCACGGCGAGATTGCCCACTTGGGGGACAGTGAAAAAGCCATGCGATTGGTCCAGAAATATGGACCGACCGCGCCGGATGATATGCAGCGGGTTTATGATGGTTTGAAAATCCATCCATCATCAACGGGCAAGGTCGGAAGTGTGGGTTTCTGTTTTGGCGGCCGCATGTCTCTCGTGCTCGCTATAAACCGCCCGGTTGATGCAGTATGCACCTTCTACGGCGGCGGGATGCAGCAAATATTTGATCAACTTAACAAACTGGCTTGCCCCGTTCTCGGTTTGTTTGGAGACCAGGATGTATCCATTCCGGTTGGGACAGTGGAACAATTCGATCTACTCCTTGACCAGATAGGCGTGGAACACGAGATCATCGTTTATCCAAATTCCGGCCATGCCTTTTTCCGGGACAGCGACTCGAAAGGTATATAAACCTGAAGCGGCCAAAGATGCCTGGGGGCGCGTGACGACATTCTTTGATAAGCATCTTCGCTAGACCACAGAACCCTGGATGGAATCTCCAGGGTTCTGTTTTGTTGACAAAACATCCTATCTCTTGTACCCTCATTTCATGCTCTCCCCCGACCAGCTTGCGGTGATTAATTCACCTGAGAAATCAAGTCTCTTTTTGCGAGGTCCAGCCGGTACAGGAAAAACAACCTGCGGCGTGGAGAGGATCCACTTTTTACTGAATGGAGGAATCCCAGCAGAATCCATCCTGGTACTGACTCCACAGCGAACTCTTCAGGAAGCATATCTAAACGCAGGAAAGGCATCATGGGGCCAAGTGGCATTCGCGACGATCGGGGGTCTCGCCCGGCGGATGGTCGATCTTTTTTGGCCGCTGGCAATCGAAATCGCAAGATTTAAAGATCCCGATCAACCACCGACCTTTTTAACTCTCGAAACCGCACAATACCACATGTCGCAGAATGTAAGGCCTCGGCTGGAAGGAGGCTGGTTCAATTCGGTAGTCATGGACCGCAACCGGCTGTATTCCCAGATCCTGGATAACCTGAATAAATCCGCCGCCGTTGGCTTCGCGCACACAGATATTGGCAATAGACTGGCGTCAGCCTGGGGCGGAGACCCGGCTCAACGCCGTGTTTTTGCAGATGCGCAATCCTGCGCCATTGATTTCCGTCATTACTGTCTCGACCACAATCTTCTCGATTTTTCTCTCCAGCTGGAAGTTTTTTCAAAACTCTATTGGAACGAACATCAATTGCGAGATTACATTATCCGTCAATACCGAAATGTTGTTTATGACAACAGTGAAGAGGATATCCCTCTTGCCCACGACCTGATGTCGGATTTACTGCCAGATTTGGATTCCGCACTCATTATTCACGATGACGGTGCCGGATACCGGAGGTTTCTCGGTGCAGACCCGGAGTCAGCGCTGAAACTCGTCCCGCTGTGCGAAAGAACAATAACTTTGTATGATAGTTTTATTGCCAGTGAAAACTTAAGCGGAATCGCAACCAAACTCACCGCTTTCTTTTCGCCAGTCAAGGATGAAAACCTGCCAGAAATTTCGAGCGTCGAGCATTCGATAGAGATCATTGATACCCGGTTTCATCCTGAGATGCTCGATGCTGTTTCGAGCGAAATTCATGCGCTCCAAACCGACGGAGTGCCCGCATCGGAAATTGTCGTACTGGCTCCATACTTAAGCGATGCCTTGCGGTTTTCCCTGACAAATCGCTTGGAGAAGCATGGGATCGCGACGAGAACTCACCGCCCGTCCCGTTCTCTAAAAGAAGAACCAGCCTGTCAGTGCCTTCTTGCTTTTGCGGAACTCGCGCATCCCCAGTGGGGTGTCAAGCCTGGAAAATTCGACATCGCACATGCCTTCTTACAAGCCATTGAAGGCATGGACCTTGTGCGTGCACATCTGCTCTGTGACATTGTTTATCGAATGAAGGATGCATCGTTGGGTTCATTTGAAATTATCAATCCAGCCATGCAGGAAAGAATTACCTACCTTCTTGGAAGCCGATACGAAACTCTGAGGCTGTGGCTGAATTCTTACAGGGAAGAGGCACCTCAACCGCTTGATCATTTCCTCAGGCGGTTGTTCGGAGAAATTCTTTCCCAACCCGGTTTCAGATTTCACCAGGACCTGGACTCCGCCCGAGTGGCGGCCAGCCTGATCGAATCCATCCAAAAATTTAGAATGTCTCAATCCCAGTCGAAGATGAGCATGGAATCGATCGGAAAAGAGTACATCACCATGCTGCAGGAAGGGGTGATCGCGGCACAATACATATCGGCTTGGGCTGATAAGGCGGAAAACGCTATCCTAATCGCCCCGGCTTATACATACTTGATGAGCAATCGTCCTTCAACCATCCAATTCTGGCTGGATATCGGCTCCAGCGGGTGGTACGAACGGCTCTTCCAACCGCTAACTCATCCTTACGTATTGTCACGAGGATGGGAACGCGAGCACATTTGGACTGATTCGGACGAAGTCGAAGCCAATAACGACACCCTCGTACGTCTCACAACTGGATTAATCCGGAGATGCCGCAAGAAAATCTATCTTTGCATTTCTGAGTTAGGTGAAAGCGGATATGAACAGCGCGAGATCTTATTGCGCGCATTCAACCAGGTATTCAGCCAGGTCGACTAACCAAGGAGGATCCATGAGCAGGAGCAGCATTATCGAGCTATTACGCGCCAATGGGGCAGTCGCCGCCCATCCCATGAACAAATGGGTTACCGTTGTCAAAGGAAAACCGCAGAAGGTCACTTTGGCAAATCCGTTATTCATGGACAAGAAAGCGCTCAAAAACGGTGACAAAATCGCTATCGTGGACACAAGCGATTACTCAACAGCCTTTATATGCCGCATCACCAATATCGAGACAGGCGCATCATCCAAGACCCAAATTTTGGGTTTATCCGTGAGTAAAACCATTGACCTTGACTAACGGACCAACCGGCATTTCTCCTGTCGCCTAATGAACGGATTCGTCCCCCGCCCATCCCAATCAGACATCCTGCGCTATCGCGGCGGGACTATGGGCATCTCCGCAGTCCCCGGAAGCGGGAAGACTCATATCCTCAGCGCTTTGACTGCACAAATCATTTCTTCCGGCGCTCTCCGGTTTGACCAGGAAGTTCTCATCGTCACCCTGGTCAACTCCGCAGTGGAGAATTTTACGAGCCGGATCGGCAGCTTCATCAAGCAGCAGGGACTTATTCCGCATGTCGGGTATCGCGTCCGGACACTGCACGGGCTGGCGCATGATATCGTGCGCGAGAATCCGGCCTTAGTCGGCCTCGAAAACAAATTCGCGATCATCGATGAACGGGAGGCGGATTTCATTCGCAAGGAAGCAGCCAACGCATGGCTGGCGTCCAATCCCGATAGAATCGATGACTTGCTGGACGCATCAATCGTTAAATCCAAGCGCGATTGGATTCGCCGGGAGAAACTTCCCGAACTGGTTACCGGTATCGCTCTAGCCTTCATTCGTTCAGCAAAGGACAACCGACAGACACCCGAAAGCCTGCGGAACCGTCTCGACGCAGCACCTATTCCGCTGTCGCTGGCCGAGATGGGCTGGGATATTTACACAAATTACCAGAGGGCGCTTTCCTATCGCGGTGCAGTCGATTTCGATGATCTGATCCGCCTCGCGTTGGATGCGCTGGAAATTTCACCCGAATTACTGGAGCGTTTGCGTGACAGGTTTCCTTTCATCATGGAGGACGAAGCGCAGGACTCCTCGTTGCTGCAGGAACGAATCCTCGGGAAGTTATCGAGAGGAAATTGGGTGCGTGTTGGCGATCCGAATCAGGCGATCTTTGAAACATTCACCACTGCCAAGCCGGAATATCTGCTGGAGTTCATCAGGTCTGCAACTGTCAGAAAAGACCTGCCTGTATCAGGCAGATCCCAGCCATCGATCATCGGACTAGCGAATGCGTTGATCGGTTGGGTGAATACGGATCACCCAAACAGTGATTGCCGGAGTTCGTTGACACCGCCTTACATCCTTGCCGCCGAATCTGACGATCCACAGCCCAACCCTGAAAACAACACAGCTGGAAATCAAGCTCTTGGGGCGAAAATTCACACCTTCTGAAGAAGTTGAGGCAGTCGTCAATTCAATTAAAAAATGGCTGCCACAAAATCCTGACAAGACCATCTCAGTTCTTGTTCCTCGGAATGCGAGAGGGGTTGATGTAATAACATCATTGAAAAATAACAACATCGACCACGTTGAATATCTTAGCAGTACTTCTGGTACTCGAGCTACCGCCGGTGCACTAGCGAACATTGCTGCGTATCTGGCAGATCCCATCTCGGCTTCGAAATTAGCAAAGACTTACCAGGTTTGGCGAAGAGACTGGCGCGATGAAAAGAAAATCAGGGAAAGTCTTTCGGAAACCATAGTCCTCCGTGAGGAGACTGAGATTGCCAGTTTAATAGAGTCGATTCGATCGATTTACCATCGAACCTTCAGCCTCATTCGAAAATGCAATAATGTAGAGTCTTTCCTGGCGCCTCACCCAGGCGGCGATTGGCTTGACGCTCTGCAGAAATCCGGTGAAATTGAGGAAGGCATTCTCGACGAGTTATCTCAATTCAGGGAAACTGTCAGGCGGTGGCAGGGCACTACCCTGCTCCCCATCGACCAGTTGCTACTCACTCTCGCCCAGGATCTTTTCACTAATCCTGCCGACCTGGCGCTGGCTCATAAATTAGCACTGGTGCTTCACCAGGCCGCAAACGATCATCTGGATTGGCGCTTGCCGGAGTTAGTAGCCGAATTGGGTGTGGTAGCTAAAAATGAGCGGCGGTTCCTTGGATTTAGCGCCGATGATTCCGGATTCGATCCCGAACGACACCGCGGGAAAGTGGTGGTCTCCACGATGCATAAAGCCAAGGGACTGGAATGGGACAGGGTCTATTTAATGTCTGTTAACAATTACGATTTTCCATCCGGCTTGCCGCATGACCAATATATTTCCGAGAAATGGTTTGCCCGCGGCAGGTTAAATCTTGAAGCCGAAGCTCTCGCTCAACTTGAGAATACCCTGTCACAGGATGAATACAATTGGCAATCCGAGGGAGAGGCAACTCAGCTTGCCCGCGTGGATTACATTCGCGAAAGAGTAAGGTTGTTTTACGTGGGAATCACCCGTGCGAAACGCGATCTTTTTATCACCTGGAATACCGGCCGCGACGGCGCTTTGACTCAGTCCATCCCCTTTGCTGCCATGCAGGCATGGTGGCAGCAAAAGAACGGTATTTCATTTTCAGATAATGACCCTAGTGACTAACCCATGTCAAAATTTAAAGACATCGTTCCAGCTCCCTTTTGTTTCAGCCAATCCTCTTTACAGGACTACACGGACTGTCCGCGTCGATTCGAATTGCGATACATTGATCAGATCCAATGGCCGGCAATTGAGACGGCTCCTGTATTGGAAAACGAACGACGCCAGATTGAAGGTCAGATTTTCCACCGGATGGTCCAACAGTACTTCATCGGATTGCCGGTGGAAAAGATCACACCCTTTGCTTCATCCGAAAACCTGATCAGGTGGTGGGAGAATTTCCTTGCCCAGCGGCTGGATTTCCCGGAATATAAAATTTTCACGGAGCTGTCTCTTTCGACTCCGATTGGCAGTCATCGACTCATCGCGAAATTCGATCTTCTCGCAGTGAAAGTCGGAGAGCATGCGGTAATTTACGACTGGAAGACCTACCGCAGCAAACCAAAACGAAATTGGATTTTGGATCGCCTTCAAACGAAGGCCTATCTTTCTCTTATCCTTCGAACAGGTCAATCGGTTAACAACGGCGCATCCATCAATCCCGACCAGACTGAAATGGTCTACTGGTTTTCAGATTATCCGGACAAACCTGAGGTCATTAAGTTTGACCATTTTCAGTTTGAACAAACATGGAATAATCTGGAAAACCTGGTCGGTGAGATCGATTCAAGGCAGAGTTTCCCAATGACGGAAAATGAAAAGCAATGCAGCTATTGCGTATACAGGTCTTATTGCGAACGTGGAATATCAGCTGGCGAAGAAGACAATATAGACGCCATCGATCAAACAATCGACATTGACTTTGATCAAATCCAGGAAATTGAGTTCTAACTTCATGCGCTGGCTGGAACATCCCCAAGTTGAAACACCTGACTATCCACATGATCTTCATCCGTTAGTCAGGCGGATATTAAATCGTAAGGGGTTTCCGACTACAGACGACCTTGATGCTTTTCTGAATCCGGATTTATACAAGCCGGCTCCAGGAACGGATATTCCTGGTTTGGCATCCGCTGCTGAACGGATCGAGACAGCGATTAAGCGACAACAGGCTATCTGCGTATGGGGGGATTTTGATGCCGACGGGCAGACAGCGACGACGGTGCTCGTCCAGACCCTGCACGCGCTCGGGGCACAGGTCACATATCACATCCCGGTCAGAGCGGTGGAATCGCACGGCGTAAACATCCCCAACCTGGCAAAGGTGATCGATCAAGGCGCACAGCTTATCGTGACCTGTGACACCGGTATTTCCGCTCACGATGCCGCGGATTATGCCCGGTATCGAAAAGTGGATTTTATTGTCACCGACCACCACGATCTGCCGGAGTCGCTTCCGAACGCTTTTACTGTAGCCGACCCAAAGATGCTCCCACCCGAGCACCCGCTTGCAAACCTGGCAGGAGTAGGTGTTGCTTTCAAGCTGGCAGAGGAATTATTATCACGCCTGAATGGCAGCCTCCATCCCAATATGCTGTTGGACCTCGTCGCGTTGGGGATGGTCGCGGATTTGGCTATTCTGACCCAGGATTCACGATATCTCGTTCAAAAAGGATTGGAACAGCTCAGGAAAACCGAAAGGCTCGGGCTGAAAGTCATGATGGAATTGTCAGACAGGCCATCGACAGCCATCACCGAAGGGGATATTGGTTTTGCCCTTGGACCGAGGTTGAATGCACTCGGCCGCCTGGCGGATGCCAACCCGGCAGTTGAACTGTTGACGACTTCCGATCCGATCCGCGCGCGTGTCCTGGCCACTCAACTGGAGGGGCTCAACGTTCAACGGAAGATGCTGTGCGATCAGGTTTTCAAGGCAGCTGAAGCGCAGCTCCACGAGAATCCATCCCAACTCGATGGACCCATTCTTGTCCTTGCTCACCCGAAATGGCCGGGAGGCGTGGTCGGAATCGCCGCCAGTAAAATGGCAGCACGTTATGGGAAACCTGCCATCCTCTTTTCGTCTCCAGAAGGCGAACCGGCACGAGGATCCGCGCGCTCGATCGATGGAATCAACATTACGGAAGCCATCACCCACCAAAAAGATATCCTGCTTGGGTTTGGCGGGCACCCCATGGCAGCCGGTCTATCTCTTGAGTCGGAAAAACTTCCGGAATTTCACCGGCGAATTTCCAAAGTTGTCCAGTCCATGTTGGATGAAAAAGGATTCGAAGAAGAAATCTTATTCATCGATGACTGGATTAACCTACCGGAAGCTGATTTACAGCTAGCGGATGGATTCGAAAAACTCTCACCCTTCGGTCCAGGGAATCGGAAACCCATCCTTGCTGTCCAAAATATAGAGATCAAAGAAAAAGCCATTATCGGAAAGAATAAAGACCATTTGAAAATTGTTATCGAAGATGGAAGCGGGAACCAAAGCGAAGTCTTCTGGTGGGATGGTGCTACCGAGGAATTACCTGAAGGCAGGTTCGACCTGGCATTATCCATACGCGCAAGCAACTGGAAAGGCGTTAAGCGAGTCCAGTTCGAATGGTATGACTTTCGGCTGAGCGAAACAAATCCAATTGAAATCAGACCCTCTAAAGTTGAAATCGTCGACTACCGCAACATTGAGAATAAACTGGAAATGCTCGAATCCCTCCCCAAAAACTCACTGATTTGGGCTGAGGGTCCGGATAAGAGCCAAGTAAACGGAAACGATCGGTTATCCATTTCGTCCGCGAGAAACCTGGTGGTGTGGACCACGCCTCCATCAACTTCTGTTTTCAGAAAGGTCCTGGAGGGGTCTCGGCCAGAAAAGGTCTACCTTTTTGCGGTGGATCCGGGCATGGATGAAAAGAACAATTTCCTGGAAAGGCTGGCAGGTTTATTGAAGTATGCCATCAGTCACAAAAATGGACTTACAACAATTCCTGAGTTGGCAGCCGCTTGTGCCCAAACTGACAGTGCCGTTGAAAGGGCTTTAGGTTGGTTAGTCATGAATGGCAAGATCGTTGTTGAATATCTGACCGAAGACAAGGTACGAACCACTCTCCCACTACGTAAAGCAGTCACACAAGATGCCCTGTCTGGAGCCATCGAAATCGAATTGTTACTGAGGGAGTCGTCAGCTTACAGACGTTACTTTTCCAGTGTAGACATAGCCTCACTGCTTCCATAAAAATGATTACAATGTAATTATGCCATTTGAAGAGATTCGCCACACAGCGGATTGTTCGATTCGCGTCTGGGCGCAGGACATGCCATCACTGTTGTCCGAGGCTGCTCGGGGTATGAATTCAATATTAGGACTGCAGTTAAACGAGGCTCACCCTTACAATAAAGAAATCCATCTGACCGCTTTTGATTATGAGAGTCTGATGGTCGCGTTTCTCTCCGAGTTAATCTACATGGTAGAACGGGATCAAATTGGTTTTGAAAATATTAGTATCGACCTCGATGACACATCGTTGCATGCAACCTTGCAGGGCGCTCAAATCAATTCGATGGGAAAAACCATAAAAGCAGTAACCTTCCACAATTTAAAGATCATCAAAAGTGGCGATTTTCTTGAAGCTGTCTTGGTTTTTGATGTGTGATTTATTTAAACCGCTGAGACCCCATGAAGATATCCGACTTAAACCGCATTAGTGATGTTGAATGGGAAATACCCATTTCCTACCGAAAGGATATGAGAGTCCCTGTTCGTTTGTTCGCGACGCGTAAGTTGATCGAAGCCATCGTCGACGACAAATCACTCGAACAGGCGGTTAACGCAACGACGCTGCCAGGATTGGTCGGTGAAGTCGTGGTCATGCCGGATATGCACCAGGGATATGGCTTTCCAATAGGCGGGATTGCAGCGACTGAACTCCCTCAGGGCGTGATATCTCCCGGCGCGATCGGCTATGACATAAACTGCGGAGTCCAACTCCTTGCTTCCCGCTTGGAAATCGATTCGGCTCGGGATGAAATCTTTACGCTCGCCACCCTGTTGAATCGCTACTGCCCGAGCGGGGTCGGCAGCAAGGGTATCGTCCGGGCGAACCTGCCCGAGTTGGACAGGATACTTCGCGAGGGAGCCGCGTGGGCACTCAAGAATGGTTTCGCAACCGAGACTGATCTTACGCGAACCGAAGAAGGCGGCGCCTTTGATGGAGCCAATCCCGGCAAGGTGAGTGAGCGTGCCAAGAAACGCGGACAGGATCAAATTGGGTCGCTCGGAGCGGGAAATCACTTCATCGAAGTGGATGTGGTGGAGAAAATTTATGATCAACCATCCGCATCCACTATGGGATTGCACGAAGGGTGCCTGACAGTCCAAATCCATTGTGGATCGCGCGGTCTCGGGCACCAGGTCTGCACAGATTACGTGCAGGAGTTCCAGGGTGCAGTACGGCGTTATGGGATCGACCTCCCCGATCGGGAACTTGTCTGCGCTCCTATGGACTCTCCCGAAGGACAAGCGTACCTCGGCGCGATGCGAGCTGCAGCAAATTTCGCTTTCGTTAACAGGCAGCTACTTGCTTTTTCAGCGCGGCGAGCTTTCGAAGAGACGTTTGCGGGAAAAGGCAGGGGTTGGGAACTTATCCAGGTGTACGATATTGCGCACAACATGGGCAAAATCGAGACCCACCATGTCCATGGTCAAGTGGTGAAAGTCTGCGTCCACCGTAAGGGAGCCACACGAGCCTTTGGACCGGGTTCTCCAGAACTGCCAGACGATTACCGGTCAATTGGGCAGCCTGTGTTGGTTCCGGGGAGCATGGGAACAGCGTCGTATGTTCTCGTCGGAACCGAATCAAGCATGACACGAGCTTGGGGGTCCTGCTGCCACGGCGCCGGCCGGCTGATGAGCAGACATCAAGCCAAGCATGAGATCCATGGCAATGAGCTGAGGAGGAACCTGGAGAATCGCGGGATTACGATCAAAGCGGGCAGCTTGCCGGGACTTGCGGAAGAAGCTCCGCAAGCATACAAGGATGTGGACGAGGTCGTCGATACAGTTTGTGCTGCTGGAATAGCGAGGAAAGTAGCCCGACTCGTCCCTGTTGCTGTTATCAAAGGCTGAATTTTTCCTGAGGAGAACTATCCACTGCTGCCAAGCAGCATAAAACGGTCGTACTCGTCAGATCAATACACAGTTTACTTAAGCAACAAAATACTATGGGAATTTGGTAATTTGAAAAACCCGGACAACCTGTAGGTTGTCCGGGTTTGTTAATGAGTAAGTATTTGGGACAGGAATAATTTCGTCCGTTCTTCTTTGGGACTTCTAAAAATCTCTTCCGGGGTGCCGCTTTCAACGATCAAACCCTGGTCGAAAAAATACATCCGTTTGGCGACTGCTTTAGCAAAGCCCATTTCGTGTGTGACCACCAGCATGGTCATCCCGCTTCTTGCCAATTCGATCATCACATCGAGTACTTCTTTGATCATTTCCGGGTCCAGCGCGGACGTCGGTTCGTCAAATAGCATAATCTTTGGCTGCATAGCTAAAGCGCGTGCGATAGCCACCCGCTGCTGCTGCCCGCCCGATAAGTGACCGGGATATTTTTTCGCCTGCTCGGGAATTCCAACCCGATTCAACAACTGAAGAGCCACCTCCTCAGCTTTTTCCTTGTCCCATTTTCGGACTTGAATGGGCGCAAGGGTGATATTTTCCATCACAGTCAGGTGCGGGAACAAGTTGAATTGCTGGAAAACCATTCCTGTTTCCATCCGGATCGCTTCGATATTCCTCATATCGCTGGTTAGTTCGATGCCGTCCACAACAATTTGCCCCTTTTGATGTTCTTCGAGGCGGTTGAGTGTGCGAATGAATGTGGATTTTCCCGATCCGGAGGGGCCGAAGATTACTATGACTTCACCCTTTTCGACATCCATATCCACACCCTTTAAGGCATGGAAATGTCCGTACCATTTCTCAACACCGCGGCACTTGATTATGAGGTCGCTTTCGGACATGAATGCTCTCCTTAGAAATCACATTCAATTATAGCAGATGAACTTATTCATCCGGTATGCTGATTTTCCCAACACGGGCGTATGCTAATTCCAAAAGACTGGCAACGGGGATCTTAATATTCAATCCCCTTTGACCTCCTGAAACATGAATGGACTCATATTCTTTGGCAGCCTCATCCACAATGACCTGGAATCCTTTGTTGATTAAAGCCAGGGGTGAAATCCCTCCTGCTTGAAGTCCTGTTATTTGCTCCGCCTCTTTCTCGGTGGGGAGAAGGATTTTCTTTTCATTGAGTTCCCTTGCCACCATTTTTAAATCGACACTATGGTTCCCGGGTATGACAGCAAGGATGGGTTTTTTCCTGCCAGGGACGGATTTACTTCCTTCCTGTTGGCGGGATAACACAACGGTCTTAAACACGATTTCAATGGGGACTTGGAGGAAATCCGCGGTCTCGGCAGCTCCCAGTTTCTCTTCAGGCGTGTCGAAGGCTGTATACGGAATTTTTTTAGCATCCAACATTCGGGTTACATTATTAACGGTTGGCATAATCCACTCCAGCTGAATTATAATGCCGCAAATCTTCTCCAGCCGACATTGCACTAATAACGCTAGAAAGGCATGGAGAGATGTAAAATAGTGTACTACATGAAGAAAACTGCTGAGGCGCCTGTTGGAATCCAGTCACTGCTGGATAATCTTCCTCCTGATTACAACCTTATGGATCGGGAAATGTTGATACGCGCCTACCAAGCTTCTAAATCTGCTCATGAAGGACAAAAACGCGCATCAGGCGAACCCTACATCAATCATTGCGTCGCAGTCGCGGCCATCCTTGCGGAAATGCATGTCCCGCCAGAAGTCATCGCTGCGGGATTGCTGCACGATACAGTCGAGGACACCAGACTGAGCCTGAGCGATATCCGCAGGGATTTTGGAGAAACCGTAGCCAAGCTTGTGGATGGGGTGACGAAGCTTTCCAACCTGCCGCGTGTCTCGCGTGGCGACCAGCATGAAGGTGAAAATGGGGAAAACCACAAGCTGGAGGATCTTTCGCCGGAACAGGTATCCAAGAGGAAAAAGGAACTGGCAACCGAGACCCTGCGAAAAACATTCCTGGCCATGGGCGAGGACGTCCGCGTCGTGCTGATCAAACTGGCTGACCGACTCCATAACATGCGGACATTGAGCTACACAAAACCTGATAAACAAAAACGAATTGCACAGGAGACCTTGGATATTTTTGCCCCACTCGCCAATCGCCTTGGTATCTGGCAGATGAAATGGGAATTGGAAGACCTCGGTTTCCGCTATGTCAATCCTGAAAAATACAAGGAGATTGCAGAGCAGCTTGCGGAACGCAGAGATACCCGCGAACAACAGATGGAGGAGATCGTCTCCAGCATAGAAAAATTGCTTGCCCAAAGCCACATCAAGGGTGAAGTCTCCGGTCGGCCAAAACATATCTACTCGATTTTCCGGAAAATGCAGGTAAAGGCAAAATCCTTCGAAATGGTCCGTGACGTACGAGCCGTTCGAGTGATCGTTCCGGATGTGTCTTCGTGTTATATCACCCTCGGAATCGTACATTCCCGGTGGAGACCCATCCCCTCGGAATTCGATGATTACATCGCGGCCCCTAAAGACAATTTCTATCAATCGCTCCATACCGCTGTTATCTTCGATGATGGAAAACCGCTGGAGGTTCAGATCCGTACCGCTGAGATGCACCAGAATGCGGAGTACGGCATTGCCGCCCATTGGCGTTACAAGGAAGGCGGGAAACCTGTCGAGGAGGCTTACGAACAGCGCATCCTATGGTTGAGAAGGATGATGGAATGGCGGCAGGACGTGGACGATGCCCAGGAATTCGTCGATGGAATGAAGACCGACGTGTTCCAGGATCGTGTCTATGTGTTCACGCCCCGCGGCGACATCATCGACCTCCCAGCCGGTTCAACGCCCATCGACTTTGCTTACCATGTTCACACAGATGTCGGGCATCACTGCCGGGGAGCGAAAATCTCCGGGAAGCTCGTCCCGCTGGATCATGTCTTACACACTGGAGATCAGGTCGAAATCCTCACCGCCAAACAGGGCGGTCCAAGCCGGGATTGGCTGAATCCATCCCTTGGGTTGGTCCGGACTCAACGCGCCAGATCAAAAATCAAAGCCTGGTTCAAGAAACAGGATCGCGATCAGAATATCTCTCAAGGTCGAGACTTGCTCATGCGCGAACTCCAACGTTTGGGCTTGAGCGAAATCAACCTCGAGGACATGGCACGCGAATTGGAGTTTAGATCCCCGGAGGAAATGTTCGAAGCCATCGGGTGCGGCGATATCACAACCGGGAGGATATTCAACAAGCTTTCAGACCGCTACATCCCCGTGATCGAGCAGGAAGATATCATCCCTGTCTCCGCTCCTAAAAGCGAAGCGGCTTCATCGGAAGCGGTTAAGGTACTCGGACTTAAAGGGCTGCTCACAGCCATGGCCAAATGCTGCAACCCAGCACCGGGTGACCCAATCGTCGGCTATATCACTCGCGGACGAGGCGCAACCGTTCACCGGCAGGACTGCCCCAATGTCCTTCACATGACGATGAATGACCGGGACCGGCTGGTGCGAGTCACCTGGGGGGAGCATATCAACACTTATCCAGTACCCATTCGGATTTCCGCTTATGACCGGCATGGACTGATGGGAGACATCTCCAACCTGCTCGTGAATGAAGGGGTGAATATTGTGGATGTGAATGTGCACATCGATCGCGACAGTATCCATGCGGACGTAGCAGACATGCGCCTTGTCGTGGAGATCAAAGACCTCGAGCAACTCAGCCGGCTTCTGACCAAGATCGAGAATCTCCCGAATGTTATGGAAGCGCAACGCCTGCGCGGGGGATGAAATTCGGGCTTTGATCATCGTGTTCATTTGGGGATAAATGGTATAATCTCGGCGCTTTTTCAGGTATAAGGCACCCAAATGCTCAGTGTCAGCCAAGCCAGAGAACGGATCCTTTCCCATTTTTTACCGGTGGATAAGACAACGGTTGCGTTGCAGAAATCCGCGGGAAGGATTCTGCTGAGAACATAATAGCCGAGACAGATCTCCCCTCTTTCGACAACTCAAGCGTGGATGGATTTGCCGTCAGGGCAGACGATACGAAAACTGCCCGGATGGAAAGTCCGGTGATTCTGAAGGTCGTAGGTGACATTCCTGCTGGGGCGACAACCAGCAAAGGAATAAGCGAAGGCGAATGTGTACGCATCATGACCGGCGCGCCAATTCCTGCCGGAGCCGACGCGATCGTGATGGTTGAGGATACTAATCACAATCATCGGGATGCTGGAATTCGCGCCCCTGTAGATGTGGAAATAAAAAGGACCGCTCTAAAAGGAGAAAACATCCGGCATCAAGGCGCGGATGTTTTAATCGGACAAACCATTCTTGAGTCTCCATTACGGCTCAGATCGCAGGAAATCGGCTTGCTTGCCATGTTGGGCAAGTCAAAAATTCAAGTGTTTCGGCACCCCCGGTTGGCGATTCTTTCCACTGGCGATGAACTCATTTCCATAAACGAACCCCTCCTGCCAGGAAAGATCAGGGATGCAAACTCTCATTCTTTGAGCACTCTCGCCGAGGAAAATGGAGCAAATGTAATCGATCTGGGAATCGCCTCAGATAATCCTGATGCCATAAGAAAATTACTCGACAAAGCAATTGACGAGGGAGCAGATGCCATCATCTCTTCAGCCGGCGTGAGTGTAGGCGCTTTTGATTACGTCAAACGAGTGGTCGAATTGAATGGATCGGTTGACTTTTGGAAGGTCAACATGCGTCCAGGAAAACCACTTGCATTCGGAGAGTATCGCAATACCCCCTTTTTTGGCCTCCCGGGCAATCCTGTCTCAGCCTTCATCGGTTTCATCGTTTTCATTATTCCGGCTATAGAGAAATTGTCAGGGCTTGGTTTCATCCAGCGTCCGACGACACGAGTGCAGCTTACAGAGCAGGTCGAATCAGACGGCAGGGAATCTTACTTAAGGGCTGTCGTTACAAATGACCACGGGCGTCTGACAGCCAGGTTAACCGGGCATCAGGTATCCAGCAATATGCTTTCTCTCGTTCAGGCGAACGCTTTACTAATAATCCCCTCTGGTGTAAAATCCGTGCCGCTTGGCAAGGAAGTGGATGCTTGGCTTCTGTGAGGAGTATATGAAAAAACTATATTGGGCGACCATGATTTCAGCTATCGCAGGATTGGCCATATCGATCTACATGGCCGTTTTTAAATCTTATGACATCGCGGCCATGTGCCTGGGAAATGGCGGGTGTTCGTCTGTGAATGCCAGTCCTTATTCCGAAATATATGGAATCCCTGTTGCTGTCGTGGGGTTGATAGGGTATCTGGCAATTATTGGTGCTTTAGTTCTGGAAAATTATTTTGATTTTTTCCAGGAGAACGGTCCACTGCTCGAGTTTGGGATGGGACTGGCCGGTGTGGTATACTCCGCCTACCTCACCTACCTTGAACTCTATGTAATTCATGCAGTCTGCCCATTTTGTGTGGCTTCAGCCATCGCTATCTTGTTGTGTTTCGTCTTTGCACTTATTCGATTAATTAAACAACCTTCACAATAGGAGGAGACCATGCCACGAATCCGTTGCCATTATGCCGACTGTGTCTTCATCGATGACGGATATTGCTCTGCAGCCGCCGTTGAACTGGACCCCGACACGGGTTGTGCAACCTTTTCCCCCAACGAAGAAGCCGGCGCTGATAAAGAATGGGATGGAGAAGAAATGGAGGAATGGGAAGAGGATGAGTTCGAGGAAGATGAAGACGAACTCTGGCTTGATGACGAGGAAGACGAATATTAAAATTATTCGATAATTTATGATCAAAACAGGGCACTCGATTTGAGTGCCCTGTCATTTTATATGATCGCTGAATTAATTATCGCGCTTCTCCAACAATTCATAAAGCAAAACACCTGCAGCCACAGCGAGGTTTAAAGAGCTTGCCCTTCCGTGCATCGGGAGCTTAATCGAAACATCACAAGCCGCCAATTGAACTTCACTCAACCCTTTTTGTTCGCTACCCAGGACGAGGATGGATGTCAGTTTTTCCAATTTAGCATCCCTGTAGTCAATCGCTGCATGCGCAGAAGTCCCGATCAGTTGGTAGCGGTTTTGCCTAGCCCATCCGGTGAAGTCATCGAAAGATGCAGTGGCGACCGGTTTCCAGAATAAGGTGCCCATGCTTGCCCGAACGGCTGATGGATGGAACGGATCCACGCCGCCGTCCAGTAAAATCAACCCATCCCCGCCGACTGCATCCAACGTCCGCAGGATTGTCCCCACATTACCGGGATCCTGAGGTGAAACCAATGCGACACCAAAACAAAAACTTCTTTGGAGCAAGGAATCAAGCGAGGCTGCCTTTTGGTTAACAACGGCAAGTAATCCTTGCGGATTATCCTTGTCAGCTAGAGATTCGAGGATATCCGTTGAAACCGGGAGACATCGCACGCCCTTTGATTCCTCGGATGCGAGGAGATTTTTTGCAAAACCGCTGGTAAGCGACTCCGGCGAGTAGAGTATAAAATCGATATTCCACCCTGCAGCCGACGCTTCACCCACGTGATGAATACCCTCGACCAGAAATTTGCCTGCCTTGTTTCGAACCTTGCGGTCTTTCAGACTGCGGGCAATTTTTACTGATGGATTGGAGCGGCTGGTGATGGTTTCGGATTTCTCCATAAGATGATTCTAAACTAATAATTGATGTCCGTTGAAGGAAAATTCATACTCGTTATGTTAGAATTGTTCGCATGAAATATGTCGTTTTGGCTGCCCTCGTTGGCACACTTGTATTAACTTCCTGCCAACCCACGGAGCTTAATTCATCTCAAGTCACCATTTTGAACGGAGAAAATAGCCTGACTGTGGACAGGACATTGAATACTCCGTCAGCGCTGCTAATCTCGGCTGGAGTGTCCTTCTCGCCGGAGGACATGGTGCTTGTCAATGGAATTCCAGTTTCGCCCGATTCCCCTCTTCCTGAAGGTGAAGTTGTCATTCAAATTCGCCCTGCGGTTCCGGTTACCTTTACAAATAACGGGCAGCAGGTGAAGCTAGCGTCATCTGCTCCAACAGTCGGAGAATTCCTGAAAGAAAACGGCATACAGCTACACGCAAGCGATTTCTCTGGATCCGCCAGCAGCAACAACACTCGTAGGTCCACTGAATATCACCTATCACCAAGCTGACGAGATCGAGGTTACTACCATTGGCAGCACTGTCACTGGATTTACTTCAGCATCGACCGTGGGCGAAGCTCTCGCCGACGCAGGCATATCCCTTCAAGGAATGGATTACAGTATCCCACCAGCGTCCGAGCCGTTACCTGAAGACGGAAAGATCCGGGTGGTGCGAGTCAACAAATCGGTTACGCTGGTCCAAAAAACCATCCCGTTCAACACGGAGGTTCAGTTGACCGCCGATCTCGAACTCGACCAGCAGGATCTGCTTCAGGTCGGCGAACCAGGCTTGGCGGCGACACGGACCCGAATCCGCTATGAGGACGGACTGGAAGTTATACAGGATACCGATGCGGAGGCTGTCGTTCGGCCTCCGAAGGACCGCATTATCGGCGCGGGAACGAAAATTGTCTTCCGCACAGTGGATACACCCGAAGGACCTCTGGAATATTATCGCGCCGTACAGGTTTACGCGACTTCTTATTCGCCATGCCGGTTAGGTGTGCCCTGGTGCGGATACGGAACTGCAGGGGGATTAAAGGCTCAAAAAGGTGTGATCGGCGTCATCCGCAGCTGGTGGAGATTTATGAACGGTGATCCAGTTTATGTCCCCGGATACGGACGTGCCATCATCTCGGATATTGGCGCAGGCATCAAGGGCAGATATTGGATCGACCTGGCATACGGTGACGACGATTATGTTCCGTGGCATTCATGGACGACCATGTACTTTCTAACTCCAGTGCCACCAACGATCATGTACGTTTTGGAATAGCTCCTCGCATTTCCATTATTACTTTGTCCAATTCTCATAATAAAAATGACTCCCCTCCCTCCCTTACTTGTGTTGGTTGGTCCAACGGCCGTTGGCAAGACAAGAACAGCCATCCATCTTGCCAACCGATTGAACGGCGAGATCGTTTCTGCTGATTCGCGTTTGTTTTATCGGGGGATGAACATCGGGACGGCTAAACCTTCACCCCAGGAACTCGCACAAACTCCCCATCACTTGATCGATATAGCCGACCCCGATCAGAGCTTGTCCTTGGCAGTTTTCCAGGAGGCTGCCAGGGAGGCGATCTCTGATATCCACACCAGGCAAAAGCTCCCCATCCTCGTTGGTGGAACAGGGCAATACATCCACGCCGTGACAGGAGGCTGGACACCTCCTCCCGTTGAGCCGAACAACAAGCTTCGGGACGTGTTGAGCGGTTTGGCCGAGCAACAAGGGCATCAATGGCTTCACAACAAGCTTAGGATTCTGGATCCCGCAGCGGCAGACTCCATCGACTCCCGCAACGTCCGGCGGACCGTCCGCGCCCTGGAGGTGATCTTCACTTCAGGGATCCTTTTCTCCGCACAAAAATTAAAAAAGCCGTCGCCCTACTTCCTCGTCCAGGTGGGATTAACTCTCCCGAGAACGGAACTGTATCAGCGCATCGATGCAAGAATTGATGATATGTTCGAGCAAGGTTTATTACAGGAGGTGGAATCACTGATGGGTAACGGCTTCTCACCGAGCTTACCGACACTGTCCGCCATTGGATACCGCGAGTGCGTGGATGTCCTAGAAGAAAAAATAACTGTTGAAGAAGCCAAAATGAAAATGAGGAAAGCGACCAGGATTTACGTTCGAAGACAGGGTAATTGGTTCAAGGAGAATAACCCAGACATCAAGTGGTTCAGCCTGGATTCCTCTACAGGAGACGATATTGTGTCTTATGTTAGGAGTTGTCTGACAACTAATTTGGATTCTTCAGATTAGTTGACTTTTAATCTTTTTTCCCTATACTGAAATAAATAATCCATCATGTATCGCGTCTTGAGGAGGAGGCAAAGTCATGGATGACCGGTTCTGGACCAGGAATTATGACAAGGGGGTCCCACCGCACATCGATTACCCCCAAATCGCGCTTCAGGATTTTCTTGAAGATTCTGCGAAAAAATATCCAGATGTTCCTTGTACGCTATTCAAGGGGGCGAAGATCAGCTACAAGGAAATGAACGAAATTACCGACCAGGTCGCAGCCGCTCTCGCAGGATTGGGCGTAAAAAAAGGAGACAGGGTCGGTATTTTTATTCCGAACACCCCTCAATTCATCATGGCTTACTTCGGAATCCTCAAAGCAGGAGGGGTCGTCGTTGCAGTGAACCCTCTTTACACACCAAGAGAAATTGAATACCAGGTCAACGATGCCGGGATCGAGATCATGTTCGTGATGAGCAACTTTTATAAAATCATGAAGGCTGCTCAACCGAACACCAAGCTAAAGAAATTGATCGTAACTAACATCAAGGAAACCCTCCCGCCTGTTCTGCGTGTCTTGTTCACTCTCGCAAAGGAAAAGAAAGGCGGTTTTCGGATCGAAGGAGGACTTGCCGAAGGCGATATTTGGATGAAGGATCTGATTGCGAAATACACGCCGGCAGATCGCCCTAAATTGGATGTCGGTCCTGATGATGTGGCATTGTTCCAGTACAGCGGCGGGACGACTGGAATTTCCAAAGGCGCTGTAGCCCTCCACAGGAATGTCGTAGCCAACACTCTGCAGATCAAGAAATGGATGACGAATCTAACCGAAGGCAGTGAAATTGTCCTTGCCGCCATTCCCCTCTTCCATGTGTATGGCATGGTGTGCGGGATGAACTTTGCACTCGCATCCGGAGCGACCATGGTCATGGTGCCCAACGCCAGGGATATTCCGGACGTTCTTGAGAACATCCATAAATACCATGCAACAATTTTCCCGGGCGTGCCAACACTTTATAATGCGATCAATAACAATGCCGCCGTAACGGCTGGGAAATACAACCTGCACTCCATTAAAGCTTGCATTTCAGGCTCCGCACCATTGATGCGTGAGACCAAGGAAAAATTTGAAGCGCTGACCGGAGGTGTCGTCTTCGAGGGCTATGGATTATCTGAAGCGCCGACCGCAACCCACTGCAATCCATTATTAGGAACGAACAAGACTGGCTCAATTGGTATGCCCATGTCGGATGTGGATTGTAGGATCGTCAATCTGGACGATGGAGTAACTGTCATGCCGATCGGCGAAATCGGCGAACTAATTCTCCGTGGTCCGCAGGTGATGAAGGGTTATCACAACATGCCTACAGAAACTGCCAACAGCCTTCGCACATTACCGGATGGAACTGGTCCCTGGCTTTACACTGGCGACATAGCCCGGATGGACGAGGACGGTTATTTCTACATCGTGGACAGAAAAAAGGAATTGATAAAACCCGGTGGTTACCAGGTCTGGCCTCGCGAAGTAGAGGAAGTCATCATTGCCAATCCAAAGGTGCTGGAGTGTGGAGTGGCTGGCATCCCAGACGCCTACCGCGGAGAGACGGTCAAGGCATGGATCGTTCTTAAGCCAGGGGAGACCATGACGGAAGATGAGGTCAAAGCATGGTGCAAGGACCATCTGGCGGTCTTTAAAATTCCAACGCATATCGAATTCCGCAAGGAATTGCCCAAGACGACCGTCGGTAAAATCCTGCGCCGTGAATTGGTTCGACAGGAAAAAGAGAAGTAATCGCAGCTATATTAGTATAAAAGAGACTGGCTTTTTCACTAAGCCAGTCTCTTTTATTCTATGCAGGGATTTTCGGAGTTCCATTATTTTTCGTGAAGGGTGGAGGGAAGATCTTTTCAAACTCATCGCGAGTGATGGTTTCAACTTCCAGAAGTTTCTCCGCAACCGCATCAAGTTTATCGCGATACTCTCGGAGGATTTCCGACGCTTTTTTGTAGGAATTATCCACAAGCTGGCGAACCTCACTGTCTATCTGTTCAGCGACCGCCTCGGAATAGTCCCTCTGTTCTGATATTTCGCGGCCAAGGAAGATCAATTCCTCCTTTTTCCCATAGACCATATTGCCTAAATGATTACTCATTCCAAGACGGGTAACCATCAACTTTGCGATATGTGTCACCCGTTCGAAGTCATTGGATGCACCGGAAGTAATGTCATCAAAGACGATCTCCTCTGCGGCGCGCCCGCCCAGCAGGCCAATCATCTCAGCGGTCAATTTCTTTCGTGAGGCAAGGATTCGATCTTCTTCAGGTAACGCCATGGTATAACCACCCGCCTGCCCGCGGCCGACAATCGTGATTTTGTGGATCGGATCTGCTTCTGGAATGACGTTCATCACAACCGCATGGCCGGCTTCATGATAAGCGATGATGCGTTTTTCCTCATCGGATATGAGCCGGCTCTTTCGCTCTGGGCCGGCAATCACTCGTTCGATAGCTTCTTGAAACTCAGGCTGGCCTATGGATTTTTTATTTCGGCGAGCTGCCAGGATGGCTGCTTCGTTAACCATATTCTCCAAGTCGGCGCCGACAAATCCAGGAGTTCCACGAGCCAGGATTGACAAATTGATATCGGGCTCTATGGGCTTTCCCTTGATGTGAACACGCAGGATCGCTTCCCGCCCCTTTACATCCGGACGATCGAGCATAACGCGACGGTCAAAGCGGCCTGGGCGAAGCAAGGCAGGGTCCAGGATATCAGGTCGATTGGTCGCTGCGATGATGATCACATTCGTGTCGGTGTCAAATCCATCCATCTCCACCAGCATTTGATTGAGCGTTTGCTCACGCTCATCGTGAGATCCACCCAACCCAGCTCCGCGTTGACGGCCAACCGCATCGATTTCGTCGACGAAAATAATACATGGGGAATGACGTTTTGCCTGTTCGAACAAATCGCGTACCCGGCTCGCGCCCACACCTACGAACATTTCCACAAACTCGGAACCGGAGATCGAGAAGAACGGCACACCCGCCTCTCCTGAAACCGCCTTGGCCATCAGGGTCTTGCCGGTTCCTGGAGGTCCGACCAGCAGCACTCCTTTTGGAATTCGGGCACCCAACTGGATGAATTTCTGCGGTTCTTTTAAGAACTCTACTACTTCCTTGAGTTCTTCTTTAAACTCCTCGGCTCCAGCCACATCATCGAAGGTAACAGTGGGATGGTCGCCGCTAAACATACGCGCCTTGGATTTGCCGAAGGACATGGCGGCATTGTTGCTGCCTTGCGCCTGGCGGAAGATCCACCAGAAGATACCTGCCAGCATAACAAATGGAAGGACGTAACCCAGGACAGTCATGACCCCCATCCATGAACTGGGTGCCTGAACATCGATCTTGATTTTGTCCGGTTCAAGCTGTTCGGATGTTACCCCAAGGTCCAGGAGTTGGGTTACGAGCGTAAGCTGCGGCTCTTTGCGTGATTGGCGTTCAATGAGATTATCCTTGGTCGAACCGTCGTAAATGACATTTAACTTGTCATCGGACTCGACCTCGATTCGCGATACGATTCCAGCCCTGACATCGTCCGCCAACTGGTTGATTGTCAGTACATCCTGGGTATTTGGCTGCTGCCTGACATTGAAATAGACCATCGCCACGATAGCCACAAAAAGCAGCGCATAAATTATATAAGACTGATTTCTAGAATTCACTAACGCCTCCTATTATTTCTACCGCCATTATACCAATCTAAACCGAGGGGAGGCATGAAAATAAGAATATTTATATAATTTTCTTATATTTCCAAACCTGCCGAAAAAGTGATCTCGAAGTCTCAATCGATAACGAGGGTCACCGGACAATGGTCTGAGCCAGGCACGTCATCGCGAATGATCACATCGCTGATCCTAGGAACAAGGTTCTTTGAAACCAGAAAATAATCCAGCCGCCAGCCCACATTTCTTGCTCTGGCATTTGAAATGTAAGTCCACCATGTATATTGAACCTTATCGGGATAGAGATGGCGGAAGATATCAACGAATCCGTGATTTAGATAATGGTCCACCCATTCGCGCTCCTCGGGTAAAAAACCTGAAGTTTTTTCATTTTCCTTCGGATTACGTAAATCGATGGGTTTGTGAGCCGTATTGAAATCCCCTGTCAAAATGACATTTTCCCCGGATGCGTGAAGATCGTCGCAAATTCTTAAGAGGTTGGCATAGAAATCCAATTTATAAGAGACTCTATCCTGTCCACGTTGTCCATTTGGGAAGTAACTATTGAAGAGAAGAAAATCCAAGTGACGAGAGCGAATGGTCCGCCCTTCGATATCGAAGCGCGGCTCATTCATACCGACCTGAAAATCTAAAAAATCTTTGCGTGTAAACGTCGCCACTCCACTATAACCAGGTCGCTCGGCGGGATTCCAAATAACCGAGTATCCGGGAAAATCCCGCTGTGATTCGGTCAATTGCTCCGGCTTGGCTTTGATTTCCTGCAGACACAATACATCGGGGCTTTCGGCCTGAATCCAGGAAGCCAATCCTTTTCCGAGCGCCGCTCTTATTCCATTGACGTTCCAAGTTGTTATTTTCATGGCTATTTTGAAATTATGGTAAACTTAATCGATATGTGGCTGGGATATTAATGAACGACCGTCCGAAAAGAACCATTGTTTGCGTGGAGGATGAGCCTGAAATGGTGGATCTCATCCGTCTGATCCTTGTCAGGAAGGGATTTGACGTCCTGGGAGCTGGCACTGGCCTGGAAGGACTGGAACTCATCCGCAACAAGATGCCCCAATTGGTCCTGCTCGACTTGATGATGCCCGATATGGATGGATGGGAAGTATACCAGCAAATGAAAGCCGGTGAAAAGACGCGCGACATCCCTGTGATCGTCGTCACAGCCAAAGCTCAGAGCATCGATAAGGTTCTAGGAATTCACATTGCCAAGGTTGACGACTATATCGCCAAACCTTTCAGCCCACAGGAACTCCTGGCCAGCGTTGATAAAGTGCTAAACAACCAGGTCGTGCAGAACGAATAAACACGGGGCGGCACCATCAGCGCTCCGTTTTCGAATCCTCAATGCCCCATTTCAAAAAAATCATCAACTTGACGAATAAGAATTTTCGACCCTTCCGGGTAAAATATTGCGACGACTTCATCAGCCGCCTGCGAGGATTTACCTTTCGGAAGGATATCCATTCGGATGAGGGATTGATTCTCGCCGAAAAGCGCGACAGCAGAATGGACACATCCATTCATATGTTGTTCGTTTGGACAGATCTGGCAGTTTTCTGGGTCAATTCAACCATGACCGTTGTGGACAAAGCGCTGGCAGCAAGCTGGCATCCCTATTATGCATCCAAGGTCCCTGCAAAATATGTTATCGAGCTTGCCCCTTCAAATATGGATTTTCTTCAGGTGGGTGATAAAGTGGAATTTAATAATGATTAAAAGTCTAATTCCTTCCTTATTCTTAATTCTTGCTCTGGTCTTCGCCTCTCAAGTTTCGGCGCAGGAAAATTCACAGGAAGCCAGTGCGACCCCGGCAGTTGAACTTACACCGACCCCTGAGCCGACCCCTGAGCCTACTCCGGTCACAGGTCCAACATATATTATTGCTTCGGGCGACAGCCTGACATTGATAGCAAATCGCTTCGGAGTCAAACTGGCTGACCTGATGTCCGCCAATGGAATAACAGACGCGAATCAGATCTTCGTTGGCCAACCTTTGTTGATTCCAGGCCTTGAGGGCGTGTCCGGGATCCTCGAAACAAAATTAATTTCTTATGGCGAGACTCTCCGATCCATCAGCAGGCAGTACCAAATCCCTGAAAAATTCCTTCGGCAGCTCAATAAAGTTACAAACCCGGCAGAGCTTTACGCCGGTGTTGGATTTGTCATTCCCAAGCTGACTGACGACAAGCAATTATTATCGTCCCGTTTTAGCTTGGACGAAGGCGAAAGTCTTCTCGAGCTAGCGGTTCGCCAGAATAACAGCCCATGGACGATTTCGGAGCAAAATGCGCTCATCGGGACCTGGGACGGCATGCCTGCCGAAGTCTTATTTGGGAGTTCTGGTTCAGGCGAATCGATAGCAATTGGTCTGCCTCCCGCCTTCCAGAGCATTGAGTTAAGGGACGCACCATTTAAGCAAGGTGGCACTGCGGAAATTACGGTCAAAACTGACCCGGCTGTTCAGCTAAGCGGCATAATGGTTGACAAACCCTTGAGGTTTTTCGCAACCGATGACGGCATGCAAGTTGCGCTGCAGGGCGTTCATGCGATGCTGCCACCGGGACCATACCCTTTACAACTTACAGCGACCTTGCCTGACGGCTCCTCGCAAAGTTTTGAACAAAATGTCCTGATTCGGTCAGGTTTTTATCCTAACGATCCTGTTCTTTATGTAGATCCCTCCTATATTGATCCGGTAGTGACAGAGCCTGAAAGTGAGCAGGTTGCTGCGCTCGTTGGTCCGGCTTCACCCGAAAAATACTGGGATGGGGTTTTTACTTCGCCGGCGCTTTATCCAGATGCGTTTACTTCGCGTTATGGGAATCGGCGGTCCTACAATGACAGTGAATTTTCGTATTTTCATACAGGGCTCGATTTTGGTGGAGGGGAAGGTCTGCCGATCACGGCTCCAGCAGACGGGGTGGTGATCTTTGCCGGTCCGTTGACCGTTCGAGGCAATGCGACCATCATCGACCACGGTCATGGAGTTTATTCCGGTTTCTGGCACCAATCCGAAATCCTCGTGACCGAAGGTGACACCGTGGAAAAAGGACAGCAAATCGGGGTGGTTGGCGGGACCGGACGGGTAACCGGCGCTCACCTGCATTTCGAGATCTGGGTGAATGGCGTCCAGGTGGATCCACTCGACTGGTTAACTTACGTTTACCCCTGATTGAAACGAACCGGCAATTATGCTAAACTAAAACAAGATCCAGGCTACGGAGCAACCATGACTTCCACAGTAACTTATTTGAAGCAAGCCGACATCTTCTATCAACTGACGTCGACACAACTTGAATTGATTGCAAATATCTGCCGCGAGGTGGCTTATTCTGCCGGTCAGATCATCTTCGAGGAAAACAGCTCCAGCAAGGAACTTTATGTCATCGCACATGGCGAAGTGGACATCCTGGTAAATCCTTCCATGATTTCAGGCCGTACCACGACACGGATTCCAGAGAAAGTAGTCATCACAACCTTAAAGCGCGGGCAATCATTTGGCGAAGTCGCTCTGGTCGATGAAGGACTGCGGTCAGCCACTACTCGGGCAGCTGTCAAGGATACCCACCTGCTGGTGATCCCGAGAGATAAATTGATCTTGCTATGCGAGACCTATCCTCAGCTGGGATTTCGTCTCATGTATAATCTCGCTGCCGATCTCGCAATGAAAATGCGAAACACGGACATGAAAATCCGTGAAAAGGCTGACAATCACACTCAATCCAGCTAAAAACATCGTAAATGGCTTGACCGATTTCAAAATTTCCTGTACCATTATCTCTTAACAAGATTGTAAGAATAATTTTGAGCCTTCTAAAAGGAGGTGGTGGAAGACAAGTGAATTGGCATGGTCAGCCGTAGGTCAGTTCTAGTATTTACTTAAGTACGTCTCACCTATTCCAGAGGAGGAAGAAGAAAATGTCGAAACGTTTGATTGTCATTCTCGCAGTGATGGTTCTAGTACTAGGTATTCTTTCTGCATGCGCCCCAAAAGTTGAATGCACCGACTCAATCGGCTGTGTAGAAGTTAAATCGGGCGACCCGATCCACATTGCTTACGCCATGGTAATTGCCGGCCCCGATGCCACACTTGGAATTGATTCACGCAATGGCGCTGAAATTGCCATTGATGAAAGAGGCGGTAAATTACTCGGTCACGACATCCAGTTCGACGGTGAGGATGATGGATGCTCTGCTGAAGGCGGGCAGGCTGCCGGCACCAAGTTGGCTGCCGATCCCTCGATTGTCGCCGTCCTCGGTACTTCCTGTTCCAGCGCGTTGCGCGCTGCAATGCCGCTATGGTCCGACGCCGGCTTTGTGGTCATTTCAGCTTCCAATACAGCTCCCGATTTGACTCTGGCGGGCAATGAAAATAACCACCCCGGCTACCTGCGCACTGCGCACAGTGATAAAGTCCAGGGTGCTGCGGCCGCTGAGTTCGTTTATGGAACGCTTGGCTTGCGCAAAGCTGCCACCATTCACGACGGCTCGATCTACGCCGATTCGCTCCAGCAGGTCTTCGTCGATAAATTCAAGGAACTAGGCGGAGAGATCACTGCCCAGGAATTTGTCAGCCCTGATCAGGTCGACATGAGCGGTGTTCTCACCAGTATCGCTGCCGGCTCGCCCGAGTTCATCTACCACCCGATCTTCATCGCGGCAGGCACCCAGCTCATCCTTCAAGCACGCTCAACCCCTGGACTTGAAAATGTTGTTCAGATGGGCGCGGATGGCATGTTCTCGCCGGATGTGATGGAAGGATCTGGCCCGGCTGTGGAAGGCGTCTATGTTTCGAGCCCGGACTTCTCTCAATTCGGACCGGATTATGAAGCGAAATTCGTTCCTGCATACGAAGCCAAATTCGGGTCAAAACCCGTGAGCATTTTCCACGCTCATGCCTATGACGCGCTAAATTTGGTTGCTGCCTGCATCGAAAAAGTCGCAGTAGGCGACAAGGATGGCGGTGATCTTCTCATCGGACGCCAGGCTTTACGCGATTGCATGTATTCCACCAAAGACTTCTCTGGACTGACTGGTAACTTGACCTGCACTTCCACCGGTGACTGCGCTGATCCTAATATCGCCGTGTATCAATACTCCGAAGGTCAATATCCTCCCGTGAAGGTTTGGCCGTAAAAATTCTCAAGCAGTTGAACCATTAACACCCGGGGAGGGACGAAATTCCCTTCGTCCCTCCCCTTTTTCATTATCGGGAGGTCAGGTATGCTGAAGAGATGGCGTCAGCGTGTCACATTCATAGATATTATCGTATGGGCTATAGGTGCCGCGATCGGTCTCGCTGTTGTATATGGCACTATAGTGACCTGGCGTGCGGCAGAATATTCACCCGAGCAATGGATCAACCTGACCATCGATGGGTTAAAGCTCGGCGGGATTTACGCTCTAATCGCTCTTGGTTACACTCTGGTATATGGCATTCTACGCATGATCAATTTCGCTCACAGCGAGGTGTTCATGGTCGGACCCTTTACCGCAGTTTTTCTCGCCAAATACCTCAACTCCATTGGTTTTTATAATGAAAACCCCATCCTCAGTCTAATCTTGATCACGGTTTTATCAGCAACCATTTCGGCAACCACAGCAATATTGCTCGAAAGAATTGCCTACCGTCCCCTGAGGTATGCTCCCCGCCTGGTTCCGTTGATCACGGCGATTGGCGCTTCATTCTTCCTGCAATACACATTTCGAGGATTTTACGGTAACGACCCAGAGACTTATCCGAGCTTGGATGCTCTAAAAGGAGTCATCTATATCGGTCAGATCCCCATCCCCAAAACGGATGCGCTGGTCATCGTGTCATCGATGGTCTTGATGCTAATTCTTTACACTATTGTCCAGCGAACCAAAATAGGAAAAGCGATGCGGTCTGTCTCCGAAGATAAAGAAGCTGCAGCCTTGATGGGGATTAATGTAGACCGTGTTATTGTTTTCACTTTCACTCTGGGGGGAATCTCAGCAGGCATTGCCGGTATTTTATATTCGCTTATCTATTCTCAAGTTCACTTTTATATGGGGTTCATCCCGGGGCTTAAAGCGTTCACAGCAGCCGTATTGGGTGGAATTGGTAATGTGGTCGGCGCCTGGCTGGGTGGTACTTTATTGGGATTGATCGAGTCTTTGGGTCCAAACCTGTTCTTGAGCGGGCTTGGAATCCCTGCAGCAAACCAGCTAAAAGATGGTATCGCTTTTGCCATACTGGTTTTCATCCTCATCTTCCGCCCGCAAGGTATTCTGGGTGAGCGGGCTAGCAAGACGAAAGTGTGAGGTCCTGGCATGAAAAACGATCTTTCTTTCCCGTGGAAACTGGCTCTCAGTGCTGGCGCAACTGCTGGCGGTATAGCAATTCTGGTATCTCTGGTGGGGCTGGTGGAAGCATTTAGCGATTCTTATATCATCCAGGGTACGATAACCGTGGGTGAGCTCATCCTGTATTTTCCTCTCATTTTGCTTGTTTACACTTCCATTCGGAAAATAACTTTCCCCTCTCTCGGAACCAGGTTTGCGTTTTCCGCCATGATCGGTGCGATCATGGGTCTGATGCTCTCATTACTGGTGATCATCGGTACGACAACAAATATCCGTGAGATGTTCATTAACGCATCGCCTGCTCTATTTGATTTACTCACTCGAGGCGTTCCCCTCCCCCTTGGTTTGCTAGTGCCTCCTTTGGCGTGTATTCTGGTTTCATGGATTACCCTTGGTATTTTCCTTCTCCCGGATATCTACCGCAAGGCAGTAACCACGGGTTTGCTGTGGGTGATTGTGTGCGGGACACTGCGCGATCAGATTCTGTTGGTTTACCTTTTTCAGCAAGAACCATTCTCCACTGTTCTCAGATCCCTCTTTTTTGCCCAGAGCGGACTTTCAATTATTGGTGCGCTGATTATCTTTGCTCTTTCAGCCGGATATTCCTATTACGCAAGCATTCGTGGCCCAAGAGCGAAAACCAACCGGACTCCTCAAGCAAAGAAGAAACGCCGCATTGCTTTGTTTATGTTCCTGGGCTTAATTATCATGATATTACCGCAAGTCCTTGGTCTCTTTTTTACCGAGATCCTTGATTCCACCGGATTGTTTATCATGATGGGATTAGGGCTGAACATTGTTGTAGGATTTGCCGGTCTGCTGGATTTAGGGTATGTCGCTTTTTATGCCATTGGCGCTTACACGGTTGGGGTACTCACATCGAGTGGCTTGGGGCTTTATCAACTTACATTCTGGCAAGCCGTGCCGATTGCGCTGCTGATAACCTGGCTGGCAGGGATAATCCTGGGCTTGCCTGTGTTACGTATGCGCGGTGATTATCTCGCGATCGTCACGCTCGGATTTGGTGAAATCGTCCGCCTGCTGGTTCTTTCAGATTGGCTGAAGGGCTTTTTAGGCGGGACACAGGGTATACAGAGTATTGCCCAACCAGTTATCGGCCCGATGAAATTCAACACCTTGCAGGAACTTTATTACCTGATCCTGATCGGCATTGCGATAGTCGCTTTCATCGCCTGGCGGCTCAAGGAATCACGGCTGGGTCGATCCTGGATGGCAATTCGAGAGGATGAAGATGTTGCCCAGGCTATGGGCATCAACCTGGTACTCACGAAGCTGCTAGCCTTCTCTACTGGCGCTCTTTTCGCCGGCTTGGCGGGGACTCTCGGTGCTGCCAAACTAACATCCGTCTATCCCCATAGCATGACATTTATCGTCTCCATTAACGTATTGGTTTTGATCATCATCGGTGGTATGGGCAGCATCCCGGGTGTATTTGTCGGTGCCCTGGTGCTGGTCGGTTTGCCCGGGGTTCTGACCGAGTTTCAGGAATACCGATTATGGTTTTACGGTCTGGCATTGGTATTTATGATGTTGAACAGACCTGAGGGCTTGTGGCCGGAAGCCCGGCGGAGGCGCGAGCTGCACGAAGAAATCTCTGAAATTGTGCCTGAGTGATCTGGATGAAGGAGACTCAGATGGCAGTATTAACAGCTATAAAAGTAACCAAACGATTTGGTGGACTGGAAGCGTTAAGCGCAATAGACCTTGAAATTAAGGAACAGTCCATCCAGAGCATTATTGGACCCAATGGTGCAGGAAAAACAACCTTTTTCAACTGTATTACAGGTTTTTACAGTCCGGAAGGTGGCGATATCCTGCTAGGTGATCGATCGGTCGTAGGGCTCTCCCCTGATCGAGTTGCCCACTTGGGCATTTCCCGTACATACCAGAACATCCGCTTATTTAAGAATATGACAGCAGTGGAAAATATTTTGGTCGGAATGGATCAACACCTTCGATCGAAAATATGGGATAGCGTGTTGCATACCCGCCGGGAGAGAAAGGAAGAGAAGGAATCCCTGGAAACTGCCCTGGGCTTGCTTCGCTTCATGGGGCTTGCAGGACAAGGAGATTTGTTGGCAAAGAACCTACCTTACGGTGCGCAACGGCGTCTGGAAATAGCCCGCGCCTTAGCCAGCAAACCAAAGCTGCTCCTGTTGGACGAACCCACAGCCGGGATGAACCCGAGTGAAACACAAGCCATGACAGACCTTATTCGCCGCCTGCGCGATGAACTGGGTATCACGATCTTATTGATCGAGCACCAGATGCGCGTCGTCATGGGTATTTCAGAGTTGATCACCGTGCTCGATTATGGTGCCAAGATCGCCGAGGGGCTGCCGAAGGATATCCAATCCAATCCCAGAGTGATCGAAGCGTATCTGGGAAGAGGTTCCTACCAGGCTTCCACTCTAAGACCCGCTGCATGAAGAACCCATCTGACCTAACCAATCGTTAACGGAGATATCTATGGCACTTCTCGAGTTGGAGGATGTACACACTTATTACGGGCAAATCCATGCTCTTAAAGGCCTTTCAATCACAGTGGAGGAAGCCGAGATCGTTTCATTGATCGGTGGAAATGGCGCTGGAAAATCCACGACGTTAAACACGATCAGCGGTCTGTTGCATCCCCGCCAGGGGAAAATTCGCCTTTCGGGTGAAGAAATCACCTCTTTGAAAGCCCATGATATCGTTTCCAAGGGGATTGTTCAGGTGCCGGAAGGACGTCGGATTTTTGCCCGGTTGACAGTCACTGAAAATCTTGAAATGGGAGCGTTTACCCAGCCTGCTCAATCCTATAACAAAAACCTGGAGCGTGTTTTTGAATTGTTCCCACGCCTTAATGAACGGAGAAACCAGATGGGGGGAACGCTCAGCGGTGGAGAGCAGCAAATGTTGGCGATGGGCCGGGCTATGATGGCCAATCCGCGTGTATTGCTTTTGGATGAACCTTCCATGGGTCTCGCCCCCGTACTCGTTGAAACCATCTTTGAAACAATTGAACAAATTAATAAACAGGAAGGAACAACGATATTGCTTGTCGAGCAGAATGCACTTATGGCGTTAAGCGTTGCCAGCCGCGGTTATGTGCTCGAAACCGGTTCGATCGTACTGAGCGATAGTGCTGAAAACCTTCGGACGAATGAGAGCGTACAAAAAGCCTACCTGGGCATTGAATAAACCAAAAATGAAATAGAAAAGCGCAGAGGTTGTATTTTTCCTCTGCGCTTTTCTATTTCAACAATCATTGGACAGGATAAATCAATCATGAAACTTCCTGAGACGAGTAATATTGTCATTGTTGGTGGAGGCGTGATGGGGGCTAGCACGTTGTTCCACCTAGCATCGCGCGGAATAAAGAACGTCGTTCTTTTGGAAAAGAACGAGTTTTTTGGGCAGGAAGCAACAGGCCGATGCGCCGGAGGTGTCCGTTATCAATTCGCAACGGAGGAGAATATCCGTTTGTCTCTCGCGAGCCTCCCCATGCTGGAACGTTTCAAAGAGGAAATCGGTCAGGACGTGGATTACAGACAATGCGGATACCTCTTCGTTTTGACAAACGCCCGCGATGTTGAAACCTTCAAAAAAAACACCGCACTCCAGAACAGCCTGGGGGTGAAAACAGAATGGCTGACCGGTGATGAAGTTCGATCACGATTGCCTGGCATGAAATTCGAGGATGCGCTGGGAGGAACTTTTAATCCCAAGGATGGACTGGTGGATCCCAACAGCGTGGTCATGGGCTATATTAGCGCATCACAAAAACTCGGTGCGAAAGCCATAACCGATATTGAGGTCACCGGCTTCGGTATCACGGGCGGAAAAATCACATCGGTAAAGACGAACAAAGGGGTGATCGAAACTCCGGTCGTGGTCGACGCCGCAGGTCCGTGGGCAGGAGTCGTTGGGAAAATGGCTGGGATTGATATCCCCATCACTTCCTTACGCCGGCAAATGCTGACAACAACACCTCTTCCGGACCTCCCTCGTGATTTTCCATTTGTCATCGACTTTGCCCAATCGTTGTATTTTCATCGAGAGGGCGAAGGTGTCCTGACCGGGATGTCAAATCCAAATGAAACACATGGATTCGACGAAAACGTGGACGACAACTGGGAGATGGTCAATATGGAAGCTGCGATTTCGCGACTGCCGATGCTCGAGAAAGCAGGTTTGCTTTCCCATTGGGCAGGGCTATACGAAGTAACGCCGGATGCCCACCCCTTCTTCGGAAAAACTCAGCTGGAAGGATTTTACATTGTAGGGGGCTTTTCCGGCCACGGATTTATGCATGGTCCCGTTTCAGGAAAAATAATGGCAGAAATCATCCTGGACGGGAAATCTGCCACAGTGGACGTTTCCGGGCTGGATCTCGCCCGATTTGTTGAGGGTCGCCTGATAAGGGAATATAATGTAGTGTAAATAGCTTGTCGCTGGGGAAAAATGCCATCTGCTGAGATTATCACCATCGGGACAGAACTTCTGCTGGGAGAGATCGTGGATACGAACTCTGCCTACCTTGCACGAAAATTGCGCGATATTGGCGTGGATGTATTTCGGACCTCCACGGTCGGAGATAATCCAGCGCGGATATCTGAAATTCTACGTGAGACCATCGCCCGTACTCCAATAGTCATTACAACAGGCGGACTTGGACCGACAGTGGACGATCCGACCCGCGAAGCTGTTGCGCAGGCGATGGACATGCCGATCGAATTCCGCCCTGAACTCTGGGAGCAGATCGTTAACCGGCTTGAAAAATTCGGCCGGACTCCGACGGAGAATCAAAAACGTCAGGCTTACATCCCCAAGGGCGCACTGTCGATTCAAAATCCCGTCGGTACTGCACCAGCATTTATCATCGAACAAAACCAAACCACGATCATCTCCCTGCCGGGAGTTCCACGAGAAATGGAATACCTCACGGAAAACACGGTCCTGCCCTATTTGCGTGGCCGATACCAGCTTACGGGCACCATTAAGACAAGAGTGCTGCATGTTGCCGGTCTCGGAGAATCGCAGATTGACGAATGGATCGGTGACCTTGAATTGCTCGGGAATCCAACGGTCGGTCTCTCTGCTCATCCCGGTTTGGTTGATATCCGCATCACGGCCAAAGCTGAACTCAACAGAACAGGCGGAAGCATTACTCAGCGGGATCGATGGAACACTTAGAACTCGGCTTGGAAACTCAGTCTTTGGGTCAGATAACGATACTCTAGAGGGTGTGATCTTCAAACTCGTCAATAAGAAGGAACTGCCATTCACGATGGTCGAATCTGGTCTAGCCGGATCATTGATACAGAGACTATCCCGAGTCGATTCTCCATTCTTTGAAGGCGGCGATGTCATCCCGGAGATTCCCGACAATTCGACCTTGCGCGATGTTACATTCATGGAGATGGACTCGCGGAGCGCTTCTCTGGCGCTTGGCGTTTCACTTGTGCCCCAAACAGGTCACCAGGATGTTGAGATCATCATCATCACTCCGGATGGGGATTGGGAATATAAACGGTCGTACGGCGGGCATCCTCGCAATGCAGCGACGTGGGCGGGGAATATTGCTCTCGAGCTCCTGCGTCAGGAATTAATAAAGTAACGAATTCAGGCGGGATTTCTTAAGGTAATCAGCGATTTATTGATATGACAAAAAATACCAACTCCAGGCACCTCCCCCGGTTAATTTCAGGAATGTGGATGTTGAACTTTGCCGGGGTGATCGGGCTGATCGCTTTCTATTGGATATCTTCATCTCCCGTGCAGAATAATTCTCCCGCTAAAATGGCTTTGGATATCACTGCCACTGCCACTATGGCTGCTCAACCATCCTTTACTCCGGTAATTGAAGTGTTTGGCTCCATCGATACTCCCGTTTTTCCCGCTTTTAAAAATGTGTCAACGCCTTCGGCAACACCAGAACCAACGGATGACGGGAAGAATCCAAAGGTGATCGGGTATTCTGTTGCCGGAAGGCCTCTCGAGGTTTACCGATTTGGCAACGGTCCTACCGGGCGGCTGATCGTTGCCGGCATTCATGGCGGGAATGAATATAATACGATAAATCTTGCGAATGAATTAATCGCATACGTCGAATCTCACCCAGAAACTATCCCTGAAAACATCACACTTTTCATTCTCCCAAACTTAAATCCGGATGGTGAGGCGCGAAAGCACGGTGTGGATGGCCGGGTCAATGACAATGGAGTGGATTTGAATCGGAACTGGCCGTATCGATGGGAGAAAGATTACGACCGGTCAAATTGCTGGCATTACAGACCGACAACCGCTGGCGAATATGCCGGCTCCGAGCCGGAAACTACCGCTCTCATCGATTTCATTGAATCTCACCCTGAAATTGATGCACTGATTAGCTACCATGCTGCAGCTCTGGGTATTTTCGCAGGCGGGGTCCCCGATTACCAACCATCCATTCGACTTGCGAAAAGTTTTGCGAAAGTCAGCGACTACCAATATCCTCCAAAAGACATCGGCTGTGTCTATACAGGTAATTTCACTGATTGGGCTTCCAGCGTACGCGAAATTGCCGCGGTGGATATCGAGTTGCACAATTTCCGTTATACTGATCTTGATGAAAACTTGAAAATACTGAAAGTGTTCTTAAAATTCAAGAAGTAGAGATCGCGTTTTTCACAGGAGTATGAATGTCTCAGCCAGTTGATCTGATCTTGAAAAACGCCATTGTATTAACAATGGATGAAAAGTTAACACAATTCGAACCGGGGGCGGTTGCCATCAAGGGTGACACCATCGTGGCGGTAGGCAACGAGGGTGATATTACGAAATCCTTCGATGCTTTACAAACCCTGGATTGCATGGGCAAGGTCCTGATGCCGGGGCTGATCAATGCGCACACTCATGTCCCGATGACATTGCTTCGAGGACTAGCGGATGACCTTCGTCTGGATGTATGGCTTATGGGTTACATGATGCCTGTTGAGCGGGAGTTCGTCTCTCCTGATTTCGTCAGCCTCGGGACAAAGATCGCCTGTGCGGAATTCATACGCTCTGGTGTGACTTGTTTTGCTGACATGTATTATTTTGAGGAGGATGTCGCCAAGGCAACTGTCGAAGCGGGCTTGCGCGGGCTGTGCGCACAGACCGTCTTGAAATTCCCGACTCCGGATGCAGGATCATTTGAGGATTCCCTGGCGATGGCTCGGGACTTCATCAGCCGCTGGGTGGGAAATCCTCTCATCGTTCCTTCTGTCGCTCCTCATGCCGTATACACGTGCACGGACGAAATATTGCGATCGACCGCTCAATTGGCAGCCGAATTCGACGTCCCGCTGCATACTCATATATCGGAAACAGCGCTGGAAGTGGAGAACGTCCGCCGGGATACCGGTATGCCAGTTATTCCATACATGAAAAAACAAGGATTATTCGAAGCTAAAGTGCTCGCCGCCCATTGCGTTCATATCGATGAAGGTGAAATGCGAACGCTGCATCATTTAGGCGCTGGAGTGGCTCATAACCCGACATCCAATTTGAAGCTTGCTTCCGGTGTAGCACCGGTCACAAAAATGCTCGAAGTTGGGTTAAATGTTGGAATTGGAACAGACGGACCTGCATCCAACAATGATCTGGATATGTTTGAAGAAATCCGACTAGCCGCCTTTCTGGCAAAAAACCACACCAACGACCCGACATCGCTGCCGGCAGCGTCTGCTCTAGCCATGGCCACCCGGCTTGGAGCACAAGCGATGCACATGGGACAAATCACAGGCTCACTCGAAGTTGGGAAGAAAGCGGATCTGATACTCGTCGATATATCCAAGATTTATAACTCGCCTCGATTCCGGCGCGACATAAGTAATATCTATGCGCAAATCGTTTATTCTGCCAAATCCACCGATGTGACCGATGTCATGGTAAATGGCAAATGGCTGATGAAAGCTGGGAAACTTCTCACGCTTGACGAAGAAGCTTTGCTTCATGCGGCAACGGATTATGCGAGGAAAATCGACACATTCCTTGCTGCCCGGGAACAATCCGTGCTTTCAAAATTGATCGCACTCGGAGGCTCGTCTGAAGGGGAAAGCTTCGAAGTTCAGGTGAAAGTCAAGGTGCTTGACCCGGATTTGGTTCAGGATGGCTTAAAAAACCCTGCGATTGAAATTATCCGGAAAAGACATTACCACCAGCACGATGTTTATTTCAGTTTCGAGAATGACGCACAGGGGAAATTACGATATCGCGAAGACGATTTCGTCGATGATAACGGACAGGTCACAATGGTGCGTGGACGCCTGACGCTGATCGGTCAGAAACGGGAGGGGAGTTTTGGGCATGACATCCTGCTTTCCCGCAGTCAATTCCTGGCACCGGCAACGCACAGCCAAAGGTTTTACCGGGAATACTTCAAGCCCGATAAGGAATTTATCGTTGAAAAGGACCGATTACGCTGGCTGGTACTATTCAAAGGCGAGGAATTCTTCATTAACCTTGATCATTTACTCAAACCAGACCTGGGTCATTTCCTTGAAATAAAAAGCAGGACCTGGAGCAGAAAAGATGCGGAGGATAAGGCTGCTCTGGCCGAAGAGCTTATAACGCTTCTTGGAGCGTCCACACAGCACGTCGTAACTAACGACTACATTGAAATTATGGATGGGGATTAATTTCCCAGGAAATCAGCGCATTCTCGCAACTAATGTCTGCATGATGAGGGACATAACATGAAAAACACGCCTAGATGGATGATGATCCCAGCCGTAATAAGCGCTATTCTTTTTGGATTCACCCTATCCTTGAGTTTGTTAGCCTTCAATCTTGAGAACCAGCTATTCAATCCGGCTGTCTATAAAAGCGCCTTATCGGATCAAAGAGTATGCGAAAGACTACCTTTGGTCCTTGCGAAACAACTTACTTCGACCACAAACGTGCAGGATGGAGGAAATATCATCAGCCTACTGGTCCGATCGATCGAACCGGAAAGACTCGAAGGATTATTCAAGATGGTCCTCCCCTGCCAAACTATTGAAAAGGTTGTTTTTGGGGCTATCGACCAGATCTTTGCCCAAATAAATGGCTCTACAGATCAATCGGGATTCTCATTCAAGCCGATGAAAGAAATCCTCTCACAGAACAGTGACGTTGCCCTGGATGAATATTTGAGTTCTCTTCCAGCGTGCACACCGATGCAGCTACTTGAAATCGGAGCCGCTGCGCTGCTTGGGCAAAGCGAAGGCAGCCCGGTGATCATGTGCAACCCCCCTTCGTTGGTTGAAGAGGCGATTAAATATCCGCTTAAAGTTAATGCTCGATTCAGCAATTCAAGGGATGCCGGACAACATACAAATGGCTTCAGGCTTGGGGGGTCTTCTCAATACACTTAGAATTGCCAGATCCTTGATGAATCTGAGTCCTTTGCTGCCCTTGTTTTTCCTGGGATTAACAACCTTCTTCGCAGTACGTTCCTGGCGAAGCCTGCTTCGCTGGTGGGGCATGCCCATGCTGGCAAGCGGGGTGTTCACTCTGGTAGTCAGTCTGATGGTTAGCCCGTTAGTATTTTCACTATTCAATCTTCTGATTCTTCCGAGTCTGCCGGCGACTATCGTTCCTGAAGCGATGAGGCTCATATCCGATGTTTTTGCGGATGTCAGTCAAGGCCTGGCTTCTCCCATCCAAATTCAATCGGCGATAATTGGCCTTGCGGGGCTTGCCATGATTGTGGGGGAAAAATTGACCAGACCGAAAATGTCGTCGTAACTCCGGGAGCCATCATTAAAAGCGGGATAGTCTATTCGCAGCCGTTATTGACGTGCTCTTCAAAAGTTACTGCAAAAGAATGCATCCCTGAACCGTCACAACGAGCTCTAAAGTAAAAATAAGGAGTGTCTGATGGGAACGCCACAGCCTGAAGCGCCGCCAGGGAGGGATTGCTGATCGGAGACGGCGGAAGCCCGGGATATAGATAGGTATTAAAAGGGGAATCAATTTGAAGATCGGATGAACTCAAGGGATTCGTCCACCAGGTATTTTGGGCACTATTCCATCCGATCGCATACTGGACCGAGGGATCGGTATCCAATTTCATGCCTGCATTCAATCGGTTAAAAAACACTGAAGCGATCGTCGGCATTTCATCTTCCACAACAGCTTCCCGCTCGATGATGGAAGCCAGGATAACAGCCTCGTAAATGGACAATCCTTGATTTCCGAATCCTTGCCTTAACTCGGGAGTCATGTAAAGACCGAAGTTTTGGACCAAAGTCCTGACGAGTTCGTCCGCCCGAATACCTCTCGGAAAAGTATACTGCATCGGGAAAAGGTAACCTTCCGTCGTAGCGGCCTGGAGGGATATAGTCCAAGTCGGTCCGTGGTGCCTTGGCGGCAGCCAGGAATTCTTCAGGCTGGATATCCAAACCCGAGGTTGGAAGTGACGCCGCAACTTCCTCCATACGCCACCCTGCGAGAACTGTAAACACAACCTGATCCGGCGTGCCGTCCTGAATTTCATCCGCGATAGTCAAAGGCGACAGGGCTGGGGATAACTGAAAAATGCCGGATTGGATCGTTTTGTCCAATCCACTATAGACCAAATAATCGCGAAATGCTGCAGCGGATGCGATCAGACCGCTCTCTTCCAACCGCCCGGCAATCTCCCCCACCGATTCGCCCGATGAAATGGTAAACGCCACCTCACCGCCTTGTGGATTCAATGGCCGGGTCAACAATCCATCATGCCATAGCATGATAACTGCATATTGAAGCTTATCCGCAGTTCCCATGGATGGATCCGCCGGACCATAAATTCTCACAGCTCTTTCAGGGATGATAAACAATAAAGCCAACATGGCAATGGCACAAATAATGGCAAGGACTAATAATAATCGCTTCATTTTCAATGTTGTGGAGTGGAGTGAGCATCAAGATAGGATTGGAGAAGAATCGTCGCCGCAATATCGTCCAGGTGACCGGATCGATTCTTGCGAGATACATTCAATACAATGCCAGCCGAGCGCGCATCCTGAGTAGTAAATGCTTCGTCCCATAATTCGACCGGCAAGGAAGTTTGTTGTTTCAATGCTTCTGCGAATTTAGCCGACATCCTTCCGGATTTATTCGGCTGCCCTTCCTCATCGAATGATTGACCTACGATAATCATCTTTGCATCGAGAGCGGAAGCCCGCTCCGCGACTTGCGCGGCATCGACGATCCGCGACACATGCGGGATAACGTATAAAGGGTTTGCGATCGTTCCACTTTCATCGCTGATAGAGAGACCCATACGTTTTTCGCCATAATCGACGGCTAATATTCTCATATTAATCCGTCGTTTCTACTGCTATACGCATGGGAATGGATGGCAACAAGAACCACCACGGTGGCGATAGGGTAATCCGCGGAGGAGCAGACATGTCCAACCGTTCTAGGATTTTCTTTGCATCCGCAGGTGTTTTACCTAATATTCCGGAAATTAAATCCATGCGATCGATGGAAGCTATCGTATCTCGGTCTGCTATGATTTGCCAGGTTGTCTTTCCAACCTCCTCGGCCAGAGGTTCGGCGGTGGTCTTTACAGACAATGTATTCGCCAATGGGATAAATCCTTCGCGCAGAGATGCATCCAAAATTAGGCTGCTTAACGCCTCAAGATCAGTTTCTTTTATAAAGTAAGCCCTATATTCCTGAGTCAGTCCAAGTGAAAGCATCGTTCCAGGAGAACCAACCAGTGGATCATACACTTCTGAAACGGAAGTGGCTGACATGGAATTCGGAATCAGTATTCCTCCTGAAGGCATTTGTTTCTCGATTTCAACAATCGCCTTAGCAGATAGAGATTCCTCCACCTCTGCCCGAAGCTCGGATCGATCATCTTCTGTTGCAGTGGTCTTCTCAGCATCATCCCCACCCGTTGTTGGATCGGGGTTTGTGACGGATAAGCTCAAACCCAGAGAGCCTTCAATGGTTTGTAACATCTCCTCCTCGAGATTTCCATCGGCTCCCCCTTTTATAGCTCGAATCGGCAACAACACAGTCTCTCCAACACCTTCCGGTGCTGTACCGGATTCCGCTACTTGAAAACGGACGACAGGTTCTGATGAGGTCCGAAGGATCGTCCCCTCGGGAATTTCAACTTCATTTTGAGTTAAATTCGTGAATCGGGCAGTCCCGGAGGCTTGAGCTTCTGGCACAGTTATTTTTCCGGTCGCTCTGATTTCACCTTCTCCAGAGACAATTACTGATATGGGATAGGCAGGTACGATACCCGAAATATTAATCGCAACGGCTGAGGGATCAGCGATAACGGAAAAAGAGGCAGTTTGAGAATGCCTTGCGGGGCTTAAGCGAATTGTGGCTGACGGCACGAATAAAATCAGCAGAATTAAAATCGACAGGACACCGGTAGTGAATATCACTATCCTCGCTGCGGGATTTTTCACCCAGGCAGCTTCCCGGGGGGCGAATCCAATTTTTAGTTCGAGGAGATCGGATTTTGTGTGTCTCTGCCGGTCTGCCTTGCTGCTTACGGGTTCGTGATGATGATTTTGCCATGTGGCGAGCTGTGCCTCGGATGCAGTTTTAAATACAGGGATACCCAGTTCAGAGGCTGCCTGGCGAATATCTCCCGATCGTGTCGCGATTCCGAGTTGGGAACCAAGCGAGGCAGCATGGCGCTGAAGCAAGACCATATCCAAAGGTCGGATGTTTACCAAGCGTCGAGGCGGCCAAACAAGCAGGATACGCTCCGATTTCGCCCAAGACATCTTGTCACGGACGGAAATCAGGTCATCATGCTGTTCGAGCTGTATGATGTGAGTTTTCAAGAGATCCTAAAAGAACGCAAGGGTAACCACGACGACATCACCCAAAACAATAACCGATATGCCTAGAATGGAACCTGACTTGGAAAAAATGAAAATTGGAGCTCCATTTTCACCTGTTCCCTGAGCATCGAATTTCCAACCCGATTTTATCAGTTCCTTTTTATAAAAGTCACTTACCTCGTCCACCGTTGCATTGAGCATGAAACGGTATCGGTCATCCTCCTCGTCACCCGTTACCGTCCCGGGCATAATGGGGATATCCATCCATGCTTCCAGGGGAACTCCACCGGGGAGCTTCGTCGTCGGCGTAGGTGGGGGAGTACCTGTTTTGGGACCAGGCGTAACCCGAGTTGGACCGATCGTGGAGGTTTTAGATGGGATTTTGGTGGTCAAAGTCCCCACAGTTCTTGTTGGAACTTTCTTTTGACCTGTGGAAGTGGACGTAAACTGTGGAATTTGTGTTTTCGTGGTGTGAACTGTTACGAGTGTCAGCATACTCGTTCCTCGCGCGGCTGTTGGAGGTGACGCGACATCTCCTGACTGCGTGGAACGTGTACATCCCAACAACAAGATAAAAAATAATAGAATATGGAAATTTTTAAGCAGATTTTTCATTTATATATTCGTAAACTTGTTGAAGAATAAGTAATAGTCAGTTAACCGCGAGTTGCGATGCCTCTGCATTATAAACAAAAATCCGGGACGCAGGATTTGCGTCCCGGTAAAATTGGTTCTATTTGAGATTACTTTCTATCCATCCCTGGACGCTTTGTAAAGCTTCCGTGAGTTTGCTCGCATCCTTACCACCAGCCTGGGCAAGAGTCGGCTTGCCGCCGCCGCCGCCTCCCAAGGGAGCCGCAACGAATTTCACCAGGTCGCCGGCTTTTATTCCACGCTTGACCAGATCCTCTGTGACAGCCGCTATCACGGCGGGTTTATCCTTCTTCCGCGGCAGCCAGGACGCAAACTGCATCTGTTGGATGTCTCTCCCTGAATTATATCTGCCAGAGACCCTTAATGATATCAGAATCTGCACCAGGGATTTCCACGCGAGGAGATGAAATATTTTTTACCTTTTGAACATTTTTCATTTGACTATCGAATGCGGTCAAGGCTAATTCCACTCGAAGAGCAGCCACTTGCTTTCTTGCAGCTGCCAGTGATTCGATTGCAAGACATCCACCTTGATAAGGAAGTTCATCAACTGAAGATTTGAGGCTTCCGCTAATCAGCTTCAACAAGCGATTCCGTTTCGCTATCAGCTCATACGCTCCCCTGCCTGTGACCGCTTCGATGCGCCGGATCCCCGCAGCAGCTGAACCTTCGCCAGTAATAAGGAAGGCACCGACATCGGATGTCCTGTCGAGATGAGTACCCCCGCACAATTCGTAGGAATGGGACTCCCCGGTGTCAGAGGCAGATAGTATGCCGGCTTCCGCAATCGTAATTGTTCGAACCGTTTCGCCGTATTTCTCACCGAATAGCGCCATCGCCCCTTCTGCGATCGCCTCTTCCCGAGGTTTCAATCTGGGTGTGACAGACATATCCGCTGCCACAGCCTCGTTCACCAATTTCTCAACCTGCTCGATTTCCTCAGGGGTCATAGCCTCGGGATGCGTGAAATCGAATCGCAGATGACTGGGAGAAACCAGCGAACCCGCCTGGCGGGCATGGCTTCCAAGAACCTGATGAAGCGCGGCATGAAGAAGATGCGTAGCAGTGTGGTTTCGCATGATGTCGTGCCGGCGGACCTTATCCACTTCCGTAATAGCCTTGTCGCCGACATGAACTTTTCCGCTGATCACTTCACCCGAGTGAACGATGAGCCCAGGCGCGGGGCGGCGAACTTCCGTTATTTCAATTTGCCAATCGGTTCCCCTGATATATCCAAAATCCGAGACCTGACCACCTGACTCGATATAAAACCCAGTGCGGGGGACGATCACTTCGACCGCGTCGCCAAACTGAGCTTCTTCTGCCAACCGGCCATCCACGAGCAAAGCCAGGACCTCTGAATCGACGGTCAAATCGTTGTATGGATCGTAGGCAACTCCTTGAGGAGGCAGTTTTCCTTTTGATAGCAATTCCTGCGAAATACCTGAAAAGAACTCCGCATCCTCGCCTCCCAAAGCACCCATCGCCTTTCCAGCGCCTGAAGCGATTTTGTGTTCATCCATCGCTGAGGAAAAGCCAGGCTGATCCACATCAAGATTCTGTTCGCGGGCGATATCCCGGGAGATTTCGAATGGAAGCCCATACGTGGCATACAAGTCAAACGCCTTATTGCCTTCAAGGATCGTTTTACCCTGCTTGCGCAGGTCATCGAGCATTCCTTGCAGATAAGCCGTGGCACTCTCAACCGTATGCGCAAAGCGAATCTCTTCACGAGTCAGGGAATCGAATATGGCTTGTTTATGTTTCTCGAGTTCCGGGTAAAAGGAGCCGTACTCCTTGATAAATGCCTCAGCAACTTTCGCCAGAAAAGGCTCATGGAGTCCTATTTTGGTTCCAAACCGGGCTGCCCTGCGAATGATCATCCGGCAGACGTAATTTCGACCGGTATTACCAGGGACCACGCCATCCGCGATCAGGAAGACTGCCCCGCGACAGTGGTCCGCGATCACACGATAGGGTGTGAAATCCAAGTACATCTGCTCACGTGTGGCGTGGGTCAAGGATAAAAGGGTATCGAGCGCGCCTTGGAAAAGGTCCGTCTTGTAATTGGAATCGACGCCTTGCAATGTAGCCACAATCCGCTCAAACCCCATGCCAGTGTCAACATGGGTCGCGGGGAGCGGTTTAAGAGTCGTCTCATCGATGCGGTTGTACTGAATAAAAACATTGTTCCACAATTCAAGGAATCGCTGACAATCGCCATTAACTCTGCAACTATGAGGTTCTCCCTTTCGATCACAGAATTCCTCACCTCGGTCGATGTGGATCTCGGAGCATGGACCACAGGGACCGGTCTTTGCCATTTCCCAGAAATTTTCCTTTCGACCAAAGTAGAGTATGTGATCCGGATCCATGCCAGGCTGCTGCCGCCAGAAATTCGCCGCATCCTCATCGGTAGGGATGTTACCTTGGTCATCTTTGAAACATGTGGCATATAACCTATCCTTGGACAATCCCCACATATCCGTCAATAGCTGCCATGACCACGCAATAGCCTCTTTTTTGTAATAATCCCCAAAAGACCAGTTGCCCAGCATCTCAAAGAAGGTATGATGCCAATCGTCGCGACCTACATCCTCAAGGTCATTATGCTTCCCTTCTACACGCATACATTTTTGAGAATCCACTGCCCTGTTGTAGGAGCGTTTGTCTGCACCCAGGAAAACATCCTTAAATTGAACCATGCCAGAGTTGGTAAACAATAAAGTAGCGTCTCCGCCTGGAACGAGGGAAGCTGAAGGTACAACCGTATGTCCCTGTTCCACGAAGAAATCGATAAACGATTGGCGGATCTCTTTACCCGTAAGCTTTTTCGTCATTCCAGCTCCACTTGTACTTGGGATGGGGGCAATTATACCTAGATTTTGTTCCAGAATTCGGGTTCGAAATTCAGCGATTTAGTCGACAAACCAACCAAGGCTATTAACGAGGCAATCGTTGAATCTCAAAATTAAATGCATACTATGTTATATTCAGAAGAACTAAAATACACTTTGGTGCCTGGATGAGCAAATACCATATCCTTTCCCTTGATGGCGGAGGTATCCGCGGCATCATCACAGCCGTCCTCCTGAACCGGTTGAACACCGACCCTGAAATCGGTGATTTTCTCGAAGGGGTTGACCTGATCGCCGGCACTTCCACGGGCGGGATCATTGCACTCGCCCTGGCAAAAGGCGCTTCTCCGGCAGATCTGGTCGAACTGTATAAAGATCTCGGTCCGAAAGTTTTTTCCGATTCGCTCTGGGATAACATCAAAGACCTTGGATCAGTTTTAGGTGCGCAATACGATACCGAACCACTGGAACAGGAACTAAAAGGTTTCTTGGGTGAGACAACGACCCTTGGTCAGTTGACCAAAAGTGTTCTCATCACGACATTTGACCTTGACAATCTAAGACCTGAACCAGAAAAACGGACTTGGAAGCCCAAACTTTTTCACAATATTGGGCAATCGAGCGACTCGGATGCGCTCGCCTATAGAGTTGGGCTATATACCTCATCCGCCCCTTCTTATTTTCCATCTGTGGATGGATATATTGATGGCGGCGTATATGCCAATAATCCATCCATGTGCGCATTAGCTCAATCGCAGGATGAGAGGGTCTACACGGAATGCCCTCGCTTGTCAGACGTCGTCCTGCTATCTCTTGGCACCGGAACATCCTTGACGTATCTCGAGGGAAGGAATTTGGATTGGGGCATGGGTCAATGGGTGAAACCCTTGATCTCGCTCTTGATGGATGGGGTTTCCGGTATTGCGGATTTTCAGTGTAGAAAATTACTTCTCGACAAATACCACCGATTGGCACCTGTATTTCCACCTGGCGTGAAGATAGATATGGATGCGACCGAACACATTGCACTAATGGTAGAATTCGCCAACAATCTGGACATATCCGACACAGTTTCCTGGATAAAACAATCCTGGCTTAGCCGGGACGATTAGCTACAACTCTTGCGAATCAGGAAAACCAAGACAACTCCCGACGTGGTTGTTTTCAAACGAGGAAAATCCGGTATTTTCAGCAGTGGATTTTAAATGTACAATTGATACGAAGCCGATATGTCATCACGAATTAATGAATTACCTCCCAAAATGGTCACAGCCATTCTCCCCGCTTATAACGAAGCAGGGCGAATTGGCAATGTGCTTGCCGTTTTACGGGACGTCAAAGGGTTGCAGGAAATCATTGTGGTCGATGATGGCTCGAAAGACGGCACCCTCGACGAAGTAAGCCGGGCTGCAGCATCAGATCCGAGGTTACGGATCATTAAACACGAAACCAATCGAGGCAAGGGGGAGGCTATCTTTACCGGTTCCAAAGCTGCATCCACACCGTATCTACTCTTTCTTGATTCAGACTTGATCAACCTTAAACCGCGAAATATCGTGGACCTGGTAAAACCCATACTGAATAATGACGCGGATATGACCCTGGGCTTGTTCCTTGGGGGCAAAATCACAACGGACATCCCTCATTGGGTTAATCCCCCTCTCACCGGGCAGCGTTGTTTACGTGCTGAATTGATTCGCCAGGTATCCATCGAAGCAGCAAGAGGATATGGAATCGAAATCGCATTAACAATCGCCGCTTATAGAGAACATTACCGCGTCAAGCTTGTGCCTCTGAAAGGCGTCTGGCATCCTCACAGCGAAATCCATCGGGGATTCTTATCAGGCGTAGCCTGGAGAGCCAACATGTACGCAGAAATCCTTCGTGCCTGGAGAGTTGGCCGCGGAGGGGAAGCATTAACTGAGCGAATGATCTATGAACCCACGCAGCAAATGCGGTCCTATCTGATATCACGGTACAGAAAAGTGAAACGAAGAGCGGTAGCCATTCTGCGAAGATAAATGGACTAAGTTCATTCGGAAGTTCTACCCTATTTATTGTTATTTTATAATGAGGAATTCGCTGTGAAAAAATATCTGAAAGCCCTAATCTATATTGGTTTAGCAGGAATAGCAATTTTTGTGATCATCCAATTTGTCCCTTATGGTCGCGACCATACCAATCCACCGGTGGCTTCCGAGCCTCAGTGGGACAGCCCCCAGACAAGACAACTCGTCAAAGACCATTGCTTTCAGTGTCACAGCAACGAAACCGAATGGCCTTGGTATAGTAACATCGCTCCTGCCTCTTGGTTGATTTACAGGGACGTCGCGGAAGCCCGTGAGGATTTTAATTTTTCCGAGTGGGACACCAATCCCGGATTTATCGGAGATCTGATCGACGCAGCCGAGGAAGGGAAATGCCGCCGATCCAGTACTGGATATTCCATCCCCAATCCCGATTAACACCCGAAGAAAAACAGCAATTCAAAACCGGATTACAAAACACGCTTGGACAATAATCCTTATGAACCAACAATCTCCCAGTGGCTATCACTGGGAGATTGTTTTTATTTAGCTTTTATACATGGAGACCAGCTTGGGCAGAAGCAAGGAATTACACGCCAGAGCTTCGCCATGCTGATGACCTTCTTCTCCGGACCAGCTGCCGAAATATCCCCCTGCCTCTCTAAAAATCGGCGGAAAAGGACCGCAATCCCAGACTTTCATGACGGTGTCCAGTACCGCTTCTGCGCGGCCGGTGGCGACAGCCAGGTAACCATAAGCATCGCTCCATCCGCGCATGGCATAGGCGCGCTTGATAACCTCTGACCATAGTTGTGAATGTTGTTCATCCAAGCCACTTCTCATGCTTGTAAAGCAGATAAACGATTCCTCCAACCGGTCAATGGCCGAGACTCGAGCCCGGCGCTCATTCCACCAACAGCCTTCCCCATCTGCAGCGCACAACATCTCATCAAGGGCAGGAAAATAAGCTGCGCCTACCCGTACGACTCCATCCACTTCCATTCCGATTAGAACAGCGTAGAGCGGAACACCTCGCATAAATGATTTGGTTCCGTCTATCGGGTCTATGATCCACCGAATGGATTCCGAGGCTTTGTCACCTGCACCATATTCCTCCCCGACAATGGCATGTGATGGGTATGACTTTTCCAAACGCTGACGAATAAATTCTTCAACTGCACGGTCAGCCGCTGTGACTGGAGAGTTATCCAGCTTATACTCGGCTGTGATCCCTTTTTGGTAATATTCCAGGCTGATTTTTCCAGCCTGGTAAGCCAGTTCTTTGGTGAAGTCAAAATAAGGTTTTAGGTTCATGGTAGGTTTCGACTTTCCTTGTTCTTCAGCAGCTCGCCAATCAGCTCGTTTTCCTGAGATTTGGATTTTATCTCGCCATCCGCCCATGCAGTGCGCAATTGTCCAAGTATCTTCTGATATTCAGGACCAGGCGCAAGTCCCCGTTTTCTTAGCTCATGACCATCCGCTATGGGATGAATGAATCGCCAGTTTACTGCGTATTTTTCCAAGGGAGGAAGACTTGTTAGTAAGAACACAGTATAAATTGCGATCAATGGGATATCCTCAAGCCGATTAATCCATGTAGATGGTTTTGATCCCTTTAATTTGGGTAAATCCAATATTAAACGGTTTGAAAGGACCAGCGGTTTATATATCGGAAGAGGCAGTCGTAGTCGGGTCTGGACCTTTTCAAGTTGTGCTTCCGATAAGTTGGAGAACCAGATTAAATAACCCAGGATCCGCGAAGTCGGGATTCCACCAGCAACTGGCTTAATGTCCCACTCGGACGGAATCGGCTGATTTAAGCCGTAATCAAGTGCTTTACCAATGGCTGCGCTCCACGGTAAACAATCCAGAATCGCTTTGCGCAGCCCCAAGGCATCCAACCGGCTTAACATCGCCGCTGCATTTGATTCATCGAGGAACAAGTCAAGCTCATGCCGAAGTCGTTCGTTGGACAATCGCCCGAAGAGAGGTTTTGCTTCATCCATCAATTGTAGTGTTCGTGGATCAATCACAAATCCATATCGCTGTTCATAGCGGACGGCACGCATCATCCGGGTGGGATCATCTACAAAAGATAGTGAATGGAGCACCCGGATGATCTTATGCTCCAGGTCAGATAAACCTCCGTAGTAATCATGCAGCTCGCCATAATGGTTGCCATCCAAACGAACAGCGAGCGTATTGATCGTGAAATCACGCCTGTGCAAATCAAGTTTGATCGAACCGCGTTCGACAGTGGGCAATGCGCTAGGGTGTTCGTAAAACTCCTGACGGGACGAGATTAAATCGACAGTGAGAGCTGATACGTTAGTCTCGTCACCCTTTTTGTTGCTCGGTTTTAACATCGTCTCATCAAGAGACCATTTCGCTGTGCCAAACCGGCTGTGAGTGGTGAGGTTGCCTCCATATTTGTTGATAAGGACCTTGCCTAAAGCGATGGCATCGCCCTCGACGACGATATCATAGTCGAGAGTCGGCAAGCCAAGGATTAAGTCCCGGACAAATCCGCCTACGATGTAAGCTGGCATATGAATCGCATGGGCTTCTTCCGAAATATTTTTAATCGCCTTGAGTTGTCCCGGATGCAGATCCTTCTTCAATTTATCAAGAAGACTCCTCTTCGTCGACAATGCTGGGTGAAGCGAAAGGGTCTTTATAAGGTCAGTACGCGTAACGATCCCTATGATTTTTCCACTCTTTGGATCCACGACCGGGATCTGCCCCCATCCCGAACTCATCATCCTAGCCTGGAGGATTTGCAGCGAGTCGCCGGGTTCGACATGGACTTCGCCTGCTTCCATCAAACTTCCGGCGGGGAGATTTAATTTATGGCTTATGGCTCTGTCAACAGCGCGGCGGGTCAAAAGACCGACGACACGGTTTTTATCCACGACCGGAAACCCTTCGTACCCGTATCGCTGCATGAGTTTCGCTGCTTCCTGGGCGGGTGAATCCAAGGATAGGGTTCGAGGTCGTCTGGACATCAACTGCCCTACTGTAATGGACGGTCGGACAAATTCAGGCAGGGTGGTAACGAGTTTTTTCCTGGTTGCCAATAACAGCTTTTTACCTCTCAACCCACCTTCTGACCGGATCAGCGCAGCAGCTGCCCTGTCGTGCCCTCCTCCATTGAATTTCGCCGCTACAACCGATACATCGATGTCGTCTGATGTGGATCGGGCAACCAACCGCACTCCTTCGGAAGTCAACGCCAGGACGAAGAGGGCATCAGGATCGAAAAGATCGCGCAACTTATGAGCAAGTGTCGATATCTCTTCATTCTGATCTGGAATCTCGCCAATCGCCAGGACAATGCGATGACCGTGCAAATCCATCGTTTCAGCGGATGCCACCAGACGATCGTAGGTTTCCCGTTGGTCAGCCGAAAGAGGCGGGTTGAGAAACTCAGCAGCAATTCGCAAGGACGCTCCTTGTTCAAGCAACCATGCGGCAGCCCTGACATCCTGTGGCGTTGTGGAGGCGTACGACAAGGAACCTGTGTCCTCGTAAATACCAAGCAGCAGGAGAGTAGCCTGGATTGCCGAGAGCGATTCGTTATTATCCTGAAGTAAGTCAACAAAATACGTCGTGGTGGCGCCAGTGTCCGAGGCATTCATTTCCCATTGTTTTGGCGTGCCCTTACGACGCGGATGATGATCGAAAACGCGGATTTTAGTGCGGGAATTCATTCCCTTCAGAGTGACCAGGGATTGTGTATCCACAAGGGTAACTGCGTCAATCGTCTGTTGAGGGAGATCCCGAGGATCGATAAATGGAAAATCGCTCCCATACAAGGTGATGAATGCCCTGACGTTACGGTTCATCCGCCTTGGAAGCACCGGATTTGCTCCCTCAAAAGCAAAAGAAGCGCCAAATATGGCTGCCAGGGCATCGAAATCAGCCTGCTCGTGGGTCAGAATAATATGCATACAAAGGAATTATAGTGCATAGTATATGATTTTTCGTTTATAATGGGCGCATGTTGAGGAACCCGTCTCCGTCGCCTCGTAAACAAACCTCCTGGTCTGGATAGGTGTACTTAGACGCGTAGAAAGCGGCTCCCAGACCTGTGGAGCCGCTTTTTTATGATAAATGGATAATGATATGGATATCTCTCAATTGACGGAAAAAATGGATGACTTCGTTCGCTCCAAGGGGTGGTACTCGGCTGACAGTCTACGCCCGCAAACACCCCGAAACCTGGCCATTTCGCTCTCATTGGAGACCGGCGAAGTCCTCGAGCACTTTCAATGGAATGAACAATTAAGCGATAAGGATACACTGGCAGGTGAATTCGCGGATGTGGCATTATATCTTTTTCAGCTTTCTTCTGTTTGCGGCATAGACCTTGAACAAGCCATCCTGGAAAAATTGAAAATCAACGCTTCTCGAAATTGGGATGGTGATAAAGAAACCGAGGTTTCGAAGTGAATGTAACTGTTTTTGGCGGTTCGCAACCTAAAGAATCAGATTCAGCCTATCGAGAAGCACTTGATCTGGGTCGACTTCTTGCGCAAGCTGGTCACACTGTTCTGACCGGTGGATATGTCGGAACGATGGAAGCAGTCAGTCGGGGCGCCAGCGAATCAGGTGGTCACGTCATCGGAGTAACCTGTGAGGACATTGAGAAATGGCGTCCGGTAAAACCGAATGCGTGGATCAAAGAAGAACGCCGCTTTCGCACGCTGCTGGAGCGCCTTCAGGGGTTAATCTTGGGCAGCGACGCTGCGATTGCCCTCTCAGGCGGTCCGGGGACCCTTACCGAGGTAGCGTTGACCTGGAACCTGATGATCGTGGAATCACTGCCCCGGAGGCCGCTGGTACTGGTCGGGGAAGGCTGGCAGACCGTCCTTGACCAGTTCATGACAGCTTTCGATAATTACCTGCCGGAGCAGCAGCGAGTCCTGCTTAGCTTTGCCCCTGACATTCAGGCAGCTGTAAAACTAATCAGCCCTGAAAAACTATAGAAGAAGAAAATTGACCGAGGGAAAAATGTCTGAAGAGAAATTACCAACCCGAAAAGATAATTTTGCAGAGTGGTACAACCAACTGGTTGTAAAAGCTGATTTGGCAGATTACGCGCCAGTACGCGGCTGCATGGTTGTAAAACCCTATGGCTGGGCATTGTGGGAAAACATCACAGCCTGGCTGGATGCAGAATTCAAGAAAACAGGTCATGTAAATGCTGCATTCCCTACACTAATTCCCCTTTCATTCTTTGAAAAGGAAAAAGAACATGTCGAGGGGTTTGCACCGGAATTGGCCATTGTCACTCATGGAGGCGGTGAAGAACTCGAAGAAAAACTGGTTGTCCGCCCCACCTCTGAAACTATCATCGGTTTCATGTATTCCAAATGGGTCAAATCATGGCGCGACCTGCCCATCCTGATCGTGCAATGGGGTTCCGTTTTACGTTGGGAGCTGCGTACTAAACTCTTTCTACGCACCGCTGAGTTTTACTGGCACGAGGGACACACTGCTCATGCTTCAAAAGAAGAAGCTCTCGAAGAGACCTATCGAATTCTTGATATCTACGAACATTTTAGTCGTGAAGAAGCAGCAATTCCAGTCATCAAGGGCACGAAAAGTGAAACGGAACGATTTGCGGGTGCACAGATGACAACCTCCATTGAAGCAATGATGTGGGATAAACGCGCTCTTCAATCGGGTACTTCCCATTACTTTGGACAGAATTTTGCCAAGGCTTTCGACATTAAATTTCTGGATCAGAACAATACCCTGCAATATTGTGAAACAACTTCTTGGGCAATCTCCAGCCGCATCATTGGTGCAATTATCATGGTCCACGGTGACGATCAGGGTTTGGTCCTGCCTCCCCGCCTTGCGCCAATCCAGTCCGTCATTGTCCCCATTTTTAAAACCGATGACGAGAAAAACAAAGTAATGGCAGTCGCCGACCGCCTTTTCAAGGACCTCAAGGAGGCAGGCATCCGCATCAAAATGGATGATCGTGACAACGTCAATCCCGGGTTCAAATTCAACGATTGGGAAATGCGAGGCGTCCCTCTTCGGATTGAAATCGGACCCAAGGATGTTGAGAAGAAAAGTGTCGCACTCGCCCGGAGAGACAAACCTGGCAAAGAAGGCAAATCCTTTGTCTCTCAGGAAAATATAGCCGAAACTGTCCGCGACATGCTTACAACAATCCAGGCATCATTGCTTGATCGTGCAACCGCCTTCCGGGACAGCAATATCCATGATCCCAAGGATTTTACTGAACTCACAGACGTTGTTCAGAATGGCTGGGCACTATCCTGGTGGTGTGAAAGCAAGGAATGTGAAGCCAGGGTGAAAGAGGAGACCAAAGCGTCCACTCGATGCATCCCTCTCGAACAGAATTCAGGTGAGGGCAAATGCATTGTCTGCGGACAATCTGCCAAGCGAAAAGTCTATTTCGCCCGTTCATATTAAGAATTTGACAGGGACGGACCTCATCCGTCCCTATTCGCGCCTATGCCTGCAATAAACCTACCCAGGCTCAGAATTCAATCCGCTGCCTTGATGGAAAATTATGGCGATCCGGACGGATTCCTCCGTGAGCTGCATAATCTATTTGAATCGTACACGGATAGGCTATTGCGATCGCGTGCCATATCATCCCCCGTCTCAGTTCTTCCCTCCTACCGAATTCCACCGGCGGTCATGCGTCATCTGGAGTTGGAACTGGGTGGCAGGGTTCAAGCCGATCCTGAACGTGCCCTCCCTTTGGCAGATAAACTCTGGGAGGATGGCTATTTCGAATCCCGTTTGTTAGCCGCCTTTCTTCTCGGACGCATACCCCCTCATGGGGATGCCTTCCTGGATCGGCTGACAACCTGGGTGGCAGATACTCGGGATCCCGCCATTTCCAACATACTGCTATCCACGAGTCTTGCCCGATTACGAGCAGAGGCAATGGATGATTTTCTTAAACTGGTGGGAAACTGGGCTCGCCCGTCACAAAAAAAAATGTGGAGCAGTGCCATTAACGCATTGTTACCGCTGCTAAGGGACAAGAATTTTCATAACCTTCCTGCTGTCTTTATGATCGTCCAGCCAATACTGGAATCAGCGCCAGCAACGATGCAAAAGGATCTGGCAAACCTGGTCAATGCTCTTTATGATACTTCCCCGGTCGAAACCACTTATTTTCTGCGCCAAGTTGTCTCTCTTTCAGCTCACACCCATATCGTACAAAACATCCGGAGGATCCTGCCAACCTTACCCAAGGAGCTCCAAAAGGTTCTGCGCGAGTCAATTCGAAATTAGCCTCGGTCAGATGTATTTAGTATCCTCAATGAATAAGCTATGCGAATTGCACATTATAATCTTTTAGGAAACCAGGTACCTTTTTACAACCCTCCCTTTTAATCTGTTATAATAATCATCCGTGACTGGTCCTGCCGAAGGTTTCGGCTCTCGGTATGGAGACCTGCACTATCTCGCACGAAAGGAGACGCATACGTCATGCCACTCAAAAAAGATGAAAAGGCGAAGACGATCACCGACTTCGCTCTTCATGAAGGCGATACCGGATCTGCGGATGTTCAAATCGCAATTCTGACCAAGCGAATCGCCCAGCTGACCGAGCACTTGCGTGTCAATAAACACGATGAATCGTGCCGGCGCGGTCTGCTGAAAATGGTCGGTCAACGCCGCCGTACTTTGACCTACCTTCGCCGCACGGATTACGCACGCTATCTGGCGATCACCGAAAAACTCGGTTTACGCCGGACAAAGTAATCGGATAAGCAGATTGAGTGGATGGTGAACCATTTGCCATCCACTCTTTTTTAGGGCAATCCATCGCCCATATCTTTTTCAACGAGGCCAGGGTAAACCCGCCTCATTCATACCCACAGTCAGGAATTGAAACATGCTGACAACCCGGTTGCCGTCATGTTTCAGTCCCTGACCAGGTGGGAAAATATAGGAGACAAAATGAAACCAGAAGTAAAACGCTACACAACCACCGTTGGGTCGCGCACTGTTACGTTTGAGACCGGCAAACTTGCCGCTCAGGCAGGCGGCGCCGTCACGGTTGGAATCAACGATGCGATCATTTTCGCCGCAGCCACTATGGGCGGCGTCCGTGAAGGCATCGATTTTTTCCCGCTATCTGTCGAGTACGAAGAGCGCCTTTATGCAGGTGGGAAGATCCCCGGCTCGTTTTTCAGGCGCGAAGGCCGGCCTTCGACGGAAGCCATACTCACCGCACGGCTGACCGACCGCCCGCTGCGCCCGCTTTTTCCCAAGGGAATGCGCAATGAGGTACAGGTAATGATGTTCTCTCTTTCCTCCGATGCCGACAACCCGCTCGATATCCTCGCCATCAATGCCGCTTCGGCGGCGGTTATGATCTCGGACATTCCCTGGAATGGACCGGTTGGCGCGGTGAGGGTCGGACGAATTGATGGCAGTTTCGTCGCCAACCCAACCTTTTCAGAGATGGACAAGTCCGACCTGGACCTGCGACTGGCAGGAACCCGCGATGCGATCTTGATGGTCGAATGCGGCGCGAATGAAGTCCCTGAAGACATCATGGTATCCGCGTTGGAATTCGGACACAAATCCATCCAGCCCATCATCGATGTCCAGTTCCAAATGCAGAAGGAAATCGGTAAAACAAAACGCGAAGCCAAATACTTCGAAGTCAATGAAGAGTTGGATAAGAAAGTTTTTGACCGGGCTGAAAAATCCCTCAATGAGTTGCTCGATAAACCTCTGATGAAATCCGAATTCTACAGCGGCATGGATGCACTTGCCGATGAGATCGTTACAGAATTCACTGCAGGAACTGAGGGGATTGAGCCGCTCAGCACGCCCATACCCGCTTCAGTTCGTTCAGCCTTCGGTAAAGCCGAACAGGCGGTCGTACGCGAGAGAATCCTCAGCCTTGGCAAACGTCCTGATGGCCGGTCTCCAGAGGAAATTCGCCCGATCTGGTGCGAAGTCAACATTTCGCCCCGCGCTCACGGCTCCGGTTTGTTCACTCGCGGCGAAACACAGGTCCTGACTCTCGCCACGCTTGGCACATTGGGTGAAGCTCAGGAAATTGATTCCCTTTCACCCATAGATACCAAGCGTTACCTTCATCATTACAACTTCCCACCTTTCAGCACCGGTGAAGTGAAACCCGTTCGCGGTCAGAGCCGGCGAGAAGTGGGTCATGGCGCGCTTGCAGAACGCGCGCTCGAGCCGGTCATCCCTGCCGAAGAGACATTCCCCTACACGCTCAGGCTGGTTTCCGAAGTTTTGGCATCTAATGGATCCTCCTCGATGGCGTCCGTTTGCGGCTCAACATTAGCGCTGATGGATGCCGGGGTCCCGATCAAGGCGCCGGTTGCCGGAGTTGCGATGGGGTTGATCACCGATGATGCAGGCCGCTACCAAATCCTCACAGACATCCAGGGAACCGAGGATCATCTTGGTGACATGGATTTCAAGGTCGCTGGAACATCTACCGGAATCACAGCGCTTCAGATGGACATCAAGATTTCAGGCCTGACCGCTGAAATTATGAAAAAAGCGCTGGAACAAGCCCGGGTCGCACGCTTGAGCATACTTGAAAAGATGTTGGAAGTCATCCCGCAAACTAGAGAAGCGCTCAAGCCTCATGCGCCTCGCATCATCACCGTTAAAATCCCGGTGGACAAGATCGGCGCTTTGATCGGACCCGGCGGGAAGAACATTCGTGCCCTCCAGGAAGAAACCGGCACCAAAATCGACATTGAAGAAGACGGCACGGTTTATATTGCTTCAGTGGAAGGCGTCGGGGCAGAAACAGCCCGGCAGCGCGTTGAATCCCTCGGGGAATCAGCTGAAATCGGCCGAATTTACACGGGTAAGGTTGTCCGTGTGGCAGACTTTGGAGCTTTCGTTGAAATCCTGCCCGGAATGGATGGTCTCGTCCACATTTCGCAGCTCGATACAGAGCGAGTTAATAAAGTAGAGGATATTGCCAACATGGGCGATGAACTGACCGTAATGGTCACGGCGATTGACCCGGCAGGCAAAATTCGCCTGTCACGACAGGCTGTTCTCGAAGGCTGGACCGTGGAGGAAGCTCTCTCCCACGATAAACCGAAAAGTGGTGGTCGTCCTAGTGGAGGTCGCGGAGGTGGTCGCGGAGGAGACCGTGGCGGTGACCGCGGTGGCCGCGAACGAAGAAGGTAATTCCCTGCAATTTCTACTCAGGGGCGCGAGTAAATCGCGCCCCTGAGTTTCTGAGTCAACATGATAAAGAATGCCCTGACGACGTATCACCGGTATCCCCGGCAGTTCTGGTTGATGGCTGCCGGTCTATTCATCATGTCAGCAGGCGCCAGCATGGTCTGGCCGTTCCTGATGATCTACGTCAGCAATACGCTAAGCCTCCCCATGAGCAAGGCTGCTTCACTCATCACAATAAATGCAGGCGCCGGGTTGGTTTCATCTCTTGTGGCAGGCGCCATGGCGGACAGGTTTGGCAGAAAACTTGTCATGACCACAAGTCTCCTGACAAACGGGGTTATATATTTATTTCTATCACAGGCGAATTCATACGGTTCATTTGCTCTGCTAATGATGCTGGCCGGTCTTTCCAATCCACTTTATGCCGTTGGAGCAGACGCCATGCTGGCTGATCTGTTACCGATCGAAAAACGCAGCGATGGTTATGCAATCATCCGTATGGTGAATAATGCAGGAATAGCCATCGGCCCCGCGGTCGGTGGATTTATCGCAGGTAAGTCCTATGATCTTGCCTTTTTAGGAGCTGCAATCGGGATGCTCTCGTATGGGTTCCTGTTGTTGTTCTTCGCCAAGGAAACCCTGGATCGAACTGTTGTCCGAGTACGCGGGGCGGCGGAAAAGGCATCGGGAGGATTTCGGAGAGTCTTTCGCGATAAAGGGTATATCGCGTTTACCGCCTTGATCGCTTTCGGATTGATCGCCCCTGCCATGCTCTGGAGCCTGCTTGCGGTTTACGGCAACCAGAATTACGGATTAACCGAGCAGCTCTTTGGATGGATTCCCACGACCAATGCAATCATGTGTGTCTTCATTCAATTGCCCGTTACGCAGGTTACCAAAAAATTTAAGGCTCTCCCGGTCATCGCGACGGGCATGCTGGTTTACGCGATAGGAGTGGGCAGCGTGGCACTGATGGCTGGATTTTGGGGATTCTGGCTGTCGATGGTTATTATGACATTCGGTGAATTGATTCTGGTCCCAACTGCAAGCAAGTTCGTCGCAGACAGATCCCCTATTGACCTGAGAGGCCGTTATATGAGCATCTACTGGCTAACACAAGGTCTGGCCAGGGCGATTGGTCCGTTATATGGTGGATGGCTGAACGATAATATTTCACCTCGGGCGATATGGATCGGCGGACTTGGTGTAGGACTTACGAGCACCGTGGGCTTATTCTCTTTGTCTACACGGATGCCGGGACCGCCTGAGGAAGAATCCGAAACGAAATCAGAGTGAGTAAACTTTTTTTTACATGCCCAACATTTCTTCCAGTCGTTTCTTGACCCCCGGCCATTCATTTGACACGATTGAAAAATACGCAGAATGACGATAGGTACCATCCTGCAGAATCATGTGGTTCCTCAAATTTCCTTCTCTCCTGGCTCCGATACGCTCAATCGCTTTGATAGACCGCTCGTTCCTGGAATCTGATTTAAATTGAACGCGGATGCATCCCAACGACTCAAAAGCATGTTTCAGCAATAAATATTTACATTCAGTATTAACGGCTGTTCTCTGAAAGCTAAGTCCGTACCACGTGCCCCCGATCTCCAGCCCTCGATGTGGAATACGGATATCAAGATATCGGGTTCCGCCGATCGCTTTCCCCGTGGCAAGATCGATGACTGCAAATGGTAAATCTGCGCCGGCGTTTGCCCGATTCAGCATATCCAGGACCCACCTACGCATATCCTCTTCAGTCGTGATATCCCCATAAAGCATGTATTTCCAAATGGATGGGTCACTCGCTGCAAACAAATCTGTGACATGCTCCAGTGTAAGCGGTTCCAACCGGACGATCCTGCCTGTGAGTATTACCGGTTTGATATCCATTTTCACCTGATAACCGATTTAATGATCACTTCCGCTGTGTGGGAAGAAAGGGCATTGGAACGGGAGGTAAGTCCAATAATTCGGATAGTGCCGCTCGCATGGCTTGCCTGTCATCCCAGGGATATTCCGTCGCGCCAAAGCACATGGATTGTTCGTGACCTTTTCCGCATGCGATGACCAAATCCCCGCGCTCAGCCATTCTGACAGCCTGTCGAATCGCCTCCCCCCTGTCGGGAATTCGCAGGAACGACTGATCCTCGACGCCACCTTTTCCGACCGCCCCTTGAGCCATTTCATTCAGTATTGCTTCCAATGACTCAGTGCGCGGGTCTTCCGCTGTCAGGATGGAAATATCCGCAAGCTCTTCAGCCACCTCTGCCATCATTCTTCTTTTTTGGCGGTCGCGAAGCCCGGCAGACCCGAATACAACAATCAGCCGTCCGGGAGTAATATTCCGTGCAGCCTGCAAGGCAGATTTCAACGCATTAGGCGTATGGGCGAAATCCACGATGGCAGTAAACGCCTGTCCCAGGTCTATCCGCTCCATTCGACCTGGTACGCTTTCGAGGCTGGATATGCCTCTCAAAGCCGTTTCAGGATCAATCTTCAGCCCTTCAACTGCTGTTGCGTAGGCTGCCAGGCAATTGGAGACATTGAACATCCCCGCCAACCGACATTGAACCCGATGGGCTGCTCCTTGATGCAAGATTGAGAACTCAATACCCGAAGGGGTGTATTCAATTCCTTCGGCGCGATAATCTGACAGGGGATGAACTCCATAACTAATGTTTGGTACTTTCGTTTTATCACATAAATAATCAAAGGAATCGTCGTCGCGATTAAGGACTGCCAGCAGGATACCACCTTGTTTTTTTGGCTGAACCTCAACTAGTCCGGTGAACAACCTTGCCTTGGCTGAACGGTAATTCTCAAACGATCCATGGTAATCGAGATGTTCATGAGTGATATTTGTGATGACACCAATTTCAAATTCGCAGGCATCGACTCTGTATTGAGCCCAACCGTGAGATGTCGTTTCAAGGATCACATGGGTCAAGCCTGCGTCCACCATCTTAGCCAGGAAACGTTGAACGTCCATCGCATCGGGAGTGGTCACATGAAAACCCGTGTCGAGGATTTCATCCCCAATAACAGCGTTGACCGTCGAGACCATCCCAGCCTTGATCCCAGCACCCTGAAGAATGCGGTAGAGCAGGTTGCAGGTCGTGGTCTTTCCGTCCGTGCCGGTGACGCCGATCATCGTGAGCTTCCGACCGGGGTGATCATAAAAGGCCGCAGCGAGATAGGCCAACGCCTGACGCGAATTTTTCACCTGGATATACGGAACTCCCAGAGCTTGCGGTTCAGGTTTTTCACCAACAACTGCTACCGCCCCTTTTTCGACCGCTAAGTAAATGAAATCATGACCGTCCGTATTCTCACCAGCTATGGCGACAAATAATGAATCCGGGCAGGTTTTTCGAGAATCCGACACGATTGTATGTATGTTTACCTCAGAGGGAATTCCATACAACGATGGAAATGGATATTCTTGGAAAAGGGTTGCTAGTGTGGGCATAATAGGGAATAGGTGAGTTAAAAGCAAAGAGGGTCCTGACAGATTAACGTCAAAACCCTCTTCATGGTTATAAAATACTAGTGCAAATTAGCGCGCAAGCCTTCCAGCTTGCCAGCAACCGATCCGTCCAATATCTTATCGCCGACACGGACGACAAGTCCGCCGAGAATCGATGGATCAACCCGGAACGTGATCGCTTCCGCACCTGATTTGGACAGGATTTCTTTCTTGACAGTCGTCTGCTCCTCAGAGGTCAACGGTAAAGCGCTTGTCACTTCCGCTGAGGTTCCCTTGAAGGATGAATTTTCCAGGACGACGACTTTGCCCGACTTAACACCGGAAAAGAATTCAGCCAGCAATGCGTGCTGGCGCTTCTCGTCCAGAGCCTCTCCGACCAATTTCTGGGCGGCGGCGATGGAGATGCCAGCGATTTGACCGCGCAAATCCCCCAGGATCCGGTTGCGCTCTTCTTCAACCTCAACGAGGGCTTTTTCACGGGCTTTACCTGCATCCACATCTGCAGATGCCCTGACGTCACGGGCTGCAACTTCGGCACGATCCTTCGCCTCAGCGACGATCTGACCAGCCTGCCTGTTGGCATCGGCGATGATCTTCTCGGCTTCCTTTTCGGCATTGGCGCGAGCCTCGGCAGCAATTCGAGCGTCTTCCAGACCTTGCGCAATGGACTGGCGGCGCTTATCCAGCATGCCAACCAGGGGTTTGTAGACCCACACGCGAAGTACGACCAGCAGGATCAGAAAATTGAAAGTCTGAACCAGAAAATAACCAAGATTAATGCCCAGTTTTTCCAAGATATCCTCCTTTGTTTTCCAATCGACCTAGAAAACAAATAGAATCAGGAGCGCGACAACCAGACAATAAATGGCGACGGCTTCAGCGAACGCGATGCCCAGGATCATGTTGGTTTGAATGGTGCCCGTGGCATCCGGGTTTCGTCCCATTGCCTGCACAGCACCACTGGTAACAATACCGATGCCTGCGCCTGCGCCAATCGCACCGATCATCGCAAGACCAGCGCCGATCAACTTGCCTAGTATTTGAGCAGCTGCGAAATCCATGTAAGTACCTCCGTAAGTAGTTTCGGGCGGGGTAACCGCCACCCAATGGTTTATACCCGGGCGTTTACCGCCCGAAGACTGAAAAATTTAATGAGCCTCTTCGTGATGCTCGCCATGTCCTTGTGTTGCCTGTGCCATGAAGGTCATTGTGAGGAGACCAAAAACGATCGCCTGGATCAAACCTACAAAGAACTCAAGCATTAAGAAACCGGTTTGAAGAAATGCGAGACGCCCAAGCAATGATCCCATGACGAAAAGAAGAACTGAACCTGCAAAGATGTTTCCAAAAAGACGGAATGTAAATGAGAGGACTTTTGAAAATTCCGAGACCAGTTCAAGGATGCCCACGAAGAAATCAATGATCCCGAAAATGGGTTTACTGAAGAATGTACTAGTATTGAAAAACTTCTTGAAAGTAAGCGCCGCCCTGCGCGCGGACACCCATAACCTGGACCATCACCACGGCTATTACTGCAAGGGCAAGTGTAAAATTTAAATCCGTGGATGCCACGCGAACGAACGGAACAAATAGCACAGCCTCCTCGCGGACATCCATGCCTTTGACCATATCCGAGACAATCGTCTTAACTGCACCCAGATCTACAGTGTAAGTTCCGTGTTCCTCGCCTTCAACCACAATAGGTTCGAAATAACCGATGCTATCCACACCTGGGATAAGTTCCATCCAGTTCACAACAAGCACTAGAAGGGTTATCGTGGCAAACCAGGGGAATATGGTTTTTGCCCATTTGCCAGCCGTACCTTCGGTCATATTAAAGATCACTTCCAACATAGCTTCGACTGCGCCGGAAAATCCCTTCGGAATGAGACTGCCGCTTGCTGATGCTTTATAAACGCCGTAGGCTATAAACATTAAAATGATATCCGCGATGATCACCGCAGTGATCGTATTCGTCCATTCAAAGTGGAAGAAAAACGGAAGAGCTGTCAGACCGCCGATCCACAATGCCAGGAAGAGCATCTCAGCCCGACGGGCAGCGATAGCCAAGGCAACTGCAACGATCACACTGATTCCACCAACCACTAAAGCGACGTACGGGGGAACCAATTCGGCTGGCAGCTGGATGTGGGGTCTCACTGGAGGAAATATTCCAGTGAAATATATGCTTAAGATTATTAGAATGAGAACAATATAACGGTTCTTTTTCCACCAGGGACCTGGTTTTTTTTCAGTCACGATTCTGTACCTCCTCGCTTGTTTCAGCCTTCTTCTTTGGCCGATCAACTTTCATTCGCTTTGTGGCCGAATTGACGACCATGAACATAACAACCAAAGTTACCGGTACGCTGCCGATAATCAGTATTAATGTGAATAAAGGTTTTGTATCAAAATTCTTGTCAAGCCATAAGCCCAGTATCAGCGCCGCAACGATAATCACCATTGTCAGGCATCCCACCAGCCCGGTGACGCTTGCCAGTGTCAGATTATACGCATGCTGCAGGCGGTCTTTATTCTGATCGTCTGGGTTACTCATGGCACTGCATTATATCATAGAGATTTTTAAGGCGTCAATTTAGAAGATACTCTGGGCAGCCTTCGTGGCGAGGTCGTACCAGGGGGATAAAATGACACCCATCACAACGATTCCAACCGTCAAGATAACCAGTGCCAGCGTGTAAGGACGTGAGATCGGCAGCGGTTTCTTTTCATCTTCCTCATTCTCTGCCCTATAAAGATAGACATGTTTTAACACGGTCAGGTAGTAAAACAACCCGATAATTGAGTTCAGGACGCCTACTATGGCAAGCCAAATCCAATGGGACTGAATGGCAGAATTGAAAACAAACACCTTCGCGACAAATCCACCAAACGGCGGCATGCCGGCCAAGGAAAGAAAGGCAACAAGCATAACCAGGGCGAGCGCAGGCGAGCGCCGGCTCAGGCCGGAATAGGATTTGATCTCGTCAGAGCCGGTGACTCTTCCGTAAGCAGTCACCGCACCAAACGCAGCCAGGTTGGTCATCACATAGGCGATGACGTAGTACACCGTGCTGGTACCGCCCAATTCGCTAAAAGCGACCACGCCGATCAGGATGTAGCCGGCATGAGCAATGGAGGAATAAGCGAGCATCCGCTTGATGTTCTTTTGTGCGATCGCGAGGAAGTTGCCCAAGGTCATTGTGAGAGTGGCTATGATCGCCAGGATGAATGTCCAATCCACGGAAATTTCAGGGAAGGCGATCACGAACAGTCGCAGAAGAACCACAAATCCCGCCGCCTTGGATGCAGTGGAGAGGAAACCTGCCACCGGGGTGGGCGAGCCCTGGTACACATCCGGAGCCCAGAAATGGAATGGGACGGCTGAGATCTTGAAGGCAAGCCCGATGATGATGAACATCATCAGCCCGAGGACAAGAGGCGTCATCTCGTTGATCTGGGAAATCACTTGATAGTAATTGGTCGTTCCGGTAAACCCAAAAAACAGGCTGAAACCATAGAGCAGGATCGCAGAGGTCATTGCTCCGAAGAGCAGATATTTGAAACCCAATTCGACAGAGAACCTGTCCGAAAGCATGAAACCAGCCAGGACATAAAGAGGGATCGATGTGGTTTCGATCGCCAGGTACAACATGATCAGGTCGCCGGAGGAAGCCATCAGGCACATCCCGATCAAGGAGGCAAGAAGCAGGAGATAGGCTTCGGCGCGTTTTCCCAGATTCTCAATATCCATCATGAATATGGCCGTAACGGCACCGGCGAACATGATAAACACCTTCAGGGAAAAAGCGAGCCAGTCGAAATAGACCATCCCGCCCCAGGCTGAGATCGGGTCGCCGGGTTGGTCGAGGAACACTGTCAAAGCAAGGATTGCGAAAAGCCCGCCAGCAGTCATCCAGCCTAAATTCACCCTGCGGGAATTCTCTTTCCAGAAAGGATCGATCACTAGGATGAGAATACCCAATATCAGGATCAGGGTTTCGGGCAAGACGGCCAGGAAATTAGGAGAACTAAATACGGACACTTATGCACCTCCCAGGAGGCTCATGATACTTTGCACACCGGATTGAACCATGGGCACCATTACCCAGGGGAAGACTCCCAGCAGAACCATCACAAAACAAAGGGTCGCGATTGCCATTTTATCCAACGCGGATACCGGACCGATATGCCCAACAAATTCCTTTGGCATGTCCCCGAAGAAAACGCGGCGGATCGCGATCAGGATATATGCTGCGGTTATAACGATTGACAAGGAAGCTATAATCGCTACCCAGGGAAGAGTTTGCCAGGTGCCTAGGAAAATCGGGAATTCAGCGACGAAACCGGAGAAACCCGGCATGCCCATCGATACAAGACCGCCGATGATGAAACCGATCGCTACCCAGGGCAATGGCTTGACCATTCCCCCAAGCTTGGGGATCTCCCTTGTATGAGCTCGATCATAGACCATGCCTACCGCAGCAAAGAAGAGAGCCGTCATCACGCCGTGAGAAAACATCTGAATACCAGCGCCGGTCATTCCATCTTCTGTCAGCGTGGCAAAACCAAGCATGACCAAACCCATGTGCGAGACGGATGAAAAGCCGATGACGTATTTCAAATCCTTTTGAACAAAGGCGATAAACGCACCATACACCACGTTTATCAGAGCCAGGAAAATGATCCAACTCATGTGATATTCAGCGCCTTGCGGCAATAACATAATGCCTACACGAAGAGCAGCAAAAGCGCCTAATTTCATCAATACACCTGCATGGAACATGGATACAGCCGTCGGCGCTGCGACGTGTCCATCCGGTGACCAGTTGTGGAACGGGAAGATGCCTCCCAGTACAGCAAATCCGAAGAAAACAAATGGAAACGCAACCATTTCGAAAGTGAGAGCCGGTACGTTGAAAAGCCATTGGAGCGATGAAGGAACCTGCCAAACGATGAAATCAAAAACGCCAGACTGCTGCGCTTCAGAAATCGCAAGCATATCGAATGTGTAGACCGATGTCTCCTTGCCGACCACCCAATACATCGCCAGCGCGCCGATCAGCGAAACCACAGAGCCGATGAACAAGTAAAGGGTCAGCTTCATGGCAGCATACTCGCGAGTCTTGACCCAACCCCAGATAGCGATGAGCAAGTACATCGGGAATACGGCAATCTCATAGAAGAAGAAAAGCATGAACAGGTCGAGAGCGACGAAGACACCAAAAACGCCACTTGCGAGGATGAAGAGAAAAGCAAAGAATTCACGAGGCCGGTCGTCGATCCCCCACGAGATCATCACACCGGTAAACATAACCAGACCCGTTAAAAGGACAAGAGGTGCACTCATCCCGTCGACACCCAGCTGCAGGCTGATACCCATTTGAGGAAGCCATTGATACTGCTCCAAGAATTGATATCCCCCCAGAGATTGGTCGTAGTTCAGGTAAACCCACAGCGATAAAATCAATGCGAAGACTGACGCTGCCAGCGCTGCGACCCTCGTCTCGGACTTTCGATCAGCGGGGATGAGCAGCAACAACAGACCGGCAACTGCGGGTGTGAAGACAATGATGCTCAAAACCGGAAATTGCATTGTGCACCTCTCCTAGAACAACATTGCCATAGCTTTGTTTACCACATCCATGATCAACATTGGCCATACGCCAATCAAAACAATAAGGACCATGAGCGGTGCCATGACGATAATTTCTCGAATATTGATTTCAGTCAAGTGGCCGACCCAGTGCTCGTTGAGAGGACCATGCAGGACCATTTTGATCCCTTTCAGGATGTAGGCACCGGTCATCAACAATCCGATCATGCTGATGGCTGTCCAGGCTGTCAGGACAGGCCAGGTGCCACGAACTACTTGAAATTCAGCCACAAAGCCGGCCATACCCGGAAGACCCAGCGAAGCCATGGAGGTGAAGATAAGGATGCCTCCATACACCGGGACCAACGGGAACAGCCCACCGTATTCTTTCAGATTGCGGGTGTGTGTCCGCTCATAAATAACACCGACCAGGAAAAACATCCCCGCCGCGGACAATCCGTGAGCGAACATTTGCAGCACTGCACCATTGAGCGCGATATTGGCGCTTAGATTTAAGGTCGGGTCACTGTTATTGACACCGATCAACGCCGCCGCCGCAATGCCCAAAAGCACAAAGCCCATGTGATTTATGGACGAATAAGCGACGAGGCGCTTGAAGTCCACCTGTCCGAAAGAGCCGAATGCGCCAAACACGATGGCCATCGTCGCCAGGAAAGCCAGCCAGCCAGCATAGTGTTGGGATTCTGCCGGGTAAAAGGGCAGTACAAGCCGCAGGAAACCATAAGCACCCAACTTGAGTAATATGCCCGCCAGGAGCATGGATCCAGCCGTAGGAGCCTCGGTGTGGGCATCGGGCAGCCAGGTGTGAAATGGCCACACAGGAACCTTGATCGCAAATGCGATGACAAAAGCCCAGAATGTGACTGTTTTTACCGTTGTGACGGGAATGCCCATCAACGTCCCGGAAATAGAAGACCATCTTTCGGCGAGAGTCGCTATGTCGTAAGTCTGGAATAATACTCCGAGCAGCTGGATAGCCAGCAGCAGACCCAAAGACCCTGCCATGGTGTAGATGATGAATTTCAGGGAAGCATAATTCCGATTGGTGCTGCCCCACTGGTTGATGAGGAAATACATTGGGACTAGGCCAATCTCCCAGAAGACGAAGAAAATCAAGAGATCCATGGAAAGGAAAACGCCCAGCATCCCCGCCTCAAGGAAAAGGAAAAGCATCATGTAGGCTTTGACGCGGTCTGTGATACTGAACGAAGCCAGGATCGCCAGCGGTGTCAGCAGGGTTGTCAACATCACCATGGTCAGCGACAATCCGTCAACGCCTACTTTGAAGGAGGAATTGATCGCTTCGTACCACTCATATCGTTCGACAAATTGGAAACCCATCTGGTCAGGATTGAAAGCCTGCCACAGGTAGATTGCCGCTCCGAGCGAAACGAGACTCGCCAACAATGCTGTCCAGCGAATGGCGCGTACCTGGTCCGATGGAATGAACAGTATGACCAGCGCCGCCAATACAGGGACGAACAGGATGGTGGTCAGTACATGACTAGAGAAGAAATCCATGATTTACTCCTGAAACCCTAAGGCAGGAAGAAATAGACTGCTGCTACCAGGATGATGATCACAGTCATTGACGCGATCATGTATCCCTGAATGCGACCTCGTTGGATCAGGGGAGCAGATTCCTTGCCGATCCACTTCGTGCCTTCACCGACGAAATCACCGAAGCCGTTTACCACCGGCGCGTCAAAGTAATTTCGGAAGACATGCCCAATCCATCCCACAACTCCTCCGATTGCGTTCAGGAAACCGTCAATTACTTTGCGGTCCATCCAAAGAGAGGTGAACACCTCGGACAGCCAGACAACGGGCTTCACCACGAAGTAGGCATAAAATTCATCGAAATACCATTTGTTTTTAAGTAACGTGTGCACGGGTCCCAACGGCCTGACGAGCGGATCCGCATCGCCTGCCTTTACTCCCCGATAAACAAGCCACCCCAATGTGAGACCCCCCAGCGAGATCACGATGGATACCAGCATGGGAACGAAATTAAATTCCAGGACCTCAGGGTGTTCGAGTAAAGTTCCGCCAACGAATTCATGGATCCAATTGGGGATCGTATGAGCTGTGAGCGCTTCAGGAATACCTCCCCACCCGGCAACGACAGCAAAAAATGCAAGGAGGATAAGCGGAAGCGTCATGGTCCAGGGAGTTTCCTTGGCATGCTCAGCAGCTTTTGTCCGCGGTTTCCCCAGGAATGTCAGGGTGATCTGTCTCATCGTATAGAAAGCCGTGAGTGTGGCAGCGATCACAAGCGTTATGAAAACCAACCATTGTCCATGGGCGAATGCATCAGCCAGGATTTCATCCTTCGACCAGAAACCTGCTGTTACAAAGGGGAAACCCGAAAGCGCAAAACCACCGATCAGGAATGTCCAGAACGTGATGGGCATTTTTTTCCGAAGACCGCCCATGTTGAACATGTCCTGAGGATCGACATGCTCGCCTGTATGCAGGACACCATGTTCTACACCGTGAATGACAGAGCCTGACCCGAGGAAGAGCAGTGCTTTGAAGAAGGCATGGGTCACAAGGTGGAATATGGCTGCGACATAAGCGCCAATTCCCAGAGCTGCGATCATAAATCCCAACTGGGAAATCGTGGAGTAAGCCAGCACTTTCTTGATGTCATTTTGAGCGACTGCAATCGTTGCGGCGAACAATGCCGTGAAACCGCCGATGATACCCATCGCCATCATTGCCGGGGTGAGATGGTGTATAGAACCGCCGGCTGAAGCAAGGGGATAAATTCGTATCGCCAGATACACACCCGCAGAGACCATGGTCGCCGCATGGATCATGGCCGAAACCGGCGTAGGACCTTCCATCGCGTCCGGCAACCAAACATGCAGCGGCCATTGAGCGGATTTCCCCACGATACCAATAAAAATTAGAATGGCAATTGCACTGGCTGCAGAAATACCTATCGGCGTTAGTGTGGCAGCCAACTCGTGCAGGACTTCCTGGTTATAGAATATCTCCCGGTAATTGAGAGTCCCGGTCAATGTATAAAGATATACAATGCCCAGAAGCATGAACACATCGCCAACGCGCGTGGTCATGAAGGCTTTAATGGCGGCATTGCGGGCTGATGGCTTGCCATACCAGAAACCAATCAACAAGTACGAGCACAACCCCATAATTTCCCAACCAACGAAAAGGGTAAGGAGGTTGTCCGAAACGACGAGGGTGTACATCCCGAACGCGAACAGACCGATAAATGCGAAAAACCGGGAGAACATCGGCTCAACGGACATATCTGTGTGTTCGTGTCCATCTACACCTTTAACCGTCGCGCCGTGTGGAGGAAGACCTTTCCGGTCATGGTCCCCTTTTGGCTGGCCGAAATTATGATATCCAATACTGTAGATAAAAATCATCAAAACGGTCCAACCGACAAAGAAGAGTGTGATCACAGTTAATGGATCCGCCATCACGCCGACCTGAAGGAATGTATCGCCTGTGGGAAGCCAATTAATACTGGACTGAAAAATTTCCTTTCCAAATTCCTCGATCGATACCGCTGTTGAGAAAACGACCATACTGCCGAGCCACGAAATAACAGCGGCTGCCACGGCGATCGAAAAACTTACAGCCTTCCACCGGTTGGTGAAAAGGATGATGACCACAAACGCCAGCAGCGGTGGGAGAGGTATCAGCCATAGAATGTTTTCTGTCGTCATAAAAGTTCTCCTACCACTTCATCAAATCGATCTCATCCGCCACAACGGTGTTGAAGCGGCGGTAAACGGAAATCACAAGCGCCAGACCCACAGCAACTTCCGCGGCGGCTACAGCAAAAACGATGATCGCAAAAACCTGCCCGGCCATATTCAGAATGTCTCCATAGCGCCAGAAAGCGACCAGGTTGATGTTGACCGCGTTCAGCATCAACTCAACGCTGAGCAGGATAGCGACCGCATTCTTGCGAGCCAACACACCGAACAATCCAATGCTGAACAACGCTGCGGACAAGAGGAGTAACCAGGAAAGTGGGATCATGTAATTCCTCCTATTTCCTGTTGGATGCCACGTACACTGCGCCGACGAGGGCGGCAAGAAGAAGTACGGATGCCACTTCAAAGGGCAGCAAGTAAGCGGATGGTTGAAGCAGCGAGTCGCCTAAAAGTCTTAGCGTATCCGCGCTGCCGATCAATTTTGGTTGCTGGGAGAAACCGGTCCAGGAACTTAGCATATAGACAAGCGCAGCAAACAGTAAAACGCCAATGATCCCTGCCAGCCAGGCACGCTTGTTCATTTGGGGACCCTTATCCAACATCTCGCGGCGGGTCAGCATGACAGCGAAAATGAACATGATGGCGATAGCGCCAATGTAGACGACGACCTGCACCACGGCGAGGAATCCGGCTTCGAGGACAGCGAAAATCACCGCAACTCCAAAAAGCGTTGCGATGAGCCACAAGGCTGCGTGAACCATGTTTCGAGTCGTCGTAACCATGACGGCTGAAATGAGGATCACAGCTGCGGCAATGAGGAAAATAATCTGCAAAGCAGTCATTCCAATAAACTCCTTATCTGCCTACTGATGTGCCAATTCCACAACAGCGGGAGCCGATTGTTCTTCCGTACGGCGTTTTTTCCTCGCTTGCGAGCGAAGGATTTCAACGGTAATCCATCCAAGGATCACATTTGCGGCAAGCATTCCAACGATATAGACTGACGTTCCAAACAGCAACTTGTGCACAACCGCTGTCATAATCAAAATGGCAATTGAGAATGGAACCAGGAATTTCCAGTTGAAATACAGCATGTGATCGATGCGAATGCGGGGGACAGTGTATTTAATCCACATGATGATCCAGTAACCGATCAATGCCTTGATAAAGAAATAGAAAACACCCAGAATAGGCATTTGAGCAACGCCGGGACCGTTATATCCACCAAAGAAAAGGATTGATATGAACGCTCCAAAGGTGAACGCATGAAGTAATTCGCCGGCATAAAAAAGTCCGAACTTCATGCCGGAATATTCGATGTGGTAACCGGATACGATCTCCAATTCACCTTCATTCAAGTCAAAAGGCGAACGGCCTAATTCGGCAATGGCGCTGATCAAGAATACGAGAGCCGCAAGCGGCACAACCAGGACAAACCAGTATTGAGTCTGCGCCTGGGAAATGGTCAACATGCTCATGGAACCGGTCAGGATAGCCGGGATCAAAAGGATGACCACCATCGGGATCTCGTAGGAGATCATGTTGGCGACCATGCGATACGCGCCCACCAGAGCGAACTTGTTGTTCGAAGACCAACCAGCCATGATGATCGAGAGGGTGCCGATCGCTCCTGCCGCAACGATATAAAGGAGCGCCACGTTGAGATCCACACCGAAAACAACTTCCGCAATGGGAAGGATTGCCCATAACAACAGCACTGAAAACAGGGACAAAATCGGGGCAAGATTGTACACAAATACATCTGCTCCGGTAGGTGTCGTATCTTCCTTAATTAGCAATTTGATAATGTCAGCGAATGGCTGGAAAATACCCCAGGGACCAATGCGATTGGGTCCCAACCTGTCCTGGAAACGCGCAACGACTTTCCGCTCGATCCAGACCAGGAAGACATCCAGAACCATCGCGACCACGATCAAAATAATGATGCCTATAAAGGTTAATAGAATATCTGCAATGGCTTGATTCACGCCCCAGCCAACCAGGAGGGACATCAACCAGTTATAGAGATTGCCGACAGGATCCTGCATGCATCACTCCTTGATTACGAGAAAAGGGCTGGAAGGATTTTTCCTTTCAGCCCCAGAAACAACCGGATTAATTCCACTCCAGCATGCCTTTGCGCCAGGTGAATACTAATCCAGCAACAAGGATGAGGATGAAAATGACACCTTCCACGACAGCGAACATGGGCAGCGCGTTGAGGGATATAGCCCAGGGGAAAAGAAAAACCGTTTCGACATCAAAAACCAGGAATATCAATGCAAATACATAGTATTGAGCCTTGAACTGCACCCAGCTCTCGCCCACCGTTTCCATACCGCACTCGTACGTACTTTGCTTAATGGGGTTGGGCTTACGAGGACCCAGAATTCTGGCAGTCAAGATCGCTGCAAAGGGTACGATTATTGCGACGATCATGAAGAGAAGGATATAAAGCCAGCTTTGCATAGATGCTCCAAATCAGGGTAGGATTGTGTGAATTAGTGCACAAGAGGCATTCGACATTTTATCATAAGAGAAAAATAAGAAAAACCTACCCTTGTAAGTATTACACATGATATTTGTCACAATTTTTATCCATTTTCCCTAACATTGATCCTTTCTTTTTTTTATGGGAAGTCTGCCAATTGGCAATAAAATGAGAAAACTTGTCGTCCAAATTGCCTTCGTTTGAGGTTATCCAAGATATCGAGTTAATGCTAAACTAAAATCATCCGAACATAATCTTTCTAGGAGGATATATGACTTCCCATCCGGTCGAGCCATTCCGAATAAAAATGGTGGAATCGATTAATCTCATCAGCTCAAGCGAGAGACAGGCTGCAATTCGAGAAGCTGGCTTCAATCCCTTCACACTCAAGGCAGAGGATATCTTTATCGATCTACTAACAGATTCCGGGACCGGCGCCATGAGCAGCGCACAATGGAGCGCTTTGATGGAGGGAGATGAAAGCTATGCCGGCGCGAGGTCTTTTTTCAGGCTTTCGAAGGTGATGGAGGAAATTTTTGGTTTCAAACACTTCGTGCCCACCCACCAGGGCAGGGCTGCAGAAAATATCCTGAGTGCAGTGCTCGTTAAGCCTGGACAATTTATCCCGTCAAACATGCATTTTGACACAACGGATGCGAACATACGTGCTCGCGGCGGGCGGCCGACCAACCTGATCATCGACGAAGCGTTTGATCCCCTCAACCTGCATCCCTTCAAGGGGAATATGGACATCGCCAAACTTAAGGCATTCATCAGCCAGACGGGAGTGGAAAACATCCCCTTTGGGATGATCACGATAACCAACAACGCCGGCGGGGGTCAACCGGTTTCGATGGCAAATATTCGCGAGGTGTCCGAGACGTATCATACCTTTGGTATTCCATTTTATATCGATGCAGCGCGGTTTGCAGAAAATGCCTATTTCATTAAGCTCCGCGAAAAGGGGTATGAAAGTAAAACCCCCCAGGAGATCGCCCGTGAGATGTTCTCCCTGGCAGATGGCGCGACCATGAGCGCAAAAAAGGATGCCATTGTCAACATTGGTGGAATCCTGGCTACCAACGACGATGAGCTGATCAAACGGGTACGGAATGAGTTGATTCTGCGTGAAGGTTTCTATACGTATGGAGGGCTCGCCGGCCGCGACCTCGATGCCATGGCAGTAGGCTTGAAAGAAGGACTGCAGGAAGACTATCTTTCTTATCGATTGAACCAGACCAACTATCTTGGCGTTTCACTCAAGGAAGCCGGTGTTCCAATCATCGAGCCGCCCGGAGGCCACGCCATTTATATCGATGCGGCCAGGTTACTGCCCCACATCCCTCACGAAGAGTTTCCCGGTCAGTCTCTATCAGTGGAGTTGTACCTCGAGGGAGGGATCCGTGGCAGCGAGATTGGATCGGTGATGTTCGCACACAAGGATCCTCAAACCCAGGAATGGATCTATCCGCGTCTCGAGCTGGTACGACTCGCCATTCCCCGCCGGGTTTATACCCAAAGTCATTTTGATTTCGTTGTGGAAACTGCAGCGAAGATCGCCAAGCGCGCCGAAAATCTACGCGGCTACCGATTTACATACGCTCCTGAACTGCTCAGACATTTCACAGCGCGGTTTGAACCTTTATAAATAAGGTGGGCATCCATAATAGGATGCCCACCTTTTATTTAGCGATAATCCCAAGGTGATTACCTACCGGACGTTCCAATCCCGGTATGCTCCCATGAATGGGTGAATTAACCACACGCGATGTTCCTAACAGCCCCTCGAACACCATCGTGGACGAGCCTCCCCCATCGAGGTTGATGGCATTTTCTGCGCCATAAAAAACCAGGTAATTAGCCAATTCAGCCAGGGTGGCTCCTGCGCTATACAAAGGCTGACGCCCGTCAACGACGATGATGATCAACTTCTCACCGCTATCGTCCAATCCGACTGCGGTTCGTGGAGCCGGCGTCATATTATCCAAACCATTGACAGGTTTTCCACTGCGGACCAGCCACCGGTCGCCGGATATCGCATTATATACATCGTTCGGTTCACTGAAACTTATATCGTCATTTTTGGAGATAAACAATGTAGGGTTCTTATCGTAATCAGAATAGATATTCCCTTCAGACGCTGCATATCCATTCGGTTCAACTCTCTGCCCTGAATGCGGGTAATAAATCAAGGGACCATAGGAATACCAGGGAGTAAATCCATCGCCATTTATAGCGATCTGAACATTGAATTCCTTGAGGAAGCGGGATGTCGTTCGAGCTTTCAGTGGAAGCGGATTATCCTTATTCCCCGGCGTGACAAAAAATGAAATATTCTTAGCCGCTGAATCAACAGTTACGATATGGGCAATCATCGGGTATGGAGTAAAGTGTACCCGCCGGTAATAAACCACTCCCTCGTATAACTCCCGGCGCAATTCGATCGGCAGAGGCCGGCCAAGATAATATAAAAATGGACTGCACAGACACAATGTCAGCAGGATTAATATTAAACCAATGGACCGCTTGGGCTTGTTAGCCATGACCGTCCCTATTTTGATGTTTTCCGAATGGAGGATTCATTTTCCATCGCTAATTCAAACGACGGTTTTCTTTTCCGCGAGGCGCATGGCATTAAAGGATGCGATGGCTACTTCCAAAATCGCGATGTCTGGTTCGCGGGTCGTCAGGGATTGCAGCGCCAGGTTGGGTTTGATCATCCACCTGACAATTGCCCAATCCAGATGGTTGGCTGTCCACCGGATATATTCCACAGCAATACCTGCCAGGAACGGGATCAAAAGGATCCGGCTGGCTAGTCTCCAAAACATGGGCAGTGGACCTATAAAGGAAAAAACAAGAATAGACAAGATGACCAGGGTTAATAGAAACGCCGTGCCGCAGCGGGCATGTTGAATGGGGTAATTGGCGACAATTTCGGGTTTCAGTTCAGCGCCGGCTTCGAATGCATTGATGGTCTTATGTTCCGCCCCATGATAGGAAAAAACCCGTCGAACGTCTGGCATAAATCCCAGGAGCCAGATATAACCCACGAGCAATCCGAGTCGAAGGATTCCCTCAAGCACATTGCTCCACCAATTGCTCCAACCGACATACCGTTCAAACAATCCGCCTACAGCCGCCGGGGCAAGAAAAAACAATCCGATGCCAAAAAGCAACGATATCGCAAGGGTCCCGTAGAGGGCTGGACCTTCCAGCTTTTCGTCCTCACCGGTCTGGGTATTGGCAGAAATTGTCAAAGCGTGAATGCCCAACCCCAGTGCGTCCCAAAGAAGAATGATCCCTCTCAGGAACGGAGTTTTCGAGATCCGTCCTCGATATACAGATGCGAGATTTTCCGTGTGCGTAACGATGTTTCCATCCGGAGCGCGCATAGCAATGGCCATGGCTGATTTTCCTCGCATCAGCACACCCTCGATCACCGCCTGTCCGCCGTAAGTAATTATGCGATCGTCCATACCAATAAACTATCCTTGTCTCACGCCTCAGCGAGATTAAAAAAGAAATGCACCATTGCCTCAATCCCTCGATACCAGGTCGGTAAATGCTGGCGTTCGTTGGGGGCATGTAAGTTATCGTCGGGGAGCCCAAAACCCGTGCAGACAGATTCCACTGATAGCAATCTTTGCATTTGAGAGACTACCGGCACCGAACCCCCTTCACGCTTCAGGATGGCTTTTTTACCCCAGACAGATTCGATCGCCTTCCCCAACGCAACAACACCGCGATTGTTAATATCCGAGATGGACGCGGGACTCCCCTGCTTAGCGTCCAATTCCCAACGAATGGACTTCGGCGCTTTTTGCTCTAGGTATGCGCGCAACTGCTCTGTCACCTTGGCTGGGTCCTGATCCGGGACCAATCGCATCGAGATCTTTGCGCTTGCCTGAGCGGGAAGGACGGTTTTAAACCCGGGACCCGTGTAACCCGAAACCATCCCATTAATTTCCAGAGTAGGCCGAGCGCCAACCCGCTCCGCTGGAGTAAAACCGTCTTCACCCCAAAGTGCAGGCACGCCCGTCATCTCAAGGTAATGAGCCTCGTCTGTCGGCAGACGGGACATTTCCTCCCTCTCAATTTCTGCCAAATCCCTGACACTATCGTAAAAACCCGGCAGTGTGATACGCCCCTTGGAGTCGTGCATGCCGGCGATCAACTCAGCAAGTGCGACTGCAGGATTATGCACGATACCGCCATAAAGACCGGAGTGGAGGTCGCCGGATGGACCTGTGACCTTTAATTCATAAGCCGCCAGTCCACGAAGTCCGTAAGTAATGGACGGGAATTCTGAGCCGACCATCCCGGAATCCGGGTTCAGCGCGAAATCACATGCAAGCAATTCCTTGTGGGAAGATATAAATTTTTCAAGCGAAGGTGAACCAATTTCCTCCTCCCCTTCGATCATCCATTTGATGTTGACGGGAAAAACACCAGTGCGGACTATGGCCTCAACGGCGCTCATCACAGCGACATCCTGACCTTTCATGTCGGATGCACCACGACCAAAGATATATTCGCCGCTGACCTCGCCGCTGAACGGTTCATTTTTCCACAACTCGATAGGATCCACCGGTTGAACATCGTAATGTCCGTAAATCAAAACGGTTGGCGCATTCCTGGCTTCCAGCCATTCACCGTACACAACAGGGTGCTTTACTGTTGGAAAAATTTTGACATTCTTCATCCCCAAATCCCGCAGCCGCTCAGCCACCCACTCTGCTGCCTTTTGGATGTCGGGATTGTACGCCGGGTCCGTGGAAATTGAAGGAATGGAAACAAATTCCTTCAGCTTGTTTAAATTATCCTGTTTATGTTCGGTGGTATAGCAAATCGCGTTGTTTCGATGTTCAGACATACCTTTCACCAACTTTCCTGTGATAAGTTGTTCTAATGGGTTAAGTTGTTTTCAAATTTCCGTAGAGATACCAATAAGCAGTTTTTTCAAAACCGGATGCGACTTCCTTTTCCCATATAAATTCACTGTTACGCAGGCTTCCCCGCAACTGAATATCCATATCGGGGAGGAGGTCCAGTTCCGGAGCTTTGACAACTTCGTCAGACAGGATCTGCAGAATAACACGATGCCTGACCTCCACGGGATAACGATCTACATGCCCTTCATGCGAAGACTTGTACTCACCCAGGAAGTCGCGCCAAAGTTCGAAACGCATATGGATTTCCCGGGCTGCTTTTTGTTCCCAGGCACGCCGCCATTTTTTGTGAACTTCCTCGATCTGAGTCGACGACTGGTTATGTCCCGTAGCCTGCAACCGAAGCTGCGCCAGTAGCAGATTCCCAATCGTCAGGCGCGGCAGGTCTCCATCGAGGGGATAGAGCAGCTCTTTTGAAAGGAGATAATCCGAAAGAACAGGAATCCCGGAAGCCAAGAAGCGCTGATCTTGATCCAGATTGGGCATCCTGACCTCATGCACCTAAGGCGTTGCCGTTTTTTCAAGAGTTCGGCGGGTAACGAGGAACCAATCAGCGATATTGCTGAACCTGTCCGAGAAATCAAACAGGGGCGGCAGTTGGACTCCTTGCACCTGTTGGTCCACTCCGAATGAGTAGACCGGAAAGAAGAGAGGAAGCGACGGCAATTCCTTGGCAAAAATCACCTGGAAATTTCTATAAAGCCGTTTCCGCAATTCCATGTCTGTAGTCACTCTCGCCTGCTCGATATATTCGCTAGCGGAACGATTATCCCATTGCGAGTAATTCTGCCCGCCTGTGATTTCGGACTGGTGCCAGAACGGATAAGGGTCGGGGTCCGGGGATTGAGTTAGATTTATATCCACCAGGGCAGCATCATAGTCACGATTCTCCAAACGATCACTAATGAGCAACTCGTAAGGAATGCTTTCAAGATTTGCCTTAACTCCGATCTTTGTCCAATCGGATGCGATCTGGTTGGCAATTGCGTCATGCTGAGGGTCATCCGGGTAAAGAAGGGTGAATTCGAGCCGCTTTCCTTCTTTCGCCCGAACATCGCCGCCTTCCGCCGGGATAACGTAACCAGAGTCCTTAAGCAGCGCGACGGCAGCTTCAGGGTTGTAACCCATCGAACTCGGTATCTCCGAGGTATGCCCATGTGCCGGGGAAAATGGGGCTGTCTGAAATGATCGCCTGCCCCCCCGCCATTTGATCGACGATATACTGGCGATTCATGCCCATCAGCAGCGCTCTCCGAACGCCGGCATCCTGCAGAAAATCCTTTTCAGGGTTGCCCAGATTCAAAAAGACAAAACTCTGCCTGGGCAGCCTGCCGGTATAAACATTCAGTTCCTGGTTTTTCAACGCAGACGGCAGGGTATCCGCAGTCAGTTGGCTTACTGCGAGCACATCTCCCTGCTCATAAGCAGACAAGGCAGCTGCGGATGTCGGGTAATAACGGAAAACAACCTGCTCGATAAAAGGTTTCTGAAGATAATAATCTTCATTAGCGATCAACTGAACGCCGGTAATTATCCCCTTTTCGACGATCAACCGGTCGAATTCATAAGGTCCAGTGCCCACAGGAGCGAGATTAAAATCAGCATTGGGAATCTGATCGGCAGGGATATTCTCCAGCAGATGCTTGGGAAGCAATTTAAATGTGACAAAATCCAGAAATGGGGCAAAGGGTTCGGGCAAAGCAAATTGGAGTGTGGCATCGTCCAATCTGTTGATCTCAACATCCTGCCAAAATTCTTTGATATCAGCAGGAAACGCAGAGGCATCACTTTTAAGCAATTCGATCGTAAAGATGACGTCATCGCTGGTCACGGGAGTCCCGTCATGCCATTTGGCATTGGGGCGGATGGAAAAATTATAGATCCGTCCATCTTGAGAGGTACCCCAGGCTTCGGCAACATCCGGCTGAGGGATGCCCTGTGAATCAAATCGAATCAAGCCGCTGAAAATTAATCGATCCACATCCCTGTCAGCAGGGTTTTGTACATCCAATAGGGGATTCAGTCGGCTAATGGACCCGACCAAACCCTCGGCGTAAATTCCGCCCTCGGAAGGTTGTGCAAGGAACAATTGTTGACCAGGCTGTTGCGTAAGCAGCAACAAAGCCACAAGCCCCAATGTCACAACAACAATGATGATTTGCCAGCGTAATTTTTTCATAGGAAAAAAAGAAGGGCTTCTCCCCGGTTCGGCGAAAACCGCCTACCCAGGCGAACAGCCCTCTTAATGAGCCCGGAGCAACTACGCGCTGATAATGATAGCGATGAAGGCCAGAATGAAGAAGAGGATGCTTAACGCAACCGTCACCCAAAACAAGGTGCGCTCAATACCGCGCCGCGCCGTATAAACTCCACCGCTTTCCTGGCCAGTCAAACCGCCCAAACCGGCTCCCTTGCTCTGGAGCACAACGCTGGCGATCAGGGCGATCGAAACGATGATCAGGCTGATTTCAATTGCGAATAACATTAGATTTAGCCTCCTGGTAAAATAGCGGGGGAATTATACCTGTGTTGCAGTAGAATCGTCAACATGCCTACTTTTTCTAATGAACTTATCATCAACTTGCACATGCATACGACCTTCTCCGATGGAAGCGGATCGCATGCCGATATCGCCAGAGCAGCGCTTCGGAGCGGTTTGGATGCTGTCATTGTAACAGACCACAACATCCTTGTAGCAGGACCGGAAGGATATTACAAGGACGGGAAAAAACGGCTGTTACTCCTCGTGGGTGAGGAAGTCCACGACCAGGCCAGGGAGCCGCAGAAATCGCACCTGTTGATTTTTGGAGCAGGCAGAGAGCTTTCAGGTTATGCGAATGATCCGCAGCTTCTTATCGATGCCGTCCGCCGATTCGGCGGATACTCCTATATCGCTCATCCTTTCGAACACGCTGCACCCTCCATAGGGGAAACTGCCATTGATTGGGTGGACTGGAATGTGCAAGGCTACAACGGCTTGGAACTGTGGAATGGATTTGGTGAAATCAAGTCGGTCATCCCCACAAAACTGCATGCCATCTTCTATGCTTTCTTCCCGAAACTTATCGCCCGTGCACCTAATAAGAACGTTCTAGCGAAATGGGATGAATTATTAAGCAATGGGCAACGGGTTTTCGCCATTGGCGGATCGGATGCTCATGCGTTGCACCTTTCGCTTGGTCCACTTCGCCGAGTGGTTTTTCCATACGATTTTCATTTCTCAGCCATCAACACTCACGCCTTAACTGCCGAACCGCTTAATGGGGATTTGGCACACGACCGGCAACTCTTGTTCGATGCACTTGCAAACGGGCATAGCTTTGTCGGTTACGACTTGCCTGGTCTGACCCGAGGATTCCGATTCACAGCCCAGGGCAGGGACAGCGCTGTGATCATGGGGGACGAAATATCATCCGATGGAGGCGTTACGCTTCAAATAAAACTTCCTCAACCTGCTGATTGCAGATTGGTAAAAAATGGGATGATCATCAAGAAATGGACTAGACACCAAGTATGCTCGTATATCACCACGGAACCTGGAATTTATCGAGTGGAAGTTTATAAAAATTATCTTGGGAAAACCAGAGGATGGATCTTCAGCAATCCAATTTTCATTCGCTAGCACTTACAATTACACTATTGAAGTCATGGTTGTTATTCCTTAAGATACTTTACGCAATTCGCCGATCGGGTAGTTTTCCCGCTAGATGTCATAACCAGCCAATGTTAGCCCACAACATAAACCTACCCTAACGTAACAAACATCCTGCGAGAAATGGTAGTTTTGATCTTCTGCCCTTGCCTGATTGAGGAATCTCGACTAAAATACAGCCCGCTTAATTCAAGTTGCGCATCTCGCGCGAACTCTTTCCGCTCCCTTCGTCGCCCACGGCGACAGCATCGGAGCAAACCCGAGGAAAGGAGGTTTCCCAAATGCATAAGTATGAGCTCGTCTGCATTATTCATCCGGACCTGGATGAAAACGCTTTTAATGGCGTCGTCGAAAAGGTGCGCGGTTGGATCAACGATTCAGGTGGCACCATCGATAAGTTGGACATCTGGGGTCGCCGGCGTATGGCATACCACATTCGCAAACAGCGAGAAGGTCAGTATGTATTATTCAACATCACCATGCCGCCAACCGCAACCGCCGAACTCGACCGTAATCTGCGCTTTCAGGAATCGGTATTGCGCTATATGATTACCGTAGTAACCTAGATGTGGAGAGTCTTTCGTCCATCGTAATTAACCATCCCAGAGGAGGATCCTATGAGCCGTGGCTTGAATAAAGTGATGATCATCGGACATTTGGGGCGCGATCCGGAAATGAGATATACACCTTCCGGGCGCCCGGTTACCACCTTCCCTGTCGCCACGAGCCGGTCCTGGAACACCGTGGACGGCGAGCGCCATTCAGAGACGGAGTGGTTCAACATCGTTGCCTGGGGCAATCTGGCTGAGATCTGTAAACAATACCTGGTCAAAGGTCAGCAGGTGTACATCGAAGGCCGTCTGCAATCACGGAAATGGGACGACAAAGAAGGTGTCAAACATACTGCGGTGGAAATTGTCGCCAACGAAATGATGATGCTCGGAGAACGGAAAGAATCCGGCAATCACAACCACGGCGACGAAAGTCCAGCCATCGATAGTGAATCAGGGACGGAAGACGAATTTCCATTCTAAATAATCAATATCCGGTTGTTGGAGATGCAGAACCTGGGATACCTAAGGACTTCTGCAGCCCTAATAATCAATGACCTTGTCTAAAGAATTTTGGAGTGAATTCAAATGGATGATATGAGAGATATGGAAGGCCAGGGCGGAGATCGCCGGTATTATTCAAAACCGAAGATCTGCCAGTTCTGTGCTGATAAGAATTTGCACATCGACTATAAACTCGGTGATGTCCTGCGCCGCTTTGTCACCGATGAAGGAAAAATCCGGCCTCGCCGCCAGACCGGCACCTGCGCTAAACATCAACGCGAACTGGCTGGCGCCGTTAAACGCGCCCGTCACATTGCTCTTCTCCCCTATGCCGGCGGGGATGACGACCGCTAGACATTTATCATGATCGATAAGAGAATGGGGTATGGTTCCTGCCATGCCCCGATCTTTAATCTGTAAACAAGAAGGTTAATGCAATGTCGCCTAAGAATAATCCTGTTAATAAGAAGCATGTGGCTCATCTGGCCAAGGTTCAGCAGCAATCGCGGATCATCAAATACATCACCATTGGTATTTTTATTTTTGTAGGTGTCGTTATCCTTGCAGGACTTGTGATGACTTCAGGATTTCCTCCTTACCAAAATGTGGCCAAGGTGAATGGTGAAAACCTGACCGCGGAGGAATTCAAAGTGCTGGTCAAGCTGCAGCGAAACTCGCTGCTCGGGCAATACAGCCAGCTGATTGAATTCGCTCAAGGATTTGGACTGGACCCATTCACCGATCCAAATTTTTCCGGCCAGCTGCAACAGATTATCAGTCAGTTGGCTCCTGAAAATAAATTAACTTTAGGGCAGCAGGTGCTCGACAATATGATCCAGGATGCCTTAATCAGGCAGGAAGCCGATAGGCTTGGAATCACAATTTCGGATCAGGAACTTGAAAAATATACACAGGAAGACCAATTTCGGTTCTATCAGAATGGGACACCGACAGCGCAACCCGCTCCCACGGACGTGATTTTCCCGACCTTGAATCCCACTCAACTTGCGCTGGTGACCATTACACCCACTGCATCTCCTTTCCCCACCTTAACACCTAGTCCGACTAGCTTGTCGACAGAAACTCCAACCGCCGGTCCGTCCCCGACGAGCGCTCCCACGATTGCCCCTGAACCGACCGCAACTCCCTACACACTGGAAGGATTTAACCAGGTCTATAAGGACGCCGTGGAACGCTACAAAACAGATCTGGGCATGAACGAGGACTTGTTCCGTGAATACTTCTTCGTGATGCCTCTCCTGCGCGAGAAGGTTTACGACGCCATCACGGCTGACCTCAAACCGGAAGAAGAACAGGTATGGGCAAGGCACATCCTCGTCGCTACTGAGGAAGAGGCCAATATTCTGTATGAGCAACTAATATCAGGTGATGAATTTGGAAATATCGCCAGAGAGTTGTCCACGGACACTGGTTCAGGGAGCAATGGCGGTGATTTAGGCTGGTTCGGTCGAGGGATGATGGTCAAGGAATTCGAGGACGCTGCCTTCAGCCAGGCGATTGCAGAAATTGGAAAACCGGTAAAAAGCCAATTTGGGTATCACATCATCCAGGTACTTGGCCACGAAGCCCGCCCGATATCAGAATCCAGATTTGACCAGGTGAAACAGCAAGCCATCGCTGATTGGGTGACGAAGGCAAAGGAAGATGCAAAAATCACCACCTATGACTTTTGGAAAACCATCGTCCCATCGGAACCATCATTTGAAGGTCAATAAACTCAAAACCGCTGTCCAAAAAGCAGCGGTTTTTATTTGGAACAATTTTGGGTTGTAATCCGTCTATAATTGAATAACTAAGGATATTTCTGAGTGATCATAAAAAAGAAAGGATGGTAGATATGATTAATCAGAGGATTAAAGTTCTTCTTGTTTTGGCATTTAGTGTTCTCCTCGCGGCGTGTGGGAACCAGAGTACACCCACACCCAGTGTTGAAGAAAAAGCCACACAACTGGTGATATTACTCGATGCCAAAGCGACTGCGTCAGCTGGGGAGACCGCGGTCGCGCAATTGACCCAGATCGCAGCATCAAACTCCCCGACGCCGATTGCGGTCGCTGCGACAGCCACCCCTATCGTAGCTGTCCCCACCGCGACGTTTGTTCCGCCACCGACCTTCACGCCACTACCGCCGCCCCCTTGCAACTGGGCGCAATTCATTTCAGATGTGACCTACCCCGATGGGTCAAGTGTCAAACCCAATACTGCCTTTAGAAAAACATGGAAATTTAAGAACATTGGGACATGTACCTGGACATCTGGCTACACGATAGTCTTCGTGAATGGCTACAACATGGGAAGCGCCTCGACGCCGATAAACTCGACCGTAGCCCCAGGCCAAACCGCTGATATCAGTGTGGACCTCTACTCCCCCAGTAAATCCGGCAATTACGAGAGTTACTACAAGCTTCGCGATACCAATGGGGTTCAATTTGGAATTGGCGGCGCAGCCAACGGTGCATTCTGGGTAAAGATAAAAGTCACATCCCCGTCAACGGTTGTTTACGAAATGGTTCCTGATGCATCCCGGGCGACCTGGTCCAATTCTTCAGCCACGATCACTTACGGGGACACCAGCAATCCAGCCAACGGACTGGCATATACTTCCCCAAATCCCCAGATAGAAACTGGTGCGATCGAAGATGAGTCCGGGATTATCATGAAACCGGATAGTGCCGGCAATGTGAAAGGTATTTTCCCAGCCTATACGGTCCAATCCGGCGACCACTTCCTATCCGTTATCGGATGCCAGTATGGACACACAAGCTGTAACGCCAAGCTGCAACTCAGCTATAGCATCGGAGGCGGAGCAGCAACTGTCATCGCATCCTGGGATGAAGCCTTCGAGGGGAAAATCAACAAGGTGGACGTCGACCTCAGCAGCCTCGCGGGGAAGAATGTCAACCTGATCCTGACGGTCCTCGCCAATGGCGACGCCACGGATGATTACGTCGTCTGGTTGAGGCCAAGAGTCATGAGGTAAATAAAAAAACGGGAGGGCGAAAATAATCGCTCTCCCGTTTTTCTAGGTAATCGACTAAGCCCTTCTCAACATATCGTCTGTAACTTCATCGAGTTTAAGACTGATCATCTGGCTGGCAGAATCTCGTCCCATGGTGATGCCATAGATCACGTCGGCAGCCTGGACGGTGTTCCGGTTGTGCGTAATAATCACAAACTGCGTGTCCTGGCTCAATTCAACGAGCAAATCACGGAACCGTCCCACGTTAGCCTCATCGAGCATTGCATCCACCTCGTCCATGACACAGACCGGAGTGGGAGAAACCTTCAGGAGCGCAAAAACAAGCGCAATGGCGGTAAGTGAACGTTCGCCGCCGGAAAGCAGGGCTAATCCTTGTTCTCTTTTACCGGGAAGCCTTGCCTCAATATCAATTCCCGTTTCAGTCAAATTGTCCGGGTCGGTAAGAACCAACCTTGCCGATCCACCGCCGAACAACCGGACGAAAATCTCCTTGAATCTCGCTGCCACTTCATCGAAAGTCTTGGTGAACTCCTTCTTGGTCAGTTCATCCAATTCCGCAATTACCTGCCGGAGATCCTCCTCGGCTTCGCGGAGGTCTTCGATCTGGGCGGACATGTAATTAAAACGCTCCAGTGTCTGTTCATATTCCTGTTGTGCTTCGACATTGATGGAACCCATCCGACGGAGTTGTGCTTTTTTCTGGGCAAGGCTGTCCTCCAGACCGGCAGCAAGCTCTGTGACAACCGGGAGTGTTTCCACCATATCTCCAAGGGGCAGAGGGACAGCGCCTTCCATCGGGACTTCGTATTCGAACAAGACCAGACCGAAATCATCCTCCACTCTTCGCCTCAGGTTTTCGATGGCTTCCTGCTTCCGCGCCAAATCCAACTGGACTTGTGTGTTCTGCCGTTCGATAATTTGCAGGGATTTCAGACCAGATGTTTCCTTTTCCTGAAATGCGGTTTCCGCATTTTCGGCGGTGATCAATTCCTGCTCAGCAGGGTCGATCGACGTCCGCAACTCGGCGATCTGGGCGTTTAATCCATGCTCACGGTCCAGAAGGGATACCTTTTCCCCATCCAATGACTTCACCGATGATTCAATCTCAGCGATGCGGGATTCCATGTTTCCCTTCAGCGAGTTCGAGCCGCACCGCTGCCAGCTTCCGTTCTTCAAGACGCTTTTCCGCTTCTGACAATGATTTTTCAGCCACCTGCGCACGCGTATTCCAGAATACGACCTGGTTGGTGAGTTCATCCAGGTCGAGTGAGATCATTTCGCCATTAATTACCCTGATTTCATCATGAGCCAAGCTGACACTTGCATCGATATTCGCTAATTCCTCAGTCAGTTTTAAACGGTCTTCCTCAGCAAGGGATAGTTCCCTGCTGAGATTTTCCTTTTGGGTTATCTGCCATTCCAATCTTTGGCGTGTTGAGCCGAGTGTCAGCTCCGATTGCTGCACCTGAGTAACCGCTTCGCCTAACCGGGCACGCGATTCCTCCATGGAATGGTTCGAACCCTCCAACTCCCGCTGGGCAGATGCATACTCGGCAGCGGTCCGTTCGAGAGAGCGATCTGAGTCTGCAAGGTTCGATTGGAGGTTCAGGATGGAATCCTGGATCTCGCGGCGCTGTCGAGGTCGGCTGATCGACCCGGACCGATTTTCCCGCCCTGCGTGAATGGGACCATCTGAAAGGAACACCTCGCCTCGTAAAGTCACCGCTCGTTGTGCACCTGTTGATTTCATAAGCCGACGGGCATTGTTGCGATCCCTCACGATGATGGTCTGCCCCAGGAGAAGATTTATGGCTGGCCGGATGTCCTCCGGTGACTGCACAAGCTGGCTGGCCACGCCAATTAAATAAGTGTCGGAGCCAGGTCTGAGAGGCTGACGAGGGGATAACCAATCCAAAGGCAGGAGCATCGCCCGGCCGGTTGAATCGGATTCCAGGAGCAACAGGGCAGCATCCGCATCTGTACCGGTGGAGACAATGACAGCGTCAAGTGATTCGCCCAGTGCGGCGGAAATTGCTGTTTCCAATTCGGAGGGGACGTCCAGCACCGATGACAAGGCTCCTCTCACGCCGCCAATGCGGTAATTGCGGGCAGCTTCCAGCAATGTTCGAGCCCCATCCGTGTACACAGCGAGTGACTGCTCAGCCTGATCGAGGACGTCCAGCTGCGCCTGCAGCCTGGCAAGTTCGGTGAGAACTTTATTTCTCTCCTCAATCTGTTGCTGTCTGCGCGAGTCGAGTAACTCAACCTTCTGGATGATCCCTGCATGGAACTGTTCATGGTTACTCAGAATTAATTGCTCGTTATCTCGAACGCTGATTGCGTTTTTGTTCTCGGTTTCTGAAAGGATTAAGGCATTTTCAGCTTGTGCAATGGCTCCATCTGCAGTACCCAGCTTGTCTTTTTGGTTTTCGAGTCGGGTTTTTAGTTCATCCAGCCTGGCTAGCCATTGGGCTTTCGAGTTGTTGAGATTCGCGAGCTTCTGTCTTGCGGATGTCAGCTTTTCCTCGATCGCGTAGCGGTCGGTCTGTCGCGAATTCAGCTGCGATTTAGCCTCCTGCTCCTGATTCCGAGCCTCAATCAGTTCAGAGTTAATTCGCTGCAGTTCGCTTTCCGCTTCGGAGATTCGATTTTTCTCACGCTCGAGGTCAACACCGATGCGCTCGAGTTCGCCGAGAGCCTGGTTCTCCGATTCGACCAATGCCCTCCTGCGTTCTTCGAGAACAGCCAGGTCACGGCTGATGGATTCCCGTTGAACAAGGAGCTCAGCCGACTGGCGGTTCCAACCACTTAACCTCGCTCGCAACTCTGCCAGGTGATTACGCGATGCACTGAATTCAGAAAGCAGGTGCTGGTAATTATCCCTCGCCTCCGATAATCGATTCTCGTGGGTGTGGGCAATTCCACGCGCATCGGCAAGGTCCCTTTGCGAAGCATGCCAATGGTAGCCATACCACTCGCGAAGCAGAAGCTTTAAGTCAGCCTGAACTTGAAGGAAGTCCTGCGTCCTTTTGGCTTGACGCTCCAGGGACTTTAAGCGGGGTTCAAGTTCGGCAAGGATATCCAGAACGCGTTCAAGGTTACGCCGGGTGTTTTCAAGCCGTTTTAGTGCCTCATCCCTGCGGGAGCGGTACAAGCCAATACCTGCAGCGTCTTCGAAAAGTCTGCGTCGCTCGTCGGCTTTCAAGGCGAGGGAGGCATCGACCAAACCCTGACCAAGAATAGTGTAGGTCCGTTCCGATAAACCGGACTGGGCGAGGATCTCATTCAAATCCCGCAATCGGACGTGCTGTCCGTTTAGCAGATAATCATTCCTTCCGTCGCGATAAGCTCGACGGGTCATCGCGACTTCGCTGAAATCGACCGGCAGCCATCCGTTCGAGTTGTCGAAGACGATCGTAGCAGCAGCCATGCCTGCCCGGGGGCGGCTCTCAGCGCCGTTGAAAATCATATCCTCTGTCTTTTTTGCACGAAGCAATCCATAGGATTGTTCACCGAGCACCCAGCGCAGGGAATCTGCAATATTCGATTTCCCTGAACCATTTGGTCCGACAATAGCAGTAATGCCTTCGGCGAACTCGAAGTTCGTTTTTGAGGCAAAAGTTTTATAGCCTTGCAACTCCAAGGATTTCAAACGTAAAGGCATGTAGGTCTCATGGGAACGAGTTGCTAATCGTCCGGGCTTTCTTCGGGAATATAATTCTCAACCTTTTTGAGCGCATCCGCGGCTGCAGACTGGGCTGCGATTTGTTTGTTATGTCCGGCACCGGTGCCGCTTATCACTTCATTCACGTAAACTTCGACAACGAATGTTTTTGCGTGGTCCGGTCCATCAGCGGAACGGGTTTCATATTTCGGGATGCCAAATTTATTTGCCTGCGCCCATTCCTGCAGGCGGGATTTGGCATCATAAATATCAGGTTGCAACAAAAGTCCATCGGCAGATTCTTCAAGTAATGGTTTGATAAACTCACGAACTCCGGAAATATCTCCCTGCAGGTATATGGCGCCAATCAAGGCTTCGAACGTGGCACAAAGCAATGCCGGCCGGTGCCGGCCTCCTCCATGTAATTCTCCGCGTCCCAGGCGCATACTTGGTCCCAAATTAAGTTGCTTTGCAAATTCCGCAAGCTGTTCGGTGCGTACCAAAGCGGATCGCATCCGAGTTAAATAGCCTTCAGCCATTTCCGGATATTTATTGTACAACCACGCTCCAACGATAAAATCCAGGACTGCATCCCCAAGAAACTCAAGCCGCTCGTTGTCCTCTGGAACTTCAGGGTGCTCATTTACATATGACCGGTGTGTTAAAGCGCGGGTCAGCAGACGCAAGTTCGCGTATTTATAGTTTATTCGTCTCGCCAATTCTTGAGGGGACAGGTTTTCCTGTTCAACGGCAGGAACCTTGTTCTCGTGCTCCGGCTCGAGTTCCATACTCTCTCCTTTTTGGAACTCAGGGAGCGCAAGCCATCAAATCCTTGGATGGCTGTCGGTCGCTCAGTTCCATATTGATCTCAAAACAGCATGATTTTACCTGATTTTTCCACGGAAACCTGATTTTCAAGGGTGCCCATCGGGTTGTTCACCATTTTGCCCATCTTCGGATTTACGTTTATGTTAGGTGTCCAGGGTCAACATCCTAACCTGATGTTACAATCAAGCCTGCAATAAAATCATTGAAAATGCCGAAGGTATTCCATAAATGACTATTCCTGAGGAAGTGAAATTTCTGTTTGATATTGAACTGGGTCTCGGTGCATGGGCTTGGGGAGACAAGGTTGTCTGGAATTATGGCCGGACCCATACCGACGAAGACATTAAGAATGCCTTCGACATCTCGATTGAATCAGGGGTCACTTTCCTGGATACGGCCGAGGTTTACGGCCAAGGACGATCAGAAACGCTCATTGGTGGATTCCTGAAGAACCTGGATAAGCCTGTGCTCGTCGCAACAAAATTCATGCCCTTTCCCTGGAGGGTCAGGAAATCAAGTCTGATAAAAGCGCTTAGGCGCAGTCTAACTCGAATGGGTCTTCCTTCCGTGGATTTGTATCAGATCCATTGGCCGTTTCCACCCTTCCCTGTTGAGCATTGGGCGGAAGCACTGGCCGAAGCGAAACAACTCGGTCTGACCAAAGCTGTAGGCGTATCCAATTACTCCAAGAACCAAATGCAACGTACCTACACCGTCCTGGCTAAACATGGAATTCCCCTTGCATCCAATCAGGTGGAATACAGCCTGCTCGATCGAAGAGTCGAAAAAAACGGTTTGCTCCAACGAAGCCAGGAGCTTGGAGTCAGAGTCATTGCCTATTCTCCCCTGGCAAAAGGAATTCTCACCGGAAAATATTCGCATGAAAATCCTCCGCCGGGAATTCGCAGTCGACAATACTCTAAAATCCTGAAGGACATCCAGCCTTTATTGAAATTAATGACAGAGATCGGGCAGGACCTGGGAGGTAAAACTCAATCGCAAGTCGCTCTCAATTGGACGATCTGCAAAGGTACGATGCCCATCCCCGGGGCTAAGAACTCCCGACAGGCTGAAATGAACGCAGGGGCGGTTGGCTGGCGCCTCTCCGACGATCAGATCGCCTCCCTGGATCAAGCCAGTGAAAAGTTCATGTAAAAAGTCCATCAAAAAGAATATAATGATAATAGGTATGCAATTTCATTCACGATCACTAACATCTTATCGGTAAAGGAGCAAGTATGTTAAAGAGATTCGCGAACCCGTAAATGGATTTACACACCTCGGTGCCGCTATAGCTGCAGCAATCGGGCTCATTGTTTTGTTGGTGATCGGGTGGGGAAATATTGGAAAAACCATCTCGCTGTCCATATACGGCGTCAGTCTCATTTTGTTATTTACAGCCAGCGCAGTCTATCACCTTGTTAAAGCCAATCCCGCCATCCTGAAAAATCTTCGCAAGCTGGATCATTCCGCGATTTTCATTTTAATCGCCGGCACCTATACCCCATTTTGTTTTAATCTCTTCACCGGTTTCTGGCAGTGGGGAATGCTGATCCTGGTTTGGTCACTCGCTTTCATCGGTATAGCGATTAAGCTCTTGTGGATCGATGCTCCTCGCTGGTTAAATGCCGGTGTATACGTCGCCATGGGATGGCTGGCTGTGCTTGGAGCCAAGGAATTGCTTACAACCCTGCCTGCCGGAGCGGTCATCTGGTTACTCATTGGCGGAATAACATTTACCGTTGGCGCAGTGATTTATGCCACAAAAACATTTAATTTCTTCCCTGGAAAATTTGGATTTCACGAAGTGTGGCATATCTTTGTCATAGTTGGGGCGCTGGCACATTTCATCGGTATTCTCGTTTACATCGCACCTGCCTAAAAAGGAGATAGAGGCATAATGAAAACCATCGGGCTTATTGAAGTGATCCTTTTTGTGAAGGATATGAACAAAATGGTTCGCTTCTACCGTGATGTACTCGACCTGCCGCTGACCGATCCAAACATTCGCGACCATGCAAATGAGGACTGGGTTACTTTTGAAAGTGGAGCCTGCCAGCTCGCCCTTCACTCCGGGGGAAGCGGCAATATCGGTCCGGAAGCCCCGAAGATTGTCATTCAAGTTCAGGATATTAAATCAGCCCGATTTCAACTTCTCGAATCAGGTGTCACCGTAAGTGACGTCCGCTCACCGGCTCCGGGAATTTCCGTGTGTGACGCAAAAGACCCGGAAGGTAATCCATTTTCACTGGAAGAACGGACAATCTTCATAATTGAATCAACCGCTAAAATAACAAGACCTGCCTGTATCTTCAGGCAGGTCTTGTTATTAGTGATGCTGTTGTTAGAAAATCAACGAAATGATGAAGGAACTCAGTAATATGAGCATGGTTGGGATGACTACAACGAACACTACGAATGTTAACAGCAAGGTTAAAAACGCTTTTCCATTACCGAATCCATGTGCAATTTTAATCGCAGCTATCAAAATGATAAAACTCCATACATAAGCCGCAAAGTTCAGAAGCACGCCTATCGAACCCAGAGTTGCTGAAAAATATGATAGTCCAGAGACGATCATTAGAAATAAGGGTGCGATTCCCAATAGGAAAACACTAACGTGCTCTCTTAATTCTCCCTTGCCCTTGAAAATTCTTGCAACGATAAACACAGCCAGAGCAGCTGTCATCCACCCCCCAAGCAGGGCGAGAGGGGAAGACAGCCATTTCCCAAAGGAACGTAAAAAGTAGCTAATGTCTTTACCCAATGGAGGTTGGTATTGCTGCAGTGACTCCACGGCACCATCAATGGTTTCCTGTAGTTGGGTGATATTCGAGGCTAGTGATGAGGGCAATCGATCAGCGAGTTGGTCCAACCGGTTCGAAAATTGTTCCAGGTTGGATCCGATGCCGGCAGGTTCTGATGCCAGTGCGGAGATGAACCCTCCCAATGTCATGAACAATGTAACAACCAGGAATAATCGTAACGCTATCAGAAATCCTGATTTGTCATCGCGGATCTTAGAAATTGTTCCGCCGTCCACCCGTAGGATTTTCCAAAAATCAGAGAAGAAGTTTAACATGGCTGCCTCTTATCCCATCGCACCGGCGACAGCAACGCCAATGACTATGCCGAAGAAAACAGACAGCACAATCAAAACGATGTGCATCAGTAAAGTTAAAAAGATGGTCATTACCGTCCTTCCCCAGGAGAAACCAAAGGCGGTCCGCAGGATCTGGTACGTGATCGCCAAAGTCCATGCTCCCATAAGCGAGACAGGGATGGTTATGCCGGGTATGAACCCAAGTACATTGATCAATTGTGGAGCAAAGGCAAAAACCATCGGTCCGTACAAAGCCCCCTTCTTCGTTTTTCCGCCCAACCAGCCTGCCACTGTCTGAAGAAGAACAGAAAACAACCACCAGTTAAATAACACGCCAGTAATGAATGAAATGGGAGTTAGTAAAATACTAGCCGGAAAAGGATAAATTCCGGATAACCGTATGAACAACCAGGTCAAGGAATAAATTAGATCAATGAAAACTGCCAATGTTGGATATTGAGTGGTCAACGATTGATAGATGGCTGTCTGGGCGAAAAGGGTTCGGAATTGTTCCTGAATCAAATCAATGCGAGGCAGCGTTACCAGATTGAGTGCGACGCCAATCCCAAGCCCGATCGCAGCAGGGAGCATTAACAACGCCAAGGTTCCGCAACCTGAACGGAAGGGACGTTCCTTGTCCAGGTAGGGTTGGTAGATGTCATCCTGCAATGCCAATGCCTGACCGGCATCACTGAAGGATTTCCTTGCATACGATTTAAAGGTATCCGGGTCTGTTCTTCGCTCGACATTCTGCTGTCCTTTCGAAGATAAAAAAAAGCCGACGAATCGTCGGCTTAATTGTACCTGAATAAATCCAATTATCGATTTTTCTCAATAAGCAACGCTCTCGCGTTTCTCAAGTACATAAGTGGAAAGGTGGTCGCCATAATGTTTTACAAACGGCTCCAGATGGTCTGTCCCTCTAATGATACCTCTGCACGTGGGTGAATCACAATGACACTCAAAGAGAGGCATCTCCTCTCCATAGAGCATGGCATAGTCGAGGGTAATTTGCTCTCCGACACGAATATCACGCCTGGCGACGACATTCAATCCTTCGAACCATGCGTTCGGATCGCAGGCATGGTTGAGCGGTTTCCAATCCGCGCAATCCTTCTCCCACATCACGAATATTTCGTCTGTAAGCGGATAGGCGTGTTTAAAGAAAAGTTCCTGATCCTCAAGAGACCAATTCCTGCGGACGAAACTCTTGCTGATCAACCGTTGAGGCTGCCCTTCAAAGGATATGATCGTCTCTCCTGCCGAAACGGGTTTACTCGCATATGTGCCAAATCCCTCGCGCAGATCAAAGCGAACTACCCATTTGGATTGTTTACGGGCATGCCGGGCGAGAGCAGCGCGGAACAGGTTGGCCACAAAGAATTTATGCCCGCGTGGGTCGTATTTCAAGATGAAATCGGCAGTTCCCGGTTCATCGGGCGGATAGAACATCCCCGCATTGGGATTGATCTCCAACATGAACAACTCACCATCCGAACGCATGCGGACGTCACAACGGCCGTACCCCGACCCATTCAACCCAAGGAACATTTTCTTCGACATCGCCTGCAAACGGGCAACCAGGTCCGGTTCGTCAACCGGAATGCACTTCATATCGTTATAAGAAACCCACTTCATGTTTTCATGCTTGAACGATTCCCCGGGAGGAAACCGAAACTCAACAGGTCCGTAGGCAATAGGATCAGTTGGATCGTCCGGATTTTCTGAAACCAGAACGGACAATTCCCTTCCTTCGATGAATTCCTCAACCAAAGCACCGCCAAAACGATTGACGTTGCGTTCAACCTGAGCGCGCAGTTGATCGGGTAAATCAACTTTCGACTCTTTTGTCATACCGACGCTGGCATACGAATTAGGATGCTTAACAAGCAACGGATACCTCAACCCTGCCAGTGTTTGATCAATGGAAGCGAGATCGTCGATGAAAACTCCCGCTGGGGATTGGATCCCGTAGAAATTACAGACACGTTTCATCATATCGCGCGTTGGCTCAAAAAAAGCTGCATCCGCGCCGGTGAATGGGACGTTGAATTGATCCAGGGCTTGGACGACCTCGATACCCGGCCGGTCCTCGTCCCATGCGCCATCACAAGGATTCATGAAAAGGTCAAATCCCTCATGAACATATTTCTGTAACTCAATGACGACCGTCGCTTTGTGCAGGTCGCGCATCTCCCAGTCATAATCCACCAGATAGGATTCTGGTGTAAAGCCCCCCCACTCCGGATCGTTCAAAACGCAAATTTTCATAATTATCCTCAATGACTATACTAAACGGCTGTTATTATAAGACGATTACCCAATAAGGGAAGAGGATAAATCGATTTTTAACGTTAAAATTTCCAAGCTGATTTTTCAGATACAGTGCCCTCAAGATGCTCATGGACAAGCTCTGTATAGTAGAATTCAGAAAAATTACTGAATGTAATTAATAAAAGGGAGTAGGAAACCATGTGCCCACTTTCACCTTCATCGCAGAAAGTCCAGGACCTCCTTTTTTCACTTGGGTACACTTCCCAGGTTCAGGAATCAACCATCACTACTCGCACTGCTGCTGATGCCGCAGCTTTGGTTGGATGCGATGTTGGACAGATCGTTAAATCGCTGATCTTTAAAGGCAGTGCCACCGGTAAACCTATCTTGGTTTTGACCAGTGGCTCGAACAGGGTGGACGAAAAAGTTATCAGTGGGTATGCTGCAGAATCAATCCAACGTGCTGACCCGGAATTCGTACGCTCGGTGACCGGATATGCTATTGGAGGTGTACCTCCCATAGGTCATGTTAAACCAATGGAAACATATCTCGACGAGGATCTGATGCAATATCCTGAAATTTGGGCTGCAGCTGGAACTCCAAACTCAGTATTCAAACTGACACCGAAAGAACTCGAAGAAATGACCAAAGGCAAGGTTATCAAGGTAAAAAACTGAACATCAACGCAGTATCTTGTTGTACGGGGTTTGGATAGCTCCTTGGGAGAAAACGGAGGAATGCCATGAATGATAATGAAAAATTTTCAGCTCTGACCAAAATCGTCGCCAAGGAGATGAAACGCCTCAAAGTTCCCGGCGTAGCCGTAGGTGTTTGGCACAAGGGAAAAGAACACCATGCAGGTATCGGTGTTACCAGTGTTGAGAATCCACTGCCGGTCACACCAGACACTCTCTTTCAGACCGGATCTATCAGCAAGACCTTTACTGGCACGTTGCTCATGCATTTGATGGAGGAAGGCAAACTCGACCTGGATTTACCGGCAAGAAGATACATCCCGGACCTGAAACTTTCCGATCCCAAAGTGGCATCCCGTGTGACAACCCGACATTTGCTTACGCACACTGGAGGCTGGATCGGTGATTACTTTAATGATTATGGCAATGGAGACGATGCCCTCGAAAAAATGGTGAAAAGTATCGCCAGCCTTCCACAGATTACTCCGCTGGGTGAAATCTGGTCATACAACAATGCTGGGTTTAATATTGCCAGCCTAATCATCGAAGTAATTACTAACAAATCCTACGAAACAGCCATTCAAGAAATGCTTCTCACACCGATGGGGATGGGTATGACTTTTTTCTATCCCAACGATATCCTGATCACGCACCGGTTCGTTGTCGGGCATGAAAATGATAAGGGAAAAGTGAAGGTATTACGCCCATGGGCAGTCGGTAGAGCTACAAACGGTGTGGGAGGCGTTGTCAGCACGACCAGGGATTTATTAGAATATGCACGATTTCACATGAACAGCGGTAAATCCCGGCGCTGGGGGAAAATCCTATCGGTTAAGAAAAGGGAAGCGATGCGAGTCCCTCAAGCAGAAGCCGGCGGCCGCGGAAAAATCGGCATCACCTGGTTCATTCGAAACACAGGTGCTTACACGGTTTACAGCCATGGCGGCGCAACGCATGGACAACAGGCAGGGCTCTACTTCATCCCTTCGGAGGATTTCGCCTTGGCGGCATTAACAAACAGCAACGAGGGGGGATTCATCGCTGACCACATTATCCGTTGGGTAATGGAGATTTATTTCAACACCCGGTGGCCAACTCCCAGACCGACAATAAAACCGGATAAGACACTCAAGGAGTACGCCGGGATGTATGAATTACCATTGTCTGCGTTTACATTAACGGCAAAAAAGGGTTATCTTATTTATAAAGAAATTCCTCGCGGCGGATTCCCCACACCTGAAACCCCTCCCGGTCCCGCCGCACCACCCATGCGCCTAGCATTTTATGATACCGACAGGGTTGTCTGCCTCGATGAACCGATGAAAGACGCGTTAGGGGATTTCCTTCGCGATAAACATGGAAAGGTCACATTCCTGCGTATTGGCGGTCGCGCACACCCCAAGAAGTGATTGATAGATGTAACACCTTTCTTCATCCATCTGAAATCGATCGCCAGTATTTTAAATCAACAAATAATGCGTGTGATATAATTTCCACGCCATGATCAGAGAAGCTCTCTCAGAAACAACATGCGTCTTCATAGGTGTTCGCGGCTTTATTCCGTCCCCTTCCTTGTCGTATTGCGCCTGCTGCTTGGAGTGGAAATAAAATAATCCATCGTTGAGTAATCAAGAATCTTCCAAGCTGCAGGTCTTCCCTGCAGCTTTTTCTGTTTATTGATTTGGAGTAACCATGATTTCAGTCAGCCTTGCTAATGTCCACCTGATCCTAGGGTCTCACACGATCATCAAGGATTTAACCTGGGAAATCCAGCATGACCAGAAGATCGGGCTGGTGGGGCCCAACGGTGCGGGAAAATCATCCCTTTTCAAACTAATCATGGGCGAATTCACACCTGAGCCTGGTGGGGCAGTAATTAAAGCAAAAGGTGTCACTCTCGGTTACCTGCCGCAGCAACCGGATTTCCCGCCGGAAGACAATGCATTCAACCTTGCGCTGGCTGGCATCCCTCGAATGCTGGAAATTGAAACCGAATTGCATGCCGTCGAAGAAAAACTTGCCCAACCGGATGTTTACAATAACTCCAAGGTATTGAGCAGGACTCTGTCTGTCCAGCAGCATTTGATCGATGAATTTGAATCTCATGGCGGCGCCAGCTATCCAAATCGGGTTCGTGACCTGCTGCTCGGGTTGGGATTACCCGAATCGGACTTTTACAAACCGATCAGCGTTTTGAGCGGCGGGCAAAAAAAACTCATCGGATTGGCGAGGCTTCTGTTGTCCCATCCGGATGTATTGCTGCTTGATGAACCGGATAATCACCTCGACATCCCCGGCAAGGCTTACCTCGAGAAGCTCATCCTCGATTATTCAGGTGCGGTGGTTCTCATTTCGCACGACCGTTATCTGCTCGATGACTGTGTAACCACGATCGCAGAAATTGAAGACGGCAAATTAACCACGTTCGCCGGAAGCTACACGGACTATATCATCGACAAGGAAGAAAGGTTGGCAAGACAGGAGGAGTTATTCCAGATCCAGCAGAGGTCAATCCGGCGAATGGAAATGGCGCTGAAACGGTACCAGCTTTGGGTTAAGGTCAGCGATAAATTCGCCAGCCGGGTGAGATCGATGCAGACGAGGCTGGCGAGGACAGACCGCCTTGACCGCCCCATCCTTGATCGGAAAAAAATGGGACTTGAGCTTAATGGCTGGCGAGGCTCCAACCAGGTTCTCGAATTGTCGGACATATCAAAAGCATACCCTCCCAGGAGGATACTCGACGAGGTCAACCTTCTTATCCGGCATGGCGAAAGGGTCGGGTTGATAGGCGCTAATGGGACTGGGAAATCCGTCTTGCTTCGATTGATCCTCGGAATGGAACAACCTGATTCGGGTGAAATTAAGCTGGGTCCGAGCGTCCAGGTTGGTTATTATGCCCAGGAGCACGAGACGCTGGATCCCGATCAAACAGTGATCGATGCAATACGCCTCACGGGGAATATCAGTGAAGCCCGGGCAGTCTCCATGCTCGTCCGTTACCTCTTCACGTACCAACAAGCGACGCAGAAAATCGGGGATCTTTCCGGCGGCGAAAGAAGCCGCCTGCAATTAGCACTACTCGTCCTTTCCGGGGCAAATTTCCTGCTTTTGGATGAACCTACGAATAATCTGGACATCGCCTCAGCCGAAGTACTGGAGGAACGGCTGGCCGATTTTGTTGGAAGTGTGCTAGTCATTTCCCACGACCGCTATTTTCTCGATCGTACCGTTGACCGAATTCTTGAACTGAACGACGCACACATCACTGAATACATCGGTGGATATAGCGATTATGTTCAGAAGACAGGCGGTTTACATTAAAACAAAACGACCCGCCAATTTTCTCGACGGGTCGTAAAGTAATTCGATAGCGGTTTAAGTGCCTTCTTCCCAGGAGTTCAGGTATTTTACCTGCTCGGCGGATAACGTATCGATCTTCACACCCATCGCATCAAGTTTGATGCGAGCGATCTCTTTGTCGATGTCCTCGGGAACAGAATAGACTTTTTTCTCCAAAGTGCTGGAATTTTTTACCATGTACTCTGCAGAAAGTGCCTGGTTGGCAAAGGACATGTCCATCACGGATGCTGGGTGTCCTTCAGCGGATGCAAGGTTGATGAGCCGGCCTTCTCCCAGGATATTGATCTTACGCCCATCCCTGGTCTCGTATTGTTCTACGAACGGACGGACGAGCGCCGGTTTCCCTTTGGACATCTTCTCAAGAGCCGGGATGTTTATTTCAACGTTAAAGTGACCCGAGTTCGCGACCAGTGCGCCATCTTTCATCACTTCGAAGTGATGGGCGTCGATGACGTTGATGTCGCCGGTTACCGTGCAAAAGATGTCGCCGACCTTCGCAGCATCCCCCATGGGCATCACTTCGTACCCGTCCATGACCGCTTCAAGGGCTTTAAGCGGATCGACCTCGGTGACGATGACCTGGGAACCCAGTCCACGCGCTCGGGAGGCGAGACCGCGCCCGCACCAGCCATAGCCAGCCACGACGAATTTCTTTCCTGCGAGAAGAACATTGGTCGCCCGGATGATGCCATCGATCGTGGATTGGCCTGTTCCGTAGCGGTTGTCAAAGAGATGCTTGGTCATCGCATCGTTGACGGCAATAACAGGGAAATTGAGCATGTTATCTGCAGCCATCGCGCGCAATCGGATAACGCCTGTTGTCGTTTCTTCAGTCCCGCCAACAATGTCCTTCAATAACTCGCGGCGGTCCTTGTGAATCGTAGAGACAAGGTCAGCTCCGTCGTCCATGGTCATGTGAGGCTTGTGGTCCAATGCAGCGGTTATATGCCTGTAGTAGGTCACATTGTCTTCGCCTTTTATGGCGTAGGTCGGGATCTCGTAGATGTTTACGAGTGCTGCAGCGACATCATCCTGTGTGGATAACGGATTCGACGCGGTTAATACGATGTCCGCGCCACCCGCCTGCAGGGTAGTCATCAAATTGGCTGTCTCGGTGGTCACGTGCAGACAGGCAGAAACGCGCATGCCAGCCAGAGGTCGTTCCTTTTTAAAGCGCTCCTTGATCATGCGCAGTACAGGCATCTCGCGTTCAGCCCAATCAATGCGGCGTCTCCCGCCTTCTGCCAGTGTTTTATCCTTGATATCGTGATTGCTCATTCTTTCTCCTGTTAAGATTTGAACTAATTTATTCCGGTTTACTTCAACAATGCGTCCAGTTTACCACCATCATCATAATGTTTGCGGAAACGGTCTACGAATTCCTTGCGGGAATAGAAATGGTTCTGTGTCCCGTTTTGTTCGAGCACATATACGGCTGCAAGGGATCCCACCTGCCCGCACATCAGCCAGTCCCATCCACGGGCATAAGCCGCCAGAAAACCTCCACGGAAGGCATCGCCAACGCCGGTCGGATCAATGATACGCTCCTCAGGAACAACCGGTATCACAACTTCCTTTCCTTCTGCATAAATCGTCGCGCCTTCCGCACCCTTGGTAACCACGATCACGTCCACATGTTGGAGCATTTCCTTCAGTCCGAGACCGGTCTTTTTGGAGATCAATCCGTATTCATAATCATTTACAAATAGAAAGTGTGCCCCTTCCATGTCCCGGGCAATTTCCTTTCCGTCGAGTCGAAGAACCTGTTGAGAGGGGTCATACAGATATGGGATCCCCAACTCCCTGCATTCCGAGGCGTGCTTCATCATAGCTGCCGGATCGGTTGGGGAAATTACAACCAGGTCCGGTCGTTTGACAACCTCCTTCAGAGACATCTTTGCAGCATCCCCCATAGCCCCCGGATAAAAAGATGCGATTTGTGCATTTGCCCGGTCGGTTGTCGCAAAAAACGATGCGGTGTATTTTCCATGAATGACCTGGGCATGTTCGGTGTTTACGCCGTTCTTCTCCAGCCAGGTTCGATAATCATCGAAATCCTCTCCAACCGTGGCAAACAGGCGAGGATGCTCTCCCAACAAAGCCAGAGTATAGGCAATGTTTGGAGCGATACCGCCGCGCTGGCGGGTCATGCTGTCCACAAGGAAAGACAGGCTGATGGATTCGAGCCGTTCAGGGAGGATCTGCTCCTTGAATAAGCCCGGGAATGTCATCAGGTAATCGTAAGCAACGGAGCCGGAAATCAGAATATCCATGGATTATTTAACAACTTTCTTTAAATTAATTTCGAACGGAGGATAGACAATGCCATTTTCGGTTACGATCGCGGTGAGCAGTCGATGAGGAGTCACGTCGAAGGCTGGGTTGCGAGCCTTCGCGCCTGCTGGAGCGACTTGGACACCATTGATCTGAATATTCAACACTTCCTCTGGGTTGCGTTCCTCGATGGGTATCAAACTACCATCCGCCAGCGATAGATCAATGGTCGATGTGGGCACGACGGAATAGGCATTCACGCCATTATCCTTTGCAGCCAGTGCCAGCATGTACGTGCCGATCTTATTTGCAACATCACCGTTGGCAGCCACCCGGTCACCGCCGAAGAAGACACTTTTTACCTGACCGGATCTCAGGAAAAAGCCTGCCATATTGTCCGTGATGATCTCGTAAGAGATGCCATACTGCTCCAGCTCCCAGGCAGTCAATCGGGCGCCTTGAAGACGCGGTCGGGTCTCATCCACAAGGACATGGACGCGCTTACCCTGTTCATGCGCTGTACGAATGACACCGAGGGCTGTCCCCCAATCCACCGTGGCGAGTGCACCTGTATTGCAGTGATGAATGACCGTATCGCCGTCGTTTATCAGGACTGCGCCATTCTCTGCCATGCGCTTGTTGGTTGCGACATCGTCATCTGCGAGTTGTTGTGCCAGATTAAGAATAAATTGCCTTAGTTCGTCAGATGTCCCGGAAAAATTTTGAATGTGAGTGAATATCCTGGTCAACGCCCATTCCAAATTTACCGCAGTGGGACGAGCATCTTTCAGGTGTTGGGCTGCTTGCTCGAGATCACGAATCAAGCCATCGGTCGTTTGAGCTCGTGATTGAAATCCGGCCAGGGCGAGCCCAAAGCCTGCCGCAGCGCCGATTGCGGGTGCGCCTCGTACGACCATCTCGCGTATCGCTGAGGCAACGTCGTGATAATCGCTAAAAGCCACAATTTCCAGCTTTTCAGGCAAGAGCCGCTGGTCAATCATTAGAAGCTTGTGAGTCTCTTTGTTCCACTCAACCGTTCGCATTAGAATTTTCCGTCTGTCCTAACAGGCAGTAAAAGACGCCCACTAGGGGCGTCGGCGTTAGCGAATAAAGTTTAACATGGGACTGTATGTTTGTCAAAGCATTGACAGGTCCTTGTTTACACATTATAAGGTCACGACATGAAGAAATTCCTGATACCTCTCGTACTCGCAGCATTGACAGCATGCAACCTTCAGCAGCCGGTATCTTTGCCGGGTTTGCCGACCTTTATGCCGCAAGCCACCAACACTCCAATTTTCACTCCGACACCGGAACCGAGTCCGACTCCTCCGCCCACCCCCACTCCAATCCCGGCAGTGCGGATTCACACCGGCGACTCCATGCTTTTGAATGGAGACTTTGACCGTGCCCGAGAGGAATTTCGTATCGCCCTCGAAGGTGCGCAAGACGATGATACGAGGGCTGCAGCACTCTGGGGTTCAGGACGGGTTGAATACGAGGACGGAAATTACGCCGGCGCCCTCGATATCCTGCGGCTTCTGGTTGGTCTTTACCCTGGAGCGCACCAAACTCCCTGGGCACATTTCCTCCTTGGTGAAACCTACGACGCATTGGATCGATATAGCGAAGCAGCTGAGTCTTACCGCAATTATTTAGCTGTGCGCCCCGGAGTGATCGATTCGTATGTACAGGAAAAACTTGGAGATTCGCTATCGTCGGCTGGGGACTCCGCCGGAGCCCTGGCTGCCTACCAATCCGCCGTACTGGCGCCCCGGTTGGACGACCCTTTTGAATTGAACAAGAAAATCGCCAGCATGTATGTTGCATTGGGATCCAGCCAACAAGCGCTGGAGGTCTACGAGCAAATCAACCAGGCAACCAGCAACGATTTTGTGAAAGCCCAAATGGACCTTCTCATCGGGCAGACTTATCTCGCTCGGGGAGAATCCGGTCTGGCTTATGAGCGATTCCGTCATGCCGTGGAAAATTACCCCCTATCGTTTGATTCCTATTCCGCACTCGTTGCATTGGTGGAAGCCGGTATCCCCGTCAGCGATCTGGACCGAGGCCTGGTGGACTACTACGCCGGTCAATACGGGCTGGCGCTTGGCGCTCTGGATCGCTATTTGCTGGCTCCTGAACCCGATGATGATGGGACTGTCCACCATTACCGGGCATTGACACAGCGCGCTTTGGGCTTGTACCCGGAAGCCATCGTTTCATGGGACATACTTATCAATCAATTCCCCAACAACCGGTATTGGGCAACAGCCTGGGATGAAAAGGCCTTTACTCAATGGGCTTATCTCGAAGATCACGATGCAGCTGCACAGACCTGGCTTGACTTTGTCAAGGCTGTACCGCAATCTCCATTTGCGGCAGATTATCTTTTTTCGGCAGCGCGTACCCTCGAACGTAACAACCGGCTTGTAGACGCAGCGGGTGTTTGGGAAAAGATCGCCAACGACTATCCATCAAGCCCAAATGTCGTGGACGCGCTCCATTTTGCCGGGATCTCCCGCTACCGAGCCGGAGATCTGAATAACGCAATCATTGATTTCCAGCGGACATTACTCCTCGCCAACGATTCGGAAGATCAAGCACGTGCAAATTTCTGGATCGGCAAAGCCCAAATAGCCAGGAATGACTTGCCGGCTGCCTCATCTGCTTTTCAGACCGCGCAAAGCCTGGATCCCACCGGGTATTACAGCGAAAGAGCCCGAGACATTTTGACCGGACGAAGACCCTTTGAAGAGCCGATCGGGTACAGCTTCGGCGTCAATCTCGATGCGGAACGGGAGGAGGCTGATGCATGGGTACGGTCAACATTCAATCTGCCCCAAGAAACAGACCTTTCCAATCCGGGAGCACTCGCCCAGGATGATAGGTTCATTCGCGGAACAGAGTTCTGGGAACTCGGCTTGCTGGATGAATCACGTGAGGAGTTTATCGATCTTCGAGATTCCGCTTCTGGAAATGCAGCAGACAGTTATCGACTGGGAAACTATCTGCTCAAAATTGGTCAATACCGCCAGGCGATTTATGCGATCCGCCAGGTGCTAACTCTTGCCGGATTGGAAGACCATGCGGCCAGCCTGAATGTGCCAAAATACTTCTCTCACGTCCGGTATGGACTTTATTACCCGGATATTGTTATTCCCGCAGCAAAGAACATGAATTTTGATCCATTGTTCCTTGCCAGCGTGATCCGTCAGGAAAGTCTTTTCGAAGGATTTGTGAGATCGAGCGCCGGCGCTCGTGGTCTGATGCAGATCATGCCGACCACTGCTGAAGGTATTGTCCAGTCTTTGAACTACCCGCCTAATTACGAACCGGATGATTTATACCGACCGCTGGTCAATGTGACGTTAGGTACCGATTACCTCGATACCAATAGGAACTCATTAGAAGGCGATTTATATGCCGCCCTCGCTGCTTACAATGCAGGACCCGGGAATGCTGCAATCTGGCAGCAGCTTGCCAATGGCGACCCAGATCTTTTCGTCGAAGTCGTCCGATTTGCCGAGACCCGCGATTATATCCGCAGTATTTATGAAATTTTCACAATCTATAAGGGATTGTACAGCCCGATACCCTGATATAACAAAAGACCGGCACCGCCGGTCGATTTCTATCCGATATAAGCTGTCAGGCGATTGTGCAGTTCATCCTTCTCCATATCGAGAATGGATATCAGTTTATCCCGCCCGGTTACTCCCGCAACAATTTCGATATTCGAACGTGACACCCCCAAAACTTCAGCCAGATAAGTGACCAGCGCATCATTCGCATCACCTTCTCTTGAAGAGGATGCGAGCCGTACCTTGACCGTTCCATCGTCCTGGATGGCGGTTACTTCGTTACGGCTGGCACGCGGTGTCACGCGGACGGCCATTGCGACCCCCCGCCTTCCATCATGTAAATGGAACTTGCGCTCAGCCAAGTATCACCTCACAAGACCGCGTAGATAATATTCACAAGAATTCGTGAAATTAATTGTACCAGAAGAATTAAAACGAGAGGGCTGATATCCACCATACCCACCAAAGGTACTACACGTCGTATGGGAACGAGCAGCGGTTCAGAAATTTTTTCCACAAATTGACGGATCTGATTCCAAGGTTTGGCGACCCACGAAAGGATGGCGTAAGCCAGCATTAACAATGTGATTAGCTGTGCAGCGAAATTGATGATTAAAACTAAAGCGTAAGCGATCATTTATTATCCTTTCAAGGATGTTCTTTCACCTAAAATGGCTGTCCCAACCCGGATGAGCGTTGCGCCTTCTTCGATGGCAACCTCATAATCGGCACTCATCCCCATGGATAATTCCAATAAACTGGATCCTGGTGAAGCCTTCGTCAGTTGGTCACGGATCTGGCGGATTCGCTGAAAGAATGGACGTGACTTTTCCGCCTCTTCAGCATAAGGGGGAATCGTCATCAAACCCTGCAATCTCAAATTTCCCAGCGAGTTTATCCTCTCGACATCCTTCACCAGATCTGAAATTTGTTCATCCTTCCAGCATGGAAAACCAAATTTGGATTCCTCGCCGCTAACATTCACCTGCACCAGCACATTCTGAACCCAATCCATTTCGTTGGCTACACGATTAATTTTTTCAGCTAATTTGGTACTGTCCACTGAATGGATCATCGTAAAGTTTCTGACGACATCACTCACCTTCCGGCTTTGGACATGACCGATCATATGCCATTCCAACCCTGGAAATGCTCCGATACTTCTGATCTTCTCCAGTCCTTCTTCTGCGTAATTCTCGCCCAGAATTTTCGCTCCTGCTTCTATGGCGGCTTTCGCTGTTTCCAATGGATGAGACTTTGTTACGACAATGAGTTTTACCGATGAAGGCAGCCTGCCCGAACGTTGCGCAGCCTGAGCCGCCATTTCCATAACCTGTGCACAATTTTTTTGGATTTGAGAAAAATCGTACGTCATGGATTAAATATACCGCGTTCCACAAGGTTCATACCGAATTACAACAAAGCAATCAGCGCGCCAAACCTGCCCGTCCGCCCTTTTTCAGCACGGTGAGAGTACCAATCCTCTGTATGGCAGGCTGTGCACATCTCCGATATCTCAATATTCTTTATTCCGGCGTTTGATAACTGGATCCTGTTGGCTTCCCAAAGATCGAAATGTGTTCGCTCACCCAAGCGGATAAGCATTCGACTGGCATCCGCGTGAAAAACTTCCCTCACCCGGTTGATCACATCCGGTCCGATCTCATAATGGTCCGGACCGATGGAGGGGCCGATCCCAGCCACGAGATCCTCCGGCCGGCTGCCATAGGCAGCAGACATCGCATTGACCGCGGAGACCGCCACTTTTTTGACGGTACCCATCCATCCAGCATGAACGATACCTATCGCAGATCTAACCGGATCATAAAGAAGAATTGGTGTACAGTCCGCAAACCGCATGTAAAGGGTCACATCGGGATTATCGGTGATAATGGCGTCCGCTCTGAATTCAGGCGGGCTGAAATTGTGGGGGGAGTTGGCAATGACCACATCCGCGCTGTGCACCTGCCAGACGTCGAACATGGAGTGAGGATCCCGGTCCGCAGCCTGGAATGAACGCAGCCGGTTCTCGATCACTCGTGGACGATCATCGCCTACGGTCCCTCCGACATTTAAGGAATTCCAAGGGGCTGGGCTTACCCCGCCCTGACGTGTGAACACCGCATGAGTGATTTTTTCCGCCGGGAGACTCTTGAAGGAAAAGAATCGCAAGCCTTGCTTTTCGAAAAATGGCATTTATCTCACAAGGATGAAAAGAAAATCAACCAGTCTTATCCTGCTGACTCTTAACATTCACCACAGCAAATTTCTTCACAAGCTGTGCCCGCGACTCACGCATCGATTCCTCGATGTGAGGAATTCCGAACCACGCGGTCATGAATCCAAACAGGAATCCCGTGATCGTCCTCAGTATCGGGGTTGATTCCCGATACGGAACAACCAACTCCAATCCCGGAATTCCAACCTGGCTGAACAATTGCGAGAATCCATCCAAGGCGATGGGTAAAATTCCAAATACCAGCCATGCCCAGAACGGTAATGGTTTTAACCTGCGGCCGGTGAGTGCAAAAATAATACTAAAAATTAGTATTCCGAGATAAAGAGCTACATCTCTCTGACAAAGTGCGACTTTATACCCAAGCTCTTCATTTCCATTGAAGTTCCTGGCTGCAAGAAGGTCATTTTCGTCGAATCCAGTCACCTGACCAAACGTACTCACGCCCTGCATTTCTGCTGATGCCCGAGGGTAATAAGGCTGCTCGCCGAATAAGAACCAGGAACGAAATCCAAGCTCATGGCATAAAGGACTGTAAACCAAATAAATGGCCTTGGCTGGTTGAGGATATCCAGCCTTCATCAAGACCGGCGCAAGAAATGGCAGACCGACATAGAGAAAAATGACAAGGTTAAGTACCCATAAATAATTCCGCGAAATCCACCAGGTCAGCCTGTCGCCACTGTCGATGACCTGTCCACGGCGAACCTGGTCCTGATAACGTGGTGAGGCGATCCGCTCAAGTGAATTCTGACGATCCCTCGCTGCGCCAAGGGTGACAGCCAACTCCTGGCGAGTAAAAGGAGCATACTTCCGATAAGGACCAGCCTCCACGACAGGAACCCGTTCACCATACTCATGGAACAAGTCCGGGTTGTCGTCGACAAAAACCTCGACCAACCGGTGGCTAATCTCTGGCTGCAAAGAAGCAAGGTTTTCCTTCGCTTCATCACATAACGGGCAATTCTTCCGGCTGTACAGGGTAACTGTAATCATTCACTCACTCCGATTAAACCTAAATATTCATCCAGAATAGACGCCGAAATTCCGCCAACATACCGCGCCTGGATGACACCTTCCCGATCAATAAAAATCGAGGTGGGATATGCCATCACCCCATACAACGCTTCAGCCTTCCAATCCGGGTCAAGGAGTACATGAAAGGAAAATTCATTCCTATTCATGTAATTCTTCACGGTTTCCAGATCCTCGCCGGCATTAACGGTCAGGACTATGAGATTCGGTCCAAATCTGTCGAGGCGGTCCTGGATCAACGGTAATTCCTCGCGACAAGGTGGACACCAGGTCGCCCAGTAATTGATCAGGATAGGATGTCCCTGGAAATCCGACAAATGGACTGAAGCGCCGTCGAGTGAAGTCAACTCAAAATCGGGAGCGGGTTTTCCCGCACGCGAATAAGTCGAATCGGCATCATCAGCACCTGATCGTGCTATGGGATAGGTATTACTATTTCCAAAACCCCCAAACAATTGGGTTTGAGAAATTCCAGCAATAGCAACAGCCGCGAGCAATACGCCTGCGGCTGCAATGACCAGTGGAACTATCCTGTTTCGATTCACAATCCAAAATCCACCCAGAAGAATTGGAATTGGCTGGCAAGGGTCTCATATACGCCTGTAGCCAGCATCACTCCGATGATCACCATGACCACGCCCATCGCAATCTCAATGTAACGCATGAGATGTCCATGTTTGCTGAGCAATGTGGTCACCCATTCGATTCCCAAAGCGGCGAGAAGGAAAGGGATGGCAAGGCCAAGGGAGTAGGCGGAAAGAAGAATAATGCCCTGGGATACGGATCCACCATTCAGAGCCAGTGTCAGGATGGCACCCAGGATGGGTCCGACACAGGGTGACCAACCGGCGGAAAAGATGACACCCATCATGACCGAGGAGAGATACCCCCATTTACGGTCCGGCATTTTTTGAACCCGAACATCATATTCCAGGAACGGGATGCGGAACACGCCGATCATGTGCAGACCAAAAATCACAACGACCACACCGCCGATCCGGGCGATCCAATAACGAAGGTCATACAAGACCCCGCCGAGGAACGATGCAGCCACTCCCAGAAATACAAAAACGATACTAAAACCAAGAACAAATGCCACACCGTGGCTGAACGTTATCCAACGTCCATATTCCTTCCCTTGCACGCTCGCTGATCTTCCGCCGAGGTAACCGATGTACGCCGGGACAAGGGTGAGGACACAGGGAGAAAGAAAAGAAGCCAGACCGGCGAGAAAAGCCAGCCAGACGGAGACATCCGTAAAAGCCATATTAATACCTGTAAGCCTTCATACTAAAAATAACGCTCCTCCACTTTTACATGCGTCCCGCCCGGCATGGGAACGGACTGGTCGCCAGGCAGGAGAGGCACTTCTGGTGATGACCATCTGAAAATCCATTGAGCATCGTCCGGCAGCACGTTGACACATCCATGGGATCGCTTTGCCCCAAAATCATTGTGCCAGAAGGTGGAATGAATCGCGACGCCTTCACCCGAAAAGAGGGTCGTCCACGCGATGCCGGGAGTATCGTAGCCAGCAGATACCGTCCCGCCGGCCATATGGGTGGAGACCATTTTCCTCCAGGTTATTTGCTCTCCGACCGGAGTTGAATGGTCGGCTACTCCCGTTGACACCCGGCAGAAATACACTTCTCTATCACGCTCGAAGCAGGAAAGTGTTTGATCGGTGATGTTAACGGTGATAATTTTATCGTTAGGATCGACATTGGGACTTATCGGGGAACTATCCTCTTCGGTTAATGGTCTGAACGCACGAGCTTCTGCTATAAAGAGGTCTCCGTAGGACCCGTATCTTTCGCCAACCCGGTAATAGACGGTGCCGTCGTCTGCAGTCCGAATTTCATCCGCCCACATGATCTGTTTGTAATAAAGGCGAGTCGGCAATCCTGCCTGGATCTGATTTTTTAACCAGGGAGAGCGGGCTGGAGGATTATCCAGGACGAAATCCACGTAAGGAACTGAAACTTCAACCCAGAATCCGGGTACGCCATCCGGACCCGCAGGAGGCAGATCACTCAGAGGCGTATTGGGTAAATTCTTACATGGTTGAACATTCGATGCATAGATAAAACCTTCCGGTGTCTCGACCCATTTTTGGTTGATCCTGTTCAGATCGAGGTTTTCCGCTGGTACTTCGCGAAGCCAAGAGAGAACCGTGTCTTCATAAATTGACGAGACAACTGTGCTGCTAGCATCCGGACGGGACATGATATTGACTATGCCACCGATGCAATTCCTCGCTAGTAGATCACCTTGGGGAAAGTCAGGGAGTAATAAGCTTCGCTGCCGCGGCCATGTCAACGGCTTAAATGCAGACATCGCCGTGGCCGATCCCAGGGTTGCAGCAGATAGTTTTAGAAAATCCCGTCGTGACAAAGACATTTCAACAGTTTCCCTATTCGATGAAATAACCCGCAAAGCATACTCTCAAACCGAACAATCGTCAATTCGGACATTAGCAGGAGATTAATAAAGGAAGAGACGCGATACTCTTATCGGGAAAAGAAATCATCAAGTGCACGCAGACAATCGGCACTTACCTTGTGCCCCCCCTCCGCTTCGCAAAACGTAACCGTAGCCCCTGCTTGCTCCAAAATACCAATTGATTGACGAGCCATCTCTATCGGCACCAGCTCATCGGAGTTCCCATGTGTGACAAAAACAGATTTTCCTTCCAGCGGGCGTAAATTTACCAACGGCTCAACTTCCAAAGGAGAGAACCCTGCCAGGATCCCAATTTTCCCCACGCGATCAGGATAGGTAAGGGCAAAGGTCAATGTCATGGCCGCACCCTGACTGAATCCCATCATATCAACGCTTGAAACATCGACTGTATTGGCAATTCCCCACCGGTCGATCAAGTCCACCAACATCGCAGCTGAGGGACGAACCTGTGCATACGTTGGAGGATGGGACGAAGCCGGAGTCATCGGGCGCCAGGAATAGCCACCCTGAGGTGCCGGATAAGGCGCTCGAGGGGCAACCAACCAATAGTTCGGATCAAGGTTTCGGGTGAAGAACCACATCGAGGTCTCATCGCCTGTCCATCCATGCAAGAGCAGCATTACCCGCGCCGGTTTTCCAGCCGGGGGTCTTACTCGAATGGTCCAATCCTCAAATGTCGTGGTTATCGGTTCCATCAAAAACTCGATTTTATTGCCTTAATCCCTATCAGCCCGTTTCACGATCCAATCGAGACCAAAGATGGAAACCGCGATCAATCCGATCGGGATAAATGCGCCCAGTAAACAAAGAAAACCCATCATCGCTGCATAGGGTCCGTAGATAATCCAAATAGCGCCTAAACCGACGATGAAGAGCAGTAAGATCGAGCCGGCTACCAGCCTGAAGGTGGTCTGGGATGCATAGTTGCGTATATTCCGGCTCATCGAAGCCCTCGCAAATTGAAGCGGCGTTCGATCCATCCCCGCCAGGAAGCAGCGCGTTTGATTTCAAGCATGGATTTATCCGCTGCCTTTTCACCGCGCTTGATGACATCCTTTACATCGATCTCTCCCATGAATGAAATTCCCGAGACGTCCGGTCGAATCAGGATGTCAGGTTTATCCATCTCGAGGCGAAGAGCGGTGATGCTGCGCTGACCGATATCCACCGCTTCGAGAAAAACCCCGAACGCCTGCGTGATGCGGAACCGAGTCAATCGACTCGCAATGACCTGGGGCACGGGAATTGGAAGCTGCAATGGCGGATGAGGGGCATCCGGCGGAGTGGATAGTATGACTGCCACATTCGCCAATTCTGGAGCCATTTCACGCGCTGCCCTCACCGGGACTGGGTCCAGCGTACCTCCGTCGATCAACTGGTAATCCGCATAGTGATGGGGCGGAAATATGCCTGGGATCGCGATGGAACCGAGGATCGCATCCACCACTCGTCCATGCCGAAAATTTACCTGCCTTCTTGTTACAAGGTCGACAGCAATCACGGTACAGGGAATTTGAAGGTCGTTAAACCTCCGGTCGCCAAGATGGGATTCCAGCCACTTTTGGATTCCTGAAACACCCAACAATCCGGGTCCGTCGGATAGCAATCTGCCGTAGAGACGGGTAAAATCAATGGCGGCGATTTGCACTTCGATCTCATCCGGGGAATATCCTGCAGCATACAGAGAGGCAATGATACTGCCAATACTCGTCCCGGAAATACCGCGAACACGGCAGCCTTCCCTCTCGAGCACGCGAAGAACTCCTACATGAGCTGCCCCGCGCGATCCGCCGCCACCTAAAGCCAGTGTTATTTCCATAACTGGCATTATACCGCCCGAAGGGACCTCCATGATGAAACCACACGAATCAACCGAGAGTTCTTCGCCCATTGTCACGCGTGCAGTCGCAGCTGGCTTGCGGGGGGAAATCATCGAGAATTACCAGTTCCCTCCCTGGCAGCGCTTGATGCTCAACGTGATAGGCGCATTTCCCCAGGGAGTAGCGCGTTTCGTCATCAGCCGGTTTCAATCGGCTTCCGGACTGTCTCCCCGCACGCTGGACGATTTTTCGCTGGACGATCTGATTCAGGCGAGACTGGATGATTACTCTCAATTCACGTCCCGATTTCCGGCTGTCATCGTCGGTCCAGCGCTGGGAGGCGCGACGACATATCTCTCACTTGCACTGGGAGGATTGTTCCTGCCTCAAACCTTTGTTATCTCAATAAAAAATGGGTCCTACGATGGCGATGCAGAGGAGTACTTGAATCGTTCCCTGGACGCTGCCCGTCGAATCGCGGAACAGGATCCGCGTTTAATGACCATCCAGCATTACGACCCGATCCATGACGGATGGCTGACTCGTTTTGTCAATCACTTGAGATTCAAACTCATTGACATGCCGGCGCAATATTCCGAATTCATCCGGAAACGGCTGGAGTCCGGCGGATCCGTCGTCTACCTGGAGGGAGGAGCAACGTGGCTTCGTTATCGGGTGGGAGAAAGAAGTGTCTTTCAGGTCGGCGGATGGGGTGATATCCCGCCTGAAGAATTTCTCGAAGCGTCCCCGCGAATCGCAGCTTACGCCCAAAGTTCCGGCTTGAAGTACTCTGACTGGAGGCTGACGCAATACCCTCTCGAGCGCGGACCTGAATCCGAATGGGGCACTGAACCCGGGTTTGCCGACGCACTTGAACATTTTTGCTCGAAAGAAGGATTCCGTTTCGTCAGGATACATCTCCCACATCCGAATGATTTTTCAAAGCTGGCATTTTCATCCGCTCAGGAATTATTGAAAAAGGAGAATCGCCAACCTGCAGGCGTTTCAGTGGAATGCTTCAGTCAGTTCGATTCATCCAGCGCGCACATGGCAGGGCTGCTGCCGTTGTGGCTTATTTTCAACACAAAGGACAGTGCGCGTTATCTCAAAGAGATGGCAACACGATTCCCAGTTGATAAACCCTTATTCTTTTCAGGGTTATCCACCTTCTCATTAACCCCTGATATGGCAACGTGGGATGAGTGGATCGATGCCCTGGGCAGGCGCGATTTTATCAATTCGGGTACCCGTCCAAGTCATTACCCGGCTGACGCGAGCGCCCTCGTCAATTGGCAAAAACCACTCCATGAGTGGGTGAATGAAAATAAATACCCGATAACTTCAACGTTAACAGCAGATGAACTAGCCGGGTTGGCGCAAAACTTATAGCAAGTCGTTGAGTGCTTTTATCAATTTATCGATATCCCGGCGGGAGTTATACCCCTGTACGGAGACTCTGATTAACTTCCTTCCATTCCAATTAACAAGTGGAACTTCAATTTTGTATTGGGAATATAGTTTTTTCTTGAGGATGATTAGGTCCACATGGTCAGGCAGTGGGATTGACACAAATTGGACAAATCCGGTGTCACTGGTTAGTGGTTCCAAACCAGAAATGCCGCAGACTCTGTCCCGAGCCTCCCGGACGAGTTCGTGGCATGCTTTGCGAACCTCATTCCAGCGATTTTTCCTTTGAAATTCAATCGCTGCCGGGACAGTGAGATAGGCGGAAACATCCCTGGTTCCAGTCCATTCGTGATAATCAACCAGGTTTGATCCGGTCGGCGATTCGCTTTCATAACCCCAGGAAACGATCAGGGGTTTGATCAAGTGTTGTACATCTCGTCGAGCATAAAGGAACCCTGCTCCTTTGGGTGCACACAACCACTTGTGGAGATTACCTCCATAGAAATCTGCACCAATAGCCTCGAGATTCAAGTGGATATGACCTGGGGTGTGAGCTCCGTCAATCACGGTAAAAATTCCTTCCTGACGGGCACGCTTGCACACTTCCGCGACAGGGAATATAGCCGCTGTAGGGCTCGTAATATGGCTGAGAAAAATCACCCTCGTGCGGGGGGTAACTCCCTGCCAAAGAGAATCAACAAAATTATCGGGGTTAATATAAGGCAGTGAAATTGGCTGGTTTTTATATGTAAATCCTTGCTCCCTGGATAGGAACCTCCAAGTCCTGTCACACGCACCATATTCATGATCTGTTGATAGGACTTCGTCCCCACGACCCAATGTGAGTGAATGTGCGACAATATTCACCGATACGGTTACATTGGGCGTATAAACGAGGTTATCTGGAGACGTTCGCAGGTATTTTGCGAGAGTTGTTCGTGCAGCCCTCATCATTGCCGGAAATCGTCTCCCAAGAAACTCAACCGGCTGCCGCTCCAGTTCCCTCTGCCAATCCTGGTATTTTCGGAATACTTCCCGAGGCACAGCACCGAATGAGCCATGATTCAGGAAAGTCACACGAGGGTCAAGCATGAATTTTCGACGAAGATTGTACATTGTGTCTCCTTAACTCAATTCTAGCCTGCTTTTCCGCATCAAGAGTTCCTTCAGCAACGATATAATTCAGACCATGCTCGGTATTCAGAGTCGCCTTGTGAACCGTGATGTTCCGGAGAAATACCGGAATAATTTTTTGCATCTCTTCCTCGATATCGCCTGGTTTGGCGTGTTGAGCGGCAGCGCTATTAACTTTCTTAACGTCTATGCCACGCGATTGGGTGCAACCCCTATTCAAATTGGTCTATTGAGCGCCACAACAGCGGTAATCAACCTGTTGTTCGCCATCCCCGCCGCTCATTGGCTCGAGACCCAGTCTATCGGTAAGGCGGTCTTTTGGACTTCGATTTTTTACAGGATTGGTTTTCTTCTTTGGGTGCCTTTGCCGTGGTTATTCGATGCGTCTACCCAAACCTGGGCGCTCATTGCACTCGCGCTGTTGATGGGCATCCCGCTTACAGCTTTAGGCGTTGGTTTCAACGTCCTTTTTGCGACCGCTGTGCCAGCCCAATACAGAGCCTATGTCGCCGGGAGACGCAATGTTCTCCTCTCCATCACGTTCATGTTGACATCGCTTGGCTGTGGGATTTTACTGGACCGGATTGTTTATCCTCTCAACTACCAGATTGTGTTCATGATCGGAGCGATCGGTGGGTTGATGAGCAGCTACCATTTGTATTATGTTCGTCCGCTTGAAAGTGATTCATCGCCTGAATCTCGCCCTTCTTCCATGCCGCAACCTGATTCCTTCACGACCAGATCGACAAAACACTGGTACTCTTCCTTTCGAATCGATGTATGGAAATCCCCCTTTAGGATCACACTGTTTCTCTTCCTGGGATTTCACCTCGCCCAGTATCTTGCCGTGCCATTATTTCCGGTGTACAGCGTTAGGTATTTGCAGTTAACAGATGAAAACATCGGAACAGGCACTGCCCTCTTCTATCTTTCCGTATTGATCGCCTCAACGCAACTAAACCGGATCGTGAACCACTTAGGGCATAAAAGGGTCACAGGTTGGGGAGTGACAGGATTATGCTTCTACCCTATCGCACTGGCTTTTTCCACGCTTGTTTGGCATTACTACCTTGTCTCAGCCATCGGCGGTTTGATCTGGGCACTGGTCGCCGGAGCGTCGGCCAATTACCTCCTCGAAAAAATCCCGGTTCATGATCGGCCAACTCATTTAGCGTGGTACACGGTCATCTTGAATTTGGCATTGCTCGTCGGTTCCCTGGCTGGACCGCTTATCTCCAACTCTGTGGGAATTGCTACTGCCCTGGTCTTTGCCGGAGTGCTTCGGTTGTTGGCCGGCCTGGCAATTCTTAAATGGGGTTGATTTTGGAAATCGCAACCATGTTACAATTTTAAAGACCATCCATGACAGAAAAGATTAAAGTCGTTGCATCGAATCGTAAGGCGAGTTTTGAATATTTCCTTCTGGAACATTTCGAAGCCGGTCTGTCTCTGCGTGGATCCGAGATCAAATCCATCCGAGCCGGGCAGGTGAGTTTGGCAGAAGCCTATGTTGAAGTGGACGGAAGGAATGCCTGGCTCGTCGAATCGCACATCGCTCCTTACGAGCAAGCCAACCGGTTGAATCACGATCCCAAACGAAAGCGCCGGCTTCTTCTCCATCGCAAGGAAATTAATGAATTATGGGATGCAGTAAGACAAAAAGGTGTGACGATCGTCCCGATTCGGATGTATCTCAAGGAAGGTCGTGCAAAAATTGAGATCGCGCTGGCCAAGGGTAAGAAATTACACGACAAACGTGCCTCCATCGCAAAACGAGACGAGGAGCGGGAGTTAAACAGGCAGGAAAGAAATCCTAAATAATCAGAAAATTAATATCCCATTGAATATCATGCCTCCTTCACGAATTGCGGTGATCAATACCCTGCCCGAAAGCGAAAAACGGAAAATCTACGCAAGGTTAATTCCGCAGGAATTGCTATCCCACTTTCACCTGCCGGAGACCAGCTCCCAACGATTGCAATCCTTTATCGATTTTAAATTTGCTCCGGGATCAAGCGATGTAGAGATGTCGCTTTACCATGAGCACCTGTTCCCTGACCCGGTTTTGTATGGTCATCTGACGGATACGGTGACAGGAAATATCCATGTGCTGCTTTACATTCTCAACGATCCAGATGCGCCTCGATTTAATGTCGATAAGATGCCGGATGGAACTCCCACCCGGTTTGGGACAATGCAGCGCAATATCCCGGCAGAAACTGCCGCCATGGAATCCGGTCTGGCTCCAGGTCAGGTGCGTCGTGGTCTTCGGCTGCTGACTGCTGCCATACTTCAATTCGAAAAATTCGTTAGTAGCCTTGGTCAGGAAATGTTCTTTGCTGAGCCGCTTTACTATCACAACGCCGTCCTGTTCGAAAGGCATGGTTTTAATTACCAAGCCAACCGTAAATTGATGGATAGAATTGAATTGGGTTTTTCGGATGGCGGTGAGTTCACAAAGTTCCTCGATAATTCGTCGCCTTTTCGTTCTCCCCTCGCCGCAAACAGCATCCGCTTACGCTCATGGGCAATTCATGACGGAATCCTGGGTGTACCATTTTCTAATGTGACGATGTATAAATATATAGGGAAATCAGCCGGCGTAACGACCTGTCCAAGCTGCAGCTGGTGATCAATGATCCTGGAAATCGATTATGGACCCCAGCGGGGCTGCCAATCACAGTATTCATTCTCTGTCAGGCGAGTTAATTGGGTTCCGTCGGTTCTAATTTTATAAATCTCACAACCGTCATCATTTCCAATATCTCCATAATATGCCGTAAAAACCACCCAGCGTCCATCTGGTGAAATGCTGGGACCCTGGCTGTTTCCGCCTGACGGAGTTAATTGATAAGGGTCATCTCCATTCATTGGTACGATGAACAACTCCCTCCCCCATGGTTCACCGGAGTAGGTCACAGCCCAATTGCCTTGCTGGGACCAGTCCGAACGTCCGCGAAGTCTAGGCATTTGTGTTACTTGGGTTATTCCGCTCCCATCCTGGTTTACTACAAACAACTAAATCGCATTAGATTGATCGTACGAGGCGAAAAAATCTGCGTTCCATCCGGCGACCAAGTAGGGTCCCAGCCCGGACTGTAAACCCGCCTCGGCTGGGTTCCATCCCGATCAATTAACCACACGGAAGGTGTAACCCCATCGCCTAAAGTAAATGCGATCCGGCCTCCGTCCGGGGATATTTCCGGAGCCGTCAAAGTCCCCAGGTTGCTCGTTACCTGCCTGGAATTCCCCTCCAAATCACTTTCGTAAATTTCATAATTCCCCGTTGGGTTTGCGGAATAAACAACGCTGTTTCCATCGGGAGCAAGGGATGGGTAAAAATGAGCCGAATTGTCATTTGTTGTCAACCGTTTGAATCCCGTACCATCGGCATTGATGAGGCAAATCTGATCTAGATATCGAATTCCCGCGATCTGGCACGTAAAAACGATCTTCCCTGAAGTCGAATCATCAGGAACGGGAGTATTCGTAGAAGCGATTTCAAGAGATGGTGTAGGTAAAGTGGTTGGAGAAGGGGTAACCGCAGGAATGACAGTTGCCTTAGGAGGAACTTGGGCTGCCAATGTACAACTAAATTGAGCAAGTATTAATAGCAATAGAAAAGTGAAAAGTTGTCCGGATAATTGATCATTTCCGGTTATTTTGGAAATATTTATCCCCGAACTCACCTTTTTCCAATAGATCGATAAAAACATCAACAACTTTTGGATCAAAGGATACTCCCGAGTGTTCTTTTATATACAAGATCACATCTGAAAAATCAGATCTTTTACGATAAGGACGGTCTGAGCAAAGGGCATCCCAAACATCAACCACCGAGAATATCCTTGCGGCTAGCGGGATTTTATCGCCTTTCAGTCCTTTCGGATATCCGCTGCCATCCCATCGCTCATGATGAGAATACGGAATATCCAATGCCGGTCGCAGATAGGCAATCGGATGAAGCATGTCATAGGCATATTCCGGGTGTTTTCTCATTTCGCACCATTCTTCATCCGTTAATGGTCCCGGTTTTAAGAGGATATGGTCAGGAATACCCATCTTGCCAATATCGTGAAGTAAAGCACCTCTCCGGATTTGAACCAGGTCCTCTCCGAAAAATCCGAGAGCTCTTGCAAGGACGATGGTCATTTCCGTGACACGCCGTGTATGACCTTCGGTTTCCTTGTCTCTCAGATCAAGTGCGTGCGACCAACCTTCGATCGTCGCATCATAAGCATCAGCCAGCTCCAGGTGTGCTTCATGAAGTTGTTCCTCTGACCTTTTTCGCTCTGTGACATCACGAGATGTCAGGATGATCCCTTCTACTTCTTGAGAATTAAGCAGGTTGGTGGCGGCAGATTCCAAATAAATCCACCGCCCATCAGCGTGCCTGAATCTGTACTCGACGGCAAGCCCATCTTGACTGCTATTCATGAGCAATTCAATATATTTGTTAACATGATCCCGGTCGTCGGGATGTGTCAGATTTTGAGGGTCCTTCCCGATTAGGTATCCTACCGGATATCCAAGGATTCTCGAGGCAGAAGGACTTTCGTACGTTATGATTCCCTCCTCGTTGTGCACAGTAATGATATCGCTGAGGTTTTGAACTAGTGACCGAAACCGGACCTCACTGGTTCTCAGCGCTTCCTGGGAAAGGATCTTCTCATCCCTCAAGCGTTTTTGCTCCAATGCCCTATCTATCGCCTGCCCCAGCCTGCTTAGTCTGTCTTTGAGCAGGTAATCCGTAGCACCCTGTTTCATGCAGTCCACGGCAACTTCCTCGCTGATCGTTCCCGTAACAACAATAAATGGAATTTCCAGTTGTCTTTCCTTAAGTCAGATTCAATGCTCGTAATGCTGTAAATTGAGGCATACTGAAATCCGCCAGGATGACATCCGGTTTATCATCTAAAGCAGTAAGATAATCCCCTTCCGAATCCACCCTGCGCCAATTAGCGTCATAACCTGCATCCTGCAATTCAAAAAGCAGCAGTTCTGCATCCGCAGGTCTATCCTCAAGAAGAAGCAATTTTAATGGTACTGCCATGCATAAGCTCCAATAATGGACATGCCATAAAAAATGTCTTGTTACTATTCATCCTGTCTTGAAACCGGTGATTCATTAAGTTGTACCCAATATAATCCAAGTTGCCTGACTGACTCAGAGAACTGTTCGAAGTCGATGGGTTTAACTAGGTAGCTGTTCACTCCAAGTTTGTAACAATTAACAATGTCCCGTTCTTCACTCGATGAGGTTAATATAACCACAGGAATATGTCGTGTCCTTGGATCTGATTTTATTCGCTTCAGAACCGCGAGTCCATCCACCTTTGGTAATTTCAGGTCCAATAACACGACCTTTGGCGTTTCATCGATATTTCTTCCTCTATACGCACCTTCCCCGAAAAGATAGTCTATGGCTTCTGCTCCATCCTTGGAATGATGCACCCTATTGGCTATGCGATGTTTTCTGAGCGCATAGAGCGATAATTCAGCATCATTTGGATTATCTTCAACAAGGAGAATCTCGATCAGGTGTTCCGCCATTTCATTCTCCGGAATTCGATGTTGACATTTCCCGAGGAGGTCCACTTAATGTGAAGAAAAATGTCGCGCCATTTCCAGGGACTGACTCAGACCAGACCCTACCGCCATGGCGACGGGCAACCCGCTCCACAATCGCCAGTCCGACACCGGTGCCCTCAAATTCATCCACACTATGCAACCTCTGGAAAACTTCAAAAAGTTTATCGGCATATTTCATATCAAAACCAATTCCATTGTCCTTTATGAAATAAGTCACATCCTCACCTGGGATAAATCCTATTTCGATTGTGGGGTGGTCGGCTTTTCCGGTAAATTTAATCGAATTGGAAATCAGGTTATGCCAGAGTTGTCGTAATAGTGAAGGATCTCCTTCGCACGGGGGGAGTTCACCCACGGTGACAGTAAATCCTTTATTGGACAAGTCTTGAGAGAATTCCTTGAGCGATCCATTAACCAGATCCCTCATATCGACTGCCTGTTTTTCAAGTGAGTGTCGCCCCAATCGTGAAAAAGCGAGCAAGTCATCAATCAGTCGACTCATTTGATGTGTACTCGACCGAATATTTTTCACGTAGCTTTTCCCATTTTCATCCAACAACCCTTGATATTCCTTCTCCAGGATTCTGGAATACCCGTCAAGAGCACGGAGGGGAGCCCGAAGGTCGTGCGAAACTGAATAAGAAAATGCTTCCAACTCTCTCATTGCAGAAACAAGCTGTGTAGTCCTCTCGAAGACCCGTTTTTCCAACTCTTCATTTAAGGATTGGATGGACTTTTCCGCATCCTTGCGAAGTGTTATATCATTCGCGTTCAATATGGCCATTTCAACACGACCTTCACTGACCACCGGTGCCAAATTACACGCGTACCACGTTATGGTTTGATCAGCATCGAGCAAACTCAACTCGATGCTCACGCCTCTCCCTTCGTCAAAAACATCCTTTAACGCGTTTTCAATCATGATTCGGTTCTCATCATGGATAAAATCAAGAATTGAATGGATCTCTGAGGCTTGCAATTCCATGCCGGGCAGGAAGCGATTCCCGAACAAAACATGACCATCCCGATCAAGCAGCATGATGTATTGAGGTGCATTTTCGGTCAGCGTTCGCCAGCGGGTTTCGGATTCCAATAAGGCATCTTCCGACCGCTTACGCTCAATAGCCATGGCGATCTGAGTTGAAACAAACGCCAATACATCCTTGTCTTCATCAGTGAGCCGTTCATTAGCTGTGTAGGTTTGAATCGCAATCACACCAATTACGCGCTGGGCGATATTTAGCGGCGAGCCGAGCCAGTCGAATGAATTCGCGCCGATCATCTCCACTTCACCGACCTTGAGCAAGCGGTCGAAAACTTCCGGCGAAGCCAGCAGTGAAGAGCCTGTCCTCAGGACATAACTCGTCAGTCCCCGGTTCGGAGAATGTGGGGCGGGGGTTGTGTCATATTGATCAACATAATAAGGATAAGAGAACTCATCGCGATCATGGTCATACAAAGCAATATAAAAGTTCTGAGCGGGCATCAGATCATTGATTACCCCATGGATGAGATAAAAAAGTTCGCTTAAGTTTTGGGCTGCCTGAACTGAATGTGAAATTCTATATAACGCGGTTCGAATCTGTTCGGCCCTTTTTCTTTCCATAATTTCCCGCACAGCTACCAATATGCGATCCCGCCCGCCTATTACTGCCTGGCGCATATTGATTTCCACCCAAAACGGATTACCATCCTTTCGTCTCGCCTTCCACTCTAATAACTGTGGTCCTGCGTGAGCCGCATCCTTCATGTATTTCTTGAATATCTTATGAGTAAAAGGCAATTCGCCTGAATTAAGTTGATTGATCCGTAATCCAAGCAATTCTTCTCGTGAATACCCATACATCTCCGTCATTTTTTTATTAACATCCAATATTTCACCGGAATCCATGCTCACCACGAAAATGGCTTCATTAATCGAATCGATGATCGCGCGAGTCTGTTCATCGCTGATTTGTAAGGATTGCTGAGCCTCGCCTAGCTCCTGGATGCGCGCCTGTAAACCAACTATAAGATTCTCCAGCTGACCGCGCATAGTATTCAGACCAACCGCCAACTGCCTCAATTCATCCTTCATTTCGCTCGGATTGATATCTATTTGCAAGTTACCTGATCCAATTTGCTCAGCGGCCTCGGTCAACTTACCCAGAGGTTTCCCAACAACCCTCCATATAACTAAACCGGCTGATATGGCTGAAAACATTAACAAAATCAACAACTGAACTGTCGTTGATTGTTGAAATATCACCAGTGGGGTTCTTATATCGTTCAGATTTCCAACGGCGACAACATAGAGTCCTTGCTTCGGGACTGATGTATATCCATAAGCGATATTGTATTGGACGGAAATGCCTCCGTCATTTATCCGGGAAGATACTTCCTCAAGGAAATCGTCTCCAAAATCATCCTTGACGTTTTGGCCTACCTTGACAGGATTGGAATGTGCAACATATTCTCCGTCTGAATTGATAACAAATACGAAATGGCCATCAATAACAGGCGACATTTGAGTCCCGGCCATTGACGATACACCATCCGACATCTCTATACGAGCTGCCACAGCCTCTGCCTGCTCCAGAAGGAAGTGGGTGCTGATGGCGAAATATTCCTGAGTTAATGAATGATACAAGTAATACGAAAACAGACCGATTGGAATCAAAGTCAAGAGGACAAAATACCCTGTTAGTCGTAATGCTAATGAGCTTTTCATAAAAGAGAATAAACCGATTTAGTGGTTTGTTTTCAGCCAGCCTCATTTGATTCTACTCGACAACACGCTTATGGTGCGTTCCCCTATAGGTACACCACCCCATCTGCTTGAAACTCATCAAGGATGGACAGTCATCAAATATGGTATATTCTTACGAGGAAATTTAGTAATGGTCCTTGCGGAGTATCAATGTGAACCGGTCACAAGTCATCCGAATCGCGCTAGCCACAACCATCATTTTAACCGGATGTGCTCCTGTCAATGAAATAGCTACCCGAATTCCTGTTCAAGGAGCAGCCAATCCCAAAGTTATATCCTCTACACCCACAGGTCTGCCAACACCGAGAGGTTTGGATGAGTACTTTTTACCTTCATATTATGCTGATACTTATCTAGGCATTGTAGAATCTTCAAAAAGCGAACAAGGACTTATTATCTACTCACCACTGGGAGACCTGGTGTGGAAACCAGTGATCGACACTTTCCACGGTCATTTTCCTTGGATTGAGGTCACCACTGTTGAATTGGGAACGAACGAAGTTTTCGAGCGATATTATTCCGACTCGTCCTCAGGTGAACGTACGGCAGATTTGGTCGTGTCCTATTCCCCTGATGGTTGGTTGACTTTTGCCAATGCGGGTCAAATTGAGCCATACGTAACTGAAGAAAATTTAAATATACCCCCTTGGACAAAAATTGCTCCTGGAATCTACACCTTTTCCAGCGACCCGCTGGTTATTGTATACGACAAGGGTGATATCGCTGATTCACCCCAAGGCTTGGGTGATCTCATTAATATGATCAATGAAAATCCTTCCGTCCTAGATGAAACTATCATCACGTATAACGCAGAGCAAAACTCAACAGGATTTTCGATTTACTGGTTTCTCGTCAACAAGCTGGGTCAGACAGGTTGGGATTTCATCAACAAAATCGGGACCACTCATCCAGTTCTGAGGTCCTCATCCAGCAGCATAGTCTCCTCGATTTTAGATAACGAGGCATCTATCGGGTTATTTGTTTCGCCGATTGCATTCTTGCAGGAACAGGAACTACATCCAGATATTGGGTGGTCCTTTGTCAAGGATGGCCAGCCCATTCTTATGCGAAGCATGGCGATCACCAAACTGGCAGCCAGTCCAAACTCAGCCCGGTTGTTGGTCGATTTCCTGCTTTCTCAAGAAGGTCAACTTGCTCTCGCTTATGGATGGTTGACTCCCTTCCGCTCTGATATCGCAAACGTTGACCTTTTTACATCCTCCGAAACCGGTGAAGCCCACATCCACTTTGACGAAGTGATAAGAGAAGTGGGATTGGATAATTTGATATTTATTAATTTGGATCCGGAGATCATAAAACCGGAGAATAAAGAAAATTTTATCAACCTTTGGAATCAAGCGATGAGTCAGTAGTCAAGGGTGATCACAGCGATATGTAATAACGTTGATAATTCTCAAACAACCAAAAAGATCAACATATTTCTGGAGGGATTATGTCAAAGGAAGATTATAAAAAATGGGTCGAGATGGATCGTAAACAACTCCATCCCACGTATCATCCCAAATCTCATGTCGACCCCCTCGTGATCAGCCATGGGGACGGGGTCTGGTTGCATACTGTCGATGGACAGGCGATCCTGGATGGTATGGCCGGACTATGGAATGTCAACGTCGGTTACGGCCGCGAGGAATTGGCTCAAGTCGCGTTCGATCAAATGAAAAAACTTGCTTTCACAAGCAATTTTTCGGGGATGACCAACCTCCCCTCCACCTTGCTCGCCGATAAACTTTCTGGATTCGCCTATGAGGGTCTCAATACCACGCACTTTACGTCTGGAGGCTCGGAATCAAATGATTCCGCTTTCAAGATGGCTCGTTACTACTGGAAGCGAAAGGGTTTGCCAGGCAAGTATAAAATCATAGCTCGAAAAGGGGCATACCATGGCGTAACCCTTTTCGCTACATTTGCCACCGGGCTTGAGAAGTACCACACGATGTTTGGCCCTGCCGTGGAAGGTTTTATTCACATTCCAGCACCAAACCCTTACCGATTTGAGGGAGATCTTAAGCCTGGAGAAACAATAGGGCAGGCTGCAGCTCGCGCACTCGATGAATGCATCCAACGCGAGGGTGCGGACACGATCGCAGCGTTCATCGCAGAACCTGTGATGGGCGTAGGAGGAGTCATCGTTCCACCAGATGATTATTTCCCCCTGGTCCGACAAATCTGCGCCAAACATGATGTTCTCTTCATAGCAGACGAGGTCATCACGGGTTTCGGCAGGACCGGTGAATGGTTCGCTCTCAAACATTGGGACGTCAAACCCGATATACTATCTTTTGCAAAAGCCATAACCAGCGGATATGCACCCTTAGGTGGAATCCAGATTTCAGACGACATTCGCAATACTATTGAGACAGCAGCAGATACCGAAGCGTTCATGCATGGATTCACCTATTCCGGTCACGCCATGGCTTGCGCAGTGGGTCTGAAGAACCTTGAGATCATGGAGCGCGAACACTTCCCTGAGCGTGCAAAGATTCTCGGTAAACGCTTACTGGATGGACTAAAAACACTAATGGAATTCCCGTTTGTCGGAGACGTCAGGGGACTTGGTCTTGTCTGCGGTTTGGAAATCGTTTCCAACAAGGAGACAAAACAAGCTGATCCGGGAATGACAATGAAAATCTTTAAAGCTGCCCAAGCCAGGGGATTACGGACCCGGCCTCTTGGAAATAACCTTGCATTCTCTCCACCGTTGTCCATCGTCGAGGACGAAGTCGATGAGATCATCAAGCGGCTCGGGGCGGCAATGGATTCAGTAAGTTCCTAAGCCCGTGGATGTTGCAAAAAAGGACAGGTGACCCAACCTGTCCTTTTTCATTGCCTTAGCATGATGCATTTTTTCAGACTGCATTGGGATTATCGAAGATTGTCATATTATCATCGGGTTTCAGCCCCTGTCCGAAGCGAATCGCGTACAATCGGGTAAATTTTGCCCCATACAAGAAGATCATTGCGGAATAGAACACCCAAAAGAGGAAGATCACCATTGAACTGGCAATGCCATAGATACTGCCCGATGTACTAAAACCAAGGTAATAGGCATAGAGATAATTACCGATCCAATAAAGAATGGCTGTCAAGGCTGCACCCGGCAGCATATCTCTTTTCCGCATTCGAGCTTGTGGTAAATAGCGAAAAGCCATCAGGAAAATCAACGTATAAAGTAAAGGGGATGAGAAAACATCGAGGAAGGATTCCATCTTTGACAGGTTTATCGTGAACCGATTGGTGAGCAATTCGGAAATCACATTCCAAAGCGTATTCCAGAACAATAGGACTAAAAAAGACAAGCCAACGAGAAATGCAATAATATAGGCAAAGGTATAAGTTTTAATTGTTGCACGCAGTGAATTAGCGACACCTGGTTTTGGCGTCAGATGCCACATTGCATCCAGAGAAATTCTAGCCTGGTAGAACATGTAGGATGACGCATAAATCAAAATGAGAATATTGACGAATGTCCACACATTGTTGCTGGCGATTGAGTAGCTGCCGGTGATTAGGGATTGGAGCATTTTTGAGTACTGCGATCCGATGACAGCAGACAATAGAACCTCATAATCACCTGCAAGAGTGGCAGGACCGATAATTCGCGTGATGATAATGGCTGATAATGTAGCCAGAGGGAAAATCGAAAGCAATATATAGTACCCCAAGGCGGCGGCATGAACACTTCCGTAATCCCGGGATAATTCAAGACCGGTATCATAAAGCAATAACAAAGTGATCTTAAGACCGGTCAATACCTTGCGCATATTAAACCATTATACACGTCCTTCAAAACCAATAGAAACCATGCCCAACCCATGGCGAAAATCATATTTCCCATGAACAAATAGGGATAAAATAAGGAATAATCACATTCAACCTTGGAGTAATTATGGATTTCTGGTATCGTGCCACTATTGGCATTACAACGGCTTATTACCGTCTCGCAGGAATGAAAATGCGAGTTTTTGGGAAGGAAAATATTTTTTCCGGTCCGAAAATCATTGTCGGAAATCATCCAAATGCGACGGATGCTTTTACACTTCCAATCATTTTCAAAGAGAAAATTATCTTCCTCGTTGAAGATAAGGTTTTCGATCTCCCCGTGTTGGGATATATTTTCAGAAAGGGAGATCAAATTCCGGTAGTGCAAGGCAAGGGTCGGGAGGCTCTCAAAACTGCAATAGAAAGGATAAAGGCAGGGTACACCGTTTGCATTTTACCTGAGGGAAAAATAACCAACACTCATACAGTTTCTCACGCGGGTACAGGTGTCGCCCGTTTGGCTGTGGAGACTGGCGCTCCAATACTCCCGGTTGGTTTCCATGTTCCTTTAAAACACATTAAGGTTATTCGCTCCCACCAACGGGGCAAGGAAACCGTAGGCAGCTGGCAGGTCGGCGGCACCTGCTATGTTAATTTTGGTGAACCCTTTAAAGCTGTTTTCGACGAAAAGGCTGAAAAGAGCTACGAGTTTTATCACCACTTCACCCAGCAAATAATGAACCGTATTTATGATTTAGCGAAGCAAGCAGAGATGTTTGCCCTGCAAAAACAGCCCATTAAGCAGGAAGTATCGATCTAATTTTTTCCAGTCTCATTGGATTAAGCATGGGGAATTTCCATCTGGATGGGTCACCCCATCCAGATTTCTATTGTACTTGTTCCGGATTTGCCAACAGGGATTAAGTTCCCCTCAATTTTTTTCCCGTTCACCGACATCGCTTTAATGCCTTTTGAAATATGTTTTTCATTGTGCACTTTAATTTCATAAGTGCTCCCCCTGAATTTGCGAATTGCTGTGAATTCATTCCACGTAGAGGGTATGCAAGGATCAACTCGTAATCCATCATAATCCGCACGAATTCCCAGAATCCACTGAACTCCTGCCTGGTAGCACCAGGATGCTGTGCCGGATAACCACGAATTCCTGCCCAATCCAAATTGCGGGTGTTCATCGCCCAGTATATTCTGTGCATACACATAGGGCTCAATTTCATAAAGCTCCGCTGAATCATTCTTGCCAGCTGGGTTTATTTGTGAATAATATTCATACGCCCGATCCCCGTTGCCGAGGATGGTTTCTGCGATCATCGCCCAGGGGTTTGGATGAAGGAAAATACCGCCATTTTCCTTTGCGCCTGGCGGATAAGTGGTCACCCCTCCATATTTCGGGTCGAAGCCGTTGTAACCGGGTGTCGATAACTTAATTCCGTATTGGGTATTGAGATACTTATATACGGAATCCATCGCCTTTCTGGCTCTTTTAGGTGATGTAAAACCGGAGAGCGCAGCCCATGATTGAGCGTTGAGATGGATTTTCCCTTTTTCATTCTTTCTTGATCCGACGGGTTTTCCGTCTTCGTCAAAATACATCACATACCAACTGCCGTCCCAGGCATATTTTTCCACATTCATTTTCATATCATCATACCTCTTGCGGAAAATCGATGCCTTTTTATTACCTATAAAATCGTACAATCCGATAAGTTCTTTTAGAGCCCAACCATATAAATGAGCTGAAAATAGGGATTCGGCTCCTGCTGGCAAGTTGATCGTGTCATTCCAATCTGCGAAACCCAGAAGTGGTAACCCGTGGCAGCCTACATCTTTACGAGTATAGTCAATCGCTCTTTCCAAGTGTGCTAGCACCGTACCATATTCCAACGCCTTGCCTTTTATATCTTTGTCATAAAACGGGACAATTTTTTTAAGAAACCTGAAATCCCCTGTTTCCTTGACATAAGCCGTTACGGTCAGAATACTCCACAAATGATCATCGCTGTAGTAGTGAGGACGGTCTTCCATTTCCATCGCATCGCCCAGGGAACCCTCCATCGTCAAAGGGTTAAAACTGTGCATCGAAGAGCCCTCCCGTTTTTGAAAGGACAACAACTTCAGGATGAAGTCCCGGCTCTCATCCGGAATCGCAGATACGACGCCGAGGATATCCTGAGACAAATCCCTGATCCCAATACCCCGAGCACCTAAGCCTAGCTGGTAATAGGATAAATAGCGCGACCACTGCTTGGTTATGTAGCATTGGTGAGGGTTATGGACATTAAGCATCGAGTTCATCGACGGATCGGGAGTTTCAACTTGCTGCACGGATAGGTAATCTGCCCAAAAATCGCCTAACTCTCTAAATGCCGAATCCACATTTTCTGGCTTGCAGTACTTACGAATTACTGGGTGGACCTGCTTCATGGACTGTTCCTGCCCAAGAATGGTGGAAAACCTTCGGGATTCTCCTGGTGACAGGGTTCCCAATGAAAGCAAAAGGGCGGCGATGTTATCCCCCCTCTCAGCCTGAGAATTACTTAATTGGTCAGCTAACAGACTAAGGGGAGAACGCCATGTCCCATACTCGTTTTCACCAAGGAATAGCTTTCTATCTGTCTCAAATGACGATACAGGTTGACCGGCAGTGAAATAATTAACCTTGATTTTCTTGAACATGAATGGGGATTGAAGTAAAACGGTCTTGCCATCGTGCTTTTCGCAACGCGACTGCATGGTTTGAGGGATCCAATCCGCGTTGGTAAATTGTTTGAGGGCATCAGGATGTGTGTACTCGACAACAGGTATGGCGTCCACGATGATATCGTTGTGGGATATATTTTTTATCCTAAAGTCTCGAATCTCGCATGACTCACCGTTAGGGACAAAAATCGTTACGTCGGTTCTGATACCGGAATATTCGCTGACAATCCTCGTATAACCCAAACCCACGCGACACTCGAACTTATCCAGCTTGGTCAGTGTCGGGACAAAGAACGGGGAAAATACTTGATAACCATCCTTGGAATGTAGACGTAAATAAAATGTCTCTCCCTTGAAATCGGAGGCTGGCATCTGCTGGATGTACTTTGTGATTCGGTTAAAAGTCGGATCACCTTTGCAGATCAGCGCACCGCCGGTATGATCGACAAACCCTCCAAAGGCAAGCGTGCCGATATAGTTGATCCATTTTGTGGGTGTGCAGGGATTTGTGATTACGTATTCACGATTGGCTTCATCGAAATACCCGAAGTTCATAAACCGCTCCTTTTACAATCTACTCGCAATCCAAAATAACCGGAGAGGGTTCACCTGTTGCCAGACCATATCCAAATGGAAAGAGTGGTCCATCACAACCGGATTTATCGCCCAAATTGTTGATATTCATGGGTAATTGGTCATCACTTCGCGGCCATGTATAGGGCAGCGTGCCAGAGAAAGGATAATCGCCAAAAAGCACATCGGTGATACCGGCTCCTTCTGACCCTGGCAACCAGGCTGCGACAACTGCATCAGCCAGAGGGAGAATTTCTGTAATAATCACCGGCCGCCCTGAAAGGATGATCACGATCAGCTTATCAACCCTTCCGCGCAACTTTTCAACACTCGTCACATCCGCGTTTGAAATGGAAATGGTTCTTAAATCGCCAACGCCCTCTGCATACGGAGCTTCGCTTACCACGACGATACCGACAGGAGCGCGCAAGGGATTGCCGTTGGAATCTTTGGCATTTCGAAAATTACCATTCTTATCAATGTAAACTTCCGCCCCAGATTCCACCAAATCTTGCAGGGCATTTAGTATCGTCGTCCCTTCTGTGGACGTACCTGTTTCACCCTGCCAGCTTATCGTCCAACCGCCGGATTGCAGCCCTACGGAATTTGCTCCGGAGCCGGTCAGAAATATGGCTGATACGTTCTTTTCAAGGGGAAGTGCCTTATTTTCATTTTTCAACAATACCAGGGATTCTCGGACAGCTTCACGGGCTAATGCCAGGTGTTCATCAGAACGGACGGAATCCATGTAAATCTCTGTCTCTGGAATTGGCTGCTCGAATAGTCCCGTCTCGAACTTTATTCGAAGGATCCTGCGCACCGCATCATCAATTCGCTCGATCGGGATATCTTCGGCATCCACTGCTTCCTTCATCGTCGAGATGAACTTGACATAATCATAGGGGACCATGTTCATATCCACGCCGGCATTGATGGCTGCCACGACCGATCCGTAATAATTACCGGGGTCGATCTGATCAATCGCCATCCAATCTGAAATTATAAATCCGGTAAATCCCAGTTCATTCTTGAGGACATGGGTCAATAGGTATTTTTGGGCATGCATCTTGACCCCGCGCCAGCTGCTGAACGAAGCCATCACACTCCTTGCGCCGGCCTCCACTGCAGCCTGATACGGAGGGAGGAACAATTCGCGCAGTGTACTTTCATCCACCTGCATGTTTCCCTGGTCGAGCATATAAGGCTGACCATTCATATCGGAGCGAGATGACCCCCAAATGGTTCCCCCGTCACCGATATAATGCTTTGCCGTGGCAGCTACTATAGGCAACTCAGCTTGTGTTTGCTGCAAGCAGCGGACATACGCCTCACCCAGATTGGTGACGATCTCCGTACTCTCGCTATACCCTTCATAGGTCCGTCCCCAGCGAATGTCCTGAGGAACTGCGACCACAGGGGCGAAATTCCAGGTCACGCCCGTGGCAAGCATCTCTTCTGCGGTAGCCTGGGCGATCCTGCACGTCAGGTCAGGGTCATTGGCAGCCCCGAGCCCAATATTGTGAGGGAAAATGGTTGAGTCTTTGAGATTATTGTGTCCATGGACAGCGTCAACTCCATAGATCAAAGGAATGCCCAGCCGAGTACCCAGCGCTTCAGCTTGATAGCCACTCACCATTTCCACCCAGTTTTCCGGGTTATTGGTCGCCGGGGCACCACCCCCGCCACTGAGAATGGACCCAATATAATATTTCGATATATCCCCGGGACTGATGCTCCCTTTTTCCACCTGAGTCATTTGCCCGATCTTTTCATCGATGGTCATCCGGGATAGCAGGTCTTCGACTCGAGCTTCTACAGGTTGGCTCGGATCCGTATATATCACAACGGTCGATGTTGGTGTGGCGGGATTATCGGATGTCGTTGTCGGGATTGAAGGCGTGATGATTCGTGAAGGTGAACAAGACGTCAAGATTGTAAAAATTAATACAGAGGCTAGTGCCTTGTTTTTCATGTTTTTATCCTGTCATTGTTCTTTGTAAATTATGACACCATCCTTAAGAAGGTGCACCTGATCTACGAACTGATCTACAAGTGGGTCGTGGGAAACCATTAGGAATGTTATCTTATCCTTTTGGACAAGATCCCGAAATAGTTTAATCAACTCCTGGCTCGTTTTACTATCCAATTCACCGGTCGGTTCGTCAGCCAGGATTATTTCCGCCTGGTTGGCTAAAGCGCGGGCAACTGCCACTCGCTGTTGTTGACCGCCTGACATTTCGTAAGGGCGATGATCCTTCCACTTGGTTAAGCCAACTTTTTCCAAACACTCCAAGGAACGCAATCGGCGGATCTCATAAGGTTCCCCTTTGATCCTGAGCAACAGTTCGACATTTTCGAATGCGGATAATGTGGGCAGTAATCCAAATGACTGAAAAATCAGACCAATGTGGATTCGCCGCCAGAAAGTCAGGTCCTGCTCGCTCATTGTATCCAAGTCGCAGCCTAAAATCCGGATTTTTCCTCTAGAAGGTTTGTCCAGTCCAGCCAAACAGTTCAGGAGGGTGGTCTTGCCGCTCCCCGACCTGCCTTTTAATGCGACGAATTTACCAGGCTGGATCTGTAGATTCACCCCTCTCAGCGCTTGAACGCCTTGTTGTTCGTCGACTGGTTCTTTCCGTGCAGAGGCGGCTTTAAGCGGATAAATCCGCCAAAGGTCAGTAGTCTCGATGATAAACGGGGACTCTGAAGCAGGCATCGAATTCATCTATATTTATTCTTCTCCAGTAGAATCATCATCTGGCTCGGTTGCATTTTTCTCTTGCCTGTGAAATTTCTTTGTCCAGGAAGTGAGTCGGTGTTTCACCTTCGAATACCAGGTCCGTGTTACCACCTGTTCTTCCTTTTCTTCAATCACCAAATAACTCGAATGGGAAGGTGATACAACCTTCGACTCCGGGCTGGTTTTTTCAGGAGGCCGAATCAAAATTCCATCTTCGGTTATTTCCATGCGAGCCCTGCGATGGATATTAAATCTCTCTAGATGATCTCTGGGAATCTGCACCCTCCCAGCTGCATCCAGGACGACGAGTTCTTCGTAATGGTGGGTTTCCTGATCCCCATCATGAGTCACTTTTAACCCGCAGCGTTTCACTTGCCAATTTTCCATCCTTCACTGCGACCACACGGTCGACATGACGGGAAATACCGGGATCGTGACTGACGATGACGATGGTAATTCCAAGCGCTTTATTGAGGCTGCGAAGTAAATCATAGACCATTTGGGCTGTCTCTGTGTCCAACTCCCCGGTCGGTTCATCGGTAAGTAACAGGCGGGGTTGGTTTGCAAGGGCGATCGCTACAGCCACACGCTGCTGCTCCCCTCCTGACAGTTCGGACAACCGGTGTTCTGCCCGATCAGCCAATTCCACCAGTTCGAGCAGCTTATCCGCGCGTTCACGGGATGATCGATTCACCTTCCCAGACAGTGTCAAGGGTAGTTGAATGTTTTCTCTGGCGGTCAGATAAGGCAGCAGATTTCTGGAGCCTTGCTGCCAGACAAATCCAACCGTCTTTCGTCGATACTCATCGAGGGCAGGCTGGCTCATCCGGCCGAGATCGTGGTTATCCACAACAGCCCTTCCACCGGTGGGACTATCCAATCCCCCGAGGATGTTCAGCAGGGTCGATTTTCCGCTGCCGCTCGCGCCGACAACTCCAACCATTTCACCGGATTCAATGGTGAGGTCCAATCCCTGTAAAGCCTGAACTTCAGGTGAACCGTCCGAACCGGCCTCAGCATTCAACCGGTAGATTTTCACCAGGCTTTCGCACAGGATCATGGGAGTGGCGCTCATCAACTCGTCTCCCCTAATTTAATGGCCTGGAAGATCTTCATTCGCCGTAACAGCATGACCAAAACGAAAAGCCCTGACACGAAAAGGATCACGAACAAACCGTAGATCTGGAAAATCGACTGCCAAGCAATGACAATTTCAAAAGGCGGAAATTTCTCCTGCGTCGATGCACCAATTTGCAGGAAAGGCACAAAAAGCCGGCTTGCGATCACACCCAGGGCGGTTCCTGCAGTCATGCCGATCAATATCAGCAAAGCCAACTCTGCAGCGAGGAGTCCGATCATTTGGCGCACGGACAAGCCGATCGCCCTCAACATGCCCATTTCAATAAATCTCCTACGGAAAGAAAACAAAGCGTAGAGCAGGAAGCCCAAAACAGTTAATAAGGCAGATGCCACGAAACCCACAGAAAGGAGACCAAACAAACCCTGTCGTTCCGGCCGGCGTTGTATTTTCAGTATATTTAATTCAGCTGATGACCAATCCTTGACAAAGATATTCAATCCATCCTTATCAAGCCGGGACTGATCCGCTTGCAGATCGAGAAGGATACTATACCCCCGGACTGCATAAACAATCTTTTCCGGAATTATTTCTTCAGCGGTTTCCAACCATACTTCGTGTGGATATTCGACTCCTGCTTGAAGGAAAAAATCGTCCAGGTTACCGACGAACAAGGGACCCTGGGTCGGGTACCAAGTTGGGAATAATTCGAAGGAACCGGCGATCAACAGCTTAAGTGGGATGGATTCTCCCATTGAGCCGGTTTTGATGCCCAGCACTAATTCATCGCCAATCATCAATCCAAATTCGTTCATCAGCGTGCGAGGAACCAATACTCCATTCGGCGTTGCAGCAAGGGCATTCATCAACTCACCCAGCGACTCGGAGGAAAAATCGTTTTCCCAATAACCGGATTGAGGAAAGGTCAATCGATCGATGCCGAGAAATGTGCCTTCAACAGCCGAGCCGGGAATTACAGCAGTTGAATCAAACCTGCCTACTCGGGTAGCTGACGTGACTCCTTCTAATGAAAGATGCTCTTCCACCGGTGAAAATGTCCAGAGAGAACTCTCACTGTTTTCATTTGCGGTTGTCCCCAATTCAAGAATGCTCAAATCTGCGCCAACCTGGTAATTCATCTGCTTATCCAATTGGTTGTCGAGTGTTTTTGCCAACGAGGCGGTAAATGCGGACAAACCCAGCGTGAGCACCAGCAAAACCAGAGGAGCAGTATAGAATGCGGGTGAGCGGGATAAATAGCGAGCTGCCATCAAAAGGCCTACACTTTTTGTTGAGTTCAGCAGCCGACCGATCAACGCCATTAACCACGGAACCAGCCTCAAGGTCAGAAGTGTCGCGGTGAAGATCCCGGCAGCAGGAACAAGCAGCAGCAACGGATTCTGAAACGGGTCCGGGATCCCTTCTCCACCAGTCAAGGAAACCTTACTTTGATTCGACAGCAGCCAATATCCGTACATCACGGGGAAGATCAAGAGAACATCGATCCAGTAACGCTGCCACCAAGGTTTTCGCAGCATTCTCGCCCGTTCCTGCTTATAGGTGACTATCGTATTCACCGATGAAGCCAAGGTGGGAACCAAGAAGTTTAATAACAAAATTAATCCGAGCGCCATTATGCCATACCCAAGATAGGGTAACGTCATGCTGATCCGCAGACCGCTCGTGCTGCTGAAATCCAGGAAACTGCGCGACCTACCGATAAGATGAGCAATCCAATTGCTCAGGAAAATTCCTCCCGTCAAAGCGATCACTCCCAGGAGAATTCCTTCGAATAACGAAATCGAGACAATCTGAAATCTACTTGCGCCCCGGCTACGGATGATGGCCATCTCACCGCGCTGTTCGCCAACAAACAGACCAGCGACGAGCCAGATAAAAGTCAGAATCAGACCCAGGATGGGAATGCTGAATGCCAACAAAAGGTAAGTTAATGCAGGTGTACTCTCCTGGTAACGCGTAAGAGCTTCCTGAGGAGACGATACGAGTTTTGTGCCCTTCATCAACGACCCGGCTTTTTGTTCGATAGCCTGTATTCGTTTCTGCACACCTGCGATATCGGCTGCATGAAGATTGGATCCGTCCGCTTTAATGCTCCAAGCGACGCTGCGTAATTCATCGTCCACCGCTGCACTGATCGGACCGGTATAACTGTCCTCGTGCACGATGAACCAATTATCCGCTTTCACATCCCAGAAGCCTGCTTCCGGGTCGAACGCACGCCATAATCCCACGACCATTACCGGGATTTCGATGTCGTCCCTACGTAGGACATAGGCATCGCCAGCCTGAATCCCATACTCCAGGGCAAAGGCTTCACTGGCAAGGACTTCGATTTGTCCGCCCCCGATCAAAGACGAAGGCTCAGGGAATCTACCGGAAACCAATTGGACCAATTCCTCCATGGGAGTAATGAATGTGAAATTGGCCGTTGATAACTGATATTGATTTCCGGGATTCTCCAGATCCCTGGGTGGATAGATGTTGTAACCATCGGTCCTAAACCGTCTTACCACTTGCGCAATGGGCAGTCCGATGGTATTCAGTGCCTCATCTCGGAAAAAACGGTCCACTTCCTCAACATCATCCCATTGAGGGCTGTTTCTTTCAGCAATTTTTAATTCAAAAAGAAAATCCAGCGGGGCATAATCGACCGGCCGATTGACCAAATCCAAATCCCGGTCTGCCAAGATTTCCTCTCTGAACAATCGGAAATAAGTAGCTTCGGCATATAAAGGTATGCTCAGTACCAGGGCGGAGGCGATCATCAACCCGACGACAGCAGCGACACTGAGCAATCGCTGCGTGATCAATCTTTTAAATGCTATCCCTGCTGTAGACCAGGTCTGGAGAATTATTGCAAGGAGATCAGAGAAAAACCTCATTGACCGAAAACGACCTGACCTTCCTCCAATCCGGAGAGGATTTCTGTTTTATCCCTCGTCTGGATTCCAAGCTCGACCTCGATGCGTTTGGGACCTGAGCCGCTGTCCATGATAACAAATGTCCTACCGCCGGCATGACGGATTGCTTCTGGGGGCAGCCAGAGAATTCCGTTTTTCCTCGCCAGCGTGATCAAGATATTTGCCTTGTCACCAGAAAGTAAGTCCACCTGATGCGGTTCATCCAGTACGATATGAACAGATTTATCGTCACTTGGACCTGTCCCAAAAGGAGAGGGCAGTTGTTGGATCTTGCCATTTAATTGGGTTTCGGGAGCCTTGCTCAAGGTTACCTGGACGGGCATGCCTTCAAACATCGATTTGAGCTGCTCATCCCCTTGACTTGCATCCAAATCAGCGACGATCTCCAGGTTTCCCAATTCTCCCAAAATAAAAACCACCGTGGTTGGAGTGACAGCACGGCCAGGATTGACTGCGAAAATTACCTGACCTGCCTCGGGAGCAAATACTTGCGCCTTCCTCAATTCCGCATCCATCTCCGCATCGACTTCAGAAGTGGCATCCAACCCCATCTCGGTGATGACATCCTCGTAGGCCATTTGCGCCAGTTCTACTTTTAACTCCTGGATTTTTCTCTCATACGCAGGCCGGCCTTCAGAATTCATCTTTTCGAGTTCGAGACGGGCTATCTCCAGGGCGATTTCAGCCCGTCGGATTACCCGGCGGGTGCCGTCGTATTTTGCTTCCATATCCGAGTATTCGACCAACTCTGCTAATAATTGACCTTTTTCCACCAGGTCGTTCACCTGAACATATACATCGCTGACATGCCCCGGCATTTGAAATTTCACGGTTTCAGACGCGAATGGAGAGGCTCTGCCTGAGAGCTTTGCTTCAGAGACAATATCACCGCGCTGTACAGTGAATGTCGTTCGCACCGGAGTTGGATAAGGCGTCGGTGTGGATTCCGCTTCTTTTTGTCCAACGCCGCAAGCAGAAAACAGGAATACCAAAATCAAAAGTGGAATAACTAAACTTTTCTGACGCATGTTATTTTATCGAATGGTTACCTTGACAAAAACGCTCTTGGTGCGCTTGCGAGGGAGGGGTACGACCTTCCCGTTGACGTGTTTCCCGTCGACCACCAACGAGATCTTATTCCCCTTTCCGATGCGGACAACCTGGATTTCATAGCGGGTGCCCCGGAAAACTCTCACTGCATCGAATCCAGTCCAGCTTGTAGGAATGCACGGAGAGATCTCCAGTCCCTCAAAGGTAGGTTTGATGCCCAGAATGGATTGCGTGATGGCAACAAAATTCCATGCTGCTGTTCCGGTCAGCCAGGAGTTCTTCGCCTCTCCATGGGTGGGCGCATCCCTGCCAGCGATCATTTGAGAATAGACGTAAGGTTCACACTTGTGCAGACCGCTGATATCCTCCCTGTTGGATGGATTGATCCGAAGATAATAATCGTGGGCACGATCCCCGCGGCCTAACATCGTTTCCGCGATCATGATCCAAGGATTCGTGTGACAGAAAATCCCGGCATTCTCCTTATATCCCGGAGGATAGGACGATATCTCACCGAGGTGGAGGTAATATTCACTAAAAGCAGGCTGCTGAAGCATGATCCCATGTCGTGTTGCCAGATGCTTGGATACCGACTCGAGAGCTTTTGCAGCCTTTCCGCCCCTAAGCCCCAGACCAGCCATGATGCATATCCCTTGAGGCTCGATAAAAATCTTCCCTTCCTTGTTCTTCTTCGAGCCGAGGACCTTGCCAAAATCATCATACGCACGCCGGAACCAGGCGCCATCCCATCCGAATTTCCAGACGGCTGCTTCCATCAATGCGATATCCTTTTTCAACTTCTTCGCCTGGTCTTCATCTTCAAGGTAATTGGCGATCGCAAACATTTCCTTTGCCGCCAGAATGAACAAGCCGGCGATCATGACACTTTCAGCCACTTTGCCTTCCTTGTTCGTCGTCGTCTGGAAGGATTGACCAGGTGTATCGGAAAAACAATTCAGGTTCAGGCAGTCATTCCAATCTGCCCGTCCGATCAGCGGGAGACCGTGCGGTCCAAGCCTTTCCAGCGTGTATTGAAGCGCTCTTTGTAAATGCTCAAGAAGTGGGGATTCCGTACCGCGTTCGTTTTCGTATCGAACCATCTCATCGAGAATAGCCCAGTCGCCTGTTTCCTTCACATAAGCGGATGTCGCAAGGATAAGCCAAAGGGGATCGTCATTAAAACCGAAGCCGACCTCGTTATTACCCTCCTTGGTCAAAGGCTGGTATTGATGGAATGCTCCGCCAGTTTTTAATTGCGTGGTAGCCAGATCCAGAAGGCGTTCTCTTGCGCGGTCCGGGATCATGTGGACGAACCCCAACAAGTCCTGGTTCGAATCCCTGAAACCCATCCCGCGTCCAATCCCACTTTCAAAGAACGATGCAGACCGCGATAAATTAAATGTCATCATGCACTGGTAGGCGTTCCAGATATTGACCATGCGATTGGTATGTTCATCCGGCGTGGTCACCTGGATCCTACCCAGGAGGTTGTCCCAGTGTTGTCGTAAGGCATCAAAAGCTTCCTCGACATTCACTGGCCTGAGGTACCTGCTGATGATCGGTTTGACCTTTTTCTTGTTTATCGTCTGCGAATCCGGCGGATCGAACTTCCTATCCTTGGGGTTTTCCTGGTAACCCAGCAGGAAGATAATCTTCTTCTGCTGCCCCGGGTTCAGCTGGACTTTGACATGATGCGAGCCGATGGGCTGCCATCCATATGCAACCGATTTTCCCGAAAAGCCTTTCTCAACCACAACCGGTGAATCCCACCCCCGGTATGGACCTAAAAAGGCTTCGCGCTGGGTGTCATAACCATCGAGTTTTTCAGAACAGGCAAAATAAGCAAAATGGTTACGGCGTTCCCGGTACTCCGTCTTGTGATAGATCACTCCGTCGGTAATTTCCACCTGGCCTGTGGACAGGTTTCGCTGGTAATTGGTTGAATCGTCTTGAGCATCCCACAGGCAGAATTCAACGGCGGAGAAAACAGACAAGTTGGCTGCGGATTTTCGATGATTGGTTAATGTCAATTCCCATATTTCCAGGTTCTCGCCGAGAGGCACAAAATAGCGAATTTGGGATTCGATTTTATGAGCCTTTGATTTGATTACCGTATAACCCTGGCCATGCCGGCATTCATACTCATCGAGGGTATCCCTAGTCGGCATCCATGTTGGCGACCAATAAGGTCTGCTGATCTTCCCTTTCTTACCTGCATCGTTATCACGGATGTAGAGATAACGACCTCCGGTATCGAGGGAGTATTATTATATCGATAGCGGGATATCCGTCGCAGACGCGCATCCTTGTAAAAGGAGTATCCACCAGCCGTATTGGAGATCAAGCCAAAATAGTTCTCACAACCGATGTAATTCATCCATGGCAGCGGTGTGTCCGGTTGAGTAATGACATATTCGCGATTAACATCATCAAAAAATCCGTAGCGCATAAAATCTCCGTTTCGTTGTTAGACAAACTATAATTCATACTCACGATGAAATAGAAGGAATTCTCTTCCTGGCCCCACAATTTTCAGATTTTCATTTTCAATTTGATAAATCAATCGATCTTGTCATTGCCTATGCGCAAAGAATTACTCCATTTTACCCTTAGGGAAGGAAAATTGCTAACCAGCCTTTGAACAATAACCCGTTTATTTTACCTCAAATGGTAGCAATGGATTTGTACAAAAATGCCCTAAATCTATACGCAATATGAAACTACTTTCTCCAATCGGGACTACTTCAGAAATTTGTCCCGTGAATTTTTTTATGCTATCATAGTAGGAAATACTTTCCCCATTGAATGGAAATGGAGGCTGCATGTCAGAACTTCTGGTTGTTGTCTTTGATACGGCTGAACAAGCAATGCAAGCGAGAATGTCCATTAAAACCCTGGAAAGCGAAGGGGTCGTCAAACTGGACGACGCTGCTGTGGTCACGCGAACAGCCGATGGAAAAGTTGAGGTAAAGAACCAACTCGACAGCGGAGTGGCCATGGGCGCTCTCGGAGGAGGAATGATCGGTTTACTGCTGGCAAGCGTGTTTTTTCCTATTGCCGGCATTCTGATTGGAGCCGCCGCAGGAGGCGCGATAGGTCATTTCTTCCACAAAGACGTTGACCAATCCTTCGTTAAGGAAGTCACCGCCAAAATCGAACCGGGTAAATCAGCTCTCTTCTTGATGATCAACAACGGTGTTGGGATGATCATTTCAGCGATGGAACCCTTCAAGGGTGAAGTACTCCAAACGACCTTGGCTACCGAAGAAGTTGACGCACTAAAAAGTGCCCTTAAGAAGTAATTTACGTTGAATACTAAAAGCGATTGAGGATTGGATACATGTCCTCAATCGCTTTTTCATTCCACCAAAAAAATATCGGTGAGACCGAATTCACATCACCCCGATTTTCAGTCTCGCGAAAACAGGCATATGGTCTGAACCCGCATCATCCCCAACCCAGCAGGAGGTGCAGGAAAGTTGTTCCGTGTACCAAATGTAGTCCACCCGCACTACAGGGATCAGCGGAATCCAACTCAACAATGAATTCAACCAGCGCATCCGTCTCCAGGGTCCTATCCGCCTGGGGAGTGTATATCCCGCCCCCCTGCCCGACTCCAGGAATGCATCCCTCAACCCAGCCGATTTAATGATTTGGTGTTCATCCTGTCTGCTCACAAAGTTAAAATCGCCCAGCAAGATTGCAGGTTGGTTTTCAATTGTAAGTGAAGCAAGGGATCTAATTTGCTCAAGTGTTCCAGGTTCGAATCCAAATTTGGTTTTTTGGAATCGAGGCGGGGGAGGGTGAGCCGATATCACCGATAATTGAAAACCATCTATCGTCAGGGAGACTAACAAGTCAGGTCTTTCAGGACCCAAGTGAACTTGACTGGTTTTGGAAATTGGAAACCTGGATAAAATTGCTTTCCCCGCAAAGCCGTCTGGGAATACGGATCGATAGGGGTATTCACTGGAAATTAACTGTGTTAATGTTTCGGCTTGTGAATGGCTTAATTCCTGAAGACCGACAATGTCCGGCTTTTGGTCAACAAGAATTTTGGCCAACCTGGCAGGATCGGCGCGGCCGTTGCCGACATTATAGGTAAAGACCAGGAATTCATGAGTATCAGGGAACAACTCTTCGTATCCTTTACAACAAAACCAGTCTAGGTTCGTTTACTTTCTTGTTAAGTATATCCGACTAACCACGTCAAAACGAAATATCCTTTATTGGGATAGGGATAATTTTGACCATAACGTGACACGACACCGCTGATGTATAATTTTATTCATAATGAAGGAAACCCAGAATCAGCCCGTGGATCCCACACAGCTAAACGAGACCCTCGAAGAGAGGGAGGATATTCTCTATGATGAACTTGAATTAGCCATCCAGTGGGATCGACCTTCCATTCTGATTGCCGTTTACGAATCCGAATTCACCCGCAAGCATGTGGAAGAATCCCTGGAAGTACGTTTATCAAAGTTAGGGCAGGGTGTGCTCCACTTTCATATTGACGAGAAGCTATTTGATGTGCCCATGATCCTGGTTCAAAATCCAAATCATGAAACAACAGTCTATTTCATAACCGGTCTAAAGTGGGGTGGAGGAAAAGGTGGCTTTAATGCCTACCGTGCGCTCAACATGCGCCGGGAATTCTTCGTGGATAATTGCATGAGAGTGATTCTCTGGCTGACACGGAGCGAAGCCACTCACCTGCCCCGCCATGCTCCCGACTTCTGGGCATTCCGTCACCGAGTGGTTGAACTCATGGACTCCCAGACGGGTCAGATCGACCGCAAGCTGAACATTCAGATAACCTGGGACGGGTGGAAATCCTCCGAGCTGCGCATGGACGCAGCAGAAAAAATCCGCTTGCGAGAATCCATGCTGGAAGAACTCCCTTCCGGGGACGAATCACAATCCTCCCGCATGGACCTTATATACTCCCTGGCTTCATACCAGTGGGCAAAAGAGGATTTCGCTAAGTCCTTGAAGTTATTAAACGAAGGTCTGGATATCGCTTCCGGATTAGCCGATCGGATCTCTGAATCTCAATTCCTGGCTGGAATGGGGATAGTCAATCATAGTAAGGGCAATACCAAAGAGGCAGTCGATTTATACGAACAGTCTGTAGGAAAAAATCCATACAACAGCTATGCATGGAATAACCTAGCCATCGCTTATTACGATACAGGCGAAAGCGAAAAAGCCGTGCAAGTATGCAAACAATCCATTGAGGCGAAATCAAAAAACACAATAGCCTACTCCATATTGGGTGATCTATACCGGCAGATGGGCAGGCTCGAAGACGCAAAGGATTGCATCGCAGTAACGACAAAACTTGAGCCGAAAGTTGCACTTCACTGGATTAACCTGGGCGATGTTTATATCATACAAAAGCGGGATAAAGAGGCTCTAAGAGCCTATTTAAAAGCTTCCCGTTTAAGCCAGGACGATCCCGAGGTTTGGAAAAGGTTGGGTAAGGTTTATTCGAATTCCAACCGGACAAAAGAAGCAAGAAAAGCGATTAATAACGCACTGGCCTTATCGCCAGATGACGCGGAAGCCGCCACCCTACTGGAGAGAATCGAAACCCAGGAATAAGGGTGTTGTGGTCAATTAGTCCTCAATTTTCCCGACAATTACATACAAAATAAAAACCCTAGCCTTATCACAAATTAGGCTAAGCTTAGTAGCTGAAAATTCCCTATTGCGCGTAATGGATTTTTGTGTATAATTATTACAGATTGCAATGATATTACAATTAAACTATGAAATAAGTACTGGTCAATAGCACGATAAGGCAAAGGATGAAAATCCTATAATTTGGGGGAAAGCCTAAGAATGAACATACCTTTCCAATTGGTTCTTTTCTTCCTGGCAGGTGGATCCGCAATATTTATCTTTTCAACAGCCTTTAGCCGGAGGTCGTCCCCTGGGGCTGTATATATGATCCTCCTTGGGGTGACCTTAGCTGTCTGGGATATCCAATATGTCTTCATAGCTACCAGTTCAGCGGTGAAAATGCCCATCGCGACAGGTCTGTCCCAATTCCTTGCCTCGGTTGCAGCTACCTTTTTATTTTACTTCTCCCTATCATTTTCCAACCGATCGGAATGGATTACCAGACGTACTCTCGCGTTGCTGATGGTAGGTCCAGTGATAACTTTAGCCGGCACGCTGCTCAGCATCCAAAGCGTTGCGATACTATTTTGGATCAATATCCTTTACTTCAACGCCCTCATCGCCTTGGCGATGTATATCGTCATCAAGACTTACAGGCACAGTCCCCTCCCCCAGCGGCTCCAAGCCGGGATGATATTAGCAGGATCGGTATTAATCTTACCTGCCAGCTTAATCAGCATTTCCTTGACCCCTTCTTCAGCTTCATCATTCGCCTTATTGGCTGCCTTCACGATCGCTGGATTGGCAGTGTCATTCGGGGTTTATTCCTATAAACTGATGGACATTGTCCCGGTGCCCAGAGATATCGTGATCGAACAAATGGCCGACGGGTGGATGATGCTGGATATGAAAAACCGCATCACTGATTTGAACCCTGCTGCGGAGTTGGTCATAGGTATATCAAGAGAAAAAATTTATGGGCTTCCAGCGGATAACGTCCTCACCGACTGGGCAAGCTTCATCAACACGAACGATCCTTCCAAGGAACTTGACATTCGCGGCAGGATAAATCTCCAGAACTCATGGCGGTACCTCAACCTGAGGATATCACCGCTTATCGATCCCCGCGGCCGCCAATTTGGGCGCTTGATCCTTTGGAAGGATATAACCGAATCAAAAAGAGCGGAAGAAGCCCGTCAACTCGCCAGGGATGAAATGTTCATTCTTCTGCATTCGATATCGAATGCAGCCAGCAGGGCGGCCAACATTGAAGATTTTCTTGAAGACACAATCTACCAAATCGTTTATTCCTTCAAAAGTCAAGCCAGTGTCATCTGCCTGATCGATGAAAACGCAAACACTGCCGAACCCAAGAAACTTGTCCTTGCTGCACATCATGGGTTGACTCCCAATCTGGCAGACTTGTTCAATTTACTTTCAGAAAAGGACGCCTTGATCGGCTCCGTTTTCAACAACAATTCCCCGCTGGTAATACCGAGCTCTACTATCAACTCCCAACTCCAGGATTTCATCCTGGAAGAAGGATTTAAATCAATGGTTCTGGTGCCCATCTCGATTCAGAATCAGATATTAGGGATCATCGGATTGGCTCGCAACGAAAATCCCGGTTTCGACGAAGATGAAATCGCCCGCCTGGATGTGGTTGCTGATGAAATTGCTACATTCGTCCATAGCGATAAACAGCGCCAGTTGTCCATCGCGCTCGCCGAAAGGCAGCGACTGGTGAGGGATCTGCACGACTCAACCACGCAAAAACTTTATGGGCTCCTCACTCTGACCGAAGCCGCCCAAGCCGGGATAGAGATGGGATCCGTGGAGAAACTCACCCCCATTCTGTCGCGTATCGGCGAAACGGCCAGGCAAGCTCTAAAGGAAATGAGGCTATTCCTTTACGAACTCCAGCCCGTTGACCTTGAGCGCGACGGTCTCGTATCAATCCTCAACCAGAGATTGACAGCAGTCGAAGGCAGGGCGGATGTCAAAGCCAGGCTTTTAACCGATGAGACAATTTCACTTCCACTGGACAAGGAAGTAGCCTTGTATTACATCGCCCAGGAAGCGCTCAATAATGTTCTTAAGCATGCAAAGGCAAAATCCGTGACAGTCCGCCTCAAACAGACCAAATCAAACGTTAAGCTTGAAATCGAAGATGACGGGTATGGTTTCGTTCCGAGCAGGGACTGCTCCGGAGGAATGGGCATGAAAAATATGAGAGAACGCGCCTCACAAGTTGGCGGAAAATTGGCTATTACATCCGTACCTGGAAAGGGGACAAAAATATGCGCAACAGTCAGCAAGGATCGACAATCAAGAATCCACTTGTCAGGAGCACAAATATGAAAAAGATCAGGGTACTTGTTGTGGAAGATCAAACGGTCGTCCGCGAAGGGGTTGTTGCCATCTTGTCCTTTCAGCCGGATATCGAAGTCGTTGGAGAAGCCCACGACGGTCTGGAAGGCTTGCAGCTTGCCCAGCTAAAACGTCCGGATGTCATCCTTCTCGATCTGATGATGCCGCGCATGGATGGGCTTACCGCCATCCCCAAAATAAAAGAAGCGGTTCCCGAAGCTCGCATTCTTGTTTTGACCAGCTTTGCCGAAGGCGACAGGGTTTTTCATGCCATCAAATCAGGCGCACTCGGATACATGTTGAAAGACTCGACCCGCGAACAATTGCTAAAAGCGATCCGGGACGTTGCAGAGGGACAGGCCTCCCTTCATCCATCCGTGGCGCTGAAGGTCATCCAGGAAATTAATCAGCCTTCCCAATTATCGAACACAATAGATCCTCTCACGACCCGCGAGTTGGAAACCTTGATGCTCATTGCCCGAGGTTTAAGCAACCAGGAAATCGCCAACGAGATGTTTGTCCACGAGAGGACGATCGCAAAATACGTGAGCAGCATTCTCAACAAGCTGCATCTTGCCAACCGAACGCAGGCTGCATTGTTTGCCCTCCGTGAAGGGTTGACTTCCCTGCCTCAGGAACTTGTTGTCAACTGACAATCATTCTCCAACGCATTTGAAAGGGTGGTGACTTATGAATAAAATTAAAGTCCTTGTTGTCGAAGATCAAGCTGTCGTGCGTGAAGGGGTCGTGGCCATATTATCCTTCAGTCCGGATATTGAAGTCGTCGGGCAGGCTGAAAACGGAGCCCAGGCGCTCACCATGGTCAAGACTAAGAAACCGGATGTCATCCTGCTTGACCTGGTGATGCCTCAAATGGACGGGCTAACTGCCATCCCGAGGATCAAGGAAATCGATCCGGATGCCCGAATCCTCGTGCTGACGAGTTTCGCGGAAGGAGATCGGGTTTATCAAGCGATCAAATCCGGCGCTCTGGGTTATATGCTCAAGGATTCCACGCGGGAACAGCTGCTGCAATCCATCCGCGACGTTTCTCAGGGGCGGGCCAGCCTCCATCCCTCGGTTGCCCTGAAAGTCATCCAGGAGATAAATCGCCCATCCGATCTCTCCAAGAACATTGAGCCTTTGACAGCCCGGGAGCTGGAGACGCTTCAGCTCATCGCGCGAGGTCTCAGCAACCAGGAGATTGCGAACGCTCTCTTCGTTCATGAGCGGACCATAGCCAAATATGTCAGTAGCATATTGAATAAACTGCACCTCGCCAACCGGACCCAGGCTGCGCTTTTTGCATTGCGTGAAGGATTGGCTGACCAACGGCAATATGTCCAGATAGGGTGAGATCAAGCCCGCAGTTATGAGCTCCTCCCCGATCCATAAAGGGAGGAGTTTTTCATTTCCTCAGATCGTGAACCATAACTCGATCAGAGATCCAACAAAATGGACGGCGAATCGCATGGTCATTAATGACCGTTTTTTATTCAAAATCATGCACAATCTTCCATCCCATACAACCACTTTATTAGGTTTCCCTTGCAAAGCCGCCTCCATATAATGATGCATAGAAGAACCATATCGAGCAGGATTTTTACCTGAAAAACTATTATGTTCATCGGCCTTCACAACACTTCACTGGATGTAAAACGCCGGCTGGCTCTCCCCCACCGTTATAAGGGGCAGCTTGCTGAAGGTGTTTATGTCGCACAAGGTTTCGACAGAAACCTCATGCTGCTGACCAGTGATGCGTTCGAAGCAGTCGCTCGAAGGATTAAGGGGATGAACATGGCCGATCCTCTCGCCCGGTTACTTTTCAGGATGATCCTGGGGTCTGCCACCCGGCTGGACCTGGACAAGAACGGCTGCATCATCATCCCTCAAGAATTGATCGAATTCGCAAATATTCAGGATGAGGCGTTATTGGTTGGCCAGGGCGATTACTTCGAAATCTGGTCGCCTTTGTTTTGGAAGGAACAGGAAATCAGTCTGAACAATGCCGAAGCGAATGCACACCGCTTCTCAGCACTGACCATTTGTACTGGATAAAGTGGGGTTTTCAACCGCAGGCAGGGGGATACCTGCCTCCAGGAATTCACTGGATCGCAAGGAGTTTACATGGCTCTGACCGGAATAGACATCTCCAAATGGAATGGCGCTTGGAATGCCGAGAAAGCGAAATCGGCAGGAGCATCGTTCGTCATCATTAAAGCCTCTCAAGCCGCTTACATGGATCCCAAATTCCTTGCCAATTGGAAAATCGCCAAGGATGCGAAGCTGCTGCAAGGCGCGTACCATTACATGGACTATACGCGAACAGCTCGGGAATCAGCCAATTTCTATGCCACGATTCTCAGCAATTACCCTGGAGACCTCCCCCCCGTTGTTGACTACGAGCAAGTCCGAAATGACAATAACACTGCGGCTGCCCGTGCCTACCTCAGGGAATTTCTGGAGGTCTTGCGCTCCCGCGGTCATAAACCCATCATTTATACATCGTCCGGTTTTTGGAATAAATACGGCGATAAAAACAGCTATTGGACGGAGTTTCCTCTCTGGCTTGCCCAGTACACGACGGCAACCAAACCGGCTGTCCCTCTCCCCTGGACGAAATGGGTTTTCTGGCAGTATTCCTCCACGGGCAAGGGATCGACATATGGAACCGAAAGCTACAACGTGGATCTCAATCGATTCAACGGAACATTGGAAGACCTGGAAAAATTCGCTGGAATAAGGAGGCCCTCAATGGCTGAACTGGAAAATAGAATCGTAACACTGGAACAACGCGCTTCTTCGATCGAACAACGGATAACCCTTGTTGAGCAGTCTGTCGCGGCAATCAAGAATTCCCTGGCATCCGCTCCATCCACTGGAACACAGCCGCCTGCCCCCGCTCCTCAGCCGGTTCCTCCTACTCCCGCACCCGATCCTGGTGTAACGGCAATCTGCATGGCTCTGGGCTTGAACGTGCGCAGCGGGCCTGGACCATCCTACCCAGTCGTGGGTGGATTGGTCTCCGGCCAGCGCGTAAAAGTCCTCGAGCGGCAGACGGGTTGGGCGCGGTTCGAGTCTCCATCCGGTTGGAGCAGCGAACAATACCTTAAATTCACATAGGACTGACATCATTTTCTCCTCCTCTTGCGCCCCACAAGGAATACTCTTGTGGGGCGCTCAACTAGATAACGATGCTTAACCTGTCAATATTAACGGGTGGTCATTATTGACCGAATGCAGTCCACAAGCGCTGGTCACATTTGACATGGCTATAACCCTTATTATTAGGTTTTGCGGTTTGGGCACTCTTCATATAATGAGAAAAGATTATCCCGAAAATAATGGACTGGGGGAGTCTCCATTCATACGAGGACACAATGAGCAAATTTGAATATGCAGTCGCTTCCGATTTTGATCGCGCTTGGCTGAATTTTGAACTCGACCTTCCGCTGAAACCCGGCAAGAATGGCGAGCCCAATCCCTTTTATATTGACCGGCCAGGCAACCCCATCGTGGAACTGACCGATGCCTTGCTGGCTCCCTTCTACCGGCCGCCGAAATTCTATTTCTCCGGTCACCGCGGCTGCGGGAAATCCACCGAGCTGCTGCACATCCTTTCCAATTCCGATGTCCAGAAAAAATTCTGGCCGATCAACTTCAGCATCCGTGAAGAAGCCGACATCATCGACCTGGACTTCCGGGATGTGCTCCTGGCTATCGGCGGGCGCATGTATCGCGATTACCGAAAATCAGGGCGGAGAGTTACCCGAACAGTTGTTGAAGGAATTGAACAGCTGGCGCGGAAAGGTCGAAAAGGAAATCCAGACCGTTCTGGCGGGGCGCGTATCGGGTTATGAACTTGGCGCTTCGATCGATTCGTTCTTTATCAACGCCGGCATGAAAATGAAACTGGAACCTGCCACGCGGGTGGAGCTGCGCCAGGTTTTCGAAAAAGACATCACCGGCTTGATCGCCGTGATCAACAGCATCGCTGCCGCCATCTACATCCGCGAAAAGCGCATCCCCCTGATCCTGATCGACGACATGGATAAGCCTGACCTGGACATCGCCAGGTCCATCTTCCATGACCGCCGCGAGATCATGATGCAGCCGAACTGCGCAATTGTTTACACCGTCTCGAGTGCGCTTTTTTACAGCAAGGAGTTCGATTCGATCCGCGACCAGGCGATCTTCCTGCCCAACATCAACCTGCACCCGCCTCTGGAGCCCGAACGCCACCTGACCGAAGGGTACGACACCATGAGACGTTTCGCGTTTCTCAGAATGGATCCTAAATTGATCGATGGTCAGGCGCTTGAAGATTCCATCACCTATAGCGGCGGCGTCTTCAGGGAAATGGCGCGTATCATGCGCACGGCTTTAGGCCGAGCACGACGCCGCAAGGTAGCCAAGGTTGAAAGCATCGATGTGGAATGGGCGACCACCGAAATCCGCAATGAGTACAGACGTATCCTGGATAAGAACGACATCGCCTTCCTAAAGAAGGTTCACGAACATAACCGGCTCGAATACAACGATCGATTGCGGCCGTTGCTGCAACTCTTAGCCATTCTGGAATACCGCAACGGCGAAAACTGGTGCGACATCCACCCGGTTCTCAGGAGATTATTGAATGAGTAGCCAGCCTCGCGTTCAACCTCATACTGTGGAACCATTCGAAGACCGTGTTGATTTCCTTTTCAGGGAACTTGAGTTGTCGGTCAAATGGCAGCGTCCTTCGATTCTTTTCGCCGTTTACAGCTCTGAGTATATTCACAGCGCGGCTGAAGCTGACCTGGAATTCAAACTCAACAAGCTGGATCAAAAGGTTTTTCGGATCGCCATCGATAACAAGTCGAATTCCGATCTCATGACGAATCTGTCGGAGTTGTCCACCGTCCAGAATGCCATTTACTTCATTAACGGTCTCCGCTGGGGAAGTGTGGATGGCGCCGACCTTTATCAGGATCTGAATAATCAAAGAGAATTCTTTGTTGAAAAACGATTACGGTTGGTTTTTTGGCTGACTGAGAAGGAAGTCGTTGATCTGGCTAATAAGGCGCCTGATTTTTGGGCTTTTCGCCACCGGGTGATCGAATTCATCGACTCCCCGAAGCCGGAGCTCATTTTTCAAAATGTGACCGAAGCAGCCTGGCAGGGAACCGGAGAATACTCAGACCCCGAAGAAGATATCGACGCAAAGATTTCATTAAGAGAATCCCTCCTGACCAATCTCCCTGAAGGCAATGAATCCGCAGCGGTCAATGGAAATCTTCTGCTCACCCTCGGCATTTTACACTGGCGAAAAGGTGATTATGAAAAGGCTTCCGATTTCCTGAAGTCTGCCCTCGACGTCGCCATTTCAATGAAAGATAAAGTATTTGCAGCCGAGTGTTTCAATGCCATTGCGCTTGTTAAGACCGGATTGGGCAGAACGGATGAAGCCATCGAAGCGTACCAACGCGCCATTCAACTTGCTCCCTCCCAATTGTTCCCCTGGAACAATCTGGGTATTCTCTTTACCAAACTGGGACGGAATGACGAAGCCCTTCAAGCGTATCAAAAGGCAATTGAAAACAAGCCGGGAGATGCTGTGAGTTGGAACGGGATCGGCGATGTTTACATGAGACTAAGCCGGCCGGATGACGCCATCGGAGCTTATCTCAAGGCTATCGAATTCACTCCGAACTTCCCTGTGGCCTGGTGCGGTCTGGGCGATGCCTATTTCTCTGCAGACAATATAGAGAACGCATTCAAAGCCTACCAGAAATCTTATACCCTCAACCATAAATCCACTCACACGATCATCGGATTGGCAAGGGTCCTTGCAGCTCAAGGGCATGAAACGAATGCCATACAGGCTTACGAAGCTGCTTTGAAGATCGACCCAAGGAATGCCATTGCCTGGGATGAACTGGGGAATGCATGCTTAAAAATTGGTTTGCAGGAAAAAGCTATTGTCGCATTTGGGCAGGCGATTGAGCTCGCCCCGCAAACCGGTAAATATTACAGCAACCAGGCTCAAGCTTATCTTGAGATGGGAGTTCATCTGGAAGCCATCTCGCTCTTCGAAAAGAGCCTGACCTTGATGGATTCAGACGAGGAAAAGGCATCAATCTGGAACAGGCTCGGGGATGCTCTCCGCCAGATCGGTGATTACAACCGGGCTGTGTCAGCATATCAGGTGGCCGACGAATTCAGCGGGAAATCCGAAATTTCCATTCCCGAAGAGACTTCTGATCTTGTCCCACAAAACGGAAGAATGGATTTCAGCGCTGAGGAAGAATTTACAACCGATGAACCAGAGGCGAGCGAGCAGATGACCGTTGTCTCAAGTTCACTGGACATCAAGGAATCAAGAGTTGAGAACAATGTAGAAGAAATGGTCAATTCGCTTGATTTCACTACTGAGGTTGAGGACACTTCCCAGGTTCTGGACGGAGATCATCTGGTTATGTTGGATAAAACCATCTGTGAAATAGAAGAAATCCTGTCTCGACAGAATGGAATGGTATCCGAAAGTGTTGCGGTTGAAGCTCCGGCTGACACAACTTACGAAGCCCGCAGCGGTGACGAGGGCGATGTCGACACCGAAGAGGACAAGAGAAACGCTCTGGAATGGAATGAGCTGGGGAACACATACTTGATCGCAGGTGAATATGACGATGCCATTTTCGCTTACACACGAGCGATCGAAATGGCTCCTGATTTCAACTGGCCGTATATCAAGAACCTGGCCATGGCCTATTATCAAAAAGGAAAGAACAACCCGGAAACCTGGGTGGAAGAAACAAATCCGATTGAAATGGATGGTGATAACTCGGGCGATGATATTCAGGATCTTGGATCCATGCATGAGTTACATCAACTTTCCGATGAGATTTTCAGTTCCAATATCCCAGTTGAAGAGCCTGAAACCACGGTTTCTGTTGCCACGACCTCCCCGGAAGAAGTTTATTCTCTGGATGGTTCCAGTATTGTCGAGCCATTTTCCTTTGATGTAAATACTCTCGAGAAGGATTTGATAAGAGAGGCCTTGCAGGAGGACATGGAGTTCAATTCAGGAAAGTCAAGGGACACCCTGCCCGCTAATCGTGAATATGTTGAGACCGGACCCTATTTCGAATCGCCAAAATTCGATCAGGAGGATCCTGAAACTCCTGAAGTTGAAATTAGTTCCGGCAAGGAAAAATTTGAAATGCAGCCTAAGAATGCCTACGAATGGAATGAACTTGGAAACATTTACCTCAAGATCGGATCCAACGACAAGGCTGTAGAAGCCTTCAAGAAATCCATTGAACTCGACCCCTATTTTGGCTGGGCTTATAGCAATCTGGCTCTGGCTTACAACCATTCCAAGAAGTTTAAGGAATCCATACCCCTGTACAAGAAAAGCATCGATCTGATAGATACCGATAAAGGGAAAGCCATCTCCTTCAACCGTCTGGGCGATGTTTACCGGCACATGAACGACCAGGATAATGCCATGAAAGCCTATCAAATGGCATCCGACCTGGATGGGAACACCAAGCCGATCCTGGCTCGGGCACGGATGGTTCTCCTGAACAACGTCTAATCTCATAATCAATTATTAGCGAGGGCGTCATGAGTAAATCAATTCTCTGGAATGAAATGGGAAATCTGCACATGAGACTGGGCTCCTACGAGGATGCCGCGACAGCCTTTGGCAAAGCCATCGAGCTCTCCCCGGATTTCAGTAAGGCATACTGCAACCTCGGGCATGCGTATTTTTCCAAAGGAGATTATGAAGGCGCCATCCCATTGCTCCAAAAGAGCATCGATCTTTCAGCGTCTGCCCAGGAGCAATCCGTCGCCTGGAAACGATTGGGCGACGCCTATCAAAAACGCGGTGATTATGAAAAAGCACTGACTGCTTACAAGACCGGCGATGAACTGGATGCGCTGTCAGATATTGGGCTGATCAATCCGTTCGCTAATCTGGCAGTGAATGTCACACCGGATCCGATGATCCTGGAAGAAATAGTTTCAGAAACAAGTAAATCAGTAGAAATTAATAGTCCAGAGATATCTGAATTGGATTTCGAAGTGCTACCGGATGAAGAGATGGGTGATTCGAAGATCGAATCGGACCTTCCTGTCATTCCTCCTTTTTATCCAGCCTTGGACATTCCCTCGGAGGAGTTCCAAGCCCCTGAGCCAGTTAAAGCTTGAACCGATTGTTACGGATCCCGATCCAGCCGATGAATTTGACATCATGAAAATGGACAATGATGAAGAGTATGGCGAATTTAACAACTGGCTGAGATCGCTTGACCGGAAGTCGACCAAAACTACTACGGGAGGGCATTCATCCAACTCTCAGGAAGAACAACATGTGCCATCCAATCCACCTAGAATCATAAGGGTGAATACTGTAACCAATCCCTCCCCGGCAGGAAGTTATGCCATGGTCGATGGCGAACCAAGCTCGATGGATATACCTCTGTTCACCGATCAGGACCTTTGGGGAACAGTGGACAACAAGGTCCAACCATTGGCAACTCCCAGCACAGCACTCACCCAGGAAGCGCATTCCACCCAGGTTCTCGAGGCGGAGCAGCCCAGCCGGTCTTCCGAGTTGTTCAAATCATGGCGGCTCTCTGAGCAGCCGGAGCACGATCCGAATATTTGGAAATCCATGCTGGAGGCTCTGGAAAAAGGTCAGACGTCACCGAAAAATGAAGAGTTACCGCTCGTTAATTCGCTTGTTAAATCAACGATCCAGCCTGAAATCCGCGCCTGCCAAAAAAGCCACAGCAAGCCGGGAACTACTGGATGGAATAGCGAATTACAGGAAAATTACCAGCATGGCCACCCAAAATGACAAGGCCTGGGATTCCCTTGGGAAATTGCTGAAGGACGCCGGAGAGTTCAACGAGGCAGTGGACGCCTTTCAACACGCCATCACGATCTGCCCCGGCAAAGACCTTTATCATTATCATCTTGGCCTGGTATTTGCAGCTCAGAAACGTCATGAAGATGCCATTGACGCATTCAAAAAGGTGGTTGAGATCAACCCTGGCTATACCCTCGCACACTGCGCCCTCGCTGGGAGTTATCGCAGATTGGGATTGGAAACAGAAGCGAATTCTCATATAAAAGTTGCGTTGCCCAGGCTGGATGCAGAGACCGAATACAACCGGGCATGCTTCGAAGCGATTTGCGGGAACACCGACCAGGCGATCGAGCTGCTCAAGCTGGCTTTGGAAATGAAACAAACTTCACCGGAATGGGTCCGCGGTGATCCGGACCTCGACTTCATCCGTGATGACCCGCGTTTTCAAGCACTTGTCGGGATGTAATTTGGGCAACAGCCAAAGGATATAACTCGCATGGAAATCTCAACCGTACTCTCAGTCACTATCGGTCTCATCTTCGTCTGGCTTATCATCAGCCTGGCGGTGATGAATATCGAGGAGTGGATCGTTTCCAAGTTGCGCTGGCGCTCCAAAATGCTCGAAACGACTATCCGCAACCTGCTTGCAGACCCCGGTCTTACCGACCAGTTCTACAATCACCCGCTCATCCGCAGCCTTTTTTCGGGTAATGACGGCTCCAACAAACCCTCCTACATTCCCTCGAGCCAGTTTACATTGACCTTGTTTGACATCGTGGTCAATGCAGGGACAGATGCTTCGCTTCTCCAGCAGCAGCTCTACAAATTACGGCTGGATGTGGCTATGCTGAACCGGAGCCAGCAAAAAGCTGCCCATCGAAGGTTAAATTTGATCCTGGCGCTTACCCGTAGAGCGCTGGTTTCCGAAACCGGAACGGCTGCCGTAAATGCCACACTGGATTCCGTGAGGTCGGAGATCAACAGGTTGGCAGTGGATTACCCCAAATTACAGGCCAGCGTCGACGCGTCGCTGCTCAATGTCAAAGTCCAAAAAGAGCAGATCGACTCCATTTTCCAGACGCTCCAAAAAAGCGAAGTAACCCATGAAGTCAACCAGCGACAAGATCCGACTGGGGATTGCAGCCATGGCAGTTACCCACCCCCGGCTAAAGCAGATCCTTTATGCGCTGGTGAATGGCGCGGAAGAGTACACCTTGCAGGGAGAAAGCACTCTGATGCGAGCCAGGGAAAATGTCGAGAAATGGTTCGATAATTCCATGGATCGGTTGAGCGGTTGGTACAAACGCCGCGCCCAGCTTCTCGCTTTTACCCTTGGATTCATGATCGCCCTGATCGCCAATGTCGACTCCGTTTTAGTGGCTAATCAACTCTGGCGTCAACCCGCACTGCGTGATAAACTAGATACACAGGCGGAATTATTAGTAATTCGGAACCAAGATCAAGTTGAGCCGCAAATCACGGACGAGGTTGCTCTTTCCAGCGCGGAGTTTGGTACGATGAGCTTGCCCATTGGCTGGTTCGGAACACCGCTTCAGCTCACCTCGAAAGGTCTCGTCAAGGTTGCCGACGATAAAACGGTCGCTTGCGCCATAATTCCGCAAAAAGGGGATGATATTTACGGATTTTCCATCTCTGGACGCTGTTTTCCGATTGCGAATGCTCCATATATATACGATCTTTCAGGGTGGTTGCAGAAATTAATTGGGCTGCTTATTACGGGGTTAGCAGCGGCTCAGGGCGCTCCTTTTTGGTTTGATATATTGAAGAAAATTGTGAACGTCCGGTCTTCAGGAATCAAACCATCCGAGATGCCCAGGGTAGTAGGATGAATTAACTGTGCACAAGTTGGATAAAACTACTATAATTACAATAACAGTTGGTATGATTCCAGATATCCATTTTCTAATAATCGCTGTAAACATCGAATAACGAACACAAAGAAAGGAAGAGGATCATGAATCGACGCATACTTGTTTCAACCCTGCTGTTACTGGCGCTTTTAGTTTCGGTGGTGCCCGCGCAGGCGCAGCCTGTGGCGCGGCCTGCTGCAGCCACTTACAACGACTGGGCGCAATTCATCAGCGACGTCACCGTTCCAGATGGGACCAATTTCGCCGCCAACACGCCGTTCACAAAAATTTGGCGGTTGAAGAACATCGGTAATTCCACCTGGACCTCTGCATTCTCCGTCGTATTTATCAGCGGCGAGATGATGAGCGCGACGTCACCTCAATATCTGACCACCAATGTCATCCCGGGTCAAACCGTTGACATTGCTGTCAACATGGTCGCACCGGCCAACCCCGGAGCCTACCAGGGATTTCTGGGCGTTGAAGAACGCCTCAGGCGTACTCTTCGGTATCGGCCCCACAGCCAATTCCCCGTTCTGGGTCAAGGTCACAGTCGGAACGGGTGTACCCACATCGGGTGTGGTTTACGATTTTGTCACCAATGCCGGTTCAGCAAATTGGACCAGCCAAACCAGCCAGCCTGCCTTATCCCGGTAACCCGGTCGATCCGAACGGTTCGGTGGTTCTGTTGTCCAGTCCGCAGCTGGAGAACGGGACCACCGTCACGACTCCCGGACTTGAGACACAGGCCAAATAACACATCCAGCGGTTTTATCAAAGGCGTTTACCCGGAATTTTACGTCCAGCCGACGGACCGCTTCAAGGCGACCATCTCCTGCCCATACAACGCCCCTGGCTGCAATATTTACTTCCAGCTTGATTACCAGATCGGCACCAGCGCAGTAAGCACCTTCGCATCCTTCCGTGAAAAGTCGGATGGACTTTATTACAACGCCGATGTGGACTTGAGCCTGCTGGCGGGGAAAAATGTCAAATTCATCCTTACTGTCATGAACGACGGGGCTTACAGCACTGACGACAAAGGTCTTTGGGTCGCACCTCGCATCGAACGCGGCAGTACTACAACGCCTCCTCCGCCTCCTTCGACCGGATGCACCGACAAAGTTGCTTTCATCGCAGATGTCACCGTGCCTGATGGTACTGTGATGGTCCCAAATTACTCCTTCACCAAGACCTGGCGTCTTAAGAACATCGGTACCTGCACATGGACACCTTCCTACTCAGTCACGTATGTCAGCGGTGACCCGATGAGCGCGGTATACCCTGCCCACTGACCACCAATGTCGCTCCGGGACAGTCCGTGGACGTTTCAGTCAACATGGTCTCTCCCTCAGCGACTGGTACCTACAAAGGTTATTGGGGCACTCAAGAACGCGGTAGGCACGGTCTTCTCCCTGGGCACGTACTCCAACATACCCTTCTGGGTATTGATCTCAGTCAGTGGGGGTAGCGGGCCTTATCCAACGCCTGTCCCAGGTGCGTGCACGAACAAAGCAGCCTTCGTCTCAGACGTTACCGTCCCGGATAACTCGTATCTCTCCGCCAATACTGCGTTCACTAAGATCTGGCGGCTGAAGAATACCGGTACCTGCACATGGACAACGGCCTATTCAACGACCTTTGTCAGCGGTGACCCGATGAGTGCCGTCTACCCGGTTCCGATGCCATATACCGTCTATCCCGGTCAATCGGTCGACGTCGCCGTGAACATGGTCGCGCCTTCCTACGCCGGTACCTACAAGGGTAACTGGAGCCTGAAATCGGATACCGGGTCAGGTCTTTGCACTCGGCTCGAGCGCGACAGTACCGTTCTATGTGCTGATCCAGGTGCTCGGCAGCGGACCAACCCCGACTCCATCCAGCCCGACAGCTACTCCGTTGGTTACCCCGACCGGAATTACATCGGACCTGGCGGTCACCGTATCGAACAATAAAACGACTTACACGCCTGGGTCATGGCGGAAACCTACACGATCACCGTAACCAATAACGGACCCTACGCAGTTACTGCCGCACCATTCTCTTATAAACCATCCCCAGCCCAATTCACGAGCGCTGGACTTACTGTGTTCCGGTACTGGCGGTGCGACCTGTGCTGCATCTGGCACCATCCTAACAGGCGAGACCTATACTGACCTGCCTAATCTCCCGGCATTTACGAGTGTTACATACTTGGCCACTGTGTATGCACCGTCGAATGCCGTTGGAGCGATGACCAATATTGCATCGGTATCTGTTCCAGCCGGCATAACTGATCCGAATCCAGGCAACAATTCTGCTACGGATACGGACGTATCAGCGCCGGTCGCGAACCTGTCTGTTGTAACTACGGGTCCAGCAACTTACACTGCCGGTGGGACTGTCGTATACACTGTCACGGTGACAACCCTCGGACCGTCCGATGTGACCGGTGCCCTTTTCGGTAACAGTGTGACATTCCCAGGTCGGTACTTGGAAAGTAACCTGCGCTGCCGCGGGCGGTGCAACATGTACTTCGTCCTCTACCGGATCCTCAGCACCGGTGCCGGGCAGACCTATTGGGCAGACACCGTGAATATCCCGGTTTCTGGCTCGGTAGTCTATACCGTCACAGCCCAGGTCAATCTCTCCGCTCTCGGCTCTCTGACAAACACATCCAGCATCGCCGTTCCTGCGGGAGTGACCGATCCGGTCCCAGCCAACAACACATTCGTATTCACTTCGAATCCAGTAAACAACTGCAAAATCTAGATAAAATACTGGGAACCTATCGGTTCCCAGTATTTTTTTGCAAACTGCATGTAAGGCACTGAAGTATTGTTCTTTTTCACACCCAAGCATAAAATTTCTTCATGAATAAAAACTCGATCCTACTCACGGTATGCTCCATTGTTGGTCTTTTACAACCGCTTGCGCACGCAACAGCCTGAAACCATCATCCAAGTCGAAACTCTCGTCCAGACTGTTGAAGTCACCCGCCAGGTGGAGGTCACTAAAATCATTGAAATCCCCGTAACCGTCACACCAACTCTTACTCCGGCGGTGACAGATACCCCGACGCCGGATTACAGTCCCACGCCATCGTATACTCCATCCATAACCCCCACGTTTGTTGTGCCCAGAGTAAAAATCACATCCACTGCAAATTGCAGATACGGTCCAGGAGCCGCGTACCTTTATAAATATGCTGTTTATGAAGGGTTTAACATGGAAGCCATCGGTCGAAATGAATTGGGAACGTGGGCTTACATCCAAGCCATCGGTGGAAATAATCCCTGCTGGATCAATGCTCACCTTTTGGAAGTCACGCGGGGAGATTTTATGAGCCTGCCGGTCACCTATAACAGGCTGCCCAAATCAGATTTGTACAACCCGCCGGATGCCGTCAGCGCCGTACGCGTGGGAAATGATGTAACCATCCAATGGAGTTACGTGTGGATGACCGAGGACGATGACCGCGGTTATTTGATCGAAGCCTGGTTGTGCCAGGACGGTCAGATTGTTTTCACGCCTATTGGAGTCCCATCCAATGTGCAGGCGGTAAAGGTAACGGACGAGCCCGGTTGCCTTGAGCCATCCGGAGCCAGGGTCTACACTGCCGAAAAGCATGGTTATACGCAATGGAGAAAAACTTCATGGCCTGCTTTCGAATCCACTGCTTTGTCGAGCGACCCTACACCCACACCATAAGAATTTGTTGAAACCAAAAACATAACTCATCCCATATTTATGGATGGGTCATGTTGGAAATTAATCCGTTGGAATTCGATGCCTCTGAGAGATGTCTTCCAGTGAACATGCGATTGTGTCGCCTGTTCCTTCGAATTAACAAAAAACCATAGCTTTGCGAGCTATGGTTGATGAAAAGTAGCGGGGGTGCGATTCGAACCAGCGACCTTTATGCAACTAGCCCCTGTCTTATTTCGCAAACATTTAGGTAATTCTATAAAAAAAACCACCAAAAATGAACTGACCCCCTAAAACCGGACACAAAAAGAAAGCGCCTCATGTGATAATCAAGCACAGGAGGTGCTTTTATGTCTGGAAAGAAAGGGATGACGCATTACAGCAAAGCGATCAAGAAAAGGGCGGTGAAGATGTTTCTCGAGGAGGGGGTGAGCTATCGCGAGATCGCAGAAAGATTGGAGATCCGGGATTCAGAACGGATCGAAAAGTGGTTGCAGATGTATCGGCGAGAAGGAGCTGCATCCTTTGAGAAACCGGTTGGGCGGCCTAGGAAAGAAATGCGTCCGCAGACAGAACTTGAACGACTGCGGATGGAGAATGATCTCCTAAAAAAATATCATGCCGAATTGCGAAAGATGGAGCTCGAGAAGCGCAATATCGGGTGATGTTCCATTCGGAGAGGCAGTACGGGGTGAAAGCACTGTGCGCCTACTTCGGAGTATCTCGAGCAGCCTATTATGCCTGGCGGGGGCGAGTCGATCATGCGGACAAGGACCAGGAGCGGATGCGCTGGGTGCAGGAAGCCTATCAGGCTTCGCATCGCATCTATGGGTATCGTAGGATCAAGCGGTGGTTGCTGCAGAAACGAGGGCTGAATCTCAACCATAAGGCGACCTTACGCTTGATGAACAAGCTTGGCATCCGTTCAATCGCCCGCAAGCGCAGGCCCTATCCAAAGATGGAGCAGCTGGACAGTTTTCACCGCTATCCGAATGTTCTGGCCCGCAACTTTGTTGCCAGCCAACCCAACCAGAAGTGGGTTACTGATGTGACCTTCATCCGGACCCGCCAGGGGTGGGCATATTTGTCCATCATCAAAGATCTCTATGACAGCTTCATCGTCGCCTATCAAGTCAGTTCCAACAACTCAATCCAGTTGGTGACAAATACGCTCAAGCAAGCCACGCAAAAAGAACATATCACCCAAGAGTTGATCCTTCACAGCGACCAGGGTACCCAGTACTCTTCTTCGTTATATTTCAACCTGACCTGCCAATATCACATCACACCTTCCATGTCCCGGCGGGGTAATTGCTGGGACAACGCACCCATGGAAAATTTCTTTAGTCATCTCAAGGAAGAGTATTTACGCCACGTGAGAAACCCTACCCTGGATCAAGTTCGCCAGATGGTCGGCGAATATATTTACTTTTACAACCATGAAAGGATACAATTGAAAACAAGACAGACACCCTATGAAACCAGGCGCCTGTCCAGTTGACACGTGGGGGCTTTCTTTTTATGTCTTGTTTAAAGGGTCCAGTTCAAAAAGTGGTATTTTAGTAGCGGGGGTGCGATTTGAACGCACGACCTCCGGGTTATGAGTCCCAATCCCGATTTCGCTGACTTTAACACAAAGCTCGAGTTTTCGACGTACTTTCGGACCTGTAATTCAATAGAACCCGAAGAACTGTGATTGGCTGATCAAAGACCTCTTTAAGCCCGAACAGAACGAACGTTCTTAGTATACCACTCACCTTTGGTGACTCTTACATTTCACAGCCCTGTCGTTGATGTACCGTTGTCAGAATTCGCGGGACTATGAGACAAGACAAGCCATCCCTACCAGAATAATTATCTTTGTATTCTTGCCGAGCCTCCTTGGGCGAGCGTTTTTACCTGCTCAAGCGTCGCCATGGTCGTGTCGCCCGGGAAGGTGGTGATCAAGGCTCCGTGCGCCCAACCCAGATGGACGACTTCCTGTTCCGGTTCACCGGACAATAATCCGTAAAATAGCCCGGCAGCGAATCCATCTCCGCCACCGACACGGTCGTACACATCCAGCTCGCAGGTCGGGGAGGCGAAGGTTTTCCCGTCGATCCAGGCGACTGCGCCCCAGCGATGATGGTTGGTGGAAAGAACCTCACGCAGAGTGGTGGCAACCACCTTGACCTGCGGATATCTCTCAACGACCCGATCGATCATCCCGAAGAACGCGCCCGGGTCGAGCTTGGATGCGGCGGCGACTTCTGGACCGGAGATACCCAGCCCGAGCTGCAGATCCTCCTCATTGCCGACGAGCACGTCCACGTGCTCCACAATGCGGCGGATGACCGACTGGGCGCGTTCCGGACCGCCCCAGATATTCCATAGTTTGGCGCGGTAGTTCAGATCGAAGGAGGTGATTGCTCCGGCAGCTTTGGCAGCTTGCATGCCCTCAATGATGACTTCGCCGGTTGTCTCAGAGAGCGCAGCGAAGATGCCGCCGCTGTGGAACCAGCGGACGCCGTGTGCCAGGATGGCGTCCCAGTCAAAATCACCGGGCTTGAGCAGGGCAGCGGCTTCATTGGCACGGTTGTAAAAGACCACCGGGGCGCGCACCCCGTACCCGCGGTCGCTGTAGATGGTGGCCATGTTGGGGCCGTTGACGCCGTTGTGCTTGAAATACTTGTAGAAGGGAGTGATCCCCATCTGTCGCACCCGTTCGGAGATCAGATCGCCGATGGGGTAATCCACCATCGCCGAGACCATGCCCGTGCGCAGGCGGAAACAGTTGGCCAGGTTGGCGGCGACGTTGTACTCGCCTCCGCTGGGATGAACCTGCCAGGTGGTAGCTTTGCCGAAAGGGACAATTCCCAAATCGACGCGGTGATTCAAAGCACCGAGAGAAATTAAATCGAGTGCGCCATCTTGTTTAATCTTGAGGCCGTATTTCATGAGTTCTCCTTCCCTGGTCCGGTCCTAGCCTTTTTTCCAGACGGTCGAGGTGATATCGCCGCCACGCCCGGTCCAATTGGTGTGGAAGTATTCGCCGCGCGGTTTGTCCAGGCGCTGGTAGGTATGCGCGCCGAAGTAGTCGCGCTGGGCTTGCAGCAGGTTGGCGGGCAGGAACTCGCGGCGGTAGCCATCGAAGAAGACCAGCGAAGCCGAGAGCGCCAGCACCGGGATGCCCCGCCCGATTACCATGTGTTCATACTCCGCTGAAGGCCGAGAACCCACCGTCCACAGGAACGACGATTCCGGTGATGAACTCCGAAGCGGGCGAGACAAGCCACAGGACCGTGCCGAGCAGGTCCTCCGGTTTGCCAAAGCGTGCCAGCGGGGTGTGGGCAATAATGGACTGCCCGCGCGGGGTGAGGGAGCCGTCCTCGTTCAGGAGCAAGCCTCGGTTTTGGTCTCCTACGAAGAACCCGGGAGCGATGGCATTGACTCGAATCGCTGGCGAGTAGTTCTGTGCCAAGTGGACCGCCAGCCACTGGGTGAAGTTGCTCACACCGGCCTTTGCCGCGGAGTACGCCGGGATGCGCGTCAGCGGACGGAAGGCATTCATGGATGAGATGTTGAGAATGACCCCGCTCTTCCCCTGGCACCGCCCGCCAGGGCAGGTGTGCTCTGCCATGATCTTCCCAAAGACCTGGCTTGGCTGAATGGTGCCCATCAGGTTAAGGTCGAAGACCCAGCGCAGGGCATCAGCGGGCAGGTCGAAGAAGGATTGATCCGGCGTGGTGGTGGCCTGTGGCTTGTTGCCGCCTGCGCCGTTGATCAGGATGTCCACACACCCGAAGGCATCCATCACCTTTTGCGCAGCCGTCTCGATGCTTGCCCTGTCCAGTACATTGCAGCCAACGCCGATCGCGCCGTCCCCGAGCTCGGTGGCAAGCGCTTCAGCGGAATCCACGCGTAAATCCAGCACGGCGACCCTGGCTCCCGCCTGTGCCAGCGCCCGGCACATGGCGGCGCACAGCACGCCTGCCCCGCCGGTGACGACTGCAACTTGATTTTTGACTGTAAAGTCTGGCATGATTGATCCTATTTCAACAAATCCAGATGCTTGCGGAAGTGATTCTGTAAGTTGGCGTTGTACGCGTCCATGTGTTTCACAAGCGTTGCCTTTATTTCATTCCCAAACCGCATCAGCGCGGAGCCGAAGGTCACATGCAGGATCTCGCGGGCGTGGAAATCATCCAGGAGTGCTGCAAGAGATAAGCTCGAGGCGACCTTTTGTGGATCGGCAGAGACGTGATAGGTCGCGCGGTCTTCCGCATAGCGCTCCAGCCCAAGAGTCCATATTCGTTCAAAGAGAGCAGATTCGGTCACGGCCAGGGTGCGCAGAGCCTCGAGATAGGAGGTCCCTGCTGTTTTGATGTGCAGGCGGCTGCCCCAGTGTTTCACCAATAAGGGGTAGACACTGAATTTATCCGAGCCTGAATGCAGGCTGATCTTATAGGTGTCGAAGTGTTTGGTCACTGCCGCATGCCGTGCCATTTCTACGTCCAGCGCGGCCAGGTCCCCGATGTAATCCACACCTTTCTCGAAGCGTCCGATGAAGCGGGGTGCAAGGGATGTGAATTTCACACCGGCTTCGGTCAGTTCGTTGGCGATGAAGTAATGCTCGAGGGGAGTGGTGGGGGCATCGGTCTCGTCCACGGAGATCTCGAAGTCGAAAGCGTCCTTCATCGTGCAGAGACGTTGGTACATGGATGCCGTGTGCGCAATAGCCCGGCCGTATTTGACTGCGGCTCGTTTAAGAGAACTCCTTGTCGAAAGACCCCCAGAGTTGATCTGTTGTGGATTTCAGGTAACTCGTTGCCAATCGGTCCCAATCCAGTCCCTTGGCTTTTTCCATGAGCACAGTGAGTGGATCGACGGAGGCCGCATTGTCGACATGTTCTCCAGGGTCAACAGTGAAGAGGGTGTAGCCTGCCTCGACAAAGGGCGGGAAATCATCGACGGATTTGAGATGATCGGCGTCGGCGCCCCAGGGAGCATCCCAGCCGGCGGCTTCGACGGCTCGCCGGGCGTCATCCAACACTTGCTGCGGTGTGCGTCCGGTGCGGGTGTTCTCGCGCACGGATTGTTGGGCGAAGACCGGCGCTAATCCGGTGCCGTGCACGGCTGCGATGTGACCGGGGGTCGCCAGTCCAAGCCGGTCGCCGAAGCCGAAGGAGGGAGTAAGTGAGATTGGAGTAAGCACTCTCAAGCGCCTTGCGCAAAAGGGAGTATCCTGGCAGCTGAGTCAGTGTCAAGGTACAGATGAGCGTGGGGCGTATTGCGCAATATGGAACCTGGGCAGTCTTCGGTGATCGGTCCATTTAAGGAACGATGAACTGCATCCGCTTTACGCCCTTCCGGCACAAGCGCAAGAACTTGCCTTGCGGCCAATAAGGCAGGAATGGTTAATGTAATTGAATGAGTTGGAACTTCATCGATATTTTTAAAATGCCCTTCTCCCACCTGTTGGCGACGCGAAGCATCATCCAGCTTGACTATTTTTACCCAGAGTGGATCCTTGAAAAACGCAAATGGCGGATCATTAAATGCAAGGTGTCCATTCTCACCCATTCCCAGTACACACAGGTCCGCCGGATAAGCACGCAATAATTCATCGTAGTCTTTGCAAATCTTCTCCGCGTTTTGCAGCGTGCTTGGGGGAATGGGAAAGAAGGCTTTGGGTTTAATATAGTTCACGATGTGCAGTCTTAAAAATAATGGGAAACTAGCAGGATGAGTGGGATCCAATCCGATATATTCATCCATGTGAAAGATATTCACTTTCGACCAGTCGATCTCAGTCGTTCTTAGAGCGGCCAGGAAAGTCAATTGAGAATTCCCTGTGGCGATGATGATGTTAGCCTCGCCCTTTGACTGAATGGCCTGGTCAATGATCCGGACCGCCCCTCAGCTGCGGCCTGACCCAAATCCTGCTTGGACCGGTAAACGCTCACAGGTAACTTGTCGAATTGTAGGTTATAAAGTGATTGCGCATCCATTCGGTTTCTCCTCTGTCGGTTAACAGTTAACGCCCATTGTCCCTTGATCATAGTACGCCAGGCTGTGAAATCGTTTTCAAAAATAGCGATATCCGCATCTTTTCCCAGTGTTAGGCTACCTTTATGGTCCTGGATGCCGATCACCCGAGCAGGTGTCAGTGATGCCATTCGCACTGCTTCTGCCAATGGGATACCCACCTCACCGGTCAGGATAGGGATCATTTTATTGATCAACGTCACGCTGCCTGCGAACGAAGTATGATCCTGCAAAATACCTACCCCGTCTTCAACCACAAAGTCCATCCCTGCAGAATGGATCACTGTTCCTTCTGGCATCCCAGCGCCATCAGTCGAGTCCGAGATCACGCACAACCGGTCTGGGCCTTTGCATTTATAGGCCAGACGCATCAGCGTGGGGGGCAGGTGGCGGTTGTCTGAGATCATCTCTGCTGTCAATTCGTCTGAAACCAATGTGGTTTCCAGCAGACCCGGCTTACGCCAAGGACCTACTCGAATGGTGGATGACTGACCGCTCCAGATGTGGATGGTATGGCTCAGCCCGGCGTCCATCACCTCTTGCACTTGCCAATCTTGGGCAGCGCTGTGCCCAGCCGCCGCGACGATCCCCAGACTGACAAGCCGGCGAGTCAACGCCACGGCTCCCGGTAGTTCCGGGGCAAAACTCATCATCTTCACCCATTCGGGGTGCACCAGTAGTGCATCGGCGCTGCCATCGTCCGGTGTACGCATATTATTCGGATCTTGCGCGCCTTTCTGCTCTAAGCTGAAGTAAGGTCCTTCCAGATGCAAACCGGCTATAGTGGCGCCCGGGTGCGGCTCGGTCATCCATGCCCCAACAAACTCTATCGCTTTCACCAGAATTTCCATCGGCGTAATGGTGAGAGTCGCCAATAATGTTGTAATACCCTGCTTTGCTTGATGTCGGGTAATGGCATCGTACACCTCCAAGCGGGCGGCGGTAAAATCATAGCCTATGGCGCCGTGGGTATGGATATCGATCAACCCGGGAGAAATGTTCCCGTCCGCCAACATCCACGCGGGGTAATTCAACACCCAACTCACCCACCGGCGTCACCCCGGCAATTCGGCTACCATCCACCACCACCGCCAAGCCTTCTGATACACTATCTGGCAGGATTACCTTCCCATTTACCAGCGCAAATTGCTTACGCTCATCTGCCATGGTTGCTCCTCTCCCATCTCTGATATGTATTCTATGTGAAATAACCTATTGACAACAAGTATTTGCAGGAGGAAATCATGTCGCGGTTTTTTCTCCCGTTTAGTTCCGGGCTAAACCTGGGAGAAGCCTATCCATAAGTCTCAATACAATGAAAAATATTTGCAATTCGACCTGCCCCAACAGCATTCCTCTGCTCCCATGTCCTCAGACAAATTATAAAGCTTTGACCAGCTTTGCATATTTCGCATCAAAAAGATCGTTAAATTCATCCCCGCCAGGAATATTGCCGCTCTTCCATATTGGAGGATTTGCTCCCATTTCAATCAGTTTTTCCACCGTGCGAATGGTAATTAAGTGCAATAAATAGAACATCAGGATGTTGGACACGGGTCCAATTTTTTGCATCGCCCCATCAATTTCAATGACAGAATCGCCATAGGGGATCTTGGTATCCAGCGTCAGGTCGACAATGTCGTGCAAATTTTTACCACTGGGATGCCTGGCCACGCAGTCTTTCGGTACCATTGAACATAGTTCTTTGCTTTCTATCCCAATTACATAAAGGCCTCTATCTTTTCCTGACTGGGCTGCATCGATTGTCAATAGATTAATGCCAACCTGCGAGACAATAATTAAAGTCATCCTTTTTAAATGTATGTGCATCCATAATCAAGGGAGCAATGCCAGGCACTCGTTCAACCACTGCCTTCCGAGCGCCATTTTCCATGCAGATCCAGAAAAGAATATCGGGTTAATCTGAGCAAGCCCCTCCAGCTCGATCAAACACCTCAGTGGCCGACATCGTCGAATGCCCCCCCGTTCCAAAAATATGGAGCAGGTTATCTTCGTTTTTGGCTTTCACTAATTACCGCCGCAGCCTGTTCGATATTTCCCCTTTCTTCGTCGAGGATTTTCGCCATTCTGGCAATTACAATTTGATAGTACTCCATAAGCTTGTCCATTTTTCTCTCCAAGTCAGGTATGTTTTTGAACTTCCTCAGCCCAAATGTGCCTCCCACAAGAAGGAACAGCGATCCACATTATCGGTCTCACCGGCAAAGACGCGTGATCCACCATCCCAAACAATGTCATGGATCATGTAGCAGGCATTGCCCTATCATCTTTCATTTTACCCAGATCGGTGAACGTGCCCGTTTTGCGGTCGTACAGGAACAGTCCGGTCTCAAAATCAGCGCCATAGCTGCCCAGAAGCTTGCCTTCCGGCCCGATCGCTAACCCTGAAAGGCGCACACTTTCAGACGGCCTACCCAACAGGGGATGCTGTCCCGTTCTGGGATCCAGT
>CAWHIK010000005.1:0-32185 GCA_963829485.1 uncultured Chloroflexia bacterium
CCGTATATACAGTATCCTATGGGGGCATCCAAGGATCCGCCTCTCGGCGGATCCTTTATTGTTAATCCTTATCAAACGGTTTGTGTGACCCGTTGGCGAGCTGGAGGGGGGTCGCTTTATAGATGCTCCCAGCGATTCCCACTCAAAGGTGATGAATGGGACTTCATGCTCGATCTTTTCCCGGCGGCCGTTCATAAAACACGCACCATCCATCCTCGGGATCTCACCCATGGTGAACAGGATGGCCGCGAACAGGTCTATCTCGCGGAGTTTAAGAAAATATGGCAGCTCTTTCACCCAGATCGGGTCGAGCGATTTCTCGCGATAACCTTCCAGGAAAGTCTTCATGAAGCGCGGGTAAAGCCGGGGATATCCTCCCCGCCCCAACCGGCGATATAGAACAGGACCATGGCAATATCGTAAATGAAGTGCCCGTAGACGCAGTCGTCGAAATCGAATAGCGTCATGGTGTAGTCATCGTCCACAAAAAGGTTGCCGGTGTGGGCATCCTGGTGGATCATGCCGTAGCCATAGGATCGCGCGGTAGTGCGCGCAGGTGGTCGAAGACCGACTGGTATTTTTGCCGGATGGCGCTTTCTTTTCAGGGAGCTGCCGGTCGGGGGTATTATTCTCAGCGGAGTCCCAGGCGTAGCGCTTCCAGGCGGGTTGGAGGGATATAGGCTTTGGCAAGGATGTGCATGTGTCCCAGCAGGCGGCCGTAGTTGAGGAACAGACGTTCATTGATCTGTTCTTTCCCGGCGTCCCGCCGCGTGCCTTCACGAAAGCCGTGCACAGGAATTGTCCACCCTCTCCATCATCCACCGGCTCGACCAGGTTCCCGGTGCGTGAAAGGATCGCCCGGGCAACAGTCACCCCGCCGTCGGACAGGTAGTTGATCCAATCCACCTCGCCACGGATATGGTCCGGGGTGCGGCGGGCGCTGTGGCCGATGCGCAGGATGTATTCCCCATCCGGCCGTTTGAACTCGTAGATGAAACTCTCAAATCCATCCAGGAGCTTGATCCTGTCGGGGGCGATGTCGTAGCGCTGCATGGCGGCGTGGAGGATGAATCGTTGAAACGGGATGCGATTTTGGGGTCCATGATCAAATCATATTTTCGTGAAATTTTCCCTGTGCCGGAAGGAAAGTTCACCCTACTGGAGGAGCCTTTTTCCCGGCTACAAAAGGCGCAATGTATACAGAGCTCTATGAAAAGCAACTCCACCTTCCCCGTCGATCGCCGGACGTCTCGGCCTGCTGATTTTTGTAGTGCTAAGCAACTATACTCCTCTGCTGTCCCGTGAGATCAACCCGTACGCTCGGATCAGCGTGACCGTGAGCCTGCTGGTGCGCTGAGTGTGGGGAAAATTGACGAAGTCGATCCTCGTAAAAGCTGCCCAAGTCAGCTTGTACGTCGCTGACAGTTGGCATCCCCCTTCTCAACTTAGTATATCCGTATATAAAGTATCCCCTTGGGGGCACATTTATATGTTCCAAACAATACGCCCTAAATAGAGGGCGTATTAGCTTTAGTTGACAGAATAAGATTATCGTAGCCAATAGTAGAAAGCCGCAATCGTACTGGTCCATCACTTTACCAATCGCAGGCTGGATCAATAAATCCTGCGGGCAGTTAAAATCAATTCCAATCCGTTTTGATGCAGGCCTAATCATTCCTGCATCAGTCGAGGCAGATCGCCGTCACCTACAGCCCGGTATCGGCACCCGCCTCAAAAAGCAGGTCATCCCAAGGTTTCAAGCCGCACCTGCACCGTGGCATTCAGGGTTTCGAGCACCCGCTGGCCCATGTCCAGGCGGGTTGGTCACCGCAGCAAGCCGCCCTGAACACGGCGGGCCGTCAGGAACAGGCGCTGTTGGCGGTTTATCAGCACCCAATCCACATGATCATCGTAAATTTCGCAACGTTTCGATGCGCGCCCCGCTGTACGTGGCGAAACGATGGAGTTTACCATCCAGCCAAAAGCCAACGATAAATCCCCGAAAGGCGTGTCCGATCCAGGGGATGATCGCCACTGAAGCGGTGGTGCACCGCGTCCAGTTCCGAGCGAAATGGCCTTTCTGTAACCAGACCCATGCCGCCGGGAAGGCTTGTCCCCAATCCTTTTCGATGTACCCTTTTCCGCCGCTGAAATCCATTACTTTGCCGTTGAGAGTCAACGTGCCCTGCAAGGAATGCGAAAAACTGAGCACTCCATGATAGCATTCCATACGCGGTATCCAGGCATACCAGCCCATGATCCCCGGCGAAAGCCATGTCACCGGCCATGGGTTGAGTGGCTCCCAGGTGGATTTCACCAGCGAGTTGACATTGCGGGTCTTCAAGCGCTAAACACAGGCGGCTGTCATCGAATCGATTGTCATCGATCTCGAGCGCGAAACGCCGATCGTCAGCCCGGAAATCCTGAACTGGGAACTTAAGATAGGCTGTCGTCCCATTCACACCATCCAACACCTGTATAAAAGCGTGCGCGTCCCGGCCCAGGATCACTCCCGGGATAATGGCAACTTTATTGCGCTCGTCAGCGCTGACCAACTTGTAGTACCAGCCTTCAAAGAAGGGCGGTTTTTTATCGAAGCCGTGGTATACGCCGGGGGTGAGCGTGGCACGCAGGGACATAATCGATCCTCCTACTTCGTTAATTACCAATGACCTGACGCAAGCTCCTTCTCCTCTTGACGATACGGGCCGCGTGCGGGAGAACTATTCCCCCGGCGGTCTACCACCAAAACATATACGTGCTCTTCATCCTTCAAATCCAAAACAGCTCCAAAATCTTACTTATCCAGATAAAGCGTGATCGTGCGTTCACGCGTTTTAGGGTGGGGATGCCAGCCCGCATGCCCTCATTGAAAAAAATCTTGTAGAGTCCCCTCCATCCTGAAGGGTGGGGAGTTCGTAGTAAACCAGGCCCATGAATTGTTTCCTCCAATTCCTCGGCCAGAGCCACCCAGGAATCCACTTCCATCTGATGCCACCGTTCGAAAGGGATGAAAACCAGATTGAGCCTTCCTTAAAATCCTGAGGCAGGTCAACTTCTCTCTGAGCAAATTAGAACCGCTTACCGTTGGAAAGGTCATCATTCCACCTGTCGGGATATCCTGGATTTTTGAATATATAAATATAATACTTGTCAAATTTATGGGAATTCATTGTATCATATTTTACATTAGTCACCGATCATGCTGTTGTATAAAAGTAATTCACCGAATTGGTTAAGCGAGTGGTGTTATGCTAAATCCCGAATATAAGAACCAACGGCAATAATATCGTGAAGCATAATAAGATCGTTATGGATCCACTTACTCCCCGAAAGATTTCGCGAGCTTTGGTCCCAAACATACAACACGAAGGGAAAGCCAGACTGGTCACATATTTTTCCCTACTATCACCCGGATGTCGTTTTTGAGGACAGTATCCAAAGAATCCAGGGCATCGAGGAATTCAAGGCGATGTGCGGGCGGTTTACTAACCGCTGTAAGCAAGTAAACATGGAAATCATTTCTTTGGCTATAAATCGGCGAGATCTTCTTTGAGTGGAAGATGGTGCTGATGTTCAACAAATACCCACCGACGCCCGTGTATGGCTGCTCCAAGCTGACGCTCGACGAGGATAACTTTTATCATCCATCAGCGTGATTACTTCGATCTTTGGGGCGATATTTTCAACGGCATACCCTATTTCCGGAGGCCATACCGGAGATTTTTACAGAGGCATTTCGGCTAACGGAGCTAGCTTTGAGATTACCTGAAGAATTCAGTTCATTGCCAATGACCGGATGGTGCAGAAGACAACGACGCTCGTCTGGATGGCCGCCTTTGTGTCCTCACGGGTGCAACCTCCGGAGTTGGATACCACGCCGCCCGGCGGCTTGCCCAGGGGGGAGCGTACTGGTGCTGGTGTGCAGAAACCCTGCAAAAGCGTGCAAGCTCAAAGACGAGTTGGAACAAGAATACGGGACCTGTGAAGACACCTGCAGGCGGATTTCTCCCAGCTTGACGAGGTCAGAAAGACCGGCGCAGCGATCTTGAGGCGTATCCCCGGATTGATGTGTTGATCAACAATGCAGGCCTGCACCATACGAAACGCATCTTCGCGGATAACGGAAGTGAAATGGTCTTTTGCGTAAATCACCTGGCGTCATTTCTCTTTAACGCTGCTGCTGCCCAGGATCATTGAAAGCGCCCCGGCGCGCATCATCCAGGTGAATTCACAGGGGCATCGCTTTGGCGGATTGAATTTAGATGACCTGGATTGGAAGAAGCGCCACTACCGAGGTCTCCAGGGGTATGGGGCATCCAAGATAGCGCAGCTTCTCACAGTCTGGGAGTTGTCCGACAGCCTGGAGGGAAGTGGCGTAACGATCAATGCTGTGCATCCCGGGGATGTCAGGACCATGATCGGCATGAACAACGGTCGGCTGTATCAGTGGTACCAGCGGCATATTATCTGGCCGATCCTCAAAGATCCGCGATCTCGGGAGACGCGATCTACTATTTGGCGGCGGCGCCAGAAATGGCGGGTATCAGCGGGAGGTTCTTCAACCTCACGATCGAGGAAAAGCCCGCGCCCCATGCCCTCGATCGTTCCCCTGGCAAAGCAAGTTTGGAAGATCAGCGAAGAGCTGACCGGCCTAACCGAGGAAGATTGGATAATGCCTGGTAGTCCGATGGTATTTTAGGCCGCAATTCTGATTCTGGATTCAGAGGAGCGCTGATGAAATACGATGTTATCGTCGTAGGCGGTGGGATCGCCGGGCTGACCTCAGCCGCCTTTTTGTCCAAAGCCGGTCGCTCAGTGCTGCTCTGTGAGAAAGAGAGGTGCGGTGGACTGGTGAACATGTTCGAACGCGAGGGGTTCGTTTTTGATGGCGGCATCCGGGCAACCGAAAATGCGGGCGTCCTGTTCACTATGGTACGTAAGCTTGGTTTGGACATCCATTTTGTCCGGAACAAGATCTCCCTCGGGATCGAGGATCGGGTTATCCGGATCAATAGCGCGGAAGACGTGCACGAATATCAAACTCTGCTGAAGGATTTTATCCGGAGAGCAGACACGAAATCAGGGAGATCATTCTCCAGATCAAAAGATCATGCACTACATGGATGTCCAATATGGGATTGAGAACCCCGTTTCCTGGACATCAAGGAGGATCGGGAGTATTTATGCGAAAGCCATCCTGCCCTGGATGTTGAAATATGCATTCATCGCTCCCAAGATCTCCCGGTTGCAGGTGCCGGTCGTGGATTTCTTGAAGCGCTACACCCGAAATCAGGGCCTCATCGATATCATCACCCAGCATTTCTTCCAGCAGACCCCGGCATACTTCGCCTTGAGCTACATAAGCCTGTACCTTGATTATCATTACCCGGTGGGCGGCACGGGCAAGATTGTAGCGAAAATGGTCGACTTTAATCAATGGAGACCACGGGGCACGATCCGCACGAATACTGAGATTATCTGCGTTGACCCGACAAAAGAGATGGTTACCGATTCTCACGGCGAATACCATGCCTACCGTCGCCTGATCTGGGCTGCAGACCAGAAGGCACTCTACGGCGTCATTGATCCGGAGGAGCTCGAAGATCCACGGTTAAAGATCTCCTTCATGGATCGTCGTGGGTTGATTGCGGACAAGGTCGGGAACAACTCTGTCTATACGCTTTTCCTGGCGCTGAATATGGATCCAGCGCATTTCGCAAGGATCGCCAGCGAGCACTTCTTCTATACCCCATCGAGGGTGGGGCAATCGGTAGCCGGTCCCATTCCAGTGGGCAAGGACCGTGCTCAATCGAGAAATGGCTGGAGCAGATTTTTCGCCCTGACGACGTACGAGATTTCCTGCCCGGTGCTGCGCGATGCACCCTGGCTCCCGCAGGAAAGACAGGACTGATCGTCAGCGTGTTGTTCGATTACAGTCTCACCAAACACATTGAAGAAGCAAGGTTGGTACGAGGAGTTCAAGGCTTTGTGCGAAGCGCTTATCATCAAGAACCTGGCGTCAAGCATCTATCCAGATATCGAAGGAAAGATCCTGCTGCAGTTCTCATCCACGCCTTTGACCATGTTCAAACATGCCGGTACCACCGACGGTGCCATCGTAGGCTGGGCATTCACGAACAATCCCATGCCAGCCGAGAACAGGCTGCCCAAAATACTCAATGCCATCAAAACCCCCCTACCGGGTATCCTGCAGGCCGGTCAGTGGACGTACAGCCCGGCCGGGCTGCCGATCTCCCTGATCACCGGAAAACTGGCGGCCGATCGTGTCATCCAAGAGACAAGAAAACAACGTTTATGATTTCCATCCTGATGATCTACCTCGCGTTCCTGGCTGGAACGGTATATTCATGGAAAAAAACGCTCTTAGGCAAGAGCATTTTTTATCGCTGATTCTCATTTCTTTTTTTACAGGACGATCCGCTTGAGCACCTCTTTAAGTCCTGGCCTTGCAAATACTCGAAAGGAGAAATCGATATGCTAGGAGAGAATCGCCAAGCAGTACACCCGATGACTTCACGCGAACGTGTGCTTAAAACCATCCACCACGAAGAGCCTGACCGCTTGCCCATCGATTTTGGCGGGATGGCTTCAACAGGGATCATGGCGATATCCTATGCACGGCTCAAAGAACATTTGGGGATTACGGGTGGGGAAATCCGCGTTGTTGACATGGGACAGCAACTGGCAGAGGTTGAACCGGAGATATTATCCCGTTTCGGGGTGGATGTCATTTCATTGGGGAACTCGCTGGGCGAAGCACCTGAACTATGGAAACCATGGAAACTGCCCAACGGAGTGGACTGCAGAATTCCCGCGGGCGTTGACTTGCGCCCCGATGAAGAGAACGGCGGTTGGCTGATCTGGGAAAACGGGATGCCCATGCACCGAATGTCCCCCAGCAGTTTGTATTTCTCAGAAGCCGTTCACCCCCTGGCAGGACTGACCACGCCCGAAGAGTTGCAATATGTCCCCAGACCCATCATCAGCGATGAAGAGCTCAAATTCCTTGAAATGCGTGCTAAATCTCTGTACGAGAACACCAATTTTGCCATCATGGCTAATTTTGGCGGGAACATCCTAGAGACGGGCAACAGTCTGCGAGGTTTCTCCCGTTTTATGATGGACCTGGCCAAAGGCGGCGCGTTTACGGAAGACCTGATCGGCGGGATTGTCGAGACACAGGTTAAAAATTTATCCCTGTTTCTGGAGGCGGTTGGCAATTATGTACAGATCATCCAGTTTGGTGATGACTTGGGGATGCAGGATCGGTTGATCATGTCCCGGAGCATGTACCAAAAGAGTATTTTCCCCGGACACCAGACTTTGTACCAGTTTGTTCACCAGAATTCCAACTGCGCTGTTTTTCTCCACTCCTGTGGCAGTATCCGTCCGCTCATCCCCGACCTGATCACAGCTGGTGTGGATATTCTCAACCCGGTGCAAACCAGCGCGAAGGACATGGATCCCAGGCAGTTGAAGGAAGAGTTCGGGAAGCAGATTACCTTCTGGGGCGGTGGCTGTGACACCCAGCATGTGCTCCCATTCGCCACACCGGATGAAATCGCCCAACACGTCCGGGAGCAAATAGAAATTTTTGCGCCCGGCGGCGGGTACGTCTTCAACCAGATTTACAATATCCAGGCAGATATAAAGCCGCAAAGTATAGTTGCCATGTTCGATACCGCCCGGGAATTTCGCTACTCCGAATGAATGGTTAAGGAGAGTTTTGCATGGCAGAGAAAAAAAGTATTACACCCTGAAACGAAAGGTTTTGCTCAACCTGATCTCCGGTATATCTGTGTTTGTGATGATCATCGTGACCAGTTCGTAGATGAAATACTATACGGACGTCATCGGCCTCAGCTCCGCCTTCTACGGCGCGATGTTCCTGCTGTTTAGCATCTGGAAAGGGATTCGGTCCTCTTAAGAAGAGATTATTCCCACTCGGGCTAGGCATTATCCATATTGTAAATATTTGTTTTTGTATCACCGTGAGTACCAGCGATGATAGGAATTGAGACACTATCGCTAGATTTTGACCTACTTTCTAAATGATAATCAGGAGTAAAGTGAGGATGCCTGCATGAGAGAATTATTCAAACGTCTTGGTATTGTTCTAATCTTCTCCATCGCCATGGCCTGGGTTGAATCCTCGGTGGTCGTGTACTTGAGAACACCGATTGATCGAGTAATTCCATACCAGATAGATCCTTTACCCATTTCGGTTGGTTTGGGTTGGATCGAAATAGTTAGGGAAGCGGCAACTCTGGTGATGCTGCTTACGGTCGGCTGGCTGGCAGGTCGAACCTGGCGGAGTCGTTTGAGCTATACCCTGATCGCCTTTGGCGCTTGGGACATCTTCTACTATATCTTCCTCGTTCCGATGTGTGGTTGGCCGACGTCATTATTGGATTGGGACGTGCTCTTCCTGATACCTCTCCCTTGGTGGGGACCGGTACTAGCCCCGGTGTTCATTTCCATCCTGATGATCATCGGGGGCTTGATGGTCGTCCTGACAGAGCAGACACTGAGGCCTGTCTGGCCGCGATGGTGGGCATGGATATTGAATTTCTGCGGGATTGGCCTTGCCCTGTACACATTCATGCAGTCCGCATTGCAAGCAGTTAACGATGGTGTATTAACTGTGCTCCAGGTGCTGCCGGTTTCATTCAATTGGTCGCTTTTCGGTCTAGCCTTGATTTTGCTTGCAGCTCCCATCGCTGATATGGGTTGGCAATTATTGCAAGGAGAATAAAGTTCTAGTTATTGGTAAAAAAAAATTACGCATCCATCATTTTTTCTGATCATCGATCCAATTCTGCCCCATACACCGACAGCCTTTCCGGCGACAACATCGGGTTTGGATTCAACTCCGGGAATATGAACACAAGGGCGTTCCCGTGATCCAGATGCTTATCGAATTATCATCATCGCACATGCAACGGACACAATATTGATTTTGATGTATAATTATCAATAATTATTATTTATAAAGAATAATTATCTAAAATGCTAAAAGTTCCCGAACTTATTGGTCGAACGGAAGAACTGCTTGCTGCCCTGAGGAGCCGTGGCTATCGATTAACCCCTCAACGGGTCGAATTGGTGCGTTTAATCGCATCCAGCGAAGGACACCCCAGCGCGGCTCAGCTGTATGCAAGGGTTAAAGCCCATTTCCCGACCATGAGCCATGCAACAGTCTACAAAACCCTGGCGCTGTTAAAGGAAATGAATCAGGTATTGGAGATCGATCTGCGTGATGACAGTCACTATGACGGAAATCGGCCTCAGCCTCATCCCCATTTAATTTGTACGAAATGCAACCGGATCGAAGATGGAGATATGGATTTTGACCCATCCACCATCAGGAAGCTGGAGAAAATATCCGGGTATCAGATCATTCGTCCCCAAATCGCTTTCTATGGACTTTGCCCTGATTGCAGATGATGGAAGCAGCAGGCGAACCCTCAAATTATCCGGAAAAGGTAATTGTTATCTGATTGTTTTTTTAGCTGCAAGGAGGCGACATAACTTTAATGATGATCATTTTTTCTACCTGCATTCTGATCGAAAAAACCATTTGATTCACTTAAAAAGGAGAACAAAGATGAGCGACGAAAGCAAGTGCCCCGTAACAGGCAAAGCTGGCAGCACGACTGCCAGCAGAGGTACATCCAACCGCGATTGGTGGCCCAATCAGTTGAACCTTAACATCCTGCACCAGCATGCGCCAGCCTCCAACCCGATGGATCCGGATTTTAATTACAAAAAAGAATTCAAGAAGCTCGACCTGGCCGCAGTCAAGAAGGACCTTGCCAAGTTGATGACCGACTCGCAGGACTGGTGGCCCGCCGACTGGGGTCACTACGGCGGCCTAATGATCCGGATGGCCTGGCACAGCGCCGGCACCTACCGTACCGCGGATGGACGCGGCGGTGGCGGCACTGGTAACCAGCGTTTTGCTCCGCTCAACAGCTGGCCTGACAACATCAGCCTTGACAAGGCACGCCGCCTGCTATGGCCCATCAAACGAAAATACGGGAACAAACTTTCCTGGGCTGACCTGATGATTCTGGCAGGGAATGCAGCACTGGAGTCAATGGGCTTTAAGACCTTCGGGTTTGGCGGAGGCCGGACCGACATCTGGCAGCCCGAGGAAGACATCTACTGGGGTAACGAAGAAACGTGGCTGGGCGACAAACGCTACAGCGGCGACCGCGAGCTTGAAGATCCGCTGGCTGCAGTGCAGATGGGCTTGATCTATGTGAACCCCGAAGGGCCCAACGGCAACCCCGACCCGGTCGCTTCCGGTCGTGATGTGCGCGAGACCTTCGGCCGCATGGGCATGAACGATGAAGAGACCGTCGCGCTCATCGCTGGAGGTCATACCTTCGGCAAGGCGCACGGCGCAGGTGACCCGGCGTTGGTGGGTCCCCCTCCCGAGGGGGCTCCGCTCGAAGAGCAAGGCCTGGGCTGGAAAAATCGCCTGGGATCCGGAAAGGGCGTGCACACCACATCCAGCGGCGTCGAGGGCGCCTGGAAACCCAACCCCACCCAGTGGGACATAGGCTACTTGGACATGCTCTTTGGCTACGAGTGGGAACTGGTCAAGAGCCCGGCTGGCGCTCAACAGTGGTCGGCCAAAAATGTCAAACCGGAACACATGATTCCCGACGCGCACGACCCGTCGAAGAAATATCCGCCGATGATGACCACCGCCGACCTGTCGCTGCGTTTTGACCCAATCTACGAACCGATCGCACGCCGCTTCCAGAAGAACCCTCAGGACTTCACCGACGCTTTCGCCCGCGCCTGGTTCAAATTGACCCACCGCGACATGGGGCCCAAGACCCGCTACCTCGGGACGGATGTCCCGAAGGAAAACCTGATATGGCAGGACCCCATTCCCGCAGTCAATCACAAATTGATCGGCGCGAAGGATATCGCCGCGTTGAAGAGCAAGATCCTTGCTTCGGGTCTTTCTGTACCGGAGTTGGTTTCCACCGCCTGGGCGTCAGCCTCCACCTTCCGCGGATCGGACAAGCGCGGCGGTGCCAATGGCGCTCGTCTTCGCCTCGCGCCGCAGAAGGATTGGGATGTCAACCAGCCTGCGCAACTGGCGAAGGTTCTCAAAACGCTTGAGCGCATCCGGAAAGAGTTCAACAGCGCCCAATCTGACGGCAGGAAGGTTTCGCTGGCTGACCTGATCGTGCTGGGCGGCTGTGCGGCGGTTGAAGCGTCGGCCAAGGCTGCCGGTCATACGGTAAAAGTGCCCTTCACACCAGGCCGCACCGATGCCTCACAGAGTCAGACCGACGTGGAATCGTTTGCCGTGCTCGAACCTGAAGCCGACGGCTTCCGCAATTACCAGAAGACAACCTTCACCGTCTCCGCCGAGGAAATGCTGGTGGACAAGGCGCAGTTGCTGACTCTCAGCGCTCCTGAAATGACCGTGCTCGTCGGCGGTTTGCGTGTGCTTGGCGCTAACGTTGGTGGGTCCAAGCATGGCGTGTTCACCAAACAGGCTGGCAAGCTGACCAACGATTTCTTCGTCAATCTGATTGACATGAGTACCATCTGGAAGCCAACCTCCGAGGCGGCTGATACCTTCGAAGGCCGCGACCGCAAGACAGGCGAACTGAAGTGGACCGGTACCCGCGTGGACCTGGTGTTCGGCTCCAACTCGCAGTTACGCGCCCTGGCCGAGGTCTATGCCCAGGATGATGCGAAGGAAAAGTTCGTGCGCGACTTCGTGGCAGCCTGGAACAAGGTCATGAATCTGGACCGCTTCGACATTATCTGATCGTGGCAATTGGGAATGTCTCGAAAGTGGATCCCGCCAATCGGACCGCTCTGGGTATCCCGATCTGAAATAGTAAATTAATAACTATTTTTGATAACAAGAAATTCGTCGGCAGGCCGACGAATTTCTTGTTTGAACCGACTAATCGAAACAATAGACTATCCCATACTCAATTTCAACACGAGTTAACCGGATTGAGGTGACTTCCTCACCGCATATTGTTTTCGGAAAAAATAAAGGAAATATGACAACAAGATCGCAGCCAACCAACGACCGATGGTCGTGGCGACAAAAACACCTCTGAATCCAACCACCCCAATGATATATGCTCCAACCATTGCGCCAAGAGAATAAGAAAGCATGACTATGACCTGGTAAATGGCGGAATATCTTGCCTGCTTCTCCAGCGGAAGCATTTCCAAAAGCACATTGAACGATACAAGTTCGAATGCTCCCCAAAGAATCCCACTAAAAATATTCACAGCCATTGCTTGATAAAAAGTTGTGAGAAACACCCATGCCAGCGATAAAAAGGGGATCAAAAACATAGTCACGACCTGCATGACCCGTGAACCCAAACGATCCGCATACTCGCCAGCTTTGCGTTGGGTTAATAATCTCGAAAAACTCGAAACGATCGTGACCGTTCCAACCATAGCCGCGGTGAAGCCGAGTTCATTAACCATAAAAACTGAATAAAAGGGTGCTGCGATATTGAGAGAAAAACTCCAAAGCGCGGCTGCGCTGCACAAGGCAACGAACAACGGCGAGGCGCGCAAATCCTCATATATCGTTCGAGGCGTCAAGGCTGTAGAGGTGCGATGGTCTGGTCGGGGATCGCGTATCTTGGCAAAGCTGTACGTCGATGCCATCCCAAGAACAAAGGAAAGGAGCAGCACCCATTGATAACCTTGAGGCGCTCCCAGCGCTGTGATCCATTTACCGGTAAAAAAGACCACCGCCATCGTGACCAATGTCGCTGCAAAATTCCGCACGCCAAAATACCGCCCGCGGCCTTCGAGCGGGACAAGGTCAGCCGTGAGCGACATCCATGCCGGGAAAGCCAGATTTCCTGCAATGGAACGCGCCACGGCAAAAGCGATGACCAATAAAATGAGTTCCTGCCCCGAAAACCAGAATGGGAGAAGAGCAAAGCCCAGCAAAAACAAACGGCCGATGATCCCGCCGAATACGACTGTCCAGCCATGACGGCGGCCAAACCGTTCGACCAGCATGACACCGGGGAAAAGGAATAACGCACCCGCGAGGTTGGTCAAAGAACTGTAAACACCCACCTGCTGATCGGATGCGCCAAGAGCTACCAGGTATAGCGTGAAATAGGTGATCGGGATTAAATCGCTGGCTGATGCGAAAACTCCATCCACAAAGAACCAGCGCAGGTTGCGGCGTATACTTTCAGCGAGGGCGAAAGCCCAGTCACCCCCCACCATGAATTCCTGCGCCCAGGGAATGATGCGCTTAACTTTCATTTCCAGGTTTCCTGATCAGGAAAAAAGTTGGGAATTTCGCGGGTAACACTTTGGGCAACGATAACAGAACCACAGGATTTGTTAGCGAAAACATAGCACAATGCATTCTCAATGGATTTTCACCTCCATGGATTTTACCAGACTGCCCAGCGGCTTCGAACACCGAAAAGCAGATCCATGTTGATGTGAAGGCTCATCGATAACTAAAGAGCCGTTTTCGCAAACGGCTCTTTAGGTTACCTGTAAAACCAGACTATTTCCATTTTCGCGTCCGGTCCAGGACCGGAATGCCAAATCTCGCGTGGTGGTCCGGATGTGTGGTGGCCGTTCTCTTTTATCCAGGCTGCCGCAGCATCGTAAGCCTTCAGGATGAACGGAAACTCACACTGCTCACCGACCATGGTCACACAGGCAGCATTACCGCCAAATAACTGTTTGATCGTGATTTTTTCTGTACCGGTAACATGCCCCCTCACCGGCAGACAGATTTCAATGGGACCGTCCTCGTTCTCATTAATTGCTCCATGAAATATACCGAAGGGCGGACCTGAAGTCTCTGCGTTCTGGTCCTTCGCCATCTTATACATATCATTCAGGTTTTCTTCGATGGCGCGGTCCAGCCCGCCTACTTTAACATGCCGTGTCACGCTCAACACTTGCTTCGGTGAAATCGTTTTCATCTTTACTTCCAAACTCATGAAACACCTCCTAAACAGATTGGTTCCACAATAAAAAGAAATTCCTATTATGTTTACCCAATGTAATTAGTATAGTTATCTGACAGATAAGAGTCAAGCAATATATCTATCACACTAATTCACAACGGCATTGGCATGATGTTATGATTAAGGTGTAAATATGTTTTGGGAAACAAAGGAGAAAAGCGGATTCCTATCATGAAGACAAGATGGGCGAAGGTTTTCTATACATTAATCGGGTTAATTTTACTGACAGCTTTGTTGTTTTTGATGGCATGGAGAAACCACATCACGAACTATACCGATCCAGAGGGTCAACTGATACAGGGATTTCACGCGGATTCCAGTCAACCTTTCGACGGGTCGCTTCGCGTCGTGTCCTGGAATCTTCACTTTGGCGAAAACCTGGATGATGTAATCGCAACACTCGAAAAAGCCAGTGAACTTCAGGAAACGGATCTGCTGCTGCTTCAGGAAATTAATGCTGAGGGTGTTGAGAGAATCTCCAGACGGCTTCCATACAATTACATTTATTATCCGACGGTGTTCTCCCGTAAACGGCAAAGCGAGTATGGTATTGCCATCCTGTCAAAATGGCCGCTTAAGGATCCTGAAAAAATCATGCTGCCCAATTGGCTGCCCGGATGGGTGGAAAACCGATTTACGCGGTAAGAGCGGTTACTTCACTGTATGGCAGGGATGTCACGGTTTATAACACTCACCTCGATTTGGCTTGGATGGAGCCTCAGGGGAAATTCCTGGCTGAAGAGATGACCAGGCAAAAGGGTCCGGTAATTCTAGGCGGGGATTTCAACACCTGGCGGCCGGGGAGTATCTCTTTCTTGGAAAACAAACTAAAAGATGCAGGGTTGGGACGTCTGACTGATGGCACCGGGTACACTTTTGAGTTCAACAGCCTGAAGTTCACGCTGGATCACATCTTCAACATGGAAGGGCTCAACTCCTCAGCGGGTGTCTATCGTCAAACGGATGCCAGTGACCATTATCCGGTATGGGCGGAAATAATACTTCCAAATGAGTAGTAGAATATCCGACGATAACAATTCATGTTATCGCTGTGAGGAGTTTTACACATGACCAAACTACACCCTGATCTGAGGAATTTCCTGAAAGGCGCATTGGGTTATCTACTTGGTGTAGCTGCAGGAGTTCTGTTTATCTTTGTTACATCCCGCCTGGGATTGGTTAGCTGGCTTTTCGGTCTCATTGACGACAACCAGGTTCTGGTAAAAATCCTGGGCATCCCCGTCTTTGCCGGATTAATGCTTGCGCTTGGCGGTGCTGTACTGGGCGGCGTCGGCGGCTGGACACTGGCATCCATACTCGGTGTCCCGCGAAAACGCAGGCAGGTTATCGGCAGCGGAGTGGCTTTCGCTATCACGGTCAGCTTTTTTACATTCGTCTATCTCCTTCTGCTCGGTTTTATCGGCATCTATAACAACTTCACGACCAACCAGATCGATCAATACGCTCTGGTATTCGGTCTGATGGGGCTGGTGTTCGGGCTTGTAACTGGAATTATCCACGCGCTACTAAGCCTTCGCTTGAAGGATACCTGGCGGGTCATTCTGGCAGCGACCATCGGCTTCTCACTTGGCGGTGTCCTCATGGGCATCCTGGTGAATTTGGTCAACCCGACGTCCGGATTCCAGACACACCCCATCCTGACATGGATCGTATTGCTGCTGGCCCTGGCCTCCCCATTTGCATTGGGTGGTGGCGCGATGGGATTGACCTACGGTCGGCTCGCGAACCGAGCATCCGCCAGGAACGAACCGGTCGAGAAGCTCCAGCCTTCTGTCTGGCAGACGGGCATCATGGCAGTGCTCGGGATCATGGCAGTCTTCTGGTTCCTGGGCATCGTCGATCACATCGCAGAATTCCTGACCATTTACACGGGAAACACTAACACACAATTAATTTCGGAAACCGTTGGTGTCCGGTGGTCGGCACCTCAACCTTATACCAACGATGTCAGCGGATTTGTACCTCCAGCGGATGAACAGTCAAAGGTCAGCGTGACGGGACCAGACCAGGTGGTCCACACTGCCTGGTGTACATCCGATGGGACTATTCAATATCAGCACGGCAGCGAGACCGTAGAGGAGATTGATTTCCCCGGCTGCCAGGCTGCACCGGCGCTTGCCCTTGGCGTTGATGGCCTTCCGCACCTCGTCTGGTACACCACTGAGATCACCGACACGACCAGGAGTGACCCGAACCGACAGCCTTCTGGTGGAGAGCATCCGCCTCTCCTCCGGCTGGAGTGAACCTTCCATCGTATCTCGAACTGAATCTGTAGCAATTCCACTTATGACTGGCGATGAGGAAGGAAATCTACTTCTCGTCTGGCAGGAAGCAGACCAGAGCATGTATTCTGCTGTTCAGGAGGTCTACACCTGCGATGAACAGCAACTCTCAACTTTGGAGTCAGCCGGATTGCAGGTGCTCCTCACTGGCGGGACACGCCCGGAAGGGACAGAGATCCCTTACTGCCGCAATCAATTCAGTCACATCATCTACACCCCCAACCCCGAGCCGGCATTCAGTGATGAACCACCCACGCCAAACAGCGCCTTTGACTGGGTTTCGGCGGCGATCATCCGCGAAGCTCAATATGAAGTGCTTTTTTCAACCATGCAGTACGAACCCAGCACATCCCCTCCCAGCCCTGGCAATGTGCTGGCACAGGGCGTGGCAGCGTTGTACAAGGAAGTTAAAGCTCATCCTGAGAATTATCCCAAGGGCATGACGGTGCGAATCATGCTTGGTAATTATCCAAGCTTATCCACCCTCGAGTATGGTTCTCAGCTCAAGGATGCAATATCGGATTTCCGAGCAGCAGGTGTCGGGCAGATGGTCGAACCGGAGATCGGCTGGCGGCTGGAATTCGCCAATTTCCCGGGGGCGTACCCTCACAGCCATACCAAGTTCGTTGTAATCGACGGCGAAAGGTCGACGAGTGTCGGTTTCAATTACGGTTACCTGCACTTCCCGAAAGACCATCCCTCAGGTTTAGGCTACGACCTTCTCGACCTGGGGATAGTCATTCAGGGTCCCATCGCTCAGGAATCCATCAGCGTTTATGACGATATGTGGGAGGGAGCCAATCAGATCTATTGTGAAGATTTTTACCCTGAAGACGGATCGGACTGGCAGGACACCTGCACGGAGTTGTCAGCCGGGGCGGTCCACATCCCCGAAGTGATGCGCTATTACCTCCCTCCCGAGGGTGATGACAACTCTTTTTCACTCTACCGCAACAGCATCTTCAAAGAAGCGGATAACTTCATCGCCACCGGTCTGGCTTTTTCAACGGATACCATCGATATAATGGAGACCAATTTCTCCCTCGAGCTGGTCTGCATGATCAATATCATCTTCCCGGATTTTTGCACCTTCGAAGATGCGCTGCCCTGGATGGTCTCCATGGTGGAAGGGATCACGAATAACAATACCCATGTACGCGTGATCATGGAAAACACCAACAGCAATGGACTGGAGAATCGGGTCGCCGGGGTCGAGTTAATGGAAGAGCTTACCCGTCTCGGCTTGGAAGACCAGGTCGAACTGCGCTTTTACAACGGCAAGATTCACGCCAAATCCATCCTGATGGATGAGGAATTGTTGATCATTGGCAGTCACAACCTGCACTACAGTGCATGGGGAGATCAGGGATTGAACGAATACAGCCTCGCCACCGACAACCCGGAGGCCATCGCGGAGTATCAGGCGATGTTCGAGACCAAATGGCAGGAGGCTATTCCCTTCGAAGAAGCCGAGTACGGCACATCACCTTAGCAGATGGGAGATTATTCGTTAACGCGAGCCTGCTGGATGACCTGCTTTTTTGGATATTGAATTCTCGCCAATCCAATGTATAATTTTGCAGGCAAATTTATAGCTCGCTTATCATGCCAAAATCGGCTATTCAAAATTTAACTAATATGACAATTCCAATGGTCAGTGGAGTAAAAACACTGGCTTTGGAAAACCAAATCCATAAGGAAAGATAAAGGAGAAACCATCATGAACGACACAAATAAACAAATCCAGGCAGTGGGCTTTCTGGTCATGGCTTTTACCGATGAGAAAGCTGGCGATGAGGCTTTGAAAGCCATGAAGGCTGCCAAGAAGGAAAAGAAGTTCTACTTTGAGAATGCCGCTGTGGTCCGCCAGGACGCATCCGGCAAGGTACACTATTATGAAACCGGCGACATGAAAACCGGGATAGGCGCTGGTGTCGGCGCGCTGGTCGGAGGCGTCGTCGGCATCCTAGGTGGACCGGCAGGAGTAGCCTTTGGAGCGGGTACCGGCGCGGCAGTCGGCGCAGCCGCAGCGTATAAAGACTCCGGGTTCAAAGATGAAAGTTTGAAGACTGTCGGCAAAGCTATGAAACCGGGTACGTCTGCGGTGGCGGCAATTACAAGCGAAGCTTTTCTGAAGGAATACCAGAAAAAAGTCAAAGAGGAGAATGTCAATCCATTCGTTGATAAGCTGGCGGCCAAGCTCTCCGAGAGAACTCAACGAAGGCAAGAATGTCGCTTTGGGAATCCTGCTGTCTGAGGAGGGGTTGGTGTACAAGGAAGTGGCTGCGGACGAGAAATCAGCTGAGGTGATCAGCATGGCTATCACTGACGAGGCGGTCGTCGCTGCCGCCGCCACCGTGACCGAGGACAAGGTGGAGTACGGCATGGTGGCTGCCACGCCGGACATGGTGGTTTCAGAATCCGCAGTGGCCACCAAGGAAGGCGTCGTGGTTGTGGACGACGTGATCACCCGAGAGGGTGAAGTGGTGGTAGCATCAGTGGTAGTGCCCGAGGCAGCAGCCAAGAAAGCCATCGAAGAACCGAAGCCTGTCGAACCAGCTCCCAAACCGGCTGAGGAGAAGGCCATCGCACCCCAGAAGACGACCAAGCCGGCACCCAAACCAGCTGCGAAGAAAGCAGCTCCTGTCAAGAAGGCCGCCAAACCCGCGCCTAAGAAAGCTGCGAAGAAGGCAGCCAAACCCGCTCCGAAGAAGAAAACCACTCCCAAGAAGGCAGCCAGCAAAAAACCTGCCAAGCCGGCAGCCAAAAAGACGGCAAAAAAGGCAAAGCCCGCCAAGAAGACTACCGGCAAGAGTAAGCCTGCCAAATCTAAATCCAAGAAGGTTGCAAAAAAGTAAGTAAGGGCAACACGCCTAAAGTAAATCAATACGAAAAACGAAAACCCATGATAGGTTGATAAAAAAGGTCGCTTCTTTTCTCGAAGCGACCTTTTTTTACGGTTGATGCAGGTGTTAAGTTAGCACATCATCCAATTACTTTTTACGCCTGCGCATGAAGAACTTGACTACTTCGTCGACGAGCAGGAAAGCGATGGCATATCCGATGCAGATCAGCCACTGATCATTAGTAAGCGTCGTCGTACCCAGAATGCGCTGCAGGAAGTCCAATACGGTCGGCAGGAAGGTGAACAGGATTGCAAGACCGTAGAGCATCAACTGGTTCCGATCGTTCAGAATATCCCGGTTAAAGGCGCTGGCTGTTTCACTGCGCGAACTGAGACCCATGACAATGCTGATCAATGCGAAGGCGACAAAGCCCATGGTGGCAGCAGTGGCAACACTACCCGCCTGATACAACCCCTCCAATTGGACCGTCACGAAGCCCAGCAATATGCCAAAGATGGCGATGCGAACCCACTGCGAAACTGAAAGGATGGGTTGCATTAACGGCCGGGGCTTGCGCTCCATCAAATCAGAAGCCGGCTTATCGAAGCCTAACGCGATCGCAACCGGCACCGTCACCAGGAAGTTCAGGAACAGGACCAATGCCGGCGTAAACGGCACACCTCCGAGAACGACAAAAAACGCGGCCAGCAGGTAACAACTAATGAACCCTACCAGTTGCATCATCTGGAAGCGGATGAAGTTGAACAGGTTGTTATAGATGGACCGCCCGAACTCGACCGCCTTGACGATCGTGGCGAAATTATCGTCTGTCAGGATCATGACTGCAGCGCCCTTGGAGACCTCCGTACCGGTGATGCCCATGGCCACACCGATATCGGCTTTCTTGAGCGCCGGCGCATCGTTGACACCGTCGCCGGTCATGGCGACAACGTTTTGTTTTCGTTGCAGCAGGTCCACCAGTCGGATCTTATCTTCGGGGGCTACACGCGCCACTACACCGATATTGTCCAGATCCTTCATTAAATCTTCATCGCTCATGGCTTTAAACTCCGCGCCAGTGAGCGCCTTGCCCTCGATTCCCAGCTCGTGCCCGATAGCTGCAGCCGTCACGGCATGGTCGCCCGTGATCATACGTACCTGAATGCCTGCGCTATGACATTTGGCAATCGCGTCTTTGGCTTCGGTTCGCGGGGGATCCACAATGCCGACCATCGCCAGGAGGGTGAGGTCTGTCACCAGGTCGAGCAATTTGGCCTTCGGATCGAAGGTTGCCGTGTCGAAGTCACGCCGCGCTACCACCATCACGCGCTCACCGGTCTTTGCCATGCGCTCATTAGCATCGAGTGCGAGCTTGCGGTTGTCATCTGTGATGGGGTGGAGTTCGCCATCAGGCGTCCAGTATGAACCACTGCGCGCAATCACAACATCGGGACCGCCTTTGACGAAGCAGCGGACCACTTCCTTGCCTTTTTCGTCCTTCATATTGTGAAAGGTCGCCATGAATTTGTAATCTGAGTCGAACGGAACTTCCGCCACTCGGGGATACTGCTTCTTCGCGCCATCCAGATCAATTCCGCCCTTGGCAGCCAGCACGATCAGCGCACCTTCGGTGGGGTCGCCGATCAGCGCCTCGCCGTCCAACCGGGCATCGGCACACAGCGCCATGGGCAGCATGACAGCATCCAGATCGATCTTGGCGCCGCCGGAATGAAGCAACTCGCCCTTGGTGCTGTATCCTTCTCCTGTCACTTTGTATTGGTTTTGGCCGGGAATGATGAACTCACGCGCCGTCATCTTGTTGAGTGTCAGCGTGCCGGTCTTATCCGAGCAGATCGCGGAAACCGAGCCCAGCGTCTCCACCGAGGGCAGCCGCTTCACGATCGCATTCTGGGCTGCCAGCGCACGAGTGCCCATGGAGTAAATGGTGGTGACCACAGCGGGAAGGCCGGTAGGAATGGCAGAGACAGCCAAAGCGATACCAGCGATGAAAATGGTGTCCAGAGCCTGCCCGTTGCGCAGCCCCATGATGACCATGAGGAGGAAGGCGAGGCCTGCCAATCCAGCGATGATAATGGTCAATCGGTCGAGCTGTTTCTGCAAAGGCGTCTTGTCTGCCTCAGTCTTGTTAAGCAGCTCAGCGATGTTCCCCATCTCAGTGCCCATTCCGGTAGTGGTGACGATCATCTCACCACGACCGCGGGTGACGGAGGTGTTCATGTACGCCATGCAATGGCGGTCGCCCAGAGGCACTTCAGGCTTGGTGATAACATCAGAGTCCTTGGAGGACGCCACGCTCTCGCCGGTCAGGGCGGCTTCCTCGATCTCGAGGGTCGCCGTGACGAACAAGCGCCCATCCGCCGGCACGCGGTTACCCGCCTCCATCAAAACGATGTCGCCCGGCACCAACTGTTCCGCTTCGATCTCGACGGCTTGGCCATCGCGGCGTACGCGGGCGATGTTCTTCATCATCTTCGTCAGTTCGGCCAGACTGGCCTCGGCTTTGGATTCGCCGCGCAGGCCCAATACCGCGTTGAAGACGGTCAGGACCACCAGCACGATCGTCGTGCTCCATGTCTGCGTGAACACCAGGTTAAGCACCGCGGCGCCCAGCAGGATGAGCTGCATGAAGTCCCCGTATTGGCGCAGGAAAGCCTGCCAGCCTGATTCCTTCTTTTTGGCTGCCAATTCGTTGGGACCATATTTCTGCAAACGCTGCTGAGCTTCGCTCGCGCTCAAGCCCTTCGCCGGGTCGACTTGCAGTTGTTTTGCTACATCGTCGACAGATAACGAATACCACTTGGTTTTATTTTCAGTAGTTTCTGCCATAGTCATACTCCTTTTCTAATATTTTTCAGGGACGCGGCGGTAGGGATAATCCGGCTCGACATATTTCCCTTTTTTCTGAGGCTTGGGAAGCTTGACCTTCTCATGTGGAACCTCTTCATAAGGGATGAGGCTGAGCAGGTGCGTAATGCAATTCAGGCGTCCCTTACGCTGGTCGTTGGAATCCACCACATACCAGGGGCATTCCTCCATATCGGTCGCCTCGAACATAGCATCGCGCGCGCGGGAATAGTCATACCAGCGCGCCTGGGCTTCAACATCCATCGGGCTGAGCTTCCAGATCTTGATGTAGTCGTCCAACCGCTCTTTGAAACGTTTCGCCTGGTTTTCCTTGCTGACCTCCAGCCAGTATTTGACCAGGATGATCCCCGAGTTGACCATCGATCGCTCCACGGACGGGGCGTTCTTCAGGAAACTCGTCACCTGTTCCTTGGTGGCAAAGCCCATTACGCGCTCCACTCCTGCCCGGTTGTACCAGCTGCGATCGAACAGCACGACTTCCCCTGCAGCCGGCAGGTGCGGCATGTAACGCTGGAAATACATCTGTGATTTTTCCCGTTCAGTCGGTGCGGAGAGGGCAACGGTCCGGATGACGCGCGGGCTGGTGCGCTCCGTGATGGCTTTAATAACGCCTCCCTTGCCGGCGGTATCGCGCCCTTCAAACACCACCACGATCTTGGCGCCGGTGTATTTCACCCATTCCTGAAGCTTCACCAGCTCGACCTGCAGCTTCTTCAATTCCTTCTCGTAGTCCTTGCGGCTCATCTTACCGTCGGTCTTCGTATCCTTGCCACTAACCTTTCCTTTTACATCGACACTTTCCAATTCTTTCTTTTCTTTTTTCTTATCCTTTTTCTTTCCCATAATCGCTCTCCTTCGAATCGAATTTCTTGAAAACTACGATACTTTCCATTTAACAGATGACTTAACTCATTTACCTCATTGAAGCACAGACAACATGGCTGCCAGGAGAAAACCGAAAACAGTGAATAGCCCTACTGTATTCCCGCCATGCTCGTGTGCCTCAGGGATCATCACATCGGATAACATGGTCAGCATGGCGCCGGCAGCAAAAGCCTGCATAATTCTTCCATCGGCTTCCGGAAGAATACTGATTGCCCAATAACCTAGACCGGCACAAACTGCAGAGATTGCAACCAGTCCCATCCACATCCAAAAGGTTTTTTTTCGCGAATACCCTGACGCCTCCAAATTCAACGTGCCTGCCACACCTTCCGGCAAATTGGAGATGAACACAGCAGCCAGGAAAGCCAGGTTGACCACGCCGTTGATGGTCATGGTCATGCCCAGGATGATCGATTCGGGAATATTATCCAGCAATGTGCCGATGAACACGGCAGCACCCGAACCTCCAGGTTGATTTCCGGAGATATTCTTGCGTTCTCCTCCTCCTTTGCGGTCGACATACCAATCGCCCAGAAAGAAGACGACAGCACCCAGGGCGAAAGCCAGAGCCATCTGCCAGCCGCTGCCCAGTGCCGATTCGGGTACGAGCTCATAGGCGATGGCACTGATGAGGGCACCAGTGCCAATCCCCATGACAATTCCCACATTACGCTTGGACAGCCCGCGATTGGCGAGAAAATAACCAATCAACAATGATGCTGCTGCCAGACCGCCCCACAAGAAGGCTGAAACCATATCCTGCTATTTGAACTAAATTCCGTCGCGCAGGATCGGGCAGGTCATGCAGTGACCGCCGCCGCGTCCCTTGCCCAGTTCAAATCCGGCAATCGCAACCACTTCCACGCCGGCTTCACGCATCTTGTTGATGGTGAAGGTATTGCGCTCATAGGACACCACCACACCTGGCTCGAGAGCGACAGTGTTGTTGGCATCGTCCCACTGCTCGCGTTGCGCCTGGTATTCATCCCCGCCGGTTTCGACGACGGTCAGCTTATCCACTTTGAGTGCATCGGCAACCGCGGAGGTGAAGCTCTTTTCTTCGGTGACGTGGAAATCGCCGGCTTTCTTGCCGGGGCGCAGGCTGACGGCACGAATATTGTTGACCACCTTGGGGAAGGCGGTCGCCTTGTCGCGGTCGAGCAGGGTGAACACGGTGTCGAGGTGCATGTGTGCGCGGTCCTTCGTCATCACCGCCACGATCACACGCTCGGCAGCACCCTTCTCAAAGAGTTTTTTGGCGACCATTTCGATCATACGTCCCGAGGTTCGCTCGCTCATGCCAATAGCCACGGTTCCATTGCCGATCGGTTGGACATCGCCACCTTCGAGGGAAGCACGGCCAAAGTCGTTGATATTGAATCCTCCCTCCGCGCTCTGCTCAGGATACCAGAATTCAAACCCGCCATCCTTGAACATGGGATGATACTTATAGATGGTCAGCATGTTCAGTGATTCGCGGCGGCGGGCAGGCCAGTACATCGGGTTGACCGTCACACCGTTGTAGATCCAGCAGGAGGGGTCACGCTGGAAGAGGGAATTCGGCACCGGGGGCAGGACAAAGTAACCCAGATCGTCCGTCACCGCTGCTGCGCCCAGGGAAATCTCCTTGAACTTGGCGAGGTCGAATCCTCCCTCCACCATTTCGCTGACAGTCAGACCACCCACCAGGTGCTTCGCGAGCACTTCCGGTTTCATCTTTGACAGGAATTCGCGGACCTCATCCATCAGCGACCAGCCGACTGTATATTCCGAGGCCACCAGGCCGATGACATTCTTCCGGGCTGACTCTGATGCCGCCAGGGCTTCTCCCAACAGGTCGAGATGGTAGAACACCTCCACGCCGCGGTCACGCATGGCCTTCACGAACTGGTCATGCTCCCATTGAGCACGCTCAACCCATAAGACATCGTCGTATAACAACTCATCGTGGTTCGTAGGGGTCAGCCGCTTCATGCTCAGGTCCGGCCGGTGGACGATCACCTTGCGTAACTTACCAACTTCTGAATTGACTCCAAAATTTGCCATTTTATTTCATCCTTTCTTTTTGGTTGGTTTGGTTTTCTTTGTCGATTTACTTGTCTTCTTGACTGGCTTGCTAATCTTCTTCACGGGCTTATCGGGCACGACATTGGTGCCTGCCTTGCCTGCCACGATTCTTTCAATGTCTTCCAACGAACCGATCGCCGCACGTTTGCCGGTCTTCTCAACAAACTGGACAGCCGCGGCAACCTTCGGACCCATGGATCCGGCCGGGAAGGGGTGTGCTTTCAACTCGCCGGGAGTGATCTTTTCCAGCATACGCTGCTCCGGCTTTCCCCAATCCAGGAAAACACCTTTTACATCGGTGGCAATGACGAACAGGTCCGCATCGACCATTTCGGCGAGCAGTTCACTCGCCAGGTCCTTGTCGATGACCGCTTCGATGCCGGTCAGCCAGCGTTTCTTTGAAGTATCATACATGGTCGGGAATACCGCCACCGCCGGCGCAGATCACGATCGTTCCATGCTCCAGCAGCCACTTAATGGGTCGGATCTCGAAGATCCGTTTGGGCAGCGGGGAGGGCACCACACGCCGCCATTTGTTCCCGTCCATTTTGAACACCCAGTCTTTTTCCTGCTTTAATTTGTTCGCCTCCTCTTCCTCATAGACCGGGCCGACGAATTTGGTCGGGTTCTGGAAGGCCGGGTCCTTCGGATCGACCTCGACCATGGTCAGGAGGGTAGCAAACGGCACCTTGAAGGGCAGCAGGTTGCCCAGTTCCTGTTCGATCATGTAACCGATCATGCCCTCGGTTTGCGCACCGAGCACATCCAGAGGATAGGCTTCCACATCCTTGTATGCGGACGCCTGAAGCGCCAGCAAACCCACCTGTGGGCCATTGCCGTGCGCCATGACCAAGCTGGTGCTTTTTCGCCACCGGCGCCAGGGCACGAGCCGCAACCTGGATATTGGCGCGCTGGGCATCATGCGTCATCGGTTCGCCCCGCTTGAGCAGGGCATTTCCTCCTAAAGCAACGACAATTCTCATCAAATTATCTCCTTTCTAGCTAAACTGTCATTTCTCGCGTACCCCAGACCTTCATGAGCTGGGCATAAAACTTGACCATCTTCCCCATCGCCTCGACCGGGATGCGTTCATCGATGCCATGTTCCAGACCGCGGAAACTTTCGTCCATTACGACGGACGTAAAGCGGTAGATATGGTCGCACACCGGCACAAAATGCATGCAGTCCGTGCCTCCCAGCATAACGAACGGTGCCACAGGCGGATTCGCAAAGACCTGACGGATCACCGTCTTAAGTCCTTTATAAGCCGCGCAGTCTTGCGGCGAGATGGGTAGTGCCTCGTTGAACTTCCCTTCAACCGGTTTGAACTTCACCCGCTCATCCTTGATGACCTTCTTCGCATGCCAGAGCACATCCGCGATGGTATCGCCGGGCAGCAGGCGAAAATTCACGATCGCTTTGGCTTCGGCTGGGATTGTATTGTCCTCCACCCCTCCACTGATGATCGTTAAAGCAGTGGTCGTACGCATGCTGGCATTCATTTCCGGATTTTTTACCAGCCAGCGCTTCAGCAATGGACCGAACAACCACACATTCGCGAAAGCGACCTGGATGTAGATCGGAGCTGCTATGCCAATGCCGCGATAGAGCGGGCGCAGCTTGCGCAAGTGGACCGGCATGGGGTGGGCTTCGAGACGGGCAAGCGCTTTTGAAAGAATGCCGATGGCGGTCTGCGGAGGCGGCGTGGATGAATGCCCCGGCTGGCTTTTTACTGAGAATTCAACCGTGAGATATCCCTTCTCGCTGATACCTATTAGCCCGACATTCCCCCGCACACCGGGTGCCAGACCGGCGCTGATACCGCCGCCTTCGTCGACGATTCCCGCCAGGTGGACACCGCGTTCCTTGAGCAGCTGCCCCATCACCTTCGAGCCGTTCACACCGCCTGTTTCTTCGTCATGACCCATGCCAAAGAGAATCGTCCTTTCCGGGCGGAACCCCTGCTGGAGCAGCGTCTCGGCCGCGTCCATGATTCCGATCAACTGGTTCTTGATATCCAGCGTGCCGCGGCCCCAAATGAAGCCATCGGCAATCTTTCCCTCGAACGGCGGATGGGTCCACTCGGTCGGGTCGGCGGAGACCACATCCTGGTGCGCCATCACCATGACCGGTTCCAGGTCGGCGCGGCTGCCCTGCCAGGTGTAGAGCAAACTGTAGCCATTGACCACTTCACGCTTCAGCTTCTGGTGGACAAGCGGATAAGTCTCTTCCAGCATCCGGTGGAGCTGCTTGAATGCCTCGGGATCAGGCGTGCCCTTGTCATCCAAGGGGACCGTCTTACAGCGAATGGACGCTGCCAGGTGCTCAGCGATCTTGGTCTCATCCACCGGGATACTTTCCACCGGTTCCACAGCCCGCTGCCGCCAGGAGAAGATCAAAGTCCGCGCGACAACATATAGCGTGGAAATAATTAGTACTATTAGGATGATATAAATGGTCGTCGTAAGAATATTAGTCATGCGCTCATCAATTCGTAAACCAGTCTGATAAAACACTTCGCTAATGGATTGACGTCTCAAGTAGAGACGGAATTGTCATCTTGATCCTTCGACCTTTTTGGGTTGGCACCATGCGGGGAAAATCGCCTTTTCATCTGGAATTTTCTTGTCTGACCGAAGTAATCAGGGATAGCCTGGAGTTTTTCATCAACATTCCATTCGTTCACGGGGCGGGACTGCCAGTTGTAACGAATCACCAACACTCGCGCGATGGCAGCAAACAGGATCGCCACCCAGGCAGCCGCATTACTGTCCATACGGCCATAAGCCAGCAGGGCAACATATAACAAAAGGGACGCGATCAATATCGGGCTGAAGTATTGCCCCGGGCGAAAGAAGCGAGGGACGGTGCCGACGAACAGGTCGCGCGCGATACCGCCGGCGACGCCGTTCACCAATCCGACAAAAAGCGAACCAATCACCGGGATGCCTGCCAGGTAGGAAAGCTGAAAGCCGATCAATGCAAATGCAGGCGTTCCGATCGCGTCGATCAATCCAATGACGACATCCCCCCGTTTCACCTTCTCCCAGTATCGTCCGAACAGACTGATGACAACCGCAGCAAAGAAGGAAATAACCATGTATAAAGGTACAGTCAGCATGACCGGAATTTTCTGCAGGAAAACCCCGTCACGGATCAAGCCGCCGCCGGTGGTGGATACCAGCGCAATGATGAACACCCCGAGGAAGTCAAACCCCTGCGCTCGCGCCACGAGGGCACCGCTTGTCGCCCAGGCAATGGTTGCGAGGACTTCAAGAATATATGGGAACTGGTAGGTTGTGATCTCCAGGGTTGGTATCATGGATTCTTTATTATTCAATTGAGGGTGCCGAATATTCCATTTGAAATGGCACTCAAGTATTTTTGCGGGTGAACTCCGCAAATTTATCAAGGTGTTTCGACTCGGGCGTTTTCACGCCCGAGTCGATAATCGGTTCTACGAAGCAGACCATCCTGCTTGTTATCACCACTACCTAAACGAAACATGGTTCTTCTTCTAATGCTCTGTTTAGCCTACTTTTTTGCTTTTTCTTCCAGAGCTTCAGCAAAGCCTGCAGTAGCGGCCGCGCTTCCCAATTCCGCGGAACCTTCCGCGATCTCTCCGGCAGCATCCCTCGCAACCGCTCTCGCCACTCCCGCTGTCTCTTCAGCAGCATTAACCTTCCTTACTGCACTGGCGGCATGTTTCTTGCTTTCTTTGACCAGGTCCTCGCTCTTTTCAGCCATGCCCTGGGAAACGGCCAGGCGAACAACGCCTTCGGCCATTTCATTCTCGCCCATGCCGGCGATCTTCTGTCCGGTGGCTGCCATTGCGCGGGAAAGACTGCGCATGCTTGCCGCAGAGCGGATCTGCTCAACAGACATCTGGTGCAACCGCATTCCCCTGGTCTGGAGAAAGGCTGTTAAGACTGGCATTTGGAGAGTTTCGACGACTTCACCGACCGTCTTCATTTCACCGGAGAGGCGGGCCAACTCCAGGCCGTGTTCCATGTCATCGTAGCTCATCAGCCCCATCAGGGCACCGAGGACCTTGACATCATCCGATGTGGCAAGCATCTCTGCGCCTTGTGCCATATCCACAACACCCGCGGTGCCTACGACTTCACTCAGCGTGGCGACCCGATCAGCGACGACCGCTTCGTCCACGGCGCGGGTCATGTCGCTGGCGCCTTCGGCCAGTTCATATGCGCTCACCCTGGCGACCTGACCTGCCAGTTTTAATTCTTCCGCGCCGCCAACCAGCCTCTGTGCGCCTTCCATGCCGGTCACTGCCGCAACAACTTCAAGATTCTCTGCCGTTTTGGCTAATTTATTCTTGCTGACACTTACCCGTGTTGATTTTGTGCTTTTCTTGTGCTCTGCCATTGCAATTTCTCCAAGAAAGATAATATGGTAAAAGGGTTAATCACCCAGCGTGGCGACCATGATCGCCTTGATGGTGTGCATGCGGTTCTCGGCCTGCGCGAAGACGATCGAAAGGTCCGATTCGAACACTTCCTCGGTCACTTCCAGGCTTTCCATGCCACTTTGCTGGAACACATCTTCGCCGACCTTGGTCTCGCGGTTGTGGTAAGCAGGCAGGCAGTGCATGAACTTGACTTTGGGGTTGCCAGTCTTCTTAACCACGTCCATATTGACCTGGTAGGGCTTGAGCAGCTTGATGCGCTCGTCCCAGATTTCCTTGGCTTCGCCCATCGAGACCCACACATCGGTGTACAGGAAATCCACACCCTTGACGCCCTCTGCCACGTTCTCGGTCAGGGTCAGGCGTGCGCCGGTCTCTTTGGCGATCTCCCGGCAGGTCTTAACCAATTCGTCTGCAGGCCATAACGCCTTGGAAGAGCACAGACGTACATCCATGCCCAGCTTGCAGCCAATCACCATCATCGAGTTGCCCATGTTGGAGCGGGCATCGCCCATATAGCAGTAGGCGATCTCATTGAGATGTTTGTCGCAGTGCTCGGTCATGGTCAGGATGTCGCAGATCATCTGGGTGGGATGGAACTCGTCCGTCAGGCCGTTCCAGACCGGTACACCGGCAAATTCGCCCAGAGTTTCCGCCATCTCCTGGCCAAAGCCGCGGTACTCGATGCCGTCGAACATGCGCCCAAGAACCCGGGCAGTATCCTTCATGGATTCCTTGACGCCGATCTGCGAGCCTGAGGGTCCCAGATAGGTGACGTGGGCGCCCTGGTCGTAGGCTGCGACTTCGAACGCACAGCGGGTGCGGGTGGAGGTCTTTTCGAAGATCAGGGCGATGTTCTTGCCCTTCAGCCGCTGCTGTTCATAGCCCCCATACTTGGCTGCCTTGAGGTCAGCGGACAGTTTGAGCAGGAACTTGAGCTCATCAGGTGTGAAATCGAGCTCTTTGAGAAAGTTGCGATTGCGTAAATTGTATGCCATTTTAAATCTCCTTTTTGTGAATGAAGCGAGGTCGAAAAGCCAGCCTCGCCTGTGAGTATAACTTATTCTCTAGACACCCGCCAGAACGCCTATGGACAGCACAGCCATACACACGACGGCTAGAAGCAGGACCAACACTGCCATAAATTTCCACCAAACCGCGAAGCTGATCCGGCCGATCGCCAGACCCCCGGTCACAACCGCGAAGGTCGGGGTTACGAGGTTAACCAACCCAGATGCCGACGCGTAGGCTGTGACGATGAGGTGTTCTGGAACACCGGCGAACCCTCCCAACGGCGCCATGATCGGCATGGTCACGGTCGCCAGGCCGGAAGACGATGGGATCAGGAACGAAAGGGGAATGTACAGGAAGAAAATCGTGTTGATGAAGGCCACTGACGAAAGCCCCGAAAGCGCTTGTTCGCACCAGTAGAGAACCGTATCAATGATCAGACCGTTGGTCATGACCACCGAGATACCGCGCGCCACAGCTACGACCAGCGCCACGCCCAGCATGTCGCGCGCGCCGTCGATGAAGGCGTTAACCGTGCCCTCTTCGCCCAATTTGCCGACGAAACCGATCACGACACCCATCACCATGAACAGTGCCGACAGTTCACCAAACCACCACCAGCGGGTGGCAATGCGCGTGATACCGAGGTCCGACCACGGAATGACGCCTACGATCATCGCAACAAATGAAAGCATGAAAAGCGTCAGAATCCATTTTCGCCGTGGAGTTAATTCGGGCGCTTCGCTCGAATCCCTGCTTCCCAGGAAGTGCTTCTCATTTTCCTCTTTCATGTCCGCGACGCGTGACTTGGTGGGATCCTTCTGGACCTGTCCGGCGTATCGAAGGACGTACCAAATGCCGATGATGCTCCCAATAACCAGAATGGCAATGCGGTAGCCGATGCCTTCTGCCAAAGGAATGCCGGCAATGCCGGATGCGATGCCCACCGAGAAGGGATTGATGGTGGAACCCATCGTGCCGATGCCGCAACCCAACAAGATCACTGCCACCGCAGACAGCGCGTCATATCCCAGCGCAATCATGGCGGCGAGGATCAAGGGATAAAAGGCCAGCAACTCTTCCGCCATGCCGTAGCTTGTCCCGCCCGCAGCGAAGATGATAAACAAAACGGTGATCAGGACCCTGCCCTCGCTGACCGAGTTTTTTCACCACAGAGTTGATGCCTGCGTCGATCGCCCCGGTTTTCATGGTCACGCCCAGGAAGCCGCCGATGAGCAGGATGAACAATGCCACATCAATGGCGCCGTACAGGTCGCCGCTGTTGTAGATGTTGATATATCCGGAGGAAATCCTGAAGACCGTACATGCCGTTGATGGGGGCCAGGATGGCATCCTTCAGGCGCTGCGGATTTGGATCCACGGCGTGATAGGACCCCGGGACCGGCTGTCCATTCTCATCGTAATCGTACCGTCCTGCCGGGATCACAAAGGTCAGGATGGCGACCACCACGGTAATGAGAACCAGGATCGTGAAAGCAGTTGGGAATTTGAATTTTTTCTTGACTTGTTCAGTTGACATGAGTTATTTCTCCTTGTATTTGGATATAAGGATTTTGGTTATTGCACGAAACGGATTAATATTATACTTTTTTTAGGCATTCCACCGACAGCACTGATAGATGCATTTCATGGATTGTATTGAGCACACCTGCCAGGGCGGTCTGGTCGGGCAATTCTCCCGTCAATGTGGACACGAT